>NZ_CP005286.1:0-1340656 GCF_000819445.1 Corynebacterium humireducens NBRC 106098 = DSM 45392
GTGACAGATCAGCAACAGTCACTCGCCGAAGCCTGGCAGGCGATCAAGGCGGAGCTCCTCGACCAGTCGGAGCGCTCGGACTCGAGCATCCCCACCTTCACGCACCAGCAGCGGGCCTTCCTCGGCCTGGTCCAGCCGATCGTCCTCGTCGACGGATACGCCGTGCTGGCCACCCCGCACGCCATGGCCAAGCAGGTCATCGAGGACGACTTCGGGCCGCACATCGTCAAGGTGCTCACCGAACGCACCGGGCGTCCCTGCAGCCTGGCGGTCTCCATCCAGCCGGAGGCCATGCCGCCGGCCCCGGCCCCGGAGCAGCCCGCGCCGGCACAGCCCCAGCAGCACCAGCCGGTCCCGCCCGCGCAGCGTCCGCAGGGACCGATCCAGACCACGGTCCCGGGCGTGCAGGAGCGCATCCCGGACCACCACCTCGGCTGGGACACCTCGCACACCTCCGCCCCCGTGACGCCGCCCGCCCCGGCGCAGCCGGTGCCGCCGCCCCCGCCGCCTCCGCCTGTGCAGCCCGTGCAGCCGCAGTTCACGCAGGTCACGGCGCCGCACCAGCACCAGCACACCGCGCCGGTGTACCACCAGGGGCAGCGTCTGCCGCGGGAGACGCCGGCGCACGACCCGAACCGCGACAAGTCGCTCAATCCGAAGTACACGTTCGAGAACTTCGTCATCGGTTCCTCGAACCGTTTCGCCAACGGCGCGGCCGTCGCGGTCGCCGAGAACCCGGCCCGCGCCTACAACCCCCTGTTCATCTGGGGCGGCTCCGGCCTGGGTAAGACGCACCTCCTGCACGCCGCGGGCAACTACGCACAGGTCCTGCAGCCGGGTCTGCGGGTGAAGTACGTCTCGAGTGAGGAGTTCACCAACGACTACATCAACTCGGTGCGCGACGACCGGCAGGAGTCCTTCAAGCGGCGCTACCGCAACCTCGACATCCTCATGGTCGACGACATCCAGTTCCTCGAGGGCAAGGAAGGTACGCAGGAGGAGTTCTTCCACACCTTCAACGCGCTGCACCAGGCGGACAAGCAGATCATCCTGTCCTCGGACCGTCCGCCGAAGCAGCTGACCACGCTGGAGGACCGCCTGCGCACGCGTTTCGAGGGTGGGCTGATCACGGACATCCAGCCGCCGGACCTGGAGACCCGCATCGCCATCCTGGAGAAGAAGGCCCAGGCGGACGGCACGCACGTCGACCGCAGTGTGCTGGAGCTCATCGCCTCGCGTTTCGAGTCCTCGATCCGCGAGCTCGAGGGCGCGCTCATCCGCGTGTCGGCCTACTCCTCGCTCATCAACGAGCCGATCAACCAGGAGATGGCCGAGATCGCGCTGCGTGACATCCTTCCCGACGCCGCCGACGTCGAGATCACGGCCTCCACGATCATGGAGGTCACCTCCGACTACTTCGGGATCACGATGGACACCCTCACCGGCGCCGGCAAGACCCGCGCCGTCGCGCACGCCCGCCAGCTGGCGATGTACCTGTGCCGCGAGCTCACCGACCTCTCCCTGCCGAAGATCGGCCAGGAGTTCGGCGGCAAGGACCACACCACCGTCATGTACGCCGACCGCAAGATCCGCAAGGAGATGACCGAGAAGCGTGACACCTACGACGAGATCCAGCAGCTGACGCAGCTCATCAAGAACCGCGGTCGAGGTTAGACACAACTTCTCGACGTTCCGACGCCCCGCCCATCACCCGATGCGCGGGGCGTCGCTGATTCCGGGTCCCGCCCCGCCCGCCTCGCGCTACAAGTTCGGAATGACATGTTCGGGAGCTCCCGGCCACAGCCCGACGCGTTCGAGAGGAGTAGTGGTCCCGAACATGTCATTCCGGCGGTGGCCCGACCCGAATGACAAAACCCGCCACGGCCCCGAAAATGTGTCATTCGCTCCCGAGGCCCGGCCCGCCAGGCCCCTGAACAGGCACGATGCGACGCGGAAAAGTTACTCACAGGGCTATCCACACCTGTGTAATTACACTCTTGTAATTCGGAGAGATTAGTCACAGTGTGACGGCCAGCACAATAGCCCGCACCCCTGTGGACAACCGCGTTTTCGCTGTTGAGAAGCGGTGAATGGATTCGACCCTCCTGTGGATAAGTCCGGAAGGGCGGAAGTTATCCACAATTGCCCAGAGTTATCCACAAGTTATCCACAGGCAGAATCACACGGCGGATTCGGTCGACTACCTTGTGATTCGACCCTCCATCCACAGGTTGCACAGGACCTACTGCTCTTACTCTCTTTCAAACTTGTAATTTCTCAAGAAGAAAGAGGATGTGGGGAGAACGGACCGGAGCCGAGCTCCGGGAGGTGCCCGGACCCGGCTGAGACGAATTACAAGAGTTCGATCGCCGGGAACGGTCAGGTACGTTGGAGTTTGTTATTCAGGGTCCGCAGCGCCGGATCACAAGTTTTTGAGGAGCCCGAAAGCATGGAGTCACAAGCAGTGTCGTTCCGGGTGGTCAGAGATGATCTGGCCAACGCGGTGGCGTGGGTCGCCAGGAATCTGCCCACCAAGGTCACGCAGCCGGTTCTGCGAGCCATGCTCATCACTGCGGATGACAACGGTCTGGAGTTCGCCGGCTTCGACTACGAGGTGTCGACGCGGGTGAAGATCGCCGCGGAGATCGGCGACCAGGGGCGGATCGCGGTGGCGGGCAAGCTCATCTCGGAGATTGTCAGCAACCTGCCGAACAAGCCGGTCGAGCTCCGCGTCGAGGGTTCCAAGGCACTCCTGTCCTGTGGTTCCTCCCGCTTCGAGCTGCCGCTCATCCCGCTGGATGACTACCCGCAGATCCCGACGCTGCCGGAGGTCACCGGCACGATCCACCCGGCCTTGTTCTCCGAGGCGGTCACCCAGGTGGCCACCGCCGCCGGCAAGGATGACACCCTGCCGATGCTCACCGGTGTGCACATGGAGATCACCGGCAACCAGGTGAAGCTGGCCGCCACGGACCGTTTCCGTCTGGCGCTGCGCACCTTCGAGTGGGATCCGGCGTCCCCGGACGTCGAGGCGAAGCTGCTGGTCCCGGCGAAGACGCTGCTGGACAACGCCCGCACCCTCGATCAGAGCGTGAACAACCCGGTGGAGATCGCCGTCGGCACGGGTGAGCAGATCGGCGCCGCCGGCCTGTTCGGCATCCACACCGATTCCCGGGAGACGACCACCCGCATGCTCGACGCGGACTTCCCGAACATCCAGCCGCTGCTGCCGAAGACGCACACGTCGATCGCCAGCGTGGAGATCGCCCCGCTGCAGGAGGCGATCCGCCGCGTCAGCCTGGTCACCGAGCGCAACGCGCAGATCCGCATGCAGTTCACCGACGGTGAGCTCATCCTCTCGGCCGGTGGTCTGGACTCCGGCCATGCCGAGGAGCGTCTGCCCTGTGCCTTCGCGGGCAAGGATGAGCTGGTCATCGCCTTCAACCCGGGTTACCTGCGGGACGGTCTGTCCGTGATCCACACCAACCGTGTGGTCTTCGGGTTCACCGAGCCTTCGCGCCCGGCGATCCTCGTCCCGGACCCGGAGGAGCTGCCGGAGCCGGACGCGGAGGGCATCTTCCCGACCCCGGAGACGGAGTTCACCTACCTGCTCATGCCGGTGCGCCTGCCCGGATAGGTGGGTGGCTCATCTACATCAGGACGCTTGACCTGCGGGACTTCCGCAGCTGGCCGGAGCTGACGCTCGAGCTCGGACCGGGGATCACCCTGTTCGTCGGGCGCAACGGCTTCGGCAAGACGAACATCGTCGAGGCGGTCGGCTACACCGCCCACCTGGCCTCCCACCGCGTCGCCCACGACGCGCCGCTGGTGCGGCAGGGGGCGGTCAACGCCCGCATCTCGACGACCGCCGTCAACCACGGCCGCGAACTGACCACCCACCTGCTGATCAAGCCGCACGCCGCGAACCAGGCGCAGATCAACCGGACGCGGCTGAACTCCCCGCGGGAACTCCTCGGGGTGGTCCGGACCGTGTTGTTCGCGCCGGAGGACCTGGCGCTGATCAAGGGGGAGCCGGCGGAACGGCGCCGCTACCTGGACGACATCATCGCCACCCGCAGCCCGCGGCTGGCCGGGGTGAAGGCCGACTACGACAAGGTCCTGCGCCAGAGGAACGCCCTGCTCAAGTCGGCGAACGCCGCGCTGCGCCGCGGTTACCGGGACGCCGACGGGGCCGGTGCGCTGGCGACGCTCGACGTGTGGGACGGCCAGCTCGCCGCGCACGGTGCGCAGGTCATCGCGGCCCGGCTCACCCTCGTGGAGGAACTGGGGCCGCTGGTCACGGAGGCCTATGCGGGGATCGCCCCGGAGTCCCGGCCGGCGCGGGTGGAGTACCGGGGGACGGTGGCGTCGGCAAGCAATGACGTGGAGGTCCTCGAGGCGGAGATGCTCGCGGAGCTCGGCCGGGGACGGCAGCGTGAGATCGAACGCGGCATGTCGCTGGTCGGGCCGCACCGCGATGACCTGCTGCTCCACCTCGGGGATACGCCGGCGAAGGGTTTCGCCTCGCACGGGGAGACGTGGAGTTACGCGGTCGCGCTGCGGCTGGCGGAGTTCACGCTGCTGCGTCGCGACGGCTCCGACCCGGTGCTCATCCTCGACGACGTGTTCTCGGAGCTCGACGCGAAACGACGCGAGAAGCTCGTCGACCTGGCCGCGGACGCGGAGCAGGTGCTCATCACCGCGGCGGTCGACGCCGATCTGCCGCCGAACATCACGGCGGCGGCGAGGAAGTACCTGGTCACGGTGCGGGACACGGAGGAGGGCAGGATCAGTGAGCTCGAATGAGCAGGACCCGGTCCAGGCCGCCTTCGAGGCCATGCAGAAGGCCGCGAAACAGCGCGGCGCCACGCCCCTGCCGCCGCGCCGGCCGCAGAGGAAGACGACCCCGCCGCGGTTGGGGATGCCGACGGGGAAGGATGGACGCCGACGTCGGCGTCCGCTGGAGGTGGACACGTTCGGGTCGCTGCTGGGCACGGAGATCCGGCGCCGCGGGTGGGAGAAGGACATCGCGGGTGGCTGGGTGTTCGGCAACTGGGAGGAGCTGGTCGGCCCGAAGATCGCGCAGCACACCACGGTGGAGATGGTGAAGGACAGGAAACTGTTCATCACGTGTGACTCGACGGCCTGGGCGACGAACCTGCGGATGATGCAGCGGCAGATCCTCCAGGTGATCGCGGAGAAGGTCGGCCCGAACATCATCGTGGAACTGAAGATCTTCGGACCGCGGGCCCCGAGTTGGCGCAAGGGGCCGCTCCACGTCAAGGGTCGCGGTCCGCGCGACACCTACGGATAGGCACTTTCCCCCGAAAACGCGCGAGAACCGCCCTCCGACGCGCGCGACCCCTTCCCTGGTAGTGACCCCCGCAGTGTAGACTGGTGAGGTCTGATTCAATCTAGCGAGGAGATCTCGTTTCACGTGGCTAACGCTGAACACCAGTACGACGCGTCATCGATCACGATCCTCGAGGGCCTCGAAGCCGTCCGCAAGCGCCCCGGCATGTACATCGGTTCGACCGGTCCGCGCGGCCTGCACCACCTCGTGTGGGAGGTCGTGGACAACTCCGTCGATGAGGCGATGGCCGGTCACGCGACCAAGGTCGAGGTGACCCTGCTGGCCGACGGTGGCGTCCAGGTCGTCGATGACGGCCGTGGCATCCCGGTCGAGATGCACCCCTCGGGTGCCCCGACCGTCCAGGTCGTCATGACCCAGCTGCACGCCGGCGGCAAGTTCGACTCCGACTCCTACGCGGTGTCCGGTGGTCTCCACGGCGTCGGCATCTCCGTGGTCAACGCCCTGTCGACCCACCTCGAGGCCGACATCAAGCGCGACGGCAAGCACTGGATCCAGAACTTCAACAACTCCGTGCCGGAGGATCTCGTCGAGGGCGGCAACGCCCGCGGCACCGGCACGACCATCCGTTTCTGGCCGGACCCGGAGATCTTCGAGACGACCGACTTCGACTACGACACGATCTCGCGTCGTCTGCAGGAGATGGCCTTCCTCAACAAGGGCCTGACCATCACCCTCAAGGACGAGCGCGTCACCGAGGAACAGCTCGAGCTCGAGGCCATCGCGGAGGAGGGCGACACCGCCCAGCTTCTCGACGCCCCCTCCTTCGACGACACCGAGGTGGAGGAGGCCTCCGCCGGCGAGGCCCCGAAGCCGCCGAAGAAGCGTGAGAAGAAGGTCACGTACCACTACCCGGAGGGCCTGGTCGACTACGTCAACCACCTCAACAAGAGCAAGAACGTCATCCACCCGTCGATCGTCGGTTTCGACGCGAAGGGTGAGGGCCACGAGGTCGAGATCGCGATGCAGTGGAACTCCGGTTACAAGGAGTCCGTGCACACCTTCGCGAACACGATCAACACCCACGAGGGTGGTACGCACGAGGAGGGTTTCCGCTCCGCGCTGACCTCCCTGATGAACAAGTACGCCCGCGAGCACAAGCTCATCAAGGACAAGGACCCGAACCTCACCGGCGAGGACTGCCGTGAGGGCCTCGCCGCGGTCGTGTCCGTGCGTGTGGCGGACCCGCAGTTCGAGGGCCAGACCAAGACCAAGCTGGGCAACACCGAGATCCGTTCCTTCGTGCAGCGCATGGCCAACGAGCACATCGCCATGTGGCTCGACGCCAACCCGGCGGAGGCCAAGGCCATCGTCAACAAGGCGGTCGCCTCCTCGCAGGCGCGTATCGCGGCGCGTAAGGCCCGTGAGCTGGTGCGCCGTAAGTCCGCCACCGACCTCGGCGGTTTGCCGGGCAAGCTGGCCGACTGCCGTTCGAAGGATCCGGGCGTCTCCGAGCTCTACATCGTGGAGGGTGACTCGGCCGGCGGTTCCGCCAAGGCCGGCCGTGACTCGCTCTACCAGGCGATCCTTCCGCTGCGCGGCAAGATCCTCAACGTGGAGAAGGCCCGCCTCGACCGTGTGCTGAAGAACGCCGAGGTCCAGGCCATCATCACGGCGCTGGGCACGGGTATCAACGAGGAGTTCGACATCTCGAAGCTCCGCTACCACAAGATCGTGCTCATGGCCGATGCCGACGTCGACGGCCAGCACATCGCGACGCTGCTGCTCACGCTGCTGTTCCGCTTCATGCCGGACCTCATCGCCGAGGGGCACGTCTACCTGGCGAACCCGCCGCTGTACAAGCTCAAGTGGCAGGGCAAGGGCGAGCCGGGCTTCGCGTACTCCGATGAGGAGCGCGACGAGCTCCTCGCGGAGGGTCTCGCCGCCGGCCGCAAGATCAACAAGGACGACGGCATCCAGCGCTACAAGGGTCTCGGTGAGATGAACCCGAACGAGCTGTGGGAGACCACCCTCGACCCGGCGCAGCGTATCCTGCGCCGCGTCGAGCTGGATGACGCACAGCGCGCCGATGAGCTGTTCTCCATCCTCATGGGCGATGATGTCGCGGCCCGCCGCTCCTTCATCACCCGCAAGGCGAAGGACGTCCGCTTCCTCGACGTCTAGGTAGCCCGGGCCCCTCAGGGGCTCAGGGCAGCGCGGCGACCTCGATCTCGAGCATCTGGCCCATCCCGATCCACCCGATCCACGGTTCCTCGTGGAGGACGACGGGGGAGTGCACGTGCCCCATGAGGCACGCCTCGTAGCCGCGGGAGAGGAGGTGCTCGGTGGTGGTCGGCAGGCAGGGGTTCTTGGTGTAGCGTCCCTCCACCTCGGAGTGGAGGATGCCGACGTGCCCGGGTTCCTCCACGCGCGGCAGATGCTTCACGACGTCCCGCGGGTCCGGGTCCTGCGTCACGTTCACCGCGTGGAACACCAGCGGCAGGTCGGGGACGCGGATCTCGGCGACGGCGTCGTCGGTGGGGCGGTGGACGCCGCTGATCTCCGGGAAGAGCGGGATCATGCCGGAGCCGACGTCGTGGTTGCCCCACACGTGAACCAGGGGGCGTTCCAGTTCTTCGGTGACCAGGCGGAACAGGTCGACTGCGTCGGCGAGGTCCTTCCCGGTGGCCTTTTTCTTGTCCAGCAGGTCGCCTGTGAAGACGATGGCGTCGGCGCCGTTGCGGGTGGCGTCGATAAGCGCCTCCCGCGCCCACCGGGCACCCGGCGCCTTGCTGCGACCCAGATGCAGATCGCCGAAGGCGGCGAGCCGTACCGTGCTCATGGACCTAGGACATGTGCTTCTGCAGGATCCTGCCGAGCTCCGGGATCTCCGGCTCGATGACCTTCGCGGCCTTGCCGCGCAGGCCGTTGTAGGCCTTCGCCAGGGGCGCCACGGTGATGGACTCCGCGTTGCGGTCCGCGATGGACATGAGCGAGTCCACGACCTGGGCGCTGCGGCCGGCGAGGAAGGCACCGAAGTCGGTGGACTCCTCGGCACGGAAGGCCTGCCAGTGGGGCTGGAGGTCGCCGAGAACGTCCGGGAGCATGCGGTTGACGCCCTTGGACACGATGTTCGCGTCGACCTTCTTCGCCGCGGCCACGGCAGCCTTGATGGCGGTGCCGGTGAGTCCGGACTGCTTCGCGACGGTCGCGTCAGCGAAAGCAGTCAGGTCCGCGACCACGGTGTCGCGCTTGTCGGCGGTCAGGAGCTGGGAGAGATCAGTCATGCGGACCAGCCTATCGCGGGAGATGGGTGGGTGTGGGACGAAAGGAAACGGCGATCACCATGGTGACGCGCATCCGGTGGGCCGGGTGACGCGCAACGACGATGATCGCCTGCAGTTGCAGCTCTTCCGCCACAGCCAGAACGCCTCATTGGTTACTTCTGTTGACTGCAGCCACAACGGTTACCGATATTACACGTCCTGGAAGAATCATGCGGACAAATCCCCCGGAACGACGACACCGCCCTGACCGGGAGGGTCAGGGCGGTTGGCTGAGGATCAGGGGATGCTCGCGAGAGCCTCCATCTACTGCTGTGCGGCTGCCTTCGGGTCCTGGCCGCCAACCGGGCCGGTGGCCGGCTTCTGGGCGTCAGCCTTGGCATCCTGGCCAGCGACCGGGCCGGTGGTAGGACCCTCGGAGTCATCACCGGTAACCGGTGCGGACTCGTCAGAGGAGGCGGAGGAGTTGGCGCCGGAGCTCAGGAGACCAGCGGCACCGAGAGCGGACAGGCCGAGCAGCGCTGCGCCACCGACGGAGGAGCCGTCCTTGTCATCGCCGTTGTCGCCACCGTTGCCGTTGTCGCCACCGTTGCCGTTGCCCGGATCGATGTAGGAGCCCGCCGAGCACTCAGCTCCGACAGTCTTGTAAGAAACACCGTCGACCACCGAATCGACGGTGCCGTGGGTGATCTGAGCAAAGTTGTAGTTCGTGTAGACGTTGCCGTTCTTGGTGAAGCAGTTCGGGTACTCCTTGGGCTTCTGGGTACCACCCGGAACGGCGATCAGCTCAACACCGTTCGGCAGGAAAACGGTCTGAGAGCCCTGGTTCGTGTCAACCGTCACGAGCGTGCCGTAAACACCGGCGTCGTTCTGGACGAGAGTCTGGGCAGAGGCCTGCGGGGCAATGATTGCCGAGGCAGCGAGAGCGGTGCCAGCGATGGCCGCGGCAATGCGCTTGTTGAACATTAGAAATCCGTTGACAGATGGGAATGTGTCGAACTGATCGCCGGGGAATTGGTCCATTGGCAGCGACCACGCTCGGAGTCCAGTGGGGACCACTGGCAGCCGATTGCTACGGAAATGTTAGTCACTGGGGAGAATGGTCTCTCAACCTAAATGCGTGAACTGGGAATCAAACAAATGGATGCGACCTTAGGTGGCCCCTTTTGGGGGGTCGTGGCATCACGATTTGGCGATTATGCTGCGAATTCTCTGTGAACGATCAACAAAATGTTACTGGAGAGACAGAATTGCAGCCTTGAGATTTGACGTCGGCGGCGGTGTTTCACTGGGGGAGTCGTTGATACACCGCCCGGCAGACCTCTCCGAACTCCCGGTTGAAATCGCTGAGCGGTTCCAGGCGGGCGATCGTGTCCGCGAGGGCGTCACCGGCGGCGGCCGGGTGGGCGTGGACGGGGATGCCGTCGATACGCGCTCCCGCAACGGCGGCGGAGGCGACGAGTGCCCCGAAGTCGCGCACCGTGACGCGGTGGGCCTCGCAGAACTGGTCCGCGATGAGCAGGAGCTGCTCGGGCGTGAGCGAGGGGATCATCGGCGGGTCCGTCGGATCCGTGACTCCAGGGCGGCGTGACCGGGGAGGACGTCGCGGGCGAGTTGGGCGACGGTGGCGTCGTTAAGCAGGCGATTCGCGGCGGAGACGATGGCACGGACGGCCGCTTCGTGCTTGCTGGAACCCTGTGCCTCGGCGAGGAGGGTGAGGGCGCGGTCCTGTTCCGGGGTGAGACGCAGAGTCATGGCCATGCCTCCTTGATACCAGGGTGGTGGCAACCCGATGCACGTGCGGGTGATGGCCGGAAACAACGACGCCGCCCCTGCGGAGAGGGGCGGCGTCACAGTCAGGGAAGGCTAGCGCAGCGAGGAACCTGCGAAGATTCGCGGCAGGTCGGAGGAGCCGCGCAGGTCAGCGATGCTGCTCGACTTGTCCTTCTCGTCCTTCTTGTCCTTCTCGTCCTTCTTGTCCTTCTCGTCCTTCTTGTCCTCGGTGTCCACCGGATCGGTGTCCTCGACATCCTCGGTGTCCTCGTCCTCGACGACCGGGGTATCGACCGGCGGGGTGGAGTTGTCGACGACGGTGACCGGGACGCCGCCGTAGCGCAGGGACTCCTCGTCGGCGTCGATGTTGCCGCAGGCGACGTTGACGAGGTACTCGTCCTGCTGCGGGTCAACGACCTTCACCGTCACGGCACCGGTGGCCTCGTCCACGGTGACATCCAGTCCGTCGTTGGTGCCCCACTCCAGGAAGACCGCGCAGTGGGCCGGGGTGGTGAGGGGAGAGACGGTCACGCTCTCGCCGACGGCCAGCTCCTGTGCCTCGTAGGTGAGCACGGTGGCGGCGAGGGCCGGCTGGGCCAGAACTGCGGAACCGAGAAGCGCTGCGGCGCCGAGCAGTGCGGAGGAACGCTGGAATGCCAAGATTTTTCTCCTGTTCGGGGATGCCCGCTGATGGGACATTGTCATCGTATGACCAATAAATACACTATTGTATGAATTTTCTTTTCAAGAATAACAGCGCTGGTCACCCTCGTCATGGGTACCCCGAACAGAGTGGGTCCCGCTCCTGGCAGGTGAGAAACCGCGGAGGCTTTGTTGACAATCTGCGGTACCGGACCGGTGCAGGGATCCTCATGCCGGGTCTGACGGTTCTACTGATTGCAGGGGCCTGAAAAAGGGGCAGGGCCACCCCGCGCAGTGCGGGGTGGCCCTGGTGTTTCTGTGCTGTCAGTCAGCAGGTCCTACTTGGAGGACAGGCCCTTGAAGGAGTCCCGGAAGTTGGAGGAAGCCTTGGAGGAGGCGTTCTCCTTCGGCTCGTCCTTGTCCTCGTCCTCGTCCGTCTCCGCCTTGACGGTGACCTTGAAGGAGCCCTTCTTGGCCTCGTCGTCGCCGTCAACCTTGTAGGTGAAGTCGACAGTGTACTCGCCCGGCTTCACGTCACCAGCGATGACGGTCAGCTTGTCGCCCTCGCGCTTGACCTCGAGGCCGTGGGTCTCGGTGAACTGCAGCTCGGTGACGCCATCAGCGAGGGTCAGGTCGACGGTCTTGGAATCGCCCTCGATGACGGTGACATCGTCGATGGTCTGGGTGACCTCGTTCTCGTCGTCCTCGTCAGCCTTCTTCTCGACGGTGACCTTGAAGGTGCCGTTCTTGTCCTCGCCGTCAGCCTTGTAGGTGAACTTGACCTCGTAATCGTTGGCGGCAACCGTGCCAGCGTTGACGGTCAGCTTGTCATTCTCGTGGGTGATCTCGAGGCCGTGGGTCTCGGTGAACTTCAGCTCGGAGACGCCAGGAGTGAGGGTCAGGTCACGGGAGACATCGCCACCCTCGGTCACGGTGACGTCGTTGATGGTCTGGACGACCTGGGCCACGACAGTGACCTGGAAGGAGCCCTCCTGCTCCTCGTTGGTGCCCTCAGCCTTGTAGGTGAAGGGGACCGTGTAGGTCTTGACCTCTGCGTCGGTGGCGTCGATGTCGATGGTCTCGCCGTTGTCGCGGACGGTGACTCCCAGGCCCTCCGGTGCGTTGAGAGTCAGCTCGGTGGCACCATCCTCAACGTCGGCCTCGACCGTCGCGGTCTTGCCCGTGGTGACGGTGACGTCACCGACGGTGATGGTGGCGCAGTCGAACTTCTCTTCCTTGTCAACGGTCTTGTCCTCGAGGGTGACCGTCAGGGTCCGCGTCGCGGTGGTACCGAAGAGCGACGTCAAGGTGACGGTGTAGTCACCGGCTGCGATGTCCTCCGGGACGGTGAACTGGAGAACCCGGGCGTTTCCGTTGACCAGCTCAGCGTCAGGAATGCCTGCCACATCCGCGGACCGCACCTGGATATAGGAACCAAACAAGCCGCGGAAAGGGTTCTCGACCGTTCCGGCCTTGGCGACCTGGATGGTCTCCTGCACGGTCCTGACGCACTGGGTGGGCTCGGCGGCCTCCTGGGCCATTGCCGGCTGGACGAAGGTGAGGGAGCCGATGAGTGCGGAACCTGCGAGCAGTGCTGCGTATCGCTTGAAAGCCATGTGGTGTCCTTCCGGCCGCAGACCGCGACCTGACAGTGGGGGAGGCAAAAAGAAACTCGTTTCGGGATTTATATGTCTCGAAACGCTTGCGCCCCAAGGTAACAAGCTGGCTTGCATGCGGCAACAATTATTACGGAAAGTGAACCTTTTTGGGGGAGGGTGGAGGGCTGGGAGGGGCGTCGATAAGCGATGTAGTGATACCACTCTGATACCGAATGTGGGGTATCGGCGCCGCACGCGGCCCCACAGCCCGTAACAGGTAGGATTGAGGGGTCTACACCCCCTACAGATAGGTGATCATGAGCGACGACACCACCACCGGTGGAGGAGACCTCTTCGACCGCATCCACCCCATTGACATCAATGAGGAGATGCAGACCAGCTACATCGACTACGCGATGTCCGTCATCGTCGGTCGTGCGCTGCCCGAGGTCCGCGACGGCATGAAGCCGGTCCACCGCCGCATCATGTACGCGATGTTCGACTCCGGCTACCGCCCGGAGCGCGGCTACGTGAAGTCCGCCCGCCCCGTCTCCGACACGATGGGCCAGTTCCACCCGCACGGCGACGTGGCCATCTACGACACCCTCGTGCGCCTCGCGCAGCCGTGGAGCATGCGGTACCCGCTGGTCGACGGCCAGGGCAACTTCGGCTCCCGCGGCAACGACGGCCCGGCCGCCATGCGTTACACCGAGTGCAAGATGACCCCGCTGGCCATGGAGATGGTCCGCGACATCCGCGAGAACACCGTCGACTTCTCCCCGAACTACGACGGCAAGACCCGCGAGCCGGACGTCCTGCCGGCGCGCGTGCCCAACCTCCTGATGAACGGTTCCGGCGGCATCGCCGTCGGCATGGCGACGAACATCCCGCCGCACAACCTCAACGAGCTCGCCGACGCCATCTACTGGCTCCTCGAGAACCCCGAGGCGGAGGAGAAGGAGGCCCTCGAGGCCTGCATGAAGTTCGTCAAGGGCCCCGACTTCCCGACGTCCGGCCTCATCGTCGGCGACCAGGGCATCAAGGACGCCTACACCACCGGCCGCGGCTCCATCCGCATGCGCGGCGTGACGTCGATCGAGGAGGTCGGCAACCGCCAGACCATCGTCATCACGGAACTGCCGTACCAGGTCAACCCGGACAACCTCGTCGCCAACATCGCCGAGCAGGTGTCCAGCGGCAAGCTCGCCGGCATCTCCAAGATCGACGACGAGTCCTCCGACCGCGTCGGCCTGCGCATCGTCATCACGCTCAAGCGTGACGCCGTCCCGCGCGTCGTGCTCAACAACCTGTACAAGCACTCCCAGCTGCAGTCGAACTTCGGCGCCAACATGCTGTCCATCGTCGACGGCGTCCCGCGCACCCTGCGTCTCGACCAGATGCTGCGCTACTACGTCGCCCACCAGATCGACGTCATCATCCGCCGCACCCAGTTCCGTCTCGACGAGGCCGAGGAGCGCGCCCACATCCTCCGCGGCCTGGTCAAGGCCCTCGACATGCTCGATGAGGTCATCGCCCTCATCCGCCGTTCCCCCACCGTCGACGAGGCACGTTCCGGCCTCATGGCGCTTCTCGACGTCGACGAGACCCAGGCAGACGCCATCCTCGCGATGCAGCTGCGCCGCCTCGCCGCCCTCGAACGCCAGAAGATCGTCGACGAGCTCGCCGAGATCGAGATCGAGATCGCCGACTACAAGGACATCCTGGCCAAGCCCGAGCGCCAGCGCGCCATCGTGCGTGAGGAGCTCGAGGAGATCGTCAAGAAGTACGGTGACGAGCGCCGCACCCGGATCATCGCCGCCACCGGCGACGTCTCCGAGGAGGACCTCATCGCCCGCGAGAACGTCGTGGTCACCATCACCTCCACCGGCTACGCCAAGCGCACCAAGGTCGACGCCTACAAGTCGCAGAAGCGCGGCGGCAAGGGTGTCCGGGGCGCGGAGCTGAAGCAGGACGACGTCGTCAAGCACTTCTTCGTGTCCTCCACCCACGACTGGATCCTCTTCTTCACCAACTTCGGCCGCGTCTACCGCCTCAAGGCCTACGAACTGCCCGAGGCCTCCCGCACCGCCCGCGGCCAGCACGTGGCCAACCTCCTGGAGTTCCAGCCGGAGGAGCGCATCGCCCAGGTCATCCAGATCCAGACCTACGAGGACGCCCCCTACCTCGTCCTCGCCACCGCCCAGGGCCGCGTGAAGAAGTCCCGCCTCACCGACTACGAGTCCGCCCGCTCCGCCGGCCTCATCGCCATCAACCTCAACGAAGGCGACCGCCTCATCGGCGCGGCACTCTGCTCCGAGGACGACGACCTCCTCCTCGTCTCCCAGTACGGACAGTCCATCCGCTTCACCGCCGACGACGACCAGCTCCGCCCCATGGGCCGCGCCACCGCCGGCGTCAAGGGCATGCGCTTCCGTGACGACGACCAGCTCCTCGCCATGTCCGTCGTCCACGACGGCGACTACCTGCTCGTCGCCACCAGCGGCGGCTACGGCAAGCGCACCCCCATGTCCGACTACAACTCCCAGGGCCGCGGCGGCCTCGGCGTGGTCACCTTCAAGTACACCCCGAAGCGCGGCCACCTCATCGGCGCCCTCGCCGTCGACGAGGACGACGAGATCTTCGCCATCACCTCCGCCGGCGGCGTCATCCGCACCGAGGTCAACCAGATCCGACCCTCCTCCCGCGCCACCATGGGTGTCCGCCTGGTCAACCTGCCCGACGGCGTCGAACTGCTCGCCATCGACAAGAACGTCGAGGAAGAGGGCGAGGAGGAGGCCGAGGCAGTCGCCAAGGGCAACGTCACCGGCCCCACCGAACGTGCCCAGCAGAAGGCCGCGGAAGCCGGGTCGGCTGATGATGCCGACGGTGCCGACGGTGCCGGGGACGACGAGGACAACGAGGAGTAGGCCATGGCCAGCCGCACCATCGCCGTCACGCGCATCTCGCCCCTGTCCGCCTTCCGGGTGGGACTGGCCATGTCACTGGTCGGACTCATCGCCTGGCTCATCGCCGTCGCCCTGCTCTACGTGGGCATGGGCTCCGCCGGCATCTGGAACCAGGTCAACTCCCTCCTCGGCGACATCGGCGAGGACCGCGCCGTCACCTTCGGACTCGTCATGTCCGCGGCCGCGCTCCTCGGCGCCATCAGCGTCATCCTCACCACGGTGCTCGCGCCGCTGGCCGCCGTCGTCTACAACGCCATCGTCGACCTCTTCGGTGGCCTGCAGATCGGCGTCCAGGAGGAAGCCACCCAGTAACGCACTCAACAGTGCCTGAAACAGTCGCCTGGACAGTCGGATTTATGCCGTCTGACCAGGCGATTTGGCATAGTGGCATAACACTGGCTAATGTTATCAACGTTCCAAGGGCCTATAGCTCAGTCGGTTAGAGCGCATCGCTGATAACGATGAGGTCGCAAGTTCGATTCTTGCTAGGCCCACCAGGAACAATGGGGCATTAGCTCAATTGGTAGAGCATCTGCTTTGCAAGCAGAAGGTCAGGAGTTCGATTCTCCTATGCTCCACAAGGTGGAAAACCGCAGGTCGCACATGACCTGCGGTTTTTCTTGTTTGGGCTGGTAGCAGTCCGGGTTAAGCACCAAAAAGTGTGTCTGGCCCGGGCGTGTCGTCTGGGCCAGACGAGGCGGGTCAGCGGCCTATCCATCCTTGCTGGATGCCCATGGAGTGCTGGTAGCTGGAATCAATCGCAGTGTCGTAGCCTGCAGGGGCACCGATTCCGTTTATGTCGGGGCGGGTGTTTTCGTGGTTGACCAAGTCCTGCGCCGTGGAAAGTGCGACTTGGCCCCAGGACTGACTCCTGGCGATCGCTACTGGATCGTCAGGAGTTTGTGTCTTCAGGTACAGCCACCAGTCAATGACGGTGCGTTGATGGGGACGCGACAGTCCGCGGTGGCGACGGGCGAGCTCTTTGACCGGTGCGTTGAACCCGCCCTCCAGGACGTTGGTGGTCGGGGCGAACCTGTCCGGGTCCACGGCCCCGGCAGGTGGTTGGAGGTAGTTGAACAGCAGTTTCCGCCGGTACAACGACAGCAGCGAATGATAGGCGGCACGGACCCGTGGATGGGTGAACACCTGCTTGTACTGACGGGTCACCGGGTCCTGGACGGTGGTCTTCTGGTTGAGCCAGTCCTGGTAGACGGCACCGAACTGCTGGAGGTGCGCGGTCCATTCGGCGGCCTGGTCCAGGGTGGTGATCCGGGTCAGCTGCAGGGCCAGACGGTAGATGGTTTTCCCTGCGTCGGTGCGTGGCCGGCTGGTGGTGTGGCGGCGGACAACTCGTTGGGCGTGGACCAGACACCGTTGGATGATTGTGGTCGGCCATGTGGAGGTGATCGCGGAGGCGGCGCCTTGGCCACCATCGATGACAGCCATCAATGGTGCGGGGATCGGGCTGATCAGTTCCCGGTAGGCGGCGGTGGTTTCTGTGCGTGCCCAGGTCCAGTTGATGATGTGGGTGCGGCTGGCGGCGATGAGCAGGCAGCCGCTGGCCAGGAAGGTGGCATCGAGGAAGATCTGGTCGTGGATGCGGTGCGGGTCGACTGCTGAGGGTGGGATGATCCACCAGCACCAGGACATCCGACGGCTGAGGGTGTTGCGGTGGCGGCCGTGGTGTTCGGCCAGGGCCGTCAGGGATTGTGTGCCGGTGACCCAGGTGATGAAGGTCCGCATGGTGGCGGCGTGGGGGTGGTCGTGCTGGGTGGTGCGGACAAAGGAGTGTCCGCAGTCGGTGCAGCGCCAGCGGGTGGTGCCTTTGCTGGTGGTGCCGTTTTTCTTGGTGGTGTGGCTGCATACGGGGCAGCGGGGTCGGTTTGTGGTCACCGCTTACAGCCAATCGAGCGGGCCTAGCAGAAGGCGGCACCGGGGTGGGTTAACGTGCGGGAAATAGCTGTTCGGGAGCTATTAAACCCCGGTTTAGTGGCACTGTGCTGGGGCTACGCAGAGTCACGGACACACTTTTTAGTGCTTAACCCAGCAGTCCTGTCCTGCTCTTATCCGTGAGGTGCCGAGAGGGCATCAGGTGGGTCCTGTGCGGGAAAGTTACGGGACAACTCCTGCCGTACACGCGGCGGGTTGTCCGGGGGCGGGCTGGGCAGGTTCGAGAGGACATGGTCGAGAGGGGAGTGGTCTCGACCTTGGTGGGCCCGGGGCGGGGTCGTCTCGACGATGTGGTCTCGACGTTGTGTCAGGGGACGAGGCGGCGGCGTCGAGAAGCAATCTGTAACTGGAATCACAAACTGCCAATCCTGCGATGGCCGTCACTGCTAAGGTGAATAAAAAACGAGTCGACTCATCTCTTCGGTCACTCATCAACCACCTGAGATCAGCACTGACGGAGGACATCATGGCCATCCACCACCGGATCGTCATCATCGGCGGCGGCAACGCCGGCATCAGCGTCGCAGCACGGCTGCGCATCAAGGGGCAGGACGACATCGCCGTCATCGAGCCCAGCGACAAGCACTACTACCAGCCGCTCTGGACCATGATCGGCGGCGGTCAGGGCAACATCAAGAGCACCGAGCGCCCGCAGGCAAGTGTCATGCCGCAGGGCGTGGCGTGGATCAAGGGCGCCGCGGAGGGCGTGGACCCGGAGAAGAACGAGGTGCGCCTCAGCGACGGCACCGTGGTGTCCTACGACTACCTCGTGGTGTGCCCGGGCATCCAGCTGGACTGGGACAAGACGCCGGGACTGCCGGAAGCGCTGAAAACGCCGAATGTGTCCAGCAACTACCGTTTCGATCTCGCCCCGAAGACCTGGCAGATGATCAAGCACATGAAGCAGGGCACGGCCGTGTTCACCATGCCGACCGACCCGATCAAGTGCGGCGGCGCCCCGCAGAAGATCGCCTACCTGGCGGCGGACCACTGGCGGAAGGAGGGCGTGCTCGATGACATCCACGTGATCCTCGTGCTGCCGTCACCGGGCATGTTCGGTGTGAAAGTGTTCTCGGATGAGCTGGAGAAGGTGGCCGCGAAGTACGGCATCGACGTGCGTTTCAACTCCGAGCTCACGGAGGTGGACGGCGCGACGCAGACGGCGACCATCCGCGACAACTCCAGCGGCGAGTCGGAGGACATCCACTACGACATCATGCACGTGGTGCCGAAGCAGTCCGCGCCGGACTGGGTGAAGAACAGCCCGCTGGCCGACCCGGACAACCCGCTGGGGTACGTCAAGGTGGACAAGCACACGCTGCAGCACACGGAGTACCCGAACGTGTTCTCGCTGGGTGACGCCTCGAGTGCGCCGAACTCGAAGACGGGTGCGGCGATCCGTAAGCAGGCGCCGGTGCTGGTGAAGAACCTGCTGGCGGCGATGGAGGGCCGCGCGCTGTCCCCGACGTACGAGGGCTACGCCTCGTGTCCGCTGGTCACGTCGCAGCGTTCGGTGCTGCTGGCGGAGTTCAACTACAAGATGGAGCCGACGCCGTCGATCCCGGTGATCGACACGACGAAGCCGCGTTTCGACATGTGGGTGCTCAAGCGTTACGGACTGCCGTTCATGTACTGGAACCTCATTCTCAAGGGTCGCGCCTGACGGCGACGTTTTCAATAAGGTTTCAATAAGTTAGTCTGTGGTCATGGCACACGATCATGACCACGGACACGCGCCCCTGCGCGCACTCGGCGTCGCGGCCGCCATCACCGGCACCATCTTCACCGCCGAACTCGTCGGCGGCCTCGTCTCCGGCTCCCTCGCGCTGCTCTCGGACGCCATGCACATGCTTTCCGACGCCGCCGGCCTCCTCATCGCCCTCCTCGCGGCGCTGGTGGGGAAGAGGGCGGCGTCGGCAAGCGCGACGTTCGGGTACCGCCGCGTCGAGGTCCTCGCGGCGCTGTTCAACGCCGTCGCTGTGACGGGCGTGGTGGTGTGGATCCTCGTGCAGGCGATCGGGCGCCTCGGCGGGCACCACGACATCGACACCACGATGATGCTCGGCGTCGCCGTCGTGGGTCTGGTGGCCAACGCGGCCTCGGCGTGGGTGCTCTCGCGCCACGGAGGGGACGACCTCAACGTCCGCGGTGCCCTGCTCCACGTCCTGGCGGACCTGCTCGGTTCGGTGGCGGTCATCATCGCCGGCCTGGTCATCCGGTGGACCGGCTGGGCACCGGCGGACACGATCGCCTCCCTGGCCATCGTCGCCTTCGTCCTGCCGCGCTCACTCGGCCTGCTGTGGCAGACACTGGGGGTGCTCATGGAGAGGGCGCCGCGGGGCGTCGATACGCGGGAGGTGGAACGGGTGCTCGCCGGGCTGCCGGGGGTCACCGACGTCCACGACCTGCACGTGTGGTCCATGGACGGCGTCACGCCGCTGGCCACGGCCCATCTCGTCGTCGACGAAGCGTGCGTGCCGGCAGGGGAGTGCGGGGTGCTCGGGGCGGCCCAGGCGGCGCTGCGGGAACTGCACATCGAGCACTCGACGATCCAGCTCGAGCACCCGGGGCACGTCGAGCACGAGGCGGTGTGCCGGGGTCAGTAGTGGGAGAAGGCCACTTCGGCGATCCCGTACTCAACGACCGCGTAATCCCCGGTCTCAGTGGCGGTGAACTGCAGGCCCCGACCATGCTCGCGATCCACCGCCAACAACCCCGGGACCTTGTCGAGAGCGTCAGCGATGCGCGCCGTCATCTCCGGTGACAGACGAGGAGGATCTCCCCTCACCCGGAATCTCGACGACCGTCTCGAAGTCCTGGAACTCGAAGCTCACATCTCCTCGATGTCGTACCGCGAGATCTCCGCGGCGGGGACGGTGTGCGCGTCACCCTGCAGGTCCACGCACTCGAAGGCGGCCTCCGGGTCCTCGGACTCGAGGACCGCGCGGAGACGCTCGACGTTGTCGACCTCCGGCAGGTCGTTCTCGTCCTTCTCCTCCGAGTGGGCGGGGAACCTGAGGGTCAGGTCGTTGATGGTCGTCACGGTGAGCACGTTCATTCGCATGTGCCTGAGGCTACCTGTGTCCTACCTCACACGCAGAACGCCCCCGCCCCCGGGGCAGGGGGCGAGGGTGTTGAGGCGAGAGGAGTGGACTACTTTTTCTTGGGGCCGGCCTCGGCGTCCGGGTCGGTGACGTCGTCGACGGACTCCACCTCGGCGGCGTCGGCGTCGGCGGTATCGGCCGTGTCGGTAGTGGAGAGATCCTCCACGATCTCGAACTCACCGGCCTCGTCCTCGGCGGCGGTGCGGTGCTTCTCCAGCTGCTCGTCGAGGGCGGAGAGCAGCTCCTCGTCGCGCTCCTCCGGGACGCCCTCCTCGGGGGTCTCGGTGGAGTAGACCAGCTTCGACTCGGCCGGGGCCTCGCCGCCGGAGAAGTCCTCCACACGCGGCGGGGTGTCGCCCGGGGCGTCCTCGCGGCGGGTGAACCAGTAGACGGCGCCGCCGATCGCGGAGACGAGCAGCGCGGCGAGGCCGACCATCGTCCAGTTGCGGCGGCACTGCGCCTTGCGGGCGCGCTTCCTGGCCGGGGTGTTGTCGGCGACCTTGGCCAGGCGGGCCTTGGCGGCGTCGAGACGCAGGTGGGCCGCCTGGGTGACGTTGCCTGCCTCACGGCGGCCCTCGTCGATGAGCGACTCGCCGCGGGCCCGCAGCTCGTCGAGGTCGACGCGGTTGGCGGCGTCGGAAAGCAGGTCGTAGGCCTCGCGGACCTTCTGCTCGTTGTACTCCTTCACGCGGCCGCGGACGGCGGTGAATGCGTCCAGCATCATCTTGATCGTTGCGGGGTTCACGGTGTGCTCCTTGTTCAGTGGGTCATTCTCCCTCCCAGACTAGCGGCGAAGCCTCGATCAGGGCGGGTTTCCGGATGTGTGGAACCTGGGGAAATGAAACTGAACCGCTTGGTCCATTTTTGTCCGAAAATCGGCCCTCGGGGGTGAATTATATTCATGCTAGGGTGGGGTTATCGCCGCAGGTCACGCGGCAAACCGGAAATAGCACCTTTAGGAAAATTACCCGCCGCAAACCGTTGGCTTGCTACATTCACAGCCACTTGCCCAACGGGATGTCTGAAGGAGGAAAACACATGAACGCAAACGCGCCGCAGTACAGCGCCAAGCGTCGATTCTCCGCCTCCGCCCCGTTGGACACCTTCGATCCCGAGGAATGGCGCCAGGCCCCCGTGCCGGAGCGCACCTCCCTCTCCTTCGAGGTCATGCCCCCGCGCCACGACGCGGACGAGGCCAAGATCGACGAACTGCTGGACACGCTGCAGTCCTACAACCCGGACTACATCTCCGTCACCAGCTCCCGGAACTCCGGCTGGCTCGAGGGCACCGCGAAGTTCATCGCGAAGATCAGCGCCCAGACCCGCATCCCGACGGTCGCCCACCTGGCCTGCACCGCCGGCACCCGCGAGGAGCTCATCGGCTGGATCAACCGGCTCATGGACTCCGGCGTCCGCGGCCTGCTCGCCCTCCGCGGCGACCTCGCAGAAGGACAGACCGGTATGCCTGAGGGTTACCTCAAGCACGCGACCGACCTCATCAACCTCATCCAGGAGATCGAGGAGGAGCAGGTCGCCCGCTTCGGCGCCGGCCGCCTCGCCATCGGCGTCGCCGCCTACCCCAGCGGCCACGAGGAGTCGACCAGCCGCGACGAGGACATCGACGTCCTCCTGGCCAAGCAGCGCCTGGGCGCCGACTTCGCCATCACCCAGCTCTTCTTCGACGCCGAGGACTACCTCCGCTTCCTGGAGCGCGCCCGCCTGGCAGGCGTCCGCATCCCGCTCATCCCCGGCATCATGCCGATGACGAGCGTCGCGAGACTACGTCGAATGGGACAGCTCTCCGGCCTTACCGTCCCCGACCGGCTGATCAGCCGACTGGAGGCGGCAGGCCCGGAGAGCGAGTACCAGACGGGCCTCGACCTCACGGCCGAGCTCGCGCAGACCATCCTGGACGCCGGTGCCGGGGGGATGCACGTGTACACGTTCAACCGGCCGGACACCACCACCGAACTGCTGGACCGCATCGGCATCACCCCCGACCCTCGGGTTAGGGAGTGAGGCGGGAGACCGCCGCCGCTGCATCTCATGTTGATAGCGACCTGCTGCACGCACCGGGAGCCCCCGAAGCAGACCAGGTTGTACACCCAAGATTTTCCGAAAGGCCTCCCTTTTCATGTCTTCCACCGCTTTCCCCACCTTCACCATCGAGGGCTACCCGCGCGTCGGCGCCAACCGCGAGCTCAAGAAGGCCCTCGAGTCCTTCTGGGCCGGCCGCATCGACGAGGAGACCTTCATCTCCTCCGCGCACTCCATCCGCCTGGAGAACTACGCCCGTCTGCGTGACCTCGGCCTGGACCAGGACTACGCCATCCCGGCCGACGTCGCCCTCTACGACCAGGTGCTCGAGACCGGCGTCACCGTCGGCCTGATCGGTGGCGACGCCGCCGAGGTCGACCTCACCGAGTACTTCGCCCTGGCCCGCGGCACCGCCGAGCGTTCCCCGCTCGAGATGACCAAGTGGTTCGACACCAACTACCACTACCTCGTCCCGGAGGTCGCCGAGGACACCGTCATCACCCCGCGCCCGCAGCGCATCCTCGACATCGTCGCCGAGGCCAAGGAGGCCGGCCACACCGTCCGTCCGTTCCTGGTCGGCCCGGTCACCCTGCTGGCCAAGTCCAAGGCCGCCGAGAACGCCGGCGAGGGCTTCAACCCGCTGTCCCGCCTCGAGGACCTCACCGCCGCCTACGCCCAGGTCCTCGCCGCCCTCAAGGAGGCCGGCGTGGAGTGGGTCCAGCTCGCCGAGCCGGCCCTGGTCGCCGACCTGACCATCCGTTCCGACGCCGACCTGGCCGCCGACGCGAAGGCCACCTACGAGGCGCTCCTCGGCTCCGAGGACCGCCCGCAGGTCCTCATCACCACCCCCTACGGTGCCCTGCGCAACGGCCTCGACGCCCTCGTCGCCGCCAAGCCGGAGGCCCTGCAGGTCGACCTCGCACCGGTCACCCTCGCCAACGAGGAGGGCTACGTCGAGCGCGTCGCCAAGGCAGTCGCCGGCACCGGCATCACCCTGGCCGCCGGCGTCATCGACGGCCGCAACATCTGGGCCGCCGACCTGCGCGAGCGCCTCTCCGTCCTGGAGGAGCTGAAGAAGGGCGGCGTCGAGAAGATCGCCGTCACCTCCTCCGTCTCCCTGCAGCACGTCCCGCACACCGTCTCCGTGGAGAAGAACCTCCCGGTCGACGTCGCCGGCTGGCTCTCCTTCGCCGACGAGAAGATCGGCGAGGCACAGGCCCTGGCCACCGCACTCGAGGGCGGCTCCGTCGCCGCCGCAGACGCCTTCGCCCGCTCCGACCGCGCCGTGCGCACCCGTCGTGAGTCCGCCCGCACCCACAACCAGGCCGTCCAGGACCGCGTCGCCGCTCTGCCGGACGGCCAGGTCGCACGCGAGCCGGAGTTCGAGGGCCGCGTCGAGGCACAGAAGGTGCTCAACCTGCCGAAGCTGCCGACCACCACGATCGGCTCCTTCCCGCAGACCACCGAGATCCGCAAGGCACGCGCCGACCACCGCTCCGGCGCCCTCACCGACGAGCAGTACACCGACGCCCTCAAGGACGAGGTCAAGTCCGTCATCGAGCTGCAGGAGCGCCTCGGCATCGACGTCCTCGTCCACGGCGAGCCCGAGCGCAACGACATGGTCCAGTACTTCGCCGAGCTTCTCGACGGCTTCGTGACCACCGAGCACGGCTGGGTCCAGTCCTACGGCTCCCGCTGCACCCGCCCGTCCATCGTCGTCGGCGACGTCTCCCGCCCGAAGGCCATGACCGTCGAGTGGGCCAAGTACGCCCAGTCCCTCTCCGACAAGCACGTCAAGGGCATGCTGACCGGCCCGGTCACCATCCTCGCGTGGTCCTTCACCCGTGACGACGTTCCGAAGTCCGTCTCCGCCGACCAGATCGGCGTCGCCCTCGCCGACGAGGTCGCCGACCTCGAGGCCGCCGGCATCAACGTCATCCAGATCGACGAGCCGGCCCTGCGCGAGCTGCTGCCGCTGCGTGAGGAGGACCGCCCGGCATACCTGGACTGGGCCGTCCGCTCCTTCCGCCTCGTCTCCCTGGACGCGAAGCCGACCACCCAGATCCACACCCACCTCTGCTACTCGGAGTTCGGGCAGATCATCGACGCCGTCGCCGCCCTCGACGCCGACGTCACCTCCATCGAGGCCGCCCGCTCCCGCATGGAGCTGCTGGGTGACCTGGACGAGTCCTTCCACTCCGAGATCGGCCCGGGCATCTGGGACATCCACTCCCCGCGCGTCCCGGACGTCGCCGAGCTCACCGAGCTGATCAAGGCCGCCCTGGTCAACGTCCCGACCGAGCGCCTCTGGGTCAACCCGGACTGCGGTCTGAAGACCCGCGGCTACGCCGAGACCGAGGCGTCCCTGCGCAACATGGTCCTCGCCCGCGACCTCGTGGTCGAGTCCCTGTAACACCTGCGTAGCAACTACGTTGCGGGCCCGGTTCCACTTCGGTGGGGCCGGGCCCCTCGTGATTCCGGGGGCGGCTAGCGCTCGTCGATGACCTCCGCGAAGGCGGCCACCTTCCGGCGGAGATCCTCGATGAGGGCGTCCCCGTCCCTCCGGGACTTCTCCTCCGACGCCGGGTCATCCCAGCCTGTCTCCCAGTGGTGGTGGGACCGCCAGTGGTCGCACCATGCGTAGAGCCGCTGCGTCAGCGACTCGGACAGGCCGTAGTCCCGTGGCGCCATCAGATAGGTGTCCGTGCCGTTCTCCCAGAGCGGGGAGTCGGCGCCCCAGTCCGCGAAGAACCGGATTTTCCTCCGGTAGCGGTGGTCCGGTCGTGCGTTGTCATCATGGCGGGTCATGGCACCAGCCTAGTGGCGTCGGGGACACCGGCGGGAGGCTGTCGCTGACCTCCGGGGAACGGTTTTTCGCTAGACTGTCCCGCATGACCAACAAGACCGCTACCGCGACGCTGCACACCAACCGTGGTGACATCGTCATCGAGCTCTTCGGCAACCACGCACCGGCCACCGTGGCCAACTTCGTCGGCCTGGCCGACGGCTCCAAGGAGTACTCCACCGAGAACGCCTCCGGCGAGAAGTCCGGCCCGTTCTACGACGGCGCCGTGTTCCACCGCGTCATCGACGGCTTCATGATCCAGGGCGGCGACCCGACCGGCACCGGCCGTGGCGGCCCGGGCTACATGTTCGCCGACGAGTTCCACCCGGAGCTCCGCTTCGATCGTCCGTACCTGCTCGCCATGGCCAACGCCGGCCCGGGCACCAACGGCTCCCAGTTCTTCATCACCGTGGGCCCGACCCCGCACCTGAACAACCGCCACACCATCTTCGGTGAGGTCGTCGACGCGGAGTCCCAGAAGGTCGTCGACGCGATCGCCTCCACCCCCACCGACCGCATGGACCGCCCGGTGGACCCGGTCATGATCGAGTCCGTCACCATCGCCTAAGTCTCTGCTCCACCCCGGCCCGCGCCGTCGCTTGTCGACGCCCGCGGGCCTTCCTCATTCCAGGAGTCCTCACCATGCTCACCCTGCGCCGTTGGTGGGAGCAGGCCCCCGCCACCACGCTCTTCACCGCCCTGGCCGTCGTGGTGTACATCATCACCGCCGTGCAGTCGCGGTCACTGATGAACAACCTCTCCGCCTCCTCCCTGGGCGACGCCTGGCTCCTCTACGGCCCGGAGGTCTCCACCGGGGGCCTCGACCGTCTGCGGGCCCTCGGGGCGGCCTTCCTCCACATCGACCTGGGCCACGTGGCCATCAACGGGTTCCTCCTCATGCTCATCGGCCGGGAGATCGAGCGATTCGCCGGCACGGCCCTCTACACCGCGGCGTTCCTCACGGGGGCGGTGGGCGCGTCGGCGACCGTCCTGTGGATGGACTGGGCCCAACCCACCGCTGGCGCCTCCGGGGCGCTGTTCGCACTCATGATGCTGCTCGTCGGCGTGGCGCGCGTCAGTGGCGGGGATCTGCGCGCCCCGCTGGCGTTCGTCGGCGTCAACGTCATCTACACCTTCCTGGCGCCCTCGGTGTCGCTGTGGGGACACATGGGTGGCCTGCTGACGGGTGGGGCCATGCTGTTCTTCTTCGTGCACCCGGATGTGCGGGTCCGCTGGGCGGGGGTCCTGGCGGTGCTGACGGCGTCGGTGGTCGCCGTGGGGCTTGTGTAACTTGTGATTCGAAAGTTATCCACAGGCTGGGGATAGATCTGTGGAGAATGTGAAGAATCTCTCGTTACACAAGTTCTCCCCAGCCTGTGGATAACTATGTGGACAGTTTTCCCCACCTGCGCAAATGTTCGAATCTTCAGGTGAATCGCGTGCTCCCGGGCCTGTGGATCGATGTGTATGGTGTGATTTTCGAGTAATCACACCCGTGTAACTATCCACAGTGTGGATAACTGCTGTGGATGAATTTACCTCCCGTTCACCGGTGGATAACCCGGTGGAATCCCGGCGGTCCCTGTGGACAACTGGGGATAACCGGCCGTTCTGTGCACAACAACCACAACCGTCACGCCCGTCCCCGGGGTGGTCGTTTCGCAGGTTTCACAGCGTCGAGCTCACATCGTCGAGACGAGTCCGCCACGGGGCCGCACGGTCGAGAGGACATGTGCTCCCGACCATCTCGTCTCGAACTTGCTGAAAGGCGGCGGGCATGAAAAAGCCCCGACCGCCGCACAAGGGGCAGTCGGGGCCGCAGACCCGCCAGGCAGACGCAGGGGGCGTTAACGCCAGCCCATCGTCATGAGGAGACCGATGACGAACAGTCCGAAACCGATGCCGTAGTTCCAGGCGCCCAGCTCGACCATGAAGCCGATCTGGTGGCCGGCGAGGTAGTTGACGATCAGCCAGCCCAGGCCCGCCAGCATGAAGCCGAACATGATGGCCTTGTACCAGACCGGGGTACCGCCGGTGTTGATCTTGACCGGGGTGCGGTTGGCGCTGGAGGTGGTGGCGGGGATGGTGTTCTTGGTGATCTTTGCCTTGGGCATTGTCACGGGCCTTTCAGGTGTGGGTACCGGCGGTTCAGTGGGTCTAAGAGTAGCAGCGGGGGGTCAGCGGCGGCCGAGTAGTCCGTCGAGCGGACCGCCGGGTGTCTCGGCGGGGTCGGCCTGGGACTCGGGGAGGAAGACGCCGACGTCGAACCTCCAGAGGCGCAGGGTGACCACGCTGTCCTTGCGGATCTGCCCACCGCCCAGGGGTTCGGTGGCGGCGACGAGGCCGGCGTCGACAAGCGCGCCGGTGGCGACGGGTTCGCCGACGCGGACCGCGCCGGTGTGGCCGGCCTCGCGGAGGACCTCGCGGGCGCGGGTCTCGTTGAGGCGGGTGACGTCGGGCAGGGTCATGAGCATGCCGTTGGACACCTCCAGCAGGACGGTGTCGCCGCGGCGGGCCTGGGCGCCCTCGTTGTCCACGCGGAGGACGCGGCCCTCGGGTTCGGCGGAGTCGACGACGGTGACCTGCGGGACGAAACCGAGGCTGCTCAGCGTCGCCTCGGCCTGTTCGACCTGCATGCCGGACAGGACGGGGATGCGGACGAGGGCGGGGCCGGTGGAGACGGTGATGGTCACGCGGGAGCCCTTGGAGATCTGCGCGCCGGCCGGCGGGTTCTGCTCCATGATGCGGCCGGCGGTGACGGTCTCGGAGGTGTCCTCGTTGACCTGCTGCTCGAGGAGGAGCTCCACCTCGGCGAGGGCGTCGGCGGCCTCCTGCGGGGTCATGCCGGTGACGTCAGGGACGTCGGTGATCTCGCGGCCGCTGGAGACGGTCATCGTCACCGAGGTGCCCTTCTGCAGCTGTGAGCCGGCGGTCGGGTTGGTGCGGATGACGGTGCCGCGGGGGACGTCGGGGGAGGGTTCCTCGTTGACGTCGACACGCAGTTCGAGGGCCTCGAGGCGGGCCGTCGCGTCCTGGCGGGGCAGGCCGGTGACGTCCGGGACGGACACCATCTGCCGGGCGGCGTTGTCCTCGGGGCCGCGCAGCGTGTCCCACACGAAGACGCCGCCGAGGCCGAGCGACAGGGCGGCCAGCAGGGCGGTGAGCCACACCATCCAACGGTTGCTTCTCGACGCCCCCTCCTCCGGCACCCGCGCCGTCACGGTGGTGGGGGAGTCGTCCGCCGGGGGCTGGTCCTCGGCGATGTAGTGGCGGGCGGCGTCGGTGACGGCGTTGCGGGCCAGTTTGCGCAGGTCATCGCGCATGGCGGCGGCCGTCTGGTAGCGGTCCGCCGGGTGCTTGGCCATGGCGGTGAGCACCACGGCATCGACGTTGACGGCGGCGGTGGGGGAGAGGGCGTCGATAAGCGAGGACGGTGCCTCCGGGTCCTCCTGCACATGCTGGTACGCGACGGCGAAGGGCGTCTCGCCCTCGAAGGGCGGACGGCCGGTGACCGTCTCGTAGAGGACGCAGCCGAGGGCGTAGACGTCGGAGCGGGCGTCGGCGGCCTTGCCGCGGGCCTGCTCCGGGGAGAGGTACTGCGCGGTGCCGATGACGGCGGAGGTCTGCGTCATCGCGGACGTCGAGTCGTCGAGTGCGCGGGCGATGCCGAAGTCCATCACCTTCACCTCGCCGGTGTTGGTGATCATGATGTTCGCCGGCTTGACGTCGCGGTGGATGATGCCCGCGTCGTGGCTGGCCTGCAGGGCCTCCGCCACGGGGACGAGCAGCTCCGCGGCGCGGGACGGGCTGAGCGGCCCCTCCTCGCGGACGATGTCCCGCAGCGTCCGGCCGTGGACCCGCTCCATGACGATGTACGGCACGGTCACGCCGTCGATGGTGGTCTCACCCGTGTCGAAGACCGCCACGATCGTCGGGTGGTTGAGCCGCCCGGAGTTCTGCGCCTCACGGCGGAAACGCTCCCGGAAGTTGACGTCACGGGCCAGCTCGAGACGCAGCCGCTTCACGGCGACGTCCCGGCCCAGCAGCGTGTCCTCGGCGGCGAACACCTCGGACATGCCTCCGGTGCCGATCACCTCGGCCAGCTGGTAGCGGTCACCGAGCAGCGTCATCAGTTACCTCCGTTGATCAGATTCCCCAGCGTATCCGGAAGTGGGTCGGGATCGCCGGGGGTTCCGTCACCGGGGTCGACCGGGGGCGCGGTGGTCACCGGCGGCGGGGTCGGCTGTCCGGTCGGCTGCGTCGTCGGTTCCGGGGTCGGCTGCGTCGTCGATTCCGGGGTCGGCTCCGGCTCGGGGCTGGGGGACTCCTCGGTGGGGGTGACGAACTCGGTGGTGGTCTCCGGGGCGCGGGTCGTCGGCGGGGGTGTCGTCACCTGCTCCGGTTCCGGCGAGGGCGTGACCCACTCGGTGACGATCTCCTGCGTGGTCGTCGGGGTCGTGCTCGGCTCGTCGCCGCCGGCGCCCTCGAAGAGCCCCGCCTGCCAGGCGAGGTACATGCCGCCGCCGAGCAGCGCCGCGATGAGCACCGCGAGGAGCAGGCCGGTGCCGAAACCGCCGCCGCGGGGCTGCGGCGCCGGCTGTGCCGGGGGCAGCGGTCGGGCGGGCGGCACCGGGGTCACCGGCTGCGCGGGGCGGATCGTCGTCGGGTGCGTCACCGCGCCGAGCATCCGGGTGGCCTCCGTCGGGGAGGGCTCGGGGGCGACCTCCGTCAGCGCCGCCGACTGCGGCTGCGGGGGACGGTTGCCCAGGCGCACGGCGGAGACGGCGAGGGCCATCTCGTTGCCGTCGGCGAAGCGCTGCCCCGGGTCCTTGCGCAGGGCGATGCCGATGAGTTCGCGGGTCTCGGCGGTGACGCTCGTCGACAGGGCCGGCGGGGCCTGGCTGATGTGCGCCAGCGCCACCGACACCGAGGAGTCGCCGGTGAAGGGGCGGCGGCCGGCGAGCATCTCGTAGCCCACCACGCCGAGGGAGTACACGTCGGAGGCGGCGGTGACCTCGCGTCCCTGCGCCTGCTCCGGGGAGACGTACTGGGCGGTGCCCACCACCATGCCGGTGCGGGTGAGCGGGACGGCGGCGGCCGCCTTGGCGATGCCGAAGTCCGTGATCTTCACCTGCCCGTTCTGCGTGATGAGCAGGTTGCCCGGCTTGATGTCGCGGTGCACGAGGTCCATGCGGTGGATGACCGACAGGCCGTGGGCGGCCTGCTCGAGGACGTCGAGGACCAGCTCCTCGTCGAGGCTCCGCTCCCGCGCCAGCAGGTCCGCCAGGGACTCGCCACGGATGTACTCCATCGCGATGAAGCAGAAGGTGTGACCCGCGGGGTCGGGGATCTCGCGGTAGTCGTAGGTGCGCACGACGTTGTCGGAGTCGATGAGCTCCGCGGTCTCCGCCTCGTTGCGGAAACGGACGAGGAACTCCTGGTTGTCCGAGAACTCCGGGCGCAGGATCTTCAGCGCGACCTCCCGGTCGTGCACGGTGTCGTCGGCGAGCCACACCGTCGACATGCCGCCGTGCCCGATGATCCACTGCAGGCGGTAGTCCTCGCCGATCAGTTTCTGGAGCCGTTCGCGGCCGTCGGTGTCGGACATCAGGCACCTCCCGCCGCGTCGAGGATCGCCCGGCCGACCGGCGAGGCCACCTGGCCGCCGGTCGCGCCGGTGCCGAGGCCACCGCCGTTCTTCACGACGACGCCCACCGCCACATCCCGGTCCGGCAGGTACGCGACGTACCACGTGTGCGGCGGCGTGCCCTCGTCGCCGTGCTCCGCGGTACCCGTCTTCGAGGCGATGCCCGCCCGCCCGCCGGCGGTGTTGCGCTCGGAGGCGAGCATGAGCTGCTCGAGCTGCCCGGCGATCTCCGGGGACACCGCCTGGGTGATCTCCCGGGGCTGCGTGACGTTCAGCTCCCGGAGGTCCGCGCCGGTGATCCGCTTCACGACGTGCGGTTCCATCCGCTTCCCGTCATTCGCGACGGTCGCCGCCATCACCGCCGCCTGCAGCGCCGACATGGTGACGTCGCGCTGACCGATGGCGGTCTGTCCGAGGGCGGCGTCGTCGGGAAGCTCGCCGAGGGCACCGCCGGACACGGGCAGGCCGAGGTCGTACTGCTCACCGACGCCGAAGGCCTCGGCCGTGGAGCGCACGGCGTCGGCGCCGACGTCGATGGCCAGCTGCACGAAGGCGGTGTTGCACGACAGGGAGAACGCGGTCTCCAGGGTGACGTCGCCACCGCCGGCGCACGCCTGGCCGCCGTAGTTGGTCAGCGTCGTCGTGGTGCCCGGCAGGGTGATCTCCGGGGCGCCCGTGAGCAGGCTGCCGGAGGAGTAGCCGTTGTTCAGCCCGGCGGAGGTGGTGATGATCTTGAAGATCGAGCCCGGCGGCAGCGTGTCCTGCGTCGCGTGGTTGATCAGCGGGTTGCCCTCCCGGGAGGTCACGTCCGCCCAGGCCGTGGAGGCGGTGGCGGGGTCGACGATGCCGTTCGGGTCGTAGCCCGGGGACGACGCCATCGCCAGCACCTCACCGGTCGAGGGACGCAGCGCCACGGCCGCGCCCTCGTAGTTGCTGCCGGTGAGCATGTCGTGCGCGACCTGCTGCATCGCCGGGTCGAGGGTGAGCTCCAGGTTCGCGCCCGCGGACTCCTTGCCCGTGAGCGTGTCCAGCCAGCGGGACGTGAACAGCGCCGGGTCCGTGCCGTTGAGCACGGCGTTGTAGGAGGACTCCAGGCCGGAGGCCCCGTACTGGTCCGAGAGGTAGCCCGTCACCGGGGCGTACGCCGCCGGCGAGTCCGAGGGGTAGGAACGCTGGTAGAAGCCGTTCGCGTCCTGCTCGGAGGAGGCCAGCACGACCCCGCCCGTGGAGATCTGCCCGCGGGGGATCGACTTCATCTCGTAGAAACCACGCCGGTTGAGCGGGTTGTTGGCGTACTCGTCCTCCTTGAAGGCCTGGATCCACGTGAGGTTGGCCAGCAGGATGAGGATGAGCACCAGGGCGAAGGCGGCGGCGAGACGGATGGAACGATTCATCGCTCACCACCCTGCACCACGTCCTGCGCAGCGAAGAGGTTGGTGCCGGTGGCGGGCGCGGCGGCGTCGGCAAGCGGGGCGGGGGCGCCGGCGGCGACCTCGACGGGACGTCGGGCGGAGTGGGAGATCCGCAGCAGCAGACCGATGAGGATGTAGTTCGCCATGAGCGAGGAACCGCCGGCCGACATGAACGGCGTGGTCAGGCCCGTCATGGGCAGCAGCGTCGAGATGCCGCCGGTGACCACGAACACCTGGATGACGATCGTCAGTGCCAGGCCACCCGCGACGAGCTTGCCGTACGTGTCACGCACCTGCAGGGCCGTGCGGAAACCACGCGTGATCAGCAGCGCGAAGAGCATGAGCACCGCGGCGATGCCGACGAGACCCAGCTCCTCGGCGACGGCGGCGAGGATGTAGTCCGAGTGCGCGACCGGCACGATCTCCGGATGCCCCTGGCCCAGGCCGGTGCCTGTGACGCCACCCCAGGACATGCCGAACAGGGCCTGGGAGGGCTGGTAGCCGGTGATGTCGTAGTTGGCGATCGGGTCGCGGAAGTTGGCCACACGGTTCTGGATCTTCTCCGACACCTGGTACACGGCCGTGCCGCCCGCGGCGACGAGCGCGAAGCCGATGAGCAGCCACGACGTGCGGCCGGTGGCGAGGAACATCATGCCCAGGACGGTGGAGAAGAGCAGGAGCGCCGGGCCGAAGTCGTTGGACACCGCCATGAGCAGCAGCGCCACGGCCCACACCAGCAGGATCGGGGCGAGGTCACGCAGACGCGGGAACTCCAGGCCCAGGAAACGCCGGCCGGCGATGTTGAACAGGGCCCGCTTCGAGGCCAGCAGCTGCGCGAAGAACAGCAGCAGCAGGATCTTCGAGAACTCACCCGGCTGCACCGAGAACGGGCCGATGGTGATCCAGATGCGGGCGTCCGCGAAGTCCGGATTCGGCTGCGGCCACACCAGCGGCAGGGCCAGCAGGATCAGGCCGAGGAGTCCGAGCAGGTAGGAGTACTTGGACAGCTGCTTGTGGTCACGGACGACCACCAGCACCCCGATGAGCAGCACGATGCCCACCAGCGTCCACATCACCTGCCGCCCGGCCATGGACGTGCCGGAGGCCAGGTCGAGGCGGTGGATGATCACCAGACCGATGCCGTTGAGCAGCGCCACCACCGGCAGAATCAGCTGGTCCGCCTTCGGCGCCGCGACGCACAGGGCGACGTGCGCGATGGAGAACACCACGATGAAACCGCCGATGAGCTGCAGCATGTCGGTGGTCAGGGCGTTGCCCTGCGAGAGCTCCAGGCTGGCCAGCATGACGGTGAGCACGACCGCCGCGAGGACGAGCATGAGCATCTCCGTGCGGCGGGACAGGAGGCGTGACATCTACTTCACCTCCCGGCAGTTGACCCCGGGGCGGGACAGGTCGCCCGCGGCCTCGGCGTCCCCCTCGGTGGGGGTGCTCTCCCGGTCGATGCACACCGGCAGCGCCTGCTCCGCGAGGCGCCGCAGCTGCTGCGTCACCTCGTCGTAGGAACCTGTCTCCAGACCGGCGACCTGCGTGCGTAACGACGCCGGCAGGTCCTGCAGACGGAACGGCGAACAGTCCTCGGTCGAGCCGACGTCCACGAGCCGGAGGTCACCCTCCCGGTTGAGGCACGCCTCCTGGTACGGGGTGTGCAGGTCCCGCCCGAAGACGGAGAAGTTCACGCCGTGCTGGATGACCAGGTGGTCATCGGCGCCGGTGGTGATGAAGTAGGAGTTGTCGATGGTGGTCTTCACCCACCAGCCACCCGCGGCCAGACCGAGGAGCACGAGCAGCGAGAGAATCAGCGCGGGGAGGCGAAACCTGCCCCGGCGGCCGGAATCACCTGCCGGAACGGCAGCCACCTCCTGCGCACCGGACGGGGCCGGGCGGGCACCCGTGAGCGGCTGGGGGGTGATCTCCCCGTCGGGGGAGATCGTCTGCGGGCGGCGCGAGAGCAGCGCGGCACGCCCCGCGGACGTGTCGGGGTGGGTCTCCTCCTGCGGCTCGCCCAGCAGGGCACCGGCGGTGACGGCGACGGTGGGGAGGGCGGCGCGGGCGGCGTCGTCAAGGTCATCCGTCTCGACGACGTCGGCGATGACCACCGTGATGTTGTCCGGCCCACCGGAACGCAGCGCCAGCTCGATGAGGCGGCGGGCCGCCTCCTCCGGCGCGCCCTCGGAGAGGGTCTGCTCGATGGTGCTGGCGGTCACCGGGTCGGAGAGACCGTCGGTGCACAGGAGGATACGGTCGCCCGGGCGGGCGTCGAGATCCCGGAGCGTCGGCTCCACCGGGCGGCCCGTGTACGCCTTGAGGATGAGCGACTTCTGCGGGTGCGAGGACACGTCACCCGGATCGAGCTTGCCCTCGTTGACCAGCGACTGGACGAAGGTGTCGTCGACGGTGATCTGCTCCAGACGGCCCTCACGCAGGCGGTAGCCGCGGGAGTCACCGACGTGGATGAGGCCGAAGCTGTGGCCGTTGAACATCAGCGCGGTGAGCGTGGTGCCCATGCCGTCGGTCTCCGGGTTCTCCCGGATCGCCTCGGCGATCTCCCGGTTCGCGTCGTCGGCGACGCCCCCGAGCAGGGCGAGCATGTCGTTGTCGCTCGGGTCGGCGTCGAGACGCTCCAGATGCGTGACCATGAGCTGGCTGGCGACCTCACCGGCCGCGTGCCCACCCATGCCGTCGGCGATGACCAGCAGATTCGGACCCGCGTAGGCGGAGTCCTCGTTGTTGCCGCGCACGAGACCGCGGTCGGAGACGACGGCGTAATTCAGTTGCAGACTCACGGGACCAACCTCACTGTCGTACGGCCCACCTTGATGTCGGTGCCGGTGCCCACGCGCTCGGGCTGGTCGATGCGGTACCCGGCGACGAACGTCCCGTTGCGCGAATCCAGGTCCTCCACGAACCAGTCCGAACCCCGCCGGAACAGGCGGGCGTGACGGGCCGAGGCGAAATCATCCCCCAGCTGGAACGTGCAGTCCGGGCTGCGGCCCATGACCACCTCCTCCAGCGTGGACACCGCCATGTGCGAGCCCTTGAGCGGCCCCTCGACGACGGTCAGCTGCTTCGCCGCTTCCCGACGCCCCGTCACCTTCGGCAGCTTCCCGCCGCGGGGCGCCGCGGGGAGCAGGCCGCCGGCAACGGTGCCGTCAGCGAAACGCACGTCCCTGAGCATCACGCGGACCGCCACGAAGATGAACGCCCACAACAGGACCAGCAGGACGACCTTGAAGATCAGCAGTACGAGGGAATCCACGTGTCACCTCCGGACAGACTGTGCGGAGGACCGGGACGGATCGACGATCCGCACCTCGATGTGGGAGTGGCCCATGGTGATGACGTCGCCGTCGGCGAGCAGCCAGTTCTCCACCGGGGTGTCATTGACTGTGGTGCCGTTCGTGGACTCCAGGTCCACCAGCACCGCGTCCTGACCGTCCCAGGTGATCTCCGCGTGCTGCCGCGACACACCCGTGTCCGGCAGACGGAAATCCGCGTCATTCGAACGGCCGATGATGTTCGACCCCTCGTTGATGAGGAACGTCCGGCTGGAACCGTCCTGCAGCAGCAGCGTCACCACCGGATTCTGCGGCATCTCCGTCAGTGCGGTGGGCACGTCCTGCTGGTTCATGGTCTCCTCCTGGGATTCAGTGCTGTCCGTGGTGATGGCCTCAAAACCACTGCTTTCCGACGGGTAGTCGTCCCGGTACGACGACACCCGCAGCTGTCCGGTGTGCAGACCCGACTCCTCGGCCAGGCGCACCACCATCGGGCCCTCGGTACTCCAGCCCCGGTTACGGCAGTAGCGCGTCATCTGATCGGCGAAGCCCGACGGCAGATCGGAGTTGGCCTGCGACAGGTTCTCCAGATCCTTCGACGACACTCCCACCACGAAGACGTTCGGTGACAGCACCACGCCGTCATCGACGACGAGGTTGTCCTCCGCCTCCTGCTTCAGCAGCTCCTCGATCTCCGCCGGGACAACCTTCCCGCCGAAGATGAGCGCCAGCCCATTGTCGAGACCACGCTGCAGAGCACTGTCCAACTTGGCTATCCGGGCCATGATCGACATGATGCGCGGCCTCCTTTCCGGGATCTTTCCGTGATTGATCGAGGTCAGAGGCGTGACACCCACTGACCGGGTAATCAGTAAATGGCGCGAGGGGGCACCCCCGCGCGCACGATAGGCACCAGTATAGGGTGCGGACCGGCCGGAGACGTACCCGAAGTGACCAGACGCAGGGTGCCATGCGTGCAGTGACGAGCCTCATTTACATGCCCTGACCAGGCGATTTGGCCATTCCTACATGTCACGTGTTATCTTGTACTAGTCCACACGGCGGGTAACCCGCTGGACCACCACCCAGCCCGGGTGGCGGAATTGGCAGACGCGCTGGCTTCAGGTGCCAGTGTTCGCAAGAACGTGGGGGTTCAAGTCCCCCCCCGGGCACAATTTCGATGTCGCGGGACATAATTCCGGTATGTCCCGCGACATTTTTCTCTTTCAGGGCCTCCCACCGATTGTCGGTGGGAGGCCCTGACCATTTGGTGTGACACCGAAGTTCGAGAGGACTCGTTCGGGGCCCCGGTGTCACACGGAACGGACAGGGGCCTCGGGCCACGCTTGACAGGGCTGGTAGCGTGCGGGGCATGTTGATTTTGGGAACCGCGTCCCTGCGGTTGCGCCGCAGCCGCTGACAGCGGCTGACCCTCCAGTAATGGTCGCCGCTCCGGTCCATGAGCCGGGCGGTAGTTTTGGCGTGCCCGGCTCCAGAATTCTCATTCTCGGAGCATCCCTTGTCTGCATATTCCCACGGCCGTCACGAGCACGGCCAGAATTTCCTCACCGATCCGCGCGTCATTGACTCGCTCGTCGAGCGGATCATGAGCACCACCGGCCCCATCATCGAGATCGGTCCCGGTGACGGCGCTCTCACCCGCCCTCTCTCCCGCAGTGGGCGACCACTCACCGCCGTGGAGATCGATTCCCGGTTGGCTGCGGCGTTGCGGCGTGACCTCGACCCCGAGGTCACGATCGTCAACGACGACTTCCTGCGCTTCCGTCTGCCGGCGCACCCTCACGTGGTCGTGGGCAACATCCCCTTCCACATCACCACGGCGATCCTGCGGCGGTTGCTGCATGCCCCTGCCTGGACCGATGCTGTCCTGCTGATGCAGTGGGAGGTGGCGCGTCGCCGCGCAGGGGTGGGGGCCTCGACCATGATGACCGCCCAGTGGGCGCCCTGGTTCGGGTTCGAGCTCGGCGAGCGTGTCCCGCGGGCGGCGTTCACTCCCCGCCCCGGCGTGGACGGCGGTGTCCTGCACATCCGGCGTCGGCGCCGTCCCCTGGTACCGGCGAAGAAGCGGAAGGCGTTCCAGGGCATGGTGCACGCCGTATACACGGGCCGTGGTCGCGGCATCGTGGAGATCATCACCCGGCAGGGTCTTCTGCCCTCCCGGCAGGAGGCCCGGCAGTGGGCCGAACGGGAGGGGGTGCGGCCCAGTGCCCTGCCCTCCGACCTCTCCGTGGGGCAGATGGTGAGCCTCTTCGAGGCCTCGGGGAGCGCCCCGCCGCGCCGGGCCCGGAAGCGGTGACAATCACTGTCCATATGAAGTGACACCGGAGCCCGGACCGAGTCGGTCCGGGCTCCGGTGTCACACGGAACGGTCAGGGCCCCTAGAAGTAGATGCCGTGGTTGCCGAACCAGGTGACCGGGTCGACCGGGCCCATGCCGGCGGGGTGGATCTCGAAGTGCAGGTGGGAGCCGGTGGAGAAGCCACGGTTGCCCATGCCGGCGATGTGCTGGCCGGCGGTGACGCGCTGGCCGACGCTCACGTTGAGGGTCTCCATGTGGCCGTAGACGGTGATGGAGCCGTCGTCGTGACGGATGCGGATCCACTGGCCGTAGCCGGAGGCCGGGCCGGAGTCGATGACGGTGCCGGCCATGACGGCGTAGATCGGGGTGCCGACGGCGTTGGCGATGTCGATGCCGTTGTGCATGGTGCCCCAGCGCGGGCCGTAGCCGGAGGTGAAGGTGCCGGTGGTCGGGCGGACGACGGACGGGGTCGGGGCGACGGCCTCGGCGATCTGCACGAGCGGGGCGGTCTGGGCGACCTCGGTGACGGCGGTGGTAGCCGCGGAGGAGAGGCCCGCGATCTCGGGGGCGGCCTCGGTGGCGGCGGCGGTGGAGACGGAGGACAGGCCCGCGGTGGTGACGGTGCCGGCTACCAGCGCCCCCAGGGCCAGACGACGCTGGATCTTGGAGGTGGTGCTGGGCTTGCGGTGGCGGCCGATGTAGCTCATGGTTTCGGGTTAATCCTCACGGTGATCGATTGGTGACGGCTTCGTAACCGTCCCGTTATCAAGTTGTGACCACCCTAGGCCGCGGGAACATTGTTGTCCAGTTATGCCTCTGACCTGCGCGCCTCCGGACGCGGCATCTCGAAACGGCTTTCCTCGGAAATCGTGAAGTAGGTCGCCGGACCGCCGCCGCGACTGACGGGGTCGGCGAGGGCGGTCTGGTAGATGCCGTCGACAAGCAGTTCCCTGTCGATGTGCACCCCCACCACCTCGCCGAACACCATCCGCGTCTCCGTCGGGACGCCGGCCGCGTCCTCCAGGCGGATGATCTGCGTGGCGCGGCACTCGAAGACGACGCGCGCCTCGGCGACGTGCGGGACATCGATGATCCGCGACGGCGCGGGGGTCAGCCCGGCGAGTGCGAACTCGTCCACCTGCTTGTCGACGATCCGTGCCGACTCATTCATCGCCTCCGCCAGGTCCCGCGTGGCGAGGTTCCAGCAGAACTCACCGGTCTCGCGGATGTTGGTGACGGAGTCCTTCTCGCCGATGCTCGCGAAGCCGATGAGCGGCGGCGTGTACGAGAACGCGTTGAAGAAGCTGTACGGCGCGAGGTTGAGCACGCCGTCGGCGGAGCGGGACGAGATCCACCCGATCGGCCGCGGCGCGATGATCGAGTTGAAGGGGGAGTGCGGCAGGCCGTGGCCGGCGGCGGGTTCGTAGAAGTGGGCGTTGTTCGGCATGCGCTCAATCTACGCGCCTAGCGGACCTCCGACGGGGCAGGGGACTGGGTCATCTCGGCGCGCTCGTCGTGGGAGCCGGTGTGTGCCTCGCGACGCATGCGCTCGACCATGTACGGGTAGTGCAGTTCGAAGGCGGGTCGTTCGGAACGGATGCGCGGCAGGGAGGTGAAGTTGTGGCGCGGCGGCGGGCAGGAGGTCGCCCACTCGAGGGAGTTGCCGTAGCCCCACGGGTCGTCGACGGTGACGATCTCACCGTAACGCCACGATTTCAGTGCGTTCCAGATGAACGGCAGCAGCGAGGAGCCGAGGACGAAGGAGAAGACGGTGGAGATCTGGTTGAACAGGGTGAAGCCGTCGGAGTCCAGGTAGTCGGCGTAACGACGCGGCATGCCCATGTTGCCCAGCCAGTGCTGGAGGAAGAACGTGCCGTGGAAGCCGAGGAACGTCAGCCAGAAGTGGATCTTGCCCAGTCGTTCGTCCAGCATGCGGCCGGTCATCTTGGGGAACCAGAAGTAGATGCCGGCGAACGTCGCGAAGACCACGGTGCCGAAGACGGTGTAGTGGAAGTGGGCGATGAGGAAGTAGCTGTCGGCCAGCTGGAAATCGAGCGGGGGAGCCGCCAGCATGATGCCGGTCATGCCGCCGAAGAGGAACGTCGCCATGAAGCCGACGGCGAAGATCATCGGCGTCTCCCAGGTGATGTGGCCCTTCCACATGGTGCCGACCCAGTTGAAGAACTTCACGCCGGTGGGCACGGCGATGAGGAAGGTCATGAAGGAGAAGAAGGGCAGCAGCACCGCGCCGGTGACGAACATGTGGTGGGCCCACACGGTCATGGAGAGGAGGGCGATGGCGAGCGTCGCGAAGACCAGTCCGATGTAGCCGAAGATCGGCTTACGCGCGAACACCGGGATGACCTCGGAGACGATGCCGAAGAAAGGCAGTGCGATGACGTAGACCTCCGGGTGGCCGAAGAACCAGAACAGGTGCTGCCAGAGGATGGCGCCGCCGTTGGCGGTGTCGAAGATGTGGGCGCCGAGGAGGCGGTCGTAGAGCACGCCCAGGGCGGCGGCGGTGAGCACCGGGAACACCATCAGGGAGATCACGGCCGTGACCAGGATGTTCCAGGTGAACACGGGCATGCGGAACATCGTCATGCCGGGCGCGCGCATGGTGAGGATCGTGGTGAGCATGTTGATCGCCGAGACGACCGTGCCGATGCCCAGCATGCCGACGCCCATGATCCACAGGTTGGCGCCGACACCCGGGGTGTGGGTGGCGTCGGAGAGGGGGGAGTACATGGTCCAGCCGAAGTCGGCGGCGCCGCCCGGGGTGAGGAATCCGAGGAGGATGACGAGGCCACCCGTTCCCGTGATCCACAGCCCGAAGGCGTTGAGACGGGGGAAGGCGACGTCCGGCGCGCCGATCTGCAGCGGCAGGACGTAGTTGGAGAAGCCCCACACGATCGGGGTCGCGAACGCGAGCAGCATCAGCGTGCCGTGGATGGTGAACAGCTGGTTGAACTGCTCGTTGGAGAGGAACTGCAGACCCGGCGTGAACAGCTCCGCGCGGATGAGCAGGGCCATCAGCCCGGCGAGCATGAAGAACGCCAGGGACATGATGATGTACATGATGCCGATCTTCTTGTGATCGGTCGTGGAGAGGATCTCCCAGGCGTGGGAGCCGGTGGGTCGGTCGCCGGAGGGTTCCGGACGGGTGGGCGGGGAGTGGCGGGGCGAGAGGGGGGCGATCGCAGTCATGGGGTCCTCCTGACTACTGGGCGGGCCCGATTTGCTACGGATAATGGCGGGTTAATTATGAGTCTAGGGGGTGGATGTGTTGCGCGCCACACCCCCATGTGCTTGTCGACGCCCCTCCGGACGCGGAAAAGCCCTCCACCTGCGGCTATGCCGGGCGGAGGGTTCATCACAATGTGGTCTCGCGGGCTCAGCGTTCCTGTTCGCCCTCCTCCGGCGGGTAGGTGATCACCCCGTCCGTGACCACCGCGAAACCGGTGAGCTTCTCCGGCTTGGCCTGGGTCGGGCTCATGATGTCGAGCACCTCGTGGCCCCTGACCAGCAGCGCGTCCCCGATGAGCGAACGGTGGCAGCGCCACGGCACCGCCTCCGCGCACATGATCGCCGTCGGCGCCTCCGCGGCGAACTCGAGCAGCGCCGCCAGGCCCTCGGCGAACTCTGCGGTGAGCATGTGGTCGGCGTAACCGCGGAAGGACGCGTTGCGCCACGCGGCGTTGGGGGAGTCGGCGCTGGTCTTCCGTAGGCCGCCCAGCTGCGGGAACCAGCGGTAGCCCTTGCCCGCCCCCGCGAGGCTGGCCTCCAGGGCGTCGGACCAGAACTGCGGGTTGCGGCGGGACTTGGGCACGGTCCGCACGTCCGCCACCTGCTGCACGCCGTGGGCCTCCAGCAGGGCGAGGAACTCCTCCGCGGTGCGGGTCGAGTGGCCGACCGTGTAGATCGTGAGCTGTCTCATACCTCCCGAGCGTAGGAACGTTACCCTGGCCGGCATGGAGATCCGCGGTGTCGACGTCGATGAGCAGGGACGATGCGCCCACTACCGCAGTGGGCGGGACGTCGTGGCCAACCGCTGCGCCACCTGCGGGGAGTACTGGGCCTGTCACGCCTGCCATGCGGAACTCGCCGACCACCCCTTCGGGCGGATGGCGGTGACGGCGGAGGCGGCCGTCCTGTGCGGCGCGTGCGGGCACCGCATAGGGTACCCCACCTACTCGACGGCGCCGGCCTGCCCCGGGTGCAGGCACCCCTTCAACCCGGGCTGCGCACTGCACGCGCCGCTGTACTTCGAGGTCTGAACCGGTCTCACAGCACGGCCAGGACGGCCTCCGCCATCGCCCGCTGCCCGGCCGGGGTGGGGTGCATCGGGTAGGCGTCGGTGAGCTCCCCGGTGACGTCCGTCCAGCGCTGTGCCGGTTCCGCGCACACCGAATGCGACTCCGCGTCGGCGGGGAGCACGAACCCGGCGCCGTGGCGCTCCGCGGTCTCCCGCACCACGGCGTTGATCTCGGCGGTGACGTCGAGCGCCCAGGCGCGGTGTTCCTCCGGGACGGCCGCCAGCTCGGGGCACTCGCCGTCGGCAAGTAAGGGGAGGTAGCCGGTGGCGATGATCCGCGCGCCGGGGCTGAGCGCCCCGATCGTGTCGTACACGCCGTCGAGCTCGGCGGGGAGGGTGCTGAGGAGGTGGTGGACGGGGGCGTCGAGAAGCGCCGGGCAGTCGACTGGCTCGGTGAGCGCCCGGTGGAAGCAGCCGGCGATGTCGCCGAAGCGGATGTCGTTGCCGCCGATCGAGAGCGTGACCAGGTCGGTGTCCGGGGTGAGGGCCGCGACCTGCGTGGGGATGTCGGCGGTGACGGCGCCGGAGCAGGAGGCGTCCTCGCCGGCGAGGATGAGGGGGTCGGCGAGCACCAGCGCCGGGTAGTTGTCGGCGGAACGGAAGCAGTCCGCGGGGCCGGAGGTCGGGGCGCTGAGGCTGCCCATCGCGGCGTAGGAGTCGCCGAGCGCGACGTAGTGGGCGACCGGCTCCGGCGTGACGGGTTCCGGGGCGGGCGGTTCAGTGCCGCAGGCGGTGAGCAGGGCGACGGCGAGGACCGGGAGGAGGCGACGGGTCATGTCCCCAATGTAGGAACGGATCGGCCACCCTGCAGGTAGTGTCGGAGGTCACACAACCGGAAGGTGTCCCCATGCGTCGCATCCTCACTGTCCTGTCCACCCTCGCCCTCGGTGCCGCACTGCTCAGCCCGGCCGCCGGGGCGCAGGATCTCTTCGACGGCGGCCGCCTCAGCGGCGGCTCCACCCAGCTCATCCCCGGCAACCTCCCCGTGCCCGGCGGCGAGCTCCGCGAGATCGACGGCACCGTCGACCTCGAACGTTTCGCCGGCACCTGGTACCAGGTCGCCGCCCTCCCGCAGACCTACTCACTGCAGTGCGCGCACAACACCACCGCGGAGTACGGCGTCATCGACGAGTCAACCATCTCCGTCCGCAACTCCTGCGGCACGCTGCTCGGCGGCCGCTCCGGCGTCGAGGGCACCGCGACCGTGCGCTCGGGTGCCTCCCTGCGCGTCAACTTCCCCGGCGTCCCCTTCCAGGACCCGGAGGGCCCCGTCAACTACCGGGTGACCCACCTCGAGGAGGACTACTCCCTCGCCGTCGTCGGTGACCCGTACCGCCTCTCCGGCTTCGTGCTCTCCCGCACCCCGGACCTCAGCCCCGAGACGTGGTCGCGGGTGCGCGGCATCGTCGAGTCCCGCGGCTGGAACTCCTGCCTCTTCCTCACCGTCCCGATGGAGGGCGGCCGCGGGGACACGGTGCCGCTGTGCACACAGTGACTTAGGGTGGGCGGCATGCTGCAAGCCGCTTCTCGACGCCGCGTCCTCACCGCCCTCATGATCGCCCAGGTCATGGCCGGGCTGGGGCACGGCGTGACCTTCTCCATGGGTGCCATCCTCTCCGCCGACATGGCGGGCGAGGCGTGGGGCGGAGCCGCCTCCACGGTGACCACCATCGGTGCGGCCCTGTGGGCGATGCCGCTGGCGAGGATCGTCAACCGGCGGGGCCGCCGGGCATCCCTGAGCACCGGCCTGGCCCTCGGCTCCGTCGGTGCGGTGTCGGCGCTGTTCGCCGCCCAGACCGGGCTGTACCCCTTCCTGCTGGTCGGGTTCTTCCTCCTCGGCGCCGCCGTGGCGATGAACCTGCAGGCCCGCTTCGCGGCGGCCGACGCCTCCGACGACCGCCACAAGGGCCGCGACATCTCGCTCGTCGTCTGGTCCACCACCGTCGGCGCCATCCTCGGCCCCAACCTCTTCGAACCCACCGAGAGGCTCGGCGCGGCCCTCGGCCTGGCCAGCTTCTCCGGCGCCTACCTCGTGTGCATCGCCGCGCAGTGGGTGGCCATCCTCGTCCTGCAGGTCATGCTCCGCCCGGAACCTGCCCCCGTGGTGACGACCGGACCCGCGCCGAAGGTCAACCTGCGGGAGCACCCGGTGGTCGCCGCGGCGATCATCACCAACGCGTACAGCCACTTCGCGATGATCGCCATCATGTCCATGACCGCCGTCCACATGCACGGTCACGGCGCGTCGATGACGCTCATCGGGATCACCATCTCCGCGCACGTCGGCGGCATGTACGGCCTGGCGCCGGTGTTCGGCTGGCTCGCCGACAAGTGGGGGTCGCTGCCCACGATGCTGCTCGGCCTGGCCGGCACCTTCGTCGCCGCGGCGCTGCTCATCCCATGGTCCGGGAACGAGACCGTCGTCGTCGCCTCCCTCCTGCTCCTCGGCCTCGGCTGGTCCTCCACGCTGGTCGGCTCCTCCGCGGTCGTCGCCGCCTCCGCCCCGCCGGCGGCCCGGGCCGGTCTGCAGGGCCGCTCCGACCTGACGATGAACCTCACCGGCGCGCTCGGCGGCGTCATCGCCGGCCCCGTCGTCTCCCTGTTCGGCATGCCCGCGATGGCGGTGCTCGTGATCACGCTCATGGCCGTGGTGCTCGCGGGCACCAGCGCCCTGCGCCGCCGCGACGCCGTGCCGGTCTCCTAGGTCAGGTACCCCAGGGGCCGGTGGATGCGGATCGTCACCGGATCGCCCACCTCCGGCCGTGCCCCGCGCACCGTCGCCCGGAACACGGTGCCCAGGGCGTCGAGGGTGAGCGACCAGTCACCGGCGTCGTAGAGCACCGACCGCACCTGCGCCGGGATGCCGTCGGCACCGGCGGGCAGCACCTCCACCATGTGCGGGAGGACCGCCAGGGTCAGCGTCGACCCGGAGCCCATGACCTCGGAGGGGGCGACGGGGAGGGCGGTGGCGTCGAGAAGCGTGGCGTCGGCGATGAACGCCGCGACCTCCGCCGTCGCCGGACGTGAGACCAGCTCCTGCGGGGTCGCGACCTGCTGGATGCGCCCCTCACCGAGCACGACGACACGGTCGGCGATGGCCAGCGCCTCGGTGCGGTCGTGCGTGACATGGACGGTGGTCAGGCCCTCGCGGCGCGTGAGGGTCACCAGTTCCCGGCGCAGGCTGTCGCGGAGGGGTTCGTCGAGGGCGGAGAGGGCCTCGTCGAGAAGCAGGACCGTCGGGTCGGCGACGATGGCACGCGCCAGGGCGACGCGCTGCCGCTGCCCACCGGACAGGGAGTCCGGCCGCCGCCGCGCGAAACCACCCAGGCCGACCAGCTCCAGGGCGCGGTCCACCCGCTCCCCACGCTCCCGCTTGCCGACGCCCGCCCGCCGCAGCGGGTACTCCACATTCCGGGCGACGGACATGTGCGGCCACACGGCGTGCTGCTGGAACACCATGCCCATGCGACGCTTCTCCGGCGGGACGGCGGTGACGTCACGGCCCCCGATCGCGACGTGCCCGGCGCTCGGGGTGAGGAAACCGGCGAGGGTGCGCAGCAACGTCGTCTTCCCGGAGCCGGAGGCCCCGATGAGCACGATGAACTCCTCCGGCCGGACCTGGAGTTCGATGCCGGAAAGCCCGACGGTGCCGTCGGGGAAGGTGACGGTGAGGTCGTGGATGTCGATGGCGGACACGTCAGCTCCTGACTCGTGGGGAACGCACCGTCAGCGCCAGCGCCACGATGCCGACCACGGCGAACATGAGCGACAGCGCCGAGGCCTGGTTGTAGTTGCCGGCCTGCTGCAGATTGAACACCTGCACGCCGAGGGTCGTCGTGCCCGGGGCGATGAGCAGGATGGACACCGTCAGCTCACGTACCGCCGTCACCGCCACGAGCACCGCCCCCGAGAACGCCGCCGGAATCGCCATGGCACCGGTGGTGCTCAGCAGGGCATAGAGGCGACCGGCGCCGGAGATCCGCGCCGCCTCCTCGACGGCCAGCGGCGTGCCCTGCAGCGGGGCCCGGACCGCCTGCAGCACCAGGGCGGTGAAGGCACAGACGTAGGCGCCGAGAATGACCCACATCGTGTTGTAGATGCCCGTGTAGCGGCCCAGGATGAGCCAGCCGACACCGATGATCAGGCCCGGCAGGGCCGTGGGCAGCAGCACGGTGAGGGTGAGCGCCGTGTTGCCGGGGAAACGGGTCCGCGTGACCAGCAGACCGATGAGCCAGCCGAGGACACCGCAGATCAGCGCCGCCGACAACGCCAGGGTGACCGAGTTGGAGAACCCCTCGATGACCCGCGGATTGGTCAGCGAGCGTCGGAAATTGTCCAGCGTGGCGGTGTCCAGGGTCAGCGGGATGCCCGGGGCGGGCAGCAGCGCGCGGTGGGCCAGGCCGAGGAGCGGACCGAGGGTGACGGCCAGGCCGAGAACCCAGGCGACGAGGGCGACGGGCCAGCGGGCGGCGCCGAGATCGAAACGCAGGGCCTGTCCCGTGTCCTGCAGCTTCGACCCCGCCCACTGCGAGACGAGGTAGTCCGCGGTGACCGACGCGATACCCAGGAAGAGCAGCACCACCCCGATCGTGGATACCGTCTGCAGCGGGTTGGCCACGGTTCCGGACTCCATGAAGCGGTAGATCATGGTGGCGAGGGTCTCGAAGCGCGCCGGGGAGCCCAGCAGCGCCGGGATGCCGAAGTCGGCCAGGTTCGCCACCGCGGTGAGCGTGAAGGCCGAGAGCAGTGCCGGCCGCAGCAGCGGCAGGGTGACGGTGCGCAGGACGGTGGCGGTGCCGGCGCCGGCGACGCGGGCCGCCTGCTCCAGGTCCGAGGGGATGGAGCGTAGGCCGGCCGCGACGATGATGTAGACGACGGGGTACGAGTGCAGGATGAGCAGGAACGTCACGCCGTCCGCGCCGTAGATGTTCCACAGCTGCGTGCCGAAGACACGGTTGAGCCCCTGGTTGGGGCCGAAGAGCTGCAGCCACGCAATCGCACCGATAAAGGGTGGGATGAGCAGTGGCGAGAGCAGGAAAAGGCGCAGAATGGTTGCTCCGCGGGCGTTCGTCCGGTCGAGCAGCAGCGCGACGGCGGTGCCGAGGACCGTGGCCCCCAGCGCCGAGAGCACCGTGGTGTACGTGGAGTTCCACACCGCGGTGCCCAGCCCCTGGTCCAGCAGGGTCGGGATCTGATTCCCGCCCGCGGCCAGGGCGACGACGAGCGCCAGGGGTGTGACGAACAGTCCGAGGACGATCAGCCACACCCCGGCGCGCATCAGGGGGAGAGCCGGCATGGTGTGGAAACTACTGCATGGCGGCCTGGAACAGGGCGACCGCCGCCTCCTTGTCGTCGGTGACGACCTGCAGGTCCGGGGTCATCAGCGCGATCTCCGCCAGCGGCGGGGTGCCCTCCGGCGTGCCGACGTCCTCCCGCACCGGCAGGTAGGCCTGCCCGACGGCGATCTTCTGGCCCTCCGCGGAGAGCAGGAAGCTGATGTAGCGCTCCGCCGCGTCCTTCTTGTCCGAGGCGGCGAAGACGCCGGCCGGCTCGGTGATGTACGGCGCGCCCTCGGTCGGGTAGACCGCGGTGATGGGGGAGCCCGCGTCAGCGAGGTCACGGACCAGGTAGTCGACGACGACGCCGACCGGGTGGCCACCGGCGGCGATCTCCTGGGAGGTCGGTCCGTTGGACTGGGCGATCATCGGGGTGTTCTCACCGAGGGCGTTGATCCACTCCTCGCCGAGCTGCGGGTCGTTCTTCCATACGGAGGCGTTGAACGCGGCGGCACCGGAGACCGCCGGGTCCGGCATGACGAGCTGGTCGGCGTACCTCGGGTCGACCAGGTCGGCCCAGGACTGCGGGGCGTCGGCGGCGTCGATGACGTCGGTGTTGTAGGCGATGACCGTCGGGATGATGCGGGTGCCGACGTAGTGGTTGTCGGCGTCCAGCGCCTCCGCGATGATGTCCGCGGTGTCGACGTTCTGCAGCTCGGCGAGGTCACCGGCCGCCTTGTACGTCTCGAAGGTGGCGGCGTCCGCGGCCCACAGCACGTCGGCCTCGATGGAGCCGGACTCCTTCTCGGCGGCGATGCGCGCGTTGAGGTCGCCGGTGCCGGCGCGGTAGACCTCCACCTTGATGTCGGGGTTCGCGGCCTCGAAGGCGGCGTTGATCTCGTCGACCTTCTCCTCCGGCTCGGAGGTGTAGACGGTGATGGTGGTGACCTCACCGGTGGCGGTGGCGGTGGTGTCGGGGGCGTCGGTGGACTCGCTCGGCTCGGAGCACGCCACCAGCAGTGCGGCGGAGGCGCCGACGGCGGTGACGGCCAGGGCGGAACGGCGGGAGAACAGACGGGTGATCATGTGCACATAATTCCACGGCCATGCGATGTCTGCACGGTATACGCCGCGGGGGAGCTACACCCCGCAGAAGCGCCGCACCAGCGAGCGGTAGGCCCGGACGGTGAGGTCGACGTCCTCGAGCTCGATGTACTCGTCGTGGTGGTGGAGCAGGTGGAACACGTCGCCGAGGGTGCGCTCGCGGGCGTGGAGCGCGAAGCCGTAGCCGTTGCCGCCGAGGCGGCGGCCGAAGCGCAGGTCGGAGCCGCCGGCGGCGATCGTCGGGACGACGGGCACGCCGGGGAAGAACTCGTCGAAGGTGTCCACGATCGCCTGGTACAGGGGGCTCTCCGTGGAGGAGACGCTGGCGGGCTCGGAGATGAGGCGCTCGATGCGGACGTCGTGGAACATGTCGCCGAGGGCCTCGGCGAGGATCGCGTCGACGTCGTCCTGGGTGGTGCCCGGCAGGGGACGGATGTCCAGGTCGAGGGTCGCGGAGGAGGGCAGCACGTTGATGGCGGTGCCCGCGCGGAGGATGGTCTGCGAGAAGGTGAGCCGCGACAGCGCGTGGGCGTAGCGCTTGAGGTCGCCGAAGTACTCGAAGGCGGTGTCGTCGGTGCCCTCCAGGAGGGCCCTCTCGATCTCGGGGGAGAAGCGGAAGGCGCGGACGAAGCCCTGCCACAGGGGGTCCTGGGAGACGGGCACCTCGATGGCGGCGATGCGGCGGGCGACCTCGCCGATCTTCACCACGGCCGACTCCCGGCCGTAGGGGTTCGAGCCGTGGCCGGCGTCGCCGGTGACGTGGAGGCGGCGCTGGGCGGCGCCCTTCTCGCCGACGACGACCACGAGGGCGTCGGAACCGTCGGCGATGGGCAGGTGGGAGCCGCCGGTCTCGGAGACGGTGTTGCGCCAGGAGAAGGCCTCGGGATGCTCCTCGGAGAGCCACTTCGCGCCGAGGGTGCCGCGGGACTCCTCGTCGGCGACGCCGACGAAGGTGAGGGTGCCCGTGGGGCGGCCGGTGCGGGCGGCGTCGCGAAGCACGGTGGCCTGGGCGGCGGTGATGAAGAGCATGTCCATGGCGCCGCGGCCGTAGAGGCGGCCGTCGTGGATCTCGGCCCCGAAGGGGTCGTAGGTCCAGCGGTCGACGTCGACGGGGACGACGTCGGTGTGGCCGAGGAAGGTGAGCGGCTCGGCGGTGGGGTCGGTGCCCTCGAGGGTGACGACGATGCTCACGCGCCCGGGCGCCGACTCGTAGCGCCGGACCGTGATGTTCGGGGTGTCGGCGAAGAAGCGTTCCAGCGTGTCGGCGTTGCGTACCTCCTGGCCGGAGCCGGGGGTGAAGTCGTTGACGCAGGCGTTGCGGATCATCTTGCGGAGGAGGGCGAGGGTGTCGTCGTAGAGAGGGGAGAGGGAGGGCATGACTGAAGAGCCTAGTCAGAGGCCCGGACAGCCGGGCGCGGGTGCGGCGTGGGGCACGTTGGCGTCGGCAAGTGATCTGCTGCACAGTAAAAGCCGTCATGTGTCCGAGAAACTAAGTAGGCTGTAACTATGAATACCCGGAATATCATCACTGACTCAGATCCCATCCACGCTGATGATCTCCGCGAACTGGCCACCATGTCCGGGCCCACGGTCTCCATCGTGATCCCGACGCACCGTGGCGGCGCAGAGACCCTCAGTGACTCACAGCGACTCCGTCCGCTGCTCGACCAGGCCCGCAAGGAACTGGCCGAGCGCTACCCGGACGTCGACGCCGAATCCCTCCTGGCCCCCATCCAGTCCCTGGCGGACTCGCGCCGCTTCTGGCAGACCCAGGTCGACGGCCTGGCCATCTACGCCTCCCCGGGCGGCGGCCGCTACTTCCGCACCGACCGCGACTTCACCCCCGGCGTCACCGTCGGCGACCACCCGAACCTGCGGCCCATCCTGCCGCTGGCCGTCGACGACCTGGAGTTCCTGCTGCTGGCCGTGAGCCGTGGCGGCGTGCGCCTCTTCGAGGCCGACCGCGCGACGATCACCCAGCTGCCGCTGGGCAACATCCCCGGCTCCGACGAGGACGCCGAGGGCGTGTCCACCCGTGAGCCGCAGCTGCAGCACCAGCGGTCGCAGGACGCCGGCGCGCACGGCCACGGTCCGCGTGACTACAACGTGCTGGAGGGCTTCCTCCGGCAGGTGTCCAAGGCTGTCGAGGCCCGCTTCAGCGGTGACGGTCGTCCGCTCATCCTCGCCGCCGTCGAGGAGTACCGCGGGGCCGTCGGCGAGCACCTGGACAACGTGGTCATGCTCGACAGGATTGTCGCCGGCAACCCCGAGAAGCTCAGCCCGGTGGAGCTGCACGGCAAGGCCTGGCCGATCGCGAAGGCGGAGGCCGACCGACGCCACGACGTCACCCTCGAGCGCCTCGGCGAGGCGGTGGGCACCGGTCGTGCCACCCACGACACCGGCCTGATCGGCCGCGAGGCCGAGGTCGGCCGCGTGTCCACGCTGGCGCTGGCCCAGCGTGCGCTCACCGCCGACGAGCGGGCCGCCGAGCTCGACGCCGCGATCGCCCACACCCTGGCCAACCGGGGCACCGTCGACGTGGTCCCGGAGATGCCGGGCAACCACGCCACCGGCGCGGTGTTCAGGTACTAGTTCCCGGACGAGGGGCCGTCCGTCACGCTGCGGCGTGGCGGGCGGCCCTTTCCGCGGGTGGGGGAGGTGTTGCGCACGTTACCTGAACGCCGTTCAGTTCTTCGGCTATGCTCCAGTGAACACTGTTCAACCATCAAGGAGTTACCCGTGACCGACATCCTCGCCCGCGCCCGTGAAGTCGCCCTCGAGAAGGGCGAAGGCCTCACCGAGGCCGAGCTGCTCCAGATCCTCGAGCTTGACGACGAGCACCTGCCCGAGCTCCTCGACCTCGCACACCAGGTCCGACTCCGCTGGTGCGGCGAGGAGGTCGAGATCGAGGGCATCATCTCCCTGAAGACGGGCGGCTGCCCCGAGGACTGCCACTTCTGCTCCCAGTCCGGACTCTTCGAGTCCCCGGTCCGCGGCGTCCAGCTCGACGTCGCCGAGCTCGTCGAGGCCGCCAAGAAGACCCAGAAGACCGGCGCCACCGAGTTCTGCATCGTCGCCGCGGTGAAGGGTCCGGACGAGCGCCTCATGGCCCAGCTCGAGGAGGCCATCGCCGCCATCTACGCCGAGGTGGACATCCACGTGTCGGTGTCCGTGGGCATCCTCACCCAGGAGCAGGTCGACCGCCTCAAGGCCGCCGGCGTCAAGCGCTACAACCACAACCTCGAGTCCGCACGCTCCTTCTTCCCGCGCGTGGCCACCACCCACTCCTGGGACGACCGCCACCGCACCCTCGAGATGATCCGCGACGCCGGCATCGAGGTCTGCTCCGGCGGCATCCTCGGCATGGGCGAGTCCCTGGCCCAGCGCGCCGAGTTCGCCGTCCAGCTGGCCGCCTTCGCCCCGGAGGAGGTCCCGATCAACTTCCTCGACCCGCGCCCGGGCACCCCGATGGCCAACCGCCCGCTCATCGACCCCTCCGAGGCCCTCAAGGCCACCGCCATGCTGCGCCTGGCCATGCCGAAGGCCACCCTCCGCTTCGGCGGCGGACGTGAGCTCACCCTCGGTGACCTCGGCGTCGAGCAGGGCCTCAAGGGCGGCGCCAACGCCCTCATCGTGGGCAACTACCTGACCACCCTGGGCCGCCCGATGGAGAAGGACCTCGACATGCTCGACGGTCTGCGCATCCCGATCAAGGCCGTCGGCCAGGTCATCTAGCATGGTCGGACACCTGGGCGAACTCGCGGCCGCCTGCGTCGCCGGCGAGGCGCCGGTGTTCCACCCGAACACCGGCGCCGAGATCAGCACCGGCGAACAGCGTCCGCTGTCCGTCGGCGCCGCCGCCGGCCTCGAGCCGCCGCGCTACTGCCAGATCTGCGGCCGCCGCATGAAGGTGCAGGTCCGGCCCGACGGCTGGCTGGCCGAGTGCTCCCGGCACGGGGAGCTCGACTCGGTGCTGTTCGACCGGTGAGGGTGGCCTACGTTGTCATCGGGCTCGGTAGGTGTTCTCCGATGTAGCCGACGTAGATCTTGCCGTTCTTCTGTGTGGCGTCGTAGTAGTGGAGGCGAGGTGCCTTGCCTCCGTCCTGCGCCAGTCGGTAGTGCGCCCACATGTGGATACGCTCACTCTGGTCGATCTCTGAGGGAACCTTAAAGGAACGGGCCTGTTTGTACTGGTCTGTCGTCCGTACGATCTTAGATTCAGAACGTGCGAATTTAGAAGGGTGTGCCAGCGTTTCACTTTCGGTGATGTACTTCTCGACGCTGGTGTGGCCGTCCCGGCACTGCTTCGCGTAGTCATCGAGTGTGATGAGGAAATCCCAGCAGACCCGCGCGATGGCTTCTGCGTTCGGTCTGTTGTCGAGATCACGGGCTTTTTTCGCGTTTCCGGTGAAGACTACATGTTGCAGCTTCTTGCGGTTGAGCCGCTCGAGCACCTTGCTCATCGATTTCGGGAGATCGACAGTCGGAGGTTCGTACGCGGACTGCGGAGCCTGCAGAACCTGGAGCTGGAGGGAGTAGTGCTGAATCCGTCGCTGGGATTCCGCGATGGTCAGATCGAGGTTGCCGGTTTCGGCAACGGCCTCATCCCAAGCTTCCTGGAGGATTTGGTTATCCGCCTCCAATTGGACAATCTCGTCGTCTTTCTCCGCGATGATCCGCTCCGCGTTCTGGACTGCACGCTCAGATTTCCAGACCCGGTCGAACACCTCGAGAAGGAGGTCATCAGCGGGCTGGTCGTCTGAGGGGGTGAGGCCGATTGTCTCGCAGAATTCTCGGATGGTAGCAAGGATTCCTTCCTCTCTTGCTTCCACTTTCTCGGGTACGGCGTCAGACTTCTTCGTGATCTTCGGCTCGACGGCCGGGCGAGGTCGGACGGGGGGAGTAGGGCGCGGTCGAATCGGCAGGACCGGGGTATGCCGCTGAATGGGGGCGGTCGGCTCGGTAGTCTTCTTCTCAGACTCTGTCGCGGGTGCCGGTGTGTCCTTGGTGCTCGGAACTGCAGGAATGGTGGGCCAGGTTGTCCGCAGATCCCTGATGCGGTCGCGGAATGGGCTGTCTTCACTACCCCTGTGCACCTGCAGCTGGGTGGCTCTACTGTTGAGCAGTTTCTCGGCGCGCACCACAGCCTCAGGGGATTTCTGCTTGAGGGCGGTCCGGCGTGACAGGTGATAGAGGCGGCTTTGATTCCTCTTGGAGTCCCGGTTCTCGAATAGGTCATGGCTGCTGAACCAACGATGGCGGTAGGCGTCGTCGGGGTCATTGGTGTCGGCCAGAGGCTCAAAACTGTGGACGGCACGGGAATAGACTGCGTATCCGCTGTGCACTAGAGAATTGAATTCCACCGTGGCTTCGCCGTCGAGCAGCCACAGGGTCGCCACTCCCTTGGAGAAACTGAACCACTTCTCAAAGGTCTCTGACCACCGCAGATAGTTGTCGTCCGTGCGCATGCCTGCGACCAGAGCGGTTGTCTGTCGAGTTTTGTTGTTGATCACCTCGTCGAGGAGCCATCCCACCTCGTCAGCCCGTACACGTCGAGGAGCTGGGGTAAATCTCTCTGAGCCGTTGCCGCTCGTGAGGCTGAATCCCTCTTTCTCTGCCTTCTCTAGCAGAAGCGTGGGAATCTTCGGGGCATGAAAATTCGAGTTCTGATGGGGGGCGTGGACATCGAATTGAACCCACGCTCCTGAACCCTCCATGACCGCTGTCATGTGGGTTGAGTAGGCACCGTTTTCGCTGATGACCATCTGTGAGTAGCGAACAGCTGGAGAGTCACCGTTGCCGACTGAGTCGATTCGTGCTCGGTGGCCGGCACCGACCTCCACGTAGTCACCCTCGCGGCCGATGAGATCGATGTCGACGGGATCGTCATTTCTGCCTCTTGATTCCAGCCATTCGAGAAACACCTCGTTGGTGGCGTCGAGAAGTGCTGAGCCATTCGAGGAGTGATAGATCGAACGATGCATGAGCGGCATGATTTGAGTCCCTTCTTTTCATTGAGATTAGGGCCGCAATATGACATTACGCCTGTCAATGGGAACCCTTGTTTGGATGTGGGACGTCAACGCAGGAAACGCTTCCCCAGCCGCAGCGCCGTGGTGAGCGCCTTCGCGTACCCCTGGCGGGACAGGTCCGTCGGGCCGCTGATCTGCACGAGGCGCTGCACGGCGACGGTGCGGGACTCGGTGAACTTGAGCAGCCCCTCGTCCGCGTGCCGACGCCCCACGCCCGACTGCTTCCAGCCGCCCATCGGGGCGTCGACCGATCCCCACGCGGCGGCGAAGCCCTCGTTGACGTTCACGGTGCCCGCCTGCAGCTGCGAGGCGACCTCGCGGGCCGGGCGCACGGCACCCCACACGGAGGCGTTGAGGCCGTAGGTGGAGTCGTTTGCCCTGGTCACGGCTTCATCAACTGTTGAGAAGGTCTCTATGTACACCACCGGGCCGAACACCTCGGCGGCGTAGAGGTCGGCGTGGTGGGGGACGTCGACAAGCACCGTGGGGGAGTAGTACAACCCGTCGTGCGTGCCGCCGGTGAGCACCCGGGCGCCGCACGACACGGCGGAGCTGACGAAGGACGCGACGCGCTGGAGGTGCTCCTCGGAGATGAGGTGGCCGATGTCGTCGGTCCAGGACTGGCCGAGGCGCAGCTGTTTCGTCAACGCGACGAACCGTTCCGTGAACTCATCGGCGACCGACTCGTGGACGTAGATCCGCTCCACCGAGATGCACAGCTGCCCGGCGTTGGAGAAGCACGCCTTGACCGCGCCGCGCGCCGCCCGCTCGATGTCGGCGGACTCCAGCACGATGAGCGGATTCTTGCCGCCCAGCTCCGCCGAGAAGCCGATGAGGCGCTGCCCGGCCTGCGCCGCCAGCTTCCGGCCCACGGCCGTGGAACCGGTGAACATGAGGTAGTCGCACTCGGCGGCGACCTGCTGGCCCGCCTCGGCGCCGCCCTCGAGGATCTGCAGGACGTTCTCCGGGAGGCCCGCTTCCTGCAGCAGTTCCAGCGCCAGGCGGGCGGTGCCGGTGGTCTTCTCGTCCGGTTTGAGCACGACCGCGTTGCCGGCGAGCAGCGCGGGGACCGCGTCGGAGACCGCCAGCGTGAGCGGGTAGTTCCACGGCGCGATGATGCCCACCACGCCCTTCGGTGCGCGTTCCACCCGCGTCGACGTGACGAGCGGGAGGGCACCCTTCGCGCGGGTCGGCCGCAGCAGACGCGCGGCGCGGTAGGCGTAGTGACGGGCGGTGACCGCCACGTCGAGCACCTCGTCGAAGGCGTCGGACCGGGACTTGCCGGACTCCAGCTGGATCGCGTCCAGCAGTTCGGCCTGCCGGTCGAGGACGAGGTCGTGGAAGCGGAGCATGATCGCCCTGCGTTCCGGCACCGACGTGCCGGACCAGAGCGATTGTGCGTGCCGGGCAGCGAGGAACGTCATACGCTTCAACCTATGCGAAACATCTTCATCACGGGGGCAGCCGCCGGAATCGGTCGCGCCGTCGCCGAGAGATTCCTCGCCGAGGGCTGGACTGTCGGTGCCTACGACATCGTCCCCGTGTCGTGGTCAGGCGGGGAACGCCTGCTCACAGGGCTTCTCGACGTCCGCTCGGCCGCCTCCTGGGACGCCGCACTCGCGGAGTTCTCCGCCGTGGTCGGGCGTATCGACGTCGTGGACAACAACGCCGGCGTCATCGTCGACGGTCCGCTGGCGTCCTCCGATCCGGCGGCGGTGGAGCGGCTCCTCGACGTCAACTGCCTCGGCGTCACCCTCGGGGCCCGCGCCGCCCACCCCTACCTGCAGGGCGGCGGCACCCTGGTGAACATGTCCTCCGCGTCGGCGATCCACGGGCAGCCGCAGATCGCGGCGTACTCGGCGTCGAAGGCCTACGTCTCCAACCTCACCGAGGCGCTCGGCCTGGAGTGGCGGAAGGACCGGATCCGGGTCGTCGCCGTGTGGCCGCTGTGGACGCGGACGGCGCTCGCGGACGTGGAGGTGGCGTCGGTACGCAGGCTCGGGGTGCGGATCACCCCGGAGCAGGTCGCCGACGTCGTGTGGCGGGCGGCGACCGCCGAGGGGCGCTGGGCGCGTGGGAAGGTCCACTACGGCGTCTCCGCCCTGGACAAGGCGCTCTACCTGGGACGTTCCCTGGCACCGGACCGGGTGGCCCGGCTGCTCACGCGGGTGCTGGCGGGTTAGCGGTCTCCGTCACGCGCGGTGGAGCACCGTCTCCAGCGCCTCCCGCAGGGCGGCCTCCGCGTCGTCCACCGCCGTGTGCGCGCGGAAGGCGATGTGGTGGTCGGGGCGGACGAGGAGGCAGCCGTCGTCCGCGATCTCCCGCAGGCGACCCCAGTCGCCGTAGATGTCGGCGTAGTCCTGCGCGGGGCCGATCCGGAAGGCCGGCAGCTCGATGCCGAGCTCGGCGGCCACCTTCTCCGCGGCCTCCACCCACGCCTCACCGTTGGTGCCGGTGAGCACCGTGAAGCGGCCCTGGCCGCAGATGTCGAGCGTGGAGATCCGCGGGGCCGAGGGGTTCGCGCCGCTCAGCCAGGCGTGCGGCAGACGCGCGCCGGGATGCGTGGTCGGCTGGTAATGGAGCTGTGGATCGCTCTCCTGGACGGGCCAGTCGGTGCCGTCGGGGACCACGGCCGCGGACTCGTAGCGCTGCCCGAACTCCACGCCGAGGGCGTTGAACTCGTAGTTCTTCAGCTCGAGGGCGTCGCGAAGTGCCTGCCGACGCCGCTCACCCTCCGCGCTGGCCTCCTTGCGCCTGTCCATGGCGGCGCGCATCGTCGCGTCGTCGTCGGCCGGGTCGATGCCCAGCGCATCCAGGACATGGTCGAAGTCGGCGATCGACTGGTTCGCGCGGCGGACGATCTGCCGGCCGACGGGCACACGCTCGTCGTTGTAGGTGGCGGCCAGCCCCTCGCCGGCCTGCCCCCTGAGGATCATCGCCAGCTTCCACGCCAGGTTGTAGGAGTCCTGGATGGAGGTGTTGGAGCCGAGGCCGTTGCCCGGCGGGTGACGGTGGACGGCGTCGCCGACGCAGAGGACACGGCCGACCATGTTCTCCCGGGCGTACAGGTCGTTGACCGTCCACAGTGACCAGTCGGTCACCTTGATGTCGAGGTCCGGGACTCCGATGAGGTTGCGGACGATGTCCTCGGCCTTCTGGTCGTCCATCTCCGGGGGCGGCTGGTTGATGTCGTAACCCCAGGTCACGAGCCATTCGTTCCAGGGGCGGACCATGCGCACCAGACCGAGGCCGATGCCGCCGGTGTTCGCGCCGGGCTGCAGCACCCAGTAGAGGGAGGACGGGCGGTTCTCGCACCACTCGCGCAGGTCCATCTCGCAGACGATGTTCATGGAACCGCCCACGCCCATCTGCCCCTCCATCGGGAGCCCGAGGTCGGCGGCGATCTGGGAGCGACCCCCGTCCGCGCCGATGAGGTACCGCGAACGCACGGTGTACTCGTGGCCGGTCATGCGGTCACGGACGACCGTCGAGACGCCCTCCGCGTCCTGGGTGTGGGAGACGTACTCCGTCTTCCAGCGGAACACGGCACCCCGGGCCATGGCGTTGCGGACGAGCACCGGCTCGAAGAGCGTCTGCGGGATGTCGCAGTTGAGGGTGGGGGAGGCGGCGATGTACTCGCCCTCGCGGTCGGGGCCGTTGCCCCAGGAGCGGACGCGGCTGAACTCCTCCCCGGCCACGGAGGTGCAGAAGACGGTCTCGCCGATCATGTGGTGCGGCACGGCCTCGGCCATGACCTGGTCCTCGATGCCCATGTCACGCATCGTCTCGATGGTGCGCTGGTTGGTGATGTGCGCGCGCGGTGTGTTGGCGGTGTTGCCGTACTTCGACGCGACGACGACCTCCACGCCGTAGGTGGCGAGGAAGAGCGCGGCGGAGGCACCCGCCGGGCCGGAACCGACGATGAAGACGTCGGTGCTCAGGTCAGCGTTCGGGGTGGTCATGGTCTACATCTCCTCGGGGGTGTCGGTGGTGTCGGGGTTGGTGGCGGGTGCCAGGACGATGTCGAAGCGGCAGGAGGTCCAGGTCCGGTCGCCCACGTCCCGGCCGTTCGGCGTCGGGGTGCCGGCGGGGTGCTCCTCGAACCTCTTGATGAGCGACTCCTTCACGCCGAAGACGGAGTCGCCGATCTCGATCTGCGGGTCACCCTCGACGAAGATGTGGGTGACCAGCGTGCGCATGCCCTCCGCGGTGACCATGAAGTGCAGGTGCGCGGCACGCAGCGGGGAACGTCCGACGGCCTGGAGCATCTGGCCGACGGGCCCGTCGTGGGGGATCGGGTAGGGCACCGGGGTCAGGCCCCAGAACCGGTAGCGGCCCTGGTCGTCGGTGAACAGGTGGGCGCGGCCGTGGGTGCGGCCGTCGTCGTACTGGACGTCGTAGAAGCCGTCCTCGTCGGACTCCCACACCTCGATCCGGGCGCCGGGGACGGGGTTGCCCTCGGTGTCGGTGACCACGCCCTCCACCCAGGCCGGCTGCCCGGTGGCGGCGCCGGCGATGTCCCCGCCGAGGTCGATGCGCGGGGCGTCGTCGACGAAGAAGGGACCGAAGACGGTGGCCTCGGTGGCGTCCTTGTACGCCTGGTTGTTCACGGCGATGGTCTGCATCGACGCGCCCAGGGTGTCGGAGAGGAGGACGAACTCCTGACGACGGTCGTCGGTGATGTGTCCGACCCGGGTGAGGAAGTCGATGGCGTGGTTCCACTCCTCCTCGGTGAGGCGGACGTCGCGGATGAAGGAGTGCAGGTGGGTGACCAGGGACTGCATGAGCTGCCGGAGTCGCGGGTCGGGGGTGTTGTCGAAGGAGGCGACGACCTCGTCGAGGAGTGCCTGCTCGATCTGCTGCTGGGTGCTGGAGGGAGTGTCCATGGATGTCTCCTGGGGGTGTCAGACGGTGGCGGGGTCGGTGCCGTGGAAGGCGGCGGTGAGGAGGGCGGTCATGTTCTCTGCGGTGACCTCGACCGGGTTGCCCGCCGGGACGGCGGCGAGGACCCGCTCCACGGCCTCGGGGATGCCGTCCTCCGGCATCCCGAGTTCCGCGAGGGAGCGCGGGGCCCCGACCTCTCGGTACAGGTCGTTGAGTGCGGCGACGGCATGGCCGCCGTCGTCCCCGAGGGCGTGGGCCAGCTGGTCGGCGATCCCGGGGACCGCCGGGAGGTTGAGCGCGGCGACGTGGCGCAGGACCACCGAGTGGGTCTCCGCGTGCGGGAGGTTGAAGGTGCCGCCGAGGACGTGGCAGATCTTGTGGTGCAGTCCGGACCCGGCGGAGGCGAAGGCCACGCCGGAGAGGTAGCAGCCGTACAGGGCCTGCTCGCGGGCCTCCCGGCCGCCCTCCCCGGACAGGCCGCGCAGCGCGGTGGCCAGGGCGCGGGCGGACTCGATGCAGTAGGCGCGGTTGATCGGGTCGGACTTCGGCGCCCACAGGGAGTCCACGGAGTGCGCCAGGGCGTTGAGTCCGGAGGCGACGGCCATGTCGTGCGGCAGGGTGGCCACGAGGTCGGAGTCGTAGACCACGACCTTCGGCAGGACGACGGGGTCGACGCCCGTGGTCTTGGTCCTCTCCTCGGTGATGCCCCACACGGGTGTGGCCTCGGAGGCGGCGTAGGTGGTCGGGACGGCGATGATCGGCAGCCCGGTCTCCAGGGCGACGGCCTTCGCCAGGCCGGTGGCGGAGCCGCCGCCGATGCTGATGAGCCCGTCGGCGCCGGACTCGCGGGCGGTGGCGGTCGCGGCGTCGGCAATGTCCCGGGGGACGTGCTGGACGGCGTCGCGCCAGTGGGCGGCGGGGGTGAGCCGTCCGGCGATGGCCTCGGCGACCGCGTGGGTGCCGTCGGTGGAGATGAGCAGGGGGCGGGTGATCCCCAGCGGCCCGGCCTGCTCGACGGCGGCGTCGACGGCGCGGCCGGTGTCGAAGACGACGCGTTGGGCGAGGGTGTCGTGCACGAAGGACATGGAGGACGGGGCAGGCGGGGTGGACATGAACTCTCCTTGGTGGTCCAGATCACATCAGTGGGTGATGGAGATCACCGTAAGGGCACCTGTCACATAGATCAAATACCAATTGTCAGCCCCCGGTATAAAATCTGGTTATGGACAGTCGTCAACTGCACTATTTCCGCACCGTCGTGGACCAGCGTTCCTTCACCCGCGCCGCCGACGTCCTCCACATGACCCAGCCCTCCCTGAGTCTCAGCGTCCGCCGGCTGGAGAAGGACCTCGACGTCCAGCTGCTCACCCGCACGAGCAGCGGCGTCGAACCGACGGAGGCCGGCCGCTACCTCTACTCCGTGGCCAGCCAGATCGGGCAGGAGATGGAGCAGGCCCGGGCCCACCTGCACGACATCGCCTCCGGGGCGGTGGGCCGGGTGCGGCTGTCCGTCGCGCCGGAGTTCAACTGGGGCTTCCTCCCGGACATCCTCCTCCGACTCCGCCGGGAGGCCCCCGACGTCGAGCTCACGGTCATCGACCCGGCCCCCGCGGAGACCCTCGCCAACGTGCAGGAGGGCCGCAGCGACCTCGGACTCATGATCACCTCCGATGTCTCTGACCTGCAGCGACGCTACGGTGACACACTGGTGGTGGAGACCGTCGCCACCCTGCCGCTCCAGCTGGCGCTCCCCGAGCGGCTCAGCCACCTGCCCTCCCCGGTCAACATCGCCGACCTGCGCGAGGAGACCCTCATCATCCCCTTCGCCCACCCCAGCTTCATCGGGCTGCCCGAGATCCTCGAGGTCTACTGGGCGGCGCACCCCGAGTTCCGCCCCTACCGCATCCAGAAGGTCTCCACCCTGCAGACCGCGGTGCCGCTCGTCTCCGGTGGGGTGGGCGTGGCGTACGTGACCGGGGTCGCGCAGAGCTTCACCACCACCCGCGTGCACTACCGCGACATCCCCGATCCGCCGCCGCCGCTCCACACCGCGCTGCTGCACCGCCGCGACGCCTTCCTCAGCCCCGCCGCGGAGCGTCTGCGGCTGCTGCTGCTGGACTGTGTGCCCGGGCAGGGTCGATAGGGTGGGCCCCGTGGACACCCCGCTTTCCGACGCCCCCTTCGACGACCCCGGCATCAGCCGTTCGCACCGCTCCGCGCTGCGTTCCATCGCGCGGGTCGTCGCGGAGACGGCTGAGCCGACCCCGCCGGAGCAGGCGTTGTCGCAGGTGGTGGCGCAGCTGGCGGAGGGTCCGGCGCTGGTGCTCACCGGGGCGGGCGTGTCGACGGACTCGGGCATCCCGGACTACCGCGGCCCGCGGGGCTCACTGAGCCGTCACCGGCCGATGACCTACCAGGAGTTCAGCCACGACCCGGCGGCGTCGCACCGCTACTGGGCGCGTTCCTTCATCGGCTGGCGACAGATGGACGACGCCCGCCCGAACCGCACCCACTTCGCGCTCGTCGAGCTGGAGCACGCCGGGTACGTCGGCGGACTGGTGACCCAGAACGTCGACGGCCTGCACCGGGACGCCGGCACGGAGAACCTGCTCCACCTGCACGGCAACCTGGACACCGTCATGTGCCTCGAGTGCGGGGCGCGGGAGGACCGGCGGTTGTTCGGCGAGCGGCTGGAGGCGGCGAACCCCGGCTTCCGGGAGTCGGTCGCGGTGGACCCCTCGATGGTCAACCCCGACGGTGACGTGACCCTGCCGCAGTCGGTGGTGGACCGTTTCACCATGGTCGGGTGCCTGCGTTGCCGGTCACGGCGGCTCAAGCCGGACGTGGTGTACTTCGGCGAGCCGGTGCCGGCCGTACGGAAGGAGCGGGCCGCGGAGATGCTGGAGGGCGCCGCCTCACTGCTGGTCGTGGGCTCCTCCCTGGCGGTGATGAGCGGCTACCGATTCGTGCTCGAGGCGCAGCGCCAGGGAAAGCGGGTCGCGGTGGTCAACGGGGGACCGGGACGCGCCGACGGGCGCGTCGACGTGCTGTGGCGCACCCCGGTCGCGCCGGCCTTCGACGACCTGCTGGATGAGCTGGGCCTGTAGCGCCTGTTCTGAGGTACCCTTCTGTCCTCTCTGGAGAGGATTGACCTGGGGAAACCCGGAGCTCCGAGGGGTATCGGGGTACTTCCGCACAGCCCGGCTGCTCTCAGGGCGCGATCGCGTCCAGCGCCTCGCGCACGATCCGGCGGACGCGGGCGTCGCCGGGCAGGTCGACGTGCAGCACCCGGGACTTCGGCTCGACGTCCTGGACGATGATGTTGGTGATGTCCGCCTCCGGGTCGTCCGACTCGAGGAAGCACGTCTCCAACGGCTGGATGATGGTGTCGAACCGGGTGGCGATGTTCGTGTACCCCACCCCCTCCTCGACGGGGCCGTCGGCGTTGATCTCGTCGAGGAGCGGGTGCCCGGTGATGAGCTGGAAGCCGGAGGGGCCGAACCACGAGGAGATCGCCGAGGTGAGCATCGACTCGCCGATCCGCGTGCTCGTCATGCCGGAGAGCATGCCGCCCATCGTCGTCCCGTGGTTCGGCACGCCGAGGGTGACCAGGTGGCGGACCTTCGGGGCGCCGTCGAGGACGCGCATCCAGTAGCGGGCGAGGATCCCGCCCTGCGAATGCCCGACGAGGACGACCTGGCGTGCGCCGGTGACCTGCAGGACGGCGTCGATGTACGCGCCGACCTGCTCCGCGGACTCCTCGACGCGGTCGGTGCAGCGGTGGCCGAACTCGGGGGCGAAGACGGCCCAGCCGTCCGCGCGCAGGTCGACTGCGAGGTTCTGCCAGATGCCGTTGGTGTCGCCGGTGCCGTGGATGAGGATCACCGGCCAGGGCCGTTCGGGAGTGGGGCGGGCGCGCCAGTCGTCCTCGAAGTGGCCGCGCGCCGGGATGCGGGCGGCCAGGGGGAGGTCGGGTTTGGTGGCCACCCGCGGCGGCCGGACCTCCCCGTCCTCAGTGGTCCTGTCGCGGGTGGTGCGGAGGCGGTGGAGCCGGTCAGCGAGGTCCCTCTGCAGTTCTGCCAGGTAGTCGGTCGCCATGGGGCCAGCCTAGCGGCGCATCATCAGTGACACCCGCCACAAACGTGCCTAGCATGGAGCCATGAAGATCAACGACAAGCTACTCGACACCCTCAACAAGCAGGTCACGGCGGAGCACCAGGCCGCCCTCATCTACCAGCAGCTGGCATACGACCTCAACGCGCTCAGCTTCTCCGGCATGAGCTCGTGGATGATGGCGCAGGCGGATGAGGAGCGCGCCCACGCCGAGAAGATCGCCGACCACATCCTGGCCCGCGGCGCGAACGTGAAGCTCGGGGACATCGAGATCCCGGAGCTGGAGGTCTCCTCGCCGCTCGACGCGTTCACCATCTCCCTCGAGCATGAGCGGCAGGTCTCGGAGATGATCCGCAACCTGGCGCGCGTGGCCGATGAGGTGCAGGACCTCGACTCCCGCACCCTGGTGAACTGGTTCCTCAACGAGCAGATCGAGGAGGAGGACACCGTCGGCGGCATCATCGACCAGCTGAAGCTCGTCGGCGAGGACGGCGCGGGACTGCTGCGTATCGACGCCCGCCTGGGCGCCGAGCGGGATCCCCTCACGGGTCCGGCGCAGTAATTTCCGCGAAACCCTAGACAATGAAGGGTAGCCTAACCTATTCTGATGGGGCTCCAACCTCTTCTGGACTGAGGCGGGAATCGGTGGACGTGGTGGTTCACCCCGATTCCCGCCTCAGTGCATTCCGGGGAATCTCGCTAGGCTGGCGGCCATGCACCAGGTTTTCGACGTCGACGAGGCCGTGGACGGACTCGTCGAGATCTACGACCATTCCACCGCCCTCGCCCGCACCATCCTGGATGAGGGCACCTACGACGAGTACCGCGACGTCGTCTACCCGAAGATCATCGTCGACGTGAAGGAATGGCGGCCCATCGACCGCAACGAACCCTTCGGCTACGTCGACGAGGCCGGCCGCTACTCCGCGACCCTCTCGAAGCCCCACATCATCAGGGACTACCTGCGTGACCAGCTCACCCGGCTGACCGGCAACTACCCGTGCGACATGTACATCGGGCCGTCGTCGGAACGCATCCCGCCGGAGTACATCCGCGGCATCGAGGGCATCTCCGAGGCCCGGCGGGCCGGGGAGGGCGCCGCCGAGATCCCCCGCCCGACGCTGGACAATGTCCACGACGCCATCGTCGACGGCGAGTGGGAGGCGTTCCACGGCGTCGAGAAGCCGCTGTTCCACTTCGGCCCGCAGCGTTTCGACATCGCCTGCGCCCGCATCGAGCACTACACGGGCATCGAGGTGGAGACCCTCCAGCGCTTCATCCTCTTCACCAACTACGACATGCACACCACCGAGTTCGTGAACTTCGGCGTCGCCGAACTCGCCCGCGGGGACTCCCGCTACACCGACCTGCTGCTGCCCTCCGGGCGGCAGATCTCCCGCGACCGGGCCTCCCTCGTGGACGCCCCCTCACTCAACCTCGCCTCCCGCTACCAGATGCCCCGCTACGACCTGTGCACCCGCGACGGCGACGGCATCACCATGATCAACATCGGCGTCGGACCGTCGAACGCCAAGACCATCACCGACTGCCTCGCGGTCCTGCGCCCCGAGGCGTGGATCATGATCGGCCACTGCGCCGGCATGGACGGCCGCATGCGCATCGGCGACCTCATCCTCGGCAACGCCTACCAGCGCCAGGACAGCATCCTCGACAGCCACATCTCCCACGACATCCCGATCCCCGCGATCCCGGAGATCCAGATCGCCCTGGAGAACGCCGTCGAGGAGATCTACGGCGACGACAACTCCCTCATGCGTACCGGCACCGTGCTGTCCACCGCCGACCGCAACTGGGAGTGGCACACCCCGCGTGACCTGTGGGAGAACCTCCGCGGCTCGACCGCCGCGGCCGTCGACATGGAGTCCTGCGCCCTCGCCACCAACGGCTACCGCTACCGCGTGCCCTACGGCGCGCTGCTGTCGGTGTCGGACCTGCCGCTGCACGCCGTGCCGAAGCTGCCCGCCCAGGCGCAGGCCTTCTACTCCAACTCGAAGGAGGCGCACGTCATGTGCGCGGTCCGCGCCGTCGAGTCACTCGCGCAGGACCCCGAGCGACTGCGCACCCGCAAGCTGCGGCGCGCGATCGGGGAAGTGCCGTTCAGGTAGGTCGCCTGTTCGAGGTCCCGCCCGCTCATGTCGGCCCCTCGGGGGACAGTGGAGGTGAAAAGCCCCCCTGACCCCGAGGAGTTGATCCCCATGTCCACGCACATCCCTGTCGCTGTCATCCAGCACCAGCGTTTCATCCACCGCGTCACCGGAGCGGAGTCTCTGCTCCTGTCCAGCGCGGTGGAGGGGGAGGAGGCCGTCACCGGGTGGCACCCGGTAACGGACGGCTGCGGCGGCCGCGAGTGGGTCGTCGAGAGGTTCCTCGCGCTGTGGGCCGCCCACGGGGCCCGGGGACTCGTCCTCTACGTCCCCGACCGCCTCATCCGGGACCTGCTCGCCGAGCAGCTCGACGCGTTCCCGGGGCTCGTCCTGCGGGACGTGGTCAGCGGTGCGCGGCTCGTCGCCGCCTGGGAGACGTGCCGCGCGGCCTTCGAGGAGCAGCGCGAGGAGCGTTTCCCGGAGCCGCCGCCGCGCCCCGCGCCGGAGGAGGCGCCGCCGCTGGTCATCGCGACGGACGCCTCCCGCGGCAGCCGCGGGAAGGTCACCGGCCTGGGCATCGCGACGTCCGCCGGGCAGGTGCAGATGCTCAGCACCCGGACCGACACGATCCTGGCCGGGGAGTTCGCGGCGGTCAACGCGGCGCTGGAGAGGTACTTCTCGACGTCGTGGACCCTCGACATCCTCACCGACTCACAGAAGGTGTGGGCCCGACTCAACGAGGAGCACCTCCTCGAGGGCCCCATGCGCAGCCCCGAGGAGACCCGCTGCGTGCAGCGCGTGTGGGACATGCGCCGTCTGGGCGCCACCGTGCGGGTGCACTGGGTGCGCGGCCACAACGGGCACGTGCTCAACGACGTCGCGGACCGGGCCGCGGTGGCGGCGCGTCGGAAGGCACAGTGGAAGCTGGACGACAGCAGCGCGATCCTGGAACGCCTGCGCACGGACCTCCGAGAGGAGCTGCGCACCTGCGGCGACCTCGTCCCGCGGGCGGAGTCCCGGGACTACCGGGCTGCGGCGTAGAACACCTCACCAGGCACAATAGAGGTGTGAAACTTCGCACCGACATGCAGACCCGCGCCGCCTACAGCTCCGACGCGTCGATCTTCCGGCGTATCCCGGCGGCGGTCGCGGAGCCGGCGGACGTCGAGGAGGTCCGCGACGCGATCCGGCAGGCCCAGCTCATGGGCTGGCCGGTGGTGGGCCGCGGCGGGGGCACGTCCGTGGCGGGCAACGCGATCGGCGACGGCCTCATCATCGACACCTCGCGTCACTTCAACCGCATCCTCGCGATCGACCCCGACGCGCGTACCGCCACGGTGGAACCGGGCGTGATCTGCGATGACCTGCGGGCGGCCGTCGCAAAGCACGGGCTGACCTTCGGCCCGGACCCGTCGACGCACTCGCGCGCGACGATCGGCGGCATGATCGCGAACAACGCCTGTGGCTCGCACTCCGTCGCGTACGGCACCACCGCGGACAACCTCGTGTCCGTCACGATGATGCTTGCCGACGGCCGCCTCGTCACCGTCGACGGGCACGGCTGCGACGACCCCGAGATCGACGCGGCCCTGCGGCAGCTCGTGGACGAGCACCACACCCTCATCGACAACGAACTCGGGCACTTCGCCCGGCAGTCCTCGGGCTACGGCCTGCACCACCTGGCGACGAGCCCGGTCAAGGCGATCGCCGGGTCGGAGGGCACCCTGGGCATCATCACCGAGGCGACCGTCCGGCTCGTGGAGCTGCCGCCGGCGAAGGCGCTGGCGGTGCTGGCCTTCGACACGGTCTTCGACGCCGCGCGGGCGGGTGCGCAGCTGCGCACACACCCCGGCATCGCCGCGATCGAGGGCATGGGCGGCGACCTCGTCGACGCGCTGCGCACCAACCCCGACCTGCCGGGCACCGACCCTGACCTGCCGGGGGAGGACGCCGGCGGCTGGCTCTTCTGCGAGGTGACGGGCGCGACCCCCGCGGAGGCGGAGGCGGGGGCCGCGGCGATCCGGAAGGGCGTGGCGAAGCGGATCGTCACGGACCCGGAGGAGATGCGCGCGCTGTGGCGGATCCGGGAGGCGGCGGCGGGCATCGTCACGCGGCTTCCCGACGGCGGCGAGGCGTGGCCCAACTGGGAGGACTCCGCCGTCCCGCCGGAGAATCTGGCCGACTACCTGCAGGGGCTCTACGACCTCATGTCCCACCACGGCCTGCGCGGCATCCCCTTCGGGCACTTCGGCGAAGGCTGCGTGCACGTGCGCATCAGCTTCGACCTCGAGTCGGAGGAGGGTCGCCGCACCTTCCGCCGGTTCATGCGCGACGCCGCCCTCCTGGTCACCAGCCACGGCGGCAGCCTGTCCGGCGAGCACGGTGACGGCCGTGCGCGTTCCTCCCTGCTGCGTGCCATGTACTCCCCGGCGCTGCGCGACGTGTTCGAGCAGTTCAAGCTCATCTTCGACCCCGACCGCATCTTCAACCCCGGCGTGCTCGTGTGGGCGGAGAACTTCGCGGAGGGCCTGCGGATCGGGCGGGGGCAGCGGCGCCACGAGATCAGGCCGGTGCACCGCCTGGAGTCCGACCGGGGTTCCCTGGTCAACGCGGTGAACCGGTGCGTCGGCGTCGGGTCGTGCCGTTCGATGAGCGGTGCGATGTGCCCGTCCTTCCAGATCACCCACGATGAGGTCCACTCCACGCGCGGCCGGGCGCGGCTGCTCTCCGAGGCGATGCGCGGCGAGACCCTCGACGGCTTCCACTCGGAGGAGGTCCGCGACGCCCTCGACCTGTGCCTGTCCTGCCGCGCCTGCGCGAGCGAGTGCCCCGTCGGCGTCGACATGACCACGTACAAGGCCGAGTTCCTCCAGGAGCACCACCGCGGACGCCGACGTCCCCGCGCGCACTACGTGCTGGGCTGGCTGCCGCTGCTCATGCACACGCTGCGCCGCACGGGGCTGCGTCGCGTCGCCGCCCGCAGTCTCCGCGCTCCGGGCATGGCGCGGGTCCTCGGCCTGGACCCGGGGCGTCCGCTCATCAGTCTGCGGGAGGGGAGGATCCGGACGGGACGGACAGCCGGGGAACGCGGCACGGTGGTCCTGTGGCCGGACACCTTCTCCGGGATGGACTCGGCGGCGGCGCAGGCGGCCGTCGAGGTGCTGGAGATGCTCGGCTACCGCGTGGAGATCCCCCGCGGCTTCGTCTGCTGCGGCCTGACCTGGCACTCCACGGGGCAACTGGGGATGGTCAAGCGCGTGCTGCGGCGCACGGCGCGGGTCATGCGGCCCTGGCTGGACCGGGAGCTGCCGGTCATCGGCGTGGAACCCTCGTGCACGGTCATGCTCGCCGACGCCCCCTCCCTCACCGACGACCCCGACGTCGCCCGCCTCGCCGCCGCGACCGTGTCGTGGGCCGAGTTCGTGGCCCCCGCCCTGGCGGAGCTGGACGTGGACGTCGAGGACCTGCAGGCCCTGACGCAGGTGCACTGCCACGAGCGTTCCGTGGGTGACCCCACGCACTCGGCGGCGATCCTGCGGGCGCTGGGAGTGGCGGAGGAGCAGATCGCCACCGGCTGCTGCGGCCTGGCCGGCAACTGGGGTTTCGAGCCCGGGCACGCCGGGATGTCGCTTGAGCTGGGTGAACGTGAGCTCTTCCCCCGCGTGCGGGCCCTGGACCCGGACGCGGAGGTCATCGCCGACGGCTTCTCCTGCCGCACCCAGATCGAGCAGGGCACCGGGCGGCGGGCGCGGCACCTCGCCGAGGTGGTGCGCGACGTGCTGCGCGCGCAGGACTGATCAGGCCGGGATCAGCCGCCCAGCTGCGAGAACCACGTGATGTGCTCGCGCAGCAGCTCGGCGGCCTGCGCGCCCTGCCGCTTCTCGACGGCCGCCAGGATCGCCCGGTGCTGCTCCTGCAGGCGGCGGGCGATGGCGGGCCAGTCGGGGTTGTTCGCGACGGTCTCGCTGATGTAGCTGATGGTGGCCTGCCGCAGCGAGGCCATCATCGTCTCCACGACGACGTTGCCGGCCAGTGAGGTGAGCAGGATGTGGAACTGCGCGTCGAGGGCGTGGAAGTCCGCGGCCGGGAGGCCGGGGTGGTCCATCTGGTCGAGGACCTCGCCGGCGCTGCGGAGGATGGCGGCGCGTTCCTCGGAGTCGGGCGCGATGCGGGGGTCGGCGGAGTCGTGGGCGGCCTGGGTCTCCAGGAGGAGACGGGTCTGCACGAGGTCGCGGACGGGCAGGGCGCGGGTGGCCACGTGCATCCGCAGTGCCCAGGCCAGGGCGGCGGAGGGCTCGGAGATGACGATGGCGCCGGCGTTGGGGCCGGATCCGACGCCGGAGCGGACGAGCCCCATGGCGTCGAGAATGCGGGTGGCCTCGCGGACGGAGGCGCGGGAGATGCTGAACTGCTCCGCGAGGGCCCGTTCGCCGGGCAGTTTGTCGCCGACGACGATCTCGCCTGAGCGCAGCTGTTCCTCCAGCCAGTCGAGGACGACGGAATAGGCACGCGGAGCTGTGGTCATGCCCTCATACTAGACGGGGAGCATGCCCGCCAGAACGTTCGACTGCAGGTAGACGAGGGTGCACAGCACGAGCAGCAGGCCGACGGACCACCAGACGACGGAGCGGAAGATGGCGGACTCGCGGCCCTCGAGGTTGACGGCGGTGGCGGCGATGGCCAGGGACTGCGGGGAGATCATCTTGCCGACCACGCCGCCGGAGGTGTTCGCAGCGGTCATGAGGTGGGGGTCGAGGCCGGTCTCCAGGGCGGCGGTCTTCTGCAGGTTGGCGAACAGGGCGTTGGCCGAGGTGTCCGAGCCGGTGACGGCGGTGCCCAGCCAGCCGAGGACGGGGGAGAGGAACGCGAAGACGGCGCCGAGTCCGGCGACCCACGTGCCGATGGCGATGGTCTGCCCGGAGAAGTTCATCACGTACGCCAGGGAGAGCACGCTGATGATGGTGAGCGCGGACCAGCGCATCTTGTGGAAGCAGCGGCCGATCTCCAGGGCGGCGTCGGCAAGCGAGAGCCGGAAGCGGCCGCCGTGGTCGAACGCGGCGTAGATGACGGCGACGAGCGCGCCGGCGATGAGCAGCAGGGTGCCGGGGGAGGACAGCCACTGCAGCTTGTACACGGTGCCGCCCAGCGGCGTGCCGTCGGCGGCGAGGAGGCGGTCGTCGAGGCCGGGCCACGGGATGCGCACGTCGGTGGCGGCGAGCAGGGCGGGGACGTTGACGCCCCAGGTCCACAGCTTGGCGACGCCGAACACGGCGACGACGAGCACGTAGGGCAGGACGGCCATCCACACGCGGCCGGGGGTGAGGGCCTCGGGGGCCGCGGGCTTCTCGACGCCGAGGCGCTCCCGCACGTTCTCCGCGCCCTGCGGACGCCAGAACCGCAGGAGGAGGACGGCAGCGGCGAGGCCCGCGAGTGCGGCGACGATGTCGGTGAGCTCGTAGGAGAAGAAGGTGGCGCACCACCACTGGGCGACGGCGAAGGAGAGGCCGATGGCGAGGGCGGCGGGCCAGGCCTCGCGGAGGCCGCGGACGCCGTCGATGATGAGCAGGAGGATGAAGGGGACGAGCACGGCGAAGAAGGGGGCCTGGTGGCCGACGACCGCGCCGATGACGGCCGGGTCGAGGTCGGTGAGCGTGCCGGCGGTGGTGATGGGGATGGCCACCGCGCCGAAGGCGACGGGGGCGGTGTTGGCCAGCAGCACGACGGTGGCGGTCTTCAGCGGGGTGAGGCCGAGGGCGAGGATCATCGTCGCGGTGATGGCGACGGGGGCGCCGAAGCCGGCGAGCGCCTCGAGGAGGCCGCCGAAGCAGAAGGCGATGAGGATGGCCTGGATGCGCAGGTCACCGCCGCCGATGGTGTCGAAGATGGTGCGCATGTCCTCGAAGCGGCCGGAGAGCACCGTGACCTGGTAGAACCACAGGGCGAGGACGACGATCCAGACGATGGGGAAGAGCCCGAAGACGGCACCCTGGCTGGCGGAGAGCAGGGCCAGGTCCCAGGGCATGCCGAAGCCGAGGACGGCGACGAGGAGCGCCACCGCGAGGGCGGTGAGTCCGGAGACGTGTGCGCGGGCCCTGACGGCCAGCAGCATGACGAAGAACATGATGAGGGGGAGGGTGCCGACGAGTGCCGACAGGGCGAGGTTGCCGCCGACGGCGTCGGTAAGCGCGGTATAGGTGGTCACGCGGATCTCCTAGAGTGGGGGATGTGGTCGGACCACTGTGGTCAGTCCACGGCAGGTTATATGTCGTGGATCACACACGTCAAGGGTCGGGTGTGGAAAAGTGTGCCTTGCGTCACCCCGGTGGGCTGGCCTACTATGGTCTGACCACAGTTGGTCAGTCGCCACCTTGTCCACCTCCACCTGGAGAAACCATGAAAATAGCCCTCTTCGCCACGTGCATGGTCGATGCCATGTTCCCGCGCGTAGCGGTCGCCACCACCCGCATCCTCGAACGTCTCGGCCATGAGGTCATCTTCCCCGAGAACCAGGGCTGCTGCGGCCAGATGCACGTCAACAGCGGCTACCTCGCCGACGCGCTGCCCGTCGTCCGCAACCACGTCCGCGCCTTCGCCGACGCCGACATCATCGTCGCGCCCTCCGGCTCCTGCGTCGCCTCCGTCCGCCACCAGCAGCCCATGGTCGCCCGCGCCGGCGGCGACACCGGCCTCGAAACCGAGGCCGTGTCGGTCGGGGAGCGCACCTGGGAACTGTCCCAGCTGCTCATCGACGTCCTCGGCGTCACCTCCGCCGCCGAACTCGGCTCCTGGTTCCCCCACACCGTCACCTACCACCCCTCCTGCCACGGCTCACGCCTCCTGCGGCTCGGGGACCGGCAGCTCGACCTCATCCGCACCGTCGACGGCATCGACGTCCGCCCGCTTCCCGACGCCGCCGAGTGCTGCGGCTTCGGCGGCACCTTCTCCTTCAAGAACCCCGACGTCTCCGGGGCGATGGCCGAAGCCAAGATCCGCAACATCGCGGGCTCCGGCGCCGACATCTGCACCGGCGGCGACACCGCCTGCCTCCTGCACCTGGGAGGGGCGATGGAGAAGAGGGGCGTCGGGAAGCAGACCCTGCACTTCGCTGAAATCCTCGCCTCGACGAAGGAGGAGCCGTGGGCCGCACCGTCCAACTAGGAATCCCCACCTACGGGCAGGGCAACCTGCACGCCGCGCAGCCGTTCCCGGCGGCCGCGCGGGAACAGATGCGCAACGAGCAGATGCGCGCCAACATCCGCCACGCCACCCACACCATCCGCGACAAGCGCGCCTCCGTGGTGGAGGAGCTGCCCGACTGGGAGGACCTGCGCGCCGCCGGGTCCGCACTCAAGGAGACCGTCATGGCGCGGCTGCCGGAACTGCTCGAGCAGTTCGAGGCCGAGTTCACCGCCCGCGGCGGTGTCGTGCACTGGGCGCGGGACGCGGCGGAGGCGAACGCGATCGTGGAACGCCTGGTCCGTGAGACCGGGGAGACCGAGATCCTCAAGGTGAAGTCCATGGCCACCCAGGAGATCGGACTCAACGAGCACCTGGCCACGGCCGGGATCAACGCGATCGAGACCGACCTGGCGGAGCTCATCGTGCAGCTCGGCGAGGACAAGCCCTCCCACATCCTCGTGCCCGCCATCCACCGCAACCGCCGCGAGATCCGCGACATCTTCGCCGGCCACATGCCCGGACCACTCACCGATGAGCCCCGCGTGCTGGCCGAGGCCGCACGTAGGCACCTCCGTGAGAAATTCCTCCGCGCGAAGGTGGCCGTCTCCGGCGCGAACTTCGGCGTCGCGTCGACGGGCACGCTGGCAGTCGTCGAGTCCGAGGGCAACGGCCGCATGTGCCTCACGCTGCCGGAGACGCTGATCACGGTGATGGGTATCGAGAAGATCGTGCCCTCCTTCGAGGATCTCGAGGTCTTCCTCCAGCTCCTGCCCCGGTCCTCCACCGGCGAGCGCATGAACCCCTACACCTCCCTGTGGACCGGCGTCCACGAGGGCGACGGACCGCAGAACGTCCACCTCGTGCTCCTGGACAACGGCCGCTCCGCGGTGCTGTCCGACCCGGCGGGACGTTCGGCACTGCACTGCATCCGCTGCTCCGCGTGCCTCAACGTCTGCCCCGTCTACGAGCACGCCGGCGGCCACGCCTACGGCTCCACCTACCCCGGACCCATCGGCGCGATCCTGTCGCCGCAGCTCACGGGCCTGTCCTCGGAGGAGAACGCGTCGCTGCCCTTCGCCTCCACCCTGTGCGGCGCGTGCTACGACGTCTGCCCCGTCAAGATCAACATCCCCGACATCCTCGTCCACCTGCGCGCCCGCGCCGTCGAGGAGGTGGAGAAGCCCGGCCAGATGTCCCTGCTCATGAGAGGCATGTCCTGGGCGATGCGCTCCGGGCGCGTCATGTCCGTGCTCGAGCGCGCGCTGCCGCTGGTGCGCTTCCGCATCCGCTGGCTGCCCGGCCTCGTCGGTGGCTGGACACGCGAACGCGTCATCCCGGCCCCGCCGCAGCAGTCCTTCCGCCACTGGTTCCAGGAGAATCGATGAACGCCCGAACCGAGATCATGCAGCGCCTGCGGGCGTCCCTGTCCGACGCCCCCGCTGCGCCCGAGGTGCCCCGTGCTTATCGACGCACCTCCGTCCGTGACGCGTCCGAGGTCCGCGAGATGCTCGTCGACCGCCTGGAGGACTACCGGGCGACGGTGCACTCCGCCACGGTGGAGTCGTTGCCGACGCTCCTCGACGGACTGGTCACCGGACCCGTCATCCTCCCCGACGGCCTCGACCCGATCTGGCTCCCCCTCGCCGAGGAGGTGACCGACCCGTTGGACGCGGCCTGCGTCATCACCTCGTCGACCGTCTCCTGCGCCGAGACCGGCACCATCTTCCTCACCGGCCGGGCGGACGAGGGACGCCGCGAGCTCTCCCTCATCCCCGACCACCACATCTGCATCGTGCCTGCCGGGACGATTGTGGAACTCTTCCCCGAGGCGTGGGAGCGGGTGGCTTCGGTCGGGTTGGAGGGGCCGATCACCATGATCTCCGGGCCGTCCGCCACCTCCGACATCGAACTCGAACGCGTCGAGGGGGTGCACGGGCCGCGGCGGCTGGACGTGGTGATCCTGGGGTAGGGGCGGTCTTCCGTGGCGGGAGAGCTTCTCGATGACTCCCGTGAACAGCAGCATCCGTGTGGCACCTCCGGATCGAACTCGGACGTGTTGAGGATGCGCACGGGCCCGCGGCAAGGCGGGACGTGGTGGTGCCGGTTAGTGGAGCCATGGGACGGATCCAGCGTCACGAGGAGACAGGTTGGGGGTGTCCCGGTGAGACGGGACCCCTCCCTGGTCCATGTGGTCAGCCGGTGATTTCCTGTCGGCGGATACGGAACGCCTCCTCCAGTCGATGCTGGGTGCGTGCTGAATAGCGGCTGAATCCCAACATGGAGGCCGTGGCACGGCCGAGGAGCTCGAAGGAGCCGTCGTCGATGACTGGTATGACGAGGACTTCATGGAACGCGAACCTCAGCGCATTGGCCAGTTCCCGCAGGGGCATGTCCTGGATGGGGACCTGGCCATCCACTTCCCTGAATTGGTTCCACCTCACGGGGTCAAGTCGGGTGGGCCAGACGAACTCGATTTCGGTCGAAGACTCAACCTGGATTTGTTCCGTGGGTATGAGCACGTCGATATTCCGGTTGAGCTTCGCAGATGTCCGTTCACGGCCGAAGCACTTGGCCAGAATGACCCGGAGGGGTTCGGAGGGTATCTAGAACACTGATGCGAAGTGTTGGCCGCTGATGTCTTGGGGTCCGGTGTCATTCCGTGAAGGGCGGGCTCGAGAGTCGAGAATGGGCGCAACCATGGCCTCGGGCCCGGCGCTTGCTGGCAACTAAATCTGCGGGCGTAACCCTTCGGTGCCGAGTGCGAACGCGTTGATAGGGTGCGCCTTCAGTATGAGCTTGCTGTTGCATCTGTGGGGAGGGTTTTGGCTTCACTGGCAGTGTTTCACGGGAAACGCTGCGCCGCGGGGGTGTATGCACTTTTCAGCTCCGGGCTTCGGCTTCTCGATGAGAGTTGGGGCGGCGGGGGTCGAACACCTCTTCATATTCAGGCAGCGCATGTCAGGGTCGTGCGGTACTAAAGAGTCATGAGTCTGGTTTCCCATGCGCTCGGCTTCGCGCGCTTCCGCAGGACGTCCCCTGTGATGTCGCTGCTGCGCAGCGATCATCTGCCGGTGGTGCTGGCCGTGGTGGCACGCTACTTCCCGCAGGGGGCGGTGGCCCGGCCGGTGCAGGAGATCTACGCGCTTCTCGACGAAGACCTGCGCAATCTCAATGCCGAGGGCTTCTCTCTGCCGCGTGGCCCGCAGGATTACGTGGGCGACTGGGTGCGTAGTGAGTGGTTCATCCGCCGGCCGGGAACCAGCCGCACCGGTGAGACGATTGAGCCCAGCGAGGAGTCGCTGGCGGTGCTCGATGCACTGCAGCGCTGGGATCGACCGCACCGTACCGTGTCGGCCTCCCGGATGGAGGCGCTCTCGCAGGCCCTGCAGACCCTCGCCCGGGAATCGGATCCGGACGCAGGCCAGCGTCTCGCCGAGCTGGAGCGCGAACGTGAGGAGATTGACAGACTCATCGACTCCACCCACCGGGGTGAGTTCGAGGTGCTCACGTCAGCGCAGATTCAGGAGCGAGTGGGGGACATTCTGGATCTGGCTGCATCGATACCGGCGGATTTCGCGCGCGTGCGCCAGGAGATCGGTGATCTCAACCGGCAGCTGCGTCGTCAGCTTCTTGACCCGGAGGATCCGCGCGGTGACGTCCTGGAGGAGATCTTCCGGGGGGTGGATCTCATCGGCGAATCGGATGCCGGTCGCAGCTTCAACAGTTTCTTTGATGTCCTGCTGGATCGGGAACGTTCCACGCTGATCGACCGGTGGATCAGCGAGGTTCTCGGGAGGGACGCCACCGGGGAGATCCCGGAGGAACTGCAGGTCCGTCTGCACCGGGTTTTCCGGGACATGGAGGAGTCCAGTTACGAGGTCAGTGATGAGATGACTTCGCTGGCGCGCAGCCTGCGGCACTACGTCACCACCGATGAGTTCGCCGAGAATCGGCGCATGGTCCAGTTGCTGCGGGAAACCCGGCACGCCGCCGCGCAGGCGGCCCAGGCGGGGGCGGTGCATCCGGTCAACCAGATGGAGACCCCGTTGGTGCGGATCGGCATGCAGGTGCGTTCGGTGGCAGCACTGCGGCTGCGGAACCCGGGCGAGGAGCAGGTCGGGCAGCAGCCGGAGAAGGTCGCTGAGGTCGAGCTGAACACAGACACCCTGCTCGCAGAGATCCGGGCCAGTGAGATTGACTTCGAGGAGCTGGAGGAAGCGGTGGCCAGAGCTCTCGCACTTCACGTGACCGCCACCATCGCTGAGGTCATGCATCAACATCCTCCGACGCAGGGCTTGGCGAGCGTGGTTGGTCTCCTGCACCTGGCCATGCAACGAGGATCTCCCACTGGTGCCCCGCAGGTTGTGGAGTGGGAGGATGAAGGAACGAGACGAAGGGCGAGGATCAGCGGTTGGCAGTTCACACGTCCGGACACCACAGAGGAGCAGCGATGACGGAACCGATGTGGCCAGGCGATTCCGGGACCTTGTCCTATCACTCGCGCCGGGCTCTGGTGCAGCTGCTCAAGGGGCCGATGATCCGGGCGGAGATGCATCCGCAGGTGTGGAAGGCGATCGTCACCGATCGGGGGGCACTGCAGACTGCTCTGCACAATGTCTTCCTTGACCTCGTCCTCGACGAGGAAGCCGGGATCGCCTTCTCCCGGGCCGCAGCCGGCGGGCAGGACGTGGAGGTCGAGGGACGCCAGGAACCGGTGCCGAAAGTGCTGCGCACCGAGTCACTGAGCCACATGGACACCCTCATCATCCTGCACCTGCGGCAGGAACTGGCGTTGGCGGCGCCTGGAGAGCGTGTCATCATCGACCGTGGTGAACTCCGGGACCAGATCCTCCTCTACCGGGTCGATGCAGAATCCGATGAGGCGAAGCTCGCCCGACGTTATGAGGCGGCGTTCAAGCGGATGATCGACTATTCGTTGATGTACAAGACCGAGACCGAGGGGCGGTATGAGGTGTCTCCTGCCCTGAGACAGATCTTCGATGCAGCCACCGTCGAGGGGGTCCGTGTCGAGTACGAGCGATTCCGCACCGACACCACCATTCCGGAGGACCAGGCATGAGCATCCATCCCGGCCAGTACCGCCTTTCGCGGATCCAGCTGATCAACTGGGGCACCTTCGAGGGAAGCCTGGACATCCCGGTATCGCGGGAGGGTTTCCTCATCACCGGTGGATCTGGGTCCGGAAAGTCCACGCTTATCGACGCCATCACTGCGGTCCTCCTCCCCGGTGACCGCGTGCGCTTCAACGCCGCCGCGCAGGCGAACACCCCGCGAGGCAAGGGACGTAACCTCGTCTCCTATGTCCGGGGTGCATGGCGTTCCCGCGAGGACCACGCCTCCGGCCAGGTGGTGGCCACGTATCTGCGACCTCGGGCAACCTACTCTGTCGTCGGTCTCACCTACGACAACGCCGAGGGGGAGGTGTACACCCTCGTGGCGATGTTCTATCTGAAATCTGGTCATAATTCACCGACTGATGTGGAACGTTTCTACGGCCTGTTCTCTGGTGAGTTCACTGTCTATGGACTGGTGGACTATCTGGGTAGTGGCATCGACAAGAGGCGCATCAAGGCGGTCCACAAGAAGGCGATCTTCTCCGACAGGCACTCCGTGTTCGCGGCGAAATTCCGTTCCCGCCTGGGGATCGCCAGCGAGGAGGCCCAGTTCCTTCTGCACCGCGCTCAGTCGGCGAAGGACCTCCAGAGTCTCGACGACCTCTTCCGGGACTACATGCTCGTCGAACCGGACACCTTCGCCAAGGCCGACCGTGCCCTTGAACAGTTCGGGGACCTCGAGGGAGCCTATGAACGGGTCGAGGACATCCGCGCTCAGGTGGAGGCGCTGGAACCCCTGGTGGGGCTGCAGAAGAGAAAGGAGGAGGCGTCGACAAGCAAGGAGCATGCACACCACCTCAAGCAGGCCCTGCCGACGGTGACCAACCGGATCAAGCGTGAGGAGCAGGAAGCGCTGGTGCGGCGTTTCATCATCGAACATGACGAGGCCCTGTCCCGGTTGCAGAGTGCACGCCAGGCCTTGACGCACGCCGCGGAGATGCAGCGGATCGCGCAGGACGCGGTGGACCGGACACTCGGTGCACGACATGGTGAGCTCAGTGCGCGTCGGTCCGCGGCGGTGGAGCAGGCGCAGCGGACACGTGCGGAGCGAACGCGGGTGGTGGAGGCGGTGGCCGGTATCGGCGGCGTGGAACCGGAGGATGCCGAAGGCTATCAGCAGCTGAGCAATGACGCACGGGTGATAGTTGACGAGTTCACGGAGCGTCGGGAAAAGCTCGATGCCAGCAGTGAGGAGGCCGTCAGCGCCCGGACCCGCGCCGAGGATGAGCTCAAGGCGGCGGAGAAGGAGCTGAATGCACTCAGTCGTGGTACCAGCAACATCGAGGCCCGGCTTCTCGACGTCCGCGACAAGCTGTGCCGAGATCTCGGTCTCAACAACCGTGATCTCCCCTTCGCGGGTGAACTCATCGATCCGGTCGACGCGGACTGGGAACCGGTGATCCAACGGCGGCTGAGCACTCTGGCGGCCACTCTTCTGGTGTCGGAGACGGTGTTTCCCCGGGTGCGGGAGTGGGTCGATGCGCACCACCTCGGTGCCCGACTGGTGATCAACGCCGTGCACACGAAGGAGACCTACTCGTCCCCGCGTCTGGCCCACAATGCTCTGCCCCGCAAGGTGACCGTCATCGAATCCCCGTTCCGTGACTGGCTGCACGCAGAACTGGGTAAGAGGCACAACTTCCTGTGTGTGGCAGATGCCGGGGCACTCGGGGAGCTCCGCCCCAGCGACAACGGAGTCACTCTGCAGGGTCTGGTCAGATTCGCGCTGCGGTCCGGTGACCCCACCGAGAGGCTGGAGAAGGATGACCGGCGTCGCCTCGGTGACCGAAGCACCTATCGTCTCGGGTCCACGAACCACGCGAAGATTGAGCTGCTCCGGCAACAGGTTGCCACGTTGCGTCGGACAGTGGAGGCTGCGAGAAATCGTCTCCGCGAGGCACGCGTGCGTATCGAGGGACTCCAGCGGGAGTACCAGGCAGCGCAGCTCATTCTGCGGACCACGTGGGCGGATGTGGATGTCGCCGCAGCAGACACCGTCGTGGCGGATCTGGATCGTGCCCTTGAGGAGCTGACCAGAACTCCTGTGGCCGCTGAACTACAGCTCCGTCTGGAGGCAGCGACCCTCGATCTCCGGCGGGCGGATCAGGCCGCCGAGGAGGCCGTGCGCCATCAGGCTGTCCTTGCGGACAAGAAGGGCACCGCAGAGAAGGAGCTGGCCCGTCTAAAGTCACAGCCGGTCGCCGACGTGGACGAGGACATCGCGCGCGAGCTAGAGGAGCGGCTCACTGGTGCCACTCGCCGCCTGCACGCAGGCAACGTCGATGAACGCACGCAGGCACTGCGCGAGGAACTCGACCACCGGCTCGAGGCGTTGGAGGTAACGTTGCGCAACACCGACACACAGATCGGAAATCACCTCACCCGCTACATCCAGACCTGGCCGGCCGAGCAGGCGGACATCCTGCCCCAACCGGAGTACATCGGGGAGGCCCTCAACCGGCTGACCCTCCTGCGCGATGACCGACTCGCGGAGTTCACCCAGCGGTTCCTCTCTCTCATGAACGACATGTCCACCCGCAACCTGGGTGCCATTGCGCGTACCCTGCGCAACGCGCGCCGGGAGATCGAGGAACGCATCGAACCGATCAACCGTTCCCTGGCCCGCTCGGAGTTCAACACCGATCGCTACCTGCACATCGAGGTCCGGGACAGACGTGGGGAGGTCGTCGTACAGTTCCAGCGTGACCTCGATGAGGCCACCAGCGGAGGACTGGGCAGCAGCGACGAGAAGCAGGCGTTCGCTCGCTACCAGTCGATAGCGAAGATCATGCGGAAGCTCGGTTCCCAGGATTCCGCCGATCGACGCTGGCGGAGCCTGGTGCTGGACACTCGCCGACACGTCAGCTTCATCGGGCTGGAGCGCGACAGCGCCGGCGAGACGATCAACACCTACGTCGACTCCACCTCCTTGTCCGGTGGGCAGGCGCAGAAGCTGGTGTTCTTCTGCCTGGCTGCGGCGCTGCGCTACCAGCTGGCCGAACCGGGGGCGCAGTACCCGGCGTATGCCTCCGTCATCCTCGACGAGGCCTTCGACCGCGCCGACCCCGCCTTCACCAGGCAGACCATGGACGTGTTCGCCAGCTTCGGTTTCCACATGATCCTGGCCACGCCACTCAAGCTCATCCAGACCCTGAGTCCCTACGTCGGTGGCACCGTGGTGGTCAGCTACTCCGAGGCGCCCGATTCCCGCGGGGAGGTCCGGGGTGTGTCCGGACTGTCCCGGATCGAGGTGGGCTGACATGGTGGTCATGCGTGCCGACGCCCGGGTGAAACTGCAGAGCTACATCCGCCGTCACCGACGGAAACTGCTTCTCGACGCCTTCCCCGGCCACGGCTTCCCCCTCCACCCTCCGACTGCCCGCGCCGCGGCTGCGGACGAGAAGGGGGCCCGCCGATTCGTCCGGGACTGGGAGGGCGTACCGGGCGTCGTGTGGGAGAAGCGCGACTGGACGGCGGCGGGTGCCGGCCGGCACCCGGTGCCTGTCCGCTTCGAGGTGGACAGCCTTGATGCGCTGGTGCAGGAGGCGGAGCTGGGGGCGGAATGGGCCGCGTGGGTGCAGCGCCGAGACCTGCTGGTGGACGCAGGGTGCGACAGGGAGGCCGTCGTCACGGCCATCGCCCTGTGGGCGGATCAGGGGATGCCGACCCTGGAGACAGCACTGCGTGTGGTGACCTGGTTTCGGGAACGCCCGGGTGTGACGGTGCTGCCCCGTGCCGTGGCCGTGGAAGGGGTGGATACCAAGTGGCTGGAACGTCACCGCCCGCTGGTGGAGACCCTGTTGGCCGCTACTCGGGGAGTGTCCGGCCGCGAGGACCTCGGGCTGCTGGCCCCACCCGACCGCGTGCGGATGCGATCTCACCCCGGTGAGGGCCCCGGTGGGTTGAGTGATGTGGAGGTTCCCGTGGAGGAGCTGGCTGCCGTCTCACCGGCACGCGGCATCCTCATGGTGGAGAATCTCAGCAGCTTTCTCGCCCTGCCGACATGGCCGGGGGTTGTTCACGTGTGGGGTGTGGGTTACCGGGCGGCGTCATTGGCTGCGGAACCCTGGTTCCGGGCTGCACCCCTCCTGTACTGGGGCGATCTGGATGCCGACGGCTTCTCCATTCTCTCGAATGTACGCGGCATCCACGGGGATGTGACATCGGTGCTCATGGATGTGGACACCGTGCGCAGGTGGTCCCGTCTCGGAGTTCCGGACCGGGAATTCCAGGTGCGCTCCTATCCGGGACTGACCGAGGCGGAGGGAGCGGCCGTCGAGGCGCTCATTATGGCCGGGCATCTGCGCATCGAGCAGGAGCGCATCCGTTTCGACGTTGCGGTGGCGGCGATCGAGGAGGCTGTGTTGATACGCCTGGGCCGGAGTGGTGCCTGAGTTTTCCCTGGTCACGATCATCCCGAAAGATCATATGTCGATTTTTGGGAGAAAGATCGACATATCCCCGGGATATGCTTACGCTGTGTACATGAACGGCATGCCGTCGACTTTTGACCCTGACCTTCCCTACAACGACCTACCTCCGTTGCCGCCCCCAATTGAGGTGGAGACCAGAGGGGTCCTCAAGGCGGTTGTAGCTGCGCGAGAACAGCTGGCGGCGCTGGATACGGCGTGCCGTCTGATCCCCAACCCGCACATCATCACGTCAACGATTCCCCTGCGTGAGGCACAGGCATCGACTGAGATCGAGAACATCGTCACCACCAATGACGAACTCTTTCGCGCGGCGTGGGCTGTCGATGCGGATCCGTCCCCGGCCACCAAGGAAGCTCTTCGTTACCGCGAGGCGCTGCACCGGGGAGTTGCGCAGCTCGGCGAGCGGCCGGTGTCCGTGAAGACCGCCGAAATGCTGGGATCCATTCTGCAGGGAGGGCCGGCTCTCATCCGCTCAACTCCCGGGACCTTCATCGGAGATCCGGCGAAGAAGACGCGGGTGTACACGCCGCCCGAGGGTAGGGAGGTCATTGAGCGACACCTGGGGGCATGGGAACGATTCATTTATTCAGACCATGACCTCGATCCGTTGGTTCTCATGGCGGTGACCCACTATCAGTTCGAGGCAATCCATCCTTTTTATGATGGAAATGGTCGAACGGGACGGCTGCTGAACGTTCTACTTCTCATTCAGGCGAACCTGCTGCAGCTTCCTGTTCTCTATCTCTCCGGGTACATCGTCTCCAACAAGTCCGAGTACTACCGTCTGCTGCGGGCAGTCACGGAGGAGTCTGCCTGGGAGGACTGGGTGCTGTTCATGGTGCGCGGTGTTGAGCAAGCCGCCCGTGACGCTTATGAACTGATCAACCGGCTTCGTGACCTGCAGGAACAGACCGCAGCGGAGATCCGTGGAATCGGAGGAATTCAGCCTGCTGCGGAGCTCGCGGAAGTTCTGTTGATGAATCCCTACGTGCGCATCCAGGACGTCATTGACGCTGAGCTTGCGCAACGGCAGACGGCGTCCAACTGGTTGGCCAAGCTGGTCCGTGCCGGACTCCTGGTGGAGGTGAAGGTGGGCAGGCAGAAGATCTTTGTCAATGGCCGGGCACTGGAGATCCTCACCTAAATCCCACATGTCGATTTTCCGCCCGAGAATCGACATATCCGAGGGACATGTCGACCCGGTGTACATGTCAAACTCTGTTCCGTTCGCCGGGCACTCGTGCGGATGTACCCCGATGTGCCCAACCCGGGGGTAAAGGCCCAGTTCAGAATCCTCTGCCAAGCACAAAAGGGTACGTCACAACAGCCCCTACCCCAGGAACGGGTCCTTCCGGTACTCCTCCAGCAGCTCGTGCCCGTCCTCTCCGACGATGGTGCGCACGCCGAAGAGCTCCTCGCGGCGGGCCTGTGCGAGCGGGGCGGCGGTGCCGTGGGCGAGGACGTGCTCCTGCGGGCTGAGCTGCCGGATGGCCACGCCGGCCACCCGGTCCGGGTGCTCGAAGACGAGTTCGGAATAGGTGAGGGGGTCGTGCTGTCCGTCGTCGCCGATGAGGATCCAGTGGATGTCGGGGTACTCGATGATGAGGTTGCGCAGCTGGATCTTCTTGTGCTCGGCGCCGTCGCGGAAGAGGCCGGTGGGGGTGGGTCCCCAGTCGGTGAGCAGGAGGGGTCCGGTGGGGAAGTTGTGGCGTGCGAGGAAGTCCACGAGGGTTCCGAAGGTGTTCCAGGCACCGGTGGACAGGTAGAAGACGGGCATGTTGGGGTGGTTGCGGCGTAGTTCGGCGTAGAACTCGGCCATGCCGGGTACGGGGCGTCGTTGGTCGGTGCGCTTCACCCAGGCGTTCCAGGCGGCGATGAGTGCCCGTGGCAGCCAGGTGACCAGGACGGTGTCGTCGATGTCGGAGATGATGCCGTACCGCACGTCCGAGTCCACGATGAGGATGCGGGCGCTGGTGGCGGGTCCGTCTGCGGGTTCGAGGCTGACCTCGTGCCATCCGGGTGTCAGGCCATGGTCGTGAACGAGGACGTCGATGTAGCCCTGAGCGTTGGTCCGGGATTCCACCACGAGGTCGCCGATGCGGACGGACACCGGGATGTCGCTGACCTGGGTGGTGAAAAACTGCCGCCAGCCGCGCTGGACCTGGTTTGACGCCGGGTCGGGGCTCTCCATGAGGACGCGTCCGAGGACGTGGAGGCGGGTGGGGCTGCCGTAGCCGTGGAAGCCGGTGACGGCCGGTCGCCATCCCTGGGCTGCTTTACGACGCACCCCCGTCGCGTTGATCCGCCGTTCCACGGTGCGTGCGATGTCCGAGATTCCCATGGGGGTCAGCGTACGTGGATGTCCACCTCGGCACGGGGGATCTCGAGCGTGGGGGCCTTCGCGCGGGCGTAGCGGGCGGTGACATCGGCGCAGTCTGCACACACGTCCTCGGGGATGAGTCCGAGGCGGATGAGCTGGCCGAAGATCCGGCATCCGAGGCAGAATCCGAACGCGGCCTCGAGGGTGGCGGCGGCAGCGAGCATCACGAGGGTCACGGTGGCGGCGTGGTGCCAGCCGGGGAGGCTGAGGCTGAGGGCGGTGGCGCTGAAGGCGAGTCCGAGGGCCTGGGCGAAGCGTTTCGGGGCGCCGGCGGTGAGGCGGGGTGAGCGGCGCAGCAGCGGGACGAGCACGTGGACGGAGAATCGGGCGAGAGGGGAGTAGCGGGGGCCGCCGGCGACGCGCAGGGCGAAGCCGAGCGTCAGGAGGGTGAGCAGGAGCAGGCGGGTCGGGCCGGTGGTGAGGATGGTGGCCAGAGTCAGGAGGACGACCAGTCCCGCGGTGACGCGGGCGGCGTGCTCGTTGACGGTGGCGGGGAAGGCGAGGAGCGGATGGGCCATGCCAAGGAGCCTAGACCGGTAGGTCTGGGAATGAAAGACATGTCAGTCTGTGGGGTGTGTTGCCCTAGAATCGCGGCCATGAGCACACCCCTGGAGGAGATCCCCGGTGTGGGGCGTCCCGCCCGCGACGCCCTCACCGCCGCCGGTCACCCGTACCTCGAGTCGCTCGCCGGCGTGGACTGGGCGGAGTTGCTGGGGTTGCACGGCGTCGGCAAGCGGGGGCTGGAACGCCTGCAGGCGGCACTCCGGGAACGGGGGTTGAGCATGGCGAACGCCCCCGAGCCGGAGGAACGGGCGGCGGAGTGGACGCGCGGGCACACCGGCGTCAACGCCCCCGACCTGCGGACCGCGGAGACGACGCAGTCCCCGGCCGGGTACGTCGACGGCCTGGAGGGGCGGCGCCGGGAGCACGGGCGTCTGCTGCTGGAGATCTTCGCCCGCGCCACCGGTGAGGAACCGGTCATGTGGGGGCCGAGCATGATCGGCTACGGGCGGGTGCACTACCGCTACGCCACGGGCCGGGAGGGCGACACCTTCCACGTCGGGTTCAGCCCGCGGAAGGCGCGGATCTCCCTCTACGGGCTGCAGGGGACGCCGCGTTCGGAGGAGCTGCTGGGGAGGCTGGGGAAACATGAGACGGCGGTGTCCTGCGTGTACGTGAACAAACCGGAGGACATCGACCTGGACGTGCTCGAGGAGCTCATCCGGCTGGCGTGGGAGACCGATCCGGGGGCGTGCAGCTAGCCTGGCACCATGACCGACACCTTCCTCAGTGACACCAGCCTGGATCTGCTCCGCGGGCTCGTCGGTGCGCAGCTGCGCACCTTCGGCACGGACCTGGAACTCGATGACGGGGTCGGGGCCTTCGGGGCGTGGCTCGACACGGACCGGGGGGTCGTGGAGCTGGAGTTCGTCGAGCAGGTCGTCGACTTGCAGGAGGGCGGCGAGCGCGTCGAGTCGGTGCTCGAGGCCCGCCCCGGGGAGGCCGACGGTGACGCCCACGACCTGCCCGGCACGATCACGGGGATCCGGCGGATCCAGGACCGGGTGGCGCTGATCGACAAGCTCAGCGGCGAGCAGCAGTGGGAGTGGTGGCGTGACTCGGGAATCCGCGTCAGCCTCGACACCGGCGGGGAACTGGTCCTGCACTGCGCGTCCCCGGTGACCATCGAGGTCGCGATGCTCACCGGCTCCCCGGTGGAGCTGCCGGCCCCGCCGCAGGTCTACCAGGAGGGCGAGCGGCGGAGGTACGAGTACGGGCGTCGCGAGGTGGAGCTCTAGCTACACGACGAACGCGTCGTGGTACCACACCGTGCCCGTCGGCAGGGTGGTGTCCGCGAGGGGCAGGGCCCGGAAGTACTGCGGGTCCATCCCCGGCAGGCGCAGGTCAGGGGCGTCGACAAAGTCGAAACGGCCGAGGAAGGTCGGGTCGCCGACGGACACGGCGCCGGCGGCGCCCATCTCCCGCAGCTCCTGCAGGGCACGCTGCATCAGCAGGGAACCGATGCCCTCGCCCTGGCGTTCCGGGGCGACACTGATCGGGCCGACGCCGAACCAGTTCCCGGTCCCGTCGGAGATCTTCACCGCGGACGCCGCGATGTGCCCCACCAGGGACGCGCCCTTGACGGCCATGAAGGAGAAGGTGAGGGCGTCGGCGTCGCGCAGCCGCTCCACGATCGCGGCCTCACGCTGACGCGAGTAGGGCTTGTCGACGAACGCGCGCGACGTGAGATCCCGGATGGCGGGGATGTCGGCCTCGGCCTCGCGGCGAATGGTGAAGCTGTTCATGCTCCCAGCATACGGTCTTCACCAGTCGGTACCGGGTTCGGGAAGCCTCAGGAGACGTCTGCCCTGAGGGGAGAGGATGAAACGGAGAGGACGCAGCGACGTCGTGGACACCAGCCCATCCTGCTCCATGTTCCTGAGATAGTGGCGTGTCTGCTGCTCGGACAATTCCAGGTAGGCGGCAATTTCAGAGAGCCTGGTTCCGGAGGAGGTCCCGAAAAGGTCGATCTGGCCCAGGAGGAAGAGAATTCTCCTCACATGCTCCGGCTCGATCTCGCCGGACTGTCGAAGGTTCTCCATCTCCTCGTCGAGCTGCCCGAGAAGGTAATGGTGTGCGACCAGGTCCGTGAGGAGTTGTTGCTGTGATTCGGAGATCGCCTCCATCATCATGAGGGCAAAGGGGGTTCCGTCACCACGGTTCAGCGGATCCTCAACATCAGAGAAGGCCCTGTAGTACTTCCGGCGGTCCTCGTGCAGGATTCTAGAGAGACTCAGGGCTGTCACCGTCGACAGCAGTTCACTCAGGCGAAGTCCCAGCAGGTAGCGACCTGTCCGGCCATTGCCGTCATAGAACGGGTGGATGCACTCAAACATGAAGTGTGACATCACAGCGGACACGAGTGGTGCGTGCTGCGTTTCAGACATCGCCATCAACGTTATGTGCAGGCCCTCAATGATCTTGGACTCCGGCTGAAAGCCACGATGCACGGACCTGCCTCCGGGGTCGGTGACATCGACCGGCTCGGCGCGGAACAGTTCACCGTCGAGGCGCTCCCCCTCCTCCAGTTCTCCGTCCATGATCTTGTCGTACAGCTCCCGGATCTCCTGCACTGATGTGGGAACGACACCGTTGCCGTGGCCGAGTGCCAGGTAAAGGTGAGAGAGTTCCCGGAATCGGCGGTGCTGTCGCGATGCCCCACGGACGTCCTCCAGAGCGTCCTGAATCTGGCGGCGTGTGGACTGCACCCCTTCGATGGCGTTGGTGAACACGACCTCATCGAGAAGGAGTGAACGGATGTAATGTCCTCGGACCCCCGGGGGAAGGCGCTCCCATGATCTTGTGATTTCCACTTCTTGCCGGTGAATGACCTCGACCAGGGAGACGAGTTCTGGGATGAGGATGCAGAAGAGAGTGTGCTCACCCACGGGTAGATCCCACCGCAGTGCGGCTTCACTGTTGCGTCGAGCCAGGTGAAGCTCACCAGCAGCGGACGCTCCGACCGCGTGGAAGACCTTCTTCAGATGGCGGTAGGTCATGTGCGTGCTCAATCCAGGTCTGGTGGTGAAAACAGGAGAATCGCCCCCGATCCTACTCCTTATTGATGAAAACAGCCCTTTTCCATCAATAAGGAGTCCCGTAAAGGGGCCTTATTCATGGCCGTCCCCGCCGCCTGGAGACCGTGCGGTCCCCGGGGATCCAGAAACGCAGCGGCGCGTCCACGTTCCGCGAGATCCCGATCCGCGGTCCGGCCACCCACTCCACCGGTTCCGCAGGCGGTTCCAGCGTGACCTCGATGCCGTTGTCCTCCAGGGAGAGACCCAGCGTCCTGCCCAGGTTGCCGGGGCCGGAGGCCAGGCGCTCGAAGGGGACGTCCCCGCGGCGTCGATAAGCGGTGTCGAGCCCGCCCACCACCTCGCCGGCCCGCATGAGGCACCCCTGCCCGACGCCCTCCGGGGCGCAGACGATGTTGCCCGCCAGGTGGATGCCGTAGGAGAGGTAGACGTAGAGTCGTCCGGGCGGGCCGAACATGGTCGCGTTGCGCGGGGTGAGACCGCGGTAGGTGTGGGCGGCCTCGTCCTCGGCGCCCAGGTAGGCCTCGACCTCGGTGAGCCGCACCGACACCCCGTGGAGGGTGACGACACAGCCCAGCAGATCAGGTGCGACAAGGTCGGCGGTTCGGGTGACATCGATCATGCCGTCCCAGTGTATTTACGTAGAGTGGTGTCATGACTGCTGTGCTGTTCGACCTCTTCGGGGTCCTGCTCAGGGAGCGGACCGATGCCGGGCGACGCCGCGTGGAACGTGCCGTGGGGGGCGACGCGGGCATGTGGGCGATCTACGACGATCTGCGCCCGGCCTATGATTCCGGCGACGTGAGCGACGAGCGTTTCTGGCGTCAGCTCCAGGTGCGCACCGGACTCGACCCCTTCGACATCTCCGAGGCCGTCGCCGCCGACTGGGAGTCCTCCATGGAGGAGGACCCCGACATGGTGGCGCTCGCGCTCTCACTCATCGACGACCACGTGTGCACCGGCATCCTCTCGAACCTGCCGGCCGGCCTCGCGAAGCGGGCCCGCGCCGAGCACGAGTGGCTGGGGCGTTTCGACGCGGTGACGATGTCCTGCGACATCGGCGTGATCAAGCCCGACCCGCGTGCCTACGCGGTGGCCCTCGACGCGATGGGCGTGCCCGCCAAGGGGACGTTCTACTTCGACGCCGACCCGGTCAACGTCGCCGCCGCGGCGGAACTGGGCATGAACGCCGTGCTGTTCACCGGCGTGGATTCCGTGCGGGAGGCGCTGGCATGATCATCGAGTTCGAGGGTAAGAAACCGCGCATCCACCCGACGGCGTGGATCGCGCCGAACGCGGTGATCATCGGCGACGTCGAGATCGGCCCCGACAGTTCCGTGTTCTACGGCTGCGTCCTGCGCGGCGACGTCAACGCCATCCGCATCGGCGCCCGCACCAACATCCAGGACAACTCGGTCCTGCACGTCGACGGCGACGCTCCCTGCATCCTCGGCGACGATGTCACCGTCGGCCACATGGCGCTGGTACACGGTACGACGGTCGGTGACGGCACGCTCGTGGGCATGAAGTCGGCGCTGCTCTCGCGCTCGGTGATCGGTTCCGGGGCGCTCATCGCCGCCGGGGCCGTGGTGCTCGAGGGATTCGAGGTGCCGGACCGCACCCTGGCCGCCGGCGTCCCCGCGAAGATCCGCCGCGAGCTGGCCCCGGAGCAGTACGAGGGTTTCATCCCGCACGCCGGACGCTACGTCGACCTGTCGAAGAGGCACGCGGCGCTGGGGGAGTAGCCTGACCTCAGCCGAGCTTTTCCTCCAGCAGCGCCTTGGCCTCTGCGGTGCTGAGGGCGCGGGCGGAGGAGACGACCTCCTCGTCGATGACCAGGGCCGGGGTGCTCATGACCCCGTAGGCGGCGATCTGCGCGAAGTCGGTGACGTGGCTCGGGGTCTCGGTGCTGCCCATCTCCGCCAGGGCCTGGGTCACGGCGGACTCCAGGGCCCGGCACTTACGGCAGCCGGGCCCGAGAATCTTCACCCGTGCGGTGTCGGGTTCGGGGGCGGACATGCCGAGGTCGATGGTCTCCTTCTTCTTTCCGAACAGTCCCATGACGGGTTCCTTTCTGGTCGGGTGCTACATGAGCAGGTGCTGGGTGAGGTTGAAGAAGTGGCCGACGATGATGATCCCGACCATGCACACTCCGAGGAACACGGCGAGCAGACGTCCGGAGATGACCCGCTTGAGCATGATCGCCGAGGGCAGGCTGAGGGTGGTGGTCGCCATCATGAAGGCCAGCACCGTGCCCAGCTGTGCGCCCTTGGCCAGCAGCGCCTCGGCCACCGGGATGGTGCCGAAGATGTCGGCGTACATGGGCACGCCCACCAGGGTGGCGACGATGACGCCGAACGGATTGTCGCTGCCCAGGGCCGTTTCCACCCAGCTCTGGGGGATCCAGTTGTGAATGAGGGCACCGATGCCGACGCCGACGAGGACGTAGGGGAAGACCCGGCGGAAGGTGTCGGCCGTCTGCTCCCCGGCGAAGTCGAGGCGCTGCCGACGCGTGAGCTCCGGGTCGGCGACGTCCACGGCTGGGCCGCCCGCCTGGCTGACCTCGACCGGAACGCGCGACCGGGCGGCGGTGGCGAAGGCGGTGACGTGGGACTCCATCCGCAGCTTCTCGATCACGGAGCCGCCCACCACCGCGATGACCAGTCCGAGCACCACATAGGCGGCGGCGATCCTGAAGCCGAAGATGCTGGAGAGGAGCACCACGCTGGCGAGGTCGACCATCGGGGAGGAGATGAGGAAGGAGAAGGTCACTCCCAGGGGTAGCCCTGCGGCGGTGAATCCCATGAACAGGGGGATGGAGGAGCAGGAGCAGAAGGGGGTGATGGTGCCGAGCAGGGCGCCGAGCGTGTTGGCAGGCAGACCGCGGACGCGCCCGAGGATGCGGCGGCTGCGCTCAGGTGGGAAGTAGCTCTGGACGTAGGAGACCCCGAAGATGAGCAGGCCGAGGAGCACGGAGATCTTGATGACGTCGTAGAGGAAGAACTGCACGCTGCCGCCGACCCGGGTGCCCACATCCAGCCCCAGCGCCGTGAGGAGGCGGCCGATCAGGTCATTGAGCCAGGCCATGCCGAGGACCTGGTGCTGAATGAGGTCGGAGAGGGTGCTCAGCCAGTTCATCGTGACCTCCTTCCGTGCTCACCACCGAGCCTATCCCACATATTGATTCTGGTCGATGTGTGGTCGCCTACTGTGCGACGAGTGCCTGCACGCGGGCGTCGATGTCGTCGCGCACGAGGCGCATGCGCTCCATGCCGGTGATGCCGCGCAGGGAGGGCTCGTCGGTGACCCAGCGCTCGAGGGTGCCGGTGGCGTCGGCGGGCATGTCCAGTTGCGCGTCCTCGCCGAGGACGATGACGTGGTCGATGCGGCGCAGCAGGTCCGGGTCGATGCCCTTGGGGGTGCCGCCGGACATGTCGGCGCCGACCTCGGCGATCGCCTCGACGGACTCGGCGTTGAGTTGTGTGCCGGGGCGGGTGCCGGCGGAGTGGATCTCCCACCCGGGGGCGTGCTTCGCGGCCAGGGCGGCGGCCATCTGGGATTTGCCGCCGTTGCCGACGCAGACGAAGAGGACGGAGGTGCTCATGAGTGGATGAGTTCCTTTCGGTTGGCGGTGGGCAGGGTGGCGTCACCGGGGTAGAGGCGGGGTGCCAGCCACAGCATGACGTACACGAGGCCGACGAGCACGGGGACCTCGATGAGGGGGCCGATGGTACCGGCCAGGGCCTGCGGGGAGGTCGCGCCGAAGGTGCCGACGCTCACCGCGATGGCCAGCTCGAAGTTGTTGCCGGCGGCGGTGAAGGCGACGGCCGCGGACTTCTCGTAGTTCAGCCCGACCAGCTTCGTGGCGATCACGGAGATGAGGAACATGCCCACGAAGTAGCCGAGCAGGGGGACGGCCAGGCGGGCCACGGTCCACGGCTGGCCGGTGATCTTCTCGCCCTGCAGGCTGAAGAGCAGCACGATCGTGTACAGCAGGCCGATGAGGGCGAGCGGGGAGATCCGCGGGATGAACACGGTGTTGTACCACTCGCGTCCCCGCAGGCGCTCGCCGAGGATGCGTGAGGCGGCGCCGGCGGCCAGCGGGATACCGAGGAAGACCAGGACCGAGACCACGATCGACCAGAAGGAGAACTCGGCGGCGGTGGTCGGCAGCCCCAGCCAGGAGGGCAGGACCTGCAGGTAGAACCAGCCGAGGACGCCGAACATGAGGATCTGGAACACGGAGTTCACGGCGACGAGGACGGCGGTGGCCTCGCGGTCGCCGCAGGCCAGGTCGTTCCAGATGAGGACCATGGCGATGCAGCGCGCGAGGCCGACGATGATGAGGCCGGTGCGCAGTTCCGGCTGGTCGGGGAGGAAGATCCAGGCCAGGGCGAACATGAAGGCGGGGCCGATGACCCAGTTGAGCAGCAGGGAGGCGGTCATGAGCCGTCGGTCGGCGGTGATCTCGGCGGTCTTGTCGTAGCGCACCTTCGCCAGCGGCGGGTACATCATGACGAGCAGGCCGAGGGCGATCGGCAGGGAGATCTGGCCGATCTCCATCGTGCCGAGGAGGTCGGGGAGGCCGGGGACGGTGCGGCCGAGGAGCAGTCCGGCGGCCATGGCGAGCAGGATCCACGCGGGGAGCCAGCGATCGAGGAAGGACATGGAGAAACCTCACGTATTGAAGGTGGTCAATGTGAGCGTACTTCCGTCATAGATGCCCGTCAATATATGGTGGGGGTATGAAGGACTGCTGCGCTTTGAACAAGGGCCCACTCACCGACGAGGAGGTCGCACGCTACTCACGGCTGTTCTCCTGCGTGGCCGACCCGACGCGGTTGCGCATCCTCTCCGAGATCGCCGGCTGCGGCTGCGACCCGGTGACCGTCAACGAGCTGGCGGAACGCATCGGCCTGAGCCAGCCGACCATCTCGCACCACCTGAAGAAGCTCACCGGGTGCGGCCTCATCGCCCGTGAGCAGCAGGGCCGCACCGTCACGCACACCGTGCTCCCGGAGGCCTTCGCGGAGCTGCGCGCCGTCCTCCAGATGGACTGACATGATCCACGACGTCATCATCGTCGGCGCCGGTCAGTCCGGCCTCGCCACCGCCTACTACCTGCGCCGTCACGGCATCGACCCCCTGCTTCTCGACGCCCAACCCACCCCCGGTGCCGCCTGGCTCCACGTGTGGCCGTCGATGACGTTGTTCTCCACCGCGGAGTTCTCGAACCTGCCCGGCATGCCCATGCCGGCCTTCGACGGTTTCCCGCCGGCGCAGCATGTGGTCGACTACCTCACCGCATACGAGAAGCGCTATGACCTGCAGGTGGAGCGTCCCGTCACGGTGGAGCAGGTGACGCACGACGGGGAGGTGTTCACGCTGCACGCAGGTGAGAGGACCTGGCGGGCCCGCCAGGTGGTGGCGGCGACGGGGACGTGGTCGGCCCCCTTCGTGCCCCACTATCCGGGCACCTTCCGCGGACGGCAGTGGCACTCGGCGAACTACCCGGGCCCGGGGCCTTTCGTGGGCACGCGGGTCGCGGTGGTCGGCGCCGCGAACTCGGCGGCCCAGATCGCCGCCGAACTCACCGGGGTCGCGGACGTCACCTGGTACACCCGGCAGGAACCCCGCTGGATGCCCGACGACGTCGACGGCCGCGTGCTCTTCCGCCGCAACAGCCTGCGGGCCCTGGCGATCCTGCGCGGGGAGGAGGACCCGGGGGCGGACTCCGAGCTCGGGGACATCGTGGTCCTGCCCGCGGTGAAGGCCGCGCGGGACTCCGGCCGCCTGCGGGCGACGCCGCTGTTCCGCAGCCTCGACGAGGTGGACGCGGAGCACCTCATCTGGTGCACCGGCTTCCGCCCGGCGCTGCGTCCCTTCCGGCGGGTCCTCGACCGGGGGCTGCCGCTGCACCTGGTGGGCTACGGGGACTGGCTCGGCCCCGGTTCGGCGACGATCGTCGGCGTCGGCCCCTACGCTAAGCGCGCGGCGGAAGCAGTCGCACGTTGTCGATGAGCCGCGTGCCACCCACGTGGATCGCGGCGACGGCCAGCGCGCCGGCGCCGACCTCGGAGACCGGCAGCAGCGTCGCGGCGTCGACGACCTCGAGGTGGTCGAGTTCCACGCCCTCGGCGGAGCGCAGCGCCTCGCGGGCACCCTCGACGTCGAGGGGGTCACCGGCGGCGGCGCGGTCACGCAGCGCGGCCAGGGTGCGCGGCAGGACGAGCGCCTGCTCCCGCGCCTCGGGGGTGAGGTGCTGGTTGCGGGAGGACTCGGCCAGGCCGTCGGCACCGCGGATGATCGGCACCGGGCGGATCTGCAGCGGGAAGTCCAGGTCCATGACCATGCGCTGGATGATCGCCAGCTGCTGCGCGTCCTTCTCACCGAAGTAGGCGCGGTCCGGCTGGATGAGCTGGAACAGCTTGGCCACCACGGTGGTCACGCCGTCGAAGTGGCCGGGACGGGAGGCGCCCTCGAGGCGCTCACCCATCTCGCCGGCCCGCACCCACACCTGGGGCAGGCCGTCCGGGTACATCGCCTCGTCGGTCGGCGCGAACACGACGTCGACGCCGAGCTTCTCCAGGAAGGCGACGTCCTTGTCCAGGTCACGCGGGTAGTGGCGGAAGTCGTCGCAGTCGCCGAGGTCGGTGAACTGCAACGGGTTGACGAAGATGCTCACCACCACCGAGGAGTTCTCCTCGGCGGCCAGGGACACCAGACGGCCGTGACCCTCGTGGAGCGCACCCATGGTCGGCACGAGGCCGACGGAACCCTGCAGATCGGCGACGGCGGAACGCAGCTGCGCGACAGTGCGCGCGACGACGGTCACTGCTCGTCCCGGAAGGACTCGGACTCGTCCGGGAAGGAGCCGGACTCGACGTCGGTGCGGTAGGCACGGGCGGCGTCGAGGAGCATGTCCCCGATCTCCGCGTAACGACGCGCGAAACGCGGCGTACGGCCGCGCGTGAGACCGAAGGCGTCGGTCCACACGAGGACCTGGCCGTCGGTGTCGGCGCCGGCGCCGATGCCGATCGTCGGGATGGTGAGCTCGCGGGTGATCTCCCCGGCGATGCCGGCGGGGACCATCTCGAGGACGACGGCGAAGGCGCCGGCCTCCTGGACGGCGAGGGCGTCGGCGCGCAGCTTCTCCGCGGCCTCCCCGCGACCCTGGACGACGTAGCCGCCGAGGGCGTGCTCGGACTGCGGGGTGTAGCCGATGTGGGCCATGACGGGGATGCCGGCGTCGACGAGCGTGCGGATCGTCGGGGCGATCTCGACGCCGCCCTCGATCTTCACCGCGGCGACACCGGTCTGCTTCATGAACCGGGCGGCCGTCTCCAGCGCCTGGGCGGGGGAGACCTCGTAGGAGCCGAAGGGCAGGTCGGTGACCACGAAGGCGCGTTCGGTGCCGCGGGCGACGGCGGTCGCCATGGTCATCATCTCCTCGACCGTGATCGACAGGGTCGAGTCCTGGCCCAGGACGACGTTGGCGGCGGAATCGCCGACGAGGAGCAGGTCGATGCCCGCCTCATCGAAGATCGCGGCGGTGGGCGCGTCGTAGGCGGTCAGGCAGGAGATCTTGCGGCCCTCGGCCTTGGCCTGGGCGAAATGGCGGGTACGCATCCGGGAAACCATGGGCAAGAGTATATGCCCCCCTGTTCCCACGGAAGGCATGTGTGCGGAAGTACCCTCTTGTTCACCCCAGGAAAACCTGACCTGGGAAAACTCCCGGAGCTCGCGAACAAGCGGGTGCCTCACAACGCCACCGACGTGTGGAGGTGCGTGCCGCAGGCGCTGATGGGAGACTGCGGACATGAACCAGGTCGGGGGGCCGGTGATCAGCACCACGCGTGCCACCGGGGCAGAGCGTCAGAGAATCATCCGGGGTTGGCGGAATGACGAGTACGTCCGCCTTGCGCCCGGACACTACATCGAGAGCGGACAGGCCGAGGACCTGACGCGGGAGGAGAGGATCAAGGCCCGCATCGTCGCATACGCCTGTACCGCCCCGAGGTCTGCGGTGGTGGGGATCTCAGCGGCCCACCTGTGGGGGTTCCCCGTCGCGGACTCCCACCGGGCACTGGAGCAGCAGGGGGTCGAGCTGGCGTCGTTCGTCGCCCGGACCCGGCGCTCCGGGGTGGTGCGGCACCGGAGGCTGGGGAGGAGGTCGCACGCGGGTTCCCTGCACTCGCATGAGACGGATTTCGGCACGGTGCTGGTCACGGATGCACTGACCACGGCACTCGATCTGTCGCGGTGGTCCACGCTCGATGATTCGGTGCGGGCGCTCGACTACGGCCTGGCGCACGAGCTGTTCACACGCGAGGAGGTGGAGCAGCGGGTGGGGACACTGGGCGCGGTGAAGGGGATCGCGCACGTGCAGCTGGCTTTCCTGCTGGCCTCCTCAGGATCGGAGAGTCCACGGGAGACCGACGTCAAACTCCTGTTGTGGAGGATGGGGACGCCGGTGCCGTGGCAGCAGGCCGAGATCAGGTCGCGACGCGGGGTGTGGCTGGGGCGTGTCGACTTCTTCTATCCGGATCTGGGCCTGATCATCGAGTATGACGGCGCGGGCAAGTACCTCGTCGATCCCGGTGACCCGCACTCCACGAAGGCCCGGGAGTACGACCAGAACGAGCAGTACCGGATCAACGGTCTGGTCCCCGTCCACATCAATGACGCGACCCTGCGGAACGGGATCGCCGAGGAGCTCATCCGCGATTACGTCGCGAGCCTCTCGGTCCTGGCGACCCCCTATCCGGACCACTGCTGGTCTGCCGAGCACCTGGCGTGGACGGCACCGGAGGGGTGATGTGCGGAAGTACCCGTTTGTCCGCGTGAGGAGAATCTGACCTGGGGAAACTCTCCACGCACGGGGACGGAAGGGTACTTCCGTACGCGCTACACCCCGCGCGTCGCACCGTAGAGCGCCAGCGGCTCGCGCAGCGTCTGATCCAGGGCGACGGCGCGGGCGATGGCGCGGACGACCTCCCGGTGGGTCGGGATGAGGCGCAGCTGGAGCTCCGGGATCCGGGCCCGCACGGCCGCGGCGAAGAGTTTCGGGGCGGCGGGGTCGTCGAGGAAGGCGGAACCGGCGACGACGACGGTGGCGGGGGAGTGCTGCTGCGCCAGGTCGGCGGTGAGTTCCCCGAGGCGGCGGGCACGCTCGTCGAGGACGGGGCGGGCGGCGGGGTCGGCGGCCGCCGCGGAGACGGAGGGCCAGCGGCCGTCGAGGACGCCGGCAGTGGTCAGCCCGCGCGCGGAGTCGGGCAGGTCGATCTGGTGGACGCCCTGCTCATCGGCGACGGCCGCGCCGATCGAGTCGTCGGCGAACAGGGCCATCGTGTCGCTCGTGTCGGTGCCGGTGGGCAGTTCCGCGGACTGGATCTCGGAGCCGAGGATCGCGGGCACCGCCGCGGAGACGACGACGGGCACGGAGAACTGGTAGCGCAGGCGGCCGGCGAAGTCGACGCCGTGCCAGCCGAGGTTGGGGGCGTCGACGACGCCGTCGTCGGTGACCCGGCCGGAGGTGGTCACGCCCACCGACGCCAGCGGGCGGTCCAGGCCCGCGGTGAGGCGGTTGAGGCCGGCCATGACGTGCTCGATGAAGTCGGACTCGGTGAGTTCGGCGACGGGGGTGGGCACGTCGGCGTCGCGGATGGTGCGTCCGCGGGTGTCGAAGAGCCCGATGTAGGTCGTCGAGGTGCCGACCGCGATGCCCGCGTGCAGCGCCGGGTGGTTGGTCAGCTCGAGCGGGATCGTCGGGCGTCCGCGCCCCTGGGAGCGGGTGAGGTCGGTGCGCTCGTGGACGAGTCCCGCACCGATCAGTGCGCTGATGGCGCGGGTGATGGTGGGCTGGGACAGGCCGGTGGCCTCCACGAGCTCGCTGCGCGTGACGATCTGGTGCAGTCGCACCAGGTGGAGGCATTTCGCCGCCGGGGTGCGCGGACGTGAGAAGACGGTGGCCATGACGGCATACTACATAAATTCAGACAACTTTGTCTAATTTCACGGACTGATCGGTCTAGGGTTCCTGCTTCGCGATGTCCCGCGGCCCCGGCTTCAGGTAGTTCGTGAACCCCGGCACCAGCACCGCGCACGCCAGCGTGCCGACGATGACAAGGGCGCCGCCGAGCAGCGTCGTCAGGCCCACGCCGAGCGGCGCGGCCGCCCAGCCGTGCAGGACGTCCGCCATGCGCGGGCCACCGACGACCACGATGATGTAGACGCCCTGGATGCGGCCCTGCACGTGCTCCGCCGCCGACTGCTGGAGGATCGCGGTGCGCAGCGCCGCCGAGAACATGTCGGCCGCCCCGCCCAGGACGAGCATGAGGATGACCATCCACGCCCACAGCGTCACCGCGCCGGGGCTGAGCATCACCGCACCGCCGGCGACGACCACGGCGGCACCCCACGCGATGATGCACACGATGACCGCCAGGCCCTGACGCACCACCCGCGACACCCAGCCGGAGAGCAGCCCGCCGAGCACCGCGCCCGCCGCCATCGAGGAGTAGAGGAGCGCCAGCATGATGCCGCCGTCGCCGGGTTCGCCGAAGCTCACCGCCGCGATCTCCGGGTAGAGGGCGCGCGGCATGCCGAAGGTCATGGCGATGATGTCGAGCAGCATCGCCACCATGAGCACCGGCTGGGTGCGCAGGTAGGCCAGGCCGTCGACGATCGAGCGGAAGCCCGCCCGCTGCACGTCTCCCTTCGGCGGCAGGGCGGGCAGCGCCAGCACCGCGCCGAGCGTCGGGATGAGCAGTGCGGCGTCGAGGGCGTAGAGCCACGAGTAGCCGATGAAGGGGATGAGGGCACCGGCCACGAGCGGTCCGACGATCGCGCCGAACTGCATGAGCATCATGTTGAGGCTGGAGCCGGCCGCCAGGAGCTCCAGCGGCAGGATCGACCGGAACACGGCCGTGCGGGTCGGCTGGTTGACCGCGAAGAAGGCCTGCTGCAGGGAGAACACGGCCAGCAGCCACCACGCGTTGGTGTTGCCCGCCACGGTCAGGCCCCAGAAGGTCAACGCAGTGACGATCATGCCGACCGTCGAGCCGACGAGCACCTTCCGCTTGTCGAAGCTGTCCGCGATCGACCCGCCGTACAGGCCGAAGATGACCAGCGGCACGAGGCCGAAGAGTCCGGTGAGTCCGACGTAGGCGGAGGAGCCGGTGATCGAGTAGATCTGCGCCGGCACGGCCACGACGGTCAGCTGGGCGCCGATCATGGTGGCGATGTTGGCGATCCACAGGCGTCGGTAGGCGGGGACCTGGAGCGGGCGGGTGTCCGCCAGGATGGCGCGGAGACTCACGGGGCCACCGTTCCCGGCGCTGCCGAGGAGGGGGCGGGGGTGGTCGATAAGGGGGCGTTCATGGAGGTGATACTACGATTCGGTACCCGGGCGGGGGTGAAGGGGTGAGAAAGTCGGGAATACCCCTGGTGTGACCGGGGGTCGCTAGGTTAGCCTTACCTTCGTTGTTCTCCCGGGGCAACGCATGATCGACAACATCACGACGTATTGAGGGGTACACATGCGCTTCACCAAGCGTTTCGCCGCAGCGGTGGTCGCCGTCTGCGGCGCCGCCGCCGGACTCGTCGCCTGCGGCAACGGTGACAGCACCGACAGCGCCGGCACCACCGGTAACACCGCCGCAGGTGACGAGGGTTCGCTCGTCATCTACTCGGGCCGCTCCGAGGACCTGGTCGCACCGCTGATCGCCGACTTCACCGAGGAGACCGGCATCGACGTGGAGGTCCGCTACGGCTCCACCGCCGAGCAGGCCCAGCTGCTGCTCACCGAGGGCGACGCCTCCCCGGCGCACGTCTTCCTCTCCCAGGAGGCCGGCGCACTCGGCCTCCTCGAGGACCAGGGCATGCTCACCGAGCTGCCGGCCGAGACCATCGCCAGCGTGGCGGAGGGCTTCTCCTCCGAGGAGAACCAGTGGGTCGGCGTCACCGGTCGTGCCCGCGCCGTCGCCTACGACTCGGAGACCGTCACCGAGGAGGAGGCCCCCGCCACCATCGCCGACATGGTCGACCCGAAGTGGAAGGGCCAGATCGGCGTCGCCCCGGGCAACGCCTCCTTCCTGGCCTTCGTCACCGCCATGCGCGTGACCGAGGGCGAGGACGCCACCCGCGAGTGGCTCGAGGCGCTCGCCGCCAACGAGCCGAAGACCTACAAGAAGAACGGTGACATCCTGGAGGCCGTCGACAAGGGCGAGATCCGGGTCGGCCTCATCAACCACTACTACTGGTACGCCGCGGCCGCGGAGCAGGGCACCGACATGCGTGCCCAGCTGAAGTTCGGCGAGGCCGGCGACCTGGCCGGTCTGGTCAACGCCACCGGCGTGGGCATCCTCACCAAGGGGGCGGGCCGCGCCGATGCGCAGGCCTTCGTCGACTACCTCCTCTCTGAGGCGGGCCAGACCTACTTCGCGCAGAAGACTTTCGAGTACCCGCTGGTCACCGGCGTGGCAGGCCCCGAGGGCGTGCCGCCGCTGGAGTCCCTCTCCGCGCCGGACGTCGATCTGGCGAAGCTGGGCACCGTCGAGGAGAGCGCCGCACTCGTCGACGAGGCCGGTCTCACCGTCGATTAGATGTCGGCCCCCGCTGTTCCATCCGCACCCTCCGGTCGTCGCGCATCCGCGCGTCGGCCGTTCGGTCGTTCCCGGGGTTCCCGCGGGATGGGCGGCACGCGTCGTCCGCACCCGCTGCTCCTCGTCCTCGCCTTCTTCACCGTCGCGGTGGTGGCCACCCCTCTGGTCTTCCTGCTCGGTGAGGCGCTGGCCGCCCCCGTCGAACGCATCACCGGCGCGCTGCTGCGCCCGCGCACGTGGCAGCTGATGACGAACACGATGCTGCTCACCCTCGGCGCCACCGGCGGGGCACTGCTCATCGGCGTGCCGACGGCCTTCCTGCTCGTGCGCACCAACCTCGTGGCCCGCCGCTGGTGGTGGGTGGCGGCCGCCCTGCCGCTGGCGATCCCCTCCTACGTCGCCGGCCTCGCGTGGGTGAGCGCCACCCCGCTGCGCGGTTACGTCGGTTCCGTGCTGGTGCTGGTGCTCGTGTCCACCCCGTACGTCACCCTCCCGGTGGCCGCCGCGCTGCGCCGCGCGGACACCTCCATCGAGGACGTCGCCCGCACCCTCGGCCTGGGTCCGGTTCGGGCGTTCCTCACCATGACGCTGCCGCAGATCGCCCCGGCCGCCGGGGCGGGTGCGCTGCTGGTGGCGCTGTACACGATCTCCGAGTTCGGCGTCGTCGCGATCATGCGCTACCCGGCGCTCACCCCGGCGGTGCAGACCGCCTTCTCCGGCACCTTCAACCGCGAGCTGGCGATGGTGCTCTCCCTCATGCTCGTGTTCCTCGCGCTGCTGGTGGTCGTCGCGGAGCGTGCTTTACGACGCCCCGTCACCGCCCTCCGCGTCCGCGGCGACGCCCCGCCGTCGGTCAAGCTCTCCCGCACCGGGCACATCCTGGCCTCCACGGCGCTGGGCACCGTGTTCCTGGCGGCCGTCGGCATGCCGATCGCCGTGCTGGTGCAGCGGCTGATCATCAGCGTCGCCGGCCGGGAGGTCGAGGTCGCACGCCTGTTGGCCGCGGCCCGGACGACGGTGCTGCTCGGTTTCGCGGGGGCGGTCGTGGCGACGCTGCTGGCCCTGCCGGTGGGCATCCTCGCCGCCCGGCAGCGCACCCGCCTGGTCGGCGGCCTGGAGACCGCCACCTTCCTCGGCCACGGACTGCCCGGCATCGTGCTCGGCCTGTCGATGGTCTACCTCGCCCTCAAGGTGGCGCCTGCGCTGTACCAGACGATGACGCTGCTGGTCATCGCCTACGGCATCCTCTACGTGCCCAAGGCCGTCGGCTCGGTCCGCACGTCGGTGGCGCAGGTGCCCGAACGTCTCGAGGACGCCGCCCGCACCCTGGGCCGCACCCCGGTGCAGACGTGGTCCGAGGTCACCGGCCGCGTTGCATGGCCGGGCATCGCCGCCGGTGCGATGCTGGTCGCGCTCACCGTGATGAAGGAACTCCCGGCCACATTGATGATGCGCCCGACGGGTGTCGATACCCTGGCCACGAGGCTGTGGCAGCTGACCGACATCGCCGCCTACGGTGGTGCCGCGCCCTACGGCCTCATGCTCATCGCCGTGGCCGCGATCCCGGCCCTGGTGCTGGCCCGTCAACCCGGAGGCTCCTCATGACGAACCACCCCCACCCGCCGGCCCTGTCCGTCCGTGGTCTGCAGGCCGCGTTCCCGGGTCCGGGGCGCACCGAGACGACGGTGCTCCACGGCCTCGATCTCGACGTGCCCGAGGGTGAGCTCCTCGCCGTCCTCGGTCCCAGCGGCTGCGGCAAGACGACGCTGCTGCGCGTGCTGGCGGGCCTGCTGCCGGCGACGGCCGGGCAGGTGGATCTGGCGGGTCGCCGCGTCGTCGACGGCCCGGTGAGCGTCGCCCCCGAGCGGCGCGGCGTGGGGCTGGTGCCGCAGGAGGCGTCCCTGTTCCCGCATCTCGACGTCGCCGCCAACGTCGCCTTCGGCCTCTCCCGCCCCCGCCTGTGGAAGCGCCGTGGGCCCGTGCCGCCGCGGGTGATGGAGCTGCTCGAGATGGTCGGCATCCCGGAGCTCGCGCACCGCATGCCCTCCGAGCTGTCCGGTGGCCAGGCGCAGCGCGTCGCACTGGCCCGGGCACTGGCCCCCGAGCCCGCCCTCGTGCTTCTCGACGAACCCTTCTCCGCCCTCGACGCCGCCCTCCGCGTGCGCCTGCGTACCGACGTCCGCGAGGTGCTGGCAGCCAGCGGCGCCACCGGTCTGCTGGTCACCCACGACCAGGACGAGGCCCTCTCCGTCGCCGACCGCGTCGCCCTGCTTTCCGCGGGGCAGTTGGTCCAGGTGGGCACCCCCTCCGAGGTCTACTCCCGCCCGGCGACGGCGTGGGTGGCGGAGTTCGTCGGCACGTGTTCAGTGCTGCGCGGCACCCTCGAGGGCGACACCGTGACCTGCGCCCTCGGCACGGTCGAGGCGACCTGCGCGGAGGGTGTCGGGTCGATCGGCAAGGTGGTCATCCGCCCCGAGCAGCTGCGTCTGTCCGCCAGGCCGGGCATCGGCGTGGGCGCCACGGTCGGCGCGGTCGAGTACGCCGGCCACTCCACCCTGTACCGGATCCGTCTGCACGGCGCGGGGGAGAAGCTGGCGGTCCGCGAGCAGGGGCCGGCGCGTTTCGCCGTCGGCGACGAGGTCACGGTGACCCCCACGGCGGCGCTCCACGTCGTGCCCACGCCCTGAGGCAACCAAAACATGCCGCGAAGCCCCCTTTCCCTGAGGCGGGGAGGGCTTTCGCGGCATGTTTTGGTTGCCTCAGGCAGGTCCTAGGCGTCCAGCGTCAGGCCCATCACCAGCTGCGTCAGGCCCTGCGCTGCGGTGGTGCGCCAGGAGACGTCCGCGATGCGGCTGAGTTCGGTCTCCTCCGGTGAGATCTCCAGGATCTTCGCCCCGAAATGCTTCGCGACGAGCGGCAGCCCCGCCGCCGGGTGCACCACCCCGGACGTGCCCACCACGACCACCAGGTCGGCCGCCGCCATGCGGGCCTCGGCACGACCCCACTCGTCCTGGGGCAGCTGTTCGCCGAACCACACCACGCCGGGGCGCACCAGGTTGCCGCACAGCGGGCACTCCGGCGGGGCCATCCGCGCGACCGGCTCGTCGGGGAACTCCACCTCGCCCTTCCAGGGGCGGGAGCAGATGGTGCAGCGGTAGTCGAAGAGCGAGCCGTGCAGGTGCACGACATCGTCCATGCCGCCGCGTTCGTGCAGGTTGTCGATGTTCTGGGTGGTGACGCCGACGTGGACGTCGGCAAGCAGGGACCAGTCGGCGATCGCCCGGTGACCCGGGTTGGGCTCCGCGCGGCGGCACACGGTGCCCCGCCACAGGTACCACGCCCACATCGGTTCGGGGTCGCGTGCCCACGAGTCGACGGAGGCGAAGGCGACCGGATCGACCTTGGTCCACAGGCCCGTCTGGGCGTCGCGGAACGTGTCGAGTCCGGATTCGGCGGACATGCCCGCACCGGTGAAGACCTCCACGCGGGAGGCCTCGCGGGCCAGGGCGAGAGCGGAAGCAAACTGGTCGGTAGCCATGCACCCCACGGTACCGGCGATAGAATCAACGGTCATGGGACTGATTTTCCGCCCGATGACCGTCGACGACCACCCTTCGCGCGCCGCAGCGCTGCGCGACCATCCGGCCCACCCGCTGGACTTCCGTCCCGGGCGCGGTGACGCCGGCTTCGTCGCCCTCGACGGCGGCCGTCCCGTCGGTGTCATCTGGGCCCAGTTCGTCGCCGGTCCGGGCCACGTCGCCGACGACATCCCCGAGATGATGCTCCACGTCGCCGAGGGGTACCGCAACATCGGACTCGGGGCCCGCCTCATCGGGCTGCTCGCCGACCACGGCCGGGAACAGGGCTGGCCCGGGATCAGCCTGTCCGTCGGGGAGGGCAGCATCGCCCGCCGTCTCTACGGGCGCACCGGCTTCGTCGACCGGGCGGCCGCCGGCACGATGCTGCTCAACCTCTCCGACCGCATCACCTCCGTCGCCGTGTACTGCGGTTCCTCCCACGGGGCGCGCCCGGCCTACACGCAGGCCGCCCGCGAACTCGGGCACGAACTGGCCGCCCGGAACCTCACCCTCGTGTACGGCGGCGGTGCCGTCGGGCTGATGGGGGAGGTGGCGGACGCGGTCGTCGAGAAGCGGGGGTCGGTGACGGGTGTCATCCCGCGCCAGCTCGTGGACCGCGAACTCGCACACCCCGGGCTGACCCGCCTGGAGGTCGTCGAGACGATGGCCCAGCGCAAGTCCCGCATGGAGGCCCTCGCCGACGCCTTCATCGCCCTGCCCGGCGGCGCCGGCACCCTCGAGGAGCTCTTCGAGGTGCTCACCATGCAGCAGCTCGGGCACATCCGCGGGCCCGTCGCCCTGTGCAACACCGAGGGGTTCTGGGACCCGCAGATCGCCATGCTGCAACGCGCCGTCGAGGAGGGCTTCCTCCGCGCCAAATACGTCGACTGCCTCGTCGTCGCCGACACCCCCGCCGCCGTGCTCGACGCCTTCACGAACTGGCAGGCGCCGGGCCGTAAATGGGACTGACCGCGCCACCCCCGGTACACTTGCCGGTCATGAGTGCCGACACCAAGCGTTCGCCTTCGCTTCTCGACGCATCGTGCGAGGGATTCGTCTACGACCTGGCGGCGCTGTCCCCGACCGACGCCACCGCATGGGGCATCCCCGGGTTCGACGGCGAGCTGCAGGACTTCTCCCCCGACTACTGGGAGGCCATCGCCGACCGCACCCGTGAGATGATCGCCGACGTCGACGCCTTCGACGACGGCACCGACGACTCCGACGACGAGGACGACTTCGACGAGGTCGACCACGTCACCGCCGCCGTCCTCCGCGACCGGCTCTGCCTCGACCTGGACCTGCACCACCACGGCGAGGACCTCGCGCAGCTCAACAACATCGCCTCCCCGGTGCAGACCATCCGCGACACCCTGCTCCTCATGCCCACGGACACCCCGGAGCAGGTCGACGCCCTGCGTTCCCGCCTGTCCAAGGTGCCCGCCGCCCTGGCCGGTTACCGCGAGTCGCTCGCCGAAGCCGCCTCCCACGGCCACGTCGCCCCCGTCCGCCAGATCGACGAGGTGTACTCCCAGTGCCAGGACCTCGTCGAGTCGCCCTCCCTCCTGGAGGAGATCGGCCTCGACCGTGACGCCCCCGAGGTGGACACCGCCAAGCAGGCCTTCGCCGACATGGCCGACTGGCTGAGCGAGCACCTGGCCACCCACGCCCCGCACGAGGACGCCGTCGGCCGCGAACGCTACCAGCGCTTCTCCCACCTCTTCGTCGGCGACACCGTCGACCTCGACGAGGCCTACTCCTGGGGGCTCGAGCGACTCCGCGAGATCGACGCCGAGCAGCAGGCCATCGCCCGGCAGCTCTACGGCATCACCGACGTGCGCCTGGCCTACCGCAAACTCAACGAGGAGCCCCGCTACACCCTCCACGGCACCGACGAACTCCTGGAGTGGATGCAGGAGACCGCCGACCGCGCCGTCGCCGACCTCCACGGCACCGCCTTCGACATCCCCGAGCCGGTGCGCACCATCGAGGCGAAGATCGACCCCGCCGGCACCGGCGGCATCTTCTACACCCCGCCGTCGGACGACTTCTCCCGCCCCGGCCGCATGTGGTGGTCCGTCCCTGCAGGTCAGGAGCGTTTCCACACCTGGCAGGAGCTGACCACCGTCTTCCACGAGGGCGTGCCCGGCCACCACCTGCAGATCGGCCAGGCGCTCGTCTCGCCGCTCAACCTGTGGCGCCGCGTCGCGTGCTGGAACTCCGGCCACGGCGAGGGCTGGGCGCTCTACGCCGAGCAGCTCATGGAGGAGCTCGGCTACCACGAGGACCCCGGCACGCGCATGGGGCTTCTCGACGCCCAGCGTCTCCGCGCCGCCCGCGTCGTCCTCGACATCGGCGTCCACCTGGGCAAGAAGATCCCGGAGGGCACCGCCGTGTGGGACGCCAGCTACGCCAAGGCCTTCCTCCGGGAGAACACCGCCATGGATGAGGCCGTGCTGCGTTTCGAGCTCAACCGCTACCTCGGCTGGCCCGGCCAGGCGCCGTCCTACGCCCTCGGCCAGCGCCTCTGGGAGCAGACGCGTGACGACGCCGTCGCCCAGGGCATGACCGTCGCGGAGTTCCACTCCCAGGCCCTGGCGCTGGGGTCGATCCCGATGTCGATCCTGCGGGAGCAGCTGCTGGACTAGGGCTGGGGCTGGGGCGGTTTGGTGTGACACCAGGCCCCGCCCGGTACCGGACGGCCCCTGGTGTCACACGGAACGGACACCGGTCAGGCGAGGTTCGGGTCCTCCGGGCTGCCCGGTTCCACACCCATGGCGCGCAGCTCCTCGTTGCTGAAGAACGGGGGTTCGGTGACCGCGTGCCCGGCGGCGCGGAGGGTGTGGTGCCACGTCCAGGGTGGCGCCACCTCGCAGGGGAGGAGCGCGGGCGGTGTGGAGCGTGTCCGCCTGTTCCCGGTCCGCCACGTAACCGTGTCTGCCACCTGCTCGACGACCCTGTCCAGGTGCCGGTACACGCACTCGCCGGTGTAGTGGAGGACCAGCCAGCCGCGGCGGGCGCCGTCGTTGGCCTTCCACCGGTCGATGACGGAGGTGCGCTCGTTCTCGCCGTCGGCCAGTGCGGCGTGGTAGCGGAAGCTGTCGAGGTCGATGAGGATTTTCGCGTGTGGGATGGCGAAGTCCCAGTGGTAGTGGCCGAGGGGGAAGTTCTGGGTGAGGGTGATGCCCCGCGCTTTCAGGGCCCGTGCCAGCGTCTGCTCGGACTTGCTGTCGGAGGCGATGGAGGCCGACGCCAGGAGGGTGCGCAGCGCGGGCGGCAGGGGTCCCATTGCCGCGAGATCCGCGGCCAGCGTCGCGTTGCCCTCCCGTCCGGCGTAGTGCCTCTCCAAGAAGGCGCGGGCCGTGGCGGAGTCCTCCGCCAGCAGGTCACCCACCGCCCCGACGGGTGGCACGACCCGGTGCCCGTTGACGGTGCGGGTGGCGAGGGTGCGTACCTGGCGGACGGTGACGAGGGGCCCGCTCCGGTAGTTGTGGGGCCGCTGCACCACTGCCTCCAGCGGCGTGGTCGTGGGGACGCCGTCGTGGATCTGCCGCGCGGTGACGCCGCTGAAGGCCAGGTGGGGCCGGGTGTGGGCCACCGCCCGGAGCAGCAGGCCCCCCTCCGGTGGGGCGGTGCAGTAGACGCCGTGCTCGACGCGGTGCAGTTGTCCCTGTGTCACCAGGGCTTGTCGACGCCGCCGCCCGATCCCCAGTTCCTCGAGCTGCGCGGTGCGGTAGACGGTTCCCATCGTGTTCTCCCCCTGGCGCGTAAGCCTAGGGCGGCCGCGGTGGCGCCGCACGGGCAGCCTATTGAGGTCCGGCAGCCCGCGGGCTAGGCTTGGTGATATGTCAACGTTCACTGTCATCCGTTCCGCCGACCGGGACCACTGGCGCGACTCCGCCATCCTCTCCCGGCAGTCCTTCCCCGCCACTGGCAACTTCGACCTGGAGGCCAACGCCTTCGGGCTGCTCATGATGCACAACGACGACATCGTGTCCCCGGGCGAGGGCTTCGACATGCACTTCCACAAGGACGTCGAGATCCTCAGCTGGATCGTCGACGGCGCCGTCCACCACCGCGACTCCGGCTCCGACGAGATCACCGAGGTCCGCGCCGGCATGGCCCAGCACATCTCCGCGGGCTCCGGCGTCCGCCACTCGGAGGTCAACGCCGGCGGCTACACCAGCGGCCGCACCGTGCGCGTCGTCCAGTCCTGGCTGCCGGCCGACGAGAAGGGCACCCCGCCCTCGCACAAGAGCCACGACTTCGCCGCCGACCTCGCCGCCGGCGGGGTGTTCCAGGTCGCGGGCCCGGGCTCGCCGCTGCCGCTGGGCACCACCGGCGCCGCCCTGTACATCGCGCGTGTCGACGCCGCCCCCGTCACCCTCCCCGGTTCCGCCTACGTCCACCTCTACGTCATCGACGGCGAGGTGGAGGTCGCGGGTGAGACCCTGCGGGAGGGGGATGTGCTGCGGGGGAGGGACGTCGAGAAGCTGGAGGTCACGGGGCAGGGACAGGTCCTGCACTGGGTGATGGACCGCGCGATCACGCCCGCCTGACCAGGCGGATGATCTGCGGGAGGTAGCCCGCCACGACGAGAAGGGTGAACAGGCGGAGGAGCTGGATCGCGACGACCGTCGGCCCCGCCCCACCCTCCGCGGACAGCGCGAGGACGGTCTCCAGCGCTCCCGGGCTGGTGGCCAGGTACGCCTCGAAGTAGGTGATGTCCAGCCACCACGCCAGCGGGACCGCGGTGCCCGCGCAGGCGAGGATGACCACGACGATGAACGTGACCGTCGCCGGCAGCTGACGCGCGAAGACCCGCAGCGCCGGCACCGAGAGGGCGCCGCCGCACATCCAGCCGATCGCCAGGAAGGCGGCGATGCGGAACGTCTCCGGTGGCAGGAGCGACCACTGCGGCACCGCCAGCCCGAGGACGACCGTGATGAGCAGCGGGCCGAGCACGCTCGGCACCGGGATACGCAGCGGGCGGGCCAGGCTCCCGCCGAAGTAGGCGACCGCCGCGATGAGGAGCAGCAGGAACCAGGGGCGGGAGTCCGTGAGCTCCGGCGATGCGCCGCCGGGGTGGGGGAGGAACGCCGTGACCAGCGGCAACGTCATCGAGACGACGAGCAGCCGCAGGTACTGGGTGAGGGCGACGAAGCGGTAGTCGGCGCCCAGCTCCTGCGCCAGCACCGGCAGGATCGACGCCCCGCCGGCGAGCATCGACAGGATGCCCGTCTCCGGCGACACCGAGGCCTCGCGCCGGGCCAGCAGCAGCCCGCCCAGGACGCCGATGCCGATGGTGACCACCGCGACGAGGAGGCCGGGGACGAGGAGGGAGGCGAGCGTCGGCACGCCGACACCGACGAGCGGCAGACCCGCGAGCATGCCGATGACGCCCCGCCCGAAACGGTAGAAGGAGTCGTTGACCTCCAGCTCACGGCCCGTGCCCAGCGCCACCGCGCCGGACGCGGCGATGCCCGCCACGATCCACGCGGCGGGCACGTTCCACCAGGAGAAGAGCAGCCCCAGGACTATCGACGCCGGCGCAACGACCGCCCATCTCATCCGCGGCCCCGCAGCAGGAACCGCAGGATGTGCGGCAGCCAGCCCGCGATGAGGAGCACACCCAGCAGGCGGATCAGCTGGATCGCGACGACCGCGGGACCCGCCCCACCCTCGGAGGACAGTGCCAGCGCCGTCTCGATCGCACCGGGGCTCGTCGCCAGGTAGGCCTCGAAGTAGGTGATGTCCACCCAGTACATGATCGGGACCGCCAGCACCGCGCAGGCCGCGCTGAGGGCCACGATGAAGGTGATCGTGGCGGGCAGCTGCCGGCCGAAGAACTTCAACGCCGGGATCGACAGCGCACCACCGCACATCCAGCCGATGGCCAGGAAGGCGTAGATGCGGAAGAACTCCGGCGGCTGCATGCTCCAGTCCGCGGGCAGGAGAATGCCCGCGAGCACCGTGAGCAGCAGGGGACCGAACACCGCGGGGGAGGGCAGGCGCAGCAGCGAGCCGACCCTGTCACCGAAGAAGGCCACCAGCGCGATGACCGGGAACATCCACGGGTTGACCGGCGGGCCGGTCGGGCCTGCGCCGGTGTCGGCGGGCATCATGAAGAAGGCGCTGACCAGGGGCAACGTCATCGACACGGCCAGCAGGCGCAGGTACTGACTGAGGGCGACGTAACGGAAGTCGGCGCCCAGGTCGCGGGCCAGGGCCGGCATCACCGAGGAACCACCCGCCAGCATGGACAGCACGCCCGTCTCCCGGCTAATCGCCGGTTCCGCCCGGGAGAGCAGCAGTCCACCGAGAATGCCGAACCCGACCACCACCAGGGCGACGACGACGCCGGGCAACGCGTACCCCGCCAGCTCACCGAGGGGCACCCCGGCCAGGGGGATGCCCGCGAGGATGCCGATGGTGCCGCGGCCACCCTTCTCGAAGGTGGCGTTCAGCGGCAGCTCCTCATGGGTGGACAGGGCCACCGCGCCGGCACCGATGATGCCGGCCAGGATCCACGCGGCGGGGACGTTGAAGTGGCTGAACAGCAGGCCCAGGACGAGGGACGCGGCGGCGACGATGAGCCAGCGTGTGGCTGTTTTCCCAGAACCCATGCCCTTGACCTTACGGGGAAGGTCAAATCAGGGCGTTCACCATTCACCCACGTAGCCGGGGGAGATGTGCACCCCCTGACCGGGCTCGAGCCCGATCCTCGCGACATTCGGCTCCTGCAGATCCACGACGGCCGTGCCCACCCGGTAGATGTCACCGCGGGGGAGCGTCGGCAGTCCGCGGGCGTCGGGGGCGATGTTGATGTCCTTCTCGATCCGCGCCGGGGAGATCACGTACCGCACATGGTTGGAGCCGTCCCCGTCCCAGTGGGCCTGGAAGTTGGCCCAGCAGTCCGCGATCACCCCGTCGTCGCGGCCCAGCTCGCACTGGAGGGTCTGCTCGCTGTTGAGCGGGAGCAGGTAACGGCCCGTGGGCAGTTCGGCGGCGTAGGGACTGCCGTGGGCGTTGCCCTCCGGCGGCAGACCGGCCTGCGAGTCGAGCGGCGGGTTGCGGAAGTCGATGACCGGCACCGCCCCACGCAGCTCGTCCGGGGTGGAGTAGGCGACGAGGCGGAGATGGTCGTCGAGCAGCTCGTAGGACTCCTCCGAGGTGCGCGGGGCCTGGTTGTGGCGCCAGGTGATCAGGGCCGCGTTGTCGGCCAGACGGCGGACATTGTCGACGCCCGCGTACAGGGGCGGCTGGTAGTTCGACACGAAACGGTCGCCCGCGAACAGCACCACCGTGCCGGCCGGGCGGGAGTGGTCGCCGTTGATGTCGCCGATGGTGCCGTCGAGAAGCACCCAACTGAGGTCGCGGCAGGAGTCGTAGGTGTTCTCCCGGACGTCGAAGTGGAAGTACTCCGCGGAACTGGTCCGGATGCTTGCGGTGCGCAGGTGCGGGCCGAACTCGCTGGCGGCGAGGTCGCCGGAGGTGCAGTCCGGGGTGGAGGGCGGTGTGGTGGGATCGGGGCTGCGGCCGGAGGTGCTGGTGGCGGTGGTCGCGGATTCGCTGGTGACGGGGGCGGCGCCATTGGTGCCGTTGTCGGCGGGGGAGCACGCGACCAGTGCCGTGGCCGCCAGGAGAGCGGCCACGACGGTGGGCATCGGGTGGTGATTCAAGTCGATCAACCTCCTCGGTCTCTTGCTTATTCAGTCGTATTTCCCACCTCAGCGTTACCGGGAGGAGTGGGTGGAGCTCCGTGTAATTCGCCGTTGCCTCCCGGTCTGTTGTCGAGTTCATGGCCGGGTTTCGGCGCTACCACAGCTCCGTGAATCGTGCTGACTGAGAAGCGCGCGGAGGATCGGTTTCGGGGGCAAGGATCTGTTTGTTTTCCGAGGTCAATCGGGGCAAGGGGGTATTTTCCCACTAACGAGCTTCTTTGTTTTCTCAGGTGTTGATAAGTTAACTGAAGGTAAAAGGGCTCTTCGCTTTTTAGAGTGCGTTGATCTTCCCCTGCAGCTGCCCGGAGTGAATCAGGCACCGCAAGATGTAGTGGTCCAGGTTCCTGAACCCGAGGGCGATGCCGCGCAGGTGCTCCAGCCGTCCGTTGATAGCCTCGACTGGCCCGTTGGATGCGCCGATATCGAAATAGGCGAGGATGTCCTCACGCCGGCGCCACAAGGTGCGCCCGAGTTGGGCGAGCTCCTCCAGCCCGGCGGGTAGTCCCTTACGAATGCTGTTGATCACCCTGCTCATCAGCTTCTTTCCCTCCGATTTCTTCGGATGCCCGTACGCCTGGATCATGTCCTGGTAGAACATCCAGGTGACCTCGAGTGCGACGTACTCATCGTCGGTGGCCCACAACAGGTCCAGTCGCCTGTTTCTGCCGCTGCGTGAGGCAGTTCGTGCGGGTCAACAAGGTCCGGCGGTGCTTGTACAGCGGATCGTCCTTGCGTCCACGACGCCCGGTGGTCTCCCGTTGCAGTCGCTGCCGGCACCCGCTGAGCTTCCCAGCTGCCAGATGGATTACGTGAAACGGATCCATCACCTTGGTTGCGTCCGGGAGGACCTGGTCCACGGCGCAGGCATAGCCGGCAAACCCGTCCATGGTCACCACCTGCACCTGCTGGCGGAACTTAGGGTCGCGTTCCTGCAGCCACGTGCGCAGCACTTCCGCGCTTCGTCCGGAGCGGATCTCCAGCAGTCGGGCAGGCCCACGCCCATCCACCAGCGGGGTGAGGTCGACGAGGATGGTCACCAGGTTCGACGGTTCCGTGGGGCGACGGGTGTGTTTCCAGACGTGCTCGTCGACGCCGAGGATGCGCACCCCGTCGAGGTGGTGCGGGTTGTCGTAGACGAGCTTACGGCAGGCATCGAGTGCCACCTGGTTGACCAGCTCCCACCCGATACCCAACGCTTTGGCGGTGGCGGACACGCTCATCCGATCAATCGCCAGTCGCTGGAGGATCCAGCGGGTGACCCGGTGGGTGAGCTTCGCACCGTCATCGGCACACGTCAGGGAGGCCTGGAAGATCTTCCTGCCGCAGGCTGGATAGCTGCAGGTGAACCTCGGGGGACGCGCACGTGCAGACGGGTGGGAAACCCGACGACGGGAAGGTCGACCAGGGGCCGGACGATGTGGTCCCGTAGCTTTTTCGGGGTTTCCGCACTCGGGGCAGAGTCCGTCCACGGTCACGGGTGCGGCATCGATGATGGTGATGTTCCCGGCGTCGGCGGCACCGGTGATCGTCAATCCGATTTCCGCGGTACGGCAGATGGTGTCGGCCACGAGGTTGGAACTCAGGCTGCACAGTAGGGTCCTGGTTCGGTCAGATGATGGTGTGGTAACTGGGCCCGACCCCCGGAAAGTAGACACAGGGGATGTGATCAGGAAGCAGATCTCAGCATAACAGGACACCGCTCCTCAAACACTGCTGGCGCGAGATATTTACACCAGGAATGTCGACGCGTGGTGTTGTAGCGGGTACACCAGCGGAAAACATCTCGCCGGCACTGCAACTGATTGGTAAACGTCTTCGCGTCCTGGAGGACCTCGCGCTTCAACGCGGCGTTAAATGACTCCGCCAAGGCATTGTCAGGACTGGCACCAATCGCGCCCATCGACTGCCGGATCCCTAACTCCCCGCACGTGTCCTGGAACGCATGCGAGGTATAGACACTTCCGTGATCCGAGTGAAAAACAGCATCCTTTAGACTTCCACGCTGTCCCTTCGCCATCACCAGCGCGTCCTGGACCAGGGAGGTGCGCATGTGATCGGCGATCGCGAAGCCGACCAGCCGACGGGAATAGCAGTCGATGACGGTGGCCAGGTACATATTCGACCCGTCCGCGATCGGCAGGTAGGTGATGTCGCCGACGTAGACCCGATTGGGATGCTCAGCGGTGAATTTCCTTCCCACGAGATCCGGAAAAACCGACTTCTTTCCCTCGGACACCGGGGTGGTGATCTTGCGTTTCTTCGAATACCCGAACAGCTTCAACGAGCGCATGATGCGGGCGACTTTCTTGTGGTTGACCGGGGTTGCGGTCGAATCGTCGTTGAGTTCCGCAGTGATGCGTTTCGCCCCGTAGCATCCGCGTTCCTTGGTGAACACGGCCTTGACCCTTGCGCCGAGGATCGCGTCGCTGAGCAGACGTTTCTTCCTGGTGGCGGAGGTGTTTTTCCATTTGTAGTACGAGGACCGATTGAGCTTGAGGACCTCGCATAACCGCTTAACCGAATGGTCGTTCCGGGCGTCGTCAACGAACTGGAAGCGGATCACCAGTTCGTCTCTTCCGCAAAATATTTCGCGGCCTTGCGCAGAATGTCGCGTTCCTCCCGGAGTCTGCGAACTTCTCGTTCCAGCTGGCGGATGCGTTCCGCTTCGGTCACCACGGTCGGTGTGTCAGAGCTGGAGGAAGAATCCGAGCTGCTGGTGCGGGCTCCGGTGCCGTATTTGCGGACCCAGATCTGGAGCGTGTTGCGGTTGACGCCGAGTTCTGTGGCGAGGGCGTTGATCGATACCCCGGGTGAGTTCTCGTAGAGGGCGACCGCGTCGCGGCGGAACTCCTCGGTGTAGGTCTTGATCGGCATGGTGGCAGGTTACCTTTCTTCCCCGGCAGAAAGCCGGGTTGTCGGGTGTCTACCAAACAGGGGTCAGGTCCGTTCAGACCCGCCCTCCGTACTATGAAACACAGACAGGAAGGTCTCCCCATGACACAGCCCACCCCAGAGCAGCGCATCCTCGACACCGTTCACGGAGAGCCACGCCCTGAGCAACATGGTCCTGCCGACGTTGACATCAACTTCGAGTGGCCCAGCGAGGCTGAGAGCGGGAAGTTCATGCGTGACCTGGCGTCGGGCGATTTCGAGGGCTTCTAGGGTGTATCTCCCAAAGTGCGGAGGCACACCGTGATTAACGGGTGGACTTATGCTTGCTCATCCAGTTCCACGCCCTCCAGCCCGTCACTGATGTGGTTCCGGGACGACCTCCGGATCAACGACAATGCGGCCCTCGCCGCGGCTGCAGAACACGGCCCGGTGATAGCGGTCTACGTCCTAGAAGATCCGGCACTCACCGGTGTGCGGGGCCTGGGCGGGGCGAGTAGGTGGTGGCTCCACCACAGCCTCGACCGGCTCATCGGCCGGCTTGCCGAGCAGGAGATCCCACTACTGATCATGCGCGGAGATCCACGCCGGATGATCCCCAGGCTGGCCACTAAGACAGGGGCCGCCTACGTCTCCTGGAGTCGCCGATACCAGCAGCCGCAGATAAGCCTTGACGCCGAGGTAAAGCAATCGCTGCGCTCCAGGGGCATTCCGGCCCACAGCTTCCCGGGCCACCTACTCGCCGAACCGTGGGAGGTCACCACGAGGCAGGGTGAGCCCTACCGTGTATTCACCCCCTTCTCTCGTACGCTCCTCACCACCCTCGCCGACACCTTCCCTGCTCCCGCTGCCAGCGCAATTCACGGGGTCGGGGCAGACCCGAAGCGGAGCAGAGCAGAACTAGCGGAACTGGCGCTACTTCCCACTTTCCCCGAGCCTGACTGGACTGACGGCTTGAGGGATTCATGGACCCCAGGCGAAGACGGGGCATGGGAGCGGTTGGATAACTTCCTGGATTCCACAGGATACGCCCGGGGGCGCGACTATCCAGGTGGCACGGCCTCCAGCCGACTGTCACCACATCTGCGCTTCGGGGAAATCAGCCCCCGGGCCGTGTGGGAGGCCGTCACCGCACGCCTTCCTGACGAGGAGGACGCGGGCATATTCCAGAAGGAACTTATGTGGCGAGACTTTGCCTGGCACCGGCTCCATCACCGTCCCGACCTCGCCATTACAAATGTCCGTCCCGAGTTCGATGCCTTTCCGTGGGCCTGGGATCCCACGGAACTGGCTAGGTCTACGGCAGGTGGGCGCGACGGTCGTCGCAGCCCCGAAACCACCGACGATGACTTCCGGGCCGAGCTCAGCGCCTGGAGGGAAGGCACTACCGGAATTCCTCTTGTCGATGCTGGCATGCGCGAGCTCTGGCACACCGGCCACATGCACAACCGGGTGCGGATGGTCGTGGCCTCATTCCTCACCAAGAATCTGGGCATCCACTGGCGGCACGGCGAGGAATGGTTCTGGGACACCCTCGTCGACGCGGACCCCGCCAGCAACGCCTTCAATTGGCAATGGGCTGCGGGCTGCGGAGACGACGCGGCACCGTACTTCCGAATCTTCAACCCGCAGACCCAGGCGGCCCGCTACGACCCCGAGGGTGTCTACCGCGCTAAGTGGCTCCCTCCCGCGGAGGAATATCCGGACCCCATCGTCGATCTCCACGACTCCCGACGAACGGCCCTGTCAGCCTACGAGGATATGAAGAACCACCAGGCTCGGGGATGAGCCGACCTGCGGTTTGAGGGTCCTCCCTTGTCCTCCTCGAGATTCTGCGCAAGATGAAGGCGTGAAAAGGGATGAGCGCCTTATCCGGCTCTTCACGATTTGGAATGCGTAGCTGACCACGGGGTGGGGTTCGGGGTGGCACAACATATAGGGGTCCTGACAGGTCACAAGATGAGAGTTACCACACCATCATCTGACCGAACCAGGACCCTACTGTGCAGCCTGAGTTCCAACCTCGTGGCCGACACCATCTGCCGTACCGCGGAAATCGGATTGACGATCACCGGTGCCGCCGACGCCGGGAACATCACCATCATCGATGCCGCACCCGTGACCGTGGACGGACTCTGCCCCGAGTGCGGAAACCCCGAAAAAGCTACGGGACCACATCGTCCGGCCCCTGGTCGACCTTCCCGTCGTCGGGTTTCCCACCCGTCTGCACGTGCGCGTCCCCCGAGGTTCACCTGCAGCTATCCAGCCTGCGGCAGGAAGATCTTCCAGGCCTCCCTGACGTGTGCCGATGACGGTGCGAAGCTCACCCACCGGGTCACCCGCTGGATCCTCCAGCGACTGGCGATTGATCGGATGAGCGTGTCCGCCACCGCCAAAGCGTTGGGTATCGGGTGGGAGCTGGTCAACCAGGTGGCACTCGATGCCTGCCGTAAGCTCGTCTACGACAACCCGCACCACCTCGACGGGGTGCGCATCCTCGGCGTCGACGAGCACGTCTGGAAACACACCCGTCGCCCCACGGAACCGTCGAACCTGGTGACCATCCTCGTCGACCTCACCCCGCTGGTGGATGGGCGTGGGCCTGCCCGACTGCTGGAGATCCGCTCCGGACGAAGCGCGGAAGTGCTGCGCACGTGGCTGCAGGAACGCGACCCTAAGTTCCGCCAGCAGGTGCAGGTGGTGACCATGGACGGGTTTGCCGGCTATGCCTGCGCCGTGGACCAGGTCCTCCCGGACGCAACCAAGGTGATGGATCCGTTTCACGTAATCCATCTGGCAGCTGGGAAGCTCAGCGGGTGCCGGCAGCGACTGCAACGGGAGACCACCGGGCGTCGTGGACGCAAGGACGATCCGCTGTACAAGCACCGCCGGACCTTGTTGACCCGCACGAACTGCCTCACGCAGCGGCAGAAACAGGCGACTGGACCTGTTGTGGGCCACCGACGATGAGTACGTCGCACTCGAGGTCACCTGGATGTTCTACCAGGACATGATCCAGGCGTACGGGCATCCGAAGAAATCGGAGGGAAAGAAGCTGATGAGCAGGGTGATCAACAGCATTCGTAAGGGACTACCCGCCGGGCTGGAGGAGCTCGCCCAACTCGGGCGCACCTTGTGGCGCCGGCGTGAGGACATCCTCGCCTATTTCGATATCGGCGCATCCAACGGGCCAGTCGAGGCTATCAACGGACGGCTGGAGCACCTGCGCGGCATCGCCCTCGGGTTCAGGAACCTGGACCACTACATATTGCGGTGCCTGATTCACTCCGGGCAGCTGCAGGGGAAGATCAACGCACTCTAAAAAGCGAAGAGCCAGTTTCTGTGGCCATCCCGGACCGGGGGAGAGTAACGACGAGGCTGTCGCCCGCCGCAGCATCGAAGAGCTCGGCTTCACACCCGGAGCGGTCGGAGAAATCGCCGTGGTCCTTCCGGAGTTCCGCTCCCGGGCCGTCGATTCCAGTGGCATCGTGGAGAACGAGATCTGTCCGGTCTTCATCGCTCATCTACCAGCTGGTGAAAGTCCGGCACCTCGTCCAGACGAGATCGACTCCCTGGCGTGGGTGGACCCAGTGGAGCTCATCAGGGCCGTTGACGCCACTCCTTTCGCCTTCAGCCCGTGGCTGGTGGAGGAGCTCGCTGATAATCGACTGCGTGAAGCGCTCACTCCGGGGAAGTAGCGGGGTTGTGGAACTGCTTCTGTGGCGGGCTTCCCACGCGCACCCGAGCAGACGATTCCTTAAAGCAGAGTAAGTCGACCCTCATGTAGTGTTGGAACCCCATCAACCGAAAGGTCTGCACATGCGTCGTACTCTCACCGCCCTGGCCACGATCGCCCTCGCCGGCGGCCTTCTCGCCCCGACTGCCGGTGCGCAGAACGTCCTGGACGGCGGTCGCCTGGGTGGAGCGTCTTCGCAGATCATCCCCGACGGTTCCTCCGTCCCCGGCGGTGAGCTCTCGGAGGTCGACCAGAAGGTCGACCTCGATCGCTACGCGGGCAAGTGGTACCAGGTTGCTGCCCTTCCGCAGCCCTACACCCTCCAGTGCGCTCACAACACCACCGCGGAGTACGGCGTCATCGACGACTCCACCATCTCCGTCCGCAACTCCTGCGGCACCCTCGTCGGTGGCCCGTCTGTCATCGACGGCACCGCGACCACCCGCTCGGATGCGTCCCTGCGGGTGAACTTCCCGGGCGTGCCCTTCCAGAACCCGGACGGCCCGACCAACTACCGGGTCACCTACCTTGAGGAGGACTACTCCCTCGCCATCGTTGGTGATCCCACCCGTTCCTCCGGCTTCGTGCTCTCGCGCACCCCGGATCTGAGCGCGGAGGAGTGGTCGAAGGTTCGCAGCATCGTGGAGAACCGCGGCTTCAACTCGTGCACCTTCCTCACCGTCCCCATGCAGGGCGGCCACGGCGACGTCCTGCCGCTGTGCGTGCTCTAACAGACTCCGCACTCCCGAGAGGCTGGAGGTGGGACAGTTACGACAAGCGCCCCACCTCCACCTCTCTCATCTTTCCGCTCCAGCGGCGTGCGCAGCCACGCCGCACAGATTCTCTCCCTAGACTGGTCCAATGGCACCCTCGTTGCGCCCCACACTCACCTACACGGCTCACCATCGCGACCGTCTTGTCCTTGTGACGGGAGCGACTGGCTATGTCGGAGGTCGACTGATCACCGAGCTCCTGGCGGCCGGCTTCACGGTCCGGGCTTCTTCCCGCCGCATTGACAGCATGCGCCGGTTCGACTGGAGCACGGACGTCGAGCTGGTCGAAGCTGACCTCTCCAACCCCGACGACGCCCGCGGAATCATGGAGGGGGTGGATGTAGCCATGTACCTCGTCCACTCCATGGGCGGCAAGGACGAGGACTTCGAGAAAGTAGAGGCCGATACGGCCACGGCTTTCAGTGATGCCGCAGCAACCGCAGGAGTCAGGCAGATCGTCTACCTGTCCGGGCTGCACCCCACGAGCAAGAAGCTGGACGAACTGTCCAAACATATGCGCTCCCGTGAACGTGTCGCCCGCATTTTCGTCGATGGGGCGACGCCGGCACTGGTCTTGCGCGCTGCAACGCTCATCGGCTCGGGCTCAGCCTCCTTCGAGATGATCCGACACCTCACCGAACGACTGCCCGTGATGGTGGCGCCGCGATGGATCAAGAACCGCATCGAACCACTAGCCATTCGGGATACGTTATATTACCTGGTCAAGGCGGCTGACCTCGACGAACCAGTTAACCGACAGTACGACGTGGGATGCGGAAAAGTGTATGAGTTCGCCGATCTCCTACGCCTCTACGGGCGACAGAAGGGGCTGCGCCGGCACATCTACGCTGTACCTCTGCCACTTCCCATGGACCGCCTATCCGGAGCATGGATCGGCCTGGTCACGCCGGTACCTGCCGGCCTGGCGGTACCTCTGGCCCAGTCCATGGCCGAAGATGCCGTCACGGAAGACCATGACATCGCCGAGATCATTCCCGACCCGCCCGATGGCCTGATCGACTATCCCACCGCAGTCGCCCTGGCCATCAAGGCCGAAACCGACCGCGGCGTCCCCACGTCCTGGGACCGCAGCTGGAGCACAACCGATGACGCTGCAGACAGCCTTCCCACAGACCCTGAGTGGTCAGGCACGTCCGTCTACGAGGACACCAGGCAGGGAGATTCGACTCTTCCGGCAGAAAAGATCTGGGAGGTAATCGAAGGAATCGGAGGGCCGAACGGCTGGTACTCCACCCCCGTACTGTGGCGGGTGCGGGGAATCATCGACCGCTTGGTCGGAGGCCCAGGGCTGGGGAGCCGTCGCGACCCGCGCCACCTCGTCCTCGGTGACCGCGTGGACTGGTGGCGAGTGGTCGCACTGGAACCACCTCATCGACTCGTCCTGGCTGCCGAGATGAAAGTCGATGGACGAGCGTGGCTCGTCCTCGAAGTCAACGACAACGGATCAGGCTCGACATATATTCAACGCGCCATTTATCAGCCGACGGGCCTGCCTGGACGACTCTACTGGTGGTCACTCATTCCCTTCCACGCGCTCATCTTCCCACTCATGCTGCGCAACATCCTCAAGAAGGCCAAGCAAACCGCTACCTCCTCCGACGATGACACTCATACCCAGAAGTGACCCAGAACCCCCGAGGCCACCGGCGGGAGCTACAACTACTATCGATGCGTGTGTGGATGGTCGCCCTGCAGGGAAGGCCATGCCCACTGCGGTCCAGCTCCCAGCCGGGTCACCTGTAACTGTGGCAGCATGTATTTACAATCCGTCACGTCCATTTACCCAGTTAGGAGTGAACATCTTGCCTAGTCGACCATCCTCTTCAGATCTTCCTGCGGGTGAACGCCCCCGACGGGCTCTCGATTCGCGCCTTCACCACGGCAGTAACACCACCACGCCGTCTATCAGCGTCATCATTCCCTGCTACAACGACGCATCACTCCTCCGGCGCTGCCTGGAATCGTTGGCACGGCAGACGGTGTCACCGCATGAAGTCATCGTCGTCGATAATGGTTCCACCGACGACACTGCGGAGGTCGCGGCCGCTGCAGGCGCGCGGGTGATCAGCGAGACACGTCAAGGCATCACCTGGGCCACTCGAGCAGGCTTAGATGCTGCTACCGGCGATATCCTCGCCCGTACCGACGCCGATGTGGTGGCCCCGACCGACTACATATCCCGACTGCACGCCACCTGGGTGGCCGCAGATCGCTCGCCCGGACGTCGCGTTGTCGGTGTCACCGGTGTGGCTCGTTTCGAGATCACTGGCCGTGTTGGAGACGTGGCGAGCGCGCTCTACCTCGGGGCTTACCGACGCAGTGTCGGATCCGCCCTGGGACATCACCCGATGTTCGGCACGAACTACTCCCTGCGCGCGACGTGGTGGAGGCAGGTCCGTGACCGGGTTGACTCCGCCGACACCGACTCACACGAGGACATGCAGATCTCCTTCGAGGTAGGGCCGGATGAGACAGTGTGGTTCCAGCCCGATCTCACCCTCGATATGGATGCCCGAGCCCTCCAGGGCGCTGGCCAGGGCCTCCGGAGATTCCGGCGAGGATTACACACCATCCTGCGCGCCTGGCGACGACATCCCCCGCACAGACGTCTGGCAGCCCGGGGCCTGCTCGGCCCCTCAATTCAGAAGGCACTTTCATGAGCGACCGCATCGCTACCAGGGTCGCGGCCAGCCTCGCGGTCCTCAACGACTACCTGACCTCCCTGCGCGGAGCCGCTCCCGCATCTTCTGACCTCCTGGAACACGCCTACCAGGGCCTTTCCACCTTCTCCCTGGGCGGCAAACACCTGCGCGCACGCCTCGTTCACATCAGCGCCGGCGACGTGCAGGGAGACCAGCTTCAGGCGGCCACTGTGTTCGGGGCCTGCGTCGACATGATGCACGGAGCTTTTCTCATCCACGACGACATCATCGACCGAGACGACACCCGCCGAGGCGCTCCCACCGTTCACGCTGCCGTCCGCGACGAGTTCGGCAATGAACACCTGGGGACATCCATCGCCATTACTACCGGTGACCTGGGACTCAACACCGCCATCGGCGTTCTCCTCGACTCCCCAGTCGATGACACCCTGGTGCGCCAGGCCATGAAGATCCTCAACGCCGCGGCAGGACAGACCATCATCGGAGAGATCCTCGACATCGCCCATTCTGTCGCCGATCAGCCGGATCCCGACCTTGTCCGCCTGAGCAATCACCTCAAGACCTCCGACTACAGCTTCAGCGCCCCACTCAAACTCGGAGCCTTGGCGGCCGGTCGTGACCCAGCCCCCATGGGTCCCATCGGCCGGGAGCTCGGCCGGGCGTATCAGGCCGCCGACGACATAGCCGGCACTGTCGGGCAGTCAGCCGACACCGGCAAGCTCGCTGGAGGAGACGTCCTCCACGGTCGGGCCACCCTGATGACCATGCGTATGGACAACGGGGCCGAGGAAGACCCCATGCGACTCGCTGAGATCACTGCCGACGTGGTGAACGAGGGGCAGGCTCACCTCGAGGTGGCGCGCGAGCTCATCGACAAAGCACTCCTGGAACCCGGCATCCGCGACGACCTGCTGACGGTCACCTCCACAATCGAGGGGATGCTGCGCACCTATGCCTGAGAGCCCCGATCCGAACGGATACCTCCGCCGCTTCGACGACATGTCAGTGACCGCCACCAACAAGGTCATCACCTCGTACTCCACCAGCTTCACACTGGCCACGAGGTTGCTCGCCTCGCGGGTGCGCACCGACATCCGCAATCTCTACGCCATGGTGCGCATCGCCGACGAGATCGTCGACGGCACCGCCGAGGCCGCCGGCCTGAGCCCGGACGAGTGCGGGGAGCTTCTCGACGCCTACGAGGCCGCCGTCCTCGCCGCCCCTGAGGTCCGCTTCCACGTCGATCCCGTCCTTCACGCCTACGCCACATCGGCCCGACGCTGCGGCTTCGACCCCGACCATGTCCGGGCATTTTTCACCTCCATGCGCCGCGATCTTGACCAGGCCACCCACGACCCAGGTTCCTTCAACACCTACGTCTACGGCTCGGCCGAGGTCATCGGCCTGATGTGCCTGTCGGCCTTCCTCGTCGACCACCCGGTCACCGAGACCGAACGAGCCCGGCTGGACGGCGGTGCCCGGTCACTGGGCGCGGCATTCCAGAAGATCAACTTCCTCCGTGACCTGGCCGAAGACGCCGATGTCCTTGGCCGCAGCTACTTCCCCGGCGTGTCACCGGCCGCCCTTTCGGAGGAGAAGAAGGCCCGCCTTATCGCCGACATTCGCGTCGACCTCGCCGACGCTGACTCTGTCATCGGCGCCCTGCCCCTGTCCGCCCGGGCCGGCGTCCTCGCCGCCTCCTACCTGTTCGCCGACCTCACCGATCGCCTGGAGGCCACGCCGGCCGCCGAGCTGAGTACCCGGCGGGTCAGTGTCCCACGGCGCACCAAGGCCGCCATCCTCGCCCGCGCCGTGGCCACCGCCCCGCGCAAGACCTCGCCCACGAAAGCTGGATCCGCATGAGCCGCACCTCCGACCCCCAGGACACTCCCCGGAAAGCCGTCGTCATCGGCGCCGGCGTCGCCGGCCTGGCCACCTCCGCGCTGCTGGCGAGGGAGGGGTACCGGGTGACGGTCGTCGAACGCATCGACACCGTCGGTGGCCGCGCCGGTGATCTCACCGTCGAGGATGCCCCCGGCTTCCGCTGGGACACCGGCCCCTCGTGGTACCTCATGCCCGAGGCCTTCGACCACTTCTTCCGCCTGCTGGGCACCTCCGCTGCGGAACAGCTCGACCTCGTCGACCTCACCCCGGCCTACCGGGTCTTCCCCGAACAGCATGAGCCCGTCGACGTCCCCAGCGGCAGGGTGGAGGCCGTCGCCTTCTTCGAGTCGATCGAACCGGGCGCCGGCCGGGCACTCGAGGACTACCTCGACAGCGCCGCCGACGCCTACGACATCGCCCTCGACCGCTTCCTCTACACCACCTTCTCGGATCTCAGGCCCCTGGTCCACCGCGACGTACGCACCCGCGCCCGCCGCCTGGCCGGCCTACTGACAGGGTCGCTGGAAGACTTCGTCAACAGCCGCTTCCGCGACACCCGCCTGCGCCAGATCCTCACCTACCCGGCCGTCTTCCTCTCCTCCCGCCCGGAATCCACCCCCGCGCTCTACCACCTCATGAGCCACACCGACCTGGTCCAGGGCGTGAAGTACCCGGTCGGCGGCTTCACCTCCGTCGTCCGGGCCTTCCACCGCCTGGCCCTCGAACAGGGGGTGGAGTTCCGACTGAACACCGAGGTCACCGCCATCACCACCGCCGGGGGCCGGGCCACCGGTGTCCGCGTGCGCACCCCGGACGGTCAGGTCGAAGACATCCCGGCCGACATCGTCGTCTCCGGCGCGGACCTCCACCACACCGAGAACCGCCTGCTGCCCGCCAGCATGCGGACCTACCCCGAGAAGTACTTCGCTGGCCGCGACCCCGGCATCGGCACCGTCCTGGTCATGCTCGGAGTCAGGGGAAGGCTCCCGCAGTTGGCCCACCACAACCTGCTGTTCAGCCAGGACTGGTCCACCGACTTCGCCGCCGTCTTCGACGGCCCGCACGAAGAGCGCCCGCTCGGCGCCTCCCGCTCCATCTACGTCTCCATGCCGTCGGCCACCGAGGACGGTGTCGCCCCGCCGGAGCACGAGAACCTCTTCGTCCTCGTTCCCGTCCCGGCGACCGAGTCTCTCGGCCACGGTTCCCTGTTCCGCGAGGAGGGTTCGGCCACCGTCGAGGCCATCGCCGACGCCGCCATCGACCAGATCACCGCCTGGGCCGACGTCCCGGACCTGCGCGAACGCATCGTCGCGCGCCACACCGTCGGCCCGGCCGACTTCGCCGAGCGCTACCACGCCTGGCGCGGCGGCTCCATTGGCCCCGCCCACACCCTCCGGCAGTCCGCCTTCCTCCGCGGGAAGAACGTTTCGGGGAAGGTGGACAACCTCTACTACGCAGGAGCCACCACCGTCCCCGGCGTCGGAGTGCCCATGTGCCTGATCTCCGCGGAGAACGTCATCAAACGCCTGCGCGGTGACACCTCCCCGGGCGCCCTGCCGGAGGTGGGCGCATGAGCTTCGCGTACCTGACCATCCTGCTGGTCACCATCGGCTGCATGGTGCTGTGCGACTGGCGCTGGCGGCTGACCTTCTTCCACGACGCCCGCCGCGCCGCCCTCATCAGCGTGTGCATGGTCGCCCTCTTCCTCGCCTGGGACGCCCTCGGCATCATCACCGGCTCCTTCTACCGCGGCGACACCGACTACATGGTCGGCGTCGAACTAGCCCCCGAGATGCCCCTGGAGGAGCCGATCTTCCTTTTCTTCCTCACCTACCTCACCCTCAACCTCACCTCGGCGGCGCGCATGATGCTTATCGACGCCCCCTCCTCCAGCACGGTGCGCCCATGACCTACGCCCTCATCAGCCTCCCGTTCCTGATCTTCGCCGCCGTCCTGGCGTTCCGGCACCGCCATGCGGTGCCGCGCCAGCTCGCCGTCACCGCGATCGTCGCGGTGATCCTGCTCGTGCTCACCGTCATCTTCGACAACGTCATGATCTGGGCCGGTCTCGTCGGCTACGGCGAGGACCAGCGCCTCGGGCTCGACCTCGGACTGGTCCCCGTCGAGGACCTCTTCTACCCGCTGGTCGCGGCCCTGATCATTCCCGCGGTGTGGCGCGGTCGAGGGGTGAGACGATGATTATGGTCCGCGGCATCCTCGCCGCCTCCCGGCCGATCAGCTGGGTCAACACCGCCTTCCCCTTCGGCCTGGCCTACCTGCTGGCCGGCGGGGGACTGGACTGGCTGTTCTGGGTCGGCGTGATCTTCTTCCTCATCCCGTACAACATCGCCATGTACGGCATCAACGACGTCTTCGACTACGAGTCGGACATCCGCAACCCCCGCAAGGGCGGTGTCGAGGGCGCGGTCCTGCCGAAGACCATGCACAAGCCCCTCCTGTGGGCCTCCGTGCTCACCACCGTGCCGTTCCTCGTGGCCATGTACGCCGTCGGCACCTGGCAGTCCGCGATCTGGCTGACCGTCGCGATGGTGGCGGTGGTCGCCTACTCCGCCCCGCCCATGCGCTTCAAGGAGCGCCCCGTCCTCGACTCCGTCACCTCCTCGGCGCACTTTGTCACCCCCGCAATCGTCGGCGCGACCATCCAGGCGGGGGAGACCCCGGGTTACTTCTGGCTCGCGGCCGGCGCCTTCTTCCTCTGGGGCATGGCCAGCCACGCCCTGGGCGCGGTCCAGGATGTCACCGCGGACCGCGAGGGTGGCCTGAGCTCGATCGCCACGGCACTGGGGGCCCGCACCGTCACCCGTCTCGCGGCCGGCGCCTATCTTGTCGCCGCGCTGCTCATGTTCGCCATGCCCTCCCCGGCGTGGATCGTGGGCGTCGTCGGCCTGGGATATGTGGCCAACACCCTGCGCTTCTGGAACATCACCGAGGCCACCTGCGAGGACGTCAACCGTGCTTGGCGGGTGTTCCTGTGGCTGAACTACCTGGTGGGGGCAGTCGTGACCATCAGCATCGCTTACGCCCATTTCTAGAGGTGGTGAGCCTGCCTGCAGTTCTGAACCTCTACAAGACTGGGTCCGCGGAGGCACCTGTCATAGTGCCGGCAACGCCCCGGGCATGGATGCCGACCACGTGTGCACCCGTGCTAAGGAACTGAGGGTTTCCGCGTCGTGGCCGCCACCGGCCGCGACCTCCACTGTGTCGTGCAGAACGTGCAGGGGGGATTCGCCGTGGCGAAGGCCCTGCACGGCGACGAGCCGAAGGCGACGATCGCCTTTGACGGTACCTTCACCGCGACCTATGACATCACCGTGATCAACTCCATCGGCAGGGCATCCGAACTGAAGTTCCCGGTCGTGGACACCGTCGTCTACCCGGAGGGATTCACCGTCGAGGAGGTGACCTTCATCCACCAGGGACAGCCCATCAGCGACGTGGAACGCGACGGGAACTTCTTCCGCATTCCCGCTGACGCCCTCAACCCCTTCAGCGCCGGCGAAGTGAAGACGATCACGGTGGAGGTCCAGGGCCGGGCCACCGCAGAGGCCCAGAAGAACGTCGTCGACGGCCTCCTCGAGCGCTGTGAGTCGGCGAACCCGGAGAACGCGCAGAACCCGCGCGGTCTGTTCAACGGGGTCTCCCTCGAAGGGGAGGACGACCCGGAAGGGGAGCGCAACAACTACGCCTGCATCGACCCTGAGCAGCCGGGCATTGAGGTGTCCAAGGACGTCGCCGAGGTCGACGTGCACCACGGTGAGGAGGCCACCCGCTCCGTCACCTACACCGTGACCGTGACCAACCCGGAGAAGGGCATCACACGCACCTACGAACTGGTCGACACCCCGGCGTTCTCGGACACCGTCACCATCGACCACGCCTACATCGCGAGCGGAGACACTTTGGCGAAGACCGGGCTCTTCCCGGGCGGTGGCCCCTATGATGTGACGAGCGTGCTCAACGGCGGGGAACCGGTGGAGATCGGCCCCGGCGAGACCCACACCTACACGGTGACGGTCCGTTTCACCGGCCCGCGTGCCTCGTCAGACCAGAACAGCTGGCAGTGCTCCGCGGACGGGGAGGGCCGGGGACTCTTCAACTCCGTGGAGCTGACCTCCGGGGCGGTGACGGCCACCGACGACGACTGCGCGCCGGTGCCGCCGCCCGGGAAGGTAATGCTGAGGCTGGAGAAGGTCGGCGCAGATGACCTGACCATCCCGTTGTCCGGCGCTGCCTTCGCGGTGCACGAGGTGGCCGAGGACGGCAGCCCGGGCCAGTTCGTGGCCGCACTCGAGACTGACGTCGCCGGCTACCACACCGGGGAACTGGAGGCCGGTGTGCCGTACTTCCTCATCGAGACGAAGTCCCCGCAGGACTACCAGCTGCTGCCCACTCCGGTGAAGGTCATGGTCCGGAGCACCGCGGAGGGGAACGTGCTGGAGATCCTCAACAGTGTCGACGTCATCGGGGCGTCGGTACGGGAATCCGACGACCCTGACGTGGTGGTGGTCCAGGTCGCTGACGTCCGGATCGGCACGCTGCCCAAGACCGGTGGCAGCGGAGTCGGTGAGCTCACCGTGCTCGGCGTTCTCATCCTCGTCGTGGGAGTCCTCACCGCCCGCAGGCGTAGCGCCTGACGCTACATCCGCTTCTTCGTCCGGGCTGTCGCCGGGGCGGTCCACGGGTCCTCGGGCCAGGGGTGCTTCGGGTAGCGGCCGCGCATCTCGGCGCGGACCTGCGCGTAGGGCCCGGACCAGAAGCTGGCCAGGTCGTCGGTGACGGCGAGCGGCCGCCCGGCGGGGGAGAGCAGGTGGAAGAGCACCGGCTTCCCCGCCAGTTCCGGGGAGGCGTCCAGGCCGAAGCACTCCTGCAGTTTGACGCTCACCACGGGGCGGCCCGTCGCGTAGTCCACGCGGTGCCGGCTTCCGCTGGGCACCAGGAGACGCTCCGGCGCCAGCTCCTCCAGGCGCGTGGCCTCCGGCCACGGCAGGAGGCGCTGCAGTGCGGGGTACATGTCCACCCTGCTTATCGACGCCCCCCGCGCCACCTCCGCCAGTTCCGGCCCGAGCCAGGTCTCCGGGTCGGCGGCATCGACGTCGGGCCACGGTTCCCCGAGCTGCTGGTGCAGGTAGGCGAGCCTGTCACGGAGTCCCTGGGCGGCGGCGGAGAAGTGGAACATGTCCGGTCCCTCCCGGGCCACGGTGGCGGCCAGCGCCGCGGCGGCCTCCTCCGGCGGCACCTGCACGGGGGTGGAGCTCAGCTCGATGGCGCCGAGGCTGCGCACCTGCCGGCCCCGTACGCGGCCGCCCTCGACGGTGGCCACCACCTGGGAGGTCACCCCGACGACCTCCCGTGCCTGCTCCTCCGTCAGGCGGGCGGCCGCGCGGATGGTCGCCCCGGCCCGGCCCTCGCGGGAGGTGCCGCCGCTGCGGGTTACCTCGGCGACGGCCAGCCACTCGGCGCCGGTGAGTCCCAGGTCGCCGGGCAGGACGGCCCGGGTGCCGCTGACCAGCAGGTACTCCTCGCCGACGCGCCGGGCCACGCGCCCCGGGAACGCCAGCGCCGTGATCACGCCCGGGTCGGACTCCCCGGTGCCGCCGCGCACCAGCCGCTCCAGGCGGCGCACCTCCCGCGCCGGGGCCGGTGCCCGGGCGACGTCACCGCGGGGTGAATCGGCCAGCACCGCCACGGTCCGGGCGGCGGCTGGTCCGCACTCCACCAGGGCGCGCCCCAGCCGCGGGTCCACCGGCAGAGCGGCCAGCTGCCGGCCCAGGTCCGTCGCCTCGCCCGTGGCCGTCACCGCCCCGATGCCGCGCAGCACCGTCTCGGCGGAGTCGAGGGCGGGGGAGGGTGGGGCGTCGGGAAGCGGGAGGCCGGTGCCGCGGGGCGTGCCCCACACCGCCATCGTCAGCGCCGCCTGCGTGAGGTCGCTGGTGGCGATCTCCGGGGTGATGTGCGGGCGAAACTGCTGGTAGTCGGCCTGCGAGTAGGCGCGCAGCACCCGTCCCGGGCCCTCACGCCCGGCGCGGCCGGCACGCTGGTCCACGGTGGACTGCGCCGCAGAGACGGTGATCAGGCCGGTCATGTCGCGGGTGGCGTCGCGGCGTGGCACGCGCGAGAGGCCGGAGTCCACCACGACGCGCACGCCGGGCACGGTGAGCGAGGACTCGGCGATCGACGTCGCGACGATCACCCGCGCCCCGCCACCGAGCGCCGCGTCCTGCTCACGGGCGTCCAGGGAGCCGTGCAGCGGGACGGCGCCGGGGATCCGCGAGCACACGTACTCGACCTCGCGCACGCCCGGGACGAAGACCAGCACGGCGTCGTCGTGACCCTGCGCCAGGTCGGCCAGGTGGTCGAGGAACTCGTGGGTGTTGCCCGCGCGCCCCGGATGCGGCGCGTACTCGACGGTCAGCGGGTGCGTGACGGCCGGGGTGTCCAGGACGGGGGCGTCCATGAGGGTGGCGAACCTGTCCACGTCCAGGGTCGCGGACATCGCCACCACGCTGAGGTCATCGCGCAGCTCGGTGAGCTCCAGCAGCATGCCCAGCACCAGGTCGGTGTCCAGCTGCCGCTCGTGCACCTCATCGACCGCCACCGCCGCCACCCCCGCGAGCTCCGGCTCGGACATGAGGCGACGCAGCAGCACGCCCGGCGTCATGAACTCCACGTGGCTGCCCGGGTGGTGCTCACCACGCACCGTGAACCCCACGCGCTCGCCGATACGGGAGCCGTCGAGGTGGGCCAGCCTGCGCGCGGCCGCCCGCACCGCCACCCTCCGCGGGGCCGTGACCAGCACCTTTCCGCCGGTGTGGTTGGCCAGCGCCGGGGGCACGAGGGTGGTCTTGCCCGTGCCGGGCGGCGCTTGCACCACCAGCGTCCGCTCCAGAAGCTCCGGCAGCCGCCCGATCGTGCCGGCGACGGGCAGGCCCTCCCCAATGCGTTCCAGGTCAAATAGCATGGTTCCCATTGTGCCCATGCTTTTCGACGCCCCCTTCCACCGGCCCGCCACCCGCCTCCGCGCCGGCGTGGCGCACGTGCCCGGCTTCCTCACCCTGCAGGAGCAGGCGGCCCTCGTCGCGCAGGCCCGGGACATCGCCCGCTCGGTGGCCGGCACGCCCGTGGCCATGGCCCGGCCGGTGGTCGGAGCAGGGCGGATGAGCGTGTACACGTTGTCCCTGGGGCGCTTCTGGGCGGCCAACCCGTACCGCTACGTCACCTCGGTCGGTGGCGTCGACGCCGCCCCGGTCCCTCCGGAGTGGACGGACCTGGCGCACCGTGCGCTGCAGGCCGCCGCGGAGGTGGCGGGGGAGCTCGCCCCCTGGGCCGACGGGGGTTTCCGCCCCGAGGCGGTCCTGGTCAACTACTACCGCCCCGACGCGACCATGGGCCTGCACGTCGACGCCAACGAGGTCTCCGGGGCGCCGGTCGTGTCGTTGTCGATCGGTGACGAGGCCCTGTTCCGCATCGGCCATACCGAGTCCCGCACCCGCCCCTGGAACGACGTCACCCTCATGTCCGGCGACCTCCTGGTCTTCGGCGGAGAGGCGCGCCGGGCGTACCACGGGGTGCCGGCGGTGCGTCCGGCGACGGCCCCGTCCGGGTGCGGACTGCGGGAGGGCAGGCTCAACATCACTCTCCGGCAGGTCGACGCCTGAGGCGCACACGCGTGTCGACGCCCCACCACCGCGCCCGCCCGGGCCTACACTGACCGTCATGACCGAGAAGAAGATTGCCGTTGTCACGGGCGGTTCCTCCGGAATCGGTGCCGCCGCCGCCGTCGCCCTCGCCGGGGAGGGCTACCACGTCGTCGTGGCCGCCCGCCGGGCGGAGCGGATCGCGGAGGTCGCCGAGCGGATCGGGGGCACCGCCATCCAGCTCGACGTCACCGACGAGGAGTCCGTCGCCGCCTTCGCCGCCCGGCTGCAGGAGTTCGGCCGCGTGGACGTCCTGGTAAACAACGCCGGCGGCGCGCACGGGCTCGACACCGTCCGCAACGCCAACTTCGAGGACTGGCAGACCATGTACGACGTCAACGTCCTCGGCGTCGTGCGGGTGACCAAGGCCCTGCTGCCGCTGGTGGACGCCGCGGAGGGGCTCATCATCAACATCGGTTCGATGGCCAGCTTCACCCCGTATCCCGGGGGCGCGGGCTACAACGCCGCGAAGTTCGGTCTGCGCGCCCTGACCAGGGCCTTCCGCATGGAGGAGGTGGACAACCCCATCCGCATCACCCAGATCGACCCGGGCCGGACGGAGACGGAGTTCTCGGTCGTGCGCTTCAAGGGCGACGAGGAGAAGGCCGGGGCCGTCTACGCCGACAAGCTCAACCTCTCCCCGGAGGACGTGGCCGAGGCGATCCGCTGGGTGGCGTCGCTGCCGAAGCACATCAACATCGACACCCTCAACATGATGACGAGGGATCACGTCTGAGTCCCCCGAGGGCACGGGGCTAATATTCAGGGGTGACTGTCTCCTCCTTCCTCTCCCTGCTGGTCGTCTGGCTCACGGCGAACGTGTCGCCGGGGCCGGACATCGCCCAGGTCATCCGCCTGGGCGTGCACTCGCGGAAGGCGGGCATCTTCGGCGGCCTGGGCATCAACACGGGCGCCGCGATCTGGATCACGGGCTCGCTGCTGGGTTTGTCGGCCCTGGTGAACACCCATCCGGGCGTGCTGACGTTCCTCCAGCTCATCGGTGGTTCCTACCTGATGTGGATGGGCTTCGGGGCGCTGCGCGCCGGGCTGTCCCCGCAGCGGGAGCAGGCGGCGGAGCAGGAGGAGCTCAGCGGGGAGATCTCCGCGCTGCGCGCCTGGCTGACGGGCACGGCCACGAACCTGTCCAACCCGAAGGCGCTGCTCTTCTTCGGCGCGGTGTTCGCGCAGTTCATCACGCCGGGGATGGGGTGGGAGTGGCACGCGATCATCCTGGTGGTGCTGCTGTCGACGGGCATCGCGTGGTTCACCGTCCTCGCCATCGCGGTGGACACCATCTCGGAGAAGCTGGTACGCAACGCCCGGATCATCGACGCCGTCACCGGTGTCGTCTTCATGGGGCTGGCGGCGTGGATGCTCATCGACGCCGCTTCCGCTCTACTATCGGGTGCATGATCGTCACCACGACCCCAGGCATCGACGGCTACCGCATCACCGACTACCTACGGGTGGTGGCGGGGGAGACCATCGTCGGCATCAACTTCGTCAAGGACTTCACGGCGGGGATCCGCAACATCGTCGGCGGCCGTTCCGGCTCCTACGAGCAGGAGGCCCACCAGGCCCGGGAGAGCGCCCTGGCCGAGATGGTCGAGCGCGCGCAGCAGCTCGGGGCGCACGCGGTGGTCGGGGTGGACATCGACTACGAGACGCTGGGCAGCGGCAACAACATGATGATGGTGTCCGCCAGCGGGACCGCCGTCCTCATCGCCCCGCTCGAGGGCTAGACTCAGGCACCATGCACGCCCATGATGTCGCGATCCGCGACGAGACGATCAAGCTCGGCCAGTTCATCAAGCTCGCCAGCCTGGTGGCCACCGGCGGTGAGGCCAAGGACGTCATCGCCAACGGCGAGGTCACGGTCAACGGCGAGGTGGACACCCGCCGCGGCAAGACCCTCCGCCACGGCGACGTCGTGTGCCTCGCCGGCACCTGCGCGCGCGTGACCGCGGCGGACCCGGACGAGGACGACTACTTCGACGAGGCCACCGCCAATGATGATTTCGACCCGGAGAAGTGGAGAAACCTCTAGATGCCTGCTTTCGAGGCCACCGGCGGTATGCCGTACTGGATTGACCTGACGACCTCGGACGTGCGGAAGTCCACGCACTTCTACGCGCAGCTGCTCGACTGGGAGATCGACAGCCGCGACGACTCCGACTACCGCATCGCCCGTGTGCAGGGCCTGCCGGTCGCCGGCTTCATCCCGCAGCCGGAGGAGGGGGGCGCTTTCCCGGACACCTGGATCACCTACTTCCTCGCCGACGACATCGACGCGCAGGTCAAGCAGATCGAGCGCCTCGGCGGACGGGTGCTCGCGGCCCCGACGGAGGTCGGCATCGGCCGTATGACCCTGCTCATCGACGCCGCCGGCGCCCTGTTCGGCCTCATCGAGCCCGCCGGCGAGGACTACTTCATCGCCGCCGGCGAGCCCGGCACCCCGGTGTGGCACGAGCTCACCGCCACCGCCGGCTTCGAGGACGCCGTGGACTTCTACCACGGCCTGCTCGACTGGGAGCTCGTGGCCCAGGCGACGGGCGAGGACTTCACCTACACCACCGCCGTGGCGGAGGGCGCGCCCTTCGCCGGCATCTGGAAGGCCGAGGGCCAGTTCCCGCCGCAGGTCCCCAGCTTCTGGCAGTCCTACCTGGGCATCGTCGACCTCGACGACGCCGTCACCCGCGTCCCCGAGCTCGGCGGCGAGATCATCCGCGAGCCCTGGGACTCCGAGTTCGGCCGCATGTGCATCATCGCGGACCCGACCGGCGCGACCGTCACCCTCGCCGAGGTGGAGGCGTACGTCGAGGAGGACATCCGCGAGTCGGATCCGCTGCAGGACGTTGAGTTCTAGCGGGCTCTCCGATCTGCAGGAGAGGGTGCTCGCGGCCGTCGACACGCTCGCTCCGGGGGAGGTGAGCACCTACGGGGAGATCGGCGCGCGCGTCGGCGCCGGCCCGCGGCAGGTGGGCCGGGTGCTCGCCGAGGTCGGGCACCTCACCGCCTGGTGGCGCGTCGTGCGTGCCGACGGCTCCTCGCACGACCCCGCCGCCTCCGTCCCGCACTGGGACGCCGAGGGCATCCCGCACAACGGGCGGGCCGTGCGCTGGTCCGACTACCCTCGGGAGTCATGAGGACTGTTCGTGCCTGGGGTGTCCCGGGGTTCGCTGAGCCGCTGGAGCCGGTGACCATCACGCGCCGCGACCTGCGGGAGGACGACGTGTCCATCCGCATCGAGTTCGTCGGCATCTGCCACTCGGACATCCACACCGCGCGCGGTGACTGGGGGGAGCGGGCCTACCCGCTGGTCCCCGGGCACGAGATCGTCGGGATCGTGGAGGATGTCGGCGCCGACGTCACCACCCACCGCCCGGGCGACCGCGTCGGCGTCGGCTGCTACGTCGACTCGTGCGGCAGCTGCCACCCCTGCTCGCTGGGCGAGATCTCCTACTGCGAGGAGGGGGCGACGCTGACGTACGGGGGCGTCGAGCGTCGTGACGCGAGCGTCACCCAGGGCGGGTACTCGCAGCTCATCGTCGTGCGGGAGGACTTCGTGGTCCGCATCCCGGAGGGGCTGGACCCGGCGGCGGCCGCCCCGCTGCTGTGCGCCGGCATCACCACCTACGCGCCGCTGCGGCACTGGGGCGCGGGCCCGGGCAGGCGCGTGGGCGTCATCGGCCTCGGCGGGCTCGGGCACGTCGGCGTGCGGATCGCCGCCGCGATGGGCGCCGAGGTCACCGTCCTCTCCCACTCGGACGCCAAACGGGAGGACGCCCTGCGATTCGGCGCCACCCGGCACGTCTCCACCGCCGACGGCCTGCCGGAGGACCTGCACAACCACTTCGACCTCCTCCTCAACACCGTCTCCGTCGACCTCCACACCGACGCCCTCCTCCAGCTGCTGCGTCTCGACGGCGCCCTCGTCCAGCTCGGCCTCCCGCCCGGCGCGCTGGAGGTCCCGGTGCGTTCGCTGACGCAGAGACGCCGCTCGGTGAGCGGTTCCCTGGTCGGCGGGATCCGGGAGACGCAGGAGATGCTCGACTTCTGCGCCGCCCACGGCGTCACCGCCGAGATCGAGCTCATCGACGCCGCCGCCCTCAACGAGGCCTACGACCGAACGATCAACTCCGACGTCCGCTACCGCTTCGTCATCGACGCCACCACCTTCTGACATGAGTACCGCCTCCGCACGTCGCCCACGCCTGAGCAGCCACGGCTGGCGCTACGTCACCGGCCGCGTCGCCCACGAGTTCTGGCTGGGCGGGGGCCCCGACCTGGCGGCCAAGCTCACCTTCTTCACCGTGATGTCCTTCGCCCCGACGATCCTGGCGATCTACTCGCTGGCCACGCTCGTGCTGGCCAACAACGCGGAGCTGGTGGAGTCGCTCATCGCGGACTTCATCGCCGGGTACGTGCCGGGGGAGTACCAGGAGTCGGTGCGTGGCGTGCTGGAGATGGTCATCGGCTCGCAGCGGGGCGGCGTCGTCGGCGTCATCGTCGGTGTGGCGGTCGCCCTGTGGTCGGCGTCGGCGTACGTGCGGGCGTTCTCCCGGACGGCGAACACCGTGTACGGGCAACCGGAGGGTCGTTCCATCCCGCGGTTGTGGGCGACCATGTTCCTGCTGACGTTCGCGCTGCTGGTCGGCATGGTGGGCATCCTCGTGTCGGTGATGCTCAACGAGACCGTCGTCAACGCCACCCTCGGCCTCATCGCAGAGCCGCTGGGCCTGGGCGGCACCCTGGACTTCCTGCTGGGGGCGTTCCTGCCGGTGTGGCGCTGGGTGAAGTGGCCGGTGATCCTCGCCCTGGCCACCGTGCTCATCGCGGTGCTGTACTACTTCACACCCAACGTCCGGCAGGCCCGCTTCCGGTGGCTCAGCGTCGGCGCGTTCGTGGCGCTGCTCGGCCTGGCCCTGGTCAGCGGGGGCTTCTGGTTGTACCTGTCCTACTTCTCCTCGCTGAGCTCCTACGGGGCGATCGGCACGATCCTGGCCTTCATGTTCGTCCTCTGGGGTTTCAACATGATGCTGGTGCTCGGCATGAAGGTCGACGTCGAAGTGGAACGCGCCCGCCAGCTCAAGGAGGGGCGGAAGGCGGAGCGGGAGATCCACCTCCCGCCGCGCTCCACCCGCCAGGTCGAACGCACCGAGGCGATGCAGGAACGCCTCGAGGAACGCGGCCGCGACCTGCGGAAACGCTACCTGGCGGACTGAGCGCGCAGGAACTCCGCCACGTCGGCGATCCTCTGACGCGCCACCTCCGGGGTGGACACCCGGTGCCGGGAGACGTACTCCCTCACCTCATGGTCCCCGGTCCCCGGACGCCCCGCGATCTCGTCCTGCAGGGCGATCTGCACCAGGCTCGGCGGCCAGGCGGCCGGCTCCGGCACGACCGCCGCACCGCGGATGTCCTCCGGCAGGCCGGCGACGGAGTCGAGGTCTGGGAAGGTGAGCACGAGGGCGTCGAAAAGCGAGGCGTTGAGCGCGGCCAACGCCGCACCCGAGGAGTAGCCCCAGCCCGTGATCGACGTGGCGTTGTGGTGCTTCGCGATGCCTACCGCCTTCCGCACCGTGTCATTCATGTCCGCGAGCGTGCTCTGCGGGGCGAGCGGGTAGTCCAGGTCGAGGATGACCGTGCCGGAGCGCTGCGCCGCGGCCGCGACCTCCGGGCGCCACGCGATCTCCAGGGCGTTGCCGGAGCCGCGCCACCAGCCGCCGGAGTGGAAGGAGATCGCCCACGCGCCCGTCGGCTCGGAGGGCGTGAAGAGGCGGCCGCCGACCTCCGGGACCTCGGACACCTCGATGCCCTCCGCCCAGACGACGCCCGGCATGGAGTGGTCGAGCCCGGAACCGAGCATGAGCATCGCCGCGTGCGTGATGCGGTCCGGCAGGCGGGCGATGTAGTTGTCCGCCGGATCAGGGTCACCGCTGCCGCCCCTCCACGGGGGCGTGAAGTCGGGGAGGTCGTAGTGGGCGTCGATGTAGGAGTACAGCTGCTCGAGCTGTTCCTCCGCGGGCATCTCCCGCTCGACGCCGCCGACCCGGAACTCGGCGCGGTGCTTCTCTTCCTGCAACTGCTCAGCTGTCTTCTCATCGCTCATGACGGACAGCCTAGTTGCGTCAGAGCCCATACGTGGGGGGTTATATCGGACTACGCTGGGGGCAAGAACCCGGAATCACCCTGACAAACGCATACGAATCCAAGGAGCACACAGATCATGAGCGGTGAAGTCCTCATCTACGATGCAGTTCTGGACCCCGACAAGGATGATCTCGCCGCCCGTTACGCCGGCATCGTCACCCTGCTGGGCAGCTACCGCCTGGTCGATCCGGAAGGGGAGGTCGGCATCGAGGTGCTCATCGGCTCCGATCTGGACGGCCGCGGAGTGCAGCTGCCCCTCACCTACCGTTCCGCCGAGCTGGACCCGGCGCACACCCTCACCGAGATGGACCACAGCGTGCTCGGTCGCCGCTGGGTGTCCAACGCCCTCGGTGACCCGGTGGCCGTCACCCAGCTGATCCGCACCATCCTCGAGGGCGACGACGGCGCCACCCGTTCCGACGGTGTGCCCGCCGCCCTGGACATCCGCGGCTCCGGCAAGCAGGAGAAGGTCGAGATCACCAACCTCAAGCTCACCGAGGTCACCCGCCAGCGTGCCGTCGGCCACGCGAAGTTCGACGGCCAGACCCGCAACTTCCAGCTGCTGATCCCGCATCTGCTGCGCCGCCTCAACCGCGCCGGCGTCGACGCGGACACCGCCCGCCTGCACCTGGTCGGGTGGCTGCCCTCCATGCCGGAGAAGCAGCGCGTGTGCGCGGAGCTGAGCATCCGCGATTAGTCCCCCCGACCTGACTGTGGCCCGTCCCTCCTCAGGGTGGCGGGCCACAGTTGCGTCTACCAGATGGTCACGCGCTCGTCAGGACGGATCCACATGCCGGATTCCTCGGTGACCTCGGGGAAGGCCTCGTAGAACTCCGCGATGTTCGCGGCGATGACGTTGCAGCGGAACTCGGCGGGGGAGTGGGGGTCGATGGCCAGGTACTGCTGCGCCATCTCCGGGCGGATGGCGGTGCGCCACACGCGGGCCCAGGACAGGAACAGCCGCTGCAGGCCGTTGAACTCACGTCCGGCCAGCTCCGGGGAGGCGTTCTCGACCTCGAAGGGCAGGACCGGGGAGGTCTCGAACGTCAGGTCCCGGTCCGCCAGGTAGCGGCGGTACGCGACGACCGCGATGCCCAGACCACCCAGGTCGCCGATGTTCTCGCCGAGGGTGAACTCGCCGTTGACGCCCTCGGACTCGATGCCCGCCTGCCGCAGCACCGACGGGATCAGGCCGGTGAACTGGCCGACCAGCTTGTCGGTGAGCTCGGTGAACGCCGCGCGGTCCTCGTCGGTCCACCAGGACTGCAGGTTGCCGTGGCCGTCGTACTGGGAACCCTGGTCGTCGAAGCCGTGGCCGATCTCGTGGCCGATGACGGCGCCGATCGCGCCGAAGTTCTCGGCGGCGTCCATGTCGGGGGAGTAGAACGGCGGGCGCAGGATGGCGGCGGGGAAGGTGATGTCGTTGACCACCGGGTTGTAGAACGCGTTGACGGTCTGCGGGGTGGAGAACCACTCGTCGCGGTCCGCCGGCTTACCGATCTTGTTGAGCTCGTAGTCCTGCAGGAACGCCGACGCCGCCCGCACGTTGTCGAGCAGGTCCGCGCCCTCCGCGGAGAAGTCCAGGCCCTCGTAGGAGCGCCACACGTCCGGGTAGCCGATCTTCGCCTTGAACTGGTCGAGCTTCTCCAGCGCCCGGCCCCGCGTCTCGGCGGTCATCCACGGCAGGTCCGTGATGCGCTCGCGGTACGCCTCCACGAGGTACCCGACGAGCTCGAGCATCTCGTCCTTGGAGGACGCGGGGAAGTGCTTCTCGACGAAGATCCGCCCCACCTCCTGCCCCACGAGGGACTCCACCAGGCTGACGCCCCGCTTCCAGCGGTCACGCTGCTGCGTCGCCCCGGAGAGCAGGGTGCCGTAGAACTCGAAGTTCTTCTCCCCGACCTCCTCCGGGAGAACACCCGCACGGGAACGCAGGATGTGCCACGTCGCCCACAGCTGCCAGTCGGCGAGACGGTCGTCGGTGAGCAGGGAGGCCAGGTGCTCGACGTAGGAGGGCATCATCGACACGAGACGCTGCTCCGGCAGGCCGGTGCCGACGAGCAGACCCCGGATGACACCCGGCAGGGAGTCGAAGGACACCGGGTTGTAGGTCTTCACCGCGTCCCGCGTGGACACGACGTCCCAGTGGCCGGCGGCGATCTCCGTCTCCAGCGCGACGATGCGCTCGGTGGCGACCTCCGGGGACAGGCCGAACAGACGGACCGGGTCGAGGAAGCCCAGCATGTCGACCACGTGGCGTCGATAAGCGGCGACGACGGTGGCGTGCTGCGGCTCGCGGTAGTACGCCTCGTCGGGCAGACCGAGACCGGACTGGATGAGGTAGGCGACGGCGTCCTCGGAGTCGGAGTCCTTCTCCACCCAGAAGGTGAGAGGCGCAGCGACACCGAGACGCTCCAGCTCACCCAGACGGACCGCGAAGGCGGCGGCGTCGGGGGCGCTGAGGAGGTCGAGGTCGGCGTCGAGGGGCGCCATGCCCGCGGCATTGACCCCCTCGACGTCCATGAAGGAACGGAACAGGGTGCCGGCGCGGCCGGTGTCGGTCTCGATGATGTCGCGGACGTCGGCTTCGGCGTCGTCGCGCAGCTTGTGGAAGGTGCCGTCGACTCCGCGGTCCTCCGGAATCACATGGGCGGCGAGCCAGGGGCCGTTGACGTAGGCGTAGAGGTCGTTCATGCCCACAACTCTAGGTGAGCGGCGGCGCATTAGTCTTGGGTCTCATGAGACAGTATCGCCTTCAGCCGACGACGGACCGGACGTGGTGGTCGACCATGTTCGGGGTGACCGCCGTCATCCTCCTCCTCCCGGCGGCGCTCCTGCTGGTGGTCCCCACCCGTGACGTGTCTGAGAGGGTGGAGCTCGGCCTGTCCCAGTACGACTGGACGATCCCCCTCGAGATGGAGTGCCGCCCCTCCACGGACGTCCTGGTCAAGGGCTGGACCTGCGGCCCGGTGCTCATGCAGACCCTCATCACCGAGGGCGGCACCGACCCGGACCGCACCCTCCGCCGCATGATGCGGGCGCTGGTCTTCGGCCCCGTCTCCGAGGACGCGGAGATGCTCCGCGAGGGCGACGCCCGTATCATCATCGACCAGACCAACCGCGCCGTCGGGATCTCCCTCGAGGGCACCGGCGAGAACAGGGGCCTGACGATGGTCGCGCTGCTCTCCGGACCCGGCGAGCACCTTGCGCCGCTGTCGGACACCATCTGGCGGGAGTTCACCGGCAACGCCCTGTCCGCGGGCGCGCAGGAGGCCATCGCGTCGACCTCCGGGGACCGCGACGGTGGTCTCCGCCTCCCCATCGAGCTGACCCAGGTGATGGCGGAATGAGCCGGCTGTTCCGCATCACCCTGATCCTGCTGACGGTCCTGGGGACGCCGGTGTTCCTCTACTTCTTCATCGGCATGAACCTCTTCTTCTCCCCGGTCGGTGCCGTGCTGGGCATCGTGTTCGGCGTGGTCTACGTCCTGCTCGTCGTGTGGCTGCTCAGCCGTTCCCCCATGTGGCCGGAGGCCTCCGGCGCCGGGCGGAAGTGGGTGCTCGCCTCCCTCCTGTGGGGAGGTGGCGTCAGCTTCACGCTGGTCATGCTCGGCGGCATGCCCATTCTCACGCTCATGGAGCGGCTCAGTCTGGTCATGGTCTCCGCGTCCTTCGGCGGCGCCTACCCTGAGGAGATCGCCAAGCTGCTCGGCGTGGGCGTCCTGCTGTTCACGTTCCGGGCGCTCAACCGGCCGTGGCACGGATTCGTCACCGGCGCGCTCATCGGCCTCGGCTTCGAGGTGACGGAGAACGACATGTACGGCGGCTTCGGCGCCATGCTCGACCCCAACAATGACCTGGACGGCACCCTCAGCATGTGGGGGCTGCGCGTCATCGCCGGCCCCGGCCTGCACATCATCTTCTCCGCCCTGGCGGGCTGGGGACTGGGCCTGGCGGTGTTCACCGCCGGGAAGTCGCGGGCCTGGCGCATCCGGCAGGCGGGCGGCTGGCTGTTCGTGGCCTTCGCCCTCCACTTCGCGTGGAACCTGCTGTGGCCCACCGAGCGGGCACAGATCATCAGCTACCTGGTGGTGGCGCTCGTGATGTACCCGCTGTTCATCTGGGTGTGGCTCCGGGCGCACCGGGCGGCCCGGGAGGACGTGTCCTACGCCTTCACCCCGGGACCGGTGACGTCGTTGGAGGGCCTGCGGGCCCTGGAGACCCTCCCTGCGGCCCGGTCGGCCCCGTCGACGACTCCGCCGGCACTGCCCGCCCCTGAGCAGCCCGCCCCTTCTGCCACGGCCACCGACCCGTGATCTCCAGCTCCAGGGAGAAGCTGAGGAAGGTCCGGATCACCACGATGAGGCCGAGCACACCCACCGAACGGAACGTCGGGGTGACCGCCACTGTGCGGATGATGTCGGCGGCGACGAGCAGTTCCAGCCCGAGGAGGATCGAGCGTCCCAGGCGCTGCCGGTACTGGTGGTAGACGTCCTCGCCGCCGCCGTGCCGCCGGTTGCGCAGCAGCGCCGCGCCGGCGAGGACGGTGGCCAGGGCGATGCCGGTGACGATCGCACCGACGCCGGCGACGTCGACGACCTTGCCGGTCACCTCCATCGCCTCCTGGAAGCTCCAACCCGGGCTCATGGCCCCAGGATAGTCCGGACCGGGGGAGCCCGGTCCGGACCCGGACCTGCCGGCGGCCGGTCCTAGCTGCCGGTCGTGATGTTCATCTCCGAGGGCTTCCACCAGCCGGAACGCTGGATGACCTCATGGTCGATCTCCGCCTCGACCGGGGCCTCGCCGACGGAGTTGGTGCGCAGACGGTAGATCTCGATGGAGCCCCAGTCGCGGTGCCAGTCGCGGGCGGTGTAGCTGGGCAGCTCGTAGGAGGAGTTGACCGCCTCGGCGGTGCCCATGACGCCGCCGCCGTCGTAGTCCTGGAACGGGGTGAGGGTCGTCTTGCCCGGGTGGTCCGGGGAGATGCGGTACTCGGGGATCTCGGCGACGCCCGCGTAGTGGTCGAAGGTGCGCTGGCAGGGGAACTGCAGGGCGACGGACCAGTCGAGCAGGCCGGGCTTCTCGGAGCCGATGACGTTGTTGAGCGAGTCGAGGGTGGGCACGCGCGGCGGGGTGAAGGCCAGCCACTGTTCCGGGTCGAGGCTCAGGTCGGTGGCGACGATGCGGATGACGTTCGCCTCCTCCGGCAGCGCGTTGATCGGCAGGCGCAGGTTGCGCCACGAGGGCTGCGGGCCGATGTCGAGGAGCTCGATCTCGTCGACGTCGGTGACGCGGCCGTCGGCGCCGCGGGTGCCGTACTCGAGGAGCAGTTCCTGGCCCTCGTGGAGCACGCCGTTGATGTCGTGGTGCTCGATGCGGCCGGCGGCGGAGACGACGATGAGCGGGGCCTCGTCGGTGTGCTCGGGCAGTTCGTACCAGGAGGTGGTGATGCTGGCGGGGAACTGCTGCCCGTCGGTCCAGGAACCGACGACGGGCACGCGGGTGTAGTCGAGGTCGAAGGGCAGGCGGGCGCGCGAGCCGTTGACGCCGACGTCGGCGCGGGTGCCGCCGGTGTTGCCGGTCTCCTGGCCCGTGGCCTCGTCGGAGCCGCCGGAGTTGTCGCTGTCGGCGATGGCGCCGACGGAGGAGGTGTCGACGGCGTCCTGGTTGATTGTCGGCGGGACGTTGTTGGCCTCGAAGCCGCGGTTGTCCTCGGACTCGAGGGACTCACCGAGTTCCACGCCGCCGACGGGGGTGAGGAAGGAGTCGTTGGAGTTCGTCTCCACGAGGGCGTCGTTGGCGAGGCTGCAGGTGTCGCCCGTCAGGGAGCGGAGGTTGCCCAGTCCGATGGAGTAGGCCGGGGTCTGGGAGACGAAGCCCTTGGCGAACGACGCCATGGAGAAGAGCGTGATGAGCGCGCAGGCCACGGCGATGGGGGCGGCCGCGACGCCCGCCCAGTGGCTGCGCTTGCGGGCCGCGGCGGCCTCGGTGGCGGCGAGTTCGTCGACGGTGCCGTGGGTCTCGGCCCGGGCGGTGCGGATGCTGCCGAGGAAGGACTGCAGCACGCCGACGACCAGGACTGCCAGGGCGATGAAGAGCATGATCGTGGAGGCCTCGACGGCCCGGTACTGGATCGTCTTGTCGAACCACGGGATGCCGAAGCTCGAGACGTACCACCAGCCGTTGATGCCGGCCAGGGAGATGGCGAGGATGAACAGCACCGCGCCGATCATGAGCGTCCGGGCGCGGGGCGACCGTACCGCCAGGGCACTGAGCGCCACCGCCGCCAGGGCCGCGAGGGCTCCGGCGATGCCGGCGTACACGCCGAAGTGGTGGGTCCACTTCGTCGGCGTGAACATCATGAAGAACATGGTGCCGAAGATGATGAGCACCAGACGCAGCGAGGGGTCCTTCGCGGCGCCCGGCACCCGGCCGTTGCGCAGGATCGCCGCGATGACGATCGCCAGCGCCAGGAACATCATCAGCACCGCGAAACGGCGGGTGAAGGAACCGTCGACGGTCTGCTCCATGAGCGTCTGGTAGCGCACCCACTCCTCGTACCAGTGGAGCGCGGGACCCTTCGCGGAGCGCACGCGGATCGACTCGAGCACGGACGCCAGCGTCTGGTCGCCGAACACGGCGAGGAGGATGGCGGTTCCGGAGGCCAGGAAGGGGGCGAGCATCGCGGCGAGTGCCGTCGCGATGCTGCTTCTCGACGCCCGTCCCGTCGCACCCCCCGCCCCCAGCAGGGGCAGGCGGCGGTAGATGATGCGGATGAAGCTGGACAGGGACGCCAGGAGAGCGGCCACGGCCATGAGGCCGGTCGGGCCGGCGCCGAGGGCGATGGTCGCGAGGATGACGCCGACCGCGGCGGGCAGCAGGCGGGAGGTGGCGATGGAGCGCTCGAAGGAGGCCCAGGTGAGCAGGGCGACCATCGCGATGATCGGCTCCGGGCGGGTGCCGTTGTTGTACGGCAGCCAGAAGGCCAGGAACATCATGGCGGCGGTCCAGTGGGCGACGCGGCGGCCGTCGATACGCGCGCCGAGACGCGGCAGGATCTCCCGCGAGAGGACGAACCAGATGATCAGGCCCGAGAGCAGCGCGGGGACGCGCATCCACACCGAGGCCGTGGAGACCTGGCTGAACAGGGCGAGCATGTCGTAGAACGGGGAGCCGAAGGGCGACTCCGGGACGCCGAACCAGCGGTAGTAGTTCGCCATGTACCCGGCGTTGCCGGACACCCGCGCCATCGTGAGGATGAAGCCGTCGTCCGAGGTGTTGGCGCCGAAGATGTGCCAGTACGTGAGGACCGCGCCGACGATGCCGTCGAGGGGGCGGGGACGCCACCAGCCGGCGGGGAGGAAGCGGCGGGCGGAACGGCCGTCGAGGCTGTCCATCCGGTGCAGCGCCCACAGGGAGACCAGCAGGGCGAGGAGCCCGCCGAACATGGACACGTACTTCAGCGCGGAGGGGGAGGAGGTGAAGCGGGAGTTGATCTCGACGTCGGCGGTGAGGCCGGCGTCGACAAGCGTGGCCGCGTCCCCGTCGATCTCCGTGTAGATGCCGGTGACCTGCGGGCGGACGTCCTCCTCCTCGATGATCCCGCGGTGTTTCGTGCCGGGGATGGTGACGCTCGTCTCCTCCTCGGTGGAGGAGATGGTGAGCACGGCGTCGTCGGGAAGCGCCGCGACCTCCTCGGAGGTCAGCTCGAAGGGCACCTGGTTGCGGACCACCACGTCGAGCCCGCCCTCCCATGAGCGGATGAACATGCCGCGGGAGGTGGCGTCGGTGGAGTCGGCGGGCAGTGTCGACAACAGCAGCGTCTGCCCGTCACGGAGGCCGCCGAGGGCCTCGTCGACGGGCAGACGGATGTCTATCTGCTCCGGTGCGAAGGACACCAGGGGGGCGTTGACCGAGGTCAGGCTGTCACCCTGGGGCCACGAGAGCGAGGACTGGGTCTGGTTGACCGGGAGGAATGGCGTCAGCAGGAACAGCACGAAGCCGAGCAGGCCCGAGATGATCGCGACGTTCTTCAGCCACCCCGGTGCCACTGGAGTGGCAGGAGGTGACCCTCGGTGAGACACGGCAGTAACAGACACAGATGTGGAGTCTACGTCAGGACGCGCCCTTCACCCGGGTTGCCACCACAAACGGGCCTATCTGGGTGGTCTCCCAGTCCTCCCCGGTGAACACGTCCGGGTCGAAGTAGATGCTGCGGTAACGCACGTTCGGGTTGTTCGGGTAGATGTCCTCGGCGATGTGGGACTTCCACCCGGCGTTGGGCGCGGCATCCTCGGAGACGTCCAGCGTGCCGCGCAGGAGGAACACGTCCGGGCTGCGCCACGGGGCGTCGTCGAGGGTGGCGGTGAACTCCTCCGCGGAGCTCGCCCACGAGCTCTCCGCCCAGCGCAGGATCGTGTCGTTGCGGGCCCGGAACTCGCCGAGCGGGTTCGCGTAGTGGCTGGTGAAGGCCTGGAACCCGAAGTAGGGGTTGTAGGCGAGGAAGTTGATCTCGTCGGTGAGCACGACGGTGTCCAGCGGTTCGTGTCCGTGGGAGCGGATCTCCTCGTCGATCTGCGCGTAGTAGCGGCCGGCGTCCGCGGCGTACCGGTCGGCACGTTCGCCGTAGCCGTCGGTGTCGGAGTGCGCGCGGTCGATGGCGCGCTGGTTCTGCACCGGGATCTGCTGCGCGTAGTGCAGTCCCGCGGCGGTGAGGATGAGGACCATGATGATGGTCACGTACCGACGCCCGCGTGCCCGCAACCGGTCCGGGTAGAGGACGTCGAGCCCGGAGAGGCGCAGTTCGGCCAGAGCGAGGACACCGGCGGTGGACAGCTGCAGCACGATGAGGGTGTCCACGCGGAAGCCGAGGAGGGTGGTGCCCGCCAGGGTGGCGATCATCGACGCCAGCGACCACAGGTAGAAACCGATGAGGCCGATGGTCATGCTGCGGGCGTCGTTCGTGGAGAAGCGGAGCACGAGCCAGACCAGGCCGATGAGGCAGAGGACACCCACCAGGGACAGGGAGAGGAACGGGGCGGGGATCTGGGCGCCCTCGACCGGCAGGTAGTGCGGGGCGGTGGAGCCGTCCGTCGGGTGCCCGGTGACGGTGAGCCACAGGTACGGCGTCCAGACGAGCGCCGCGATGCTCAGGGAGATCGACCCGAGCACGACGAGCCGGATGATCGGCGCCCAGGAACGCAGCACCAGGATCGCGAAGACGGTGCCCAGGGCGACCACGGAGAGGGCCACGACCGCGGTGTACAGCGTGTAGAACGACGCCGAGACACCGAGGAAGAGCGCGGTGCCCACGAGGGCGAACCAGGAACCCCGCAGCGCCCGGCCGGCGAGGACGGTGGCGGCGGGCACGCCCAGGGCGGCGACCGCCCCGTAGGGCTCCTCCGAGGCCATGACCAGCATGACCGCGGTGGACACCAGCGCGATGCCCACCGCGACAGGCAGGGAGCCGGTGATCCGCTGCCACACCGGCACCAGCAGGCAGGCGGCGACGCCGAGGGAGACCAGCGCCCACGGCTGGTAGACCTCCCAGCCCGGCATGCCGAGGAGGTTCGCCATCCGGCCGCCCAGCCAGAACCAGCCCAGCGGGTAGTAGGTGGGCAGGTCGATGTAGTTCATGTCCTGGTTGGCCAGCGTCGTGGCCATCCGGGTGAGGAACTGGGTGCGGAATCCCTGGTCGATGTGGATGCCGTCGAGGTAGAGACGTGTCGAGGACAGCGGGATCGCCGTCGTGGAGACGATCAGCGCCGCCGGCGACAGGTACGACACCAGGTAGGTCAGCCAGACCCGCCACCGCGGCCGGTGGAGCACCAGGTCCGGCACGGTCCGGCCGACGTTCCCGTCGGGGCCGGGTTCCGGTTCATGGGACTCCAGCTCCGCTTCCCGACGCCGCGCCGCCCGCTGCTCGTCCAGCGCCCACAGGACGACGAGCGTTCCGACGACCGCCAGCAGCAGGAGGGTCGCCGCCGTGGACAGCGCGTACGTCATGTTCGACGTGTTGAACGCCGGCCAGCTGGTCATCCGCAGGATGAACCAGGCGGCGAACGTGAACACGCCACCACCGACCCCGGCAGCCAGGAGGCCCGTCAGGACGCCCCGTCTGCTCAGTCGGTCGGTGGTGTACTCCTCGGTGGCAGTCGACATGCCTAGAAGGGTAGCCTGCGGAAAATCTGACGCGGGATCACGTTGAACACCGCGGAGACGGCCTCGAAGGCGGGGTGCACGAAGATGATGTCGCGGCCCTTGATGACGCCCTCGACCGTGGCCTTCGCCACCTCGTCGACGTCCACGGTGAGCGGGGCCTCCTTGACGCCGGCCGACATCTTCGTCCGGACCTGGCCCGGGCGGACGACGAGCACGTTCGCGCCGGAGCCGCGCAGAGCCTCACCCAGCTGGGTGTAGAAGCCGTCGAGGCCCGCCTTGGAGGCGCCGTAGACGAAGTTGGAGCGGCGCACGCGGACACCCGCGACCGAGGACAGGGCGACGATGGTGCCGTGGCCCTGCTCCCGGAAACGCTGGCCGAGCAGCACGCCCACCGACACGGGGCCGGTGTAGTTGATCTGGGCGGACTCGACGGCGGCGGCCTGGTCCTGCCACAGCGCCTCCTGGTCGCCCAGGGTGCCGAACGCCACGATGGCGACGTCGACGTCGCCGTTGGAGAACGCCAGGTCGACGACGTCGGGGTGCGACTCGAAGTCGGTGGCGTCGAAGTCGATGACCTCGACGTCGGTGGCGCCGGCGGCGCGGACCTGTTCCACGGCGGCGTCGATACGCGGGGAATCCTCACGGGCGGCGAGGATGACGCGGGCGGGACCGCGTCGGAGGAACTCGGAGACGATGCCGAGACCGATCTCGGACGTGCCGCCGAACAGCAGAATGTTCTGGGCCTGGCCCACTGCGTTGAGCATGGTGTGTGTGACTCCTGTGTTGATTCTCGTGGGCTAGTGCAGTTCGAGGCGACGGGACATGTCGGACGCGAAGACGCCGGTCGGGTCGATCTCGTTGCGGGTCTTCAGCCAGCCCTCCATACCCGGGTACATCTGGTGGAAGTTCTCCGCGGAGGTGCGGGACTCCTTGGCCAGGTAGAGGCGGCCGCCGAACTCCATGACGCGACGGTCCAGGTCGTCGAGGAACTCGTTGAGCCCCTTCTTGATCGGGAAGTCGACGCACACGTTCCAGCCCGGCATCGGGTAGGAGAGCGGCGCGCGGTTGCCCGGGCCGAAGAGCTTGAACACGTTGAGCGCGGAGTAGTGCCCGGAGCGCTGGATGTCGCGGATGATCTCCTTGAAGGGCTCGACGGCGTCGGTCGGCACGACGAACTGGTACTGCAGGAAACCGTTCTTGCCGTAGCCGCGGTTCCACTCACCGATGAGATCGAGCGGCTGGTAGAACTGCGTGAGGTTCTGCACCTGGTTCTGGTACGTGCCGGACTTCAGCCACCACAGCTCACCGATGGCGATCATCGACAGCTTGTTCATCGTCCACGAGGGGAAGATGTCCGGCACGGTGACCAGCTGCGGGGCGTTGAACTTCAGCGGGTCCTTCGCCAGCTTCGGAGCCAGCTCCTTGAGCTGGTCGAGCGTGGCCAGGGAGCCGCGGGAGATGGCGGCACGGCCCAGCTTCGGTTCCGGGGAGATCGCGTCGAACCAGGCGGAGGAGTAGGTGTAGTTGTGCTCGGAGCCGTCCGAGTGGAACTCCACCGTCTCGTCGAGGGTCTGGGTGAGGTCGCCGTCGGCGATGAAGTAGGCGGTCTCGGTCCGGGTCATGCGGATCTGCGCACGCAGGATGATGCCGGTCAGGCCCATGCCGCCGACCGTCGCCCAGAACAGGGTGCCGTCCGGGTCGTCCGGGGAGCCCTCCGGCTCGAGGTGCAGCACGCGGCCGTCCGCGACGAGCAGCTCCATCGAGGCGACGTGGTCGCCGAAGGAGCCGGCCGAGTGGTGGTTCTTGCCGTGGATGTCCGGGCCGATCGCACCACCGATGGTCACCTGGCGGGTACCCGGCAGGACCGGCACCCACAGGCCGTAGGGGAGCGCGGCCTTCATGAGCTGGTCGAGGGTGACGCCGCCGTCGACGTCCACGAGGGCCGTGTCCGGGTCGATGGAGTGGATCTTGTTGAGCGCCGGCATGTCGATGACGAGTCCGCCGCCGTTCTGCGCCGGGTCGCCGTAGGAGCGGCCCAGGCCGCGGGCGATGACGCCGCGACGCAGGTGGGCGGGCTTGTCGGCGTTCTCGTCGGCCACCTGGGCCACCGCCGCGATGATCTTCTCGACGTCCGGGGTCGACAGCACGTGGGCCGTCGAGGGGGCCGTGCGGCCCCAGCCGGTGAGGGACTTGGTCTGGAGTTCCATCTTCGCGAATTCTTCTTTCGACAGATCTGGGTATCGCGTTCCAGAGTAGCCCTGCACCCCTCCGCCAGCGGGGAGGCGGCGGTGTTAAAGAGGTCTCTGTCGCCGCGCGTCCAGTTCGGGGGCAGCTCCGTCGGACACTTGACAGGTGGGTGACAGCTTGGTGGGGGCCGCGTGGGAGGCGTTTCCCCCAGTCCAGGGGCGTTTCGGGGGTGAACGGGGGTAGGAAAACTATGTCAGTTTCGCCCACAATGAAACATCCGGTTGTGGACTGACGATAGGGGTGTTATTTTTGCGTTAACTCTCCTGGGAACGCGCACAGCGCCCTCGGAGCCCTCTGCCGGGTGTTTCCACCCCGGATGGGGGTAGGTGGACGCGGGTCCGAGAAGTTTTTTCGCCCGCGCGGTTGGTGTGATTTTAGCGCCGTGACCACTGCATTGTTGACTCAGGCCCTCAACAAGGGTCCACTTTGTGCTGCCTGAAAACACGTGCGCCTCTTGAAATGTATCGGGGCCCTGTGTGATTGTGGAGGCACAGGCACGGACCAACCGGAACGTGTGAATCAACAAGAAGCAAAGGAGACCATCATGGTCGAGAACATCTTCGAAATTTCTTCCGCAGCCCTCACCGGTGCAGGTGCCGTCCTCAACACCATCTTCGCTGGCGTTGTGGCTGTCTTCGACGCCATCGTGGACGTCTTCAAGTAAGACGCCCGGATACTTCCCCCTCGTAGTGGCCCTGTCCATGAGCGGGGCCCCGTAAGGGGTGAAAGCAGGAAACTCCCGTGTGGATCATCCACAGCGGGAGTTTCTGCGATTCCGGGGAGACTCAGAGGTCGAGGATCTCGCGGATCCCGGCCGGGAGCTCCTCCTGCGAGGTGATCTCCGGGCCCCCGGTGGCGGCGTACTCGCGCAGCAGGCGGTACACCTCCGTGCGGTCGTGGCTGTCGAGGATCGGCAGCTCCTGGGCGAGCATCCTGGTCATGAAGTCGTTGAGGGGGAGGTTGGTCTGCTCGGCGGCGACGAAGCGGCCTTCCCGCAGGTCGCGCTCCTCGTCGTACTCGTCCGCACCGGCACTGGTCTTCTTCTTTCCGAACAACATGCCACCAGCGTAGACACTAGGGTTTAGGGCATGACCGATTACTACAGCCTCGATGACACCCTGGCCGGCCGTGTCGCCCAGGCGGGCCTGGTGGGAACCGCCGTCGCACTGCCGGATTACGTCCGTTCCGGGCCGGCGCGTGCCCTCGCCACCGGAGCGGTCGTGGTGGGTGGTGCGGCCCTCGTGGCGGTGCTCAACTCCTTCGACGAGGACCCCGCGAATGACCCGGCCGTCATGGTTGACCAGCTGCGACGGTCGATCGGTGACATCGGGGCGGTGCCCGGCCCGGAGTCGGACACCCCGCCCGGGGACTTCTCCACGGCCTCCCCGGCCACCACGTGGACCGTCATCTTCGTCGCGCTGCTGGTGCTCCTCGTCCTGGCGCGTCTCGACGCCGCCGTCCAGCGCCGCGTCGTCGCCTGGCTCCACCGGCGGGGCGTCGCCCGCCCGAACACGTGGATCGGCGGGCTCGCCGCCACCGTCGTCTTCGCCGTCTCCGAGGTGGCGCACCGCAGGCGGGTGGCGCAGGCATGAGGCATCCGGTGATCGCGGTCGTCGACAGGCAGGACACGGTGACCGCCGTGTGGCACGTGCAGACCTCGTCGGACGCCCCCTCCGCGTCGGGCATCCTCTCCGGCGCGTGGCTGCTGGGTCCGGGGGACGTGGACCCGGCGCGCCTGGCGGACCTCACCGCCGACGCCCACGTCCTGGAGACCGGTGGGGAGGGGCTGGAGGCGATCCGGAGGGGCGTCGAGAAGCAGCTGGCGGGGTACCGCGCCGCGGCGAAGGCCGCGAAGGAGGCCAACCCCCAGCTGACGCTGCCGCGTTTCGAGGCACCCCCGACCCCGGACGTCGGGCAGCTGGCGGAGGCCTACCACGGCGCGCCGGAGGGGCGTGTGGCCTGGGCACATGCGATGGCCGCGGCCGAACTCGTCGAGTCATGGCACACCATCGAGTCGCAGCGTCGCTCGCGGAAGTACCTGCAGGAACAGTTCGGGGTGGAGACGCGGCCCCTGCCGCTGGAGACCTGAAAATCGCTACCCTGGTGGCATGTCCAACAACGGTGCACGCTCCGCGGGTCGGGTCGTCGACCTGGGTGCGGAGCGTGCCCGGCGGCAGCAGGGCGAGCGGCAGCCACGCACCGTCATCCTCCAGGCGTCCCACGTGCGTGCCGACGCCGAGGTGCACCGGCACATCGGCCTCAACGACGCCCTGCACCTCGCGGACCTGCACGACATCCTCGGCACCACCTTCGGTTTCTGTGAGGCCCCGGGCCCCACACCGTGGCACTTCTCGCGTGCCGACGACCGCGACGCCCGCCTCGACGCCGCCGACCCCATCCACCGGCACCTCGCCGTCGAGGGGGACCGCATCAGCTACCACTTCGGGCTGTGGGACGTCACCCTCAGCGCCGTCGAGTCCTACCCGCGTGACGACGGCACCCCCCGCGCCCTCTGCGTCGGCGGTTCCGGGGCCTTCGGCGGCCGCGAGTTCGACCTCGCCGGCATCAACGCCGCGCTGACCGGCACGACCACGATCCGCTCCGTCCTGGAGGTCACGGAACCGGCGGTACGCGACATCATCACCCGCTCCGGGATCTTCGACTTCGTGCCCCTCCTGCAGGCCCTCGACCTCCTGCGCGGGGGAGGGCTGCCACGCGGCACGGTGGAACTGCTGCGCCGCCTGCCCGTGGAGGAGGACCCGGCGGGGCGCGACGCCTTCTGGACGGTCGTCCTCGCGCTGGCCTGCATGGGGCACGAGGCCCTCGGCAACCAGATCCTCGAGACCACCATGTCCGCCCTGGGCTGGGAGGACGACGACGGCACCCCCCTGACCGGCGCTCGCGTCCGCGAGCTGTGCGTCGAGTCGCTCACCCTGCTCGCCGACGTCGGCGGCTACGGCTCCCACGCCCGCTCACCCGTCGACCGCCTGGAGATCTACCGGGAGCTGCTCCGCGACGCCCCACCACGGGAGCACGCCGCAGAGTAGGGTGTTAGCTCGTGTCCACTCTCTCCTCCGACCGCCCCGGGGACTCCGACGTGGAGGTCACCGGCATGAGCCTGCAGACCCAGGCCGGTCGCTTCATTATCTCCGGCGCCATCTCCGCCGTCGTCGACCTCGGCCTCACCTGGGCTCTGCAGGTCCTCCTCGGCGCCGGCCCCGTCCTGGCGCGTTCCGTCGGCTTCATCTTCGGCACCATCACCGCGTACCTGATCAACCGCCGCTGGACCTTCCAGGCGCAGCCGTCGATGCGCCGCTTCCTCATGGTCGCCGGCCTGTACACGCTGACGTACTTCGTCAACGTCGGCCTCCACGCCCTGCTCTACGGTCTGTTCACCGGCTGGGAGTGGAACAACTCGCTGGCGATCGTCGTCGCGTTCGTCATCGCCCAGGGCACCGCCACGGTGATCAACTTCATCGTGCAGCGCGCGTTCATCTTCCGGTAGCTACGCCGGGCGGGTGAAACGCTCGTTGCGCCCCTGGCGGTGCAGCCGCAGCCACTCGAGGAAGCCCCGCGGATCCCTCTCCTGCACCAGGAAGAACCAGCCGAAGCGCGCGTACTCCTGCGGCAGCAGCCTCCGCATGCCCGGCTGGCTCATGATGTAGCCGCGGTTGCGGTAGGTGAAGTAGCGCTTGGACTCGTTGTCCGGGTACTGCGTGTGCATCCGCCCGCCGAGGATCGGCTTGAACTCGTCGGACCCGTCCGGGTGCAGGTACGCCGTGGTCAGCGCGGTGCCGAAACGCAGCCCCGAACGCACCAGACGGCGGTGGTACTCGACCTCGTCACCACGGATGAACAGGCGGTAGTCGGGCACGCCGATGATCTCCATCGCCCGCGCCTTGATGAGCGCCCCGTTGAACAGGCTCGCGATCCCCTCCAGGAAATCACCCTCCAGCTCCTCCCGGCGCCGTCGCCACACGAGCCCCTGCCGCAGCGGGAACGCCAGCTTCGAGGGGTCGTCGATGTTGCACACGGTGGGGGAGACCTCGTGGAGCTGGTGCTGCTCGGCGACGTCGACAAGCGTGCGCAGCACCCCGGCGTCGGCGGGACGCCCGTCATCGTCGGCGCACCAGATGGCGTCCGCCCCCAACGCCAGCGCGGTGAGGAAACCGTACGCGAAACCACCCGCACCGCCCAGGTTGGTGCGGCTCGGCAGGTAGACGGCACGCTCGCCCGCGAGCTCCGTCACGAGCTTCTCGACGCTCGCCTCGCACCCGTTGTCCACCACGATCACCCAGCGCACCGGATGCGACTGACTGACCACCTGCTCCAACGAGGCACGCAGCAGCTCCACGCGCCGGTGGGTGACGATCACCGCCGCCACGGAATCGTCGCGGGTGAGGTGGGGGATCACGGGGTTGACCATGGTGGTCATTGTGCCATCTCAGCGTTCACCGGAGGCTGTCCGGTGAGGATGTCGTGCCACTCCCACACCGGTGTGCTCTCCGTGTCCAGCTCCTCCGCCAGCCCCTCGACGGCGGCGACCACCTGCGCGACGATCTCCTCCGGGTGGTGCCGCACGCAGCTTCCCGAGTAACGCAGGACGCGGTAGCCGTGACGGGTCGCGTAGTTGGCCTTCCACCGGTCCCGGACGAAGGTCTCCCGGCGTTCCGCGGAGTGGTACCGGAAGCCGTCGATCTCCACGATCACCCGCGCCGTCGGCAGGAGAATGTCGAAGTAGTAGCCGCCCAGCAGGACATTCTGCTCCACCCTGAGACCCCGGGCGCTGAGCGCCCGCGCCACCTGCCGCTCGGCCTCACTGTCGGCCCCGATGGACGCCCGCGAGACCAGCGCCCGGAACCTCCCCGGCACCCGGGGCATGCACGCGACCTCGGCCTCCAGCTGCCGTTTCCCCTGGTGTCCCGCGAACTCGGACTCGAGGTAGGCGATGAGCTCCCCGTCGGGCAGATCGTCCGCATCCGCCACGGACACCGCCGGGAGCGCGAGCCGGAGACCCCGGACCTGCCGGAAACGGGGCTCCTTGCGCCGCCGCAACTGCAGGAGCGGAGTGCTGTTGCTCGACCTGCCCCGCGGCACCAGCGCCTGCACCGGCAGGGTGAGCGGCTGGTCCCGCCGCAGCTCCAGGGCGGTGCGCCCCGTGAACACCAGGTTCGGCCGCCGGTGGCACAGGGCCTGCAGGAGCAGCAGACCCTCCGGCTTCCTGGTGGTGAACAGACCCTGCTCCACCCGGTGCAGGTGCCCGTTGGCCACGAGCCGTTCGATCTGTCTCTGTGTCAGTCCCCGTCCCCGCAGCAGCGCGGAATCGACGACGGTGTGGTCCCCGAAATCCATGTGTGATCCCCCCGGCGACACTCTAGGTGGCCGGGGCGGGGGCTGCAGGGTGGGGCGGGGTCGATCGGCGGTGAGCACCGCGCTTCCCCGGAGCCGGGACGGGGCATCCTCACCGCGGATCGACCGCGGGCTACTCGCCCTCGGCGTCGAAACGCCGTAGCAGTGAGCGGACGTAGTCCCCCGCGCCCTTGCCCTCGTAGGCCTCCACGACCTCGTCGACGAGCCCCACCTTGCGGATCTGCCCCTGGTCGATCCACAGCGCCGTGTTGCACAGCTGCGCGAGGAAGTCGTTGGAGTGGGACGCGAAGACGAGGATGCCGGAACGCTTGACCAGTTCCTGCAGACGGACCCGCGCCTTGGCCATGAAGGCGGCGTCGACGGCGCCGATGCCTTCGTCGAGAAGCAGGATCTCCGGCTCGATGGAGGTGACCACACCCAGGGCCAGGCGGACGCGCATGCCGGTGGAGTAGGTGCGCAGCGGCATGTTCAGGTACTCGCCGAGCTCGGAGAACTCGGCGATCTCGTCGATCTTGGCCTTCATCTGCTTACGGGTCTGCCCGAGGAAGAGCCCGCGGATGATGATGTTCTCGTAGCCGGAGATCTCCGGGTCCATGCCCACGCCGAGGTCGAAGACGGGGGCGACGCGACCCCGGATGTCGGCGGAGCCGCGGGTGGGCTCGTAGATGCCGGACAGCAGCCGCAGCAGGGTGGTCTTGCCGGCGCCGTTGTGTCCGACGAGGCCGACGCGGTCGCCCTCCTTGAGGTGGAGGTTGATGTCACGCAGCGCCTCGACGACGACGGTGTTGTCCGCGTTGCGGCCGATGGCGCCGCCGGCGGTGGACAGCAGGGCCTTCTTCATGGACCGCGACTTGGCGTCGAAGATGGGGAAGTCGACGCAGGCGTTGTAGGTGTCGATGGATACCAAGGGAGTCCTCCTAGACCCAGTAGCTCACGCGGAAACGCCACTGCTTCATGGCGAGCAGGGCCAGCAGCAGACCGACGACGGTGCAGCTCAGCACGATCCACCAGTGGTAGGCGGCGATGGGCTGGCCGATCAGGGGGGCGCGGATGATCTCCATGTAGTGGAACAGGGGGTTGATCTCGGCGAGGAGGGCGCGCTGGGCGATGTCGCCGCCCTGCTCCTTGAGGGTCTGCGTGGTCCAGACGATCGGGGTGACGTAGAACAGCAGCTGGACCATCGCCTCGAGCAGCGGGGCGACGTCCCGGTAGCGGGTGGCGATGATGCCGAAGAGCATGGTCACCCACACGCCGTTGACGATGAGCAGCGCCATCGCGGGGATCGCCAGGAACACCTCCCAGCCGAGGGCGCGGGGGAAGATCATCATGAGGATCACCCAGATGACCAGGTTGTGCGCGAGGAACAGGGCCTGGCGCCACACGAGGCGGTAGACGTGCACCGACAGGGCGGAGGGGAGCTGTTTGATCAGACCCTCGTTGTCGATGAAGATGTCCGCGCCGTCCTTGATGCAGCCGGAGATGAATCCCCACATGATGAGGCCGACGGTGACGTGGGGGAGGAACTCCGCCACGGGGATCTGGAAGAGCATGGAGTACAGCAGGCCGAGGGCGAGCGCCATGACGCCGGTGGCGATGGTGATCCACAGGGGGCCGAGCGTGGAGCGTCGGTAACGCTGTTTGATGTCCTGCCAGCCGAGCTGGAGCCACAGTTCGTGCTGCCGGAAGCCGCGGACGAGGTCGTGCCAGGCGGCACCGAAGGTCGTCGACTGGGAGGCCGGCGGGTCGGTGACGGCGCTGGTGGTCATGCGGGCGACGTCGGCACGCAACTGTTCTCGGGTCCGGGGTTGTTCCTGCACACAGACCACCCTATCGCTGTGGGGCGCGGAATCGGACACCCGCCTCCGGCTGGGGCGCGTTCTGTGAATTCTGTGTGAAAATGACGCGTGTAGAGTCGGGTTTAATGCCCGTTCACCAGCGGTTTCGGTGGCAATCTTCGGCTCCGGGGGCGATGGTGCATGGAGAGGGTGAAAGGGGCATACTGGACGGACGTGTCGGAAGGAGTTGCAGAAGATGGTCTTTGACGTCGCCAGGGTGCGGGGGCAGTATCTGTCCCTCGGCGATGGGTGGACCTACCTCAATGCGCACCAGTGTCCGCAGATCCCGGAGCGGGTCTCGGCGGCGGTGTCGCGTTCCTTCCGTCTGGCGTCCGCCCCCGCGGAGGTGGAGCAGTCCTCGGGTTCGCACTCCCGCGCGATGGAGCCGGGCAGGCTGCAGGGGGATGCGCTTCTCGACGACGCCCGCCTCGCCATCGCCGACCTCGTCTGCGCGACCCCCGAGCGGGTGCTCCTCGGCCCGAGCCTGGAGATGCTCTACCTGGTGCTGGCGCGTGCGATGCGCCCGCTGCTGCGCCGCGCGTCGGTGGTGCTCTCGGGCCCGGATTCCCCGGGCTTGCAGGACCCCTTCGCGGAGGTGGCGCCGACGGTCCGCTGGGCCCGCCCCGACCTGGGCACCGGCGCCCTGCCGGCCTCGCAGTACCGCGATCTGGTGGACGGTTCGACCCGCCTCGTCGCGGTGTCTGCGGCGCACGGTCACCTGGGCACGGTCGCCCCGGTAGCGGACATCGTCGAGTTCACCCGGGAGCGTTCCCGCGCCTGGGTGCTTGCCGACGCCACCGCGTACCTGCCCTACCGCCCCCTCGACGTCACCGAGTGGGACGCCGACATCGTCGCCGTCGACCTCGCCGCCCTGGGTGGGCCGCAGGTCGCGGCGCTGGTGTTCCGCGATCCGGCGATGTTCCGGCGTCTGGACCCGGTGTTCGACGTGCCGGTCGCGCCGGGCCTGGCCGGTGGCGTGTCGTCGCTCATCGACCATCTCGCGGAGCTCACCGACGCGGTGGGCACCCGCCGGACCCGCCTGCACGCCTCGAAGCGGGAGCTGGCGGGCTACCTCGCGGGGCTGACCCACGATCTCACCGGTCTGCTGGGGGCCCTGCCGACGGTCCACATCCTCGGGGTGTCCGGGGAGGCCGGGGACGGCGGCCGGGGTGACCGCGTGGGTCGGGTGTCCTTCGCGGTGCGGGGCGTCCCCGCGGAGACGGTCCACCAGCGTCTGCTGGACAACGGCCTGGTCACGACGATCCTGCCGCCCTGCCCCCTGACCGCCGACATGGGCGTCGACGAGGTCGGCGGCGCCGTGACCGTCTCCCTCAGCCCGTTCAGCACCCGCCACGACCTCGAGCACCTCACCCGGGTCGTGGCCTCCCTGGCGTAGGGTCCGGTCAGACCTCCAGGACGATCTTGCCGGTCACCGCGCCGGAGTCCAGCAGCTCATGGGCCGCCGCCGCCTCGGCGAGGGGGAAGGTGGCGTGGATGTGGTGGGAGATGCGGCCGTCGGCAAGCATGGGCCACACGTTCTCGACGGCCGAACGGACGATCTCCGCCTTGCCCTCCAGCGAGCGGGCGCGCAGCGTCGTGCCGCGGACCGTGAGGCGGCGCGGCAGCAGCGCCCCGAGGTTGATCTCCGCCTTCACGCCACCCTGCAGGCCGATGATGATGAGCTGGCCGTCCTCGTTGAGTGCACGCAGGTTCTGCTGCAGGTACTTCGCGCCCATGATGTCGAGGATCACGTCGCACTTCCCCTTGAGCTCCTCGGAGAAGTCCTGCTCGCGGTAGTTGATGAGGATGTCCGCGCCCAGCTCACGGCAGGTCTCCAGCTTCTCCGCGCTGCCGGCGGTGACCGCGACGGTCGCCCCGAGCTCCCTGCACAGCTGGATGGCGAAGGTGCCGATACCGCCCGCCCCTCCGTGGATGAGCACGGTCTGGCCGGGGCGGACGTCGGCAAGCATGCCCAGGTTCGACCACACGGTGCAGGCGACCTCGACGATCGCGGCCGTCTCGGTGGGGGAGTAGCCCTCCGGGATCGGCATGAGCTGCCCCTCCGGGACCGCCACGTACTCGGCGTAACCGCCGCCGGCCATGAGGCAGCCGACCGCCTCGCCCTTCCGGCGCCCGGTGGTGCCCGGGTCCTCGATGACGCCGGCACACTCCAGGCCGATGATCTCGGACTCGCCGGGCGGCGGCGGGTAGTAGCCGCGGGCCTGCAGGAGGTCACCGCGGTTCACGCCCGCGGCCTGCACCTTCACCAGCACCTCCCCGTCCCTGAGCTGGGGGAGCTCGGTCTCGACGAGCTCGAGCGAACGCGGATCATCCGGATTGGTCAACTGAATAGCCTTCATGCGTTACCAGGGTAGGGAAGTTCCGGGCACGGGGGTGGCTCGGGTAGAGTTCTCCGCTGAGGAGACGTGGCAGAGCGGCCGAATGCACTGGTCTTGAAAACCAGCGAGGGTCACACCTCCAGGGGTTCAAATCCCCTCGTCTCCGCAGTGTGATGTCGCGGGACATCGTTCCTTCAGGGTCGTCCACCGGTAGCGGTGGACGACCCTGAGGTTCTTTGTGGGTGTGACACGGAACAGCCTGGGGGCAGGCCCGGCTACCTCCGCGGCGTGACCGCCCCGGTGAGCAGGCCCAGCGCCCACGTGGCCACCCCCATGACCACCGCGCCCAGCAGCCCCGCCACGAACCCGTCCACCGACAGGCCGAGCCCCAGCACGCCGGAGAGCCAGCCGGTGAACATGAACAGCAGCGCGTTGATGACCAGCGAGAACAGCCCCAGCGTGAGGATCTTCAGCGGCGTGCCCAGCGCGTGGGCGAGCGGGCTGACCACGGCGTTGACCACCATGAACAGCAGGGCCACCCAGATGAACGCCCACGGGTCGTCGGGCGGGGTGACGTCCACGCCCGGCACGACGCGGGTGACCAGGAACAGTGCGATCGCCGTCGTGACGATGCTCAGCAGCAGCCGGATCATGGCCTACAGTCCCGCCTTCTCCCAGGCCGCCAGCAGCTGGTCGGCCTCCTCCTCAGTGGTCACGGTGATGCGCACGCCCTCCGGGAAGGCGCGCACGAGAACACCCTGCGCGGCGAGGCGGGCGGCGACGTCCTCGGAGTCGACGCCCGGCAGCCAGATGAAGTTCGCCTGGCTGCGGCGGGCGCCGAGGGCGTCGGCGACGCGGTCGCGCTGGACGACGGTCTCCTCGGTGCGCTCGAGCAGCTCATCGGCGCTGTCGAGGCTGGCCAGCGCACCGGCCTGCGCCACCGCACTGACGGCGAAGGGGACGGACACCTTGTTCAGGGCCGCGATGAGCTCCGCGGAGCCGAAGGCGTAGCCGACGCGCACACCCGCCAGGCCGTAGGCCTTGGAGAAGGTCCGCAGGCCCACGACGTTCGGGTACCGCGCGATCGCCTCGGTACCCACGACGGTGTCCCCGGCGCGGTTGTACTCGAAGTACGCCTCATCCAGCCCGACGACGACATTCGCCGGGACCCGCTCCATGAAGCCGTCGAACTCGTCCTGCGTGATCACCGCGCCGGAGGGGTTGTTGGGGTTGCACAGGAAGATGAGTTTCGTGCGGTCGGTGATGAGCTCGGCCATGCGGTCGAGGTCGTGGCGGCCGTCGTCGAGAAGCGGGACCGCCACCGGCGTCGCGCCGACGACCTGCGCGAAGATCGGGTACGCCTCGAAGCTGCGCCACGCGAAGAGGACCTCGTCGCCCGGGCCGGCGGTGATCTGCACCAGCTGCTGGCACAGCGCCGAGGAGCCGCAGCCGACGGTCACCTGCTCCGGGGTCAGGTCGAGGTGCGCGGCCAGTGCCTCCCGCAGGTCGGTGGAGAACATGTCCGGGTAGCGGTTCGCTCCTGCGGCGGCCTCCGCCATCGCCTCCGCGGCGCTGGTCAGCGGCAGCGTGGCGACCTCGTTCGAGGACAGCTTCAACGCGTCTGGCTGACGTTTTCCGGGGACATAGGCGGGCATGGCGGCAAGGTCAGGGCGGATCATGGGCCTGATTCTAGGCGGTTTGGTCTCCGGGCTTCCGGGCGGGTAGGATTCCTGCAGTTGCACCATTAACTGGTGGAGCTGGAGACGTGCCAGAGTGGCCGAATGGGGCTCCCTGCTAAGGAGTTGCCTGCTTTGCGGCGGGCCGGAGGTTCGAATCCTCTCGTCTCCGCGCGCCCGTAGCTCAACGGATAGAGCATCTGACTACGGATCAGAAGGTTGGGGGTTCGAATCCCTCCGGGCGCACGATGTGATGTCGTGGGACATACTTCCGGTATGTCCCGCGACATCGTTCCTCTCAGGGCCTTCCACCGTTGTCGGTGGGAGGCCCTGAAATTTTTTGCTGGTACCTCTTTGTCGGGTCGATGAGGAACTCCGCGAGGATGATGCTGGTGCTTGTGTCCACGGTGGTGACGTCCGGGCCGAGGAACACGGCCAGGACGGGATGGTCGTTGTAGCGGCTCCGACTTCATGGCTCGTCTACGTCAACTGGAAGCATGTGTGGCCACCTACCGGAACTACACCCTCGAGCAGAGAAATCCGGACTTACAGGGAAAACAGCCGACCACCCTCACGGGAGGTCGGCTGTTCGATTGTGGGGTCAAGCCCCGGCTTCCGTGTAGGTCAGGAGCTGAAGATCTCGGAAGAGGTCAATGCCGAGAGAAGACCACCTCCGACTGACATCTGAGCGAAGCTCTCAGAGAATCCGGGAAGGCTGGACAGAATCGCGGCACCCATGACGGCGAACCAGCTGTCGCCGGGGAGGCCAGTCATTGCGGCCCACTGCTCGGTAGCCTGAGCGAGAAATTCCATTTTAGTTCCTTTCGATGGTGACTATCGCGTATAGACGAGAGTCGCAGTGATGAGGTACTGGTTGAGCTGGACATAGGCTCCGTACTGCTTGCCGACGTTGGGCTCCGGAGAGACGTCGACGAGCTTTCGGTAGCGGGACTCGTATGAATTGGTGGGAAAAACCACCGTCTCGATTTCGATTCCGCGCGCAGCTGCATCCTTCTTGATCTGTTCGCGTACGACAGGTGTCGCCTCGGAGTAGAGCCGGGCGATATTGTCTGCACTTGCACTGTGGTTGTATCCCCGTGTGCGGAAGTGGCGGACGTATCCGTCGAGCACAGTGTCCAGAACCTTTTGTGCGTCACCGTAGTTGGTAACTGCGGGAGCGCTGCTGAGGCTGCTAGATGCCGCAGCGTGCGGGATCCCGGTAATTCCAGTCGTGGCGAGAGCCACGGCTAACGTCGCTGCAAAGAGCTTTCGCATCATGTATTCCTGTCTTCCAGTACTGGCTGTTAACCAGTGGAAATGGTGTTGACGACCGAAAGGCTATCGACGTCACGCGCTGATGCTACCGACCACTCAGCTGTATCAACGATAGGTGCTATCTGTTTACCCCCCGAAAGTATGCTGTGGATAATCTGCATGTTCGCTGATTGCGGTCCGGTCGCTGATCAAATCCCCGGCAGGGCTGCTCTGCCGCTGTGAGTGGCCGTCAACCAGTGAGTGTCGGTGTTGCTGACGCAGATTTGTACGAAGCTGAGGTCTCGGGGTGGCCGGCTGTAGTGAGTTCTGCTCGCGTGTGTAGGTGTACGTCTCCCCGGACTGCGGAGGCTGGCCACAGGTTGTCCCCGTGGAATTCCGCACATGGGCAAAAGAGAACCCGTCCCTTCTGGCGGCCCCTAGAGTCGTGATCGCGGGCTAACTGGCGCTGTGTCCCTCGTCGCTGGGAGTCCACCCGATGATCATGCGCAAGGGCGTCTGGTGGGCGGGAGGGCCGGGTGTGCCCATGGGTTCCGGTAGGTGACCAGTAATTGGACCTTGGGGCCGGACCAAATGTGAGGGTTTCGTTTGCGATATCGGGCTGACGTGGAGCATTCATCTCGGATTCACGCCGGCGGACAGTCTGTGCGTGTGGAGACGTGGTGTTGGGCGAGACTCGTGACATCCACTTTCGCACGGACTGTCATGACAACGGACTCGCCCTGCCCCGCCCCTCCCGCAGGGGCCGTTTCCGGTGGTCGATGGGGTAGCGTGGGCCTGCGGATGGGTCCGCGGGGAGCGGACCCCGAAATGCCGGGAGGTGTCATCATGACCGACGTCAACGTTCTCGAGCGCCTGGAGCGCATCATCCGTTCCGATGAGGGGGTTCCGCCGGAACGCGCGGCCGAACTGTCGGTGCTGCTGGATGAACCTCCGATCCAGGATGTCGTCGCCCTCGTGGAGCGTTCCTCCGCGACGCGGGCCGCGGTGGTCCTGCGGCTGCTGTCGCGGCGCCGCGCGATCGAGGTCTTCGACGCCCTCGACGCGGCCCATCAGGCCGATCTCATCGACGCGCTGGGCGACAACTCCGTCTACGAGTTCTTCGCGGAGCTGGACCCGGATGACCGTGTCTCGCTTCTCGACGAACTCCCGGCCGAGATCGCCGAACGCCTCATGCGCACCCTGGACGACACCGAACGTGACATCACGGGCGTGGTCCTGGGGTACCCGAAAGGGTCGGTCGGTCGTCGCATGTCACCGGAGGTGCCGCACATCTACGAGGACCTCACTGTCGACGAGGCGCTGGAGAAGCTGCGCCGGGTGGCCAATGAGGCGGAGACGATCTACACCCTGCCGATCATCTCGCGGGACCGGCTGCTCGTCGGCGTGGTCTCGCTGCGTGACCTGTTCACGGCGGAAGGGTCGACGGGGCTCGTCGAGCTGATGTCCAAGCCGGTGTTCGCCAACGCGCATGACGACGAGGAGGAGACGGCCCGTTGGTTCCTGCCGCTGGACATGCTGGCCATGCCGGTGGTGGACGACTCAGAGCGTCTCGTGGGCATGCTGACCTTCGACGACGCCGTCGACATCGTCGAGGAGGCGGACTCCGAGGATACGGCGCGTTCCGGTGCCCACGAGCCGCTGCAGCAGCCCTACCTGTCGACTCCGCTGGTGAAGATCGTGAAGTCGCGTATCGTCTGGCTGCTCGTGCTGGCGGTCTCGGCGCTGCTGACCGTCCAGGTCCTGGACACCTTCGAGGACACCCTGGCGGCGGCGGTGGTGCTCAGCCTGTTCATCCCGCTGCTGACCGGTACCGGCGGTAACACCGGCAACCAGGCGGCGACGACCGTCACCCGCGCCCTGGCGCTCGGTGACGTGCGACCGCGGGACGTCGTGTCCGTGGCGTGGCGTGAGATCCGCGTGGGCATGCTGCTCGGCGCGGTGCTCGGCAGCATCGGTTTCCTGCTGGCCACCGTGGTCTACGGCCTGAACATCGGCATCGTCATCGGTTCGACCCTGCTCATGGTGTGTACCTTCTCTGCGACGGTGGGTGGCGTCATGCCGATCATCGCGAAGAAGGTCGGTGCGGACCCGGCGGTGTTCTCCAACCCGTTCATCTCGACGCTCTCGGATGCGACGGGTCTGATCATCTACTTCCTCATCGCGAAGTCGGTCATGGGGCTGTAGATTCCCCACTCCCCCGAACTGGGGGTGCCTGGCCCCGGGGGTGAGGCTGTTCCCGCTGGTCACGCCGCGAATATAAAGTGGAGTGACCAGTGGTGCGCGATTGGCGAAAAGCGTCGTCCTGCACTTATGTATGGCTTAGGAAGTGCTGTCATTTCTGCACTGTCACTTCGTATCTACTGTCCATTGACCAAGAACACCGAACAGAAGGATCGTGCACCCACCATGAGCACTCCTCACTCCGACGTGGAGAACCGGGAGGCAGCGGTCGCGGTAGAACCCGCACCGGGCGACCTGTCTGACCCTCGTGATCCCCGCGAATGGCACCGCCAGGCCTTCGGACTCATCCTCGGCCTGGCCCTCGCGGCTCTCGTCTACTTCATCTTCCCGTCCGACGCCCCCGAGACGGTCCTGCAGTCCACCGGCGCCGACCCGGAGGTCGACTACTCCCACCAGGCGATGCGCATCGTGGCGGCCACCACCGTCCTCATGGGCGCCTGGTGGATGACCGAGGCCATCCCGCTGGCCGCCACCGCGCTGCTGCCGATCGCGATCTTCCCGCTCGCGGGTGTCGCCGGTTTCTCCGCCGTCGGCTCCCCGTACGCCAGTGCCACCATCTTCCTGTTCATGGGTGGCTTCCTGCTGGCCCTGGGCTTGCAGCGCTGGAACGTGCACCGCCGCATGGCGCTGGCCGTGGTCCTGGCTGTGGGCACCAGCCCGAAGCGCCTGATCCTGGGCTTCATGATCGCCACCGGCTTCCTCTCCATGTGGGTGTCGAACACCGCGACGGCCGTCGTCATGCTGCCGATCGGCCTGTCCGTGCTGTCACTGACCGCCGGCCTCGTCGGCGGCATGCGCAAGCAGAAGAAGTTCGCCACGGCCCTCATGCTGTCCATCGCGTACTCCGCGTCGATCGGCTCCCTGGGCACCCTCATCGGTACCCCGCCGAACGCCCTGCTGGCCGGCTACATGTCCGAGGCCCACGGCATCGTCATCGGCTTCGGCCAGTGGATGCTGGTCGGCGTGCCGCTGGCCGCCGTGTTCACCGTCATCGCGTGGCTCGTGCTCATCACCGTGTTCAAGCCGGAGATGGACGAGATCCCGGGTGGCCGTGAGCTCATCCGTGAGGAGATCCGCAAGATGGGCAAGTGGACCCAGCCGCAGATCTCGGTGGCCATCATCTTCGTCATCGCCGCCCTGTCCTGGGTCTTCGTCCCGCTCATCATGGACTGGACCGGCTCGGCCCTGGGCTACAACGACGCCATCGTCGGCATCATCGCCGGCCTGCTCATGTTCGCCATCCCGGCCGACGCCAAGTCCGGCGTCCGCCTCCTGGACTGGAAGACCGCCAACGAGCTGCCCTGGGACGTCCTGCTGCTCTTCGGTGGTGGCCTGTCCCTGTCGGGCATGTTCACCGCCACCGGCCTGTCCCTGTGGATCGGTGAGAAGGCCAAGGCGCTCGAGGTGCTGCCGGTCTTCCTGCTCATGGCCGCCGTCGCCCTGCTGGTCCTGGTGCTCACGGAGTTCACCTCGAACACCGCCACCGCCGCGACCTTCCTGCCGATCATGGGTGGTGTCGCCGTCGGTATCGGTCTGACCGCCGCCACCGAGATGAACATCCTCCTGCTGACCATCCCGGTCGCCCTGTCCGCCACCTGTGCCTTCATGCTGCCCGTCGCGACCCCGCCGAACGCCATCGCCTTCGGTTCCGGTTACGTCAAGATCGGCGACATGATCAAGGGCGGCGTCTGGCTCAACGCCATCGCTGTGGTGCTCATCGCCCTGGTGTCGTACTTCGTCGCCATCCCGGTGTTCGGCCTCATCGTCTGATAGGGGCTCTGACCAGGCGATTTGTTAGTTTCGACTACTGCCATGTAATGTTACTTCTCGTTGCAAGGCAGTAGCCGAAACAACAGGCGCCCGTAGCTCAACGGATAGAGCATCTGACTACGGATCAGAAGGTTGGGGGTTCGAATCCCTCCGGGCGCACAATTTCTTTCAGGGCCTCCCACCGGCAACGGTGGGAGGCCCTGACCGTTTGGTGTGACACCGGGGCCCGGACCGACGTGGTCCAGCCCCCGGTGTCACACGGAACGGTCAGGGACGCCAGAATCAGAAGATGTCGATGCGCCCGCCCAGGGACTCCGCCTGCACGAGCTGGTTCACCCAGCCGGGGGCGCCGGGGTTGAGGCGCAGCAGCGGGCGGGAGGAGATCTTCACGGGGGAGACGGACTCGCCGCGGGCGCCGTGGCGGGCCTCGAAGCGGATGCGGGCGGCGTAGCCGGCGTCGGCGAGCTGGGAGATGTCGGGGCGGGGCTTGGCCAGGGACGCGCGGGCGTCGTTGAGCAGGTCCAGCGCCTCGTCGAGGGCGACGACGACGGCGTCGGCGTTGGTCTCGCACATGGCGCGCACGAGGGATGGCTGGGTGCCGGCGACGCGGGTGGAGTCGCGGAAGCTGCCGGCCGCCAGGGACTGCGCGAGGGCGCCGCCGTTGTCGCCGACGATGGCCAGCACCTCGGCGAAGACGTGCACGACGTGGGAGATACGGGCGACGGCGGCGTCGTGGTGGTCGACGCGGGCGGGGATGGCGTCGGCGCCGACGGCGAGGATCATGCGGACCACGTCGGTCCACAGGGCGATCCACTCGTCGGAGGCCTCGGGGGCGTGGTCGTACGTGATCACCCAGGCGGCGCGGGTGAACAGGCCCTCCTGGGAGGCGCTCCAGCCGGAGTCCGCGGTGCCGGCCATGGGGTGCCCGCCGACGTAGCGGTCCTCGAGGCCACGTTCCTTGACGAGGGAGTACACCTCGGCCTTCACCGAGACGACGTCGGTGAAGCCGCAGCTGGGGGCGTGCTCCATGATGGCGTCGAGCATGCCGGGGATGGCGGGCATCGGTGCGGCCATGACGATGAGGGCCTTGTCCTCCTCGGCGCGGCGGAGGGTGGCGATGAAGTCGTCGGAGGCGTCGAAACCGGCCTCCGCGGCGGCGCGGGCCCCGGCCCCGGAGCGGTTGTAGCCGTAGACGTGGGCGCCCTGCGCGGCGAGGTCGCGCAGGAGGGAGCCTCCGATGAGGCCCAGGCCGAGAATGCAGATGGTGCGGGAAAGGTTCGTCGAGGTCACCTGACAAGTGTCGCACAACCGGACTAGTCTCACCGGTATGGAACACGAGGAGTATGGCCAGAGCTTCGCCGTCACGGTCACGCGCGTCGACGGGGAGTGGGTGGTGCGCGCCTTCGACGATGACTTCTCCTCGTTGCAGACGTCGGTCCGGGCGGTCCGGGCGCTGCGCAGCGAGGGTCCGGCCTTCGCGCTGCTGTGCGTCGACGACGACTACTTCGTCATCGTCCGTCCCACCCCGAACGGCGTCCAGGCGCTGCTGTCCGACGCGACGATGGCGGTCGACGACGATTTCGCCGCGGAGGTGCTCACGGAGCTGGACGCGGAGATTCCGGATCTGGACCCGGATGAGCTCGATGACGTCGACGGCTGGCCGGACGGGGACTTCGAGCTGCTGGCCGACATCGGCCTGAGCGAGGAGGTGCTCGGCGTCATCGCCGACGACGAGGACCTGTGGCCCTCCCAGCAGCTGCTGCGGATAGCGGAGGAGCTGGGCTTCGACGAGGAGCTTCTCGACGTCACCGGGATCGACGATTGATCCTGCCCCGGGAGGAGGGTCTCGTCCGGGCGGAGCGCCTCATGCGGAGGGCCCTCGAGGTCGCGCGCACGACCCCGCCGGGTGACGTCCCGGTCGGGGCGGTGGTCTACGGTCCTGACGGCAGGGAGCTGGCGGCGGCCACGAATCGTCGGGAAGCGGACGCCGACCCCACCGCGCACGCGGAGGTGCTGGCGATCCGGGAGGCCGTGCGGCGGCACGGGGACGCGTGGCGCCTGGAGGGCTGCACGCTGGTGGTCACCCTGGAGCCCTGCACGATGTGTTCGGGGGCGCTGCTGGGGGCGCGGGTGGGGGAGCTCGTCTTCGGGGCGTGGGAGCCCAAGACGGGCGCCTGCGGTTCGCTTCTCGACGCCGTCCGCGCCCCCGGCCAGCTCCACCGCCCGCAGGTGCGCGCCGGGGTCCTCGAGGGGGAGTGTGCGGAGCTGCTGAGCGGCTTCTTCGAATCGTTACGTTGATGTTATGCATGGATCGCCATATGACCGGTACGGTGGGATCTACATCACATCAACGAAAGGATATGTCATGAGCATCGGAGACAAGGCGGAGAAGCTCGGCGGCAAGATCAAGGAGGGTGTCGGCAAGCTCACGGACAATGAGCGCCTCGAGCACGAGGGCAAGGCCGACCAGACCAAGGCCGACATGAGGGAGGCCGCCGAGGAGGCCGGCAAGAGCGTCAAGGAGGCCGGGGACCGCGTGCTCGGCTCCGTCCAGGACGCGAAGCGCGACCGCCACTGAGTGAGATTTGGCGCGCCACGACAAGCTGGTTTAGTCTTGACCGAGGTCGGCTTTCCGGCCAGTCAAGGTGGCGTGTCCGAGCGGCCGAAGGTGATCGCCTCGAAAGCGATTGTTGGGTAACCCCCAACCGAGGGTTCAAATCCCTCCGCCACCGCCATGTGATGTCGCGGGACGTACTACGTCCCGCGACATCGTTTCTTTTCAGCGGCCATTTCGTGTGACACCGGGGCCCGGACCGACTCGTTCCGGGCCCCGGTGTCACACGGAACGGTCGAGGCCTTCGGTGATTCCGGGCCGTCTCGGTAGACTGGCCGTGTTTGGTTGTCTGTCATCTGAGGAAGCCCATCCACCGTGGCTAAATTACTGTTCAAGCTGGGACGCTGGTCCTTTCACCGCAAGTGGGTCGTCATCGTCCTGTGGCTGGCGGCGCTGGCCGGTGTCGCCGGCGCCGCGGTGACGTTCCAGAAGCCCTTCTCCAACGAATTCTCCATCGGCGGCACCCCGTCGATTGACGCGACCTACACCCTCGTCGAGAAGTTCCCCGAGGGCGGCAACCCCGTCAACGCCGCCGGAGTGAACGTCGTCTTCGCCGCGCCCGCGGGGGAGAGGCTGGAGGACCCGCACAACTCGGCGGCCATCGACAAGGTGGTCACCCACATCCGGGACAACCTGCCGGACCTGACCGGCACGGAACGCTTCGGCAACCCCGTGGAAGTCTCGCCCGCGCTGCAGCAGGGCGTCATCGAGATGATGACCGAGCAGGGCCTCCCCGAGGAGTCCGCGCGTGACGACGCCGAGAACCTCGCCATGCTCTCCGACGACGGCCGCATCGGCTACACCACCTTCACCATCGACGTCCCCTCGTCGATGGACGTCACCGACGAGCACCGGCGCATCGTCAACGCCGCCATGGACCTCGGCCGCGCGGAGGGTATCGAGGTGGAGGCCGGCGGCGCCGGCTTCGGTGACCCCATCGAGGTGAAGACCACCAGTGAGATCGTCGGCCTGGCCATCGCCTTCGTGGTGCTCATCGTGACGTTCGGCTCCCTCGTGGCCGCCGGTCTGCCGGTGCTCACCGCGGTCATCGGCGTGGGCATCGGCGCGCTGGTCATCATCATCGCCACCGCGTTCGTCGAGCTCAACAACATCACCCCGGTCCTGGCGGTGATGATCGGCCTGGCCGTGGGCATCGACTACGCCCTGTTCATCCTGTCGCGCTACCGCGCGGAACGGCAGCGGATGCCCGCCGACGAGGCGGCGGGCATGGCCGTGGGCACCGCCGGCTCCGCGGTCGTCTTCGCCGGCGCGACCGTCATCATCGCGCTGGCCGCCCTGACGATCGTCAACATCGAGTTCCTCACCGCCATGGGCCTGTCCGCGGCGTTCACCGTGTTCGTGGCCGTGCTCGTGGCGCTGACGTTCATCCCGGCGCTGCTCGGCGTGCTCGGCGACCGGACCTTCAAGGGGCGCGTGCCCGGCGTCGCCGGCAACCCCGTCCGCCGGGGACGGGGCGTGAGCCGCACCAGCGAGCGCCGCCGTCGCCCCACCATGGGCAACCGCTGGGTCCGCTTCGTGCGCCGCGTCCCGGGCCTCGTCATGGCGGTCGTGGTGCTCACCCTCGGCGCGCTGTCGTACCCGGCGCTCAACATGGAGCTCTCGCTCCCCTCGGACTCGACGTCCAACCTCGACACCACCCAGCGCAAGTCCGCCAACCTCCTCGCCGAGGGCTTCGGCGCGGGCATCAACGCACCGTTCCTCGTCATCGTCGACGCCGACGACGTCAACCCCGACGCCCCGGCGCTGCAGCCGCTCGTCCGGGCGCAGGAGGCGATGGCTCCGGAGGGGGAGACGGTGGACCGTCGGGAAGCAGCGGTGACCGCCTCCTACATGTACACCGTCGGACAGCTCAAGAACGTCGGCGGCGTGAAGCACGCCCAGCTCGTGGGCATGAACCCGGACACCAACGGCGCCCAGATCCTGGTCACCCCGTTCACCGGCCCCGACGAGCAGTACACCACCCAGGTCTCCCACGCCCTGCGCGAACAGGGCGCGCAGATCGCCGACGCCACCGGCGCCGCCATCGGCCTGACGGGCCTCACGGCCGTGCAGATGGACATCACCGAACGCCTCTCCGAGGCCATGCCGGTCTACCTCGGCATCGTCGTCGGCCTGGCGGTCTTCCTGCTGCTCGGCGTGTTCCGCTCGGTGCTGGTGCCGCTCGTCGCCGGCCTCGGCTTCCTGCTCTCGGTCGGAGCGGCCTTCGGCGTCACCGTCCTCGTGTGGCAGGAGGGCCTGTGGGACCTGGTGAACACCCCGGCGCCGCTGATCTCCTTCATGCCGATCTTCCTCATCGGCGTGACCTTCGGCCTGGCCATGGACTACCAGGTCTTCCTGGTCACCCGCATGCGCGAGCACTACATCAACCTGCGGGTGAAGTCCCACGAGAACCCCGACCCGGACGTCCCCCGCGCGGTGTCCAAGCTCGACGCCCTCGAGGAGTCCACCATCGTCGGCTTCACCCGGGGAGCCCGCGTGGTCACGGCGGCCGCGCTCATCATGATCGCCGTGTTCATCGCGTTCATCGACCAGCCGCTGCCGTTCATCCAGATCTTCGGCTTCGCCCTCGGCGTCGGCGTCTTCTTCGACGCCTTCTTCGTCCGCATGGCACTCGTGCCCGCCACGATGTTCCTCCTGGGCAACGCCACCTGGTGGATCCCCCGCTGGCTCAACCGGCTCATCCCCCGCATGGACATCGAGGGCACCGCCCTCGAGAAGGAGTGGGAGGCCCGACACGCGGCCGAACAGCTGCACCGCAAGGAAATGGAGAAGCATGAGCAGGTCTGACCTGTCGTTCACCCTCGGCACCGAACTGGAGTCCGCGCCCGGCCGCCACGGCCGCACCGGCACGATCCACACCCCGCACGGTGACATCCGGACCCCCGCGTTCATCCCCGTCGCCACCAAGGCGACCGTGAAGACCCTCACCCCCGAGCAGATCGAGCAGACCGGCGCGCAGGCGATCCTCTCCAACGCGTACCACCTGTACCTGCAGCCCGGCGCCGACATCGTCGACGAGGCCGGCGGCGTCGGCCGTTTCGAGAACTGGTCCGGCCCGACCTACACCGACTCCGGCGGCTTCCAGGTGATGAGCCAGGGTTCCGGCTACCAGAAGGTCATCTCCATGGACTCCTCCGACGCCGCGAACGGGCACCTCCCGGCGAAGAAGAACATGGCGAAGGTCGACGAGGACGGGGTGAACTTCACCAGCTTCATCGACGGCTCCCGGCACCGCTTCACCCCTGAGGTGAGCATGCAGATCCAGCACCAGCTGGGCGCGGACATCATCTTCGCCTTCGACGAGCTGACCACCCTCATGGACACCCGCGCCTACCAGGAGGCCTCCGTCGACCGCACCCACCGCTGGGCGCAGCGCTGCCTCGACGAGCACGACCGCCTCACCCGGGAACGCGCCGACAAGCCCCTCCAGTCCCTCTGGGGCGTCGTGCAGGGCGCACAGTACGAGGATCTGCGCCGCCAGGCCACCCGCGGCCTCGTGCAGCTTTCCGACGCCGCCGTGGACGCCGGCCGCCGCGGATTCGGCGGCTACGGCATCGGTGGGGCCCTGGAGAAGGAGAACCTCGGCACGATCGTCGGCTGGGTCTGCGACGAACTGCCCCGCGACAAGCCCCGCCACCTGCTGGGCATCTCCGAGCCGGACGACATGTTCACCGCCATCGAGGCGGGCGCCGACACCTTCGACTGCGTCGCCCCCACGCGCCTGGCCCGCCGCGGCGGCGTCTACACCCTCGACGGCCGGATGAACCTGGAGGGGGCGCGCTTCAAGCGGGACTTCCGCGGCATCGACGAGGAGTTCGGCGGCTACGTCTCCGAGAACTACTCGCGCGCCTACATCCGTCACCTGTTCAAGGCGAACGAGTTCCTCGGCATGACGTTGTGCACGATCCACAACCTGCAGTTCATGATCCGCCTGGTGGACAACATCCGCGACTCCATCGAGGGTGGCTACTTCGAGGAGTACCGCGCCGAGTTCATGGGCCGGTACTACGCTAACCGGCGCTGAACTGCATGTTTGATATTTGCAAACAGAATGCATCGCAGAACGCGCTGTTTGATTCTGTTTGCAATGTTGTTTGATTAGGACGGTCGGACGTAGCGCGTGCCTCGGCCACGCCCCTCCATCACGAGCTCGCCGGTGTCGACGAGCTCCCGTAGAAAACGGTAGGCCTGCTGGCCACTGATTCCGCAGGTGTCCGCTGCCTGCGTGCGGTTGATCGAGCCGAAATCATCAACGTATGCCAGGAGGAGCTGGGCGGCCCGTGTCTCGTCGACCTTGGTGGAGCGGACGAAGTCTCCTCGGCGGCCGACGATGTCATGGAATACAGGGCCGAGGCGGTACTGGTTGCCGCGGGCACCGGGGATGATCGCCACCAGGCCGAAGTCGGCGAGTTCCGTCAGTTCACGGCTGATACGCTGTGGCGATTCGGACAGTCGTTCGGCCAGGCCGCTGGCGTGTGACGGGCCGTCGTTTCGAAGGGAGCGGATCAGGCGCAGGGAACGAACTGACAGCTCGGGGTGGGACTGCGTCCAGCGGGCGGTGAAGGCGGCGAATTCGCGGTCAGCGACGGTCACAGGTAGTCCGACGGACACGATTTCATCGGTGGTGCCGTGGAAGTCCGGCTCCATGTGGCCGCTGGTCAACATGGACTCGAACATGATCTTCACGCCACGTCCGCTGCGCTCGACCAGTCCAGCGCGTTTGAAGGCATCAGCTAGTGCGGGACTGCGGGGTGTCGATGCGTCGAAAATTGTGTCCAGGGTGACCGGCCGGGGAAGACCGCCGGGACTGGTCACACGGAACTCATCGTCGTCGAGCCTGATCTGGATGGGTCCAAGCATCGTGTAGTCGCGGTGAACGAGTGCATTGGCGACAGCTTCACGGCTGGCACGTTCGGGCAGGTTGACCAGTCCGATGCGCAGGATTCCCACAGTGATCTCGTCCTCATGGCGATAGGGCTCGATCCGGTCGGCAATCTCCTCCATGACCTGGAACAGGGGCCCGCGGGTGCGGAAGTTCACCTTCACGGCAGTACCCGCGAAGATTTGCAGAAGCACCTCGTGATTGGGAATCCACCGGGCCAACGCCGGGAGGGTGCCGAAGAGCAGGACGGCACCCAGTTTCACCGGGTCAGCTGAATCATCATAGAGTCCCATTCCCCGGAGTATTTCCTCGTCGTCGAGCTGAGACAGTGTCTTGTCTCCCGGGCCGGCAGCGATGAGTTTGCGAAGACGGTTGAACTCGGACGGGTCAAGGTCATCGAGGGTCGCGCCGATCGCGGGGAGTGTGGCCCAGTCCCTGGCATGGGCGGTGTGGTACTGGCTGAAGAGGTAGGCGGGGTCCATCGCAAGGCACTGGGGGTCACCCGTCGCGCGTAGTACGCGTCGCTGGTAGACGCCGTGTTGGGTGGCGATCGGCGTGGTGGAACGGGGCACCTCGATCACCAGTATCTCAACACCGTCAGTGTTGATCAGGTGGGCGACGGTGGCGAGTGAGGGTCGGGTGTTGTGCTGGATAAGCGACTCTATCGCCCGTGGATCGGTGCCTGTCTTGTGCCACGGGTATGAGCCGGATACGGTCCCGTCGTTTTCGACCCCGATGAAAATATGGCCACCCTGGCCGTTGGCCATGCAGGCCACCGCTTCGACCAGCTTGCGGTCGTTGAGGTCCTGGGAAGAGCGGCGTCGTTTGAATTCAACTGTGAGGGTTTCGCCGCCGGAAATGATTCTCAACGCCGTGTCAGCATCCATGGGCCCATTCTACCTGCATGTTTGATATTTGCAAACAGGATGCATCGCAGAACGCGTTGTTTGATTCTGTTTGCAATGTTGTTTGATTGGGGCGCGTCGCTAAGACGCGTAGCCCTCGCGACGCTTCACCCACCCGATGACTGCGTACGTGACCGGCAGCAGGAGCACCTCGATGAGGGTCTTCCACAGGAAGCCGACGATGACGTAGTTGACCAGGTCCCCGCCCGTCGTGATGCCGATGACCGGCGCCGCGATGACGCAGAACAGCAGGGTGTCGCCGAACTCGCCGACGACGGTCGAGCCGATGAGGCGCGCCCACAGGGACTTCTCGCCGGTGCGCTGCTTGATCTTCACCAGCACCCAGGAGTTGAGGAGCTGGCCGACGACGTAGCCGGCCAGTGACGCCACGACGATCTGCGGTACCAGGCCGAGGACGTGGGCGAATTCGGGCTGGGATTCGTAGAAGTCGGCGGCGGGCAGCCAGATCGCCACGTAGAAGGAGACGACGGCCAGCAGGGTCACCGCGAAGCCGGTGAAGATGGCGCGGCGGGCGGCCTTGAATCCGTAGCACTCGGCGAGGACGTCGCCCAGGACGTAGGCCAGCGGGAAGAGGAAGAAGGCGCCGTCGGTGATGAGGGGGCCGATGGTTACGCCCTTCGTCGCCAGAATGTTGGAGATGAGGAACACCGCGACGAAGAACGCCACGATGACGGGGTACAGGGTGGGCTGGAGGGGGATGAACCGGGCAGTCATCCCCTGCCCAGGTGCGGGATCAGGAGTGTTCACGGAGGAAATGATCTCACAGCACTAATCTGGAGTCATGACTGAGCACGCTGGACGCTACGCCCCTTCGCCGAGTGGGGACCTGCACTTCGGTAACCTCCGCACCGGCCTCATCGCCTGGCTCTTCGCGCGGACGACGGACCGGAGGTTCCTGCTGCGGGTGGAGGACATCGACACCCAGCGTTCCACGATCGACTCCGCCCACCGGCAGATCGATGACCTGCTCACCCTCGGTCTGACCTTCGACGGGGACATCCTCTACCAGTCGGACCGTTTCCCGGCCTATCAGCGGGCCCTGGACATGCTCACGGCCCGGGGGCTGGTGTACGAGTGCTACTGCTCGCGCAAGGACATCCAGGATTCGCCGCGGGCTCCGCACGCCCCGGCGGGTGCCTACCCGGGCACCTGCCGGGACCTGACGGAGGGGGAGCGGGAGGCGCGTCGTGAAGCACTCGCCGCGGAGGGGCGCACGCCGGCGCTGCGCCTGCGTGCCGACGTCGCCGAGTTCACCATCCACGACCGCTACCACGGCGCGTACACCACGGAGGTCGACGACTTCGTGCTGCGCCGCGGCGGCCAGGACCCCGACTGGGCGTACAACCTGGCGGTGGTCGTCGACGACGGTTTCCAGGGCATCGACCAGGTCGTCCGTGGCGAGGACCTGCTGCCGAGCACGCCGCGGCAGGCGTACCTCGCGACGCTGCTGGGTATCGAGCTGCCCGAGTACGTCCACGTGCCGCTGGTGGTCAATGAGCAGGGGCAGCGGCTGGCGAAGCGCGACGGCGCGGTGACTCTCCGGGAGATGCTTCTCGACGACCCGGTGTTCAAGGTCGTCGAGAAGCTCGCCGCCTCCCTGGGGTATCCGGGGGTGAACACGCTGCACAAACTGCTGGAGGTGTTCGATCCGGAGGATCTGCCGCGGGAGCCGCTCGTCTGGCGGTAGATTTGTCCGTATGAACCTGGACAAAATCGCCACCCGCATCGTCGCCGACACCCTCGATGCCGTCATCTACTGCGACCGCTCCGGCACCATCCGTCTCTGGAACGCCGGCGCGGAACGCATCTTCGGCTGGACCGCCGAGGAGGCCGTCGGCCAGAACCTCGACATCATCATCCCGGAGAAGCACCGCAAGGTGCACTGGGCCGGCTGGGAACGCGTCATGGAGACCGGCGAGACCAAGTACGGCGCCGACCCGCTGGCCGTGCCCGGCCTCCACAAGGACGGCTCCACCATGTCGCTGGAGTTCTCCATCCTGCTGCTTGCCGACGACACCGGCTACATCGAGGGCATCGCCGCCATCCTCCGCGACGTGTCCCGCCGCTGGAAGAGGGAGAAGGAGCTCCGCGCGCGGGTCCGCGAACTCGAGGCGCAGAAACCTTAGGGACGACTAAAATCTGAGGTACCCCTACCCAGCATTGGAGTCACCGTGCACACCAGCATGACCTCCCGCCTCGCAGCGGAATTCCTCGGTACCTTTGTCCTCGTATTCGGCGGCGCCGGCAGCGCCATCTTCGCCGCCTCCGTCCTGGCAGGCGACACCATCAACATGGGCATCGGCTTCGTCGGTGTCGCCCTCGCCTTCGGTCTCACCGTCCTGACCATGGCCTACGCCGTCGGCCACATCTCCGGCGGCCACTTCAACCCCGCCGTCACCCTCGGCGCGGTGCTGGCTGGCCGCGTCGAGCCCGGCGCCGTCATCCCGTACTGGATCGCCCAGCTCATCGGCGGTATCGCCGCCGGTGGCGTGCTCTACCTCATCGCCTCCGGCAAGGAGGGCTTCTCCGCCGTCGAGTCCGGCTTCGCGACGAACGGTTACGGCGCCCTCTCCCCGGACGGCTACTCACTGGTCGCCGTCCTCATCGCCGAGACCGTCCTCACCGCGATCTTCCTGTACGTCATCCTCGGTGCCACCGACAGGCGCGCCCCGCAGGGCTTCGCCCCGATCGCCATCGGCCTCGCGCTGACCCTGATCCACCTCGTGTCGATCCCCATCTCCAACACCTCGGTCAACCCGGCCCGCTCCCTCGGCGTCGCCGTCTACGCGGGTTCCGAGCCTCTCATGCAGGTCTGGGCCTTCTTCCTCGCCCCGCTGCTGGGTGCGGCGATCGCCGGCGTCACCTACAAGTTCGTGTTCCCCGACGAATCCGACCACGTCATGGAGGAGATCGGCCGCTGACCGTTTCGTGTGACGCCGGGGCCCCGAACCAACTGTTCGGGGCCCCGGCGTCACACCACATGGTCAGGGTCTCGGTCCGGAAAAGCAATGATGCCGCGGGACGTGGTACGTCCCGCGGCATCAGACTGCGGAGGATGTGGGATTTGAACCCACGAGGGTATTGCTACCCGCACGCGTTCCAGGCGTGTGACATAGGCCGCTAGTCGAATCCTCCTGAGCACCTGCAACCGTGGTTGCTGTGTTCTCGTGAAACAGTACACAACATGACGGGGAAAACACAAATCGCAGGTCATGGTGGGGAAAGGGGCGTCGATAAGCAGGGGAGTTGGCGGCCCGGTGCCGGGATGGGTTACAGTTGTGCGCAGGATCCCGTGCGGCGTTTATCTTGTGAACTCCCCCAGGGCAGGAATGCAGCAAGGGTCAGCGAGCTCTGACGGGTGCGCGGGATCCCCTTTTTTGATTCGGGGGCCGGGGGAAAAGTCACCGCGGGGAGAACGCGTCTATCATTGTGGCCGAAGACACCCGATGGAAGGCAGGCCCCTCAAGTGACGCTCCTCGATTTCGATTCCGACCGTCTCGCAGACTTCGCGGCGCAGGTCCGCAAGGAATACGACGACCTCAAGGCCAGGAACCTCAAGCTCGATCTGACCCGCGGCAAGCCGTCGTCGGAGCAGCTCGACTTCGGCGAGGCCCTCCTCGCGCTGCCGGGCGAGGGCGACCACGTCGACGCGGACGGCCAGGATGTCCGCAACTACGGCAACCTCAAGGGCATCCGCGAGATCCGCGAACTCTGGGCCGAGGTCCTCGGCATCGACGCCGCCGACATCATCGCCGGTGACGCCTCCTCGCTGAACATCATGTTCGACCTGGTGACCTGGTCCTACCTCTTCGGCAACAACGACTCCCCGCAGCCGTGGCGCAATGAGGAGAAGGTCCGCTGGATCTGCCCGGTACCCGGCTACGACCGTCACTTCACCATCACCGAGACCCTCGGCTTCGAGATGGTCACCGTCCCGATGCTCGAGGACGGCCCCGACCTCGACGCCATCCGCGAGCTGGTGCAGGACCCGCAGGTCAAGGGCATGTGGGCGGTGCCGATGTTCGGCAACCCGACCGGCATCACCTTCTCGGAGGAGGCCTGCCGCGAGCTGGCCGCCATGGAGACCGCCGCCCCGGACTTCCGCATCGTGTGGGACAACGCCTACGCCGTGCACACCCTGACCGAGGAGTTCCCGCCGATCGTCGACATCGTCGGCCTGGCCGCGGAGGCAGGCAACCCGAACCGCTTCTGGGCGCTGTCCTCCACCTCCAAGATCACCCACGCGGGCTCCGGCGTCAGCTTCCTCAACTCCTCCCAGGAGAACCTCGACTGGTACCTCGGGATCGCCGGCGTCCGCGGCATCGGCCCGAACAAGGTCAACCAGCTGGCGCACGTCCGCTACTTCGGCAACGCCGAGGGCGTCCGCGCCGTCATGCGTAAGCACGCCGGCTCCCTGGCCCCGAAGTTCGACCGTGTCCTCGAGATCCTGGAGGAGCGCCTCGGCGAGTACGAGGTCGCGCGCTGGACGCGACCGGAGGGCGGCTACTTCATCTCCCTCGACGTCATCGACGGCACCGCCTCCCGCGTCGTCGAGCTGGCCAAGGAGGCCGGCATCGCGCTGACGGGCGCCGGCTCCTCCTTCCCGCACAAGGACGACCCGAACAACCGCAACATCCGCCTCGCGCCGTCGCTGCCGCCGGTCGAGGAACTGGAGGTCGCGATGGACGGCGTGGCGACGTGCGTGCTGCTGGCGGCCGTCGAGAAGCTGGGCGCCTAGGAGCCTCCGATGAAGCGCGACGACACCATCTACTGGATCGACCAGCTCCTCCCCGCTGAGCTGCAGACCAGTGACAGGGTCGTCACCGCCGACCTCGGCGACGGCCAACGCGTCGCCGTGACGGTCGGCTTCGCGGACGTCGACACCGGGCTCGTGACGGTGGAGGACGGCACCGACGTGCGCTCCGAACTCATCATCGTCGGTCGGGCGACGGAGCAGCAGCTCACGTCCGTGCTGCACGCCGCCTGGGCCGCCTTCGAGGGCGGGGACCTCCCCGCCCAGCCCGGCACCCTCCTCCCGCAGCTGGACGCCGACCTCGAGGGCGTCAGCGTCGCCCACGGGATCTGCGTCCCGCCCTACCTGTGGGGTGGCGAGGTCCCGCGCGTCACGGAGGACGAGCGGCTCACCGTGCTCCTGCAGCTGGTCATGCTCACCGACGCCGAGTACGCCTACGCCGCCGAGGAGGGCGCGGCCGCCCTGCAGCAGGCGCTGGGGGAGGCCGGGATCGACCTTCTCGACTGGCAGCGCTGACCCGCCCGCCGGGTAAGGTTGGCGACGTGGCTCTCTACAGGAAATACCGTCCCGCCTCCTTCGCCGAGGTCGTCGGCCAGGAGCAGGTGACCCGACCCCTGTCGGTGGCCCTCGACTCCGGCCGCATCAACCACGCCTACCTGTTCTCGGGTCCGCGGGGATGCGGCAAGACGTCGTCGGCACGCATTCTCGCGCGGTCCCTCAACTGCATCGAGGGGCCGACGTCGAACCCCTGCGGCGTGTGCCCCTCCTGCGTGTCCCTGGCCCCCGGCGGCCCCGGCAACCTCGACGTCACCGAGCTCGACGCCGCCTCGCACCGCGGCGTCGACGACATGCGTGAACTCCGCGACTCCGCCATCTTCGCGCCCGCGGAGTCCCGCTACCGCGTCTTCATCATCGATGAGGCGCACATGATCACCCGCGAGGGCTCCAACGCGCTGCTCAAGATCGTGGAGGAGCCGCCGGAGCACCTCATCTTCATCTTCGCCACCACGGAGCCGGAGAAGGTCATCGGCACCATCCGTTCGCGCACCCACCACTACCCCTTCCGTCTGCTCACCCCGCAGGCGATGCGTGGACTGCTGCAACGCACCGTCGAGTCCGAGGGCGTGCCGGTCGACGACTCCGTCTACCCCCTGGTCATCCGCGCCGGCGGCGGCTCCCCGCGTGACTCGCTGTCGATCCTCGACCAGCTCATCGCCGGTTCCGGCCCCGACGGCCTGACCTACGACATCGCGTTGCCGCTGCTGGGGGTCACCGACCTCTCGCTTATCGACGCCACCGTCGACGCCCTCGCCGCCGGCGACCGCGCCGCCCTGTTCACCACCGTCGACGACGTCATCGAGGCCGGCCACGACCCCCGCCGCTTCGTCGAGGACCTCCTCGAGCGGCTCCGCGACCTCATGATCCTGCAGGCCGTCCCCGAGGCCTTCAACCTCGGGCTTGTCGACGCCCCCACCGACCGCGCCCCCATCCTCGCCGAGCAGGCCGGCTCCTTCACCGCCGGGCAGCTCGCCCACCTCGCGGCGACCGTCAACGACCGCATCGCCGACATGCGCGGCGCCACCTCCCCGCGCCTGCTGCTGGAGATCCTCTGCGCCCACCTGCTGCTGCCGGTCGCCCCGGTGCAGGGAGCCGGGGGAGTGGCGGCCGCTGCTGCACCCGCCGCCCAGGTCGCCCCTCCGCAGCCGACGCCGGCCCCCTCGGGCAAGGTCTTCGAGCGTCCCTCCGTGCGCAGGGCCCGCGAGGCGGCTGAGGCAGCGAAGGCGGCTGAGGCCGCCCCGGCCGCCCCGGCAGCGGAGCCCACGAAGGCCTCGGAGCCTGTGAAGCCGACGGGGCCGGTGACTCCGGTGGCACCCGTGGAGGAGAAGCCGGTCGTCGAGAAGCCGGTGGACCCCGTCGAGGTGGTCCGCGCCAGCTGGGCGACGGTCCGCGAAGAGGTGTCCCGCCGGAACAAGGTCGCGGGCATCATGCTCGCCGAGGCCCGCGTACTCGGCCTGCGGGAGGACACCCTTGTCCTCGGACACAACACCGGTGCACTGGCCGAGAGGCTGAATGCGGAGTCGAACAACACGGTGGTCGCGAAGGTGGTGTCCGAACATGCCCGCCGGGAGCTGAAGGTGCAGTGCGTGATCGGCACAGACCCCACCGCCGCCGGTTTCAGCCCGACCCCTGCGAAGCAGGAGACCTGGAAGCCGCACCCCCCGGTTGCGCAGCCCGAACCCGCCGAGGCCCCCGAGGAGCCTGAGAGTCCGGCCCCCACCTGGGGTAGACCGCGTGATGTCGGCGATGCCACCCCGCCGCCCCCTGCGGCTCCGGCCTCCACCTGGGGGAAGCCCCGTGATCTCGGGGGTGACTCCACCTCGCAGACCCCGGCCCCGCAGCCGGCACCCGCGGCCCCGGCCCCTACCTGGGGTAGGCCCCGCGATCTCGGAGGCGACTCCACCCCGCAGCCCCCGACCCCGACTCCGACACCTGCACCGGAACCCGAGCCCGAGAAGCCGTCGTGGCAGCAGATCGCCGAGCGCGGACGTGCCAACGCCGCCCGTCAGGCCGCGGAACGGGCCGCCCGTCCCGCCTTCGACGATGGGGTGCCCCTGCCGCCGGAACCGATGGACGACCCGGAGATGGTCCCCCCGGAGGACCACACACCGGTACCGCAGTCGCCCCAGCCGCCCCAGCCGCCCCGGCAGGACGCACCCTCCCGCCGCGAGGAGGAGGACGAGATGGTCGAGGCCGCGCAGGAGCCCGGCACCTACGACCGTCGGGACGCGACCACCATCGCCGTGGAACTGCTGGAACAGGAACTCGGCGCACGTCGACTGTGAGTCGGTAGGATGGCCGTCGGAAAAAGCAACCGACGAAAGGTAGACCCATGACCCAGCCGGACATGTCCCAGCTCCTCGCCCAGGCCCAGGAGATGCAGGCCAAGCTGCAGCAGGCGCAGCAGGAGATCCTCGCCTCCGAGGTCACCGGCACCGCCGGCAACAACCTGGTCACCGTGACCATGACCGGCGGTGGCGAGGTCACCGACGTGACGATCGACCCGCAGGTCGTTGACCCGGAGGACGTCGAGACGCTGCAGGATCTCGTCCTCGGCGCGTTCCAGGACGCCCACCAGAAGGCCGGCAACCTCGCCGCCGAGAAGATGGGCCCCCTGTCCCAGGGCGGTGACCCCTTCGGCGGGATGCTCGGCTAGAGCGTCGCGAAGTAGTCGACGTCGGTGAGCAGGATGCGGGCCCCCGGATTCTCGTCCCACTCGACGTCGATGCCGTGCCTGCGCAGGACGGGGATGACCTCGTCGCGCATGAGCCCGACGGTGAGGCGCTGGTAGGTGGCGTCCTTCTCCGCCTCGCTGAGCGCCTCCCACTCGCCCGCGCTGAGGTGGGAGTCGAGGAAGACGCCGTACCCGATGTAGGTCGCGCGGTCCTCGATGAGCCTCTCGGTGTCCTGCTCGTGGTAGTAGACGAAGCCGCGGGCGTCGGGCATGTCCTCGCGCTCGTCGACGATCTCCGCGTGGGCGCAGGTGCCGCAGCAGGTGAAGTCCTCGCGGGCGAGGACGCCGATGGTCTCCAGTTCGGCGAAGGCCTGCGTGAGGCGGGACGTCGGCTGTGCGCCCAGCTCGTCCTGCTGTCGACGGCGCAGCGCGAAGAGGTCGTCGACGAAGGCGCGGGTCTCGGTCTCGTCGACGTCCGGCAGCTCCTCGCCGAGTGCGTCGAGGTAGTAGCCGGGGTCGGATTCACCCCGCACGACGAGGGACCAGAGGTAGTCCGCGAGGTAGTCGCGGTCCTCCTCGTCCATCGGCCAGTGCGCGGGAAGGGCGTAGTCGGCGGGACGGGTGTTCCACGGGTGCGTCATGGCCGTGATTGTTCCACGCCCTGGTGGGTGGTGCAGGGTGGTCTGGCACTATCCTCGTATCGGATCATCGACGAAAGGCACGAGAGTGTTTGAAGGACCGCTGCAGGATCTCATCGACGAGTTGTCCCGTCTGCCGGGTGTCGGCCCGAAGAGTGCGCAGCGTATCGCGTTCCACCTGCTCGCCGTCGAACCGGACGACATCAACCGGCTCACCGCGGCCCTGGAGGCCGTGCGCGACGGCGTGACGTTCTGCCGCATCTGCTGCAACATCTCGCGTGAGGAGGTCTGCCGCATCTGCGCGGACTCCGGCCGCGACCGCGGCCTGATCTGCGTCGTCGAGGAGCCGAAGGACATCCAGGTCATCGAGCGGACCGGTGAGTACAACGGCCGCTACCACGTGCTCGGGGGAGCGCTGGATCCGCTGGCCAACGTCGGCCCGAAGGACCTGCACATCACGGAGCTCCTCCAGCGCATCGGCGGCGTGCTGCAGGACCGCGAGCTCGCGGACTCCACCCCGGACACCCCGCTTTTCGACGCCGCCCCCGACATCCACGAGGTCATCCTCGCCACCGACCCCAACACCGAGGGGGAGGCGACCGCCTCGTACCTGGCTCGTCTGCTCAAGGACTTCCCGGACCTGGTGGTCTCCCGCCTGGCGTCGGGCATGCCGCTGGGCGGCGACCTCGAGTTCGTCGACGAGCTGACGCTGTCCCGGGCGCTGAGCGGCCGACTGCAGATCTAGGGCATGCCCGTCAGGGACGGGACCGGGACGATGACGACGTCGTGGAGTTTCCAGTCGATGGACTCCACGGAGCGGCGCAGGCGATCCAGCTCGGACACCGTCGGATCCTGCCCGCGGTGGGGGACCACGAACAGTTCCACGTGGAACACGTGGCCTTGGTCACGCACGCGGGCGCGGGCGTCGGCGACCCAGGGGAAGGTGTGGGCGCGGGCCTCGGCGGCATCGATGAGGAAGTGGGGCTCGGAGTCGTCGAAACGCATGGCGCGTTCGTCGACGAGGTCGCCGACGGCGGCCTTGAGGTTGGTGATGCCGTCCCAGATGATCGACAGGGAGACCACGATCGCCGCGGCGGCGTCCATCCACCACAGCCCGACGCCGATGCCGAGGACGCCGATGATGGTGGCCAGGGCGGTGGTCCAGTCGGCTTTGAGCATGTCGGCGTCGGCACGCAGCAGTTTGTCGTGGAGCTGCTCCGCGAGCTTCAGTTTCATCCGGCCCAGGATGACGGGGGCGACGCCGGAGACGGCCATGACGGCGACCATGAGCCAGCCCGCCCAGATGTCGTGGCCGAACAGGACGGTGATGCCGATCGGCGGCCGCTCCTGCGCGATGAGCCCCGACGTCGAGGTGAACAGCAGCAGCCCACCCATGAACAGCAGTGCCGTCGCCGCGACGAGGTGCCCGACGCCGATGGCCCGGTGGTAGCCGTAGGGGAACTGCCCGCTCGGCGGGCGGCGGATGATGCGCACGGCGATGAGGAACGCGATCGGCGGCAGGAACGCCAGCATGTCCTCCAACCAGGCGGCGCGCATCGCCTGGGACTGCCCCGCGACGAGCCCGACGAGCGTGACGTTGACGGCGGTGGTGGCCAGGGTGATCCACTCGAGGCGGACCGCCTTCTGCAGGACCTGCTCTTCGGTGCTCACTGGATCTCACCGAACTCCCGCGCCAGGTGGCGCTCCAGATTGACCAGCAGCTCATTCTCGCCCAGGCGCACCCCCATGACCATCTTCTCCCCGGCGACCGTCTGGTACGGGCGGGTCAGGGCCATGGAGTCCATCCAGGGGGAGGAGGCGGTGAGCCCGCCGACGACGACGTCGACCTCACCCCGTCTCACCTTGTCGGCGAGGACGCTCTCGGGGCCTGCGGTCCACTCGATGTCCGCGTCGATGGAGTCGGCGAAGGAGGTGATGAGGTCCGCCTCGGAGCCGGTGACGCGGCCCTCGTCGTCGACGTGGGCCCAGGGCGGGTGCTCGGACACCCCGACGACGAGCGTGCCGCCCGACGCCCGGTCGAAGGTGCCCTCGACGTCGACCGGCAGGGCCGTGCAGCCGACGAGCAGGAGTGCGAGGGGGAGAGGGAGGAGGACACGCACCGGGACTCCTTTCCATAAGGGAAAGCGAAAGTGAGTCCCAGGCTACTCCTAGCGGAGGCGTTCCAGCCGGAGACGGTCGACGACGGCGATCTCCAGGGGCTCCAGCGCGTCCAGCTCCACGCCCATCGCGCGGGCGAGCAGTAGATCCGCGAGCTGCGGGTTGCGGGCCAGGACGGGGCCGTGCATGTACGTGGCGATGACGCTGCCCTGCACCGCGCCCTCGGCGAAGCGCTGGCGGGTGCCGTCGTCGACGTCGTCGGCGGCCGCGGCGACGTCGCAGTTGCCGGTGCCGCGGGTGACGCGGCCGAGAGGCTCGGCACCCGGGCCCAGCAGGGTGGCGCCGAGGTGGTTCTCGAAGCCGGTGAGAGGCTCCGTCAGCTCCGCGGTGATGCCGGCGCGGGTGGGCGTCGACGCGACCTCGCCGATCGCGCGGGACTGGAGCCCGATGGTGGTGGCGTCGATGAGCCCGAGGCCGTCGACGATGCGGCCACCGGCGCGGAAGGACTCGCCGAGCACCTGCAGGCCGGCGCAGACCCCGAGGACCGGGCGGCCGGCCCAGGCGGCGCGGGTGAGGCCGCCGTCGGCGATGAGGTGTTCCGCCGCGAGGATCTGGGCGGTGTCCTCGCCGCCGCCGAGGCAGTAGACGTCGAGGGACTCGGGGACGGCCTCGCCGAGGCGGACGGGCAGGATCTCGGCGGTGATGCCGCGCATGCGGGCGCGCTGGCGCAGGACCAGGGCGTTGCCGTCGTCGCCGTAGGTGCCCAGGACGTCGGGAAGCACGAGTCCGATGGTCAGCTCAGCCACGGTGGGTCTCCTTCTGCAGGGCGGCCTTCAGGTCACGGAAGGCGGTGTAGTTGGCCAGCACCTCGATGCGCCCGGGCGGGCAGGCGAGGACGGCCGAGAGGGGGTCGGGGACGAGTTCGTGCCCGATGTCGGCGTAGGTGAGCCGTACGGCGAGGTCGGTGCCCCGCTCGCCGGCGGCCTTGACCACCAGTCCCTCGAAGTCCTCGAAGGCGACGTCCCACAGCCAGGACAGGTCCTCACCGTCGGCGACCTGGCCGTTGACGGCGATGACCAGCCCGTCGGCGGAGCGGTCCACCATCGACAGCGCCTCCTGCCAGCCGGCGGGGTTCTTGGCCAGCAGCAGGTGGATGTCCCGCTCGCCGAGGCGGATGGTGGAGTAGCGGCCGGCGACGTTGTCGACGGACTCGGCGGCCGCGACGGCGTCGGTGAGCGGGACGCCGAAACCCTCGACGGCGGCGGCGATCGCCTGCGTCGCGTTGCCGCGGTTGGCGCGACCCGGCAGCTTGAGGGAGAGCGCGGAGGACCCGTGCGGGGACTCCAGACCGGAGTCGGTGATGGTCCAGGTGGGGGTGGGGCGGCGGAAGGGGCGGCCGTCGGGAAGCGGCTTGACGGCCCACCAGTCCTCCGCCTCGCGGACGACGTGACCCCCGGTGCGGGGGCAGGACACGGAGTCGCCGGTCCAGCCGGCCCCGGCGGACACCCAGATGACGTTCGGGGCGTCGTAGGCGACGGACGTCATGAGTACGTCGTCGCAGTTCGCGATGACGAGCATGTCCGGGTGGGCCGTGACCGCGCGGCGCAGGGCACGCTCGATCTTGTTGATCTCCCCGACGCGGTCCAGCTGGTCGCGGGTGAGGTTGAGCAGCACCATCACCTCGGGGCGCAGACGCTCCGCGACGGCGGGGACGTGGAGCTCGTCGACCTCGAGGACGATGTGGGAGGCGTCCTTACCGGCCAGGAGGGCGGAGATGATGCCGGCGTCCATGTTGTCGCCGCCGTCGTTGGTGGCGACGCTGAATCGGGAGCGCATGGCCGCGGCCAGCATCCGCGTGGTCGTGGACTTGCCGTTCGTGCCCGTGACGAGCACGGCCGGGCGTCCACGGCCCAGGTTCTCCATGATGGTGGGGTCGATGGCGTTGGCCACCAGGCCGCCGATCATGCCACCGGCACCGCGGCCGGTGAGACGGGAGGCGGTGGTGGCCAGCTGTGCGGCGGTGGTGGCCGCCCTCGATCGCAGGCGGCGCAGGACACCGGAACGTGGGGAACTCATGCCACCACAGTAGTCCTAGCGTCGCGGACGGCTCTGCACCTGCTCGACCGCGTCGAGGAACTCGGTGTCGGTGAGCAGCGGGATGCCCTTGCGTACCGCGTGCATAGCCTTGCCCCGCAGGTCAGCGGTGTCGTTGCACACGACGACGCTGGTGGTGCGGGTCAGCTTCTCCGAGTAGACGAGTTCCGCCTTCACGCACTCCGCGATGAGGATGTCGGGGTCGAGCTCCACCTCGGGGGCGACGACGACCTCCATGCCGCGGACGAGGTGGCGGCCCGGGACGTGCACACCCGGGTTGGGGTGGGGGCGGGGTGCCTCCATCGCGTCGACGCGCACGTGGGAGCGCTGCAGTCCGAAACGGTCGGCGCGCAGGTCGCCGGGGGCGGACTCGGCGAGCACGGCGTCGTCACTGTGGGCCCGCAGTTCGAAGAACACGTCGATGAGCAGGTCGTTGGTCTCCCGGGTCGTCTCGTGCTCCGGGCGGCGGGCCCGCTCGACGGTGGCGACGGGGGAGGGGGCGTCCATGCCCAGCGCCAGGGCCAGGCCGCCGAGGCGGGTGTCCTCCAGGGGGATGCGCCGACGACGGGCGGTGGCGAGCGTGTCGACGATCGCCAGCGGCTTCGGCACGTGCCCCACGCGTTGGCGACGACGCCCGCGTCCCCGTCCCCGTCCCCGGGAACGGTTGGAGCGGGCGGCGGCGTTCATCGCACGCCGGGCCTCGGCGACGATGAACCCCCACACGCGGGGGGCGTTGTGGACGATGAGCGTGCGGTCGTCGAGAAGCCTGTCGAGGGTCTTGAGGACGGAGGAGAAGCGCTGCCCCGCCGCGACCTCCTCGTGGGTCAGCCCGTGGTAGTGGTGCGGGCCCGGATCGGAGCCGGGGTTGAGGACGGTGTGGAACTCCTCGCCGATCTCCCCGTCCTCGTCGAAGGTCAGGACGTCGACGGCCACCAGGCGGGCGGTCGACGGATGGATCCCCGTGGCCTGGACCGTCAGAGCGACGAAGGGGAACGCCGGCTCGACGGCAGGCGGGGTCTCAGCTGCGGAATCGCCGTGGTCTGGGGTCGTGGTCATTGTTCAGAGTCTAGTGCCTCTCCTGCGGGGACTGTGCTGGTAGGGGCCGGTAGGGGCGGTGAGATACGGAAGGAGGGGAGTGCGCGGCCGCGCACTCCCCTCCCGTGACTCAGGCGGTCTAGACGCCGCCGGCCAGCACGGAGGCCTCGACCTTGATGGCACGGTTGACCGCGGAGGTCAGTGCCTTGATGGAGGCGCGGGTGATGGAGCCCGCGATACCGACGCCCCAGGCGGCGGAGCCGTTGACCGTGGCGTAGATGTAGCAGGCGGCCTCGGCGTCATCGCCCGAGGAGCGGGCCTGCTGGGAGTAGAACTGGACCTCCGCGTCGATGCCCAGCTGCTCCAGGGCGTTGGCGTAGGCGGCGACGGGGCCGTTGCCGGTGCCGGTGATCTCCTTCTCGGAGCCCTTGTGGATGACGGTGGCGGTGACGGTGGCCTCGTCGGTGTCGGTCTCGGCGTTGACGATGCGGATGGAGACCTCCTCCACCGGCTCGGTGACATCCAGGTACTCGGTGGCGAAGACGTCCCACATCTCCTTGGAGTTGACCTCTCCGCCCTCGGAGTCGGTGATCGCCTGGACGACGGAGGAGAACTCGGCCTGCATCTGACGCGGCAGGTTGATGCCGTGATCCGTCTTCATGATGTAGGCGACGCCGCCCTTACCGGACTGGGAGTTGACGCGGATGACGGCCTCGTAGTCGCGGCCGACGTCCTTCGGGTCGATGGGCAGGTAGGGAACCTCCCAGACGGCCTTGCCCAGCTCCTCCCAGGTGACCTCGGTGTTGTTGGCGCCCGGCTTGACCTTGGCGGCCATGGCGTCGAGGCCCTTGTTGACGGCGTCCTGGTGGGAGCCGGAGAAGGCGGTGAAGACCAGGTCGCCGCCGTAGGGGTGACGCTCCGGGACTCGCAGCTGGTTGCAGTACTCGACGGTGCTGCGGATCTGGCGGATGTCGGAGAAGTCGATCTGCGGGTCGACGCCCTGGGTGAGCATGTTCAGGCCCAGGGTGACCAGGCAGACGTTACCGGTGCGCTCACCGTTGCCGAACAGGCAGCCCTCGATGCGGTCGGCGCCGGCCAGGTAGCCCAGCTCGGCGGCGGCGACGCCCTCACCACGGTCGTTGTGGGGGTGCAGCGACAGGATGACGGAGTCACGGCGGTCCAGGTTGCGGTGCATCCACTCGATGGAGTCGGCGTAGACGTTCGGGGTGATCATCTCGACGGTGGACGGCAGGTTGATGTTGATCGGGTTGTCCGGGGTGGGCGCCATGACCTCGATGACGGCGTTGCAGACCTCGAGGGCGAACTCCAGCTCGGTGCCGGTGAAGGACTCCGGGGAGTACTGCCAACGCCAGTTGGTGCCCGGGTAGTCCTGGGCGATGGTCTGGATCAGCTCGGCGGCGTCGACGGCCAGCTGCTTGATGGCCGGCTTATCCTTGCGGAACACGACGCGGCGCTGCAGCTCGGAGGTGGAGTTGTAGAAGTGGACGATGACGTTCTTCGCGCCCTCGCACGCCTCGAAGGTGCGGCGGATCAGGTGCTCACGGGCCTGGACCAGGACCTGGATGGTGACGTCCTCCGGGATCATGTCCTGCTCGATGATCTCGCGGACGAAGTCGAAGTCGGTCTGGGAGGCGGACGGGAAACCAACCTCGATCTCCTTGTAGCCCATCTGCACCAGCAGGTTGAACATGCGGCGCTTGCGTTCCGGGCTCATCGGGTCGATGAGCGCCTGGTTGCCGTCACGCAGGTCGACCGCACACCACTGCGGGGCGGCGGTGATCTTCTTGTCCGGCCAGGTGCGGTCCGGCAGAACGATGTCCTCGACGGCCTCGGCGAAGGGGCGGTAGCGGTGTACCGGCATGGAGGAGTTGCGCTGCTTGTTCCAGAAGGGCTGGCCCTCGCGGCGCGGTCCGTCCGGGGTGCGGATCTCGGAGGGGGCGGAGATGAAGGAGTCGTTCGGGGACATGAGTTTCCTTTTCGGGTCTGTCTGTGGCTGCGGACTACCAGGGGCCGACAACGGCCTTCACTGTAGTAGCCTGCGAGGTCTCACCGCTGATGAATGGGCTATTCAGCGGGAGCAGCGACCGGCAACACCAAACTCCGCGACGGGGTGCCGGTCGCTTCGTTACTGGACCTGGGACCCGCCGCGGCGAAGAAGAAGGAGGTTCGCGCGGGAGAACATGCTGTGAAGTCTACACACTCCCTCCCCCGGCGCAACGCAGTTTTGTGAAGAAACGTGAAAAGCCCTGCTCCACGGCATCGACCCCCGTCGCACCGGGGTGCGACGGGGGTCGGTATCGAGTTCCGGACGGGCCCTAGAAGTGCGAGCTGATGGTCCGGAACGGCCAGGTGACCCAGCCGAACAGGAACTGGAACGGTGAGACGATCCAGTTGATGATCTCGGTTGATCCGTGCATGTCGCTGTTCCTTTCTCTCGATTGATGAACCACACCTAATGCTACTGGAGGGGTAGGTCGAGGTCCATACTTTTTCACTTGGAGAAGGGTGGCAACAAGGGCGTGGATTCATCCCTTGTTCACAGCCGGAATCTGTAACACAATGCGGGTGCTCCCGGATCAGCCCAGGGAGCTGAGGAAGGGAACCGCGTCGACGATCGAGGAGGCGAGGCCGTCGAGAAGCAGGAAGAAGGGAAGAGGGATGACGCTGAGCATGAGATCTCCTGGTGTCGGGGGTGTTTCCCACCAGCGTAGCGCGGATCCGCAGTGGTTACGGGTGCTTGTCGACGCCATCCTGGTGTTCACCCTCGGCGCCGCCTTCCGCGTCGCTGTGCTCGGGCTTCTCGCCCGCGCCAACGACGACTCCCTCTCGGGGCTGCTGAACAAGTGGGACGCGCAGTACTACCTCGCGATCGCGGAGCAGGGCTACTTCCGGGCCGACATCGGCACCGACGTGCCGGTCCACGAACGCACCCTCGCCTTCTTCCCCGGCTACCCGGGGCTGGTGCGGCTGGTCCACGAGCTGACGCACCTGGACTACGATGTGTCGGCGGCGCTGGTCAACCTCGTCGCCGGGGTCGCCATGACGGCCGGCGTGATGGTGCTCGCCCAGCGGATGGGGGCGGGGCGGGGCGCGCAGATCGGGGCGGCCGTCGTGGTGTCCTCCGCCCCGATGGCCATCACCTACTCCATGCCCTACAGTGAGGCGCTCTTCGGGGCGCTGGCGGTGTGGTCGCTCGTCGCGTTCCTCGACCGGCGCTGGTGGTGGGCCGCCGGCCTCGTGCTGCTCCTGGGGTTCACCCGGCTGACGGCGGTCACCATGATCGGCGTGTTCGCGCTGGCGGTGCTGCGGCACGCGCGCCGGGACCGGCGGGCGTGGCTGGCGTTGGCACTGACCCCGTGGTCGCTGCTGGGCTACCTCACCTGGGCGAGCAGCCACACGATCGCGCAGGGCGGCTACTTCGGCATCCAGGAGGCGGGCTGGGACTCCGGCTTCGACTTCGGCCGGGCCACCGTCACGTGGGTGTGGGAGGTGCTGACCACGGGTGACGAGGGCGGCTACCTGCTCACGGTCGGCGTGATGCTCGCGGCGGTGGGGGCGCTGCCTCTCGCCTGGCGGCGCGTGCCGTGGGAGGTGTGGTGGTTCGCCGCGGCACTCCTGGCGACGGTGCTGCTGTCCGACGGGATCATGCACTCCCGCCCGCGCCTCCTGCTGCCGGCGGTGATCCTGCTGCTGCCGTGGGTGATCCGGGGCGTCGAGAAGCTCCCGCCGCGGTTGACGGTGCCCCTCGGCGCGGCGTGGGTGCTGTTCGGCGCGTGGTATTCCGCCTACATGCTGGCCGTCTTCGAGTGGGCGATCTGAGGGGCTAGGAGACGCCCCTGCGGGACAGCACGACGGTGGCGGCGAGCATCGCCAGGAAGGCGACGGCCATGAACAGCCAGCCGGAGACGGTGGACACCTGGAACTTCTCGCCGAGGACGAGGTAACCGAGGCTGAACGCCACGACGGGTTCGGAGATCGTCATGGCGGGCAGGGAGTTCTTCAGCGCCCCGGCGTTGAAGGAGTACTGCTGGACGATCGTGCCCAGGGTCGCGCCGATGATGAGGCCGTAGGTCTCCCAGTTGGTGATGATCGCCCACACTCCACCGTGGACGAAGATGTCCACGAAGGCCTTGCTCAGCACCGCGACGTAACCGAAGAGAGCGCCGGTGACGATGCCCAGCAGCAGCGCCTTCTCCCGGCGGATCTGCCGTTGCGCGAACCGTTCCAGCGAGACGAGCACCACCACGCCGACCGCCAGGGCCGGTAGCCACCGTTCCAACGGGGGCTGCGGATCGCCGGGCAGGGGACGGCCGAGCATGACCAGGACGGTGACGCCCACGGTGAGCACCCCCGCCCAGAAGAGTTCGTGGCCGGAGATGCGGCGGCCGTCGTAACGCGCGGCCAGCGGCAGGGTGAACATCAGGGAGAGCACGAGGATCGGCTGGACCACCAGCAGGGTGCCGAACGCCAGCGCCACCACCTGCAGCCCGTAGCCGAGGAGGGCGGTGCCGGTGCCCGCCCACCACAGGGGACGGCTGATCGCGTTCCAGAAGGGGGAACCCTTGAGGGAGCCGTCGGCGGGGGCCTCCTCCGCGATGCGGTGGCGCACCACGGTTCCCCACGCGATGGTGAGGGCGGAGGCCAGTGCGAACAGCACGGCCAGCAGATTGCTGTGCACCTCATCCACCTTAGTGAACGGGGGCCTTTCCGCAGGGCCGGGACCCGCCCACTCGACTACTCGGACGACCCCGGCTCCGGGTACGATGAAGCAGAACTTTGGCACCCCAGACGAAAGGCGGCCTACACGGTGGCTCTGATCGTTCAGAAATATGGAGGCTCCTCCCTGGAGACCGCGGAGCGGATCCGCGCTGTCGCCGAACGGATCGTCGCCACGAAAAAGGCCGGCAACGACGTCGTCGTGGTCTGCTCCGCGATGGGCGACACCACGGACGAACTCCTGGACCTCGCCGCCCAGGTGAACCCGGTTCCGCCGGCCCGTGAGATGGACATGCTGCTCACCGCGGGTGAGCGCATCTCCAACGCGCTGGTCGCGATGGCGATCTCCTCGCTCGGCGCGAAGGCGCAGTCCTTCACCGGCTCGCAGGCCGGTGTGCTCACCACCGAGCGTCACGGCAACGCCCGCATCGTCGACGTCACCCCGGACCGCGTCCGCGAGGCGCTGGACGAGGGCAACATCTGCATCGTCGCCGGTTTCCAGGGCATCAACAAGGACACCCGCGACGTCACCACCCTGGGTCGTGGCGGTTCCGACACCACAGCGGTGGCCCTGGCGGCGGCGCTCAACGCCGACGTGTGCGAGATCTACTCCGACGTCGACGGCGTCTACACCGCCGATCCGCGCATCGTCCCGAACGCGCAGAAGCTCGAGAAGCTCTCCTTCGAGGAGATGCTCGAGCTGGCGGCCGTCGGTTCGAAGATCCTGGTGCTGCGTGCCGTCGAGTACGCACGTGCCTTCAATGTTCCCCTGCGAGTTCGCTCGTCTTACAGCAATGACACCGGCACCCTGATCGCCGGTTCGATGGAGGATATCCCCGTGGAAGAAGCAGTTCTCACTGGCGTTGCCACCGACAAGTCCGAGGCCAAGGTCACCATCCTGGGTATTCCCGACAAGCCGGGCGAGGCGGCCACCGTCTTCCGCGCCGTCGCGGACGCGGAGATCAACATCGACATGGTCCTGCAGAACGTCTCCTCCCTGGAGGACGGCACGACCGACATCACCTTCACCTGCCCGCGTGCCGACGGCCCCCGCGCCATCGAGCTGCTCAAGAAGATGCAGGCGAAGAGCGGCTGGTCCAACGTGCTCTACGACGACCAGGTGGGCAAGGTCTCCCTCGTGGGTGCCGGCATGAAGTCCCACCCGGGCGTCACCGCCGACTTCGCCGAGGCGCTCCGCGACGCCGGCGTGAACATCGAGCTAATCTCCACCTCGGAGATCCGCATCTCGGTGCTCACCCGCGAGGCCGACCTGGACGCCGCCGCCCGTGCCCTGCACGAGAAGTTCGAGCTCGGCGGCGACGCCGAGGCCACCGTCTACGCCGGCACCGGCCGCTAGACAATCCCTTCCACAGAGGAGCTTTCACTCTCATGACCACCATTGCTGTCGTCGGTGCCACCGGCCAGGTCGGCCGCGTGATGCGCTCGATCCTGGAGGAGCGCAACTTCCCGGCCGACAAGGTCCGTTTCTTCGCGTCCCCGCGCTCCGCGGGCACCGTCATCGAGTTCCGCGGTGAGGACATCACCGTCGAGGACCTCACCCAGATCACCCCGGAGTCCGTCAAGGACGTCGACATCGCCCTCTTCTCCGCCGGTGGTTCCACCTCCCGTGAGTGGGCCCCGGTCTTCGCCGAGGCCGGCGCGACCGTCATCGACAACTCCTCCGCCTGGCGCAAGGACGACGAGGTCCCGCTCGTCGTCGCCGAGGTCAACGGCGAGGAGGCGAAGAACCCGTCCAAGGGCATCGTCGCCAACCCGAACTGCACCACCATGGCCGCCATGCCGGTGCTCAAGCCGCTGCACGACGCCGCCGGCCTCATCCGCCTGCATGTCTCCTCCTACCAGGCCGTCTCCGGCTCCGGCCTCGCCGGTGTGGAGACCCTGGCGAAGCAGACCGCCGAGCTCGGTGAGGACAACGTCAAGCTGGTCCATGACGGTTCCGTCGAGGCCCCCGCCGACCTGGGTCCCTACGTCGCCCCCATCGCGTTCAACGCCCTGCCGCTGGCCGGCGCGCTGGTCGATGACGGCTCCCTGGAGACGGATGAGGAGCAGAAGCTGCGCAACGAGTCCCGCAAGATCCTGGACATCCCGGGTCTGCGCGTCGCCGGCACCTGCGTCCGCGTGCCGGTGTTCACCGGTCACACCCTGACCATCCACGCCGAGTTCGAGCGTCCGATCACCGTCGACGAGGCCAAGGCCCTGCTCGCCGACGCCCCGGGTGTCGAGCTTGTCGACGTCCCGACCCCGCTGGAGGCCGCCGGCAAGGACACCTCCCTGGTCGGCCGTATCCGCCAGGACCAGTCCGTCGACGACAACAAGGGCCTCGTGCTCGTCGTCTCCGGTGACAACCTGCGCAAGGGCGCGGCGCTGAACACGGTGCAGATCGCGGAGCTGCTGGTGTAGTCCACCGCCTCCACTGATATCGGGCCCCTCACCATGTTGTGGTGAGGGGCCCGTTCTTGTCGGTGGTCTGGTAGGGGAGGCCTTCATTCTGTCCAGACAATTCTTGTGGTGTCCTGGGGCGTCGGCATGCGGCGTCGGGCGGGTATCGGCGTTCCCGTTCCTCGTTTGGCGGTTCACTGCCGGACAATGGAGGATTTTCTCAGGAACAGGGATCCCTGCTGATCTCGTATTTCGCCCCGGAACTCCGCTGGACGCTCAGCTTGTCCCCAGAATTGGGGTCTTTCCGCAGCGAATTGTGAGGAAATGTTGCGGGAGCCGTGAAATGTAGGTGCAATTGACCCGTGTCATAACTCAGTAGATATGAATGCTGAGCCTCCTTGATGGCCTGGGTGACCACCGGTTCGCCGGCAACGCCCACGTCACACGACAACTGATTGAGGACGGACTATGAGTCTCAAGAAGAAGGTCACTGCAGTCGTCTCTGCAGTGGCCATGGCGTTCGGAGGTGTCGCGGTCGCGACCAGCCCCGTCGCCGCTCAGGAGCCCGAGCAGGGCAACCTCACCGACGCCTGCAAGATCGACTTCAACGCCGTGGGTGAGCTGGACACCAGCAAGGCGACCGATGTGGGTTCGCTCGAGGGTTTCCTGGTCAACACCAGCCCGAACGAGTACGGTGACGCCGGCGCGGCCGCCCAGCACTGGAAGTACAAGACCGGGGACTGGCAGAACTTCAACTGGCGTATCCCGTTCGGCACCGCCGAGCCGCTCCAGAACGCCCAGCTGACGGTGACCCTCCCCGAGGGCTTTGAAGTTGCGCAGCGTGATGAAAATAACCTGATCTACGACAGCGATGTGCTCGTCTACTTCTCCGTGGAGAAGAACCCTGACTACGGTGTGGCGAACGCCCGCTCCAACGGTGGTTACATCACCGACAGCTCCACCAACACAGGTTCTCCGGAGTCCGAGCAGCACCGCAAGAAGTGGAACAACGTCATCGTGTCCACGAACTCCGCGGGCCAGACCACCGTCACCGGTGACATCGGGCGTTTCGATGCCGGCGAGCATTCTGTCCTGCAGATTGAGGTCACCCCGAAGGCGGACTTCGTTCTCGGACCGGTGAGCACCCTCAAGGTGAACATCACCGCTGACCGTGCCTGCGCCATCGACGGCCGCGCCTTCAACGACACCGATGCTGACGGTGTCTGGGATGCGGGCGAGCTGCCGCGTCCGGGTGTGCCGGTCTACCTCATCAACGCTGCGGGCGAGATCGTCCAGCAGACGGTGACCAACCACACCGGCCAGTACCGTTTCGGCGAAGTCGACATGGACACCTACACCGTCCACTTCGAGCGTCCGGAGGCTCTGCCGGGATACATCTTCACCCAGGGCCCGGACTCCCACGTCGACGCTGAGGGTGTCGCTGGTCCGATGATCTTCGACAATGACACCCCGCAGTTCGGTACCGACCGCGAGTTCCGCGGCGTGAACGCAGGTATCGCCCGCGTGGAGGGCCAGCCCTCCTACGACGATTCCTACACCAGCCCCGGTACCCCGGTGGAGGTCAACCAGACCGGTGACCCGTTCGTCCCGGCTGGTTCCGAGTACTCCATCGATGAGGGAACTGTTCCGGCCGACTGGACCGTCGAGATTGACAAGAACACCGGTCGCCTGACCGTCACCCCGCCGGCTGATGCACAGCCGCGTGAGAACCACGAGATCGGCGTCGTCATCACGCTGCCCAACGGTGACGTCTACGCTGAGACGACCGCCCGCGTCGAGGTCGACGCCCGGATCGTGCGCTTCTACATCAACGACGACGGTGACCTGATCGTCGTCTGGAACTACAACGGTTCCGACGGCCAGCCGTACGAGGAGAACCTCGGCAACGTCAAGGGTGAGCCGGGTGAGCAGGGAGCGCCGGGTAAGCCGGGTACTCCGGGCCAGGACGGCATCAGCATCGTCAAGACCGAGATCATCAACGGTGAACTGTGGATCACCTACAGCGATGGCCGCGAGGAGAACGTCGGCAAGGTCATCGGTGAGGACGGCAAGGACGGTATCGACGGCTCCTCCGCAATCGTGGCAGGTTCCTCCGCTCTCCTGACCGGCTCCTCTGCACTGCTGGGCTCCTCCGTGGATGACGAGGGTGATGAATCCTCCTCGTTCCTGGGTTCCTCCGCTGACGGCACCGGTCAGGGTGGCTCCTCCGACGCACGTTGCGTCCAGGCCGCCGCCACCGTCGGCATCCCCCTGCTGGCTCTCCTGCCGATCGGTCTGGCCACCCAGGTGAATATCCCGGGTCTGTCCCCGCTGGTCGCTGACGCCCAGGCACAGCTGCAGTCCTTCAACACGGACATTCAGCAGCAGTCCGGTATCCACGACCCGAACACCTCCCGCTTCATGGCTCAGGTCAACGCTGAGCTGCAGAAGCACGGTGCAACCGTGGGACAGGCAGTGGGTGCTGCTGCACTGCTCACCATCGGTGGTCTCGCCGGCAAGTACCTCTACGACAGCTGCGTGCCGCGCGGCTAGTTTCCGCCTCGGCTGATCACAATCGTCCGTCCCTCCCACTGGAGGGGCGGACGATTTTTCTTCTGGTGAGGACCGTGTGTTGTGGACCGCGTTCGTTTCTGAACGCCCCGGCCTCTACGCGCTCGACGTCCCCACTCCGCTGGAGGTCGTCGGCAAGGACACCTCCCTGGTCAGCCGTATCCGTCAGGATCAGTCCATCGACGACAACAAGGGCCTGGCCCTGGTTGTCTCCGGTGACAACCCGCGCGAGGATGCGGCGTGAACATCGGTCAGGTCGCTGGCGCAGCTGTGTTGCTGACCGTCGGTTGTCTGGCGCTCAAGCACGTCGTGGACAACTGCCTCCCGGCTTAAGTCCCTGACGTCTCTGCCGGCTGCCGGCAGTGAGGCGCAACGCCCGAGCTCCCTTCGGGGAGGGCGGGCGTTGCCGCGTTTCGGGGGGTCAGCTGGACTCGATGAGGTCCTTGCGGGCGCGGGCCACGCGGGAGCGGATTGTGCCGATGCGGACGCCGGCGATCTTCGCGGCCTCCTCGTAGGTGTAGCCGAGGACCTGGGTGAGGATGAGGGCCTCGCGGCGTTCCTCGGGGAGGGCGTCGATAAGCGTGCGGACGTCGATCCACTCGGACCAGGAGGCGGCGTTCGCGCCCTCCACCGGGGTGGTGGCGGCGGCGTCCTCGTACTCGGTGATGGACTTGCGGGGGCGGGCCATGTCGTGGCGGATGTTGTCCACCCACACGCGTCGCGCGAGGGACAGGAGCCACGTGCGTGCCGAGGAGCGGGCGGCGAAGCGGGGGAGTGCGCCCATGACGCGGAGGTAGGTCTCCTGCGTGAGGTCGTCGGCGATGTCGCGGCCGCCCAGGTGGGCGAGGAGGCGCCATACGTCGTCCTGGGTGGCGCGGATGAACTCCGTGAGCGCCGCGCGGTCACCGCGTCCGGCACGTAGTGCCAGGTCGGTGACGCGAGCGTCTTCGTGGGCGGAGTGCTTGGTCACGGATACAGACGTTACCAGGGCAAACGGCGGGGATCGCTTTCGATGGGTACGGTGAGGGTTGCACGGGTCACAATATGGGTCTAGACTATGAACCAGCGGCCACCGATAGGTGGAATGAATTATCAATCCAGAAAGAGGAGCCATGAGCGACCAGAACTCCAAGGCCAACGAGATCGTCGAGCGCGGACTGCGTCCCAAGGTCACCGGCACCACCACCCGCCACAACGGCGCGCCGGTTCCGTCCGAGAACATCTCCGTCACCGCGGGCCCGCAGGGCCCCAACATTCTCAATGACATCCACCTCATCGAGAAGCTCGCGCACTTCAACCGTGAGAATGTCCCGGAGCGCATCCCCCACGCCAAGGGCCACGGTGCCTTCGGCGAGCTCCACGTCACCGCCGACGTATCCCGGTACACCAAGGCGAAGCTGTTCCAGCCGGGCACGGTCACCCCGATGGGCATCCGCTTCTCGACGGTCGCCGGCGAGAAGGGCTCCCCGGACACCTGGCGCGACGTGCACGGCTTCGCCCTGCGCTTCTACACCGAGGATGGCAACTACGACATCGTCGGCAACAACACCCCGGTGTTCTTCCTTCGCGACGGCGTGAAGTTCCCGGACTTCATCCACTCCCAGAAGCGTCTCGGCCGCAACGGCCTGCGTGACGCCGACATGCAGTGGGACTTCTGGACCCGCACCCCGGAGTCCGCGCACCAGGTCACCTACCTCATGGGCGACCGCGGCACCCCGACCACCACCCGTCACATGAACGGCTACGGCTCCCACACCTTCCAGTGGGTCAACGAGGCCGGCGAGGCCTTCTGGGTGAAGTACCACTTCCTCTCCCGTCAGGGCGTGGAGAACTTCACCGCCGCCGAGGCCGAGGAGATGGCCGGCAAGAACGCCGATCACCACCGTCAGGACCTCTACGAGGCCATCGAGCGCGGCGACTATCCCGTCTGGGACGTCAAGGTGCAGATCATGCCGTTCGAGGACGCCGAGAAGTACCGCTGGAACCCCTTCGACCTGACCAAGACCTGGTCCAAGAAGGACTACCCGCGTATCGACGTCGGCCACTTCATCCTCAACCGCAACCCGCGCAACCACTTCGCGCAGATCGAGCAGATCGCCCTCGACCCGGGCAACATCGTCCCGGGCATCGGCCTGTCCCCGGACCGCATGCTCCAGGCCCGCGTCTTCGCGTACGCCGACCAGCAGCGTTACCGCATCGGACCGAACTACCGTGACCTGCCGGTGAACCGTCCGCTCAACGACGTCAACACCTACAGCAACCGCGGCCCGATGGCGTACTTCTTCGACGACGAGGACCAGCCGACCTACTCGCCGAACCGCTACGACAAGGGCGCCGGCTACCTGGACAACGGCGAGGACTCCTCCTCCAACCACCAGTCCTACGGTCAGGCCGCCGACATCTACGTCAACCCGGACCCGCACGGCACCGATCTGGTCCGCGCCGCCTACGTCAAGCATCCCGAGGACGATGACTTCGGCCAGGCCGGAACCCTCTACCGTGAGGTGCTCGACGACGCCGCCAAGCAGCGTCTCGCCGAGAACATCGCCGGTGCCATGCAGGGCGTCTCCGAGGGGACGGAGCAGCGCGTCTACGAGTACTGGACCAATGTCGACCCGAACCTGGGTGAGGCAGTGAAGGCGGAGTACGCCAAGCTGAAGTAGTTTCCCACCCGCACCCGTCAGCCCCGGAAGCCCCCGCTTCCGGGGCTGACGTGCCACGATGGGGGTATGCGCCCCCTCATCGTCTGTGTGCTCGGAACCGCCCTGCTGCTGGGTGGGTGCGCCTCCGACGGGACAGATCCCGTGGTGATCACCGTGACGGAGGTGGAGACGGTGACCCCGGACGTCGGTACGCAGGCGGACCGTGCCTTCCGGGACCATGCGCCGCTGCCGGAGTCGGGGCTGATCGCCATCCTCCGGGAGGAGGGTTTCGGCGAGGAGGAGGCGCGGCAGGCCGTGGCGGAACTGAACGTCGACTGGGTGGAGCAGGCGGGGGAGACCATCCGGCAGGACGGCGGCGACCTGTCGCTGTCCCGGGTGGAGATGGAGTACTGGCTGCAACGCGCGGGCTACACCGCGGAGGAGTCGCAGCAGGCGGTCGCCCTCGCCGCCGTCGACTGGCGTGACAACGCCCGGCGGGCGGCACGGGAGACCCGGGAACACGAGGGCCTCACCCACGAGGCCATCCGGGAGCGGCTCCTCCAGCGCGGTTTCACCCCGGAGGAGGTCGCGGGGGCGATGTCACACCTGTAGCGGGGGAAGGGTTTGCATTCCGCGGAAACTGCGCCTCTGACGTGCCAGTATGAAGGTATGCGCCCCCTCTGCCTCCTGCCCGTGATCATCCTGCTGGTGAGCGCCTGCGCCCAGCCGGAGCCCGGACCCACGCCGACGGTGACGGTCACGACGTCGGCAAGTGAGGAGCACGGCGGCACCCGGTCCCCGGACCCGACCACCCCGAATCCGACCACCACGCACGAGACCACCGCACAGACGGAAGACTTCGCCCGGGAGCGTGCCCGCGAGCTCCTCAACAACGAGATCTACTCCGCGCTGGGACTCGAGCTGGATCTCATCGGCGAGGGATTCAGCCGCGAGGATGCCCGCCGGGCCGTCGACTCCCTCGACGTCGACTGGCGGGAGCAGGCCGCCCTGGCGGTCGGGGAACTCAGCATGTTCACCATGAACTCCCGCGTCGGGATGATGAACGACCTCCAGGCCGGCGGCTTCACCCGGGAGGAGGCACAGTACGGCGTCGACAACGTGTACGTCGACTACTACGAGAAGGCACACGCGATGGCCCACTACCTGTCCTACAACATGGACTACGTGCTGTTCGAGGACATCCGCCAGCTCCTCATCGACGAACACGGCTTCCTGCCGGAGGAGGCGGACTGGGCGATCGAGAACCTGCACCCCGACGCCGTGGGCTGAGCGCACGGCCCCGACCCCAGGACGAATGACATGAAGCGTGCCCTGACCCTCCTGCCCGTGACGATCCTGCTGCTGGGCGCCTGCACCCAGACCGGGCCCACCCCGCCACCCGCGCCGACGGAGACGGAGACCGTCACGGTGAGCGTGACCCCGGACATACCGTGGGTCCCGGAACGCCCGACCCCGGAACCCACCACCCCCGGGGAGATCATCACGCAGTCCCGGGACTTCGCCCGGGCGCGGGCCCGTGAACTCAACACCCAGGAGATCCACTCCGTGACCAGCCTCGAGTTCGCGCTCGTCAGCGAGGGCATCAGCCGGGAGGACGCCCGCTGGGCCGCCGACTCCCTCGACGTCGACTGGAACCAGAACGCCGTCCGGGCGGTCAGGGAACTCGACAGGGTGACCACGAACTCCCGCGTCGGGATGCTTCGTGACCTCAAGGCCCGCGGCTTCACCCAGGATGAGGCGCACTACGGGATCGACAACTCGTGGATCAACTACCACGACAACGCCCTGCAGACCGCCTACCAGCTGCACCAGTCCACGGAGGAGGGCATGCTCTACGAGGAGATCCGGCACGGCCTCATCGAGTGGTACGGCTTCCTCCCCGAGGAGGCCGACTGGGCCATCGACAACATGTACCCCCACGCCGTGGGCTGAGCACGCCTGTTCGTACCCGGTGCGTGACGTGTCGGTGGCAGGGAGGAAGATGAGGATCCGCCTTCCCGAACCGAAGAAAGAGTACTCATGGTCACACCCCTCCGCGCCGGCATCCTGCTCGCCGCCACCTCCCTGACGCTGGCATCCTGCGCCTCCGAGCCCGAGATCGTCACGGTCACCGAGACCGTCACCGCCTCGCCGGAGAAGTCCACGGTGACGTCGACACGCAGCACGACGAGCAGCGCCACCCCGGAACCCGCGACGGATACCGCGACGGAGCCCCGGGAAACCACCACCGAGACGACCACGACTCCGACCACCACCCGGGCGGCCGCGGCAGACGGGACGCCGCGCGAATTCCGCGCCGCCGTGGACAAGGCCGTGAGTTACAACTCGACGTCCGGATTCTCAAAGCAGGGTCTCTACGAACAGCTGCTCTACGAGGGGTTCCCGGAGGCGGCGGCCCAGTACGGGGTCGACAACGTCTCAGCTGACTGGTCGAACAATGCGCTGCGGACGGCGGAGAGCTACAACTCCATGTCCGGATTCTCGCGACAGGGGCTCCACGATCAGCTCATCTACGAGGGTTTCACCGCTGAGCAGGCCCAGTACGGGGTCAACAACGTGCAGGCGGACTGGTCCGCCAATGCGCTGCGCACGGCGAACAGCTATCTCCAGACCTCCGCCTTCTCGGACGCGGGGCTCTACGATCAGCTCCTCTACGAGGGTTTCACCCCTGAGCAGGCCTCCTACGCCCTGGCGAACCTCTGAGTGGTTGAGGGGGTATTCGACTCGGGGAATCAATCAGGTGGCGCCGACGCAGCACTCGATCAATTCCCTGAGTCGAATACCCCCTTCCTCTCTAGACCGTCTCCGTGCCCTGCTGGTAGGCGCGTTCCTCGGCGTGGATGGCGTCGACGACGGTGACGCCGTAGATCGACCTGCCCAGGTAGTAGGAACCGACGGACCCGACGATCCACACCCCGGCGATGGACAGCACCGCACGCACCGTGTCGTTGGCGTCGAAGCCGCTGGTGGACCAGTCGATGATCAGCTTGCCCGTCACCAGCAGCGGGAACGCCACGCCGACGACCGGGCCCATGAGGTTGACGCGGGTGAGCGCGTCCGGGGCACGCCACATCGCGACTGCGGTGGTCACCACCATGAGGGTGGCCAGCACCACGAGGACGGAGACGAAGATCTCTGCGACACTCATGCTTATCGACGCCCCCTCGAGATGATCCGTGCCATCGACAGGGTGGGGAGCACGCCGCCGGCGATCGCCGCCAGCAGTGCCACCTCGTAGCCGATGGACGTGGCGTTGGTGAGGGTCCACGTGAGGAAGATGCAGACCATCGAGTAGAAGATCAGGTCACTGATCACGGCCTTCGTGATCACGTCGCGGGTCCGCAGAATAAGGACGAGGCCGGACACGAGCGCGAGCGTCATGACGGCGATGCACACGGCGAGGAGCCATTCGAAGGGGGTCACCGGTTCTTCTCCTTCCGGCTGGTGGGGTACGCGTAGAACCTGGGGTCCAGCGAGGTGGCGGGACCCTGTCCGGGCACGCCGTGGTCGATGTCGCGGACGCGGGGCGCCAGACGGGCCTCCATGTCGGCCAGGTCGGCGACGACCCCGGCCGGGTCAGAACCGAAGGCGGCCTGGACGAGCAGGATCCGCGGCTGGCCCTCCTCCGCCGGCTCACGCAGACCGAGCGAGAGCGTCGACGGGGTGGCGGTGATGGCGGTGGTGAACCAGAAGATCTCCCACTCGGAGGTCACCCGCAGCGGGTAACGCACCACGACCGGGTCGTATCCGGCGTCAGGGCGGAAACCCGCCCACGCCACCTGGAAACCGGCGACGAAGATCTCCTTGATCCACCAGGGGATGAACAGCAGTACGTGCATGTCAGCGGCCTCCCTGGAGGTCGGTCAGGTCGGGGACACCGACGGGATTCTCGCCGAGGATGGCGGCGGAGTAGCCGGTGACGTCGAGAAGCCCTGCGGTGGAGGTGAGCGTGGCGTCGATGAGCGGGCCCGCGAAGACGAACATGGCGACGGAACCCGCCATGAGCACCACCGACGGCGTCAGCAGACGGCCGGAGACACGGCGTTCAGCGGGCTGGTGCTGCATCGGTTTGCCCCAGAACACCTTGCGCCACACCCGCAGCATGGACAGCAGCGCACCGATCGACGCGCCGACGATCACCGCGATGACCGTCCACGCCCACCAGTCGGCGACACGGGCGATCTCCATGACGATGAGGATCTTGCCCCACATGCCCGAGAACGGCGGGAAACCGACGATGGAGAAGGACCCGGCGGCGAACAGCGCGGCCACCAGCGGATCGCGACGCGCCAGACCCGACAGGCGTGTGAGCAGGCCGCTGGCGTAGGTCTCCTCGATGGCGCCGGAGGTGAGGATCAGCGCCCCCACCGTCACCATGTGGTGCAGCGTGTACAGCAGACCGGCCGCCAGCGCCCGCTGCGGGTCATCCGACGTGAACGCCAGAATGATGAGGATGAAGGGCATGCCGTTGATCATCTGGTAGCCCAGCACCCGACGGATCGAGTTCTCGCCCAGGCCGGCGAACGCGCCGATGAGCATGGAGACCAGCATCAGGGCGATGATCAGCCAGTTCCAGCGCGCCTCCAGGTCGAAGATGGTCACCCAGATGCGGAACAGCATGTACACCGCGACCTTGGTGTGCAGACCCGAGAACAGGCCCATCACCGCCGCCGAGGTGGCCGGGTAGGTGCGCGGCAGCCAGGTGTGCACCGGGAACACGCCGGCCTTCGCGCCCACCGCGATGAGCACCAGGCCCATCGCCACCACCACCGGACCGTTGCCCGCGGCCGCCCCCTGCAGCGCCGCGATGTTCACCGTGCCGGTGATGCCGTAGACGACGCCGACGCCGATGAGCAGCAGCGTGGACGCCGCCAGGTTGACCAGCACGAACGCGCGGCCACCGGCCAGACGGGCCCAGGTGCCGGACATCGCGATGAGGCCGTAGGACGGCAGGAGCATGACCTCGATGAACACGAAGAAGTTGAACAGGTCGGCGGTGAGCAGGGCACCGTTGACGCCCGTGACCAGGATGAGCGTGAGCGACGCGTAGTAGCGCGACACCGTCTCACCCGACAGGGTGGCGAACCAGTTGGCCGACGCCGCGACGATCATCGTCGCGATGATCATGATCGCCGAGAACGTGTCCGCCGCGAACGGGATGGCCACGCCACCGACGTACAGGCCGACGTTGTGGGCGATCGTGCCGTGCTCCGCGGTGTACGCGAAAAGCCAGGCGCCGGCCAGGATGCCGAGGGTGGGGATGCCGATGTGCAGCACATCCCGGGCCCACCGCCACGGCAGCAGCACAGCCACGGCCGCGGTGAACAGGGGGACCGCCGCGAAGAGGGGAAGTGTCCAGTCCATCTAGTTGCCTCCGGTGACAGCGGCCCGACCCAGCGTCTGCACCGGGTCGACGATGTTGTCGTCCGCGGGCTCCGGGACGTCGGTGTCGTCGTCCCGGCCCAGGGCCGCGAGGGTGAGCAGGATGGTCGTCGTCGCCATGGCGATGACGATGGCGGTCAGCACGAACGCCTGGGGCAGCGGATCGGCCGCCAGCTCCAGGGAAGTCCGGTCGGCGAAGGGCTCGCCGCGCCAGGCGCCCACGCCACCCGCGAGCAGGGTGAGGTTGCCGGCGTGCCCGAGCAGGGACATGCCGAACACGATGCGCACCATGCCACGCTGCTGGATGAGGTAGACGGCCCCGGTGACGAGCACCGCGATGGTCAGTGCCAGGATCATCGGTCGTTCTCCTTCGCGTCGGTGGCGAGCACGTCACGTGGACGCGCCGCCGGGTTGATCGGCGCAGGGAAGGGTTCCGGGGCGGGTTCGCCGCCGAAGCTGTCGCCCTGGTCGCCGCTGCTGCGGTCGGATTCGCCGTCACCGGCGGCGCTGTCGTCGGCGGAGGAACCCGGGGTGTAGTCGAGGTCGTCGAGATCCACGCCCGGGCGCAGGTAGCCGCCGAGCGCGTTGATGGCCATCGAGAGCATGCCCAGCACAGCCAGGTAGATGCCCAGGTCGAAGATGAGGGAGGTGGTCATGTGCTCACCCAGGATGTACCCGTGGATGGCGAAGAGGAAGGAGCCCTCGAGGAGGCCGAGGAAACCGGCGCCGACCGCGGTCATGATGCCGACGCCGGTCAGCCACATCGGGGTGGAGTCGCGGAAGACGATGTCGTCGCGGCCCCGCGAGAGGTAGGTCAGGCCGATCGCCGCACCCATGATGAGAGCCGCGACGAAACCGCCGCCCGGGTCCTGGTGTCCGCGCATGAACACCAGGACGCTGAGCACCGCCAGGACGGGGATGACCAGGACGATGAGCTTGCGCATCGGGATGGAGTTGAGCTGCGACTGCCCGAAGGGCGCCGGGCGGGTGCCGTCCTTGAAGGGGTGCCGCGGCATCGACTGCGCCACCGCCGCGATGACGATGGCGGCCATGCCCAGCACCGAGAGCTCGCCCAGGGTGTCCAGGGCACGGAACTCGACCAGGATCGTGGCGACGATGTTGTTGCCGCCGGTGATCTCCGGGGCCTCGGTGAGGTACCACATGGCCAGCTCGGAACGCTCCCTTCGGCCCAGCAGGGAGTACACCCCGCCGAAGGCGACGGCACCGGCGAGCAGCGCGATCACCAGGGAGCCGACCTGGCGGCGGTTCTGCTTCACCCGGGGGAAGAGGTTCGGCTGGTAGCGCAGCACCATCATGATGACGATGACGGTGAGCGCCTCGACCGTCAGCTGTGTGAGCGCGACGTCGGGGGCGCCCAGCAGCATCATCTGCAGGCTCATGCCCACGCCGGCGGTGCCGATGAGCACCGCCGCGGACAGCCGCGAGTTGGTGATCATCAGGCCGAAGACGGACACCGCGATGATGACCAGCGGGATGAGGTCCCACGGGTTGTCCAGGCCCGGGGTACGCGGGGCGGGGGTGACGCCGTCGACACCCGGCGACAGCCAGGCGGCGCCACCCAGGATGATGACCAGCGCGACCAGCGGCAGGAGGTGCCGCGAGGGGTTGTGGCTGTCGGCCATCGCGCCGAGCATACGGCCGGTGCGGGTGGCGGCTCCCACCAGGGCGGAGAGCAGCTCGTTGCCGGTGGCGGGGGCTAGCTTGCGACCCTCCAGGGCCGGCCAGATCTGCCTGCGGGCCAGGACACCGAGCACACCGAGCGCCAGCACGCCGAGGGAGATGAGCAGCGGGGTGTTCACCCCGTGCCACAGGGCCAGGTGCGACTCGTGGTTGGCGCCCATGGCGGCGACGATGGCGTCGAGGGGGGCGTCGGCAAGCGGCAGGACGAAGACCAGCGGCAGGGACATGACGCCCGGCAGGGCGGCCGGCAGCCACAGCGACACCGGCGCCTCGTGGACCTCCGACATGTCGCGTGGGCCGTCGATGAACGCACCGAAGACGATCTTCGCCGAGTAGGTGAAGGTGAGCACCGCGCCGACCGCCGCGACCGCCAGGAGCGGGCCGGAGGCCGGGGCGTCCTGGAAGGCGGTGAGCATGCCCTCCTTGGACACGAAACCGAGCAGCGGTGGCACCGAGGCCATCGACGCCGCGCCGATCACCATCGAGCCGAAGGTCCACGGCATGCGGTTCCACAGCGGGCCGAGCCGACGGATGTCCCGCGACCCGGCCTCATGGTCCACCACGCCGATGAGCATGAACAGGGAGGACTTGAACAGGGCGTGCGCGGCGGTGTGCACCACGGCCGCGGACAGAGCGAGGGGCGTGCCGACGCCGATCGTCGCGACGATCCAGCCCAGGTGCGACACCGTCGAGTACGCGGTGAGCTGCTTGAGGTCGGTCTTCTGCACGGCGAAGGCCGCCGACATGACGGCCGTGGCCATGCCGACGACGATGAGCAGGCCGTTCCACACGGCGACGTCGTGGAACACCGTGGAGAACCGCAACAGCAGGTAGATGCCGGCCTTGACCACCGCCGCGGCGTGCAGGAACGCCGACACCGGGGTCGCCGCCGCCATCGCCTCCGGCAGCCAGAAGTGGAAGGGCAGCTGCGCCGACTTGGTGAACGCCGACAGCGCCACCAGCACCGCCACCAGCACTGTCAGCTCCGGGCGCTGCGACCAGAAGTCGCTGGCCAGGATGCCGGTGAGGTTGGTGGTCCCGGCGGCCGTCGCGGCCACCGCCACCGCCACCAGCAGCGTCAGACCGCCGATGAAGGTCAGGATCAGGGTGCGCACCGAACCGGCCTCACCCCCGGAACCGGAGCGGGCTATGAGCATGAACGACGCCAGCGAGACGAGCTCCCAGGCGAGGAAGAGGAGGACCACGTCGTCGGCGAGGACGAGCAGCAGGATCGACAGCGTGAACGCCGTCATGATCGTGTAGAAACTCGTGTTGCCCCTGCGGGGCGGGAGATAGGCCGCGGAGTAGATGAACACCACCGCGCCGATGACCAGCGCCAGCAGCGCGAAGAAGAGGCTCAGGGCATCGCCGCGCAGCGTGAAACTGACGTCCATGCCGGGGGCCACCACATCCGGCACCCACACGCGGTCGAAGGTCAGGGGCCGACCGTCCATCACGCCGGGTAACTCCCGGCCGAGCAGCACCGCCCCCACGAGGAACAGGCCGGCCAGAGGCCACCCTGCTTTTCTGTCCAGGATGTGCACCGCGGGTGGGGCCGCTACAACCGCCAGTGCCGCGAGCGCAATGACAAGAATCAGTGTCACAGGGAAACCACGCTCTATTAGCTCGGGGACATGTCAGATCCCATCTGACGTTACCAGCCGGATACGACGGTGCGCCTACCGCACCTGGCACCCGTTCTACCAGTACTTTCATTAGGCATGAGCCCCTCCCTGCGCAACTGGATGACCGCCTTCATGCTGCTGGTGCCCCTGATCCTCGGCGCCACCGTCGCCGCGGTCACCAACCTCGACCCCGCCCGCAGCTGGAGCAGCGCCGATGAACCGGCCGCCGCCCCCGCCCCCGTCCCCACCACGGAGCTTGTCGACGCCCGCCGCGCCGCCGGTGAGGCCGGCGCACAGGCGGGGTTCCTCGCCACCGGCACCGGCGAGCTGAAGGACGGCGTCGCGGAGATGCGCAGCGGGGCGGAGGCCCTGCCGCAGCAGTTCGCCGAGGCCGTCACCGGGGCGCAGCAGCTCCACCAGGGGCTGATCGAGCTGCAGGCCGGCGTCGGGCAGCTGGGAACCGGCGCGAACGACATCGCCGACGGCGTGGGCAACGCCGTCGACCAGGTCATCGGCTTCGGTGCACTGCAGGGGCAGCTGCTCGGGACGCTCGACGCCACCCTCGAGGAGATCGGGGACACCGAGGACCCCGTGCTCGTCGAGGCCCGCGCACGCCTCCTCGAGCTGCGCGGCCAGGTGGAGATGATCCGCCTCGACGGGCCCCTCGCCGATCAGCTGCAGGCACTCAAGGACGGCTCCCGTGACCTCGCCAACCAGCTCGGCGTGCCCGGCTACGCCTTCCACGACGGCGTCTACTCCGCGACGCGTGGCGCCCAGGACCTCTCCTACGGGCTGACCCAGGCGCAGGGTGGGGTGGATGAGGCGGTGGCGGGCGTCGAGAAGCTCGATGAGGGGGCCCAGCGTATCGACGGCATGGCCACCCGCACCCAGGACCGCATCGGCGACGTCCAGCGGGCCCTCCCCTCCACCATGACGGCCGCCGGGGAAGCGGAGGGGGAGGGGGAGATCCTCGGCCTGTCGCCCATGTTCGCGCTCCTCATCGCCTCCCTGGCACTCATCGGCGGTGCCTTCGCCGGGGCCACCCGCCGCTGGTGGGTGCTCGCCGCGGCCGTGCCCGCGCTGACCGCAGCCGGGCTCATCCTGCTGTGGCTGGTCGGCGTCGGCGCCACCACCCAGACCCTCACCTGGTCCGCGCTGGTGCTCGCCCTCGGCGTGCTGGCCTCCGCGACGGCGACCCGTGCGCTGCTCGGCGTGTTCGGCATGGTCGGCGGCTCGCTCTCCGCTGCGGTGCTCGGCCTGGTGCAGCTCGGCCTGGTCGGCTGGGTGTGGAGGAACCTCACCACCGCGGAGGTCTCCGGCGCGTGGCAGATCGTGGCCAACCTGTCCCCGCTGAGCTGGGCCACCGCCGGCCTGACCACCGCGGGCAACGACGCCTCCCCGGGTGTCCTGTGGCTCGCCCTCGGCGTGCTCGGCGGGATGGCCGTGGTGGGGCTCGTCGGCGGGGCGCTCGACCGGCAGGGGCCGCAGAAGGACGCGGATGCGGTGGAGGCACTGTAGGCACTGCGCGCGCCACACAAGTTCGGGTTCACTCTGTCGAGAGGACACCCCGGGGGCCGGACACGTTCGAGAGGAGACTCCTCTCGAACGTGTCCTCTCGCCGTTGCGGTTTACCGTGGACAGCAGAAAACCCCCTGGCCCGAAAGCCAGGGGGTTGTCATGTGGTCGGGATAACAGGATTTGAACCTGCGACCTCTTCGTCCCGAACGAAGCGCGCTACCAAGCTGCGCCATATCCCGGTGTCCTGCGGTGTACTGCCGTACTCCGTGGTACCTCGAATACCTTAGCCCACAGTAGTCATAAGAGGCAAAACGTGAGGTCAGGACTCCTTTTCGGTGATGCGGAGCAGGGTTGCCGAGGGTCGGCAGAACAGGCGCAGCGGAACGAAGCGTGAGGTGCCCAGACCGTTGGACACGTGCATCTTCATCCGGCCGAAGTCGTGCAGCCCCTGGGCGCGCGCCCGGTCGATGCCGCAGTTGGTCACGATCGCCCGCGAGCCCGGCAGGCACAGCTGGCCGCCGTGCGTGTGGCCGGACAGGGACAGCTGGTAGCCGTCGCGCTCGAACTCGGTGAGCACACGCGGCTCCGGGGCGTGGAGGAGCGCCAGGGAGAGGTCGGAGTCGGGGTGCGGGGCACCCTCGATGAGCGAGTAGTCGTCGAGGTCGTGGTGCGGGTCGTCGACACCCGCGGCGGCGATGCGGACGGAACCGACCTGGAACTCCAGGCGCCGGTGTGTGGCGTCCTGCCAGCCGCGCTCGATGAATGCGGCGCGCATGTCCCGCCACGGCAGGTCGATGTACGACGGGATGCGGCGCATGCCCAGCAGGTACTTGAAGGGGTTGGGCAGCTGCGGGGCCCAGTAGTCGTTGGTGCCGAAGACGAACATGCCCGGGCGGTTGAGCAGCGGGCCGAGCGCGCGGAGGACGTCGGGGACGGCGCGTTCGTCCGAGAGGTTGTCGCCGGTGTTGACCACCAGGTCCGGCCGCAGCGCGTCGAGGGCGCTGACCCACGCGATCTTGTCGCTCTGCCCGGGGATCATGTGCAGGTCCGAGATGTGCAGCAGCCGGAACTCCGACTTCCCGCGCAGCGTACCGGGGGCGAGCAGGGGGACCGTGATGTCCTTGAGCTCGAAGCGGCGGAGCTCCGCGTTGCCCCAGACGGCCAGTCCCGCACCCGCGAGGGCGGCCGCGCCGAGGGCTCCGGCGAGGGGGAGGAAGCTCTTCTTCAGGGTCACCTTGGCAGTCTCGTTCACCCGGACCACCCTACCCGGGGAGTACCGTGGTCAACATGAGTGAGCTCAAGGACAAGATCCGTGCCGACCTGAAGACCGCGATGCTGGCCAAGGACAAGGCCCGCACCGGCACCATCCGTATGCTCCTGGCTGCGATCCAGGGTGAGGAGACCACCGGCGTCAAGCATGAGGCGACCGACGAGGACATCCTCAAGGTGATCGCCCGGGAGATCAAGAAGCGCCGCGAGTCGGCGCAGATCTACACCGACAACAACCGCCCCGAGCTGGCCGAGACTGAACTCGCCGAGGTCGCGGTGCTCGAGGAGTACCAGCCCGCACAGCTGGATGACTCGGCTGTCGCCTCGCTTGTCGACGACGCCGTGGCCACCGTCGCCGCCGAGGCCGGTATCGAGCCGGGTGAGGTCTCGATGAAGCAGATGGGCCAGGTCATGAAGGCCGCCACCGCGGCCGCCGCCGGCCAGGTGGACGGCAAGCGTCTGTCCACCGCAGTGCGCGCGAAGCTGGCCTAGCTGTCAGAGGCCGAGGGCGTCGCGCAGCTGCTCGGCGACCTCGTCGAGGTCCTGCTGCGTGATCTGCGGGCGGCGCGTGGTGGTCGCGGGGGCCGGGTCGGGGGACGGCTCCGTGTTGCGCGGGGCGGGCGTGTAGCCGCGGGAGATCTCCAGGATCACCGTGGCCCCGCGCTCGAGGATGCCCTCCGCGACGGCGCGTTCCACCCGTCCCTGCGGCTGCTGGCCGTCGACGGTGCGGGTGACCACGTGGTAGCCCCGCCCCTCCAGGACGCCGCGTGCCGCGGTCTCGGTCATGCCGACCACCTCCGCCAGGACGGCGTTGGTGGTGCCGAGGTCGTACTTGGGGTCATGGCCGGGCAGCACGCCGTTGACGGCCGCGGGCAGCATGTTCGCCGTGTTGAACCAGGTCTCCGCGGCCTCCCGGCCACCGAAGAGGTTGCCGCTGCCGCACTGGCGCACGGGTGACGTGCACAGGGGGGAGGTCGTGGTGCCGTCGTTGTAGATGTACGGCGCCGCCGCGAAACCGCTGTTGAAGCCCAGGAACGCCGAGGACTGGTGGGATTCCGTGGTACCGGTCTTGGCCGCGGCCCGCCCGCCCCAGCCGGTCACGGACGCCGCGCGGGCACCGGTGCCGGAGATGAGGTCCTCGGCCATGCCGTCCGCCAGGGCGTTCGCGATGCCCTCGTCGACGGCCTGCTCGCAGTCGGGGCGCTCGAGGAAGACCTCCCGGCCCTCCCGGTCGGTGACCGACGCGATGGGGGTGGGCTCGCACCAGCGGCCGCCGGAGGCGAGGGTGGCTCCGACGTTGGACAGCTCCAGTGGGTTCACGGCCGTCGGGCCGAGGGTGTAGGAGCCCAGGTTGGCGTTGCGCATGTAGTCGGCGATGGAGTTCTCGGAGTCGAAGGTGCCCGGCTTCTCGTAGCTGCGCAGGCCCAGCTTCACCGACATGTCGACGACCGCGGGCACCCCGACATCCTCGATGAGCTTGATGAACGTGGTGTTGGGGGAGTGGGCCAGCGCCTCCCGCAGGGTCATCTGCGGCTGGTAGGACCCGGCGTTCTCCACGCAGTAGGTGTTGGGCGGGCAGTTCGCCGCGCCACCCGTGCCCAGTCCCCGGGCCTCGTAGCGGGCGGGGACGTCGAGGACGGTCTCCAGGCCCATGCCCTTCTCGATGGCGGCGGCGGCGGTGAAGACCTTGAACACCGAACCCGCGCCGTTGCCCACCAGGGAGCTGGTCTGCGGCAGGACCGTCTCGCCCGCCTCCAGGTCGAGGCCGTAGTTGCGGGAGGAGGCCATGGCGAGGATGTTGCGGGAGTCCCGGCCCGGCTCGACGACGTTGATGACCTCGGCGACGCCGGTGGCCATCGGATCGACCGCCCGGGACACCGCCGCCCGCGCCGCGTCCTGGGTCTGCGGATCGAGGGTGGTGTTGATGGTGTAGCCGCCGTCGAGAAGCTGATCGCGGCCCAGCCCCTTGTCCGCGAGGTAGGTGAGGACGTAGTCGCAGAAGAAGCCGCGGTCACCGGCGGCGATGCAGCCGTTGGGGAGGGTGGCGGGGGCGTCGAGAATGCCCAGCGGCTCCGCGATGTGCGCCTCGGCCTCCTCGGCGGTGAGGTGGCCGTTGGCGGCCATCGCCCGCAGCACGGTGTCGCGGCGGTTTTTCGCGCCCTCGGGGTTGGTGTACGGGTTGAGGTACTCGGAGGACTGGACCATGCCGGCCAGCATCGCGGCCTGGGGGACCGTGAGCTCGGCGGCGCTGGACCCGAAGTAGGTGCGGGCCGCGGCCTCCACGCCGAAGGAGCGGTTGCCGAAGGGCACCAGGTTGAGGTACCTCGTCAGGATGTCGTCCTTGGAGAGGTTGCGGTCCAGGTCGGAGGCCATGCGCATCTCCCGCAGCTTGCGGGGGATCGACTGCTCGACGGCGGCGGCCTGCTCGTCCTCGTCCTTCGCCTCGATGAAGAGGAGGTAGTTCTTCACGTACTGCTGGTTGATCGTCGACGCGCCCTGCTCCACGCCGCCGGCCAGGACGTTGGTCACCATGGCGCGTGCGGTGCCCTGGATGTCCACGCCGTCGTGCTCGTAGAAGCGGTGGTCCTCGATGGAGACGATCGCGTCCTTCATGTGCCGGGAGATCTGGTCGTTCTCCACCGCGTACCGGCGCTGGTTGTACAGCCACGCGATCGGCTGCCCCGCGGCGTCGTTGATCGTGGTGACCCCCGGGGTGGTGCCGTCCGTCAGGTCGGCGAGGTTGGACTGCATCGTCTCGTTCGTACGGGCGATGCCGACGCCGGAGATGCCCGCCACGGGGGCAAGCGCGAGTGCGCCGGCCACGCCCGCGATCACGGCGGCGGCGGTCATGTTAGCCAGGGATTTCCACACAGACACGCTCCTACCCTACGCAGAGATGGGGGGAGTAGGGAACTAATGATTGCCCCTAGGAGTGTGACCTATTCGACTTCTTGTTAGGTCTGTGAATAGACTTACATGCAGTAAGTAGGCATTGTGAGCTGCACAGTGAGCGGTGCCACGTACGCGCCGCGAATGGCCTTGTCAGATTGGAGAGCACGATGGCAACCCCCCTCGCCGGAGAATCCTTCCGTTCCCCCTCCAAACCCCCGCAGCAGCCCGTCTCCTACGAGCGTGGCGAGTGGATCACCCAGGCCAAGTGCCGTGCCGGAGACCCGGACGCCCTCTTCGTCCGTGGTGCGGAGCAGCGCAAGGCCGCCGTCATCTGCCGCCACTGCCCGGTGGTCACCGAGTGCCGTGCCGACGCCCTGGACAACAAGGTCGAGTTCGGCGTGTGGGGTGGCCTCACGGAGCGTCAGCGTCGCGCCCTCCTGCGCAAGAACCCGCACATCACCAGCTGGGCGGAGTACCTGTCCTCCGGTGGGGAGCTCCACGGAATCTGATCCACCCCGCCGCGGGTAGTGTGGTGCCATGACCATTTGGGAGTACGCCACTGTTCCGCTGCTCAGCCACGCCACGAAGCAGATCCTCGACACCTGGGGCGAGGACGGCTGGGAGCTCGTCACCGTCATTCCGGGGCCGAACCCGGAGAACGTCGTCGCCTACATGAAGCGGGAGGTGAAATGATGACCACCTGGTCCGCGCGCCTCAAGCGCCTGCAGATCACCCTGCCGAAGGTCGCCGCCCCCGTCGCGGCGTACGTCCCGGCCCTGCGCACCGGTAACCAGGTGTGGACCTCGGGTCAGCTGCCCTTCGTCGACGGTCAGCTCGCCGCCACCGGCAAGGTGGACGAGGACGTCACCCCGGAGGAGGCCACCCGCCTCGCCCGGACCGCCGCGCTCAACGCCCTGGCGGCCGTCGACGACCTCGTTGGTATCGACAACGTGACCCGCGTCGTCAAGATCGTCGGCTTCGTCGCCTCCTCCGACGGCTTCACCGGCCAGCCCGCCGTGGTCAACGGTGCCTCCAACCTCATGGGGGAGGTCTTCGGTGAGGCCGGCGCCCACGTCCGTTCCGCCGTCGGCGTCTCCGAGCTGCCGCTGGGTTCCCCGGTGGAGATCGAGCTCGTCGTCGAGGTCGCCGACGCCGGCGGGGACCTCACCAGGGACTGATTGTTCGGTCATTCGGTTCGGCACGCGGAGTCAGGCGGGCTAAGCTGGTGCGCATGGAGCATCCTGCCTACAGCCAGCTTCGACCGGTGTCCGATTCCGTGTCTGTCGTCCTGTGCCCGAATCCGGGGTACGCGTCCCTCGAGGGGACGAATTCATGGGTGATCCGTGCTGAGGGGGACTCCCACAGCATCGTGATCGACCCGGGCCCGGAGGATGAGGGTCACCTCAATGTCCTCGGCGCCAAGGCTGAGACGGTGGGTCTCATCCTGCTGACCCACCACCACCCGGACCACGCCGACGGTGCCCACCGCTTCCGTCAGCTGACCGGTGCCCCGATCCGCGCCTTCGACGCCACCGCCTGCGCCGGTGACGTCGAGCCGCTCGTCGACGGTGAGATCGTCTCCGTCGACGGCGTCACCCCGCAGATCGAGGTCGTGCACACCCCCGGCCACACCGCCGACTCGGCGTGCTTCTTCATCTGGTCCGGCAAGCCGGGTGCCTCCACCCTGGAGGGCATCGTCACCGGTGACACCATCGCCGGCCGCCACACCACCATGATCTCCGAGACCGACGGTGACCTGGGCCAGTACATGGACACCCTGCGTCTGCTGGAGGAGCGCGGCCGGGACGTGCGTCTGCTGCCGGGCCACGGTCCGGAGGGCGATGACCTGTCGGCCTACGCCCGCAAGTACATCGACCGCCGTGAGCACCGTCTCCGTCAGATCCGCGAGGTCCAGGGCCGTCTCGGTGCGGACGTCGACCTGAAGACCCTCATCGACGAGATGTACGACGACGTCGACCCGGTCCTGCGTCATGCCGCCGAGCAGTCCACCCGCGTGGCCCTGCGTTACCTGGCGAAGCAGTCCGCAGAGTCCGCGCAGTAGAGCATCCGCGTACGGAGGAACCCGCCGCCCCTCGAGGGGCGGCGGGTTCCTTCTTCTCTGTGCTGCAGACTGTGTCAGCGGGCGCGCTTGGCCAGCGACTCGGTGTCCACGATGAGGACGGACTTGCCCTCGAGACGGATCCAGCCGCGGTGGGCGAAGGTGGCCAGGGCCTTGTTCACGGTCTCACGGGAGGCGCCGACGAGCTGGGCGATCTCCTCCTGGGTGAGGTCGTGGTTGACGCGCAGCGCGCCACCCTCCTGGGAGCCGAAGCGGTTGGCCAGCTGCAGCAGCGTCTTGGCGACGCGGCCCGGCACATCCGTGAAGATGAGGTCGGCGAGGGAGGCGTTGGTGCGGCGCAGGCGGCGGGCCAGGACGCGCAGCAGCTGCTGGGCGATCTCCGGGTGGTCGGACACCCACTGCTTGAGCATGTCCGAGTTCATCGTGGCTGCCTGCACCTCGGTGACGCAGACCGCGGAGGAGGTGCGCGGACCCGGGTCGAAGATGGACAGTTCGCCGAACATGTCGGACGGGCCCATGACGGTGAGCAGGTTCTCGCGGCCATCGGACGCGTGGCGGGCGAGCTTCACCTTGCCTGCGGTGATGATGTAGAGGCGGTCACCGGGCTCGCCCTCTTCGAAGATGGTCGTTCCACGGGGGAAACGGACGGTCTCCATGTCCTTGATCAGGTTGCTGACGGCAACCGGATCCACTCCCTGGAAGATTCCGGCGCGGGACAGGATCTCCTGTACACCTTCCAATTGTCGCTCCTCGGTTCTGTGACGGCACGCCGGGAGGACCCCTGGATATGTGGTCGTGGCCCTGCTAGGGGCACAGGTGTGACTCTCGGCGCAGTGTGTTCCTCACTACCTTACCGTGCAATCGGTCACTAGCGGGACTGGTGAGGGAAATTTGTCACATTATACCGACGCGGGCGGCAACGCGAATCGTCAGGAATCGTCCCGCGAAGGCAGGATCCAGGAATCCAGCTTCTCCATCTGCATGGCGAACAGGGCGAGGACGAGGGGAGCGGCGACGACGAGCACGACAGTCATGTTGGAACATCGTAGTGGCTAAGCTGTCCGGTATGCCGGTCAGATCCTCCTCCCCCCATCCCGCCGCCCGCGGCGTCGAGACTGACCTCGGACGCACCCGCCGGGCGCGCCGCATCAACCGCGCCCTGGCCGCGGAGTACCCGGACGCACACTGCGAACTCGACTTCACGTCCCCCTTCGAGCTGACGGTGGCCACGGTGCTCTCCGCGCAGACGACGGACGTCCGCGTCAACCAGGTCACGCCGGAGCTCTTCCGCCGCTTCCCGACGCCCGCCGCCCTCGCCGCCGCCGGGCCGGGGGAACTGGAGGAGATCCTCCGTCCCCTCGGCTTCTTCCGGGCGAAGGCGCGCAGCCTCATCGGCCTGGGGGAGGCGCTGCTCGCGCACTTCGACGGTGAGATCCCCCGGGACCTCGAGGACCTGGTCACCCTGCCCGGCGTGGGGCGGAAGACGGCGCTGGTGGTGCGGGGCAACGCGTTCGGGCTGCCGGGGCTGGCCGTCGACACGCATGTCAGCCGCCTGGCGCAGCGCCTCATGCTCACGGAGGAGACCGACGTGCTCCGGATCGAGCAGGACCTGTGCGGGCGCATCGAGAAGAAGGAGTGGACCATGTTCTCCCACCGGATGATCTTCCACGGCCGACGGGTGTGTCACGCCCGCCGACCGCAGTGCGGGGAGTGCGTGATCGCGCGGGACTGCCCCTCCCGGGAGGTGGCGGCATGACGCGGCAGGCCGTGTGGACCGTCGTCGTCGGCGTGCTGCTCACCGTGGCGGTGGTGGCCGGCGCCTTCACGATGCTGCGGACCGTGAACAACCCGGACCCCGCCCCCGAGAACGCGGGCACCCTCGACACCGACGCGCTCATCAGCGACGTCGGCGAACGTCCCGACTGCCCCGCCACCGGGGCCGGGGGAGTGGAGCTGGACTGCCTGGGCGGGGAGAACGCGCCGGTGGCGTCGTCAGGCATCACCGTGGTCAACGTGTGGGCCTGGTGGTGCGGACCCTGCCGCGACGAGCTGCCGTACTTCGACGAGTTCGCCGCCGCGCACCCGGAGTACACGGTCGTCGGCGTGCACGCGGACCGGAACCCGGGCAACGGCGCCGCCATGCTCGACGAGCTGGGCATCTCCCTTGCCAGCTACCAGGACCTGGACAACACCTTCGCGGGCACGCTCGGACTGCCGGGCGTCATCCCGCTCACGGTGGTCTTCGACGGTGAGGAACAGGTGGCGCTCTTCCCCCGCACCTTCGCGTCGACCGCGGAGCTGGAGGCGGTCGTGGCGGAGGCGGTGGCCGGACGATGAGGATGGACTTCGGCCCGGACCACCCGGGCCAGAACATCGACCTGCGCCCCCAGCGTGCGCCACGGTGGATGCGCCGGCTCATCAACGGGGTGGACGGCGTGTACCACCACCGGGACGTCCGCAGCGTCGACGCCCGCGGGCGGACGACGCCGCGCCCGGCGGACCAGTCGGCGGCCGTGCTCATGCTCTTCTCCGGCGCCGACCACCTGCAGGCGGACCCGCCGGAGGACGCCGCGGTGCTGCTCACCCACCGTTCGCCGTCGATGCGCTCCCACTCCGGGCAGATCGCCTTCCCCGGCGGCCGGATCGACCCGACCGACCTCAGCCCCGTCGACGCCGCCCTGCGGGAGGCGTGGGAGGAGACGGGGCTGGACCGCACGACCGTCACGCCCGTCGCCACCCTGGAGCCGGTGCACATCCGGGCGTCCGGTTACCCCGTGCACCCGGTGCTGGGGCACTGGCACACGCCGGGGGAGGTCGGGGTGGCCAGTCCCGCGGAGGCGGACGACGTGTTCCCCGCCTACCTGTCGGACCTCGCCGACCCCCGCAACCGCCTCATGGTCGGGTGGGCGGGCTGGACGGGGCCGGCGTTCACCATCAACGACTACCTCGTGTGGGGCTTCACGGCGGGGCTGCTCTCGGGTCTGCTGCACCAGGCGGGGTGGGAGAGGCCCTGGGACCGGGAGACCACTCTCGACCTGCAGGACACGCTGGCGAAATCGCGTAACGACGAGCCCCGTTATTCCGAACCGGACAACCGGGTAAGATTCCTCCGATAACCCGCTGACCCCGTTAGGACCTGAACGACCCGTGACCCCCGCCCTCCTCATCGACGGTCTCGTCATGCTGGTCGTGCTGTCGGCGATCGTCGTCGGCTGGCGTCAGGGGGCGTTCGCCTCGGTGCTGTCCACCGTCGGCGTCGTCGCCGGCCTCATCCTCGGTGCGGCCCTGGCCCCGCCGGTCATGCAGCTCACCGACTCGGTGGCGCTGCGCTTCCTGCTCGGGCTGGGCACGATCATCATGCTCGTCGGTCTGGGCAACCTCGTCGGCGGGATGCTCGGGGCCTCGGTGCGGGAACGGATGCGCATGCGCTCCTCCCAGACCATCGACTCGGCGGTCGGGGCGCTGTTCTCCGCGCTGGCCACGCTCATCGTCGTCTGGCTGATCTCCATCCCGTTGGCGACGGGTCTCACCGGCACCGTCAGCCAGGGCATCCGCAACTCGGTGATCCTCGGCGCGGTCGACAGGAACACCCCACCGGTCCTGGCCGACCTGCCGACGCGCATCACGGTGCTTCTCGACGACTCCGGCCTCCCGCCCCTGTTCGCCCCCTTCGACGAGCCCCCGGCGCGCGAGGTCGAGGCCCCCCGCATCCACGTCGAGGACCAGGCGCTCGTGGAGCGCCTGCGCCCGGCCGTGGTCCACGTCCAGGGTGACTCAGATGAGTGCCGTCGCCGCCTCATGGGCTCCGGGTTCGTCACCGCCCCCGACTACGTGGTGACCAACGCCCACGTCGTCGCGGGCACGCAGACCGTGCGCCTGGACACCGTCCTCGGGGTGCGGGAGGCGGACGTCGTGTACTACAACCCCGGCGTCGACCTCGCCGTCCTCCACGCCCCGGACCTGCAGCTGCCGGTCCTGCCGTGGGCCGCGGTCCCGGCGGAGTCCGGCGCCGACGCCATCGTCATGGGCTTCCCCCAGTCCGGCCCCTTCGAGGCCGCGCCCGCCCGTGTCCGCGAGGACCTCACCATCGCCGGCCCGGACATCTACTCCACCGGCCGGGTGGAGCGTGAGGCCTACACCGTCCGCGGCACCATCCGGCAGGGCAACTCCGGGGGTCCGATGGTCGACACCTCCGGCAACGTCCTCGGCGTGGTTTTCGGCGCCAGCGTCGACCAGACCGACACCGGCTACGTCATCACCGCCGCGGAGGCCCAGCGTCAGATCGGTGACGTCACGACCCTCACCGCCCCGGTGAGTACCCGGGAGTGCGTGGCCCGGTAGCGCCGCGTCAGAGGTCCAGCGTCCCCGCGAAATGCTCCACGACCTCGGTGAAGCCCTGCGGGTTCTCCAGGTGGGGCAGGTTCCGGGAACCGGGGACGTGGCGGACGGACAGGGGGGCGTCGACACGCGTGAGCGAACGGCGGGCCAGATGACGCCGCACCGACTGCAGCGGCTGGATGAGCAGCGTCGGGGCGGCCACCGGGGCGTCCACCCACCGGCTCGACGCCATGAGCAGGCGACTCGTCCGCAGGACCGCCGGGCGGGTGTGACCGATCTGCGCCGCCCGCTGCCGCAGCTCCAGCTCCTCCCGGAAGGCGGGGGTACGACGGAAGTCAGGGGTGGTGGAGGCGATGAGGTGGCGTCGGTAAGCAGCGGCCCCGAGCAGAGGCAGCAGGGGGTGCGCCAGCGTCGACGCATGGAGCCAGGGGCGGGTCACCACGGCCCGCCGCAGGTCGACGGGGTGCGCCGCACTGACGGAGACCAGCCCCGCGACGAGGGTGGGGTAGTAGGCGGCCAGCGCCCACGCGACGGTGCCGCCGGTCCCGGCCCCCACCACCACTGCCCGGTCGTGCCCCAGAGCCCGGATGAGGCCTGCGATGTCGCCTGCGGCGATACGCAGATCATCACCCGAGGTGGACGGCGGCTTGTCGCTCAGGCCGTAGCCGCGGGCGTCGACCGCCGCCACCCGGAACCCCCGCGCCGCCAGCGGGGCGATCACCCGCCGGAACTCGAACCAGCCCCCGAACGTGTCGTGCAGCAGCACCACCAGTGGATCCCCCGGATCACCCGCCACCGCAGCATGCAGCCGCAGCCCCCGCGTGTGCACCATCTCGTGCCGGAAAGGACCGTCGAGCTCCACGACGGACGGGGACAGGACAGGCCGCCGCCGACGGCGGGGGAACAGTGCGGACACGGCGGGGACCTCCCTCAACCTCTCAGGAACGAAAAAGCCGCCCCCGCGGTGAGCGCGTGGGCGGAGGGTGGGTCGGCTAGCTGTACATGCCGCGGGTGCGACCCTCGAGCTTCTTCGTGGCCTGACCCGGGACGAGGTTCTTCAGTTCGTTGACCGAGTCGATCGTCTTCTGCGGAGCACCCACCGTCTTGACCTTCTTCCAGCCGAACAGGGCCAGCAGCGCAGCAGACAGCAGCATGAACAGGAAGACGATGAGGTAGGCGGCCCAGCTCTCCAGCCATTTCGTCAGCAGCTCGGCGACGAAGAAGAAGAAGAAGAAGGAGGAGTACAGCGCAATGACGCCGGCGACACCGAACAGGCCACCACCGATCGCGCCCTTCTTGGCCTCGCCGGCCAGCTCGGTCTTCGCCAGCTCCAGCTCCGCGCGGAACAGGCTGGACATCTGGGCGGTGGCGTTGGACACCAGCTCGCCGATGGACCCCTCGCCGGAGCGGGTCGTGTCAACGTCGCTCAGCGGGATCGAGCTGACCCGCGGAGTGAAGTCCTTCGGTCCGTCGGTGAAAAGTCCGTTGTTGCTCACGATGTGCCTTCCTGCTGCGGTGTCATGCGTTGTCGACCATTCTCGACCATGGTGCCACGGATTCGCGATGAATGCGCAACCCTTGCAGCGCTATCGTAGTGGATATGTCCGCGGCTGCCCCCCTGCAACCCCTTCTTCGTCTCGGCGAGGTCGCGGCACTCGCCGATCAGGCACGTGCCGCCGTCGCCGCCGTCCACCGACGACCCGTCTCCCTCCGCCGCGCGGACGTCACCGGTTCCGAGTCCGTCCTGCGCGGCGCCCGCACCTCAGCGCTTCTCGACGACCCCACCATCCGCCTCGGCGACGAACCCGTGGGGGTGCTCGGATCCTCCATCTCCGTGTCGAGCATGCTGGCCCCGGAGTCGCTGCAGGCGTCCGCGCGGGTCTTCAGCCGGGCACCCCTGCAGATCCTCGCGCGCATGGCCGTCGGCGCCGGGGGCACCGGCCGGCCGGAGGGCTCCCCCGAGAGGCTGCAGCGGCTGGCGGCCCTGATCTCCTCCGGCACGGCACACGACGTGCTGCTGCCCCAGGTGGTGCACGCCGAGATCCTGGCGCACGAACTCCTGGGGGAGCGTTCGGGGCTGGTCGCCCGTGCCGCGGCCCGGCTGACGGCGGTGACGACCGGCCTCGACCCGCGGGGACTGGCAGTGCCGGAGACGTACCTGCTGCGCCACCGCGCCGGGTACCTGGCGGCGACGCAGGCGTGGGCCGCGGGGAGTGCGGTGGAGTTCCTGGAGCTGTCGTTGCGTTCGTGGATCGCCGGGGCGGAGGAGGCGGAGGCGATCGCGCGGGCGTTGTAGCTGGCGGTTCTGACGGGAGCTAGGCGGAGCCGCGGCGGCCGCGCTGGGCCCACCAGATGCCGCCGGCCGCGGCGGCGGAGATGACCGCCACGATGGACGCGCCGATGCTGATCTCCCGCGGGGAGGGCATCTGGAACAGCGGCACCGGATCGCGGAACGTGCGGATCTCCCAGCCGTTCTCCAGGGCGGCCTTCTTCATGGCGCGGTCCGGGTTGACGGCGACGGGGTTGCCCACGGCCTCCAGCATCGGGATGTCCGTGGCGGAGTCCGAGTAGGCGTAGCTGGCGGCCAGGTCGTAGCTGTTCTTCTCGGCGAGGTCGGCGATGGCCTGCGCCTTCGCGTCGCCCTTGCAGTAGAAGAGGATCTCGCCGGTGAAACGGCCGTCCCTGACCTCGAGCTCCGTGGCGACGACCTGGTGGATGTCCAGCTCCTCCGCGATGAGGTCCACGAGGTGTGAGGCGGAGGCGGAGATGATGATGACGTCGTGCCCGGCGTTGCGGTGGAAGGCGATGAGTTCGCGGGCCTCGGCGTAGATGGCCGGGGTGACCACGTTGTGCATGGTCTCGGAGGCGATTTCCCGGACCTTCTCCACGGACCAGCCGGCGACGAGCGCGGCGAGCTGGTCGCGGGTGGTGTCCATCTGCTCGCTCGACTGGCCGGCGATCATGTACGTCGCCTTCGCCAGGGACATCTGCAGCGCCTCCGAGGTGGTGATGAGTCCGTTGTGCATGAACTCGCGACCGAAGGCGAAGGCGGAGGAGGTGGCGATGATGGTCTTGTCCAGGTCGAAGAAGGCCGCCACGCGTGATTTCTGCGTGGTGGCCTGCCTGTTTGCGGCTGCACCGGGACTCATGAGCACACAGTGTAGACCCCGAACCTGTGAAACGTAAGAGACGGAAGTGGAGGAAGAAACTTCTGTGCACACGGGTGGCACCTTTCCGGGTCTTTCCGGACGATTCTGTGACCTACGGAACCTCTAGAAGATATTTTCGAGAAAACTATTCTCCCGGTATTGTCTTGGCCCCGGGGATGTGTCATAATTCCACTTGCAAGGCCCCGATATACAGTGCGGCCTGCCCCGGTAATCCCCCCCGATACCGGGTTACAGACGGCCCGCGCACACCCCCCCCCGAGGCGCGGGCCGTCCCTTATTTTCTGGCACACCGGGCGCGTGCTCCGCCACTGCGGCGCGAGATCTGTCCACAGGTGGGCGTTGATGTGTCATCGTTTCCGGGGGTTGTCCACAGGCTGGCCGCGGGGCCGTTGTGACGGTGGCGTCGATGAGCGACGGTGTGGCCATGAGCAGCATATTCATCCTCGTCGCGGTCAGTGATCCGGTCATCCACCCGGAGGCGACGCACGTCGCGGCGGCCACCGGCCACGGTGTCATCGACACCATCGACCCCCGCGAGATCACCCGCCTCCTGCCCCGCGCACACTCCGTGCTTGTCGACGCCGACACCGCCCGTCACATCGCCACCCTCGACCGGCGGCCCGGCATCCACCTCCTCGCCGCGGACCCCGGCCCGGTGGACTGGCGGGCCGCCGTACTCGCACACGCGGAGAACGGCTACGTCCTCCCCGCGCAGGCCCCGGAGCTGCTCGAGGCGCTGGGGCACGCAGCCGTCCCCGACAGGGGAGAGACGGGGACGCGGGGCACCCTCCTCGCCGTCTGCGGCGCCGCCGGCGGGGCCGGGACGTCCGTGCTGGCTGCCGCGGTGGCGCGGGTGGCGGCCCGCTCCCACCCGGTGACGCTTGTCGACGCCGCCGAGTTCTCCGGCGGCCTCGACCTGCTCCTCGGCCTCGAGGAGGTGCCCGGGGTCCGCTGGCCGGAGCTGCAGCTCGGGGAGGGGGCCGTGTCCGCGGCGGACCTGCGGGCGGCGCTGCCGGTCACCGGCGACGGCGTCGCCTGCCTCTCCGCCGCCCGCACCACGATCGCCGACCCCTTCCGCCTCACCCCGGAGGTGCTGTCCCCGGTGCTGGAGTCACTGCGCGGGGCGTCGGGGGTGACGGTCGTCGACGTCCCGCTCGAGGGTGCCTGCACGGACGTCATCATGGACGCCTGCGACCACGCCGTCCTGCTCATCCCCGCGGAGCTGCGCCCGGCGGCCGCTGCGGCGCGACTGGTCGCCCGCCTCACGAGCTCCCGCACCACCGTCACCGGGGTGGTCCGCCACCGGAACTGGTCGGGGCTGAGCACCGCGGACATCGGGGACATCACCCGCTGCACCATCCTCACCGAGCTGGGGAACGTGCCTCGGCTGTCCCGCACGGTGGAGCTCGGTGGCCTGCCGGAACGCCTGCCCGGCCAGCTGGCCACGACCGCCCGCCTCATCCTGGAGAACGCGGGGGTACGGGGATGACCGCCCTCATCGACCGGGTGCAGCGCCGGCTCGCCGACACCCCGCAGGCGGCCACCGACGCCGCGGAACTCGCCCGCCTCATCCGGGAGGAGGCCGGCGTCATCTCCGACGGCGACGTCCTCGACCTGCTGCGCCGCCTGCGACACGACTCCACCGGTGTCGGCCTGCTCGAGGCGGTGCTGGCCACCGAGGGGGTCACGGACATCGTGGTCAACGGACCCGACCAGGTGTGGTTCGACCGGGGGCGCGGCCTGGAACGCTCCGAGGTGTGCTTCACCGACGACGCCGCGGTCCGGCAGCTGGCGGCCCGCCTGGCCACCGCCTGCGGTCGACGTCTCGATGACGCCCAGCCCTTCGCCGACGGGCGGCTCCTGCGGGACGACGGGACCGTCGTCCGCTTCCACGCCCTGCTCGCACCCCCGTCCGCCGGGCACACCTGCCTCAGCCTGCGGGTCCTGCGGCAGGCCACCACCACCCTCGATGAGCTGGTCGCCGGCGGGACGGTCACCGCCGGGATCGCGGAACTGCTGCGCGCCGTCGTGCGTCGCCGCCGGGCGTTCCTGGTGGTCGGCGGCACCGGCACCGGCAAGACGACACTGCTGGCGGCCCTGCTCGCCGAGGTCGACCACGGGGAAAGGATCCTGTGCATCGAGGACACCGCCGAACTCCAGCCCCGCCACCCGCACGTGCTCAACCTCGTCTCGCGGGGCCGGAACACCGAGGGCAGCGGCCGGATCACCATGTCCGACCTGCTCACCCAGGCGCTGCGCATGCGTCCGGACCGCATCATCGTCGGGGAGATCCGGGGTGCGGAGGTCGTCGACCTGCTCGCCGCCCTCAACACCGGCCACGAGGGAGGGGCCGGCACGATCCACGCCAACGCGCTCGACGAGGTGCCCGCCCGACTGGAGGCCCTCGCGGCCCTCGGCGGACTCGACCGCACCGCCCTCCACTCGCAGCTGGCGGCGGCGCTGGACGTGGTCATCGTCATGCGTAGGGGCCCTGACGGCCGCCGCGTCCTCCACCAGCTCGGCCTGCTCCGCGGCAACCCCGTGACCACGCAGGTCGTCTGGGACTCCCACGACGGGGAACGCGAGGGCTACGCCGCGTTCCGGGAGGCGCTGACGTGACCGCGCTTCTGCTCCTGGCGGCCCACCTCGCCCTGCCCGCCCCACGCCCGGTCCACCGTCTGCGGCCGGCCACCCCCGACACCCGGCTGCTCGTTCCGGTGGGTACCGGCCTCGGGGCGGTCCTGCTGCTCGGGAATCCCGGCGTCGCCCTGGCGGCGCTGCTCGTCCTCGGCACCACCGGGTGGGTCGTACGGGAGGTGCGCGCGGGGGCGGCACGGCGGCGTCGGGAAGCGCACGCCGCCACCTTCCTCGGGCATCTCGCCGGAGAACTGCAGGCCGGCAGCGGCATCGCGGCGGCCTTCGGGCACGCCGCCGGGCACCTGCCCGCCGGTGCCCCACAGGAACTGGCCGACCTGCTCCGGCAGGTCGGGGGACTCACCCGGCAGGGACGTTCCGCCGCCTCACTCCTCCGGGAGGGGCCGCCGGAACTGCGGACCCTCGGGACCCTGTGGGAGCTCTCCGAACGGCACGGCCTGCCGCTGGTGCCCCTCGTGGAGCAGGCACAGCTGCGTATCGACGCCCGCCTCCGCCACCACGCCATCACCCACGCCACGCTGCAGGGACCGCAGGCCACCGCCGTGATCCTCACCCTGCTGCCGCTGGCGGGCATCGCGATGGGCACGGCGATGGGGGCACACCCCCTCGGCCTGCTCTTCGGCGGTGGCATCGGGGACCTCCTGCTGGTCACCGGCGTCGCGCTCGCCGCCGGGGGCCTTGTCTGGTCGCGGCACATCATCGGGCGGGCGGCGGCATGACCTCCGTGACCCTCATCCTCCTCGCCGCGGCCCTGCTGCTGCCACCGCCCCGGCCCGGGGCCCGCGCGGGGCACCCCGGCCCCAAGACACCCCGCGACGGACCGCGGGGGCGCCCCGACCCGGACCGGCTGGCGCTCGCCGCCGACATCGACCTCTACGCCGCGTGCCTGCGCGCCGGGCTCAGCCCGGGCACAGCCGCCGCGGCCCTGGTCGACGCCGGTGCCGACCCCGCCACCCGCCCCACGTGGCGGACGGTCGCGGCCCTGCTCGCCATCGGGGTGCCGGCGGAACGTGCCTGGTCCGAGGCCGCCGGGACCCCCGGCCTGGCGGACCTGGCCGGACTGGCCACCCTGTCGGGCCGCTCCGGGGCCGCCGTGTCGGAGGCCTGCGGCCGCCTCGCCGCCGCACTGCGCGACGAGGCCGCCGCGCAGGCCACCGCCCGGGCCGAACGGGCCGGGGTGCTCATCGCCCTGCCCCTGACGCTCTGCTTCCTGCCCGCCTTCCTGGTGCTCGGCCTGGCCCCCGTGGTCATCAGCCTCGGCACCTCTCTACTCACACACTGATCATCCAGCCACCCAATCACAAGGAGAACATCATGAGGATCAAGTCCGCCTGCACCACCCTGACCAGCCGTTTCCGTGACAGGCTCACCGACGAATCGGGAATGAGCACCATCGAGTACGCCCTCGGCAGCGTCGCCGCCGCGGCCCTGGCGGCCGTGCTCTACGGCGTCATCAACGCCTCCGCCGTCGTCGACGCCATCGAGGGCATCATCACCGGCGCCCTCACGAACACGCCGTGACCAGCATCGAGACGGCCGTCGGGCTCGGCAGCCTCATCACGGTCTGCGGGCTCATCGTCGCGGGACTGGCGACCATGTCGGCGCACCTGGCCGCCGTGGACACCGCCGGGGCCGCCGCCCGTTCCCACGCCATCGGGCAGGAGTTCGTGCCCGCCAGAGGAGCGGTCCACGTGACCGAGGACGACGGGTGGGTGACCGCCACGGCCACCGTGCCGGCCCCGCTGGGGGAGCGCCGTCACGCGGCGGTCTTCCCGGTGGAGAGGCCCTGACGTGCCCACGCTCGTCACGGCCGGGACGGCGGCCGCACTGTTCAGCCTCGGGGCGCTCCTCCTCGGCGCGGCCGGCCAGGTCAGTGCCCAGCACGAGGCGCAGGTGGCGGCGGATCTCGCGGCGGTCGCCGGGGCGTCGGCCGTCTACCGCGGGGAGGACGGCTGCACCGTCGCGGCGGCGGTGGCGGGGGACAACGGGGCGTCGCTACGCGACTGTCGCGGAGCGGGGGCGGACCTGACCGTCACCGCGCGGATCCGCGGAAGGGAGGTCACGTCGACGGCGGGCCCGGTGTAGCGCCCGTCATGGTCACCAGCGCGCCGAGGAGCTTCAGGGCACCGGCCTTGTCCAGCGGATTGTTGCCGTTGCCGCACTTCGGGGACTGCACGCACGAGGGGCAGCCGGACTCGCAGCCGCACGACCGGACGGCCTCGAAGGTGGCCTCGATCCACTCGGGGAAACGGGCGAAACCCTCGTCGGCGAAACCCGCGCCACCCGGGTGGCCGTCGTAGACGAACACGGTCGGCAGCATCGTGTCCGGGTGCAGGGCCGTCGAGACGCCGCCGATGTCCCAGCGGTCGCACGTGGCGATGAGCGGCAGCAGCCCGATCGCCGCGTGCTCCGCCGCGTGGAGCGTGCCCGGGGTGTCCCCGGCGGTCACACCCATGGCGTCGAGGGCGAGGGGGTCGATCGTGTACGCCACCGCCCGGGTGGTCAGGCGCTGCTCCGGCATGTCCAGCGGCACGACGTCCGCGGTGCTGCCGTCGGCGAGTTTCACGATGTACCCCGTCACCCGGTCGGTGACCTCCACCGTGACGTTCGCCACCCACAGGCCGGGGGAGTAGTTGACCAGCTCGTGCTCCGCGGGACCGTCGACGATGCGGATGTCCGTCTCCGAACGGGCGATGGTCGAGTAGTCGGGCGCGTCCGGACGTGCCAGGGCGATGTGGTCGTCGAAGTCGAGTTCCTCGATGACGAAGGTCTCCCCCTGGTGCAGGTACACCGCGCCGGGATGCACCTGCGCAGCGGCGCGGGCCGCGTCCACCGTGCCGAGGAGTCGCCCGTCGGACACGTCGACGATGAGCACCTCCTCGCCGGAACCACCCCGCAGGTTCACCGCGGCGTGGGCGGTCTCGGGGGTGAGGGGGGCGTCGAGAAGCGGCGTGGGGAACCATCCGCGTGGGCGCCGCCGCAGGAGACCGTCGGCGGTGAGCTCCGCGACGACCTCCGTCGCGCCGAAGGCCGCGACGTCCTCCTCCGACAGAGGCTTCTCGACGGCCGCGCAGTACACGTGTCCCCGCAGCACAGAGGGGTTGCGGGGGTTGAACACCGCGCGCTCCACGGGTCGGCCCAGGAGGGCCTCCGGGTGGTGGACGAGGTAGGTGTCCATGGGTTCGTCGCGCGCGACGAACACCACGACCGAACCCTGCCCGCGTCGGCCCGCGCGGCCGGCCTGCTGCCAGAAGCTGGCCACCGTGCCCGGGAACCCGGCGGTGACGACGGCGTCGAGGCCGCCGACGTCGATGCCCAGTTCCAGGGCGTTGGTGGTGGCGACCCCGAGGAGGGTGCCGTCGTCGAGCTGCCGTTCCAGGCGGCGGCGGTCCTCCGCCAGGTAGCCCGCCCGGTAGGCGGCGATCCGGCGGGCGAAGTCCGGCCGCCCCATCAGGGCGAGGTCCTCGGCGGTGCGCAGGGCGACGAGCTCCGCGGAGCGGCGGGACCGGACGAACGTGAGCGTGCGGGCCCCCTCCGCGACGAGGGAGGCCATGATCCCCGCGGCCTCCGAGGTGGCGGCCCGGCGGACGGGGGCGCCGTTCTCCCCCTCGACGCCCTCCAGGAACCCGGGTTCCCACAGCAGGACGGAGCGGGCTCCGGTGGGGGCCCCGTCCCGGGTGACCGCCGTGACCGGACGGCCGATGAGGTTGGTGGCGTGCGCGGCCGGGTCGTTCGCGGTGGCCGAGGCGAGGATCACCGTGGGGGACGAGCCGTAGTGCGCCGCCAGCCGCAGGAGCCGGCGCATCACCAGGGCGACGTGCGCGCCGAAGACCCCGCGGTAGGTGTGGCACTCGTCGACGACGATGAACCGCAGCCGCCGCAGCACGCGGGCCCAACGGGTGTGGTGGGCGAGCAGTGACACGTGCAGCATGTCCGGGTTGGTGAACACGAACCGCGTGGTGTCCCGGATCCCGGAGCGGGCCTCGGTCGGGGTGTCACCGTCGTAGGGGGCCGGGTGGACCGACTCCAGGCCATCCACCGTGCGGGTGAGCGCCGAGACCGCCTGCAGCTGGTCGGAACCCAGGGCCTTCGTCGGGGTGAGGTACAGGGCGCAGGCGGTGGGGTCGGCGGCGAGCGCACTGAGGACGGGCAGGAGATAGCCGAGCGACTTGCCTGAGGAGGTGCCGGTGGCGACGACGACGTCCGTCCCGCCGTGCGCGAGGTCCGCGGTGGCCGCCTGGTGGCTGTAGAGCTCCGGGATCCCCTCCGCGACGAGGTGGGCGCGCAACGGGGGGTGGATCCACGAGGGCCAGGGGGCGAAATCCGCGGGGCGGGCCGGCTGCACCGTGGAGTAGGTGCAGGTGGAGGCGGGGAAACGGCGGGTGATCGCGGCGGCGAGCTCGTCTCCGAGGGCGTGTGGACCCGTCATGTTGATCACCCCTGTATGTGGGAGAGTCGCCGATCTTTTCGGGTCATTTTGACCCGGAATTCCCGTAAGACTATCGCGGTGGGCTAATCCGTGACACACTAGGTCCCGGTCGCTGTTTCTGTGCGTTACGTTTACGTGCTCGCAAGGGATTTATACGCGAGCACCCGAATCACCGCTCCAAATCTGGGGATGGTGGTCCCTCGGGGGTTCGATACGACCCGGTTGTCCGGCATGTGCCGGCACCGTACCACCTCCACATCATCAAGAAATAGGTTTTTAACATGGCACAGGGAACTGTGAAGTGGTTCAACGCTGAGAAGGGCTTCGGCTTCATCGCTCCGGCCGATGGCTCCGCTGACGTCTTCGTCCACTACTCCGAGATCCAGGGTTCGGGCTTCCGCACCCTCGAGGAGAACCAGCAGGTCGAGTTCGAGATCGGTGAGGGCGCCAAGGGCCCGCAGGCTCAGGCTGTCCGTCCGCTCTAAGCCGCATCAGCTCTTCAATGAGCAACTTCAAGGAAACTCTCGGCCATTAGGTTCGGCATAGTTTTCTCGCAGCGACCGTCCACCCGTCAGGGGAGGACGGTCTTTGTTGTTTCCGGGGTTGTCTCCGGGGCAGGCGCGGCGGGACCACCGGGCCTGCACCCGCTGGATGAGCAGCCCCGTACCGGCCCCCAGGGAGATGCCCACCACGACGCCGAGCAGCGGATAGTCGGAGAACACCCAGCCGCCGACGTAGCCCACCAGCGTGGCCTGCAGCGCCCAGATGAGCACGCCGATCGTGTCGTACAGGAGGAACCAGCGCCACGGGTAGCGCACGGACCCGAGCATGATCGTCATGAACCACCGGGCCCAGGGGATGAACCGGGCGATGATGATCGTCGTGCCCGCGTTGCGGCGGATGTTGCGGCGCACCCACAGCACCGCCCGGCCCCGGGGCGTGTCGTCGCGGGCCCGCTCGACGAAACCGATGAGCCGGGTCCCCAGCAGGAAGCAGATGTTGTCGCCGATCATGGCGCCGACGACGGCGATGACGAGCACCGTCGGCAGGTGGGGCACCCCGCGGGCCCCGGACCAGGAACCGGCGAGGGTGAGCACCGCCTCGCTGGGGATCAGCGGGAAGAGCGAGTCGACGACGACCAGCAGCCCGAGTACCGGGTAGAAGGCGGGCAGGGTGAGGAGCGTCTCCACCCAGGTCACGATCTGCTCCGTCATTCTGGACAGCGTAGAAGCCGGCCCACCTGTGGGTCGGGGGAGCGGCTGTGAAGTTCTTGTGAATGACGGCTGCCCTGGTGCGGGGGTGCCGGGGCCGTCACGGGCAGGCCGAGTGGACCGGCCACAGGAGGGCCATTAAATACTGTGTAACGTGTTGACCTGAACCGGGTCTGGGCTAAAGTCACCCGGAAGGACGGTGTGCCCGTCAAACAGTGATGTGCTAGATGAGAGGGAAGTTCTCCCAGTGGCAGAAGCGAAGGGACCGGGGAAGACCCTGGTCATTGTGGAGTCGTCGACCAAGGCGAAGAAGATCCAGCCCTACCTGGGCGACGGCTATATCGTCGAGGCCTCGGTCGGCCACATCCGTGACCTGCCACGCGGCGCCGCCGATGTGCCCGCGAAGTACAAGAAGGAACCGTGGGCCCGCCTCGGCGTCGACACGGAGAACGGTTTCGCCCCTCTCTACGTGGTCAGCCCCGACAAGAAGAAGAAGGTCGCGGACCTCCGGGCGAAGCTGAAGCTCTGCGACGAGCTCCTGCTGGCCACTGACCCCGACCGTGAGGGCGAGGCCATCGCCTGGCACCTGCTCGAGGTGCTCAAGCCGACGGTGCCGGTGCGCCGCATGGTGTTCAACGAGATCACCAAGCCCGCCATCCTGGCGGCCGCCGAGAACACCCGTGACCTGGACGAGAACCTCGTCGACGCGCAGGAGACCCGCCGCATCCTCGACCGTCTCTACGGTTACGAGGTCTCCCCGGTGCTGTGGAAGAAGGTCATGCCGCGTCTGTCGGCCGGCCGTGTCCAGTCGGTGGCCACCCGCGTCATCGTCGAGCGGGAGCGTGAGCGCATGGCGTTCATCTCCGCCGAGTACTGGGATCTCAGCGTCGACCTGGACACGGGTGCCACCCGGGCCGCGGCCGACCCGGACAACCCGACCTCCTTCCAGGCGAAGCTGGCGACCCTCGACGGCCGTCGCGTCGCCCAGGGCCGTGACTTCGACGACCGTGGCCGGCTCAAGGGTGAGGCGGTGGTCGTCGGCAGGCAGCAGGCGGAGGCGCTGGCGGAGGCGCTGCGGGGCGTCGACATGCAGGTGTCCGGCGTGGAGGAGAAGCCCTACACGCGCCGCCCCTACGCCCCGTTCATGACGTCGACCCTCCAGCAGGAGGCCGGTCGGAAGCTGCACTACACCTCGGACCGCACGATGCGTATCGCGCAGCGTCTGTACGAGAACGGCCACATCACCTACATGCGTACCGACTCGACCTCGCTCTCCGAGCAGGGTCTCACCGCAGCCCGCGAGCAGGCCCGTGAGCTCTACGGCGACGCCTTCGTGGCGGACTCCCCGCGCCGCTACGACCGCAAGTCCAAGAACTCGCAGGAGGCCCACGAGGCGATCCGCCCCGCGGGTGAGCGTTTCGCCACCCCGGGTGAGCTGCACGGACAGCTCGATGCCGAGGAGTTCAAGCTCTACGAGCTGATCTGGCAGCGCACCGTCGCCTCGCAGATGTCGGACGCGAAGGGCACCTCGCTGAAGGTGACCATCGCGGGCACCGCCCGCACCGGTGAGCAGACCGAGTTCTCCGCCACCGGCCGCACCATCACGTTCCCGGGTTTCCTCCGCGCCTACGTGGAGACCTCCCGTCTGGAGGACGGCCGCGACGTCGCCGACAACGCCGAGAAGCGTCTGCCGAACCTCTCCGAGGGTGATCCGCTGAAGGCCACCGACGTCTCCGCGGACGGCCACGCGACGAACCCGCCGGCCCGCTACACCGAGGCCAGCCTGGTCAAGAAGATGGAGGAGCTGGGTATCGGCCGTCCGTCGACCTACGCCTCGATCATCAAGACCATCCAGGACCGCGGCTACGTCGTGCCCCGCGGCAACGCGCTCGTGCCCAGTTGGGTGGCGTTCGCGGTGGTCGGGCTGCTGGAGGAGAACTTCACCCCGCTCGTCGACTACGACTTCACCTCCTCGATGGAGGACGAGCTCGACAACATCGCCGCCGGCGAGGAGGACCGCACCGAGTGGCTCACCGGCTTCTACTTCGGCGACGCCGAGGCGGACGACAACACCGCCGAGTCCATCGCCCGCCACGGTGGCCTGAAGGCGCTCGTCGGTGAGAACCTCGAGCACATCGACGCCCGCGCGGTGAACTCCCTGCACCTTTTCGACGACGAGGAGGGACGCCCCGTCTTCGTCCGTGTCGGCCGTTACGGTCCGTACATCGAGCGCCGGGTCGGCGAGACCGCCGAGGGGGAGCCGGAGTACCAGCGTGCGAACCTGCCGGAGTCGACGACCCCGGACGAGCTCAACCTCGAGCTGGCGGAGAAGCTCTTCGCCACCCCGCAGGGTGGCCGCGAGCTGGGTCTCAACCCGGCCAACGGCCGCATGGTCGTGGCGAAGGAGGGCCGTTACGGCCCGTACGTTACCGAGATCGTGCGTGACGACGAGCGCGCCACCGCCGAGGCCGCCGCCGAGGAGATCGTCGCGCAGGAGCGTGCCGAGGAGGACGCGCAGCGTGCCGCCGACGGCATGCGCCCCAAGAACTGGGGAACCAAGACCGCGGCCGCGCAGAAGGAGAAGCGCATCAACGCCCTGGTCGAGGAGAACCTCAAGCCGGGCACCGCCTCCCTCTTCGCCTCCATGGAGCCGGCGACCGTCACGCTCGAGGACGCCCTCAAGCTGCTCAGCCTGCCGCGTGAGGTGGGCGTCGACCCCGCCGACAACGAGATCATCACCGCGCAGAACGGCCGCTACGGCCCGTACCTGAAGAAGGGCACAGACTCGCGTTCCCTGTCCACCGAGGACCAGATCTTCACCATCACCCTGGACGAGGCGCGTCGCATCTACGCGGAGCCGAAGCGTCGCGGCCGCGCCGCCGCACAGCCGCCGCTGAAGATGCTCGGCGACAACGACGTCTCCGGCAAGCCGATGTCCGTCAAGGACGGCCGCTTCGGTCCCTACGTCACCGACGGTACGACCAACGCGTCGCTGCGCAAGGGTGACAGCCCGGAGACGATCACCGACGCCCGTGCCAACGAGCTGCTCTCTGAGCGGCGCGCGAAGGAGGCCGCCGACGGCGGTACCTCCGCACGCAAGGCCACGAAGAAGACGACCAAGAAGACCACCAAGAAGACGACCGCCAAGAAGACCACCCGCAAGGCCCCCTCCCCGGGGACCAAGCGCGTGATCAAGGCCGGCACCCGCAAGAAGTAGGCGCGGGTGTCCCGGCTGCGGCGTGCCTTCTGGCTGGCCGGCGGGGCGTACGCAGCCTCCCGGGTCCTCGGTTCGCGACGTCTGCAGTGGGCGTCGAAGCCGCTGGTCGTCCCCCTGCTTCTCGACGCCCCCCTCGCCGCCTCCCGCCCCGCCCGCGAGGTCGGGGTGGTCGGGCTGCTCGGGGGTTGGGTGGGTGACCTGCTGCTCATGCAGGAGGGGCGGCTGCACCAGGGGGCGGCGGCGTTCGCGGTGAATCAGGCCGCCTACCAGTGGCTGCTGTGGCGTGCGGGGGCCCGTGCCCGTCCCGTCCCGGTGGCGGTGCACGCGGTGCCCCTGGCGGCGGCAGCGTGGTTCGGTCGTGCGCACCTGGGGTTGGTGGGCACGTACGGTGGGATGGTCACCGCCACCTCGGTGCTGGCGGCGGACCCGGCCCTGCGGGGGAGGGGAGTGGCGGCGGGTGGGCATCTGTTCCTCCTGTCCGATTCGTTGATCCTGGTGCGGATGCTGGTTCCCGCGGAGCGCCGCGCCCTGGGGCGGGGTCTGGATGTGGCGGTGGCGGTGACCTACGTGGCTGCGCAGCGGCTGCTCGTGGACGGTCTGTTCCGGCGCTGACTACCCTGGTGGCATGACTTCCCCCACCACCTCTCCCGTGAATGAACTGGTCTCCCGCACCCGCGAGGGCGTCGATGCGTTGCAGGCCTCCCTCACCGCCTCCTTCCAGGAGCCGGAACGCGTCGCCTACCTGGTGGCGGGTGAGCTGAGCGCCTGGTCGCGGCTGTTCGGGTGGGGGAAGGCCAACGCCCTCTCCTCCACGGTGACCATGCCGCCGCTGGCCGGCACCGTCCTGCGCCATGACCCCTCGCCGGTGTTGCTCGCCGGTCTGGCGGGTGGGCTGGTAGGGGATGTCGCCAAGCTGCGTGCCCCGGACACCACCCCGGTCATGGGCATGTTCGGCATCGCCGCGCAGCACGCCGCGTACTCGGCGAAGCTCTACGACCGGGGAGCCCGCCCTTCGTCGGCGCGGGCCGGACTCCGGGCCGCCGCCTGGGTCGCCGGAGTCGGCCTGGCCGCCTGGAAGAAGTCGTCGCTGATCGCGCCGGCCGCCTTCGCCGGGCTCTTCGTCTGCGCGACGTCGACCCTGGCGGACGACCGCGGGATCCAGGACGGCCGGACCGTCCGCAAGGGACTCGGCCACGGGGGCAACCTGCTCCTCGCCGCCGAGGGGGTGGCCCTGCTGCGGGAGACCCTGATCACCGGGGACTCGCTCGGTCACCGTGCGCTGGACGCCGGGGCCCGGGCGGCGCAGGTGATCGGCAACATGCTCATCGTGGACGGCCTCACGCGCGACTGACCTCAGGCCGACCGCACCGGCTGCGGCGGGCCGAACGAGACCTTCGTGCAGACGATGTCGGGCCGGTACTCGTCGGGCGTGATCGAGTTCGGCAGCCCGTACGCGGCAGCGGCCCGGGCCACGGCGTGCGCCACCTCCTCCTGCGGGACCTCGGCGGGCCAGAAGGACCAGACGGTCCCTCCCCGTTCGTGGACGGAGGCCGCACCGTGGTGGCGGAGCTCGTCCTTCGTCTGGTCGATGAACTCGGCCCGGTGGTGGGAGCAGAACGTCGCGTCGGCCACCAGGATCCGGGCCAGGGTGCCCGGGCGGGGGTCCTCGATGCTCGCGAAGTAGCGGACGCCGTCGATCCCGCTCACGCAGCGCACCTCGTCGCCGGGGGCGAGTCCGAGGTCCAGGGCGCCGTCGATAAGCAGGAACGTGCCGTCGGCGGCGCGTGCCCGCAGGCGGCGGTAGCGGGGCGGCTCGGCGACGCCGGGCGGGGTCTGGGGGCGGACGGTGACGGTGGTGGTGGACAGCTTCTTCCGGTGGGTGGTCTTCTTCTTCGCCATGGCCTCACGATCGCACGCACCCACGGCGCCGGGAAGAGGGCGATCGTCGGCCTGTGGACAACCCCCGAATCGTATGACGTGTCACCGATAATCTGTGGACAACTCTCCGTCGAGGCGCGCCGGAGAACAGCATCGTCCCAGCTCAGAGGGTGGAAAAAGTGCGCAGTTGCGCACTCAGCGGAAGCGCGCCAACCGGGCCCCGAGGACCGGCTGCAGGCGTTTGACCACGACACCGATGAACAGGGCGGCGGCGACGGTGCCCTCGCCGACGCCGACGACCCGGCCGGCGAAGAGCAGGGCCAGCGCCAGGGCCGAGAGCACCAGCACGATGTCGAAGACCACCTTGACGTACCCGAACACGAAGATGCGCCGCTGCCCGAACACACGGGAGAGCTCACTCGCGATGGTCAGCACCACGGCCTCGCCGGAGAGCATGACCGACTGGGCGGCGATCTGGAAGACGATGCCGACGGACAGGACGACGATCGCGGAGAGCGTCAGCAGCCACTGATGCCAGTACGCGGAGTAGGTGATCCAGGAGGTGGCCCACAGGGCGGCGTCGTTGAGCAGGCCGAACACCATCACCACCGGGAGCTGCAGCAGCTGCACCAGCGGGAAACGCCGCCGCAGCAGCAGTATCTGCACGCCGAGGAAACCCGCGTTGAGCAGGATCGTCGCCGTCCCCAGCGTCACCGGGGTGATCAGGCTGGTGACGTAGGGGACCGAGGAGATGGTGGTCGTGCCGAGGTCGCTGCGCACCGACAGGGCGATGCCGAACGACATGATGACGAGTCCGACGAACAGCAGGAGGAGTCGCCGGGGAGCGAGGACGGCCATCTCAGGAACGGTCCGCCATCGTGGGGCGGATCGGACGTGCCAGCTGGGTCATCTCGCGGCGGCCGCGCAGCTCCACCGACTTCATGACGGTCCAGCGGGCCTGCTCCGCCTCGTTCGCGCTGCGCAGCGTGGCGGCGTTGGTGAGCACCCGGCCATCGGTGTCCTTGGCCAGCTCGGTGAGACGGGCGGCGGAGTTCACGGCGTCGCCGATGACGGTGTACTCGAAACGGTCGGAACCACCGATGTGGCCGGCGACGACGTGCCCGGCGGCCACGCCGATGCCCGCCTGCAGGGTCATGCCCTTGAGCTCCTGACGCAGCTCACGGGCCGCGGTGAGCGCATGGGAGGTGGAGTCCGCCAGGGAGATCGGCGCACCGAAGACGGCGAGCGCCGCGTCACCCTGGAACTTGTTGATGATCCCCTTGTTGCGGTGCACCACCGTGACCACGTGCTCGAAGAACTGGTTGAGCGCCTCGACGACCTCCTCCGGCGTGTGGTTGACCGCGAAGGTCGTCGAACCGATGACATCGACGAAGAGGACGGCGACCTTGCGGTCCTCGCCGCCCAGGGTGGGACGCTCCTCGAGGGCCCGCTTGGCCACCTCGGTGCCCACGTAGCGGCCGAAGATGTCGCGCACGCGCTGGCGCTCCTTGAGGCCGCGCATCATCTCGTTGAAACCGGCCTGCAGGACGCCCATCTCGGAGCCGTCGTAGATGTCGACCTGGACGTTGGTGTCGCCGCGGCGGACCTTGTTGATCGCCTCCTGCAGCTCCAGGACCGGATCGACGACGCTCATGATGGCGAAGGTCGTGCCGATGAAACCGGTCACCAGGGCCGTGAGTGAGAGCGCCACGATGCCCGGGATGAGCTCGCCTGCGTTGCCCATGAAGAAGTCGGCGCGCTGCCCCAGCGCGAGCAGCAGGATGCCGAGGACGGGCAGCGCGGTGGTCATGATCCACGTGAGGCGCAGACGCTGCGTGATCGGCGGCTCGAGGGTGGAGTCCTCGAAGCGACGCGCCAGCGCCTCCGCCGCCACCGGGCGCACGAGGCGCTCGGCCATGAGGTACGTGAGCAGCACGACCACCATGCCGGTGAGCGTCGTCGCGATGCCGATGACCAGCGCGAGTCTCGAGCTCGTCGTCGCCGCGACCACCACCGCGATCGCGATGCCGATCACCCACACCACCGCGCACACCACCGCCTGGTAGACAGGCAGCCGCATGACGAGGTTGCGCACCATGTTGGGGTCGTGGTCCTCGGGATGCCGTTGCCAGGCCAGGACAGGCCGGAACAGCATGAGCGTGGCGATCACGGCGACGATCACCGCGAAAGCGAGGTACGTCAGGCCGATGACCTGCAGATGCGGCACCTCACCCGTGAAGCTGCGGACCTCCGGCATCGGGATGAGGAAGCGGATGAAGGCCATGACGGCCAGCGCGCCGATGAGGTTCGCCGCGAGCACCGAGGCGGCGTACAGGGGCCACGAGGTGCCCCTCAGCCACTTCAAAGCCCGCAACAGTCGATTCATGGTTCCTTACTTTAACCTCCCGGCCCCTCCCGCGGGGGCACCGGACTGCCAGGGTGAATAGGGTGGATCAGGTGAACTCCGTTGCACAGCGCCTCGCCGACACTCCCTCCGTCCGGGACACCGTCCTCTCGGCGGCCCGTGCCGCCCGCGCTTTCGCACGCGGCGAGGCCGAACTCGGCAGCGCCATGGCGCACGCCTGGATCCTCACCGGCCCGCCAGGCTCCGGGCGCTCCGTCGCGGCCCTCGCCTTCGCCGCGGCCCTCGAGTGCTCCGACCCCACGGAGATCGGCTGCGGCCGCTGCCGCCACTGCCGCGACGTGCTTGCCGACGCCCACACCGACGTCCTCCACATCGTGCCCGGGGGCCTGTCCATCTCCATCGAGGAGATGCGTGACATGCGCAGGGAGGCCGCCAAACTGCCGACGGTGTCCGACTGGCGCATCGTCATCATCGAGGACGCCGACCGCCTCACCGGCCCCGCCGCCGACGCGATCCTCAAGGTGGTGGAGGAACCGCCGCCGCACACCGTCATCATCATGTGCGCCCCCTCCATCGACCCCGAGGACTTCTCTCCGACCCTGCGTTCCCGCTGCCGGCACCTCTACGTGCCGTACCCCTCCGTCGACCACATCGTGGACCTCCTCGTCGCCGAGACCGGTGCCTCCCCCGAGGACGCCCGCCTCGCCGCCGTGGCCTCCGGACGCCACATCGGCCGCGCCCGCCGCCTGGTCACCGACCCGGAGGCGCAGAAACGCCGGGCCACCGCCCTCAAGCTCGCCGAGATGGTGTTCCACCGCGACGAGGTGTTCAAGGCGGCGACCGGCTTCCTGAAGGGCGTCGACAAGCAGGTCAAGGAGATGAGCGACGAACAGGACGCCGAGGAACTCGCCCGCCTCGAGCGGGCCCTCGGCAAGGGTGGCCGCGGCAAGGGCACGCAGAAGGCGATGGACGGCTCCGCAGGCGCGCTCAGCGACCTGGAGAAGGCCCAGAAGACGCGCCGCAACCGCCGCCGACGGGACTTCATCGACCTCGCCCTCGTGGACCTCGCCGGCCTCTACCGCGACGCCCTCATGCTCTCCACGGGGGCCGAGGTGCCCCTCACACACCCCGACTTCGAGGGCCTCTCCCGCGAACTGGCGGCCAAGGTCAGCGAGCCCGGCCTCGTCGAATGCCTCGACGCGATCACGCTCGCCCGCGAACACATCAGCGTCAACGTCACCCCGACCATCGCCATCGACGGCATGCTCGGACGCATCCGCCTCGCCTGCGGGGCCTCCTGACCTGTGATTTCTCCGGGTGCCGCGCGTGCGCTAGAATGGCGCATCGGTACTGTTAGCGCAGCACCACGCCGCCTTAGCTCAGTCGGCAGAGCGTCTCACTCGTAATGAGAAGGTCGCGAGTTCGATTCTCGCAGGCGGCTCCACGGAAGCACCCCCTCCTACCCGGTAGGAGGGGGTGCTTCTTTTTCGGCCGCCCGAGCATCCGGCGGGCCGACCGCCTGCCGGCGCGGCCACTCCCGGCTACCCTGATGTGTCATGGAACACACCACCCGCCGTCCCGGCGAGCCCCTGCCCGTGTCCGCCAGCGAACTCGTCGCCCGGGCCAACTCCCGCGTGAGCACCTTGAGCCTCGACGAGGCCCGAGAGCTTGTCGACGACCCCGGCCACCTCTTCGTCGACATCCGTGATCCCCGCGAGTGGGAGGCCCACGGCACCATCCCTGGCGCTTTCCGGGCGCCGCGCGGCATGCTCGAGTTCTGGGTGGACCCGGAGAGCCCGTACTACAAGTCCGCGCTTGACGACGGCCGCACCCTCATCCTCTACTGCGGCTCCGCGTGGCGTTCGGCGCTGTCCACCGCCTCGTTGCACGAGATGGGACGCACAGATGTCGTCCACCTGGAGGGCGGTTTCAGTGCCTGGCAGAAGGCGGGCCTGCCGACGGAGGACTACTCCTAGGCTCTAGTTCCCCAGCCCCGGCAGCAGCCGCGGCACGACCTTGCCCGTGGGGTTGCGGGGCAGTTCGTCGATGAAGTGCACGTCGCGGGGGATGGAGTGGTCGGCGAGGTTGTCGCGGACGAAGTCGCGCACGTCCCCGGCGGTCAGTGCCTCGCCCGCGGGGGAGTCCTCGCGGACGATCCAGGTGGCGACGCGGCGGAAGGTGTCCGGGTCCTCCACGCCGTGGGAGTAGACCTCGCTGACGCCGGGCAGGGCGTCGAGTACCTCGTCGACGGAGGCGGGGTGGACGTTCTCGCCGCCGACGATGATCATGTCGTCGGTGCGGCCGAGGACGCGGAGGTGCCCGGCGGCGTCGATGAAGCCGAGGTCGCCGATGCGCACCAGTCCGCCGACCTCCTCGACGGGGATGTCGGGGTTGGTGTAGCCGGTGAGGGTGGTGGAGTTGCGCAGGTGGATCTGGCCGACCTCGCCGTCGGGGAGTTCGCGGCCCTCGTCGTCGAGAATCTTGAGGTGGGTGCCCAGTGCGACCGGCCCGGAGGTCGTCGGGTCGGCGGCGAGTTCCTCGGCGGAGGCCACGGAGGCGAGGGTGAGTTCGGTGGAGCCGTAGACGTTGCACAGGATCGGGCCGAAGCGTTCGATGGTCTGCTCGACCAGGTGCGGGGTGAGGGCGTGGCCGGAGGAGACGATGAACTCGAGCCGGGAGGTGTCGAAACGCTGCGGGTCGGGCACCTCGAGGATCTGCTTGAGGAAGATCGGGGAGGTGACCATCGCCTCGAGGCGGTGCTCGTCGATGTCGCGGAGCACCTGCTCGGGGTCGAAGATGCGGTGGCAGACGATGGTCGCGCGGGCGGCGAGCGCGATGTTCACGGCGCTCCAGCCCCACGTGTGGAACATGGAGGCGTGCGACTGGACGCGGATGTCCGCGCGCCACGGCACCTTCCGCAGCATGCCCGCCAGCACCAGCGGCAGTCGCGGCTCGGGGCGCATGACCCCCTTCGGGATGCCGGTCGTGCCGGAGGACATGAGCACGATGGGGCCGTGCTTCGGCAGGCGGGGCAGCGGCACGTCGGCGGTGAGCCACGGCTGTTCGACGATGCCCCGCAGCGTGGTCCGCCCGGGGTGGTCGCGGGACTCGTGCGCGACGATGACGTGCACCCCCTGCTTCTCGACGACAGCCGGGTCCAGCCTCTCCAGGAATTCGTCGTCGATGACCAGGACGTTGATGTCGTTCTCCACCAGGCAGCCGGTGAGCTGCTCCGCGGAGGAACCGACGTTGAGCAGGAAGATCCCGGCCCCGGCGTAGCCCTTGGCGGCCAGCGGGTAGATGATGCCGCGGCCGTTGCGGGCCATGACACCGAGGCGGATTTCCTCGAGACCCAGGTCGATGAGGTGGCGGGCGAGGGTGCGGGAGTTCTCGCGGAGCTGGCGGTAGGTGAGTTCGCCGTCGTCGTCGATGAGCGCGAGGCGGTGCGGGGTGGCGAGGTGGCCCTGCTCGACCTCCCGGGCGGTGGTGAACCAGTAGCGCCCCAGGGCGGCGGCCTGGCCGATGCCGCCCCGGTGGCTGAGGATGCCGGAGCGCACCACGGACGGCACGAAGGCCCCGAGGGCGCGTGCGGTGACGGCGGCCTGACGGACTCGGTTTTCCAGGGACACGCTCATTGCTCCTTATGGATCGGGTATCACCACCCTAGTTTCCGTACCCGAAACAACTCCATCCGCCCTTCCCCGGGCGCCGTGTCTTTTCCATCATCGGCGGCTAAAGTGTCACGCATGCCCCACCTCTCCCTCGCGCCCCTCGCGAACCAGCGTCTCCGTGTGATTCTGGTCTCGCTGATCATGCTCACCGGCTTTGTCACCGTCACCGTCGCCGCCGCCCCCGGTGCCGACGCCCAGCAGCGCAACCTCGTCGTCTTCGGTGACTCCATCATCGCCGACACCCCGACCCCGCAGTACCTGGTCAACCGCCTGGGTTCCCTCAGCTCGAACTCCTCGCTGAGCTCGGCGTCGTCGGAGAGTTCGGAAAACCCGGAGAGCTCCGGCAGCAGCTTCCAGCAGTGCCCGACCTCCGACAACAACTACGGCATCCGCGCCGGGCGCAAGCTCGGCCTGCCGGCCTGGGACTACTCCTGCGCGGGCACGACCTCGATCTCCCCGGGCCCGCAGTTCTCCACCCAGGTCGACCGGGCGCTGCAGGCCGGTGCGCTGACCCCGGCGACGGCGCGCGTCATCATCACCACCGGCTTCAACGACACCTACAACAACGGCAACCAGAGCGAGCAGCAGATCCGCGCCCGCTTCGTCGACGCCATGCGCCCGCAGGTCCAGCGCATCCGCAACGCCGCCCCCAACGCGCGCATCCAGATCGTCGGCTACGCCACCATCACCGACCACGACCACGTGTGCCTGGTCCACCTCGGCGCCAACATCCACGACCGCACCTACGCCCCGCAGGTCGGCTACTGGGAGCGTCTCTCGCAGGACATGCAGCGTGATCTCGCGAACGCGACCGGCGCGCAGTTCGTCGACATGAAGCCCTCCACCCGGGACCGCGGCATGTGCGCCCCGGACCACCTGCGCGGCTGGGCCGGGCTGTTCGACTTCCACGCCGGCCCGGGCAACATGCCGATCCACATGACCGACCGGGGTCACGAGCACGTCGCCAACGTGATCGCCGCCTCCTAGGCGTTAGAGTGGGCGCATGCACACTCTCGTCACCGGCGGCGCCGGTTTCATCGGCTCGCACCTGGTTGACCTGCTCCTCGCCGAGGGGCACGAGGTCGTCGTGGTGGACAACCTCTCCCACGGCCGCCTGGAGAACCTCGAGCAGGCGCAGCAGACCGGCCGTCTGACCTTCATCGAGGCGGACCTGCTGGAGGTGGACTTCGACGCGCTCGTCGAGAAGCACCGGCCGGAGGTCATCTTCCACCTGGCGGCGCAGATCGACGTGCGCCACTCCGTCGCCGACCCGTTGCACGACGCGGAGACGAACATCCTCGCCACGATCAGGCTTGCCGACGCCGCCCGCCGGCACGGCGTGCGCAAGATCATCCACACCTCCTCCGGCGGGTCCATCTACGGCACGCCCTCCGACTTCCCCGTCTCCGAGACGACCCCCGTCGACCCGCACTCGCCCTACGCGGCCAGCAAGTACGCGGGCGAGGTGTACCTCAACACCTTCCGCCACCTCTACGGCCTGGACTGCTCACACATCGCGCCCGCCAACGTGTACGGTCCGCGCCAGGACCCGCACGGGGAGGCCGGCGTCGTCGCCATCTTCGCCCAGCGTCTGCTGGCAGGTGAGCCGACCCGCGTGTTCGGCGACGGCGGCAACACCCGGGACTACGTCTTCGTCGGCGACGTCGTGCGCGCCTTCTACCTGGCCTCCGGGGACCGGGGCTCCGGGATGCGCTTCAACATCGGCACCTCGGTGGAGACCTCCGACCGGGAGCTGCACTCCTACGTCGCGGCGGCCGCCGGCGCCCCCGACAACCCGGAGTACGCGCCCGCCCGCCTGGGGGATGTGCCGCGTTCCGCGCTGGCCTTCGACCGTGCCCGCGAGGTCCTCGGCTGGGAGCCGCTGACCCCGATCAGGGACGGCGTGGCGCAGACCGTCGAGTACTTCCGTACAGCCGCCACCCGCTGAGCACGGTCCCGGCCAGGGCCACCCAGAACCAGAACCACACGTCGCTGACCGCGGCGGTGGTGCGCTGGGCCCACGCCTGCACCTCGAACTGCGCGTCGAGGCTGAGCAGCGTCGGCAGGTTCGCCGTGCCGTGGGAGGCGATGAACAGCCAGCCGATCACGATGAACAGCCCGCCGGACACGAGGGCCCACACGGTGGTGCGCACCGGGCCGAACCGCAGTTCGCGGGGACGCAGCCAGGCGCGGTTGCCCAGGTCGAGGCGGTCCCACAGCAGGGCCAGCAGGAACAGCGGCAGCGCCATGCCGAGGGCGTACATGCCCATGATGAGCCCGCCGTAGAACGCCGAGCCCGTCACCGCCGCGGTGGTGAGCACCGCGCCGAGCAGCGGACCGGCGCAGAACCCGGCGAAACCGTAGACCGCGCCGAGCAGGAACACCTGCGTCAGGCCGGTGCCGCGGGCGCCCCCGCTGAACCCGGGGATGCGGAAACCGCCGCCGAACGCGGTGAACACGCCCAGCGCGATGATGATCCAGCCGCCGACGAGGATGAGGGTCTCGCGGTGCTCCGTGAGCAGCGCCCCGAGCGTGCCGGCCCCGGCGCCCACCGGCACCAGCACCGCGGCGAGCCCGGCGAGGAACACCAGGGTCCGGCCCGCCAGGGCGCGCAGCGAGGAGAACGCGTACGCGAAGAACGCCGGCAGCAGCAGTGCCGAGCAGGGGCTGACGAGGGCGAGGACACCGGCGACCAGCGCGCCGAGGAGTCCGACGGTGGCCATCTAGATCGCCTGCCCGAGGAGGAAACCGCCGAGCCCGGCGGTGAGCGTCGCGAAGCCCATGAACACCCAGAAGATCAGCGGAGGCCAGTGGTCACCCGTCACGGAACTGCCGGCACCTCGACGTCGCCGCGTGCCACCTTGGCCAGCTCCTCGGTGATGACCTGCACGAACACCTCGGTCGGCTGGGCGCCGGAGACGTAGCTCTCACCGATGAAGAAGCTCGGGGTGCCGTTGACGCCGATGGAGGCGCCGTAGTTCTTCGCGGCGGTCACCGACTCGTCGAAGGTGCCGTCGGTGACGTCCGCACGGAACCGCTCGAGGTCCGGCACCCCGGCCTCCTCCGCGTAGCGGACGAAGTCCTCGATGGTGTGGTTCGGGTGGCCCTGGACGTCGCGGGTGGCGGTGTACAGGGCGTGCTTGTACTCCCGGAACTTGCCCTGCGCGGCGGCGGCCCGGCCGGCCTTCGCGGCGTCCTCGGCCATGGGGCCGTTGACGGGCAGGTCGTTCCACTCGAGGCGGACGAGCCCCTTCTCGACGTAGTCCTGCAGGATCACCGGTTCCGTGGTGTTGGCGAAGCGGGAGCAGAAGGGGCACTCGAAGTCGGAGAACTCGGAGATGACCACGGGGGCGTCGAGCGCGCCGACGGCGAAGGGGTCGGCCGCGTCGCGGCGGTGCACCTTGAGCACGTCGTCCGGGGAGGTGATCTCTTCGCCGGGGCCGTGGATGGTGGCGTCGAAACGGCCATCGGGGCCGGCGGTCGGACCCTCGTCGCGGGTGCCCGGGGTGACCTCCTGCGCCAGGCGGGCCAGTTCGGCGGTGTCCTGGGTGGGGGTGGCGGGGGCGACGGCAGCGCTGTCCGTGCTGTCCGGGGCGGCGCTCGGGGCCGGCGCTGTCTGGCGTCCCACGAGGAAGCCGATGATCAGCGCCATCACGACGATGACGGCGCCGAGCACCCACGCGAGCGCGGGGATCTTCGTCTGGGGGGCGTCAGTGGCGGTGGACAAGGATCATTTCTCCTGGGTGGGGGCGTCGATGAGGGAGTCGGGGAGCACGGGGGACTGCAGCGCGACGGCGCGCGCGAGGCGGGCGTAGCGCAGCTCCTGCTCGCGGAAGCGGATCCACGTGGACGTGGTGGTGAACAGGAAGGCGATCACCAGCACGTAGAGCAGGAGGTCGGTGCCGCGGTCGACGCCGATCCAGTTGGCGATGACGGTGAGGTCGTCGGGACGCAGCACCGCCCACACCGCCGCGATGATGAACACGAGGAAGCCGAGCTTCACGCCGGCCTTCGCGCGGGCCTTGCGGCGGTTGGTGATGAAGTAGAATGCCAGCACGAGGGTGGCGGCCAGCAGCAGGAACTGCACCATGGTCGCGATCATCTAGAGCCTCCTGGCCAGCAGTCCGTCGGCGAGGATGTTCACGCCGTTGATGAGCGACTGGCCCTTGCTCATCGAGTACTCGGTGTAGAGGATGTCCACGGGCTCCTCGGCGACGCGCCAGCCGCGGTCGGCGATCATGCTCACCAGCTCGGAGGCGTGCGACATGCCGTTCATGCGGATGTTCATCTCGTCCGCGACCTTCTTGTTGAACACGCGCAGACCGTTGTGCGCGTCCGAGAGCCCCAGCCGGCGGGTGGCCGGGGAGAGGAACACCACGGTCTTCAGGACGACGCGTTTGATCCAGGGGACCTGGTCGTCGGCGGCGCGGGGACGGCCGAAACGGGTGCCGACGATGATGTCCACCGGCTCCTCCCGCAGACGGCCGATCATCCGGACGACGTCCTTGACCTGGTGCTGGCCGTCGGCGTCGAAGGTGACGAAGTACCTCGCGCCGGGCTGGGCGCGGGCGTACTCCACACCGGTCTGGATGGCGGCGCCCTGTCCGAGGTTGACCGGGTGGTTGACCAGGTGGGCGCCACCGGCGTGGATGCGGGCGGCGGAGTCGTCGGAGGATCCGTCGTTGACGGCGACGATGTTGGGGAAGGTCTCGCGGGCGTTCTCGATGACCTCCTGGATCACGGGCCCCTCGTTGTAGCAGGGGATGATCAGCCAGGTGTCCCGGAAGTCGTGCTGGACGGGTCGGGGGGAATCCATAATGCCCATCATGCTAACCCGAACGGTCGTTCAACGGTGGAACAGCCGGGCGTAGGCGGCCGTGAGCAGGCCCGTCGGCAGCAGACGGTAGGCGGTGCGGACCACCAGGTTCACCCACGAGCGCGGCCGCGACACCAGCCCGTAGGACACGAGGTTGCGCTGCATCTGCCGTTCGGCGGTGAACATGCCCTTCCCGGTGCGGCGCTGGAACTGGGCGGGGGAGGTGCGGAAGTAGGTGAGTGGCTCCGGCAGGTTGTGGAAGCGCGCGCCGGTGCTCAGCAGCCGGGCGTAGAGGTCGTAGTCCTCCATGTGGTGCACCGCGCGGTAGCCGCCGGCGGTCTCCACGGCGGTGCGGCGCAGCATGACGGAGGGGTTGTTCACCGGCGAGTTGATCCGCGCGTAGCGGGCGATCTCCTCGTGCGTCTCCGGCAGCGCGCGCACGGCGATGACGTCGGCCGGGTCCTCGTGGAACTCCGACACCGCGGTGCCGAGGACGTCGGTGTCCGGGTGGGCCTCGAACCACTCCACCTGGCGGGCGAAGCGCTCCGGCGCGGCGATGTCGTCGGCGTCGAGGCGCGCGACCAGCTCGGCGTCGATCGTCGCCAGACCCGCCGCCGACGCCGGTCCGGCGCCCTGGTTGCGGGCCAGCACCACGGTACGGGCCTCCGCGTGCTTGCCGACGAACCCGTCGATCACCGCCCGCAGTTCCGGCCCGACAGGGCCGTCCTCGACGATGACGATCTCCTCGGCCCGGCGCGTCTGCGCGGCCAGGGATTCGAGGGCGGCGGACAGCTCCACCGGGTCGATGCGGTGGTAGACGGTCAGGAGCGCGGCAAGCGTGGGCATGACGTCAGATCCTAGCCGCAGACGACCCAGCCCTTCAGCCCTCCCGTGCCGCGGCCAGCAGGTACTCCCCGTACCCGGACTTGAGCAGCGGCTGCGCCAGGGCCTCCAGGGCGGCGGCGTTGATGAAGCCCTCCCGTAAGGCGGCGACCTCCGGCGAGCCGATGACGGTGCCGGTGCGCTTCTGGATCACCTCCACGTAGGAGCTGGCCTCGCTCATGGAGTCGAAGGTGCCGGTGTCGAGCCACACGTCGCCGCGCTGCAGGCGCTGGACCTGCAGTTCACCGGCCTGCAGGTAGGCGTCGTTGACGGCGGTGATCTCCAGTTCGCCGCGCTCGCTGGGGGTGATGCCCCGCGCGATGTCGACGACGCGGTTGTCGTAGAAGTACAGCCCCACCACGGCGTAGTTCGACTTCGGCACCGCGGGCTTCTCCTCGATGGACAGTGCCTGTCCGGCGGCGTCGAACTCGACGACGCCGTAGCGCTCCGGGTCGGAGACCTCGTAGGCGAAGACGGTGCCGCCCGCCGGGTTCCGGCAGTCCGCCAGGGTGGTGCTGAAGTGGTAGCCGTCGAAGATGTTGTCGCCGAGGGCGAGGGCGACGTCGTCGTCGCCGATGAACTCCTCGCCGATGAGGAAGGCCTGCGCCAGCCCGTCGGGGGAGGGCTGGTGGGCGTAGTCGATCATGAGCCCCCACTGGGAACCGTCGCCGAGGAGGCGTCGGAAAGCGGGGGAGTCCTCGGGTGTCGTGATGACGAGGATCTCCCGGATGCCCGCCTGGATCAGCGTCGACAGGGGGTAGTAGATCATCGGCTTGTCGTAGATCGGCATCAGCTGCTTGCTGATGCCCTTCGTGATCGGATACAGCCTGGTCCCTGATCCGCCGGCGAGGATGATGCCCTTCATAGGAGATACAGTGCCAGACCGACGCGCCAGTTCTGCGGCACGAAACCGGTCGCCTCGATCTTCGCGGTGTCGAGCGTGCCTGTCGACGGCCGCGTGGCCAGCTCCTTCCCCTCCGCGTACTGCGCGGTGCTCACCGGCTGCACCATGTCGGGGTCGCGGTGCAGGCCGGTGTAGACGGCCATGGCGAGCTCGTCGAAACCGACCTCATCGCCGCCGCCGGTGAGGTGGTAGATCCCGTACTCCGGCTCCACCTCCAGCAGGTGGGCGATGCCGCGGGCCAGTTCGGAGGCGAAGGTGGGCCGTCCCTTCTGGTCGTGGACCACCTGCGGGCGGATGTCGCGTTCCGCCAGGTCACGCATGGTGTCGACGAAGTTCCGGCCCTCGCCGACGACCCAACTGCTGCGCACGATGTAGTGGCGCGGGGCGGTGGACGCCGCCATCTCTCCGGCGGCCTTCGAGGCGCCGTAGACGTTGAGCGGGGCGATCGCGTCGTCCTCACGGTAGGGGCGGTCGGTGACGCCGTCGAAGACATAGTCGGTGGACAGCTGCACCAGGGTGAGGTTGTTCTCCGCGGCGATGCGGGCCAGTTGCGCGGGCCCCCGGGCGTTGACGTGCCAGGCGGTGGCGGCGTCCGTCTCGGCCTGATCGACGGCGGTGTAGGCGGCGCAGTTGATGATGGCACGGTACTGCCGCCACGGGCGCTCCGGTGGGGCGGTGACGTCGAAGTCGGCGTGAGGGAGGAACTCGGCGTCGGGAAGCACCTTCCGCAGGGCCCTGCCCACCTGGCCGTTCGCGCCGGTGACCAGGATCTTCCGGGGCGGCACCGGCTGCAGTTCAGTGCCCAGCGCCGCGTCCTTCTCCGAGAGGTTGACCGGTTCGAGCGGCCAGTCGATGAGCGTGTGGGAGACGTTGACGTACTGCGCGTCCGCCGACCAGTGGTCGTTGACCAGGTAGAGGTAGGTCGTGCCGTCTTCAAGCACCTGGTAGCCGTTGGCCACCCCGCGCGGGACGAACACGGCGGTGCCGGGGCCGATCTCCACGGTGTGGGTCTCACCGTAGGTGGGGGAGCCCTCCCGCAGGTCCACCCATCCGCCCTGTACCCTGCCGGTGCCCACGGTGACCAGCTTGTCCCAGGGCTCGGCGTGCAGTCCGCGGGTGGTGCCCGCCGTGGCGTTGTGGACGACATTCGACTGGACGGGGCGGAAGTCCGGCAGTCCCTCCCGCGTCATCCGGGTGCGCTGCCACGCCTCCTTGAACCAGCCGCGCGCGTCCTCGTGGACCGCCAGATCCAGAACCTGCAATCCCTCGATCATCTACTGACCCCTCTCCGCGTAGGCCGCCTCGACCTGCTCCTTCGCCGGCCGCCACCAGTCCTCGTTGTCCCGGTACCAGGCGATCGTCTGCTCCAGCCCGGCGCGCATGCCGGTGTCGGTGTCGGTGTACTCCGGGGCCCAGCCGAGTTCGGTGCGCAGCTTGGTGGAGTCCATGGCGTAGCGCTGGTCGTGGCCGGGGCGGTCGGCGACGTGCTCGTAGCCGGGGGCGTCCATGAGTTCGCAGATGAGCTCGATGACCGCCCTGTTGTTCACGTGGTCGTTGTCGGCGCCGATGTTGTAGGTCTCGCCGAGGCGGCCGCGCTCCAGGATGAGGTGCACGGCGGCGTTGTGGTCGTCGACGTGGATCCAGTCGCGCACCTGCTCGCCCGTGCCGTAGAGCTTCGGGGTCTGGCCGGCCAGGATGTTGGTGATCTGCCGGGGGATGAACTTCTCGATGTGCTGGTACGGTCCGTAGTTGTTCGAGCAGTTGGAGATCGTCGCCGCGATGCCGAAGCTGCGCACCCAGGCGCGCACCAGGTGGTCCGAACCGGCCTTCGTCGCCGAGTACGGCGAGCTGGGCTCATAGGGGGTGGTCTCGGTGAAGCGCGCCGGGTCGTCGAGGCCCAGGTCGCCGAACACCTCGTCGGTGGAGATGTGGTGCAGGCGGTTCCCGTGGCGGCGGACCGCCTCGAGGATCGTGTACGTGCCCACCAGATTCGTGTCGACGAACGGCCGCGGGTCCCGCAGCGAGTTGTCGTTGTGGCTCTCGGCGGCGAAGTGGACGGTGACGTCGGCGCGGGACACGGCGGCGTCGACAAGCTGTGCATCGCAGATGTCGCCCTCGATGAACTCGACGTCGGTGCCCGCCAGGTTGGCGCGGTTGCCGGCGTAGGTCAGCTTGTCCAGGACGATGATGTGGTCATCCGGGTACCTCTCGCGGGTCATGTGCACGAAATTCGAGCCGATGAACCCGGCTCCCCCGGTGATCAGCAGTGTCCTCATGTCTGAACACTATAGAGCGCCCCCGGCGCAGCCGAGTCGGACGAATGGCAGTTCACCAGCGTGGCCTGCCCTAACCGTTGACAGCTCCCCTGTATGTGACTAGTCTCACGAATTGCGGTTCGTTGAGCTGGCGGGCCCGACACAACACCAGGCCTCAGGAGGCAGCATGAGCAGGACACCGATCAGCAGGGCCGCCGTCATCGGCGCCGGATCCATGGGCTCCGGGATCGCCGCCCACCTCGCCAACGCAGGACTCGACGTCCTGCTTCTCGACGTTCCCGGGCCCCCAGGCGACCGCGACGCCCCCGCCCGCGCCGGCGTGGAGAGACAGCTGCAGCGCCGCGGCTTCATGCTCCCGGAGTTCGCCGGGCGCATCACGGTGGGCAACATCGAGGACGACATGGCTGCCATCGGCGACGCAGAGTGGATCATCGAGGTCGTCTTCGAGGACCGGGACGTCAAGGCGCAGACCTACCGGGCCATCGCCCGCCACCGGAACCCCGCGGCACTGGTGTCCTCGAACACCTCCACCATCCCGCTGGCGGAGCTGACCGCCGGCATGGACGAGGAGATGCTCCCCTTCTTCGCCGTCACCCACTTCTTCAACCCGCCCCGCATCATGCGCCTGCTCGAGCTGGTCGCCGGGCCGGAGACCTCGGCGGAGACGGAGGCGCGGCTGCGGCACATCTGCGAGGTGCAGCTGGGCAAGGTGGTCATCGACTGCCGGGACACCCCGGGGTTCATCGCCAACCGCATCGGCACCTTCTGGATGGCCGCCGGCGCGATGACCGCGCTGCGCACCGGGATCAACCCCGAACTGGCCGACGCCGTGTTCTCCCGCCCCTTCGGCGTCCCCCGCACCGGCGTCTTCGGGCTCTTCGACTACATCGGCCTGCAGCTGCTCGACCCGATCTGGGGCGGCCTCCTGCAGGACCTGCCCGACACCGACGCCCTGCACCGCTTCGACGTCACCGACGACCCCACGTTCCGGCAGCTTGTCGACGCCGGCTGCCACGCCGGCACCGGCTTCTACAACCGCGACGGGGAGGTCTTCAGCGACGGCGGATACCTTGCCCGGCGTCCCGTGGAAGACCCCGCCGCGCAGGCCCGCACCGCGCGGGAGGTCCTGGACACCGACTCCCCGGGCGGGCACTTCGGCCGCGCCGTCTTCCTGGAGACGCTGCGCTACTGCTGCGAGACCGCCCCGGAGATCGCCGACACCGTCGACCAGATCGACGCCGCCATGCGCCTGGGATACGGATGGAAGAAGGGTCCTTTCCAGGTGGCCGACGACATTGGCCCCGAGCACCTCATCTCCCTCTACGGGTCCGCCGGTGAGACCGCCCCCGCGCTGCTGGTGGCGGCCGCCCGCGCCGGGGGCTTCCACCCGTACCCCGGGGCCGTGCTCGACTCCCACGGCGAGGTGGTGGCGCCCCGGGCGCGGGAGGGCGTGCTCACGCCCGCGCAGATCGTCGCGGACGCCCGCCTGCTGCTGGACAACGGCGACGCCACCGTGCACCTCCGCGCCGACGGGGTCGCGGTGCTCACCCTGCACACCCCGGCCAGCTCCTGCTCATCCGGCGTGTTCGCCGCGGTGCGGGAGCTCGCCGGGCTCGGTTCGGCCCGGGCGGCCGTGATCGTCAGCCCGCTGGAGGGGATCTTCTCCGCCGGGGCCGACCTGTCCGCGCTGGCGAAGGCCTCCACCTCAGGGGATCTCGCGCGGGTGAGGGAGCTGCTGCAGGAGGGCGCGACCGCCTTCGCGCAGCTGCGGGAGGCCCCCTTCCCCGTCGTCGCCGCGGTCCGGGGTACGGCGTTGGGCGGCGGACTGGAGTTCGTGCAGCACTGCGACGCCGCCGTCCTCGAGGCCGAGGCCCGCCTGGGATTCCCGGAGCGTCACGTCGGCCTGTTCCCGGGCTTCGGCGGAACCGTGCGCACCCTGGAGCGGATGACGCGCAACGGCGTCGACAACCCCGTGCGCAGCGCCTTCGACCTCATCCTCTCCGCCCGTCCCACGGCGGGGGCGCACGAGGCCGCCGCCCGCGGACTGCTGCTGGATCAGGACCACATCATCATGTCCGCCGACCACGTCATCGCGGAGGCACTGGCCCTGGCCCACCGTCTGGCGGACGGGTACCGGCCGCCGCAGCCCCGGCCGCTGACGCTGCACCCGGCCGACGCCGAGCCCCTCGTCTGGGAGGGCGGCACGGAGACCGACCAGGCCATCGCGGGGGCGCTGGCCACGCTCTACACCGGTGGGACCGTCACCCCGGAGGAACTGGGGGAGCGGGAGGTGGAGCTGGCCGCACAGCTGCTCGTCCGCCCGGAGAACGCGGCACGAGTCGAGCACATGCGCCGCACCCGTCGCCCGCTGGGCAACTGACGCAAAGATGGGGGCCTCCCACCCGGGCGGGTGGGAGGCCCCCATCTTTCCTTTGTCGGATCAGCGGAAGGCGCTGACGCCGGTGACCGACTTGCCCACGATGAGGGACTGCATGCTGTCGGTCCCCTCGTAGGTGTGGATCGCCTCGAGGTCGAGCATGTGGCGGATGACGTGGTTCTCCAGGAGGATGCCGGAACCGCCGAGCATGTCGCGGGCGTCGGCGGCCACCGCGCGGGCGGCGCGGGTGTTGTGCACCTTCGCCAGGGAGGCCTGGTCGGGGCGCAGGGCACCCTGCTCCGACAGCTCCGCCAGGCGGCGGCAGTACAGGGACATGGACACGATCTTCATCAGCATGTCCGCCAGGCGCTGCTGGATGAGCTGGAAGCTGGCCAGCGGGCGCTGGAACTGGACACGGTTCTGCGCGTGCTCGAGGGCCGCCTCGTAGCAGGCGATGGCGTGGCCGAGGGCCATCCAGGCCACGCCCGAGCGGGTGCCGGTGAGGATCTCGGCGGCGGCCCGGAAGGAGGTCGCGCCGGGCAGGCGGCGGCTGTCGGGCACGCGGACGTCGGTGAGGGTGATCAGTGCCTGGGGGATGGCGCGCAGCACGGCCTTCCCCTCCATCGTCTCCGCGTGGTAGCCGGGGGAGAGCTGGTCGACGAGGAAGGCGCCGACCTCGCCGTCGTCCATGCGGGCCCAGATGACGGTGACGTCACCGCAGGCGCCCTGACCGATCCAGCGCTTCGCGCCGTTGAGCACCCAGGAGTCCCCGTCCCGGACGGCGGTGGTCTCCAGGGCGATGGAGTCGGAGCCGTGGTCCGGCTCGGTCAGGCCGAACGCCCCCAGGACCTGTCCGGAGCTGAGCAGGGGCAGCCAGTGCTGGCGCTGCTCCTCGGACCCCAGCTTGTCGATGGTGTTGATCACCAGTCCGCCCTGGACGGCGAGCGTGGTGGCCATGGAGCCGTCGGCGCGGGCGATCTCCATGGCGACCAAGCCGGCGGCGAGGGGGCTGAGGCGTTCCTCGCCGGGGATGTCGGCGCCGTCGGAGAGCAGGCCGTTCGCGGCCATGTCCTGCACGAGGTGGAGCGGGTACTCGCCGCGCTCCCAGTACCCGTTGATCTCCGCCCGGGCCCGGTCGCCGAAGGCGGCGGCGCGCTGCCAGGCGTCCAGGTCGGCGGCGGGGACGTCGGCGAAGATCTGGTAGAAGTCCGTCTCGTCGGTGAGGGGCAGGGTGGTGTGGGGCACGGCGGCGGGTCCTTTGCGGTGGGCGGGGTCGGTGGGGGAGAACATACGAATCACAATTCGTATGGAAAGTGTGAGGCAGGTTTCATTTCCTGTCAAGCGTCCGGCAGGGATTTCCCCGCGGCGGCAGCGTGCAGGGGGTGAGGGGGTGGTGCCGGGGTGGGATAGGCTTACCGGGAGAATCCGCCGGAGGGGCGGTCGCGGAGGAATGAGGACACACCATGGCGAACCAGCGCAGACGGGACCAGATCTCGGCCGCCGCGATCGAACTCTTCGCCCAGCGGGGCTACTTCGGCACGGGGATGGAGGACATCGCCACCGCCGTCGGCATGGGCACCTCGAGCCTGTACAACCACTTCCGCTCCAAGCAGGAGGTGCTTTCCGACGCCCTGCTGCGCACCATGGAGGACCAGCTGCGCACCCACGCCCGCGCCCTGGCGGGGGCGGTGGAACCGGTGGACAAGCTCCACCGGAGCATGATCGCGCACGTCCAGTTCCACACCGAGAACGTGGTGGCCACACGCGTGATCAACACCCAGGTCACCGCCCTGGCGGAGCCGCACCGCAGCATGGTCCACCAGCTGCGGCGCGACTACGTGTCCCGGTGGCAGGCGATCATCGACGAGGGTGTGGAGTCCGGGCAGTTCACCGTGGCCGACCGGCGCATCACCTGCTTCGCGCTGCTGGACATGGGTATCGGCATCCCGCTCTGGTACGACCGGGAGGGGCGCCTCACCCAGCAGGAGCTCATCGACTGCTACGCGGACATGGCGCTGCGTCTGGTGGGGGTGGACCCCGCGGCGGTGCGCGACACCGCCCGCTGACGAACCGCTATTCGCCTGCCCGGTCCGCCACCAGCGCTCCCCGCAGGGACGCCAGGTGCACCAGCCCGCCGAGCAGTGGTCCGGCGATGAGGGCCACGCACACGCCCGCCTCCAGGGACAGCGGGGCCAGCCACAGCACGCCGAACGCCGCCACCGAGGCGCTCGCCCAGCCCAGGACATAGGCCCGGTGCCTCTCGCAGGCCAGGGTCGCGGCGCCGGTGACCATGAGCGCCCCCGTGCAGGCCGAGGCGAAGGTGAGCACCGCCAGCAGCCCGCCGGGCACGAAGTAGTCGGGGCGGAAGAAGACCGTGAGGATCCACGGCCCTAGCAGCCAGGCCAGCCCCGCCCCGACCAGTCCCGCCCCGAGCACGGCCAGCAGCGGCACGGCGGCCGCCCGGTAGAGGCTCTCCCGCCGCTCCACGAAACGCACGATGAGCGCCGACTGGAAGCGCTGCAGCGGCACGAGGATGGGGGCGCGGGTCAGGATGACCGCGTTGATGATGCCGGCGACCGTCACCACGGTCCCGGCGTCCGGTTCCGAGGTCGACTGCACGAAGACCGGGAACCCGGTGATCAGTGCCGCGGAGGAGCCGGTGGCCAGCATGGCGGACCCGACGCGGCGGGTGAGGGCGGCACGGGAGACGTCGACAAGCACACCCCGGGGCACGCCCCGCAGCACGATGAGCCAGCTCAGGGCACCGATCACGGTGATGACCAGGAACGTCGTCATGCCCCAGCCCAGCTGCCAGGCCAGCAGCGCCAGCAGTAGGCGCACGCCGGAGTCGAGTGCCACCAGCCCGGCGTAGCGGTTCCACAGGCCGAGGCCGGAGAGGATGCCCGACAGCACCGCCTGGAAGGCGTAGGTGAGCAGGCCGAACGCGAGAAACACGGTGGCCAGGGGTACCGGAGCCTCACCCCGCAGCAGTGCGGGCAACCACACCGCGCCGACGAGCAGGGCCGTCACCAGCACCGCACCACCGATCCACGCGCCGAGACGCCACGGACGCCCCGTCCCGTGCCGTCCGGTGGACCGCGCCGCGGACACCCCGCGGGTGGTCTCCTGCATGATGCCGTCGAGGGCGCCAGTCGCGGCGAAGAACAGACCCCAGTAGGCCTGGAACGCCGCGAAACCCCCGGTGTCGAGGGTCCACGATGCCAGGTACATGACGACGAACCCGGCCAGGGCGGCGAAGACCGTCGCCAGGCTCAGCGCCCTCATGCGGGGCTCACCGCGGGAACTCCGGGAGCGTCTTCTCATGCAGCCAGGCGTGCCAGAGCCGCTTGACGTCCGTCTCCGGCACCCCGACCTCCGCTGCGGCGGCCAGGACCTCGCGCTTGAGGTCGACCGGCTCGACCACGGAGTGCGCACCGGCGGCGACGTAGCGGCGGAGCATGCGGAAGAAGGCGTCGTCGCCGAGCAGGACGCGCAGGGCGTGGACGGTCAGCGCACCACGCTTGTACACGCGGTCGTCGAACATGTCCCGCGGCCCCGGGTTCGACAGGAGCAGGTCCTGCGGCTTGCGGCGCAGCTCCTCGTAGTGCTCGCGGGCCGACACCGTGGCGTGCCGGTTCGCGGAGTGCTCGAACCACAGCCACTCGGCGTAGCAGGCGAAACCCTCGTTGAGCCAGATGTCGTTCCACTGGGCCAGGCCGAGGGAGTTGCCGAACCACTGGTGGGACAGCTCGTGGGCGATGAGACGCTCCCAGGCGTGGTCACCCTTGATGTGGTTGGACCCGAAGATGGACAGGCCCTGCGCCTCGAGGGGGATCTCCAGCTCGTCCTCGGTGACCACCACGGAGTAGGAGTTGAAAGGGTAGGGGCCGAACAGCTCGGTGAAGACGTCGATCATGCGCTGCTGGTCGGCGAACTCGGCACGGGCGGAGTCCCGCAGCGCCGGCGGCACCCAGGCGCGGACCGGCACGGTGGCGTCCGGCTCGGAGAGCATCAGCTGGATGTACTCGCCGATCTGGACGGTCGCCAGGTAGGAGGCCATCGGGTGACCGACGCGGTAGTGCCAGCGGGTGCGTGAGCCGGAGGACCGCTTCGACAGGAGCGTGCCGTTGACGGCGACGATGTACGGGTTGTCGGTGGTGACGACGATCTCGTAGCGCGCCTTCTCGTCGGGCGTGTCGTCGCAGGGGAACCAGCTCGGCGCGCCGACGGGCTGGGAGGCGACGAGCGCGCCGTTCTCCAGCTCCTCCCACCCGAGGTCCCCCCAGACGGAACGGATCGGCTTCGGGGTGCCCGCGTAGCGGATGACCAGGGAGAACTCGGTGTCCACCGGGACCGGCTGCGCGAAGCTGAGGCGCAGCTTGCCGCCGGACTGGCGGAAGCGGGCCACGCGGACCGGCACGCCGGCGCTGCCGGTGGCCGTGACGCGGGTGACGCGCAGCGCGGGCGACAGGTCGAGCGTCATCGAGGGCAGGTCCTGCCAGTTGTCCAGCTGCAGCGTGGCAATGCCCTCCAGGCGGTTGGGCCCCACCCGGTAGTTCAGGTCCAGATGGTAGGACCGGACATGGTAACCGAGGTTGAAGTCGATGCCGGTGTACGCGTCGCGGATGCCGGGGACGGGGGTGGTGCGCAGCCTGTTTCTGGTCATGATCCTGAAGATGTTACCGAGCACCTATCCGACCTGCTGATTGAGCCACTCGAAGATCAGCGCCTCGACGCGCGCCACCTGAGCGTTGTCGGCGGCGCCGGCGTGCCCGCCCTCGATGTTCTCGAAGTAGTCGACCGGCTGCCCGGCGGCCCGCAGCGCGTGCGCGAACAGCCGCGCGTGCGCGGGGTGCACGCGGTCATCGCGCGTCGAGGTGGTCACGAGCGCCGGGGGATACTGCTTCTCGACGCCCGCCTCCACCCTCTGCAACGGGGACCACGACTCGATCGCGGCGCGTTCCACCGGGTCGTCCGGGTCGCCGTACTCCGCCATCCAGGACGCGCCCGCCGACCACGTGTGGTAGCGGAGCATGTCGGTGAGAGGGACCTGGACGACGGCCGCCCCGAAGCGCTCCGGGTACATCGTCAGGGCACCGGAGGTGAGCAGCCCGCCGTTGGAGCCGCCCCGGATGGCGATCTGCTCCGGTGCGGCGTAGCCGCGTTCCACCAGGTCCGCGAGCACCGCCTCGTGGTCCTCCCACACCTTGTGCCGGTTGGTCTTGACCACCTGGTTGTGCCAGTCGGGGCCGAACTCGCCGCCGCCGCGCAGGTTGGGCTGCACGAAGTGGCGGCCCTTCTCGAGCCAGCCGATGCCACGGACCGCGGAGTAGCCGGGGGTGAGGGAGACCTCGAAGCCGCCGTAGCCGCCGACCAGGGTGGGGCGGGGGCCGCCGGAGAAGTCGCCGGTGATGAAGTAGGGCACCCGGGTGCCGTCGGCGGAGGTGACCCAGTGCTGGCGGGTCTCCAGTCCCGTGGCGTCGAAGAGCGTGGGGGAGCGGCGCACCACCGTGGGCACGAGCCCCTCCCCGAGGTCGAGGCGGTAGAGCGTCGTCGGCTCGGTGAACGAGGAGGTGGTCAGCCACACCTCGTTGCCGTCGAGGGGGCTCGTGGCCACCACAGACGCCGTGACCAGCGGCGGCAGTTCCAGGTCGTGGCCCGGCTGCGTGGGATCGGCCAGCGGGTGCACGTTGATACGGGTGGCGACGTCGTCCAGCAGCGTCAGCACCAGATGGTCGGCGGTGAAGGCCGTGGACTGCAGGGAGACATGCGGCGTCGGCAGGAACACCGGGCGGATGTCGCGCTCCCCGGCGAGGAAACGGTCCAGCTCGATGACGCCCAGGCCGCCGGCGGGGATCCCGGCGAAGGCCTCCCGCGGGGCGAGGAACAGCCACTGTCGGTGGATCACCGTGTCGCAGTCCTCGGGGATCTCCAGGACCTGCAGCGGGGCGTCCGGGTCCAGCGGGGCGACGCACTGCCGGGTGCGGTAGAAGTCCAGCGCCCGGGAGACGACGATGCGTTCGTGCCCGGGGGTGGTGTCGGCCCAGGCGCCGACGGCGACGTCGTCGAAGCGGCCGGAGGTGTAGACGGGGGCGTCGGCAAGCGCGGTGCCGCGGCGCCACACGCGCACCTGCGCGGGGTAGCCGGAAGCGGTCAGGGAGCCCTCGCCGGTGTCCGTGCCCACGAGCAGGGTGTCCAGGTCGAGCCAGCTGACGTCCGTCTTAGCCTCGGGGATCTCGAAGCCGTCGTCGAGGAAGTCGCCGGTGAGCAGGTCGAACTCGCGGACCACCGTGGCGTCGGCACCGCCCCGGGAGAGGCGGACCAGGGCGCGGTCGAAGTCCGGGGTGCGCACGTGCGCCCCCTTCCACACCCAGTTCTCCTGCTCGGTGGCGGCGAGCGCGTCGACGTCGACAAGCACCTCCCACTCGGGGTCGGCGCTGAGGTAGGAGTCGAGCGTGGTGCGGCGCCACACGCCGCGGATGTGCCGGGCGTCGCGCCAGAAGTTGTAGAGGTGTGCGCCGCGGCGGACGACGAACGGGATGCGGTCATCGATGTCGAGGGCCGCGCGGATCCGGTCCCGCAGAGCAGGATTCTGCAGATCACGTTCGGTCGCGTCCGACCACTCCTGCGCCCAGGCCAGGGCCTCGGGGGAATCGATGGACTCGAGGAAAGCGGTGTCGGTCATGCTGTCCAGGCTACGCCGGGCGGAAAAGGCGGCAGCGCCGCCCACCCGGAGGTGGACGGCGCTGCGTCGTTGCGTCGTTCAGACGGTCGCTCGGACCGGACTAGAGGGTGTTACGAAAGTCGTTTCAGCCAGTAGCGGATATTCGCCAACTGCACCGTGGCCTCGAAATGCACCGCTAACTTGTCGAAACGCGTGGCACACCCACGATGCTGCTTGATCCGGTTGATACCCCGCTCCACGGCATTACGCCGCTGGTAAGCCACGGCATCGAAGGCAGGGGGTCGGCCACCGGCCGACCCCCTGCGCCGACGGTTGGCGACCTGGTCCTTCGGCTGGGAGATCGTCGCCTTGATCCCCCGCGCCCGCAACCACGCCCGGTTCGCCCGTGAGGAATACGCCTTGTCCGCCAACACCCGCTCGGGTCGTTTCCGCGGCCGACCACGCGTGGCGGACGGCACCCGGATTTTCTCCAGTACCCGCACCATCTGTGGACCATCACCGGCTTGACCTGGGGTGATCGCAAAGGACAGCACCCCGCAGTCAGCGTCAATGGCCACATGGATCTTGGTCGACCACCCGCCCCGCGAGCGGCCGAACCCATGATGATCCGGCTCCCCCGGGTGGCGGAGGGGGCTGTCTTTCCGTGCACCCGCGGCGTGGATATGTCCACGGGTGGTTGTGGAATCCACGCTGACCTCCCAGGAGAGTTTTCCTTTCTCCTGGGCGTGGGTGAGCAGCCGGGTGTGCACGTTCTCCCATACTCCGTTGGCCCGCAGCCGGGCGAACAGATCGTGGACCCGCCACCAGGGGCCGTAGCGCTCATGGACATCGCGCCACGGGCAGCCGGTGCGGATGCGAAAGAAGATGCCGTTGACCAGGGACCGTAGGTCCCAGGTGCGGGGGCGTCCCCGCCGTGACGGGGCCGGTAGCAGTGGGACAAGCAGGTCCCATTCAGCGTCGGTGAGGTCATGGCGTGCTGAGGGCGGTACAGTAGGCAACGAGGGTTTCCTTGCAAGCGTTGATGATTCGACACCAACAGCGTGCGCGGGGAGACCCTCGTTGCTGTTTATGACACGCCGGTCTCACTCACCGGATTTTCGTAACACGCTCTAGACGTCCAGTGCGCGGGCGAAGGTCGGCCAGGAGTTGTTCAGGTCGTCGATCCAGTAGTTCCAGGAGTGGGTACCGGTCGGACGCAGGTTCCAGTCGGCCGGAATGCCCAGCTTGTCCAGCTTGGCCTTCAGATTGTGGGTGCAGATGTTGGTGGTGGCCTCGATGATGCCGCCCTCGACGATGAGGGTCGCGGCGCCGGAGGAGGCGACGGCCGGGTCGTAGCCCTGGGCGATGTAGTGGCCCGGCATGTCCCACGCGCCGGCGAGGCCGGTGGCGTTGGAGATGTAGAGCTCGGTGCCGCGCAGGCCCTCGGCGTGGATGAGGGCGTCGTTGGCGACGTTGTGCGGGGAGCCCATCGGGCCGAACATCTGGGCGGCGGTGGCGCCGGCGCGGTTGACGGTCAGTTCAGCGGAGTAGTAGCCCACCGGGGAGACGGTCTCGGCGCAGCCGGAGAAGGAGCCTGCGACGTCGAAGAACTTCGGGGCCTTCTCGGCCAGCAGCAGGGCGGAGGTGGCGGACATGGAGTAGCCGCCGATGCCGCGCTTGCCGTTGGCGTTCATGTACGGCTCGATGCCGGCCGGGAGCTCGCGGAGCAGGAAGGTCTCCCACTGCTGCTTGCCCTCGAGGTAGCCGTTGCCCGGGTTGTGGGAGTCGTCGGCCCAGTTGATGTAGTAGGAGAACGCGCCCTCCATCGGGATGACGACGTTGACGTTCTTGTCCTTGTAGAAGTCGACGATCGGGGCGGAGGCGATCCAGTCCATGTTCTGCTCCGCGCCGCCGGCGCCGTTGAGCATGTAGATGGTCGGGCGGGACTCGTCGAAGTTGCCGTTCGGGGTGATGATGGCGATCGGGATGTCACGGCCCATGGACTCGGACCAGGCCTTGACGTGCTTGACACGGTCGTCGTTCTTGGTCAGCTTGCGCCACTCGCGGGAGCCCTCGGTGATCGAGGCCTTCGGGAAGTCCTTGATCTCGGAGGCGCGGTGGTCACCCTGGACCTGGGCGACGGTGACTTCGGAGGCGCCAGCAACCGGGGTCGCGAGAGCGGAGGCACCGATGGCGAGGGCCGCGACCGGTGCGGCAATCTTGCGGAGGAACTTCATGGAGTGGCTTCCTAGGTTCGTTGTTGCGAAAGTGTTCTACTTCTCTACGACGCACAACAGCTGGGTGTTGCTGCGTTCACAGGGGTACATCGTAGCGACTGATCCGTATGTTAACGGCCCACCCCCGAAAGTGCTCATCCGGCGGGGGTGGAAAGTTCAGTCTCTACCTGCACTCAAGTTACTGAAGTTATGGATGGTGGGCAAGTGTTTTACGTGTCATAAGTCGATGACTACGTGTGGGGGAAGTCGCGTAACATTTCGCCGCAGAGCGCCGTTAGTACTCACTGACGCCTGACAGAACCAACTGACATCACAGAGAGAAGGCACACATGTCCATCTTCGAGCAGATCATCGTCGCCATCAACAACTTCGTCGGCCCGGGCATCCACGCCCTGTCCTCCGCTTCCTCCAACGCCGCACTGGCCATCGGCCTCTTCTAGGTCGACCCCGGAAGCATCTGCTTATCGACGCCCCGGCCCCCGGTCGGGGCGTTCGTCGTTGCGGCACCACAGTCCCGCCACCGTCCCACCGCCCCCACGGGGGCGGGATCCTTTTGTGGGGGGCGGTGACACGGGGGAAACGGTCACCTATCCTTGGTGGCGTGACTGAACATTATGACGTTGTTGTACTCGGTGCGGGCCCCGGTGGCTACGTCGCCGCCATCCGCGCAGCCCAGCTCGGCAAGAAGGTTGCTGTCGTCGAGAAGCAGTACTGGGGCGGAGTCTGCCTCAACGTGGGCTGCATCCCCTCGAAGGCGCTGATCAAGAACGCCGAGATCGCCCACATCTTCACGCACGAGAAGAAGACGTTCGGCATCAACGGCGACGTCTCCTTCAACTACGAGGACGCCCACAAGCGCTCCCGTCAGGTGTCGGAGAAGATCGTCGGCGGCGTCCACTACCTGATGAAGAAGAACAAGATCACCGAGATCGACGGCTTCGGAACCTTCAGGGACGCCAAGACCATCGAGGTCAGCGAGGGCAAGGACGCCGGCAAGGTCGTCACCTTCGACGACTGCATCATCGCCACCGGCTCCGTGGTCAACAGCCTCCGTGGCGTCGAGTTCTCCGAGAACGTCGTCTCCTACGAGGAGCAGATCCTCAACCCGGTCGCCCCGGAGAAGATGGTCATCGTCGGTGCCGGCGCCATCGGCATGGAGTTCGCCTACGTGCTCTCCAACTACGGCGTCGACGTCACCGTCATCGAGTACATGGACCGTGTCCTGCCGAACGAGGACGAGGACGTCTCCAAGGTCATCGCCAAGGCCTACAAGAAGATGGGCGTCACGCTCCTCCCGGGCCACGCCACCACCGCCGTGCGCGACAACGGCGACTCCGTCGAGGTCGACTACCAGAAGAAGGGCTCGGACAAGACCGAGACCATCGTCGCCGACCGCGTCCTCGTCTCCGTCGGCTTCCGCCCGCGTGTCGAGGGCTTCGGCCTGGAGAACACCGGCGTCGAGCTCACCGAGCGCGGTGCCATCGCCATCGACGACTTCATGCGCACCAACGTCGAGCACATCTACGCCATCGGTGACGTCACCGCCAAGCTGCAGCTGGCCCACGTCGCCGAGGCGCAGGGCATCGTCGCCGCCGAGACCATCGCCGGCGCCGAGACCCACGAGCTGGGCGACTACATGATGATGCCGCGCGCCACCTTCTGTAACCCGCAGGTCGCGTCCTTCGGCTACACCGAGGCGCAGGCCAAGGAGAAGTGGCCGGACCGCGAGATCAAGGTCGCGTCCTTCCCGTTCTCCGCGAACGGCAAGGCCGTCGGCCTGGCCGAGACCGAGGGCTTCGCCAAGATCGTCGCCGACGCCGAGTACGGCGAGCTGCTGGGCGGCCACCTGGTCGGCGCCAACGCGTCCGAGCTGCTCAACGAGCTGGTCCTCGCGCAGAACTACGATCTCACCACCGAGGAGATCAGCCGCGCGGTCCACATCCACCCGACCCTGTCGGAGGCCGTCAAGGAGGCCGCACACGGCATCGACGGCCACATGATCAACTTCTAGTCCCCCGGAAAAAGGGGCCTCCCGGCTGGGAGGCCCCTTTTCTCATGCTTTCCGACGCCCCCGGGGCGTCGCCAAGCGCCTAGTTGTAGGGCGCGACCGACGACCGGTGGGCGTCGATGGTGATCTCCTCGTGGATCGGCGGGAACGCGCGCTGCGCGCAGTTCTCCCGCGGGCACACGCGGCAGCCGGCGCCGATCGGGGTGGCGCTGGACAGGTCGGCGAGGTTGAGTCCCTGCGCGTAGACCGTGCGGTCGGCGTGGCGGGCCTCGCAGCCCAGGCCGATGGCGAAGAGCTTGCCGGTGTCCCCGAAACGGCCGCGGTGGTGGCGCACGGTGCGGGCGATCCACAGGTAGTTGCGGCCGTCGGGCATCTGCGCCAGCTGACGCAGGATGGTGCCGGGGTTGGTGAACGTCTCGTAGATGTTCCACAGGGGGCAGGTGCCGCCGGAGTTCGCCAGGTGGAAGCCGGTCGCCGACTGGCGCTTGGACATGTTGCCCGCCCGGTCGACGCGCACGAAGGTGAAGGGGATGCCCCGCAGTTTGGGGCGCTGCAGGGTGGACAGGCGGCTGGCGACCGTCTCGTAGCCCACGCCGAAGACGTGGCAGAGGAAGTCGACGTCGTAGCCCGAGCGCTCCGCCTCCGAGTGGATGCCCTTGTAGGGGAGGAGCACGGCGGCGGCGAAGTAGCTGGCGATGCCGCGGCGCGCCAGGTTGGCGGACGCGTCCGAGGTGAAGTTCTCCTCGGCGACCAGCGACTCGATGTCGTCGTTGGCCTCCAGGTAGGCCAGCTCCATGCCCATGCGGAAGGCCCGCTGACCGGTGTTGAGGCGGTTCGCGAGCTGCAGGTGCCCGGTGTTGCGGTCCAGGCGGTGCAGGGTGCCGTCGAGCTCGGCGGACGTGGTGATCTCGATGCCGTGGCGCTCCCGCAGGCGGCTGGCCAGGGCCTCCTCCGTGTTGCGGATGGAGAAGCGCTCGACGCCCAGCTCCCCGGAGATGCCCTCCGCGGCGGTGTCGAGGTTGTCCAGGTAGTTCTGGCGGGCGTAGAAGAAGTCGCGCACCTCGTCGTGGGGCATCGACAGTGCCTGCGGGCCGCCCCCGTTGACCGGGTCGGCGTGACGACGCGTGTCCGTGGCGATGGACAGCTTGTCGCGGACGTTGCGGTAGCGGCGGTGCATGTCGACCATCGTCCGGGCGATCGCGGGGTGGTTGTACACGAGCTCGGAGAGCTCCTGCAGCTCCACCGGGTTCGGGCACAGCTCCTTGTCCAGCACGACGTCCTGGATCTCGGCGAGCAGACGGGAGTCGTCGTCGCGGGAGAAGAAGGTGGCGTCGACGCCGAATGCCTCGGTGATGCGGAGCAGGACGGGCACGGTCAACGGCCGGACGTCATGCTCGATCTGGTTGACGTAACTGGCTGACAGGCCGAGTGTCGCCGCAAGTGAGGCCTGGCTGAGGTCTCGTTCGCGGCGCAGCTGGCGCAGGCGCGAACCCACGTAGGTCTTTCCCATGCCCGACATCGTAGCGTGACGCCCCTCACTCACAGGCATCCTTTGCGAACTTTGTGTAAGACCCCTCGGGGAATCAGCGAATATTGTGGTGGGAAACTTGTTGACGCCTGGCACTAGCCGAAAGTTTGATACCTAACGGGGTGGGCGGGGTTGGTTTCAGGATCGCGGGTGAGCAACCTCACAGTATCCTGACAAATGCCCCGGATCGGGAACAAAAAGGCCCCGTCGAACGTCATGTGTCGTGGCTGGGGCCGTTTTATGTCCATTTTATGCCGAAATGCTAAGGCAAGCCTCACCTCAGGCGATGGTTGTTGCGGGTGTGACAACGGGGGGAAGTGGGCGGCCAGGTTGTCTGAAAGTGGTCGCCACCGGGGCACTGATCGTAAAGTATGAGCGACACTGGAGGTGCCATGACTGTTAAAAACGCAGACCGTGACGCAATCGTCCACGGCAAAATTACCGAGAAGCCGCTGCGCGAGCGGCCGTCCTACCCGACCTGGGCCATCAAGCTGGTGATGGCCGTCACCGGCCTCATCTTCGGACTCTATGTCCTGGTTCACATGGTCGGAAACCTGAAGATCTACATGCCGGACCACAACGGCATCGCCGCCATCAATGAGTACGGAGAGTTCCTCCGCACCATGGGTGCTCCGGTCCTCCCGCGCGAGTCCTTCCTGTGGCTGTTCCGCATCGTGCTCCTGGCGGCCATCGTGCTGCACATCCACGGTGCCTTCGCCCTGCACGGCCGCTCCCGCGTCTCCCGCGGCAAGTTCGCCCGCACCAACCTGGTCGGTGGCCTGAACACCTTCTCCAGCCGCACGATGCTGATCACCGGCATCATCCTGCTGCTGTTCATCGTCTTCCACATCCTGGACCTGACCATGGGTGTCACCCCGGCCGCCCCGGAGGCCTTCGTCCACGGCGAGATCTACGCGAACCTCATCGCCAGCTTCTCCCGCTGGCCGGTCGCCATCTTCTACATCCTCGCCATGGTCGTGCTGTTCCTGCACCTGTCCCACGGCATCTGGCTCGCCGTGTCCGACCTGGGCATCACCGGCAAGCGCTGGCGCAAGGCCCTGCTCGTCGTCGCCTACCTCGTGCCGGCGATCGTCATGATCGGCAACATCTCGATGCCGCTGTCCATCGCACTGGGCTGGCTCAGCTAGGTCCTGAAGGGAAGTTCTGAATAAACATGAGCAACACCGAGACTGCTTCTCGTCCTGAGTTCCGTCACCCGGCCTCCGTCGTCGAAGGTGTCGTCCCCGGCACCGTCCTGGACAACGCCGAGCCGAAGGGTGTCCCGACCAAGGACATGTGGGAGTACCAGAAGGAGCACATGAACCTTGTGTCTCCGCTGAACCGCCGCAAGTTCAAGGTCCTCGTCGTCGGCACCGGCCTGTCCGGTGGCGCCGCCGCAGCCGCCCTCGGCGAGCTGGGCTACGACGTGAAGGTGTACACCTACCACGACGCCCCGCGCCGTGCGCACTCCATCGCCGCCCAGGGTGGCGTCAACTCCGCCCGCGGCAAGAAGGTCGACAACGACGGCGCCTACCGCCACGTCAAGGACACCGTCAAGGGCGGCGACTACCGCTGCCGTGAGTCCGACTGCTGGCGTCTCGCCATCGAGTCCGGCCGTGTCATCGACCACATGAACGCCATCGGCGCCCCGTTCGCCCGCGAGTACGGCGGCACCCTGGCCACCCGTTCCTTCGGTGGTGTCCAGGTGTCCCGCACCTACTACACCCGTGGTCAGACGGGTCAGCAGCTGCAGCTGTCCACCGCCTCTGCGCTCACCCGCCAGATCGGCCTGGGCAACGTCGAGATCTTCACCCACGCTGACGTGGTCGATCTCATCGTGACCAACAAGGACGGCAAGAAGCGCTGCGAGGGCATCGTCACCCGTAACCTGATCACCGGTGAGCTGACCGCTCACACCGGCCACGCAGTCCTGCTGGCCACCGGTGGTTACGGCAACGTGTACCACATGTCCACCCTGGCCAAGAACTCCAACGCAGGCGCCCTGATGCGTGCGTACGAGCTCGGCGCCTACTTCGCCTCCCCGGCGTTCATCCAGTTCCACCCGACGGGCCTGCCGGTCAACGCGACCTGGCAGTCGAAGACCATCCTGATGTCCGAGTCGCTGCGTAACGACGGCCGCATCTGGTCCCCGAAGGAGCCCAAGGACGACCGCGACCCGAACACCATCCCGGAGGACGAGCGCGACTACTTCCTGGAGCGCCGCTACCCGGCCTTCGGTAACCTGGTCCCGCGTGACGTCGCATCCCGTGCGATCTCCCAGCAGATCAACGCCGGCCTCGGCGTGGGCCCGCTGCACAACTCCGCGTACCTGGATTTCCGTGACGCCATCGAGCGCCTCGGCAAGGAGACCATCCGCGAGCGTTACTCCAACCTCTTCGAGATGTACCAGGACGCCATCGGTGAGGACCCGTACACCACCCCGATGCGTATCGCCCCCACCTGCCACTTCACCATGGGTGGCCTGTGGACCGACTTCAACGAGATGACCTCCATCGACGGCCTCTTCGCCGCCGGTGAGGCCTCCTGGACCTACCACGGTGCCAACCGTCTGGGCGCCAACTCGCTGCTGTCCGCATCCGTCGACGGCTGGTTCACCCTGCCGTTCACCATCCCGAACTACCTGGCCAACTACCTGGGCGAGGAAGTTCTGCCGGCTGACTCCCCGGAGGCGGCTGAGGCTGTCGAGCGTGCCCAGGCCCGCATCGACCGTCTGCTCAACATCAAGGGCCCGAACCCGCACGGCGCCGAGTACTACCACCGCCAGCTGGGCGAGCTGCTGTACTTCGCCTGCGGTGTCTCCCGTAACGTCAAGGACCTGCAGGACGCGATCGTCAAGATCCGCGCCATCCGCGAGGACTTCTGGACCAACGTCCAGATCCCGGGCGAGCAGAACTACATGAACCAGGCCCTCGAGTACGCGGCACGTGTCGCCGACTACATCGACCTGGGCGAGCTCATGTGCGTCGACGCCCTCGACCGTGACGAGTCCTGTGGTGCACACTTCCGCGACGACCACCTCTCCGAGGACGGCGAGGCAGAGCGCGACGATGAGAACTGGTGCTTCGTCTCCGCATGGGAGCCGGCCGGCGAGGGCAAGTTCATCCGCCACGCTGACCCGCTGTACTTCGAATCGATCCCGCTGCAGACAAGGAACTACAAGTAATGAAGCTGACACTTGAGATCTGGCGGCAGGCCGGACCGACCCACGAGGGCGCCTTCGAGACCGTCGAGGTCCCGGACGCGGTTCCGCAGATGTCGATCCTGGAGCTGCTGGACCACGTGAACAACCGTCTGGTCGAGGAGAACCGCGAGCCGTACATGTTCGCCTCCGACTGCCGCGAGGGCATCTGTGGCACCTGTGGCCTGATGGTCAACGGCCGTCCGCACGGCCCGGGTCAGAACACCCCGGCCTGCCAGCAGCGTCTGGTCGGCTACAACGACGGTGACGTCATCAAGCTGGAGCCGCTGCGTTCCGCTGCATTCCCGGTCATCAAGGACATGGTCGTCGACCGTTCCTCCCTGGACCGCGTCATGCAGAAGGGTGGCTACGTCTCCATCAACGCCGGCACCGCCCCGGACGCCGACACCCTGCACCTCAACCACGAGACCGCAGAGTTCGCTCTCGACCACGCGGCCTGCATCGGCTGTGGCGCCTGTGTCGCCGCCTGCCCGAACGGTGCCGCCCACCTGTTCACCGGTGCCAAGCTGGTCCACCTCTCCCTCATGCCGCTCGGCAAGGAGGAGCGCGGCAAGCGCGCCCGCCAGATGGTGGACGAGCTCGAGACCAACTTCGGTCACTGCACCCTCTTCGGTGAGTGCGCCGACGTCTGCCCGGCGGGTATCCCGCTGACCGCCGTCGCCGCCGTCACCAAGGAGCGCGCACGTGCCGCCTTCCGCGGCAAGGACGACTAAACTCGGCATATAACCGAGTTCACGAGAGACGAAAGCGAGTAATGGTTATGGCTTCCAACAACTTTGCGGTCGCCGATCAGGCATCCGAGAGCTTCCCGGATTACGCTCCGAAGCTCCACGATTCCTACATCGAGGGATACGAGCCGAACTCCCTGAGCGCCCCGCACTCCTCCCTGGAGCGCGCCTCCACCTGGATCGGCATGGGCCTCGTGCTCACCTCCCTGGCCGGCTTCGGCATCATGATCTGGATGGCGGCAACGCTTCTCTGGGGTCAGGGTGTCGCCACCGCCGAGTGGAACACCACGCTGTTCATGATCATCGGTGCTGTCACTGCGGTCGTGCTGCTGGTCCTCGGCTTCGGCCTCATCCACCGCGGTCGTCGTTTCTACCGCGAGTATGTCGCCGCCACCGGTCGCAAGAACTAGCCTGAACAGCTGACCTCTTTCGTCCGAGGAACCCGCCCCCGCTGCGCCGTGCAGCCGGGGGCGGGTTCTTTTTCGTAGGCTGGGGTGGTGCGTCGCAACCTCATCATGATCCTCGTCTCGTTGATCACCGTCATCACGGCGGTCAACATCCTCCTCTACGCCCTCGAACTGCTGTGACGATAATGGGTGACATGGGTAGACACAGTCAGATCGAGCTTCTCGACGCCCACTCCGTCCCCGGCCCCAGCCCGGAGGTCGAGGCGGAGCGACGCCGTGTGCTGCGGAATCACAAGATCTTCGTCACCGGGCTGCTCGTCGTCGCCGCGGTCATCTTCCTGGCCTGCAGCTGGTGGCAGTCGCAGCCGGGTGGCGCCCCGGTGTGGGTGGGGTACGTGCGGGCGGCGGCGGAGGCCGGCATGGTCGGTGGGCTCGCCGACTGGTTCGCGGTGACCGCCCTGTTCCGCCACCCGATGCGGATCCCCATCCCGCACACGGCGCTGATCCCGAGGAAGAAGGACCAGCTGGGCCAGGCCCTGTCGGAGTTCGTGGGGGAGAACTTCCTCAACGCGGAGCTCATCACCGAGAAGGTCCGGTCGGCGAACATCCCGGAGAAGCTGGGGGCCTGGCTGTCGCAGCAGGAGAACGCGGAGAAGGTCTCCCGGGAGGCCGGCCGTCTCACCGCCAACGCCCTGCGGGCCTTCGATCCGGCGGACGCGGAGATGCTCATCCAGTCCCAGCTGATCGACCGTTTCACCGATCCGCAGTGGGGACCGCCGGCAGGCCGCATGCTGGCCGACCTCATCGAGGACGGCCGCACCGAGCCGGTGGTGCAGGAGGTCGTGACCTGGGTGCACCGGAAGGTCCTGGGGATGGAGGAGACCGTCGTCAGTCTCATCGACGACCGCATGCCGCAGTGGGCGCCGCGCTTCGCCAAGGATCTTGTCGGGGCGAAGGTGTACAAGGAGCTGGTCGGGTTCACGGCGGCCGTCGCCGACGACCCCGACCATGAGGCCCGCCACGCCATCCGGCGTTTCCTCCGGGACCTGGCGGAGGACCTGCAGCACGACCCGGCGATGATCGAGCGTGTCGAGGGGATCAAGCAGGACCTCCTCGGTTCCACCCCGGTGCGTGGTGCGGCGGCGGCGATCTGGGCGACGGCCTCGGCCTCGCTCATCGACGCCGCCACCGACGGCACCTCCCTCCTGCGGACGAAGATCACGGAGCTCTGTCTCACCTGGGGCACGAACATCCAGACCGATCCGCAGCTGCGGGAGAGCCTCGACCGGCGCATCACCGCGGCCGCCGCCTTCCTCGCCGACAACTACGCGGGCGAGGTGACGGCGATCATCTCGGAGACCGTCGAACGGTGGGACGCGGCCGAGGCGAGCGACAAGATCGAGCTCATGGTGGGCAAGGATCTGCAGTTCATCCGGCTCAACGGAACAATTGTTGGTGCGCTCGCGGGATTAGCTATTTACACTGTGAATCACCTGCTCTTCGGAGCGTGACCGAACACAGAAGGGATCTGTCCCATGACCACCCCGAACGACAACACCACCCCCGAGAACTCGCTGCTGGACAACCTGCGTGAGCCCTTCCAGGCCTGGGTGTCCGCCGGTGCCCGTCTCGGCGACGTGGTCTCCGACTTCGCGGAGCGCTTCCGCGCCGACCGCGAGAGCACGGACACCCCGACCGACGTGCACAGCGTCTACTCCGGTGAGTCGGCCACCGCGGGCGAGGCGTCCGCGGCGGATCGCTTCCGCAGCGCCGCGCAGGAGGCCCGCGCGGGACTCTCCGGGGCGAAGTCCCCCGAGGACTACAAGAACGTCTCCCTCGCCTTCGCGGGCCGCGCGGAGGAGATCATCCGTGATCTCGCCGGTTCCGCCCGCCGCGCCGCCGGTCAGACCCGGGAGTCCTCCTCCGCCTCGGAGGCGAAGGCGGCCTTCACCTCCGCGGTGTCCTCCGTGCGTGCCACCTTCGACGAGACCGTCGAGCAGGCGCGTGCCCGCCGGGCCGCGGCCGGCACCGCCGACGCGGAGGGCGAGCAGTCCTTCATCGATGATCTGCGTCGTCGTCTCGATGACCTGATCCACCGGGCGGGTTCGGTCGTCGACAGGGACGGCGGGGAGCAGCGTTCCACCCCGACGACCCCCTCGACCACCGGCGAGGGTGAGGTGCCGCATATGATTGACGGCGAGGTCGTCAGCTCCGAGGACCTCCCGCCCACCACGACCAGGGAGAATTAGAACCACACCATGACTCTGCTTGCCGGTTACTTCCTCTTCGAACGGATCCTCTTCATCCTCATCGCGCTCAGCGGTGTGGCCGGGGCCGCCTTCGCGGCGACGACCCGCGATGACGCCTACCAGGCGGGTGACCGTCAGTCGAAGTGGATCTGGGTGGCCATCCTCGTCGGATCGGCCTTCGTCGTGGTCACCCGTGTGCCCTTCCTCTCGTGGGCGGGCATGGTGGCGATCGGCGTCTACTGGTTCGACGTGCGTCCGCACCTCAAGTCGATCGTCAGCGGCAACTACGGCTGGTAGCGACTGTGGTGACGGACATGGCGTGGCTCTCGGGCCACGCCTTTCTCATGCTTCTCGACGCCACCGTGTCCCCCTCCGACGTCCCCGCCGGCGTGGCGGCGGCCCGTGAGGCGGGCCTGGCGGGCGTCGTCCTCTACCCCTCCCACCTCGGGGTGGCGGGGGACACCGGGGAGCTGACCGTGGCGGCAGTGGTGGGCTACCCGTCCGGGAGGCACCACACTCTGGTCAAGGCCGCGGAGGCGCGCCTGGCGGTGGCGCAGGGGGCCACGGAGGTGTGGTTGACCCCGGACCCGACGATCGAGGACCCGAACACGCTGCTCGCCGAGTTCGTGGCCGTGCGGGAGGCGGTGCCGCCGCCGGTGACGCTCGCGGTGTACCTGGAGTCCGGGCAGCAGGAGGTGGCCGAGGCAGCCGCGTTGGCGGGGGTGGACAGGCTGATCACGGGGGCGTCGTCAAGCGGGCTACCGCGGACGGCGCCGGCGGACACGCTGGACGCCGTGATCACCGCCCTGGAGCAGGGCGCGGACCGCGTGGCGGTCAGCTCCGTGGCAGCTGTGTGTCCGCCACCCGGCTGAGCTCGACGTTCGTGCCGGTGAGTGTGAGGTTGGCGCCTCCCTCGACGACCTCGAAGTCCTCGATGCGGAAGTCGCCGGCCTGCTCCTGCACGCCCTGCTGCAGTCCCTGGGTGATCACGTCGGAGACCTGGCGGGGCAGGTTGAAGCCGAAGAGGGAGGCACCGACCGCCTCGAAGGTGAGGGCGCCGTCGACGGGGGAGGGCACGAGGTTGAGCACGGCGATGCCGTTGTTGAAGGTGACGTCGAGCGTGCCCTCAGCCGGGTTGGAGCGCAGGTCGGTGACCTGGATGAAGCCGTCCGCGTCGTTGTCGCGCATCGAGTGCTGGATCGTGGCCAGCATGTAGGAGTCGGGGACCTCGGCGGTGGTGACGAGGTGGGCGGCGACCGGGTTGTTCGGATCGGAGATGTCGAGGTCGGTGAGCGTGGCGACGGCCGCCGGCTGCCCGAGGACCGCCTGGTCGGTGACCTGCAGGGTCGAGGGGACCGAGATCTCGACGTGCGGGATCGTGCCCCGCACCACGGAGAGCACCAGGGGGTTCGCGCCGAAGGCGATGGTCGGGTCCTCCTCGAGGGTGACGTCGTCGTGGGCGGCCTGCTCCTGGAAGCCGGAGCGCAGCTCGTTGCCGATGTACCAGCGGAGGCCGAACTCCGCCACCAGCAGGATGACGAGGACGGCGACGAGGATGCCGACGATGAATTTCCAGATGGCCGAGGAGGCCGAACGCGCGGATGCCATGGCTCTCAGTGTTACGCGGTCCAGCCCTCCGGGGCAACCGCTGCCCAGGGGACCGTCAGGAGATTGTCACGGAGATTCCGGCGGACGGGGGTGACGGGCCAGCCCTCGTCGATGAGCATCTGCCGTGCGTGACGCCAGCGGACCCGCGGCCCGTACGGCTCCCAGCCGGCCGCGCGGTCCCACGCCTGGTCCGCCGCGCTGAGCAGCGCGTGGACCCGCTCCCCGGGGACGTTGCGGTGGATCAGGATCTTCGGCAGGCGTTCCGCCAGGTCGGAGGGCTTCTCGACGTCCCCCGGGTCCCACGCGAACGTCAACGACACCGGGCCGTCCCTGTCGAGGAGCAGCCACACGGCGCGGCGGCCGATCTCGTCGCACGTCCCCTCGATGAACAGGCCGCCGGGGGCCAGGCGGCTGAGGACGGACTCCCAGGCCCGCTCCACCTGGTCGACGTCGTACTGGCGCAGGACGTTGAAGGCCCGCACCAGGTGCGGGCGGTAGTCGGCGAGCTCGAAGCCGCCGAGTTCGAAGCGGACGCCGTCGCGGGGCGGGAGGACCCGCTCGGGGTCGATCTCCAGGCCGACGACCTCGATGTCGGGGCGGATGGTGCGCAGGCGGGAGGCCCACTCCACGGTGGTGGTGTGGGAGGCGCCGTAGCCGACGTCGACGGCGAGGGGGTGGGGGGCGTCGAGAAGCAGGCGTCGCACGCGGGGGTGGGCGACGGTCCAGCGGTCGGAGCGGCGCAGCCGGTTGTGGCCGGTGGTGCCGCGGGTGACGACGCCGAAAGGCCGACCACGTCCCTCCTCCGCGCGCACGTTGTGGGCGCGCAGATTACGGGTGTGGTCGGCCATCGGTGGAGCAGTGGGAAACGGGAGGAACGCCTAGGCGTTCTCACCGATCCAGCGGTTGGTCAGCTCGCCCTCGTTGGTGAACAGGTCGCCCAGGGCCTCCGCGACCTTCGGCTCGATGGCCGGGCCCATGAACGGGATGTTCACGGAGACCTCGTTGTTGTAGGCCAGGGTGGTGGTCGCGTCGTCGCCGGAGACGTTGATGTCGCCCTTGAAGTCGACCGGGGTGCCCTTGACGTCGGCGGTGTAGGTGACGGCGGCGGCGTTGTCGGCCAGCGGGCCGACGGTGACGACGCGCTTGACCTTCAGCGCCTGGGAGATCATCGCGCGGACGGCCTCCGGGAGGATGTCCAGCGGCAGCACCTCGAAGAGGGTGGCGACTGCGCCACCCTCGGTCTGCTCGAACTCTGCGACCTCGCCCGGCTCGGGGGAGAGGTTCTCGGCGATGAATGCCCAGTAGTCGCGGTTGGTCAGCGCGGCATGGACCTTCTCGACCGGCTGGTTGATGGTTACGGTGTTCTCACTGCGGGTTGCCATAGATAACAGACTACCGTTAAGCACGTGACCGACTCATCTCTGACCCCGGACATTCACGCGCGTCTCGCACAGACCGCGGACGTGACCCTCGACGAGGCCACGACCTTCGCCGACCTCACCACGCTCCACCTCGGGGGGCGCCCCCGACTCGTCGTGCGGTGCGCCACTGCCGCGGCCGTCTCCGAGGTGGTGCGGCTTCTCGACGCCGCCTCCGTCCCCCTCCTCGTCGTCGCCGGCGGCTCCAACCTGGTCGTCGCCGACGGTGACCTCGACCTCGTCGTGGTGCTCCTGGAGAACGACCAGGTGACGATGGACGCGGCGGGGCGCGTGGTGGCGGGGGCCGGCGCCGAGTGGGACGCCGTCGTCGCCGCCGCCGTGGACGCGGGTCTCGGTGGCATCGAGTGCCTGTCCGGCATCCCCGGTTCCGCCGGCGCGACCCCGGTGCAGAACGTCGGCGCCTACGGCGCGGAGATCGCCGACGTCCTCGTGCAGGTGCTGCTCCTCGACCGGACCACCGGTGAGGTGTCCTGGGTCCCCGCCGTCGACCTCGACCTCGCCTACCGCTACTCCAACCTCAAGTTCACCTCACGGGGCGTGGTGCTGGCCATCGAGCTGCAGCTCACGACGGACGGCCTCTCCGCCCCCCTGCGTTTCGGCGAGCTGGCCCGTCGACTGGGCGCCACCTCGGGTGAGGAACGCTGGCCGGTCGCCGACGTCCGCGCCGCCGTGCTCGAGCTGCGCCACGGCAAGGGCATGGTCGTCGTGGAGTCGGACCACGACACCTGGTCCGCCGGTTCCTTCTTCACCAACCCGGTGGTCGATCCCTCGGTGGCGGACGCGGTGCAGTTGCTTGTGCGCGAGTCGCGTGGCGACGAGGACGCCGACCGCATGCCCCGCTTCCCGGCCCCCGGCGGCGAGAAGCTCTCCGCCGCGTGGCTCATCGAGAGGGCCGGCTTCACCAGGGGATACCCCGGGGAGGGGGCTCCCGCCCGCCTGTCCACCAAGCACACCCTGGCGCTGACGAACCGGGGCTCCGCCACCACCGCCGACCTGGTAGCCCTGGCCCGCGAGGTCCGCGACGGGGTCCGCGAGGTCTTCGGTGTGACGCTGGTGCCCGAGCCGGTGTGGATCGGCGTGTCGATCGACTGACGCTGTCAAGTGGGGTTCGTTGTCGGTCGCGGTTTCTGTGGATAAGGGGGGTTTATCCACAGGTCCCGCGGTCTGCGTGTCGACGTGTGCCTGTCGGGCGTTTAGCGTGCGGGGCATGAACCTGATCGCGGCGTTTGAGGCCCTGCGTGCCATGCCGGTGCTGGAGGCACTGGCTACCGGCACCGTGGATGTCGCCGCGCTGTCAGGGCTGGGGTTCAGGGATGCGGGTGCGTGGCGGAAACTCGCCGGGGTGTACTTCGGGCCGACCCGTCACCGGAAGCTGCAGAAGGCGGCCCGGGAGGCGGCGGTGGGGTTGTCGTTGGATGCTCTGGGTGTGGTGGAGAAGCACGCCCGCAAGCTGCTCAAAGGCGCGGCGGTCACCCCGTGGGAGCTCCGTGTCGAGCTGTGCGCCCTGCGGGGCACGGTGAATGAGATTGATCAGGCGGCCGCCACCCGCGTGCGTGACTACAACCGGGACGTCGACGATGCCGAGAAGAAGGCCTTCGGGGGCCGCTCACTCAAGGGCGGGAAGAACACCGACGCCCGGGGCCTGCGCACCATCACCGTGACCCTGCCGGAACGGCAGATGGCCACCCTGATCGCCCACCTGCTGGTCACCGCCCGGGATGCCCGCCGCCAGGACCATCGGCTGAGCTGGGAGCAGGCCATGGCGGACGCGTTGTACTCCCACGTCCTGGGTGGCACCCCGAGCGGTGGCGTGCCCCCGGAGGTCCCGCACGTGGTCATCGGCCTGCCGGATTATGCGAAGTTGTTACGGCAGGAGGGGGATGAGACGATTTTCGCCCTCACCGACGGCACCACGATCACCGGGGCGGAGTTGGTGGCCCGGGAGATGGCCACCGTGGGGGTGGTGGGTCTGTACGACCCGGTCTCCGGTGGGGTGAACATGTACCGGGAGGAGCGTTTCGCCACCTGGAAGCAGCGGATGCTGTTGGCGGCGGAGACGATCCTGTGTCCGCACCCGGGGTGTACCACTCCGGCGAGTCAGTGCCAGGTGCATCACCTGACAGCGTGGGAGCAGGGTGGGGAGACCAACATCGAGAACCTGTCGATGGCATGCGCGGTGCACAACGCGCGCAATGATGATGATCCGAATGCCCCACCCCGGAATGGGCGCCTGGAGCGCCGACCTGGTGGGGTGGTGCATCTGCCGCCGGATGGTGGGCCACCACGGAGCAACATTCACCCGATACGGAAACTCTCCGCCATGGCGCTCATCAACGCCTGAGAAACAGACAGGCGCCCGACCCACACGGGGTCGGGCGCCTACCGGGGCGTGCTACGCCAGCGAGAGGAACATCCGCTCGAGCTTCTTCTCGTCGAGCTCGGAGCCCTCGGAGGTGAAGCACTTCTTCATGCCTGTCGAGACGATGAGGTAGCCGGCCCGGTCGATGGCCTTGGCCACGGCCGAGAGCTGCATGACGGCGTCCTCGCACTCCTGTCCCTCCTCGAGCATGCGGATGACAGCCTCGAGCTGTCCCTTCGCGCGCTTGAGACGGGTGACGGAGGGCTTGACCTCTTCCGGGGTGAGCTGCATGTTACCGATCCTAATTCCGTGACAGCTGGCCATGGGTCCACGTCACATATCCGCCATCGAGGTTTGCGGCCTCGATGCCCAGGTTGCCCAGGAGACTACAGGCCACGTGCCCGCGCAGGCCAACCTGGCAGTGCACGAGAACCTTCTTGTCCCTGAATGTATCTGCATTATCCCGCAGGTCGTCAACGGAGATGTTGACGGCCCCCGGGATCTGGCCGCGCTGGTACTCGCCGGGAGTACGCACGTCGACCAGGGTCCAGCCGTCGGCGAGCGCCTCGTCGAGTTCGTGCCACTGGAAGGTGCGCTCGCCCTGGACCATGTTGTCGTTGATGAAGCCGACCATGTTGATCGGGTCCTTCGCGGAGCCGAACTGCGGCGCGTAGGCCAGTTCGAGGTCGGCGAGGTCGGTGGCGGTGAGGCCGGCGCGCATGGCGGTCGCGAGGACGTCGATACGCTTGTCGACGCCGTCGCCTCCCACCGCCTGCGCACCCAGGATGAGGTCGGTGTCGGCGTCGACGACGACCTTGAGGTGGATGGTCTCCGCGCCCGGGTAGTAGCCGGCGTGGTTCGCCGGGTGCAGGTGGATGACGCGGATGTTCCGGCCGGCGCCGCGGGCGCGCCGTTCGTTCCAGCCGACGGAGCCGGCGGCGAGGCCGAACACGCCGACGATGGCGGTGCCGAGCGTCGGGGTGCGCTGCACGTCGCGGCCGGTGATGATGTCGGCGACGAGGCGGCCGTGCCGGTTCGCGGTCTGGGCGAGGGGCACGAGGGTGTCCTCGCCGGAGACGTGGTCGGCCTTCTCGGCGGCGTCGCCGACCGCGAAGATCCGCGGGTCGGAGGTGCGCTGCCGGTCGTCGACCTTGATGCCGCCGCGCTCGCCGATGGCGAGGCCCGCGGCGACCGCGAGTTCGTTCGCCGGGCGGACGCCGATGCTGGCGATGACGAGGTCGGCGGGGATGACGCGGCCGTCGGAAAGCTCGAGTGTGTCGGCGCCGATGCTGGTGGTGTCGCCGTCGGTGATGACGGTGACGCCGTTGTCGGTGAGCCGCTTCTCGACGATCGCCGCCATCTCCTCATCCAGCGGGGTGAGGATCTGCGGGGCACGCTCGATGACGGTGACGTCGAGACCGCGGTGGCGCATGTTCTCCGCGACCTCGAGGCCGATGAAGCCGCCGCCGATGACGGCGACGGACCTCACGTCGTCGGTGAGGGCCGCGATGATGGCGTCGACGTCCTCGATGGTGCGCAGGTGCAGGGCGCGCTCGATGCCGGGGATCGGCGGGATGATGGGGGTCGCACCCGGGGAGAGCACCAGGTGGTCGTAGGCGATGGTGTCGCCGGTGTCCGTGGTGACGGTCTGCTTCTCGCGGTCGATGGCGGTGGCGCGGGTGTTGATGCGCACGTCCAGGTTGAACCGCGCGGCGAGGGACTCCGGGGTCTGCAGGAGCAGGGAGGAACGCTCGGGGATGACGCCCGAGACGTGGTAGGGGAGTCCGCAGTTCGCGAAGGAGACGTGGCCGGAGGCCTCGAGGACGATGATCTCCATGTCCTCGTCACGACGGCGCAGTCGGGCTGCGGTGGACATACCGCCGGCGACACCGCCGACAATCACTGTGGTGGTCATAGGTGGATGCTACCCCCGGGGTGGCTAGCGTCCGAAGATGCCGGCGAAGATGCCGGGCTTCTTGTCGGCGGCGGACTCGGTGCAGGTGCACCACTGGTTGTCCGGGACGGAGGCCTTCACCTGGTCAATATGCTGGCCGCAGCCGCTCCAGGTGGTCTTCTTGCAGGACGGGCAGTTGACGGGACGGCACATGGGTCACTCCTGTGGGGTTGTTGGGGTCCGTGAATATTACGGATCCCAATATACCCCCCAGGGTATCCACTTTGGCAAGTGTCCGTGCCCCGAATCACATTTTCCGCTACTTCTCCAGCAGGCGCAGCAGATCCTCCTGGACCTCCCGGCGGCGGATCTTGCCCATCTGGTCACGGGCGAGTTCCTCGAAGTGGTAGAAGGTGCGGGGCACCTTGTAGCGGGTGAGGCGCTCGCGGGCGTAGGCCTTCAGGCCCTCCGGGTCCATCGCCGCGCCGTCGCGGAGCGTCACGCAGGCGACGACGTCCTCGGAGCCGTCCTCGCGCGGGCGACCCACGACCGCCAGGTCCACGATGTCCGGGTGGTCGCGCATGGCCTCCTCCACCTCGGCGGGGTAGACGTTGAAGCCGCCGGTGATGATGACCTCCTTGATGCGGGCCACCAGGCGGATGAAGCCGTCCTCCTCCATGACGCCGATGTCTCCGGTGCGGTACCAGCCGTCGTGGAAGCTGTTCTCCGTCGCCTCCGGCTGGTTGAGGTAGCCGGGGAACACCTGCGGACCCTTCACCAGGATCTCGCCATCGGTGCCGTCGGGCTGCGTCTTGTCCAGGTCCTCCGGGTCGGCGATGCGTACCAGGGTGTCCGGGAAGGGGATGCCGACGTAGCCGGGGCGGCGGTCGTCGTTCATGGGGTTGCCCACGATGACCGGGGACGTCTCCGTCAGGCCGTAGCCCTCCACGAGCCGGCCGCCGGTGTACTTCTCCCACTTCTCCACCGTCGACACCGGCAGGGTCGCCGCGCCGCAGAAGGCGTTGCGCACGCCGGAGATGTCGATGTTGTCCTTCTCGGCGGCCTCGACGATCTTCTCGTAGAGGGTCGGCACGCCCGGCAGCCACGTGGGGGTGCGCTTCTTCATCACGTCCATGATGAGGGGGATCTTCGGGGCGGGCAGGAGGATCATCTCGCCGCCGATGTACACCGACAGGGTGCCGACCATCGTCAGGCCGTAGGCGTGGAACATCGGCAGGGCGGCGAGCATGCGTTCGTCCTGCTCGCCGAGGCCCGGCACCCAGTTCTTGCCCTGCAGCATGTTGGCGAAGAGGTTGCCGTGGGTGAGCTGCGCGCCCTTCGGGGCGCCGGTGGTGCCGGAGGTGTAGAGGATGAGGGCGATGGAGTCCCTGGTCACGGTGGGCTCGGACTCGATGTCGTCGCCCTCGCCGCCGATGGCGGAGCCGAGGAGCACCTCCCACGGGACGGTGTTCGGGGCGGAGGCGGACAGGGCCTCGCGCTGCTCCTTGACCTTCTTGATCGGCAGCTTCAGTGCCAGCTGCTTGAAGGTCGGCATGGCCTCGATCATGTTGACCGAGATGATGGTCTCCAGGGAGGTCTTGCCGCGCAGCTTCTCCAGCGTGGGGGCGGCCTTGTCCCAGGCGATGACCACCCGGGCGCCGTGGTCGGCGAAGGGGCCCTCCAGCTCGTGGGCGGTGTAGAGCGGGTTGTGCTCCACGACCGTCGCCCCCAGCTTGAGCACCGCGTAGAAGGCGGCGATGTGCTGCGGGCAGTTCGGCAGGATGATCGCGACCCTGTCGCCCGGGCGGACGCCGAAGGCGCGCAGGCCGGCGGCGGCGCGGCGGACCTGGCGGTCGAGATCGGCGTAGGTCTGCGACTTGCCGAAGAACCAGGTGGCAGACTTCTCGGCGTTGATGGCCAGGTTGTTGTCGTAGACGTCGAGCAGGGTCGTCTCGTCGTAGTCGAGAGAGTGGGGGGTCCACTCGGGGTAGTGCTTCAACCAGGCCTTGGTCTCGAATGCCGACATGAGGGTGCCTTCCGCTGCTGGGTTCCTGTGAGGTGGGGACCAGTATACGGACGGCCGCACCTATCATTGGGGCATGCGCGTCGCGATGATCTCCATGCACACCTCTCCGCTGCAGCAGCCCGGCTCGGGGGATGCCGGTGGCATGAACGTCTACGTCCTTAACACCGCCCGGGAACTCGCCCGGCAGGGGGTGGAGGTGGACATCTTCACCCGCGCCACCCGCCCGAGTCAGGGGGAGGTGGTGGACGTCGAGAAGGGGCTGCGGGTGATCAACATCGTCGCCGGGCCCTACGACGGCCTCGAGAAGGAGGCGCTGCCCACGCAGCTGGCGGCCTTCGCCGGCGGCGTCGTGCAGTTCCACCGCTGCAACGACGTGGACTACGACCTCATCCACTCCCACTACTGGCTGTCCGGCCAGGTCGGCTGGCTGCTCCGCGACCTGTGGGAGGTGCCGCTGGTCCATACCGCGCACACCCTGGCGGCGGTGAAGAACGCCCACCGGGGCGACGACGACTCCCCGGAGTCCGAGGCGCGGCGCATCTGCGAGCAGCAGCTCGTCGACAATGCCGAGGTGCTCGTGGTCAACACCCAGGAGGAGACCCTCGACCTCATCGACCACTACGACGCCGACCCCGACCGCATCGCGGTGGTCACCCCCGGCACCGACACCGCCCTGTTCACCCCGGGCACGGACCGCAACACCGAACGCTCGCGCCGCCTCCTCGGTATCCCCCTCGACGCCGAGCTCGTCGCGTTCGTGGGCCGTCTCCAGCAGTTCAAGGGCCCGCAGGTGCTCATCCGCGCGACCGCGGAGATGCTGCGCCGCAACCCGGAGCGCAAGCTGCGCGTCATCATCTGCGGTGGGGCCTCGGGAGCCGCGACCACGGAGCGCCAGTACATGAATCTGGCCGCTGAGCTAGGGGTGTCGCGGAGGGTCCGCTTCCTCGACCCCCGCCCGCCGGAGGAGCTGGTGACCATCTACCAGGCCGCCGACATCGTCGCCGTGCCCAGCTACAACGAGTCCTTCGGACTGGTCGCCATGGAGGCGCAGGCCTGCGGCACCCCGGTGGTCGCCGCCCGCGTCGGCGGTCTGCCGGTCGCCGTCTCCGAGGGGGAGACGGGAGTGCTTGTCGACGGCCACGACACCGGCGACTGGGCCGACGCCCTGGAGAACCTCCTCGACGACGACGACACCCGCCTGCGGATGGCGACCGACGCCGTCCAGCACGCCGCGAACTTCTCGTGGTCGAACTCCGCCGCCCAGCTGGCGGCGGTGTACGCCGAGGCCCTGAGCCTGGAGGTCGACAACTGCCCGCAACGCCGCGAACGGGCCGAAGGGCTCTAAACGGGGGGTATTAATCCGCACGCTACCGGCGGAATCGTGGCATATTGGAGACATGACCAACGGAAAGCTCATTCTTCTTCGCCACGGGCAGAGCCAGTGGAACAAATCGAACCAGTTCACCGGCTGGGTGGACGTTGACCTGACCGAGCAGGGCGTCGCCGAGGCTGTCCGCGGCGGCGAGATGCTCAAGGAGGCTGGTCTCCTGCCGGACATCGTCTACACCTCCCTGCTGCGTCGTGCCATCCGCACCGCGAACATCGCGCTCAACGCCGCCGACCGTCACTGGATCCCGGTCGTCCGCGACTGGCGTCTCAACGAGCGCCACTACGGTGCGCTGCAGGGCCTGGACAAGGCCGAGACCAAGGACAAGTACGGCGACGAGCAGTTCATGGCGTGGCGTCGTTCCTACGACACCCCGCCGCCGGAGCTGGCCGACGACGCCGAGTACTCCCAGTCCGACGATGTGCGCTACGCCGCCCTGGAGAACGCACCGCGTACCGAGTGCCTCCTGGACGTCGTCAAGCGTTTCATCCCGTACTACCAGGAGGAGATCGAGCCGCGCGTCAAGCGTGGCGAGACCGTCCTCGTCGCCGCGCACGGCAACTCCCTGCGCGCGCTGGTCAAGCACCTGGACAACATCTCGGACGAGGACATCGCGGCCCTCAACATCCCGACCGGCATCCCGCTGGTCTACGAGCTGGATGCTGACGGCAAGGTCGTCAACCCGGGCGGCACCTACCTCGACCCCGAGGCGGCCGCCGCCGGTGCTGCCGCTGTCGCGGCACAGGGTGGCAAGTAGCCTGTAGGGCGTGTCCGCCGTTCTCGCGTTCCTGTTGGGCGTCGCCGTCACCGGCGTCGCCTTTCCGGCGTTGAACTGGGCACGTAAGCGGATAGTCCGCCACCGTTCCTCGGCCACGCTCGAGGACAACCAGGTCACCACCGTCGGCCAGGTCCTGCACCTGGCCATCCAGGGTTCCCCCACGGGCGTCACCGTCGTCGACCGCGGCGGTGAGGTGATCCTGTCGAACGCCCGCGCCCACGAGATGGCCCTCGTCCACGACCGCACCCTCAACGAGCAGGTGTGGCAGGTGGCGGGGGAGGTCTTCGCGGACAAGGAGTCCCGCACGCTCGACCTCTCCATGCCCTACCGGCGCACGGGCAACCGCGTCTTCTCGGTGCGCGCACTGGTCAAGCCGTTGACGCTCGTCGACGACCGCTTCGTCATCATCTACGGCACCGACGAGAGTGAGAACGTGCGCATGGAGTCCGCCCGCCGTGACTTCGTGGCGAACGTCTCGCACGAACTCAAGACCCCGGTCGGCGGCATGGCGCTGCTGGCCGAGGCCCTCCTGGAGGAGGTCGACGACCCGGAGCACGTCATGTACTTCGGGCAGCGCCTGCACAAGGAGGCCCACCGCATGGCGGGCATGATCAACGAGCTCATCTCGCTGTCGAAGCTGCAGGGAGCGGAGCCGCTGCCGGAGATGGAGCCCGTCTCCGTCGACGACATCATCGACGAGGCCTTCACCCGCAACCAGGTCGCCGCCGACAACGCGGACATCACCCTCACCAAGGGCGCCGACTCCGGCGTCTTCGTCATGGGTGACAAATCCCTGCTGGTCACCGCGGTGTCGAACCTCATCTCCAACGCCATCAACTACTCCCCGCAGTCGGTGCCGGTCTCAGTGTCGCAGAAGGTGGCGAACGCGGACGTCGTGCTCATCCGCGTCACCGACCGGGGCATCGGCATCTCCCCCGAGGACCAGAAGCGCGTGTTCGAGCGTTTCTTCCGCGTCGACAAGGCGCGTTCCCGTTCGACGGGTGGCACCGGTCTGGGGCTGGCGATCGTCAAACACGTGGTGGCGAATCACGGCGGTAACATCAAGGTGTGGTCCCGTCCGGGTACGGGATCCACATTCACCATCGAACTTCCGATTCACCATCCCGACCCCGCGCCGGCCGCGATGACGGCGACGGGGCAGGATGATGAGGCACCATCCACCGGAACACTGCGTCAGGCGGTGTCCCGGGTGGCGACACGTCGAAAGGACAAAGCATCATGACGACGACCATCCTCATCGTCGAGGACGAAGAGTCTCTCGCCGATCCGTTGGCGTTCCTCCTGCGCAAGGAGGGCTTCGAGGTGATCATCGCCGGCGACGGTCCGACGGCGCTGGTGGAGTTCGAGAGGAACGACATCGACATCGTGCTGCTCGACCTCATGCTGCCGGGCATGTCCGGCACCGACGTGTGCAAGCAGCTGCGCACGACCTCCTCCGTCCCGGTCATCATGGTCACCGCGCGTGACTCCGAGATCGACAAGGTCGTCGGCCTCGAGCTGGGCGCGGACGACTACGTGACCAAGCCGTACTCCTCCCGTGAGCTCATCGCCCGCATCCGTGCGGTGCTGCGCCGTGGTGCGGACACCGACAACGCCGCCGACGACGTGGAGGAGCAGATCCTCGAGGGGGGCCGCGTCCGCATGGACGTCGAGCGCCACACCGTCACCGTCGCCGGGGAGCCGGTGCCGATGCCGCTCAAGGAGTTCGACCTCCTGGAGTACCTCCTGCGCAACTCCGGCCGGGTGCTCACCCGTGGCCAGCTCATCGACCGCATCTGGGGCGCCGACTATGTCGGGGACACCAAGACCCTCGACGTGCACGTGAAGCGCCTGCGCTCCAAGATCGAGGAGGAGCCCTCCCGACCGAAGCACCTGGTCACCGTCCGCGGCCTGGGCTACAAGTTCGAGGCCTGACCGCTCACCTCTCAATGGCCTCGAGCGGGGGGATGGCGGCCGCCTTCACGGCGGGGACGATCGAGGCCAGGATGCCGACGACCACCGCCGCCCCCACCATGAGCATGATGGCGGGCCAGGGGACCTCCTGCACCGTCAGACCCTTCACGGCGAGCACCCGCACGGCGGCCCAGCCGGCGGCCGTGCCCGCGACGACGCCCACCACCGCGCCGTGCACGGTGATGATGAGCGACTCGACCTCGATGATGCGCCGGATGTCGCCGCGCTGCAGCCCGATGGCGCGGAGCGTGCCGATCTCGCGGACACGTTCCGCCACGGAGAGCAGCAGCGTGTTGATGATGCCCAGCGTCGCGATCACCACCGCCAGCGCGAGCAGCGAGTAGATGATGAGCAGCAGCTGGTTGATCTGGGTGCCCAGCGCGGTGCTGTACTCCGAGTTCGACTTCACCTGGACGACCAGCAGCGGGGACATCGCGGCGTCGAGGTTGCGGCGCAGCTGCGTGGCGGGCACGGAGCCGTCGGAGGTGACGAACACCGACTGGCGGTTCACCTGGGCCGCGGCGTTGTCCAGCACCGCCTCGGCGGCGGCCCAGCTCACCGCGATGTGGCCGAGCAGGGCGGTCTCCTGGTAGATGGCCGTCACGGGGATCCAGATGGCGTTCTCCTCGACGCCCTCGTGGACGGTCAGGGGGATGTAGTCGCCGACGCGGAGGTTGTTCTGCTCCGAGTACTCGGCGGACAGGGCGGCGGCCGGGGCGGACCCGTCGCTCAGCGCGCCGCTGGTGACACCGAGGTCCATGAACAGCGAGAAGTCGTTGTCGAGCACGGTGGTGGTGCGGTGATTCCAGTTGTCGGCCTGGAGCGGCGCGGACATGAGGGTGCCGGTCTCCGCGACGCCCTTCACCTGGTCGGTCACCTCCCGGATCTCGGGCGGGAGGAAGAGGCCGCTGCTGTTGCTCGCGCGGCCCTGCACGGAGCCGCCGCCGAGGCTGTCGAGGACGAAGGGGGCCGTGATCGTCGACTCGATGGCACCGGACACGCTCGCCCTCGCGGAGGCGCCGACGGTGCCCACCCCGGCGACGAGCCCGACCCCCAGGGCCAGGGCCAGGGCGGAGGTCGCCGAACGGCGGGGGTTGCGCACCGCGTTCTGCCGGGCGATGGTGCCCACGATTCCCAGGGGGAGGGTGAGGATCCGCCCGAGCGTCAGGCCGACGGCCGCGACGAGGGTCGGTCCGGCGAGCACCAGGGACCACAGGCCGAGGACCAGGCCGAGGGCGATGAGGGACAGCCGCAGGTCCACCGAGAGCACCCGGTCGTTCACCGAGCTGATGTACGCCGCACCGAGGATGAGCAGCGCGCTGAGCGACGTCACCGCCCCCGCCAGGAGGAGCTTGAGCCGGGGGACGCGGGAGGTGCGGGTGTCGGAGAGGTCGAAGGACTGCACCGGCGGCAGCATGGCGGCGCGCCGGGCGGGGGCGAGGGAGGCCGCCATCGTGATGACCACGCCGAAGAGCAGGGGAATGACAAAAGCCTCGGCCGGCCACACCATCGGCAGCGTCGCCAGCTCCCCGCCGGTGGCCGCGAACACCGCCAGCAGCACCGAGACGAACGCCACCGCCAGAGCGACGCCTACGACCGAACCGGCCAGGCCGACGAGCGCCGCCTCCAGGATGACGCTCACCGCCACCTGCACGGTGGACACCCCGAGGGAACGGAGGAGGGCGAACTCGCGGGTGCGCTGGCCGACGACCATCGCGAAGGTGTTGACGATGTTGAGGGACCCGATGAACAACGCCACCGCGCCGAAGATCACCAGGATGTAGCGCACGAACTCCAGCTGCTGGAGACGGTCGTCGGTCATGCGCTCGATGATCTGCTCGGGGAGCAGGGGGGTCAGCCCCCGGTAGGTGAGCCCCAGGCGGTTGCGCACGTCCATGGGGTCGGTGCCCGGCTCCACCGAGATGACGACCTGCGACGCGAAGTCCCCCTCCGTGAAGGAGGACAGGTAGGCGTCCGGGGTGAACATCACCCCGATCCAGCCGGTCGTCTCCCGGGGGGACTCGTAGACGCCGACGAGGCGGACGTCGAGACGCTCCTGGGGGCTGATGACCAGCAGCCGGTCACCGACCTCCAGTCCGGCCCGCCGGACGGCGTTCGCGTTGACCATCACCTCGTCGGGGGTGATGGGCCAGCGGCCCTCGAGGATCGACGGGACGGGGCCGACGATCTCCCGGAACGGGTAGGCCGCGAACGGGTGGGCGCCCGAGGAGCCGGCCTGCAGGGGGGTGCCGTCCGGGCCGACGACGATGATGCCGGAGGCGCCGGCGGAGCGGGTGCCCGTCGGCAGGCCGGGGCCGTCACCGATGACGTTGACGGCGCGGACGTCCGGCCAGGCGCGGACCTCGTCGATGACGGAGAAGGGCACCCCCTGCGGGGAGGAGGAGCTGCCCACGAGCCCGACGTCGACGCCGTCGACGCCGGCGTCGAGGATGTCGTCGAAGGAGCGTGCCAGCGACGAGGTGAGCAGCAGCGACCCGGCGATGAACGCGGTACCCAGGACGACGGACAGGAAGGTCAGGGCCAGTCGGCCCCGGTGGGCATGGAGGGAGCGCCTGGAGACGCGGAGGACCGGAGCCAGGCGACCCCTCATCGCGACGCCGGGTGGACGGCGGTGAACCCTCCGGCGGCGCGACGCTCGCAGTGCTCGGCGAGGATGTCGTAGGAGGGCTGACCCATCAGGGCGATGAGCTCCCGGCGCATCGACTTCCACAGCGGGTCCGGGTGGGTGTGGCACGCGCTCGCGCTCGAGCACCACCAGTCGAAGTCCTCGCCGCCGTTGCCCCAGGCACGGCGGTCGTACTCGCCGATGGTGGTGCGCAGGATCTCGACGCCGTCGGTACGCTCCTCATAGTCCTCGTAGCGGCGCAGCGGCACCTGCCAGCACACCTCCGGCTTCTCGACGGTCAGGTCGCGCCCCTCGGCCACCGCCCACTGGTGGATGGCGCAGCCGGTGCCCGTCGGCCAGCCCGCACGGTTGGCGAAGATGCAGGCGCCGCCGACGGTCTTCGTCTTGAGCGAGGGCTCGGCCTCGCCGTCGTCGCCGTCGAGTTCATCCCACACCAGCCAGGGCTCGAGGTCGATGGCCTCCCCCGTGGCGAAGTACTCGTCCACCCCCTTAGGGCGGTGCTGCCAGTACTTCGCGGGCATCTCGTGCACGGCGTTGTACAACTGGTCCCGGTCGGTCTCGTCGGCGAGGTAGGCGCCGTGGACACAGCAGCCGATATCGGTCTGCTGGAAGTCGATGCCCTGGCACGCCTCCTGCCCGAAATGGCAGGTGTAGTGGGATTCCACCCAGGTCAGGTCGATGCTGAAGGTGTGCAGGGGGTCTTCGGGGTTGACGAACTCGAACCACTCCCGCGGGAAGTCGGGAGCAGCCTCAGCGCCGGCGAGAATCTGCTTGCCGGCGGGAGAGGACTCGGGGAAACCCAGAAAAACCTGGGTCGAACGTGGGCGATTCACACTTGACTACGTTAGACCGTCTACCCTTGGACATGTGCGACTAGGTGTATTGGACGTGGGCAGTAACACTGTCCACATGGTGGCGGTTGATGCCCGGAACGGTGGTCACCCGACCCCGATGAGCGACTGGAAGACCAGCCTGCGACTCGTCGAGCTCATCGACGGCGACGGCGCCATCGGTGACAAGGGTGTCAAGAGGCTGACGAGGGCCGTGGCTGAGGCCGCGGACCTCGCGAAGACCCTCGGATGTCAGGAGGTCATGTCCTTCGCGACGTCGGCGGTCCGTTCGGCGACGAACTCCGACGAGGTCCTCGACTCCGTCGAGGGGGACACGGGCGTGCGCCTCGAGGTTCTCTCCGGCGAGGACGAGGCCCGGCTGACCTTCCTCGCGGTGCGCCGCTGGTACGGCTGGTCCGCCGGCCGCATCACCAACCTGGACATCGGCGGCGGCTCCCTCGAGCTGTCCACCGGCTCCGACGAGACCCCCGACGTCGCGATCTCCCTCGACCTCGGCGCCGGTCGACTCACCCACCAGTGGTTCGACACCGACCCGCCGGAGCGCAAGAAGATCAACCTGCTGCGCGACTACATCGACGCCGAGCTCACCGAACCCGCCCGTCAGATGCGCGCCTACGGCACCGCCGGACTGGCCGTCGGAACGTCGAAGACCTTCCGCACCCTCGCCCGCCTCACCGGCGCCGCACCCAGCGCCGAGGGCCCCTACATCAAGCGCACCCTGACCGCACCGGGTCTGCGCCAGCTCATCGCCTTCATCTCGCGCATGACCGCCGCCGACCGCGCGGAGCTCGAGGGCATCAGTTCGGACCGTTCGCACCAGATCGTCGCCGGTGCGCTCGTCGCCGAGGCCAGCATGCGTGCCCTCGGCCTGGAGAAGATCGAGATCTGCCCGTGGGCGCTGCGCGAGGGCGTCATCCTCCGTCGCATCGACAAGGGGCTCGACCCGATCCCTGAGGAAAGGAAGTGACCATGAGCGACAAGCAGCTGACAGTCGCAGAGTTGCTCGCCCGCTCCGGCCGGGACACCGGGGACAGCAAGACCCCCCGCCCCCGTCGCCGACGCAGCCTGGAGGAGGGCGGCATCTCCGTCGCCGAACTCACCGGATCGATCCCGGCCGTCAAGGCCAAGCCCGCGGAATCCCGGCACTCCTCCGTGCCCATCGACGCCCCGGAGGGGGAGACCACCACCCCCGCCGCGCAGGTCTCCGACAAACAGGACAAGCAGGAACTGAGCCCGGTCGACCGGACCGCGGCGAAGGTCGCGGAGAAGCAGGCGGAGAAGGCCGAGAAGACCGAGGCGCCCGCGAAGGCCGAGGCGCCTGCGAAGACGGCCACCCCGACCCCGGGCACCGACGAGACAGTCGTCTTCCAGAAGGTCCCGGGTGAGGCGGCGGAGACCCCGGCCCCCGAGACCGGCGAGATGCCGGCGGTGAAGACCGCCGTCGCCACCTCCACCACCTCCACCGTCTCCGCCGTCGCGACGGCGGAGGACGTCGAGAAGCAGGAGGAGTCCGACGCCCTCGAGGTCACCGAGGACGCCGAGGATGGGGAGGACGAGGTCGAGGAGAAGACCTCGGTCACCGGTGTGATCCTCATGGCGCTGATCGGCATCGTGCTCGGCGTCGTCGTGTTCAAGGGCTTCGAGCTGCTCTGGGAGAGCTTCTCCCGTCCGGTGGTCGCCGTGCTGGCCGTGCTGGCGACGGTGGGCATCGTGGGTGTCGTGAAGGCCCTGCGTACCGCGAATGACGGCCTGTCGATGTTCCTGGCGGGACTCGTCGGTCTGGTGATGACGTTCGGACCGTTGGCGGTCGTGCTCATCTGATCGATGTGGCACTCTGGTGGCCATGACGAAAATTGTGGTTATCGGAGGAGGCAAGATCGGCGAGGCGCTGATCTCGGGTCTTGTCAACGCGGGTGTCTCCCCGCAGTCGATCACGGTCACCGGCCGTCGCCCCGAGCGTGGCGAGGAGCTGCGTGAGCGTTACGGCGTGCGTGACTCGACCGACAACCGGCAGGCCGCCGAGGACGCCGACGTGGTGTTCCTGTGTGTGAAGCCGAAGATGATCCTCGATGTGCTGGGGGAGATCAGCGGGGCGATCGAGGAGAATGACGTCACCACCGTGCTGGTGTCCATGGCGGCCGGTGTGACGCTGTCCGCGATGGAGGACGCCGTCGTCGCGGGTACCCCCGTCGTGCGTGTCATGCCGAACACCCCGATGCTCGTGGGTCGTGGCATGAACGCCATCGCGACGGGACGGTTCGTCACCCCCGAGCAGCTGGAGCAGGTGCAGGAGCTCCTCTCGGTCGTCGGTGAGGTCCTGCCGGTCGCGGAGTCGGACATGGACGCCGTCACGGCGCTGGCGGGCTCCTCGCCCGCGTACTTCTTCCTCGTGGCGGAGGCGCTCATCGACGCCGGCGTCTCCCTCGGACTCACCCGTGACGTCGCGGAGAAGCTGGTGGTCACCTCCGCTGCGGGGGCGGGGATCATGCTGTCGGAGTCCGGGCAGGACCCGGCGACGCTGCGGGCCAACGTGTCCTCCCCGGCGGGCACGACGGTGGCGGCGCTGCGGGAACTGGAGGAGTCCGGCATCCGGGGGGCCTTCTTCCGGGCGACGGAGGCCTGCGCGCAGCGTTCGGAGGAGCTCGGGAACACCCTCTGAGGGGTACCATGGGGGAAAATCCGGAAAATATCGGGCACTTAAGTCGCAGCAGTCACACAATTCACGCTAAGCTTGTCCAAGCACGTGCGTGTCCGTCCTGCGGGAGGGGAAGCCTGCAGCGCGCCACATGCTGAAGGGTTGAATGAAATATGACTAATGCAGACAAGGGCACCTTTCTCACGGTTGCGGAGGTCGCGGAGATCATGCGCGTCTCGAAGATGACCGTGTACCGGCTGGTTCACTCCGGTGACCTGCCGGCGGTCCGCGTGGGCCGTTCCTTCCGTGTTCACGAGAAGGCGGTCGACGATTACCTCGACTCCTCGTACTACGAGGTCGGTTAAGTCCCCCGATGCGGCGCCGGTCACCCCTGTGGGTGACCGGCGCCGCAGTCTTTCCGTCGTTTTCTAAGGGGAGCCACTTTTGGAGGCGCGGCAGGGCGCCGGTATGATGAATCCCATTCGTGCCGACGGTACCTACCCGCGCAGCCAGCGTGGTCGAGAGTGCACCTCGAGGAAAGTCGGCAGGTTACGTACGTACTCACTCACGATCTGAGGAGACCCCATGGGTTCTGTCATCAAGAAGCGCCGCAAGCGCATGTCCAAGAAGAAGCACCGCAAGATGCTGCGTCGTACCCGCGTCCAGCGTAGGAAGCTGGGCAAGTAGTACCGGACGATCACAGGCCGTTCCCTCCGGGGGACGGCCTGTGGTGATTCCGGGGGGACTACTGCTGGTGCGGAGTCGGACGCCTCCGGAACACCCGCCAAGAACCCAGGCTGGCCGCCGCGGTGAACAGGGCGGGCAGCCCGAAGGTGCGGATCGCACGGCGCACCGAACGGTAGTCCCGGACCTGCCAGCCGCGGCGCGCGGCCTCCTTGCGCAGCTTCGTGTCGGGGTTGATGGCCACGGCCGTGCCGACCATCGACAGCATGGGGATGTCGTTGATGGAGTCCGAGTAGGCGGTGCAGCGCTGCAGGTCGAGCTGCTCGATGGCGGCCAGGGCGGCGACGGCGTGCTTCTTGCCGGGCCCGTGGAGGATGTCGCCGACGAGGCGGCCGGTGAAGCGGCCGTCCTCGACCTCGGCGACGGTGCCCAGCGCCCCGGTGAACCCGAAACGCCGCGCCAGGATCTGGGCGAGCTGGACGGGGGTGGCCGACACCAGCCACACCTGGTGGCCGGCGTTGAGGTGCATGCGGGCCAGTTCGCGGGTGGCGGGCCAGGCCTTGTCGATCATGGAGGAGTCGACGATGTCCTCGCACAGTTCCACGAGCTCGTCGACACGCCTGCCCCGGATGAACTCGAGGGCCTGGTTGCGGCCCTCCGCGACGTCGGCGGCGTTCTCGGAGCCGGTGACGCGGAACTTGATCTGCTTCCAGGCGATCGGGAGTATCTCGGAGAGGCGGAAGTACTTCCGGCGGGCCAGTCCCATGGCGAACACGATCAGGGAGGAACCCTGGATGAGGGTGTTGTCCACGTCGAAGAAGGCGGCGGCGCCGACGTCCTGCGGGATGTCGGGGTCCGGCACGGAGATGTGGAGGCCGCCGGCGGCCTCGATGGAGCCGGAGACGGAGTCGACGCCCGAGGAGAAGGCGTCGAGCTCGATGCCGAAGGTCTCCTGGACGGCGGCTGCCGCGGCGGCCTCGCCGGCGGTGCGCTGCGACTCCTCGTCGATGGGCGGCAGGGCGCGGTCCTCGAGGAAGCGCCGGAGGTTGCCTCGGGTGGCGCTCCAGCTGGCGAGGAACTCCGCAGGCGTTCCGGGGAACAGGGGATCCGGGTGGGAGGGGCTCACGTCGCGGTCCGAGCCTTCCTGTGTGCTTCGGTGGATGGGTGGGGCGGTATCGTGTCCATGGTAGGCCCGGATGAAGGAGACTGTGGACCATGGCGGAGTCGGTGGAGCTGTTGATCCGGACGACGTGTGGCTCGTGCGCGCGCGTCGAGAAGCAGATCACGCCTGTCGTGGAGGCGGCGGGACTGGTGCTCGACGTGGTCAACGTCGACGAGGACCGGGGTCTGAAACTCGAGTTCGGTGACCGTGTTCCCGTGGTGCTCGTCGACGGCGACGAGTTCGCGTGCTGGGAGGTCGACAGTGAAGAACTTGCGGCGGCGCTGGCCTGATCGGGCCGGTCGGCTGTGGATTTCCCGCACATCGGGGGTATCCTTTTGTATGATCCACCCCGCGGGTGTGTGCACGGCACGCCCCGGGGTCTGTGAATTGAAGTGTCCGTGATGCGGAAAGCGGTGAAGGAAAACGTGAGTGTGCTCGTCGTGGGAATGTCTCACCGGTCGGCACCGGTGGCGCTGCTCGAGCGACTGAGTATGGATGAGACCGTCCGCCACGACACGACCTCACGCCTGGTGCAACGCCCCTCGCTCAGTGAGGCGATGATCGTGTCCACGTGCAACAGGCTCGAGATCTACTCGGTGACCAACTCGTTCCACTCCGGCGTCCAGGACGTCGTCGAGGTGCTCCACGAGATCTCCGACGTCGACATCGACACCCTCCGCGGCTACCTCTACGTCCGGTACGCGGACGCGGCGGCCGAGCACATGATGGTGGTCGCCTCCGGTCTCGACTCCATGGTCGTCGGCGAACAGCAGATCATCGGCCAGGTGCGCACCGCGTACCAGGAGGCCAGTGAGAAGGGCACCGTCGGACAGACGCTGCACCGCCTGGCGCAGACCGCCCTGCACACCGGCAAGCGCGTCCACTCGGAGACCGACATCGACGACGCCGGCGCCTCCATGGTCTCCGTCGCCGTCGACGAGGCCCTCGTGCACCTCCGCGCCGAGAATCTGGAGGGTCGTGTCGCCCTCGTCCTCGGCGCCGGGGCGATGGCCTCCCTGGCGGCGACGCACCTGGGCCGGCTCGGTGTGGAGAAGCTCGTCATCTCCAACCGCACCCGCAGCCGCGCGGAACGCCTCGCCGAGCACTCCCGTGAGGCGGGCGTCCCGGCCGACGTCATCGACTTCGACGACCGTGCCTCCGCCCTGTCCTACGTCGACCTCGCGGTCTCCGCGACGGGCGCCGACGACTTCACCATCACCCCCGCCGACATCCCGGCGGAGCGCCCCCGCGACCTCATGCTCGTCGACCTGTCCATGCCGCGTGACATCGACGACGCCGTCGTCGAGTCCGAGGGCGTGCACCTGGTCAACATCGAGCGCCTCCACCAGACCATCTCCGGCCGCGGCGAGAACGCCACCGGACACGAGGAGGCGCTGGCCATCGTCGCGGAGCAGCTGCAGGAGTACAGCTCCGAGCAGCGGGTCCGCGACGTCGTCCCCGCCGTGTCCGCCCTGCGCCGGCACGCCGCGGAGCTCATCGAGTCGGAACTGGACCGCCTGCGCGGGCGTACCCCGGCCATCGACGACCCCGACTTCGAGGAGGTGTCGCGGACGGTGCGCCGGGTCGTCGACAAGCTCCTCCACGAGCCGACCGTGCGCGTGAAGCAGCTCGCCGCCGAGTCCGGCGTCGTGTCCTATGAATCCGCGCTCCAGGAGCTGTTCGGCCTCCAGACCGAGGCTCCGGCCGTCGCCGTCGACGTCGCCGACCTGCCCGAGGGCAAGCTCACCACCAACTAAGGAGAACACACGTGACCCGCACGACCCTGAAGATCGGTACCCGCCGCTCCAACCTCGCCACCACCCAGTCCGGGCACATGCGTGACGCCCTCATTGCCGCCGGTTACGAAGCCGAGCTGCACCTGGTGACCACCGCCGGTGACGTCAACATGGCGCCCGTCGAGCGCATCGGCGTCGGCGTGTTCACCCAGGCGCTGCGGGAGGCCCTGCACGCCGGGGAATGCGACATCGCGGTCCATTCCTTCAAGGATCTGCCCACCGCCCCGGATGAGCGTTTCCACCTCGTCGTGCCCGTGCGCGCCGACGCCCGCGAGGCCCTCATCGCCCGCGACAACCTCACCCTGGAGCAGCTGCCGCAGGGCGCCCGGGTGGGCACATCCGCGCCGCGCCGCATCTCCCAGCTCAAGGCCGTGCGTCCGGACCTGGACATCCGTCCGCTGCGCGGCAACATCGAGACCCGCATGGGCTATGTCACCGACGGGGAGCTCGACGCCGTCGTGCTGGCCTACGCCGGCCTGTCCCGCGTCGGGCTGGGGGAGCGCGCCACCGAGGTCTTCGGCCCGGACGTGATCCTGCCCGCCCCGGCCCAGGGTGCCCTGGCCATCGAGTGCCGCGCCGATGATGAGGAGGCACGCGCCGCCATCGACCTGCTTCTCGACGCCGCCGCCTACACCTGCGCGAACACCGAGCGCATCGTGCTCAACCGTCTCGAGGCCGGCTGCACCGCCCCCGTCGCCTCCCATTCGACGATCGACGCCGACGGCACCATCCACCTCACCGCGGGTGTCTTCGCCCTCGACGGCTCCACCCAGCTGGTCTACGAGGGCTCCGGCACTGATCCGGTGACCCTCGGTGAGGCTGCCGCTGCTGATCTTCTGGGCCGCGGCGCGGCGAACCTGATCGACCGTTAGCCGGCGGGCGTATACACTCGCCAACACCATGGCTGTTCTGAAGATCAGCGACCGGCAGGTGACGGTCGCCCTTGACTGGTGGGAGAAGCTCGCGGCACGACGTTCGCACTTCACCATCCCGACCCGTGTGATCACGGGTGTCTCCGTCGTCGATGACGCCTGCGGGCTGGCGCATGCCGTGCCCGCCGGGCGCCGTGCCCCCGGCACACGCATCCGCGGCGTCACCAACACCGGCACGTTCACCGCGGCGGACGGTACCGGGGCCAGCACCTTCGCGGTATGTCACGGCAGTGGTCTGGGCATCATCCTCGAGCTGAAGTCCGCCACCGTCAACCGCATCATCATCTCCACACCGCTGGCGGGGAAATACGCCGAGCAGCTGGCCGAGATCTGCCCCTGAGGTAGGGGCGTCGACCACTGGTGGGGGCCAGGGGTAGACGAAAGAGGATGGTGCAGTTCGCGGGGCTGTCGGACACTGGTTGCCGGGTCAGGCCGATGGGGCCTGACCATGAGCACAGACAGGAATCTGTAGTGGCACATCGAATTACCACCGTGTTGCTGGCGACGAGTGTCGTGGCGGCCCTGGGGATGACAACTTTAGTTCCCACGGCGACAGCTGCCCCCAAATCCCTGGAGCTTCCGGCCCCGGGTCCGGTGAGTGCGGAAGCTGTGTATCTCGGGGAAGTCGATCTGATGCCGGAGCAGCAGGACTACTTCGACAATGTTGTCGCGATCGGCGCGGAGTTTGAATACGACGAAGAGGGAAAACTCACTCTTCCGACGAGCGACGCGTCGTTGCTTGATCAGGGCTTTTCGCGGGAAGAGATCCGGTTACTCCGCGAGAGCATTGCGGGAGCAGGGAATCACGTCGGTGCCGTTGCGCCTGACCGCACGCAATATCTTCCAGCCCCGAACGTTCACGTTTCGAATGGAACGCTCTACATTTCAAATCACGATCTGAAAGCCGGCATTGCGACCGGCATTGCCACAGCTGCAGCGATTGGCCCCGCAGCACTTCAGGCAGCATTCATCGCTCTGGGTACCATGCTTGGTGGCCCCGCGGGCACCATCATCGGCATTACCATTGCGATTGCAGGTGCGCCGAGCATGATCGAATTGGCAGGACGGGTCACATTCGCTCTTGCCACGGGGCAAGGGACCTATATTCGTCCTGTTGCTTCGTACCCGCCCATGGAATTCGGGTACTGGCGGTAGCTTACTGCCTCACTTGATCAGCTGAAGAAGGGGTGAAGCCATGACCTGGAGAGACACTGGAAAGTGGGTACTCCACCTTGCTCCGTTGATCTGGTGGGGAGGCCTCGCATCGTATGTGCGGGTGAGGTCCGCGACCCCCGGGAATCCCCCGGTCGGTGACCTCGCGGCGACTGTTCCGTTTATGGCCATCGGGCTCGTGGCACTTGCCGCAATTGTCTGGTTGCGGAAGTCGGACCTGAAGCTGTTGACCACAGTATTCGTTGCGATGGCCACCATCACTCTGGCCGTGTTCGTTACCGACTGGGATGGCTGGAGTTTCTATCTCCCGGTTGGGTTGTCGGCGGTCGTGCTTCAGTACCTGGTGTACCGACCTTATTTGGGTGGCACGCGGAAGCGACAACAATGATCTGGCTTCGGCGCCGACTCGCCGACGGCGGGTGGGAGGTCCTGCTTGCCAGCGGCATCCTCGTCGCAGCGCTCATCCGGCAGGGGCACTGGTATAGCTGGTCCACCGCCTCCGCGCTCATCCTGTTCGCTGCGGTGTTCGTCGCCAACGTGAGCGGCGTCCGAGCCACGGTCATGGTGTGCTGTTCGCTCTTCTCCCTGTTCATTGACCCGGACCTCTGGCCAGGGCTCGCCCTGTACCAGGGCTTCATCATCGTTGAGCTGCTCTTTTTCCGCTGTTTTCACCGTTCTGCGATGATTACTTCCGCAGCTGTCTTCGCGTGGTTCGCCGTGGCGGGTCCGGATGAGGTCGGCGTCTACGGGTTGACCCTGAATATCTACTTCGCTGTTGCCGGACTTGTTGTCGCTTTCCTGGTGGCGCGGCTGAGAGTGCTGCTTCACGTCGAGAAGGAAAATCTTCGGCTCATGCGCAGTGTCGTTGAGAATCAGCTTCGCAGCGACCTCGCTGTTCGGGTCCACGATGACATTGCCGGCTCTCTCACCCGGGTGGTTCTTCGGGCGGAGCGCCTGAGAGAAACCATGAACAATGACCGGGCCTCGAGCGAGGCCTCTGAGATCGCGCATTCCGCACGGCAGGCACTCCAAGGGGCTCATCACCTGATCACTGGGCTCGCCCGCGGCTCCGGGTCCCCGGAAGTCGATGCGGTGACCATCGAACAGGCGTTACGGAAACACTCGGCACTGCTGGCGCAGCTCGGGATGCCCGTGGACGCCAGCATTGAAGGCACACCAGCACAAGTTCCACCAGAGACCAATGACCTGATCAGACAAGCTCTCGCTGAAGGCGTACTCAATGTCGCGAAGCACGGTGCGGCTAATGAGACGGTCCGCATCCGTCTCGACTACGGGGATGCGGCGATCCTGCAGATCGTCAACCAACTCAATGCCAACCCCGACGCCCCGTCGACAGGAAGTGGTATGGGTATTCAAAGCATGCGCCGCGCGTTCACAGCCGCGGGCGGAACACTCCACGCGGAGGCAGCGGGTAATGTGTGGATGCTGGTCGCAAAGTTGCCACTGAAGACGAAGGAGAGTGCGTGAGTCCCACCCGTCTCCTTGTGGTTGACGATGACCCGCAGGTCCTCGACGTTCTCCCGTCCTACTTCACTGAAGCGGACGGGTTCGTCCTTGCAGGCACTGCCGCCGACGGCTTTCAGGCCCTCGATGCAGTCGCCAGGCTGCACGTCGATCTGGTCCTCACCGACGTCCGGATGCCGGGGATGGATGGCGTGGAACTGGCACGTCGTCTGGCGCAGAACCCCCACGGCCCCGGTTGTCTCGCCCTGACGAGCTACAACGACGAAGTCGCCATGGTGACGTTGCTGAGGGCGGGCGCACGGGGTTATGTGAAAAAGTCTGCACCCCCGGAGGAGGTCCGCCGGGCGGCCAAAGTCGCCGCCGGGGGAGGAGTGGTCATGTCCGGGCAGGTTGCGGCGGCGCTGCGGAGCAACCTCCGTCACCCCGAACCGCCGACAGACGGTTTCACTGACAGGGAGATGAGCGTCCTCCGGCAGGTGCTCCTGGGTAAATCCAACAAAGGCATCGCCACCGATCTGCACCTGGCCGAGGGAAGCGTAAAGAAATACGTGTCCGCCCTGCTCCTCAAGTTCGGCGTCCCATCCCGGCTGGAACTGGTGGTGAGGGCCATGGAACGGGGCTTCCGTCCGTGAGTCCCGGCAGCCGGAGTTTTCGTATTCCGGCGTTCCTAATTTAAGGTGTGAATACCACACTGTGTACGCCCCCGAATGATATGGCCCCCTTTGAAGCCCTCCGACGGGGCGTGCATCTGTGTCATGCCCTGTTGTGAGTAGTCCACACTAGAAAAGATCTGTATGAGCATGGTCCCTCAGACCTCCCAGCCGGGAAAGGTCGTCTTCGTCGGCGCAGGCCCCGGAAACCCCGAGCTGCTGACCGTTCGTGCCCGCGAGGTCCTCGCTGCAACATCCATCGCCGTGACCGACCCGGGCGTGCTCAATGGTGTGCGCGAGGTGGTGGCCTCCGCGCTGCCCGTTCCCCAGGAGCGTCTCGACGCCGCCGAGGCCGAGTACGAGCGCATCTGCGCCGAGGCCAAGGAGGCCGGCGCCCGCCGCCGTCCTCCGCGCCCGCCGGCACCGACCGCCGCTGACATCCGCGAGGTCATCTCCGCCCGACCCGATGAGATCGTCGCGCAGCTGCGTGACGCCCTCGCGGAGGATGACGGCGATGTCATCCGCCTGGTCACCGGCAACCCCCTGACCCGTGATTCCACGATGGCGGAGATCGCCGCCGTCGCCGCCGCCGGCATGGAGTTCCAGGTCGTGCCGGGCATGTCCCTGCCTTCCACGGTGCCCTCCTTCGCCGGTATCGGCCTCGGCTCCACCTACACGGAGACCGACGTCACCGGCAACAACATCGACTGGGATCAGCTCGCCTCCGCCCCGCAGCCGCTCGTGCTGCAGGCCACCGCAGACGACCTGCCGACCATCGCCACGGAGCTGTCCGCCCGCGGCATGGTCCCCGAGACCCCGGTCTCCGTCACCGTCAACGGCACCACCCGCCTGCAGCGCACCCATGACGCCACCCTGGGTACCCTGGGCCGTCTGGATGCCGAGCTGCCGGGTCAGCTGGTGGTCACCCTGGGCAAGGGCGTCGACGACCGCACCAAGTACTCCTGGTGGGAGAACCGTCCGCTCTACGGCTGGCGCGTGCTGGTGCCGCGTACCAAGGAGCAGGCCGCTGCGATGAGTGCGCGCCTGTCCGGCTACGGCGCCATCCCGCAGTCCGTGCCGACGATCTCCGTGGAGCCGCCGCGCAACCCGGCCCAGATGGAGCGCGCCATCAAGGGCATCGTCGAGGGCCGCTACCAGTGGGTCGTGTTCACCTCCGTCAACGCCGTCTCCGCGGTGTGGGAGAAGATCGTCGAGTTCGGCCTCGACGCCCGCTCCTTCGCAGGTGTCCGCCTGGCGGCCGTCGGCACGAAGACCGCCAAGGCCATCAGCGACCTGGGCATGACCCCCGAGCTACTGCCGGCCGTGACCGAGCAGAACGCCGCGGGCATCGTCAAGGTGTTCCCCGAGTACGTCGAGGACCTCGACCCCGTCGGGCGCGTCCTGCTGCCGCGGGCGGACATCGCCACCGACGTCCTCGTCGACGGACTCGTCGACCTGGGCTGGGAGGTCGACGACGTCGTCGCCTACCGCACCGTCCGGGCCGCCCCGCCGTCCGCCGACATCCGCGAGATGATCAAGTCCGGTGGCTTCGACGCCGTCTGCTTCACTTCGTCCTCGACGGTGAAGAATCTCGTCGGCATCGCCGGTAAGCCGCACCCGCGCACCATCATCGCATGCATCGGTCCCATGACCGAGGCCACCGCGAAGGAGATGGGCCTGCGCGTCGACGTGGTCCCGGAGATCGCCGAGGTCCCGGAACTCGTCGACGCTCTCGCGGACCACGTCGCCGGACTGCGTGCCGCCGGGCAGCTGCCGCCGCCGCGCAAGAAGCGCCGCACGCGCCGGAAGACGACCTCCTAGTCCCGGAAGCCTCACGCGCCTGTCTCAACCTGTCGAATCTGTTCTCGAGGGCATCCCGCGACCTGCGGAGACGATGACCCCGTCCAGACAGAATCGACAGGTTGAGACAGGCGCTTCCGGCATCAGGCGCATGCACTCCTGAATTCGTGGGAGCAGGCGAGCGCCTATGATGGCGGGGAACACCGACTGACCCACTTTTCCGGAAGGACCAGCGCCCGCTGTGACTGACCAGTCCACCCCTTTCCTGTCTGTGCCCACCCGTCGCCCGCGCCGCCTGCGCTCGAACCCGGCGATGCGTGAGCTCGTCGCGGAGACGGCTCTGCGCCCGGCGGATCTCATCCTGCCGATGTTCATCGCCGACGGCATCGACGCCCCGCGTGCGATCTCCTCGATGCCGGGCGTGCAGCAGCACACCCTGGACTCCCTCAAGCGCGCCGCCCACGAGGCCCTCGAGGCCGGGGTGCGTTGCGTTGACCTGTTCGGCGTGCCGCTCGACGAGGACAAGGACGCCGACGGCACCCCCTCCTGCCGGGAGGACGGCGTGCTCAACCGCGCGCTGGTCGCCATGCGTGAGGAGTTCGGCGATGACCTGCTGCTCATGGCGGACACCTGCCTCGACGAGTTCACCGACCACGGCCACTGCGGTGTCGTGCGGGAGGACAGGTGGGGGCGGGCGGTCGTCGACAATGACGTCACGCTGGACCTCTACCAGAAGATGGCGGTCGCGCAGGCCGACGCCGGCGCCCACATCGTCAGCCCCTCCGGCATGATGGACGGCCAGATCCTGGCCATCCGTGAGGCTCTCGACGCCGCCGGCCACGAGGACGTCTCGATCATGGCCTACTCCGCGAAGTACGCCTCCGCGTTCTACGGCCCGTTCCGCGAGGCCGTCGGCTCCTCCCTCGAGGGGGACCGCCGCACCTACCAGCAGGACCCGGCGAACCTCCGGGAGTCGCTGCTCGAGGCGGAGCTCGACATCGACGAGGGCGCCGACTTCATCATGGTCAAGCCGGCGATGCCCTACCTCGACGTGCTCGCCGCCGTCGCCCAGATGTCCCCGGTCCCGGTCGCCGCGTACCAGGTGTCCGGCGAGTACGCGATGCTGCAGGCCGCGGCCGCCAACGGCTGGCTCGACCTGGAGGCCGTGATGATGGAGTCGCTGACCTCGATCAAGCGGGCCGGCGCGAACCAGATCCTCACCTACTTCGCGACGGACGCCGCCCGACTGCTGAACCGCTGATGACTGACGCCACCGACACTACTGGCACCACCGGCACCACCGGCACCGACAAGAAGCCGGAGACGGTCCGCCTCATGCTGCTGCTGTTCGCGGTGGCGGTCGGCGGGGAGATCATCCACCAGATCCTCAACGTCACCATCGGGTTCATGGACCCGTCCGCGCTCATCGCCACCGCGAAGGAGGCGATGAGTGAGGAGCAGCTGGCGGAGATCACCGACGGCCGTCTCCGGGCCACGGTCATCGCGTCGATGCTGCTGGCAGGTGGTTTCGGCATCGCCGTGATGGGACTGCTGGCGTTCATGCTGGTGCTCATCCACCGGCGTTCCAGCTACGCGGGCCTGGCCCGTCGCATGCTGCTGGTGTTCGGCTTCTACTTCGGCTTCCGCATCCTCATGCTCTTCATGGCCAGCCCGGGCGGGAACAACGTGCCCGTGGCAATGTATCTGCTTGACGGCAGCGTCCAGATCCTGGTCGGGGTGGCCGCCGTCCTGGGTCTGGTCTTCTCCCTCCGGGTGGAGACGCTGAAGTGGACCCGTGAGATCGACGCGTCCGGCAAACGGATCGACCCACGAAGGAAGTGAGCCACAGATGCCCAGCATGTTCCCCGGCATGGTGCCCTCCCCGGATGACCCCAACCGCGGCCCCCGTCGTACGCCCTCCGGGGCCGACCCCGGCACCTGGCCCGGCTCACTGAAGTGGGGCTACTACGTCAGCGTGGCGGCCGCGATGCTCATGGTGGTCACCGGCATGATCGGTCTGGCACAGGACCACGGGGCCACCCCCGACGTCAGTGCGGAGGTCATCGCCGCCTTCCACCGCAACGTGCGTTTCATCGGCGTCTACAACATCATCGCGGGTCTGACCGTCGCCGCCCTCGCGGCGCAGCTGAGGTCGGGTGGCAGGATCTCCCGCCGCATCCTGGTGGGTGTGTTCGCGCTCTCCATCTTCTTCAACATCGCGGCCTTCGCCATCCAGGTCAGCGGGTTGGCGGCTGTCGTGATCTGCGTGCTCCTCGGTGTGGCGGCCGTCATGATCTTCCGCCCGGACGCCAACGCCTACATCGCGCGGATGAGCAGCAGCAACGACTAGTCTGACGGGCATGGACCGCAATGATCAGGTGACGTCGGCGCTCGAGGAGGCCCGGGCTGCGGCGCGGGCTGTCGGGATCGACGTCGACACCGGGCCGCTGCAGGTCGACGACGACCGCCCGAAGGTCTCCTACGCCTTTGAACTGGAGGGTCTCACCGCCGCCCCCGACGTCGCCGACATCGAGATGGCGCTGGAGGAGATCCCCGGTGTCCGTGCGCGGGTGGTGTTCCCCAAGTCGACCGTCTGGATCACCGCCCCCGACACCGTGGACCCGGACGACCTGGCGGCGGTGATCGCCTGCTTCGACGTCCGCGCCACCCTCACCGACTCCTCGCTGCGCCGCCGCATCATGCGGCCGGACCTGGTGGAGCGGCCGCGGCCGACGGTCCGCGCCAGCCGTCTGCCCTGGAAGTACCGCCGCCACCTCGAGGACGAGGAGCGCAATCTGGAACGTGCCCGGCGCTCCGGTTTCCTGCTCGAGCAGGAGGACCGGGAGCGGCTGGAGGCCGCCCAACCGCGGGACCTGCTGTTCACGGCCCGTGACCTGCTCACCCCCACCCGCTTCATCGTCAGCCTCATTCTCGCGGTGCCGGTGCTGCTCATGTCCTATCTGGAGACGCTCCAGTTCGACGGCTGGCAGTGGCTCTCCCTGGGCCTGGCGCTGCCGGTGGTGACCTGGGGGGCGTGGCCCTTCCACCGGGCGATGGTCGGAGGCGCCCGCCGCGGACTGACGGCTCTCGACGCCGCCAGCTCGGTGGCGGTCATCGCAGCGACGATCTGGTCGATCGTCATGCTCCTGTTCACCGCGGCCGGTGACCTCGGCTGGCACTCGACACCGCACTGGTTCGCGTTCCAGCAGCAGCGCATCGTCGACGGCGAGCTCTTCCTCGACGTGGCCTGCGGCATGACGGTGCTGCTCTTGGCGGGGCGGCTGCTCACGATGCGCACGCGCGTCAGCCTCCTCGAGGAGATGGACGCCCGCCGGCCGGGGCCGCAGCACATGGTGCACGTGGCGCCGAAGACCCGCGTGCCCGGCACCCCGGCCCGGGGCCAGGCCGAGGAGGAACGGATTCCGCTGCAGGAGGTCAACGTCGGCGACGACATCGTCGTCCTGCCGGGGGAGGTCATCCCCGTGGACGGCACCGTGGTGGGTGGTTCCTGCACGATCAGCCGCGGGCTCATCAACACGGGCGGCGGTGACCGCGAGCAGGTGAAGGTCAACTCCTACGTGCACGCCGGCTCCCGCAACCTGGACGGCCGGATCAAGGTCCGCGTCGTCCACACCGGGCACCGCACCCGCATCGCGGCGATCCACCGCTGGGTGGAGGAGGCCAACATCAAGCAGCAGCACTCGACGCTGCTGTCGACCCGTACCGCGGCCATGCTCATCCCGGCGGCCCTCAGTCTGGCGGCGCTGGACTTCCTGCTGTGGGTGCTCATCGCGGGCAACTTCAACGCGGCCTTCGCCACCTCCCTGGCGGTGCTCGCCTCCGTGGCCCCGGTCGCCCTGGCGCTGTCTCCGGCCCTGGCCATCCGCCACGGCATCGAGGCGGCGGCCCGGAACGGCATCCTCATCCGGGACGGCGCGACGATCCGCCGGACGGAGATGATCGACACGGTCATCTTCAACCGGGTGGGCACTCTGGCGGAGAACTCCATGACCGTGGAGTCCGTCACCGCCGCCCGCGGGGAGAACCCGGAGCTGATCCTCCGTGTCGCCGGCGCCCTGGCGCTCGAGTCCGACCACCTCGTCTCCCGCGCGCTGGTGAAGGCGGCCCGTGAGGCCCGTGACACAGGCGCCGGCGGCGACGACGTCCCCCACTGGATCGAGGTGGCGCACGCCGAGAGTGACGGGGAGGGCACCTTCCGGGGTCTCGTCGAACTCCCGGTGACCGCCCCCGACGGCACAGTCACCATGACCCAGGTCGAGGCGTCGGTGTGGCGTCCCCGCACCATGTCCGACCTGCACGGACGCCTCGCGGCGGCGGTCGTCTCCGGCGGCACCCCCATCGTGGTGCGCTGGAAGGGCCGGGACCGCGGCGTCATCAGCCTGCATGACACCGTCAAGGACGACGCCCAGGAGGCGATCGAGCAGCTCGAGCAGGAGGGCATCGAGACGATCATGCTCTCGCGGGACACGTACCCGGTGGCGCGTCGTTACGCGGACCGCATCGGCGTCTCCCAGGTGCTGGCGGGCATCGCCCCGGCGAAGAAGCCGCACACCGTCCGCGCCGTACACACGCAGGGCGCGACGGTGGGCATGGTCGGCGACGTCTCCGTGCTGTCCTCCCTGCGGGTGGCGGACGTGGGCATCCTCGTCGGGGACGGCAGCACCAGCGACGAGGTCGACCAGATCACCCACTCCGGTCACCCGGACGTGGACATCATCGTGCTGCGGCAGGACGTCTCCGCGATCCCGGAGCTCATCGCCCAGTCGCGCCGGGTGTGCCGCATCATCGACCAGAACATCCTCTTCTCCTGGGTCTACAACGGGGTGGCGCTGGTGGCCTCCGTGGCGGGCGTCCTCCATCCGATGGCGGCGACCTTCCTCATGCTCGGTTCCTCCCTCCTCATCGAGGCCCGCTCGAACAGCGCGCGTACTTTCCGACGCGCGGCGTAGACCCAATTACCCCCGACTACAACTTTTGGACCACAATGGTGCACATGACTCGTCGTTCCATTCCCGATGCCCCGTTCCTCGCCGCCGCTGCCGGCCGTACCCCGTCCCGTACCCCGGTGTGGTTCATGCGTCAGGCAGGACGTTCGCTGCCCGAGTACCTGAAGGTCCGGGAGGGGATCTCCATGCTGGACTCCTGCTTCATGCCGGAGCTGCTCGCGGAGATCACCATGCAGCCGGTCCGTCGCCACGACGTCGACGCCGCGATCCTCTTCTCCGACATCGTCGTGCCGCTGCGTGCCGCGGGCGTCGGCGTGGAGATCGTCGCCGGACGGGGTCCGGTGATGGACAAGGCCATCACCACCCGCGCCGACATCGACGCCCTGCCGATCCTCGACCACGAGGTCGCCGAGGTCACCGAGGGTATCCGCATCATCCTCGACGAGCTGCAGGACCACCAGGCCCTCATCGGTTTCGTCGGCGCCCCCTTCACCCTGGCCAGCTACCTGGTCGAGGGTGGCCCGAGCCGGAACCACGAGAAGACCAAGGCCATGATCCACGGTGAGCCGGACACCTGGCACGCCCTCATGGAGCGTCTCACCCCGACGATCGTCGCGTTCCTGCGCCAGCAGATCGACGCCGGCATCGACGCCATGCAGCTCTTCGACTCCTGGGCAGGTTTCCTCACCGAGCGTGACTACCGGGAGCATGTCCTGCCGTACTCCGTCGAGATCCTCAAGGAGATCGAGGGCGAGATCCCGCGCATCCACTTCGGTGTCGGCACCGGTGAGATCCTCGGCGCGATGTCCGAGGCCGGTTCCGAGGTCATGGGCGTCGACTGGCGGGTGCCGCTCGACGTCGCCGCCGAGCGCATCCACGCGGCCTCCGGCCCGAAGGTCCTGCAGGGCAACCTGGACCCGGCGATCCTGTTCGCCGGCCGGGACGCCGTGGTCTCCGAGGTCGCCCGCATCAAGGCGGAGGCGGCCCGCGCCATCGAGGCCGGCCACGCGACGGCCCACATCTTCAACCTGGGCCACGGCGTCCTGCCGAACACCAGGGCGGAGGACATCACCGAGGCCGTCTCGATCATCCACGCCACCAACGAGGAGAACTAACGGTGGAACCCACCAGGTACGCCATCATCGGCGCCGGCCTCGCCGGCCTGACCAGCGCCTACGAGATCCGCAAGACGGATCCGGGGGCCGTCATCCATGTCTTCGAGGCGGAGGACCGCATCGGTGGCAAGCTGTTCACCGTGCCCTTCGACTCGGGTCCCACCGACATGGGCGCCGAGGCGTACCTGGCCCTGCGTTCCGACGCGACCGACTTCTTCACCGAGCTCGGCCTCGCCGACGACCTGGTCAGCCCCTCGGGTCTGCGCTCACTCGTCTACTCCGACGGGGAGCTGCGCGGCCTGCCCGCCGGCGGCGTCATGGGCATCCCGGCCTCGTCGGACCCGGTGGCGCACGTCGTTTCCGCGGAGACCGCGGCGCGTATCGACGCCGAGGCCACCGACGCCCCCTCCATCGACTGGGAGGTGGGGGGCGACGTGAGCGTCGGCAAGCTCGTGACGGAGCGCTACGGCGCGGAGGTCACCGACCGCATCGTGTCCGCCCTCCTGGGTGGCGTGTACTCCTGCGCGGCCGAGGACCTCGGCGTCCGGGCGACGATCCCGCAGCTCGCGGAGGCCCTCGACGAACTCGCGGAGGCAGGGGAGAAGGTCACCCTGTCCGCCGCGGTGCGGATCTGCGAGGCACGCCGCACCCCGCGCGACCCGGGGGCGACCCCGACGCCGGTGTTCGCCACCTTCCGCCACGGCTACGCGCAGGTCTATGAGACGCTGGCGGAGAAGTCCGGGGCGGACATCCACCTCGACGCCTTCGTCTCGTCGGTCACCCGGGATCTGCGCGGCTTCCACCTCAAGGGCCCCGGCGTGAGCACCGAGGCCCCCTACGACCGGCTCATCGTCGCCACCCCGGCGCCGACCACGGCCCCGCTGCTCCGGGAGGTCGCCCCGGCCGCCTCCGCGGCGTTGAAGTCCGTGCAGCTGGCGTCCTCCGCGGTGGTGGGCATGAGGTTCGACTCGGACGAGGGGCTGCCGGAGAACTCCGGCGTGCTCGTCGCCATCGACGAGCCGGGCGTGCAGGCCAAGGCCTTCACCTTCTCCTCGCGCAAGTGGCCGCACATCGGCGCGCGCGGCGGGGCGCTGGTCCGCGCCAGCTTCGGCCGCTTCGGTGACGACGCCCTGGTGCGCGCCGAGGAGGACCTCCTCGTTGACGCCGCCCTCGACGACCTGCAGACCATCACCGGCTTCGACGGCCGCGCCGCCGGACTCTCCGAGATCTACGTCCAGCGCTGGTTCGGCGGTCTCCCGCGTTACGACGAGACCCACCTGGCCACCGTCGCCACGGTCCGGGCGGCCGTCGCGGAGGTCCCCGGCCTCGAGGTGACCGGCGCGTGGGCCGGGGGAGTGGGCGTGCCCGCCGTCATCGACGACGCACGCGCCGCCGTCGCCCGCGTCATCCAGGTAGGATAAGCGCTCGACATCAGCCCGGGGGTCCGGGCCCGGACGAGGGAGCCGTACCCGGCGTTGCGACAAGACGGCCAGGAAGGTTTCCCGTGTCCGTCACCCTGTCCTGGGTCATCCTCGTTCTCTCCGGCGCGTTCGAGGCGGTGTGGGCGGTCGCGCTCGACCGCTCCGACGGGTTCACCCGGCTGTGGCCCTCCGTCGTGTTCTTCGCCGCGCTCTTCGTCTCGATGGGTGGCCTGGCGGTCGCGCTCAAGCAGCTGCCGGTCGGCACCGCCTACGCGGTGTGGGTGGGCATCGGGGCGTCGATAGCCATCGTGTGGTCCTTCGCCACGGGCCAGGAGATGTTCTCCCTGGCGAAGGCCTTCTTCTTCGCCATGATCATCGGCGGGATCATCGGACTGAAGTTGGTCAACTGACCGGGGGGAAAGTTTAACCCCGGTTGACCCCGGTCGTATGATGGTGGGCATGACTCTGAGCTCCCCGACCTCCGCACGCACCCAGAAGTCCGCGCAGATGCACGACCGTGCCCGCACCCTCATCCCCGGCGGGGTGAACTCCCCGGTCCGCGCCTTCGGCTCCGTCGGCGGCCAGGCCCGCTTCATCGACTCCGCCCACGGCTCCACGCTCGTCGACGTCGACGGCAACGAGTACGTCGACCTCGTCTGCTCCTGGGGCCCGATGATCAACGGCAACGCCCACCCGGAGATCACGGACGCCGTGGTCAAGGCGACGGCGAAGGGCCTGTCCTTCGGTGCGCCGACCGAGGCGGAGATCGAGCTCGCCCAGATGATCATCGACCGCACCTCCGTCGAGGAGGTCCGCCTGGTCAACTCCGGCACCGAGGCCACCATGTCCGCGGTCCGCCTGGCCCGCGGCTTCACGGGCCGCTCCAAGATCATCAAGTTCGACGGCTGCTACCACGGCCACGTCGACGCGCTGCTGGCCGCCGCGGGCTCGGGCGTCGCGACGTTCGCGCTGCCGGACTCCCCGGGCGTCACCGGCGCCTCCGCGGCCGACACCATCGTCGTGCCGTACAACGACCTGGAGGCCGTGAAGCAGGCCTTCGCCGAGCACCCGGGCGAGATCGCCGCCGTGATCACCGAGGCCGCCGCCGGCAACATGGGCACCGTCGCCCCGCGCGAGGGCTTCAACGCCGCCCTCAAGGAGATCGCGCACGCCGACGGCGCGCTGCTCATCATGGACGAGGTCATGACCGGTTTCCGCACCTCCTACTCCGGCTGGTACGGCGTCGACGGGGTGGCGGGCGACCTCACCACCTTCGGCAAGGTCGTCTCCGGTGGTCTGCCGGCCGCCGCCTTCGGTGGCCGCGCCGACATCATGGAGCACCTCGCGCCCTCCGGCCCCGTCTACCAGGCGGGCACCCTGTCGGGTAACCCCGTCGCCATGGCCGCCGGCATGGCCTCCCTGCGTCTGGCCTCCGAGGACATCTACCCGCTGCTCCACCAGCACGCCGACCGCCTCTCGGGCCTCATCTCCGAGGCACTCACCCGCGAGGGCGTGGCACACCACATCCAGCGTGCCGCGACGATGTTCTCCGTGCGTTTCGCCGAGGGCGAGGGCCACAACTTCGCCGACATGAAGGCCGCGGACACCTTCCGCTTCCCGCCGTTCTTCCACGCCCTGCTCGACAACGGCGTCTACGCCCCGCCGAGCGTCTTCGAGACCTGGTTTGTGTCGACCGCCCTGAGCGACGATGATTTCACCCGTATCGAGGAAGCACTCGTCCCGGCCGCCCAGGCCGCCGCCGCAGCCACCGCGTAAAGGAAACACACCCTCCATGTCGCACACGATCGTCCACCTCATCCGCCACGGCGAGGTCCACAACCCGGAGCGCATCCTCTACGGCACCATCCCCGGGTACCACCTGTCCTCCCGGGGCCGTTCCCAGGCGGCCCGCGTGGCCCGCACCTTCGAGGACCACGACGTCACCTTCCTCGGCGCCTCCCCGCTGCAGCGCGCCCAGGAGACCGCGGAGCCTTTCGCGGAGACGCTGCTCCTCGACGTCGAGACGATCCCCGAGATCGTCGAGGCCGGCAACCGCTTCGAGGGTCTGCGCACCAAGGGCTGGAACTCCCAGCTGTGGAATCCGGTGCGCTGGCCGCTCATGTTCAACCCCTTCGAGCCGAGCTGGGGCGAGGCGTACGTCGACATCGCCGAGCGGATGATGGGCGCCGTCGAGAAGGCACGCCGTAAGGCGGAGGGCCACGAGGCGATCCTGATCAGCCACCAGCTGCCCATCGTCATGGTGCAGCGCAGCGTGCTCGGCGTCCCGCTGGCCCACGCCAGCCGCCAGTGCGAGCTGGCCTCCGTGACCTCGCTCGTCTTCGACGGTGACGAGATCACCGACATCTTCTACACCACCCCCGCGAAGGACATCTGACATGCGCCTGCGTGCGATCGCGGCCGTGCTCAGCGCGGCCGCGCTGACGCTGACCGCCTGCGGCCAGGACCCGGACGCCGCGAAGAGCGCGGTCGCCGTCGGCGGCACCTTCCAGTTCCACTCGCCCGGCGGGCAGATGGAGATCTTCTACGACGAGTCCGAGCGCGCGCCGCTGCCGGACATCTCCGGTGACTCCCTCATGGAGGAGGGCACCGAGATCTCCCTGTCCGATTTCGAGGGCGAGGTCGTCATCCTCAACGCCTGGGGTCAGTGGTGCGCGCCGTGCCGTTCCGAGGCGGATGACCTGCAGCGCGTCCAGGAGGAGATCGAGCCGCTCGGCGGGACGATCCTGGGCATCAACGTCCGTGACTACAACCGGACGATCGCGCAGGACTTCGTCATCGACAACGGCCTGACCTACCCCTCGCTGTACGATCCGCCGTTCCGTTCCGCCGCCCTGCTCGGCGGCGTGCCGACGTCAGTCGTGCCGACGACGATCATCCTCGACCGCCAGCACCGCCCGGCCGCGGTGTTCCTCGAGGCGGTCACGGACCGCGAGCTTCTCGACGCCGCCCTGCCCCTCATCGAGGAAACTGCATGACCGAACTCGGGCAGCTCTTCGCCGACGCCGCCGCCTCCGGCCCCCTGATCCTGGGGCTGCTCGCCGCGGCGGCCGCCGGCCTGGTCAGCTTCGCCTCCCCGTGTGTCGTGCCGCTGGTGCCGGGTTACATGTCCTACCTCGCCGGTATCGTCGGCGGGGAGGTGCGGCACGACGCGCAGTACGGCGCCGTCGTGACGAAGAAACGGCAGTGGGCCGTCGCCGGGGCGGCGTTGATGTTCATCCTCGGGTTCACGGTGGTGTTCGTGCTGGCCACGGTCACCGTGTTCGGGGCGATCAGCATGCTCACCCTCAACGCCGAGACCCTCATGCGGGTCGGCGGTGTGATCACCATCGTCATGGGCGTGGTGTTCATGGGCATGATCCCCGCCCTGCAGACCGACACCCGCATGGCCCCGAAGCGGCTGACCACCTGGGTGGGCGCCCCGCTGCTCGGCGGCGTGTTCGCCCTCGGCTGGACGCCCTGCCTGGGGCCGACCCTCGCGGCGATCATCTCCGTGTCCGCCGGCACCGAGGGCATGACCGCCGTCCGCGGCGTGGCGCTCATCATCGCCTACTGCCTGGGTCTCGGCCTGCCGTTCCTGGTCATCGCGCTGGGTTCCGCCCGGGCGATGCGGACGATCGGCTGGCTGCGGAGGCACTCCCGCAAGGTGCAGCTCCTCGGCGGCGTGCTCATGATCCTCGTGGGACTCGCCCTGCTCACCGGCGCGTGGGCACACTTCATCAACTTCGTGCGTCAGTGGACCGTCGAGTACGGCGCCACGATCATCTAGGAAGAGACGGAAAGAGCATTGCGTACGGTCGTGACGTACCTCAAGAAGGCCTGGCACTGGCTGACCAGCATGCGCACCGCCCTGGTGCTGCTGTTCCTGCTGGCCATCGCCGCCATCCCCGGCGCCCTGCTGCCACAGCGCTCCCTCAACGAGGAGAACGTCAACGAGTACATCGCCAACAACGGCCGACTCGCCGAGTTCTACGACCGGCTGCAGCTCTACGACGTCTTCGAGTCCACCTGGTTCCTCGCGATCCTCACGCTGCTGACGATCTCCCTCATCGGCTGCATCCTGCCGCGCTCCTGGGACCACTACTTCGCCTGGAAGACCCCGCCCACCCGCGCGCCGCGGAACCTCGGACGCCTGCCGCTGCACGCGGAGGGCGACGTCGACAAGCCTGTCGAGGAGGTCGCCGCGGAGGCCCGCGGACTGCTGCGCCGCTGGCACGTCGCGGAGTACCAGCCGACGGATGACCGGGCGGGTAAGTTCTCGCTGGCGGCGGAGCGGGGTTACGCGCGTGAGCTCGCCAACCTGCTGTTCCACCTGGGGCTCGTCGGCATGATCGTCACCGTCGCGCTGGGCCGGATGGTGTACTACGAGGGTCAGGTCATCGTGGTGACGGAGTCCGGCAACTACGAGACCCCGCTCGGCGACCAGAACACCGAGTTCTGCAACACGTCGACCGCGAACTTCGACTCCTTCCGCGCCGGCCCGCTCTTCGACGGCACCGGCCTGACCACCTTCTGCTTCGACGCGCACGACTTCTCCGCGGACTACCTGCCCAACGGCCAGGCCGAGATGTTCACCTCGAACGTCTCCTACGCCGTCGGGGACGACATCCACCGGCCGAAGTCCGAGTGGACCGACTACGAACTCAAGGTCAACCACCCGCTGCGCGTCGAGGGTGACCGCGTCTACCTGCAGGGCCACGGTTTCGCCCCGACCTTCACCGTCACCTGGCCCAACGGCGAGTCCCGCACCCAGACCATCCAGTGGCGCCCCGACGACCTGACCTTCTTCCTGTCCTCCGGCGTCATGCGCTTCGACCCGCCGGCCGGCATGTACCCGGAGCTGTACGACCGCCGCCAGAACCAGATCGCCATCCAGGGTCTGTTCGCCCCGACGGCGCAGTGGGACGGCGAGAACAACGAACTGCTCACCTCCCGTTTCCCGGCGATGACCGACCCGGCCGTGGCCATCGACATCTACCGCGGCGACGCCGGCCTGGACACCGGCCGCGCCCAGTCGATCTTCAGCCTCGACACCGCGCTGCTGCACTCCGGTCAGCTGCAGAAGATTGAACGCGTCAACCTCTCCCGCGGGGACTCCGTCACGCTGGACGACGGCACCGTGGTCACCTTCGACGGTGCCAGCGAGTTCGCCAACTTCCAGATCTCCCGCGACCCCTTCCAGCCGTGGGTCCTGGTGACCACCGTCATCATGCTGGCCGCCCTCGTCGGCTCGCTGCTGATCAAGCGCCGCCGCATCTGGATCCGCCTGGCCCCGCGCGAGGACGGCGGCACCCTCGTCGAGCTCGGCGGCCTGGCGCGTACCGACCGGGCCGGCTGGGGCGCGGAGTTCGACCGCATCCACCGCGAACTCCTCGGCCTGCCCGACCCGGACGAGGTCGAGGAGGACCTTCTCGTCCCCGAGGATGCCCGCCTCGTGGCCAACTAAAGTTGGGGAATAGGTGGCCCAAGGGTTGGAATCGCCCGGTCCGGTGGGGTACCGTCACAGAGGTATCTCACCGGCCCACCTGACTACCTGAGGGTGTCCTTCACACATGACCGTCAATCAGACTCTCTCCAACTTCTCGGACGTCGCCTTCCAGTCGGCGTTCGTCATCTATGTGCTGGCTCTCGTGCTGTCGCTCGTCTACTACGGCCGCATGCAGAGCGTCATCGACGCCCGCCGGTCCCTCGCCCGCGCCGAGCAGAAGGAACTCGTCGCGGTCGGTGACGGCGGTTCCACCGTGCTCGACGACGCCCCGGACCTCTCCGAGGTGGAGAAGCTCGAGGCCGGCGCCAACAAGTTCGGCGGCATGACCCAGGCGATGGTGTGGCTGGGCATCATCGTGCACTCGGTCTCCGCGGTCCTGCGTGGCCTGGCCACCAACCGCTTCCCCTTCGGCAACCTCTACGAGTACGTGCTGGTCACCACCGCCTTCATCATGATCGGTGCGGCGCTGGTCATCCAGCGCAAGGAGTGGCGCATCGTCTGGCCGTGGCTCCTGCTGCCGATCCTGGCGCTCCTGTTCTTCGGCGGCACCAAGCTCTACGCCGACTCCGCCCCGGTCGTCCCGGCCCTGCAGTCCCACTGGCTGCCGATCCACGTCTCCATCGTCTCCTCCGGCGCCTCCCTCGGTGTGCTCTCCGGTATCGCCTCGCTGCTCTACCTGCTGCGCATCTGGCAGCCGCAGGGCAAGGAGCACGGCTTCTTCGGCGCCATCGCCAAGCCGCTGCCGAGCACCAAGAAGCTCGACGGCATGGCCTACAGGACCGCGATCCTCACCCTGCCCGTCTTCGGTCTGGGCATCGTCCTCGGCGCGATCTGGGCGGAGGCGGCCTGGGGCCGCTTCTGGGGCTGGGACCCGAAGGAGACGGTCTCCCTGATCTCCTGGGTCCTCTACGCCGCGTACCTCCACGCCCGTGCGACCGCCGGCTGGCGTGACTGGAAGGCCGCGTGGATCAACATCGCCGCCCTGGCGACCACCATCTTCAACCTCTTCTTCATCAACATGGTCGTCTCGGGCCTCCACTCCTACGCGGGACTCAACTAGACCGCTGCTGAACAGCACGCACGCCGCGCCAGAACTCTCTGGCGCGGCGTTCCTGTTTCCCCTGATGTGCCGGGCCTCCCCGCCGCGCGGACCCCGATGAGTCTCCGCAGGCTAGACTTGAACATATTCCGAACAGCTTCTGAGGGAGGAGTCGGACAGTGACAGGGACGTCAGCCCCCAGGAAGAAGACCGGCAAGCCTGCCGGCGACGATCCGGTGCTTCTCGATCTCGGTGCCCGGCTGGCTCAGCGCCGCCGCGACATCGGCGCCCTGCAGGCGGACATCGCGGAGAAGGCCGGGGTCTCCCGCTCCACGCTCCACACGATCGAGCACGGCGGCACGGGGGTCCGCTGGGAGAAGGTCGCCGCTGTGGCGCACGCCCTCGGCATGGCCATGACCTTCGAGGTCACGGACGGGTAGTCAGCCGCTGACCACCGGATCCCACACGCGGAGCATGCCCACGGGCATGCCGGCGTCGGTGGGGTAGCCCATGTCCGCGGGGTCGACGTCGAGGGCGACCCGTCGACCGACCAGCGGCCGCCACGTGGCGGAGTCGTCGCTGTACTCCGACCTCTCACCCAGGCTGATCTCGGAGACCGTCTCGGTGCGTTCGGACCACGGCCCCTGGGACGCGGTGACCTCCTGTGGGGCATCCAGGAGGAGGGTGTAGTAGCGGTTGCTCTCCGGCTCGCCGTTCGGTGAGGGCTCCCCGCCGGTCATCTCGCTGGTGCTCTTCTCCGCGACGACACCGGTGAAGCGCACCATGCCCGCGGCTGGTCCGCTCTGTGGCGACGTCGGGGCGGGGGCGGCCGCGGGCGTCGCGCCGCGGAGAGCCGCCAGGCCGGAGTGGTCGGTGGAGGGCAGCCACGTGATCGTCTGGTGGTCCGGCAGGGCGCCGAGCGCCTCGAAGACGGTGGGCTCCCCGACGCTCACCAGCGACGTCCCCGTCAGGCGGTAGAGCGTGCTCGTGCCCTCGCGCTGCGTGGACACGTAGTCGACCTGGTACACGCCGGCCCCCGACCGGGAGGCCTCCAGCCGCGCCCGGCTGCCACCGGCTCCGGCGGCCCCGTCGACGAGGTAGTCCGTCGAGCGGATGAGCTGCCCGTCGGCGTCGGTGGAGTACAGGTGGACGCGGGAGAACTCCGTGCCGTCGATCCGGAGCAGCATGTCGGGCCGGTGGTCGCCGGTGGCCTCCACGATGGCGTAGGACCACGAGCCCGTGGGGTGGAAGCGGCTCATGCGGTCCTCCGGGTAGGTGGGGGGATTCTGCAGCACGCCGCGGTAGGCGTCGGCGGTGTGGTCCCCGTTCTGCTCCGGCTGGGGCGCGGCATCTGCCGCGGCGGCCGTCTCGGTGACCACCACCGTCTCCACAATGGCCTGTTCGTTCCCGGCGCTGCAGCCGGTGAGGAGGAGGACGGTGGCGAGGCCGAGGACTGGACGCATGGGGGCTCCCTGGGGCGCGGAGGGGTAGTCAGGAAGCAGCCTAGTCCGCGTGCCTACCCCAGGCGCGGCATCAGCCACTTCTCGACGCCCCGCACGATCCACCCGAGCGGGCGCGCCGCCACCGACGCCGCCCGGGCCCCGGGACGCAGCGCACCCCGCGACGCCAGGCCCGGGCCGATCCGCCCGAGCAGCATCACCGCGGCGGGCATCGGCCGGATGAACAGGGTGATCTCGCTGATGAGCCCGTCCCCGTCCAGGCGGAGCCACTGGATCTCCTCCAGGTTCTGCCCGTCGAGGACGTTGTGCCCCCACAGGACCCAGTCGTCGCCGGACCCGGTGAGGCGGTGGATGCGGATGTCGTCGAGAAGCGCGAACGCCGACTCGAAGACCGCCATGACGGCGTCCACGCCGCGGAAGTCGAAGCCGTCGGTCAGCGGGGAGACGAGCCGCACGTCGGCGGCGAGGCAGGCGCGCATGCCGGCGAGGTCGAGCCGGCGGTCGGCCTCAGTCCAGCGGTGGATCGTCGTCGGTGTCGGGTTCACGGTATCGCTCCTCGGCACGCCTGCGGCGTTCCTCTTCCTCGCGTTCCGCGGCCTCACGGGCGCGGCGTTCCTTGAATCGGTCCTTCTCGATCTTCCACAGGAACTCCTCGTCGTCATCCGGCCCCTTGATGGCCCGGGGCTGCGGCTCCACCTGACTGCGCTTCCATGTCTTCGGCCCGAAGGCCTTCCACACGAGCACAATGGCGACGACAACCAGCAGTACGAGTAAAAGACGTCCCATGTGGCCCACTCTAATGGCAGCAGTAGACTGCAGGTGTGACTGCACCAGATACTCCCCAGCACCCTTCCGACGCGCCCCCGGAGCTTGATCCGGCGGTCCGCCGCCAGGCGAACATGGCGCTGCTCAAGTACGGCGGCGCCCGACTCGGGCTGTTTGTGGTGTTGACCATCGTCATCCAGCTTTTCGCCGTGCTTATCGACGCCCCCGTGCCCCTCGTCATGTCCGCCCTGCTGGCGCTGCTCGTGGCGTTCCCGCTGTCGATGCTCGTGTTCAAGGGCATGCGTGTCGAGGCCAACCGTTCCGTCGGCGCCTGGAACGCGCAGCGCAAGGCCCGCAAGGAATGGGTCAAGCGGGAGCTGGACGCCCGCTAACGTCCGAAGAGGAGCGCGATCACCAGCATCACCGGCAGGGAACCGAACGTGGTCAGGAAGACGGTGTCGCGCGCGATGATCATGCCGCGCTGGTAGGAGGCGGCGAAGTTGTACACGTTCTGCGCCGCCGGCAGCGTGGCCAGGATGACCGACGCATAGAGTTCGTTGCCCTCCAGCCCCAGGCTCAGGGCGATGCCCCACGCGATGAGCGGCATGCCCACCAGCTTGAGTCCGGTGGCGACGATCGTGCCCGGCCGGTCGGCGGGGGTGGTCAGCGGAGCGGTGTTGCGCAGCGACGCACCGAAGCTGATGAGGATCATCGGGATCGACGCACCACCGAGGATCTCCAGGGGGCGCATGACCGGGTCGGGGATCTGCAGGCCGACGAGCGCCACGACGAGGCCGAGCACCGAACCGATGACCACGGGGGAGAAGACCGCCGTGCGCACCGGACCCCAGATGCGGGCCACGCGGGACCGTTCGCCCGAGTCCTCGGAGACCAGGCCCGCGAGGATGAACGGCGTGAACACGACCATCTGCAGGACGAGGACAGGCACGACGTAGGTGGCCTCGCCGAGGACGTAGACGCTCACCGGCAGGCCGATGTTCACCGAGTTGAAGTAGCAGGAGGAGGCCGCGCCCATCGTCGTGGTGGGCAGGTCCTGCCGGAAGAACAACGTTGACGCGATGATGTACACGACCGCGGTGGCGACCGTCGCCAGGAAGATGACGAGGATGACCGGCGAGAACAGCGTGTCGGCGTCCGACTTCGCCACCGACGAGAACAGCAGCGCGGGCGACGCGGCGTAGAACGCGACGCGGTTGAGCACGAGGCGTTCACGGTCGTCCCGGATCACCCCGGTGCGTGAGAGGATCACGCCGACGGAGATGACCGCCAGGATGATGGCGAAGCCGGTGATGACCCCCGACATCTACAGGCCCGGCGCGTTGAGGAAGAGCACCACCGCGGTGACGACGGCCCACACCAGCATCGCCTGGCCGGTCGTCTTGATCAGCGGGATGAGCGCCGGCCCCCGGTTGCCGCGCAGGGCGACCATGATGCCCTTGAACGCCAGGGGCAGGGCCACCAGCGCCAGTGCCAGGTAGGGCAGCTGCGTGGCCAGGAGCAGGGAGACGAGGAAGGGCGTGAGCGCCAGCGCCGTGTAGAGGTAGCGGGTGTTGCGGTCGCCGAGACGCACCGCGAGGGTCACCTTGCCGGCGGCGGTGTCCGAGGGGATGTCGCGCAGGTTGTTGGCCAGGTTGACCGAGGATGAGATCGCGCCGATCGCCACCGCACCGCCCAGGCCGACCCAGGAGACGGCCCCGGCCTGCGTGTACTCGGTACCCAGCACGGCGACGAGGCCGAAGAAGATGAACACGGCCACCTCCCCGAGACCGCGGTAACCGTAGGGGTTCTTGCCGCCCGTGTAGAACCAGGCGCCCAGGATCGCCACCGCGCCGACCAGGATGAACCACCAGGCACTCGCCAGGGAGAGCGCGACGCCGGCCACCGCCGCCACCCCGAAGGAGAGGAACGCCGCACGCTTGACGTCCGCGGGCGCGGCGAGGCGCCCACCGGTCAGGCGCGCCGGGCCGGTGCGGTCCTCGTCGGTGCCGCGGATACCGTCGGAGTAGTCGTTGGCGTAGTTGACGCCGACGATGAGCGCCCACGCGACCACGAGCGCCAGCAGGGCCCGCCACCAGGAGAAACCACCGGCGAAAGCGGCGGCTCCGGAGCCGACGATGACGGGGGAGAAGGCGTTGGGCCAGGTGTGCGGGCGCGCGGCCTGCCACCAGTCCCGCGGCGTGGCCGGGTAGGGGTGAAGATCAACGGACATGGGGCTCATTGTGCTTCATCGCCGTCGCGGACGCCGAGCCGGGGTGCGGCGCGGGCCCTGCGGGGCGTCCCGGCGCCCGCCCGCCAGGCGGTCCAGCGTGCGGTCCCAGTCGGGGGAGGTGGGGGCGGTGACGTCGAGAAGTGTGCCGTCCGGCAGCGGGATGCGTAGGGAGTGCGCGTGCAGGAACATCCGGCGTCCCCCGAGGCGGGCGATCTCGGCGGTGAAACGCGGGTCGCCGTAGCGGGAGTCGCCGGCGATGGGGTGTCCGGTGTGGCTGGTGTGCACGCGGATCTGGTGCTTGCGGCCGGTGATCAGCTGCGCGCGGATGAGGGTGGCGCGTCGGCCGAAACGGCGCTGCACACGCACGTGGGTGAGGGCGTCCTGGCCGTCGGGGCGGACGGTGACGCCGGAGTCGGTGGTGAGGAGGGGGGCGTCGATACGCGTGAGCGTCTCCGGGTAGGCACCCCGGACGAGCGCGAGATAGTGGCGTTCGACGTCCCCGGCGCGCAGCACCTCCTGCAGGTGGCGCAGCATGGTCGGCCGCTTCGCCACCATGAGCAGGCCGGACGTCTCCCGGTCGATGCGGTGAGCCAGCTCGAGTTCCTCCCCCGGGCGGAGCTCGCGCAGCGCCTCGATGACACCGGCCTGCACGCCGGTGCCGACGTGGACCGCCAGGTCGGCCGGCTTGTTGAGCACCAGCAGATCAGCCGTCTCGTGCACGATCGCCCCCGCGACCGCCTTCTTCACCGCACCCGGCACCGCGACCCTGTCCGGCGGGGGCAGGTCCAGCGCCGGCACGGAGATGACCTCCCCGGCGGCGAGGCGGTGGTCCGGTTTGGCCCGGCGGCCGTCGACACGCACCGCGCCCTTACGCAGCAGCCGGAAGATCACTCCCGCCGGCACCCCCTTGAGGCGGGAGCGGAGGAACTTGTCCAGGCGACGCTCGGCGTGCTCCTCGGAGACGGTGATCTCGTGGGCGGGGGAGCGTCGGTAGGCATTCATGTCGGCTACACCCTACCCTGTACCCGGGGCCGGGCGGCCGGCAGGCAACCACGGGGCCGGAAAAGTAAGGTGGTGCGGGTTATGTGGATTTCTTATGTGCTTGGCCAGGCGGTCAGCTTCTTCTTCACCCTGTTCAGGATGATTCCGCTGGCGTGGAACAACCGTTTCTCGCGGACCCGTTTCCCGCAGGAGGGCGACGTGGTCATCTCGCTGACCTCCCACGGCGAGCGGCTCAACCGCGTCCACTACACGCTCGAGTCGATCGTGCGCGGGCACAGCCGGGCACCCGTCGTGCTGTGGCTCGACCGGAGGGACTACGAGTCCGAGTGGCCGCGCTCCCTGCGCCGCCTCGTCGGTCGGGGCCTCCAGGTGCGCTGCTCCGACGGGCTCTACGGCCCGCACACCAAGTACTGGGGGCAGTTCCGGGAGGTCGTCGGCACCGGCACCCGCGTCGCCACCATCGACGACGACATGATCTACCCCGAGTGGTTCCTCGAGCGGCTGCTGTTCATCGGTGACCTGCGCAGCGACGTCGTCATCGCCTACCGCGCGCACCGCATCGAGCTGCGCGACGAGGAACTGCTCCCGTACGTGAAGTGGACCGCCGCCGACACCTGCCGCGCCAGCTTCCTGCACTTCGCCACCGGCGTCTCCGGCGTGCTGTACCCGGCCAGCTTCATCGACTACGTGGTCGGGCAGGGCGACGTCTTCCAGGAGCTGACCCCGCGTGCCGACGACGTCTGGCTCCACGCCTGCGCCCTGCGTTCCGGGCACCGTGTCCGCCAGGTCTACTCGCACCCGCGGAACTTCGCGGTGGTGCCGTCGACGCAGTCGGGGGCGCTGGTCATCGGCAACACGCTCATGGGCGGCAACGACGAGCAGATCAACCGCGTGTACACGGACGAGGACGTGGCGAAGCTGGTCGCGGCGAGCCGCTCGGAGGACTAGTCACGGCTCTTTGGGGTGGGTTGGGTGCTTTGGTGCTGATTGATCCGCCCCAGAGTGCTCAACCCGCCCCACAGAGCGGTGACATAATCAGAAGAGCTTCTCGACGCCCCGCCGGTCCACCTTCCCCGGCCCCGTGAGCGGCAGCGCGGCCACGCGCCGCAGGTCCTTCGGCAGCTGCCAGCGGGGGAGATGGTCGAGCCCCTCGATGACCTCGCCCGGGGTGGCCGACCCGGTGTAGGCGGCGACGATGGCCTGCCCGAGCCGCAGATCCGGGATGCCGACCACGCAGGCGCCGGTCACGCCCGGGACGGCGAGCATCGCCTGCTCGAGGACCTCCGGCTGGAGCTTGAGGCCGCCGGAGTCGATGATCGCGTCGAGGCGGCCCGTGACCCGCAGCGAACCGTCCTCGATGGTCCCGGCGTCCGAGGTGGCGAACCAGCCCTCCTCCGCGAAGGCCACGTGGTCGGGGTCGTTGCGGTAGCCCTGCGCGATCATCGGCCCGCCGAGGTGGATGCGGCCCCGGTCGACGCGGACCCGCGCGCCGGGCAGCGGGTGCCCGCCATAGACGCAGCCGCCGGCGGTCTCGGAGGACCCGTAGGTGGTCACCACCGTGATCTGCATGTCCCGTGCCGCCCGGGCGAGCTGCGGGTTGAGGGCGGCGCCGCCGACGAGGACGGCGTCGAAAAGCCGCAGTGCCTCGATCCCCCGGAGAGTGTCCATGAGTTTGGCCAGCTGCATCGGGGTGAGCGACGTGTAGCAGCGGTCGCCGGTGGCGTGGAGCTCCGCGGCGGCGGCGGCGAAGTCGGCGGTGTGGAAACCGAGGCGCAGGTCAAGGGCCAGGGGGTCGACGCCCGCGATGAGCGAGCGGACGAGCACCTGCAGCCCGGCGATGTGGTGAGCGGGCATGGCCAGCAGCCACTGCCCCTCGCCGCCCAGGCGCCGGTGGGTGGCGTCGGCCGAGCTCACCAGGTTGGCGGGTGTGAGCTGCGCGCCCTTCGGGGTGCCGGTCGAGCCGGAGGTGGCCACGACCAGGGCGATGTCCGGGGAGATGGGCTCCCCGGCGCGCTGGGAGTCCCGCAGCAGCGTGGCCCGGGTCGGGTCCTCGGCCGGGACGGGCAGGAGGGTGCGCTGCCCGGCGATCGCCTCCTCCAGCACCGGCAGGATGGCGACGGGGTCGCGCGGGTCGACGATGAGGGGTTCCAGGAGGCGGGTCACGGGCGTTGATCCTAGCGTGGCCCCACGGTCCACCAGGTGGGAACTAGTAGTAGAAGGGGTACTGGTCCCAGTCGGGGTCGCGCTTCTGCAGGAAGGAGTCGCGGCCCTCGACGGCCTCGTCGGTCATGTAGGCCAGGCGGGTGGCCTCGCCGGCGAAGACCTGCTGGCCCATGAGGCCGTCGTCGAGCAGGTTGAACGCGAACTTGAGCATGCGCTGGGCAGTGGGGGACTTGCCGTTGATCTCGCGGGCGACCTGGATGGCCTCCTCCTCGAGCTGGCCGTGGTCGGCGACGATGTTGACGGCACCCATGCGCTGCATGTCCTCGGCGGAGTAGGCGCGGCCGAGGAAGAAGATCTCGCGGGCGAACTTCTGGCCGACCTGCTTGGCCAGGTAGGCGGAGCCGTAGCCGGCGTCGAAGGAGCCGACGTCGGCGTCGGTCTGCTTGAAGCGGGCCTCCTGGCGGGAGGCGATGGTCATGTCGCAGATGACGTGCAGCGAGTGCCCGCCGCCGGCGGCCCAGCCGTTGACCACGGCGATGACGACCTTCGGCATGGTGCGGATGAGGCGCTGCACCTCCAGGATGTGGAGGCGGCCGCCCTCGACCTTGGTGCGGGCCTCGTCGATGGTGGAGGCGTCGGCGGCGGCGTCGTCGGAGTCGTGCTCGCGGGCGTACTGGTAGCCGGAGCGGCCGCGGATGCGCTGGTCGCCGCCGGAGCAGAACGCCCAGCCGCCGTCCTTCTCGGAGGGGCCGTTGCCGGTGATGAGGATGACGCCGACGTCGGGGGTCCGGCGCGCGTGGTCGAGCGTGCGGTAGAGCTCGTCGACGGTGTGCGGGCGGAAGGCGTTGCGCACCTCGGGGCGGTCGAAGGCGATGCGGACGATACCGTCCTTGCGCTCCGTGCCCACGTGGCGGTGGTAGGTGATGTCGGTGAGGTCCTCGAAGCCCTCGACCGCCTTCCACTGGGAGGCGTCGAAGGGGTTGTCTGTGCTGTAGCTGCGGGTCATGTCCTTCAGCTTAGGTTGAGGCCCTTCGCGTGGTCGTTGATCACCCGGGCCAGCTCGACGTCGCGGATGGTCAGCCCGCCGACGTCGTGGGAGGACAGGGCGACGTCGACCGCCCCGTAGGTGAGGGTGATGTCGGGGTGGTGGTTGGCCTCCTCGGCGGACTCGCCGATGAGGTTGACCAGCTGGAGGGCGGTGGCGAAGTCACCGGTGTCGAAGGAGGCGGTGATGTGGTCCCCCTTGTTGTCCCAGCCGGTGAGGTCGGCGTCGGTGATCTGTTCGGGGGTGAGGATCTGCTTCTTGTCGGTCATGGACGCCATTGTGCGGAAAAACCGGTTCCGCCGCCATGACGTTACTGTGAGACCCATGCACATCGATGAGATCCTGGACCGTTCCCATGTCGTCGCGCTGCCGATGGCGGTGCGTTTCCGGGGGGTCGACACGCGGGAGGCCCTGCTCATCGATGGTCCCGCCGGCTGGGGTGAGTTCGCCCCCTTCCTCGAGTACGACGCCCGCGAGTCCGCGGCGTGGCTGCGCGCGGGGCTGGAGGCGGCGTTCGAGGGTTTCCCCGCTTACCGACGCTCGGTCGTCGAGGTCAACGCCACCGTCCCGGCGGTCATCCCGGGGGAGGTCGAGTCGGTGCTGGCCCGCTACCCGGGGTGCCGGGTGGTCAAGGTGAAGGTCGCGGAGAAGGGGCAGACCCTCGCCGACGACGTCGCCCGTGTGCAGGCGGTGCGTGCGGTGCTGCCGCAGGCGGTCGTGCGTGTCGACGCCAACCGCGGCTGGACCGTCCCCGAGGCCCTGGAGGCCGCCCGGGTCCTCGGCCCGCTGGACTACATGGAGCAGCCCTGCCACTCGGTGGAGGAGCTCGCACAGCTGCGCGGTGAGCTCATGCGCGCCGGGCTGTTCGTCCGGGTGGCCGCCGACGAGTCCATCCGCCGGGAGGAGGACCCCTACCGGGTGGCGGAGCTGAGGGCGGCCGACGTCGCCGTGGTCAAGGTCGCCCCGCTGGGTGGGGTGCGGCCGGTCCTCGCGCTCACGGAGCATCTGCGGGCCCGGCACATGGACGTCACGGTCGCCTCGGCCCTGGACACGGCGGTGGGCATGAACGCCGGCCTCGCCGCCGTCGCCGCGCTGCCGGTGCTGGAGGACGATGACGGCCTCGACGTCCCGCCCGCCGCCGCCGGACTGGCCACCGGGTCGCTGTTCGTCGAGGACGTCGCCGCGCCGCGGGAGATCGTCGACGGGCACATGTCCGTGGAACCTGTGGTCCCTGACCCCGCCCGCCTGGCGGCCTTGGAGGCACCTGCTGATCGTCGTGACTGGTGGTTCGCCAGGGTCCGCGAGGCGCTGCAGTACGTGTAGCTTTAGGCATCATGAGCGATGACACCCGCTACCTCGGACCGACCGGCGCGGACGGAGAGCCGCCCCGCCAGTACTTCCCCAGTGAGCAGGAACAGCAGTGGAACCAGCAGCAGCCGGACTACCAGCAGTACATGGTGCCGGAGACGCCGCAGCCGGCGGCGTCGAGAAGCGGCGGTGCCCTGCCCCTGGTCATGGGCATCCTCTTCGGCCTGACGCTCCTCGCGGCCGGCCTGTTCTTCTTCCTGTGGCGTAACGCCGCGGCGGAGCTCGCGAAGCCGGTGCCGCCGGTGACGGTGACGCAGACGACGTCGGTGACCGTCACGGAGACGACCACGGCGCTGCCGCCCATCCCGACCGAACTGCCCACCGAACTGCCGGAGATCGACGTCGAGGGCTGGCTCAACGACCTGCTCGGCTCCCGCTAGTCGCCGCGGTTCGGCCCGCCGGGCCCGCTCAGTAGACTCAGGCACATGGTCAACCAGGTCAACCAGAACGCACAGCCGGACTCCGTGGAGCTGGCGCAGGTCGTCGTCGAGCAGCTCTCCCCTCACGTCAGCGATGTGGTGGTGTGCCCCGGGTCGCGGAACTCGCCGCTGAGCCTGGCGCTGCTGGCGCGGCAGGACATCCGCGTGCACGTGCGTCACGACGAACGCGCCGCCGCCTTCCTCGCCCTCGGCATCGCCAGGGTGCAGAAGCGGCACGTGGCCGTCGTCATGACCTCCGGCACCGCCGTGGCCAACTGCCTGCCCGCGATGGTCGAGGCCTACTACTCCCACGTCCCGCTCGCGGTGGTCAGCGCCGACCGCCCGCGCCGCATGCAGGACACCGGGGCCAGCCAGACCATCGACCAGGTGGGCATCTTCGGCCGCTACGCCCCGACCACGGAGATCTCCGCGCGGGGCCACATCCCCGAACTGGCGGAGGCGTTCACGACGCAGCTGCAGGTGCACGTCAACGTCGAGTTGGACGCCCCGCTCGTCGGTGCGCAGCTCCCCGAGACGCCCACCAACCGCACCCTGGGGCGTGCCCCGGGCCCCCGCCCGCACGACCACGGGGAGGTCGCCGTCGATCTGAGCCGGGACACCCTGGTCATCGCCGGTGACGAGGCCTGGACCGTCGAGGGGCTGGAGGACGTGCCCACCATCGCCGAGCCGACCGCCCCCGCCCCCTACCACCCGGTGCACCCCCTGGCGGCGGGGATCTTCCGCAAGCCGCAGATCAGCGCCAACGACTACGTGGTGGACACGAAGCCGGAGCAGATCATCGTCGTCGGGCACCCGACGCTGCACCGGGACGTGCTGGCCCTGATCAACGACCCGGACATCGAGCTCGTCGTCCTGTCCCGCACCGCCGACTTCACCGACCCGCGCCCGGACTCCCGGCGCGGCACCACCGTGAAGGTCACCGGTGAGCCGACGAGGCAGTGGATGAAGATCTGCGACGCCGCCTCCGACCTGGCGGCCGACACCGTGCGCCTGGTCATCGCCGACCCGAGCCACGGCTTCACCGGGCTGCACGCGGCGGCGGCGGTCTCCGACACCCTCGGCACCGGCGACACACTCGTGCTCGGCGCCTCGAACCCGGTGCGGGACGCCAGCTTCGTCGGCCTGCCCTACGACGGGGTGGACACGTACTCGCCGCGCGGCGCCGCCGGCATCGACGGCACCGTCTCCCAGGCGGTCGGCATCGCCCTGGCCACCCAGGCCGCGCACCCCGACGAGCCGCGTGCCCCGCGCACCGTCGCGCTCATCGGTGACGTCACCTTCCTCCACGACGTCGGCGGCCTCCTCATCGGGCCCGCCGACACGCACCCGGAGAACCTCACCATCGTGGTGGCCAACGACGACGGCGGCGGCATCTTCGAGACCCTCGAGATCGGCGCCCCCGAGCTCCGCGCCTCCTTCGAGCGGGTCTTCGGGACGCCCCACGGGGCGTCGATAAGCGAGCTGTGCGCGGGCTTCGGCGTCGCGTACCGGGAGGTCACGGAGCTGCGTGAGCTTCTCGACGCCCTCAGCGAGCCCCACGACGGCTTCACCGTCATCGAGGCCCGCACCACCCGCGCCACGCGCCGGGCGATGCACGAGGCGCTCCGGAAGTGAGGGAGCGGATCGGGCGGCGGGGCCGGCAGCTGGTGCTGCTGCTGTGGGCCGCGGTGATGCTCGGGGCGGTGGCGCTGGTCGCCGGGCCCTTCCTCAACGACCGCGCCATCGACGAGGACCCGGGCCGGGCGCTGGCGACCGTCACCGGCGTGAGCCGGCTGCGCACCACCGTCGACTTCCGCGACGAGCAGGGCATCTACCACGCGCCGTCGACCGGGCTGCTGTACCCCACGGGCCTCGGGGAGGGGCAGCGCGTGTGGGTGACCTACGCGAAGGGGGACCCGGACCTGGTCAAGGTGGAGGGCCGCGAATGGACCCTTTCTATCATCCCCGCCTTAAGTGTCGCTCTAGTGGCAACGGTTGTCGCTGCCGTATTGTGGTGGGCAATCGGTCGGGTCACCAGACCGCGACCCAGTTCACCCGAAATTCGCCCGACGTTGACCTGAAACTCAGGGCGTCGTCGTCTAGGTAGGAGAACATGTCGTCCATGCGTGTTGCCATTGTCGCCGAATCCTTCCTGCCCAACGTCAACGGTGTGACGAACTCGGTTCTCCGCGTTCTGGAACACCTCCACCGCGAGGGGCACGAGGCGATAGTGGTGGCACCGGGGGCCCGGGACTTCCAGGAGGAGATCCACGAGTACCTCGGCTTCGAGATCGTGCGCGTGCCCACCGTGCGCATGCCGCTCATCGACTCGCTGCCGATCGGCGTCCCCAACGCCACCGTCACCGAGGCCCTCCGCGGCTTCAACCCGGACATCATCCACCTCGCCAGCCCCTTCGTGCTCGGGGCCGCCGGCGCCTACGCCGCCCGCCAGCTGCGCATCCCGGCGGTGGCGCTCTACCAGACCGACGTCGCCGGCTTCGCCTCCAAGTACCACCTCGCCCCGCTGGCCGCCGCCGCCTGGGAGTGGACCCGGCACATCCACAACATCTGCCAGATGACCCTGGCGCCCTCCTCGCTGACCATCGCCGACCTGGAGGAGCACGGCATCAACAACGTGCGCCACTGGGGCCGCGGCGTCGACGCGGTGCGTTTCCACCCGGAGAAGCGCGACCCGGCGCTGCGCCGACAGTGGGACCGCACGGGCCGCAAGAAGATCGTCGGCTTCGTCGGCCGCCTCGCCGCGGAGAAGGGCGTCCACCGCCTCGCCTCCCTCCACGGCCGCCGCGACATCCAGCTGGTCATCGTCGGCGACGGTCCCTCCCGCCCGGAGCTCGAGGAGCTCATGCCGAAGGCGGTGTTCACCGGCGCCCTCGGCGGCGAGGAACTGGCCCGCGCCTACGCCTCCCTCGACCTGTTCGTCCACGCCGGCGAGTTCGAGACCTTCTGCCAGGCCATCCAGGAGGCCCAGGCCTCCGGCGTCCCGACCATCGGCCCTCGCGCCGGCGGCCCGGTCGACCTCATCCAGGAGCGCTACAACGGACTGCTTCTCGACGTCGACACGTTCTCCCGCGACCTCCCCGTCGCCGCGGAGTGGATCCTGCACCGCGAGCGCCACGACCAGCTGTGCCGCAACGCCCGTACCTCGGTGGCGAACAAGACCTGGGAGGCGCTGTGTGAGCAGCTCCTCGGCTACTACGCGGAGGTCATCGAGGAGACCCGTCGCGTCCCGCTGACCTTCTTCGGCCCCCGCCCGGAGCTGCCGCTGTGGGCCGCCCGCGCACTGGGTGCGCGCGTCGCCTGAGGGGGCCTCGCCTACACTCAGGTGCGTGGCTAAGGCAGACCTGGACAAGAAACCCTTCGACGTGGCGTCGATGTTCGACGCCGTCGGTGAGAGATACGACCTGACCAACACGATCCTGTCCTTCGGGCAGGACGCCCGGTGGCGTCGTCGGACCCGCGAGCGTCTCAACCTGCGGCCGGGCGAGAAGGTCCTCGACCTCGCCGCCGGCACCGCCGTGTCGACCGTGGAGCTGGCGAAGTCCGGCGCCTGGTGCGTGGCCTGCGACTTCTCCCAGGGCATGCTCGCCGCGGGCCGGGACCGGGACGTGCCGAAGGTCTGCGGCGACGGCATGCAGCTGCCCTTCGCCGACAACACCTTCGACGCCGTCACCATCTCCTACGGCCTGCGCAACATCCACGACCACGAGGCCGGCCTCCGGGAGATGGCGCGCGTGACCCGGCCGGGCGGAAGGCTGACGATCGCCGAGTTCTCCACCCCGGTCGTGCCGGTGTTCGGCACGCTGTACAAGGAGTACCTCATGCGCCTGCTGCCCAAGGTGGCGCGCCTGGTGTCCAGCAACCCGGAGGCCTACGAGTACCTCGCGGACTCCATCCGCGCGTGGCCGGGCCAGGAGGGCCTGGCGCGGGTGATCAACGACAACGGCTGGGAGAACGCCGGCTGGCAGAACCTCAGCTTCGGCATCGTGGCGCTGCACTCGGCGACCAAGCCGCTGTAGAGGGGCCTGCTACACCGTCGAGGACCAGAGCGGCGTGTCCCGGCGGGCCCGGGACACGACCCCGCCGGACAGGCGCCAGAGGCGGGCGACGAGGTCACGGTCCTCGTCGGTGATGAGGTTGCCCATGAGCCGCGCCGCCGCCGGCATGACGACTGCCCCCACCGGCCCCCGCAAACCCAGCGGCCCGACGACCGGCAGGAACCGCGGGTACGTGAGCAGCCGCGCGGCGGTCCGGGCCAGGAGGAAGGCCTCGCCGTAGGCCCCGCGCAGCAGGTGCGGCCACACGAGGGTGAGGTCGCGCCGGCCGGCGTCGAGAAGCAGGTCGACGGCCATCTCGGCGGACTCCATGCCGTAGTCGATGCCCTCCCCGTTGAGGGGGTTGACCAGGGCGGCGGAGTCGCCGATGAGCAGCCAGTTCGGGCCGGCGACGTTGGACACGGCGCCACCCATCGGCAGCATCGCCGAGGTGACGTCCTGCTCGGGGCCCAGCTGCCACTCCGTGCGCTTCTGCGCGGCGTAGTGGGAGAGCAGCCTCTTCGTGTTGACCCGCGCCGGACGGGTGTCCGTCGACAGCGCGCCGGCGCCGAGGTTCACGCGGCCGTCACCGAGGGGGAAGATCCAGCCGTAGCCGGGCTGGACGACACCGTCGGCGTCGAGAAGCTCGACGTCGGAGTGGATCCACGGCTCCGTCGACATGGGCGACGTGCAGTAGGAACGCGCGGCGATGCCGTACACCTCACCGCGGTGCCACTCGCGCCCCAGCAGCTTGCCGAACGTGGACCGCACCCCGTCGGCCACCAGGACCCATCGCGCCCGCACCTGCTTCTCGATGCCCCCGTGCCGCACCGTCACCTCACCGATCCGACGCCCCTCACGGCGCACCGCCGTGGCCGTCGCGCCCTCCCACAGGGTCGCGCCCCGCGCGACGGCGGTACGCACCAGGAGGTGGTCGAACTCGGTGCGCGGCATCGCCGAACCGAGGGTGCCGTAGTGCCCCTCCGGCCAGGGGGCGGTGACGGAACCGCCGAATCCGCGCAGCTTGAGACCCTTGTTGTGGTAGTCCCGCGTCACCTCGTCAGCCAGGCCCAGACGACCCAGCTGGTGGATGGCCCGCGGGGTGAGCCCGTCGCCGCAGGTCTTGTCGCGGGGGAAGGTGGCGGTGTCGACGAGCAGGACGTCGAGGCCGGCGTCAGCCGCATGGATCGCGGCAGCCGCACCCGCGGGACCCGCACCGACAACAAGGACATCCGCGTCACAGACCACACTCATGCGCCCCATTGTGACACCCTGACTACGGAGGGCGGCAACTTTGGACTACGGTTGAACCCGATCAACCTGACCCTCATCACCGTTGCAAGGACATTCCGACATGACCCACGGCACTACCTACCAGCCCAGCCCGGCGGGGCACGTGGACCTGGGAGACGCCGAGCTCAACGAGCGCATCGCGACCGGAATGACCGAGGTCGAGGTCATGCTGCGCGAGGAACTGGCGAAGGGCGAGGACTTCCTCGTCGACAAGGTCACGCACCTGCTCACCGCCGGCGGCAAACGCTTCCGCCCGATGATGACGCTCCTGGCGTCCGAGTACGGCCCCCGCGCCGGCTCCCTCGAGGTGGTCAAGGCCGCCGCCGTCCTGGAGACCGTGCACCTGGCGACTCTCTACCACGACGACGTCATGGACGAGGCCGAACTCCGCCGCGGCGTCGACTCCGCCAACGCCCGCTGGGACAACTCCGTCGCCATCCTCGCCGGCGACATCCTGTTCGCCCACGCCTCCCGCCTCATGAGCGAACTGGACACCCACACCGTCGGCCACTTCGCGCAGACCTTCCAGGACCTGGTCACCGGCCAGATGCGCGAGACCATCGGCGCGGAGGACCGGGACCCCGTCGAGCACTACATGGACGTCATCCGCGAGAAGACCGGCATCCTCATCGCCTCCTCCGGCTACCTCGGCGCGTACCACGCCGGCGCCAGCGAGGAACACTGCGACGCCCTCCAGCGCATCGGCATGGCCGTCGGCATGATCTTCCAGATCGTCGACGACATCATCGACATCTTCTCCGACCACGAACAGTCCGGGAAGACCCCCGGCACCGACCTCCGGGAGGGCGTGTTCACCCTCCCCGTGCTCTACGCCCTCGAGGAGGACAGCGAGGTCGGCGAGGAACTCCGCGGACTGCTCACCGGACCACTCACCGAGGACAAGGACGTCGAGCGGGCCCTGGAGCTCTTGGGGCGCTCCCAGGGGCGTCAGCGTGCGCTTGACGACGTCCACCGCTACCTCGCCGACGCCGAGGCCCAGATCGGCCGCCTGCCCGACTGTGCCGCCACCGACGCGCTGCGCCTGCTGGCCGGCTACACGATCCGCCGCGTCGGTTAGCTGGAAATAGGTGCACTGAGCAGCCGATTTGCGGATTGCTCGGGGTGTCATAGTAAAGTGTGTAACGCACCACGCGAGTGGTGCTGAAGTTTGCCAGATTGCCCGAGCGGCCAAAGGGAGCGGACTGTAAATCCGCCGGCTCACGCCTACAGAAGTTCGAATCTTCTATCTGGCACACGGATGGGAACCCATCCGGACAGCAATGTCCGGGTGGGTTTTCTGCATTTCGGGGTGGGGTCGGGTCGGCGCGGTGTCGGCGTCGCTGCGCTGCGGCACGTTCGAGAGGAGATGTTCGGAGGGGGAGTGGTCTCGAACGTGCGGGGCGGCTGGCGGGGTCCTCCCGACGATGTCGGCCCGAACATGTCCTCTCGACCCTGTGGCGGCCGACTGGAGGTCACCCAGCGGCCCCAGGGCACAGACACGGTCCCCGCAGCGCCGGCCGCTTCACAGGCCCCACAGGACGCCTCCAAGCATGCCGCCAGCAAGCCACTTTAAGCGCGCCTCAAAGCACGTTTATAGCGCGTTATAGAGCGTTGAAAAACATGGGTTGACCTGGCGATTTGTGTTAGTAAGCAACATCGGGTTAATCTTTACAAGGCTTCAACGGAGCGGCCAAGAGAAATCAAGGCCAAAACTTCAAGAGGCTGTGCCCCCTTAGCTCAGTCGGCAGAGCGTTTCCATGGTAAGGAAAAGGTCATCAGTTCGATTCTGATAGGGGGCTCTGTTTCTTTTCTCCCTCGGTCGCGAGTTAACCGTCGGTGGCTGGGAGAGTGTGAAACAGTCACCTGGCGGTGTAGCTCAGTGGTAGAGCAAGCGACTCATAATCGCTGTGTCGCGGGTTCAATTCCCGCCATCGCTACCGGTTAGCCACCGGAGGGGATATTTCGGTAGAGATGGTCCTTCTGGTAAGGTGAGCCGTGCTGTTTGATCAGCGCACCTAGGGGCGTAGTTCAATTGGTAGAGCAACGGTCTCCAAAACCGTAGGTTGCAGGTTCGAGTCCTGTCGCCCCTGCCAATACGGGCCGGTCATCGAGGATCATTCCTCGGGACCGGCCCGTTCTGCTTGCCGTGCCATGCTTCTGGTAGGCTCATCGGAGTCCTGAACACGAGAGAACATTTTGCGAGGAGTGCTGTGACCGATCGACAGCCCAACCAGCCCGGTGCTGCCCGTCCCACGGGCAAGCGTCAGCTCGCCGGTGTCGGCACGACCTCGAGTGCCTCCTACGAGGCGAAGCGTGTCGTGAAGGCCGACGCGGAGGACGAGAAGCCCGGCGGTGGCGTCGCGTCGTTCATCCCGGAGGTCGTCTCCGAGATGCGGAAGGTCATCTGGCCGACGGCACGTCAGATGGTCGTCTACACGCTCGTCGTGTTCGCGTTCCTCATCGTGGTGACGGCGCTGGTGTCCGGCGTGGACTTCATCGTCGGCCTCGGAGTTGAGAAGGTTCTCACTCCTTAGGTAGAGTCGTCACCATCAGATTTCATCCCGCCGGACCTGTCGAGGGTCGGCGGGATTATTCATTGGGCCGCGGCCGCTAGACTGGCGCGAAAGGCCCACCACGTAGGAAGACACGTCTGGAGCACACCATGACCGACGAGAACATCACCAACGACGAGTTCGACACCGAGGACCGGGAGATCAGCGACGCGGAGCGTCTTCTCGGCGATGACCCCTCGAACGTCGACGAGACGATCGACGCCGAGCCGGCGGTTGCCCCGACGACCGACGAGGACGTCCCGGAGGCCGCCGAGGACGACACCGACGAGGACGAGGTCGTCGAGAAGGAGCCGCAGGAGCAGGATGAGGTGGCAGCTGCCGCCGCCGCTCTCGGCGACACCACCGAGGAGGACGCGGAGGCCGAGTACCGTCGCCGTCTGCGTCGTTACGTCTCGGAGCTGAAGAAGCTGCCGGGTGACTGGTACATCATCCAGTGCTACTCGGGCTACGAGAACAAGGTGAAGACGAACCTCGACATGCGTGCCCAGACCCTCGAGGTCGAGGAGTACATCTACGACGTGGTCGTGCCGATCGAGCAGGTCCTGGAGATCAAGGACGGCAAGCGCAAGCTCGTGAAGCGCAAGCTGCTGCCGGGTTACGTCCTGGTCCGCATGGAGATGAACGACAAGGCGTGGTCCGTCGTGCGTGACACCCCGGGTGTCACCAGCTTCGTGGGCAACGAGGGCAATGCCACGGTGGTCAAGCACCGGGACGTCGCGAAGTTCCTCATGCCGAAGGAGGCCTCCGTCGAGGGCGAGGCCGCGGCGGTCACCGCCGACGGCGAGAAGGTCGTCGCCATGCCGGACGAGCAGGCGAAGCCGACCGTCGCGATCGACTTCGAGGTCGGCGAGGCCGTCACCATCCTCACCGGTGCGCTGGCGTCCGTCTCGGCGACGATCTCCGAGATCGACCCGACCACCGGCAAGATCCAGGCGCTGGTGTCGATCTTCGGTCGTGAGACCCCGGTGGAGCTCACCGCGGACCAGATCGAGAAGATCAACTAGGCCGCTTTCCGACGCCACCCCCGTTCCCCCTCGTCACCGAGGGGGAACGGGGGTTTCGCTTTCCGGTGGGCGGGATTTGGGGCATGGCCGCCCGATGCCGTAGGCTTGACCCTCGCGCGTGTACGCATGCGCGACCCAGAAACATTCATCCCCGGTGGCCGGGATACGCGGAGACCCAGCGGCAGACGCTGGTAGCGGGGCCCGGCATCCGGACGGGGGTCGTCATCATCGTGGCGGTCCACCGGTAACCAGGAACGAGGTAATTCGATGGCTCCCAAGAAGAAGAAGGTCACCGGTCTGATCAAGCTGCAGATCGAGGCTGGCGCCGCTAACCCGGCTCCCCCGGTCGGCCCGGCTCTCGGTGCCCATGGTGTCAACATCATGGAGTTCTGCAAGGCCTACAACGCCGCCACCGAGTCCCAGCGTGGCAACGTGATCCCGGTTGAGATCACCGTCTACGAGGACCGCAGCTTCGACTTCATCCTGAAGACCCCGCCGGCAGCCAAGCTGCTGCTCAAGGCCGCTGGTCTGCAGAAGGGTTCCGGCGTGCCGCACACCCAGAAGGTCGGCAAGGTCACCATGGCCCAGGTCAAGGAGATCGCCGAGACCAAGCAGAAGGACCTCAACGCCCGCGACATCGACGCCGCCGCGAAGATCATCGCCGGTACCGCCCGCTCCATGGGCATCGAGGTCGAGGGTTAATCCCCTCCCTTCTCTCACCCTGAACATCACGTGGCAGGGCCCGCTTCGGCCCGTCGACCACACCAATCCCGCAAAGGAATTGACACAATGAGCAAGAACTCCAAGGCATACAAGGCCGCCGCCGAGAAGATCGACAAGGGTCGCGTCTACTCCCCGCTCGAGGCTGCGAAGCTCATCAAGGAGACCTCCTCCAAGAACTTCGACTCCACCGTGGACGTCGCCATCCGTCTCGGCGTCGACCCGCGTAAGGCCGACCAGCTGGTCCGCGGCACCGTCTCCCTGCCGCACGGCACCGGTAAGACCGTCCGCGTCGCCGTCTTCGCCGCCGGCGAGAAGGCCACCGAGGCTGAGCAGGCCGGTGCCGACGTCGTGGGCACCGACGAGCTGATCGAGGCCATCAACGGTGGCACCATCGACTTCGACGTCGCCATCGCCACCCCGGACCAGATGGCCAAGGTCGGCCGCGTCGCCCGCGTCCTGGGCCCGCGTGGTCTGATGCCGAACCCGAAGACCGGCACCGTCACCACCGACGTCGCCAAGGCTGTCGCCGACGTCAAGGGCGGCAAGATCTCCTTCCGCGTGGACAAGGCCTCCAACCTGCACGCCGCCATCGGCAAGGCATCCTTCGACGAGAAGGCTCTGGCTGAGAACTACGGCGCTCTCCTCGACGAGCTGCTCCGCATCAAGCCGTCCTCCGCCAAGGGTGTCTACCTGAAGAAGATCACCCTGTCCTCCACCAACGGCCCGGGTGTCCCGGTGGACTCCGGCGTCCAGAAGAACTACGCCTCCGAGGCCTAGTTCCCGGCTGCTTGTCGACGCCCCGCCCGCTCCTCTCCGGAGCAGGCGGGGCGTTCTGCGTTCCCTGCCCGGTGAGGTAAGCCTGTACTTGCTGGTCAGGCGCGGTTTTTTCCGGGACAATGGTGTTATGACCACCGCAACCGCGCCCCCTGTCCCTCGCCAGCCCGCGATGCTCTTCCTCCGTTCCCGGGACGGCATCATCACCCTCGCCACGGTCGTGGCGATCATCGTGCACCTCATCCTGTGGTTCGGCGTCGGCCTGGACGGGTGGGCCCGTGACTGGCCGCTCGTGGCCATCGTCGTCGTCGGCGGCCTGCCGCTCATGTGGGAGGTGCTCAAGTCGGCGATCGCGACCCGCGGTGGCGCCGACACCCTGGCGGCGGTGTCCATCATCACCTCGGTGCTGCTGGGGGAGTGGCTGGTCGCCGCGATCATCGTCCTCATGCTCTCGGGCGGTGAGGCGCTGGAGGAGGCGGCGTCGAAACGCGCGTCGGGCACCCTCGACGCGTTGGCCCGGCGTGCCCCCACCACCGCGCACCGGCTGCGGGGAAGGTCGATCCTCGACGGCACCGAGGAGGTGCCGGTGGAGGACATCGCGGTGGGGGACCTCGTCGCGGTGCTGCCGCACGAGCTGTGCCCGGTGGACGGCGAGGTGGTCGAGGGGCACGGCACGATGGACGAGTCCTACCTGACCGGTGAGCCCTATGTGGTGAGCAAGTCGAAGGGCTCGGAGGTCATGTCCGGCGCCGTCAACGGTGACACCCCGCTCACCATCGTGGCCAGCCGGCCGGCGCAGGACTCGCGGTACGCGCAGATCGTCGGCGTGCTGCGGGAGGCGGAGGAGAACCGCCCGGGCATCCGGCGTCTGGCCGACCGGCTGGGTGCCTGGTACACCGTCATCGCGCTCAGCCTGGGTGCGTTGGGCTGGGCGATCTCGGGCGACCCGGTGCGGTTCCTGGCGGTCGTCGTCGTAGCCACCCCGTGCCCGCTGCTCATCGGTGTGCCGGTGGCGATCATCGGGGCGATCTCCCTGGCGGCGCGGCGGGGCATCATCGTGAAGAATCCGGGGATGCTGGAGAACGCCTCCAAGGTGCGGACGGTGATGTTCGACAAGACCGGCACGCTGACCTACGGGCGTCCGGTGATCACGGAGATCCACACCGGCCCCGGATTCGCGGAGGACGAGGTCCTCGCACTCGCGGCCTCCGTGGAGCGCTACTCACGGCACCCGCTGGCCAACGCCATCCGCGACGGTGCGGCGGAGCGTGACCTGCCGCTGCCGGACGTCACCGAGGTGTCCGAGAAGCCCGGCCAGGGTCTCACCGGCATGGTGGGTGGCCGGCACATCCGCATCACCAACCGGAAGACCGCCCACCAGATCGATCCGGCCAGCCGGGAGCACATCCCGGTCACGCCCTCGGGCATGGAGTCGATCGTGCTCGTCGACGACGCCTACGCCGCCATGATCCGCCTGCGGGACGAGCCGCGTGCCTCCGCCGCAGAGTTCATCGCCCACCTGCCACGGATGCACGACGTGGACAAGCTCATGATCATCTCCGGCGACCGCGAGTCCGAGGTGCGCTACCTCGCGGACCGGGTGGGCATCGGGGAGGTGCACGCCGGGGTGAGTCCGGAGGGGAAGCTGGCGATCGTCGAGAAGCACAATCAGCGGGGGCCGACGATGTTCCTCGGCGACGGCATCAACGACGCGCCGGCGATGGCCGTCGCCACCGTCGGCGTGGCGATGGGCGCGGACTCCGACGTCACCTCCGAGGCCGCCGACGCCGTCATCCTCGACTCCTCCCTCGAGCGTCTCGACGACCTCCTCCACATCGGTGCCCGCATGCGGCGGATCGCGCTGCAGTCGGTCATCGGCGGCATGGCGCTGAGCATCATCGGCATGATCCTCGCCGTGTTCGGCCTGCTCACCCCGCTGATGGGCGCCATCGCACAGGAGGTCATCGACGTGCTCGCCGTGCTCAACGCGGCGCGCGTGGCGGTGGTGCGTGGTCCGTTGAGCGACTTCGACGGGAAGTAGCCCCCGGTCAGGTCGCGGGCGTCAGTTCGAGCCAGCGCTCGAAGAGCCACATGCCCTTGCCGCACTCGAACATCCGGTCCCAGGCGCCGTCACAGAAGCGCTCCTCCCGGGCCAGCGACGTGAGCAGCAGGAGGGTGGTCTGCCGGTCGAGCGTGGCCACCCGTTCGGGCGTGAGCTCGGCGTAGAGGTCCGCGCCGGCCCGCCAGTTGGGCCAGTCGTGGGCGAGGGGCCCGTGGTCCCGGAGGAAGTCCATCGCCTCGCTCACCGGAGGGTGCTCCTCCGCCGGGGTCCATCCCCGCGGGGAGCTCATGTGGGAACGCAGCTTCTCGACGATCGCCGCCAGTCCTTCGCGCATTATTTCCTCCCGGACTCAGAGTGTCGTGGATCACATTGCTCTCCAGTCTCCCACGCGATTTGGAGTTGGTCGAGGGTTGGCACTAATATCATGAAGCGAAGTTTGAACGGCTCCCTTCTGGGGGATCCGAGCTCAAGTTTCACCGCAGACCGTCGGTCATCCGAGAGGATCGAAGGCGTCCAGGAATCTGGACCGGCCCACGCAGGAGACACTTTCGAGCCACCACTCCTTCCACGGAGTTGATGCGCCCTGTGCTCTTGCACGGGGCTCTTTTCATTGGGAAGGGCCCCGGCGGATCAACCACCACGTAATTGGAAGGAGGCGAAGTAATGGCAAACGCGAAGAACACCGCCGAGCTCGCAGAGCTCAAGGCAAAGTTCGAGGAGGCATCCTCCATCGTTCTCACCGAGTACCGCGGCCTGACCGTTGCGCAGATCTCTGAGCTGCGTAACGCTCTGGGCTTCGACGTCCAGTACTCCGTCGCCAAGAACACCCTGATCAAGATCGCTGCCCAGGAACAGGGCATCGAGGGTCTTGACGAGCACCTGACCGGCCCGACCGCCGTCGCCTTCATCAAGGGCGAGGCCGTCGACGCCGCCAAGGTGATGAAGAAGTTCGCCGATGACAACAAGGCGTTCATCGTCAAGGGTGGCTACATGGACGGCAACGCTCTGTCTGCCGACCAGGTCAAGGCCATCGCCGAGCTGGACAACCGCGAGACCACCCTCGCGAAGCTGGCCGGTGCCATGAAGGGCAATCTGGCAAAGGCCGCAGGCCTGTTCAACGCCCCCGCTTCCCAGGTCGCACGCCTCGCAGCTGCGCTCCAGGAGAAGAAGGACGCGTAAGTCGCCATTCGGCGCATCACACCCCCCAAACACTTCGGGTCTGTCGGAACAGGCCCTTAAAGAAAGGAAGCCACCATGGCTAAGCTCACCAAGGACGAGCTCATTGAGGCCTTCAAGGAGATGACCCTGATCGAGCTCTCCGAGTTCGTCAAGGAGTTCGAGGAGGTCTTCGAGGTCACCGCTGCTGCTCCGGTCGCCGTCGCTGCCGCAGGTGCCGCTGGCGACGCCGGCGCTGCCGCTGCTGAGGAGAAGGACGAGTTCGACGTCGTCCTCGAGGACGCCGGCGCCAAGAAGATCGGCGTGATCAAGGCTGTCCGCGAGCTCGTCTCCGGCCTGGGCCTGAAGGAGGCCAAGGAGCTTGTCGAGGGTGCCCCGAAGGCCATCCTCGAGGGTGCCAACAAGGAGGACGCTGAGGCTGCCAAGGCCAAGCTGGAAGAGGCCGGCGCCAAGGTCTCCCTCAAGTAGGCTTCTGCTTCTCGACGCCCCCGTGCTCCGTTTCGACGGAGCACGGGGGCGTTGTCCGATTCCTGGGGTCATGGTGCACGCAGTCCTCTGACCCTGCATGCCGGTGAATGTCGGGCTTCTTCTGCTGTTGGTGCGGAGAACACCATCAGGCGAAAGGTTTTCAGTGTTGTCGAGGAAATCTGGTGTCGCGAATCGCGCCGAGCAGGTCCGCTCAATGAGCGGGAAGGAGAGGGAAGGTAGAGTCATCGGCATGCTGCCCATGTCCCGTCTGCTCTCCTTCCTCCTGCTCGGCGTCGGTGTGGCTCTGCTGGTGGCGGGGCTGGTCGCGCCACGATTCCTCCCGGAGGACGCCCGCCTGCCGCTCGGGTTGGAGGCCACCACCTACACGCTTGTCGACGACGCCGCTGACACCCGCCTCATGACTGACCCGGACGGCCGCGTGGTCACCGCCCCGGTGACGCATCAGCTGCACATGGAGATCCAGAACCCCTCCGACGCGGACACCGCCACCTTGCGCATCGGCGAGACCTACATGCGTGGCAGCCAGCAGGAGGAACTGGACCGGCTCATCTCCGCCGAGGTGTGGAGCTACGGCATCGACCGCACCACCGGGGCGGCGACCACGCCGGCCACCCTCACGGACCAGCTCGCCAGCCCGGTGAGCGAGGTGGACGTCGACGGGGTGTGGCTGAAGTTCCCCTCCGACGCGCAGCAGACCACCTACGAGGTCTTCGACCCGCAGCTGCGGGAGACCCGCCCGGCCGAGTTCGTCGAGGAGCTCGAGATGAACGGCCGTTCCGTGTACCGCTACCGGCAGGAGATCGGGCCGACGGACCTGAGCACCCTCTACGAGTCGCCCTTCAACGTGGTCACCCTGCCCGACTTCACCGAGCTCCACTGGTTCCACTCCGTCACCCGCGACCTGCTCGTCGACCGTGTCTCCGGTCTCGTCGTCGAGATCCGCGAGGACATCGACTCCTGGTACGGCGCCCCGGAGAGTGAGGAACGTCAGCAGATCCTGCGCTTCGAGGGCCGCATGCCGCAGGAGCAGATCGACACCCTCCTGGATGAGGCCTCCGCCGTCCGTGATCCCGGCACCTCCGGGACCATCCGCTGGGTGGTTGTCGGCGTCGGTGGTGTGCTCACCCTGATCGGCCTCGCGGGCGCCTTCGGGGCGTTCGGACGGGGACGTCGATAAGCGGGTGACACGCCCGCTTGTTGCGTCACGCGGGGAGAGTCATGGTAGAGTCCCCGCCTGAATCCGGACACACCCCACCAGCACCGGGGCTTGCCAAAGAGACGATCTTGATATAGGCTACTTCGTTGCGCTGGAATTCGTCTCTGGGCTGCTAGGAAACCTTGATCAAACGACCTGCAAAAGTCGACTTGACAAGGTGATTTTGTGCTACCTGGGGACGGTCATTCCACAGCAGACCGAATGCTAAATCTACCAGCGGATCCGGTGGCCCGAACAGCCACAGTCCGCGTGAGGTGCTGGAAGGACCCATCTTGGCAGTCTCCCGCCAGACCAAGTCAGTGGCCGATATCCCCGGAACTCCGAAGCGCTACTCGTTCTCCAAGAACGCAGAGCCGATCGAGGTCCCGGGTCTCCTTGACCTGCAGCGTGAATCCTTTGCATGGCTGATCGGTACGCCCGAGTGGCGCGCCCGCCAGCAGGAGGAGCGTGGGCCGGAGGCCCGCGTCACCAGTGGTCTTGAGGACATTCTCGAAGAGCTCAGCCCGATCCAGGACTACTCCGAGAACATGTCCCTCTCCCTGTCCGCCCCGCGATTCGAGGACGTCAAGTACTCCGTCGATGAGTGCAAGGACAAGGACATCAACTACTCCGCCCCGCTCTACGTGACGGCGGAGTTCATCAACAACGAAACCCAGGAGATCAAGTCCCAGACCGTCTTCATCGGCGACTTCCCGATGATGACCGACAAGGGCACGTTCATCGTCAACGGCACCGAGCGTGTCGTGGTCTCCCAGCTGGTCCGCTCCCCGGGCGTCTACTTCGATCAGACGATCGACAAGTCCACCGAGCGTCCGCTGCACTCCGTCAAGGTCATCCCGTCCCGTGGCGCCTGGCTCGAGTTCGACGTCGACAAGCGTGACACCGTCGGCGTTCGCATCGACCGTAAGCGTCGCCAGCCGGTCACCGTCCTGCTCAAGGCACTGGGTTGGACCACCGAGCAGATCCAGGAGCGCTTCGGCTTCTCCGAGATCATGATGTCCACCCTCGAGTCCGACGGTGTGGCCAACGTCGACGAGGCACTGCTCGAGATCTACCGCAAGCAGCGTCCGGGCGAGCAGCCGACCCGCGATCTCGCGCGTTCCCTGCTCGACAACGCCTTCTTCCGCCCGAAGCGCTACGACCTGGCCAAGGTCGGCCGCTACAAGGTCAACCGCAAGCTCGGTCTCGGCGGCGACCACGAGGGCCTGATGACCCTCACCGAGGAGGACATCGCCACCACCCTCGAGTACCTGGTCCGCCTGCACGCCGGCGAGCGCACCATGACCTCCCCGACGGGTGAGGTCATCCCGGTCAACACCGACGACATCGACCACTTCGGCAACCGTCGTCTGCGTACCGTCGGTGAGCTCATCCAGAACCAGGTCCGCGTGGGCCTGTCCCGCATGGAGCGTGTCGTGCGCGAGCGCATGACCACGCAGGACGCCGAGTCGATCACCCCGACCTCGCTGATCAACGTCCGCCCGGTCTCGGCCGCCATCCGTGAGTTCTTCGGCACCTCCCAGCTGTCCCAGTTCATGGACCAGAACAACTCGCTGTCGGGTCTGACCCACAAGCGTCGTCTGTCCGCCCTCGGCCCGGGCGGTCTGTCCCGTGAGCGCGCCGGCATCGAGGTCCGAGACGTGCACCCGTCCCACTACGGACGCATGTGCCCGATCGAGACCCCGGAGGGACCGAACATCGGTCTGATCGGTTCTCTCTCCTCCTACGCACGTGTCAACGCGTTCGGTTTCATCGAGACCCCGTACCTCAAGGTCGTCGACGGCAAGATCACCGACGAGGTCCACTACCTCACCGCCGACGAGGAGGACCGCTACGCCATCGGCCAGGCGTCCACCGAGCGTGACGCCGAGGGCAACATCACCACCAACCGCGTCGAGGTCCGCCTCAAGGACGGCGACATCGGTGTCCGTGACCCCAAGGCCGTGGACTTCATCGACGTCTCCGCACGTCAGATGGTCTCCGTCGCCACCGCGATGATTCCGTTCCTCGAGCACGATGACGCCAACCGTGCCCTCATGGGTGCGAACATGCAGCGTCAGGCCGTGCCGCTGGTCCGCGCCGAGGCCCCCTACGTGGGCACCGGCATGGAGAAGCGTGCCGCCTACGACGCCGGTGACATGGTCATCGCGCCGAAGGCCGGCGTCGTCGAGAATGTCTCCGCCGACCTGATCACGGTCATGGACGACGACGGCATCCGCGACACCTTCCTGCTGCGCAAGTTCGAGCGCACCAACCAGGGCACCTGCTACAACCAGACCCCGCTGGTCAACATCGGCGACCGCGTCGAGGCCGGCCAGGTCCTCGCCGACGGTCCGGGCACCCACAACGGTGAGATGTCCCTCGGCCGCAACCTGCTGGTCGCGTTCATGCCGTGGGAGGGCCACAACTACGAGGATGCGATCATCCTCAACCAGAGCATCGTCGAACAGGACATCCTCACCTCGATCCACATCGAGGAGCACGAGATCGACGCCCGCGACACCAAGCTGGGCGCCGAGGAGATCACCCGTGAGATCCCGAACGTCTCCGAGGACGTCCTGCGCGACCTCGACGAGCGCGGCATCGTCCGCATCGGTGCCGACGTCCGCGCCGGCGACATCCTCGTCGGCAAGGTCACCCCGAAGGGCGAGACCGAGCTGACCCCGGAGGAGCGCCTCCTGCGCGCCATCTTCGGTGAGAAGGCCCGCGAGGTCCGCGACACCTCCATGAAGGTGCCGCACGGTGAGAACGGCAAGGTCATCGGTGTCCGTCGCTTCGCCCGTGAGGACGACGACGATCTGGCACCGGGCGTCAACGAGATGATCCGTGTCTACGTCGCCCAGAAGCGCAAGATCCAGGACGGCGACAAGCTCGCCGGCCGCCACGGCAACAAGGGTGTCGTCGGCAGGATCCTGCCGCCGGAGGACATGCCGTTCCTGCCGGACGGAACCCCGGTCGACATGATCCTCAACACGCACGGTGTCCCGCGTCGTATGAACATCGGCCAGGTCCTCGAGATCCACCTCGGCTGGCTCGCAGCCGCCGGCTGGAAGGTCGACCCGACCGACCCGGAGAACGCCGAGCTGATCAAGACCCTGCCGGAGGACCTCTACGACGTCCCCGCCGGCTCCCTGACCGCCACCCCGGTCTTCGACGGTGCGACCAACGACGAGCTGGCAGGTCTCCTGCGCAACTCGCGTCCGAACCGCGACGGAGAGGTCATGGTCAACCCGGACGGCAAGGCCGTGCTCATCGACGGTCGCTCCGGTGAGCCCTTCCCGTACCCCGTGTCCGTGGGCTACATGTACCAGCTCAAGCTCCACCACCTGGTGGACGAGAAGATCCACGCCCGCTCCACCGGTCCGTACTCCATGATCACCCAGCAGCCGCTCGGCGGTAAGGCCCAGTTCGGTGGCCAGCGCTTCGGTGAGATGGAGGTGTGGGCGATGCAGGCATACGGCGCCGCCTACACCCTGCAGGAGCTGCTGACGATCAAGTCCGATGACGTCGTCGGCCGTGTCAAGGTCTACGAGGCCATCGTCAAGGGCGAGAACATCCCGGACCCGGGCATTCCGGAGTCCTTCAAGGTTCTGCTCAAGGAGCTGCAGTCCCTGTGCCTCAACGTGGAGGTCCTCTCCGCCGACGGCACCCCGATGGAACTGTCCGGCTCCGATGACGACGAGCTCGACGCTGCCGGATCCTCGCTGGGCATCAACCTGTCCCACGACGAGCGTTCCGACGTCGACGCCTCCTAACCTCTAACCCGATATTCGCCATTCAATCCCTCCCCACCGGGAGGGGAAAGGGAGTTACGTGTTCGACGTAAACCTCTTCGAAGAGCTCCGCATCGGCCTGGCCACCGCCGACGACATTCGCCGCTGGTCCAAGGGCGAGGTCAAGAAGCCGGAGACAATCAACTACCGCACCCTCAAGCCGGAGAAGGACGGTCTCTTCTGCGAGCGCATTTTCGGCCCCACCCGGGACTGGGAGTGCGCGTGTGGCAAGTACAAGCGCGTCCGCTACAAGGGCATCATCTGTGAGCGCTGTGGCGTCGAGGTGACCAAGTCCAAGGTCCGTCGTGAGCGCATGGGCCACATCGAGCTGGCCGCCCCGGTCACGCACATCTGGTACTTCAAGGGTGTGCCGTCCCGCCTGGGCTACCTGCTGGACCTCGCCCCGAAGGATCTCGAGCGGATCATCTACTTCGCCGCGAACATCATCACCTCCGTCGACGACGAGGCACGTCACAACGACCTGTCCACCCTCGAGGCGGACATGCTGCTCGAGAAGAAGGACGTCGAGGCGGACGCCGAGGCCGAGATCGCCGAGCGCGCAGCCAAGCTGGAGGAGGACCTCGCCGAGCTCGAGGCCGCCGGCGCCAAGGCTGAGGCCCGTCGTAAGGTGCAGACCGCCGCCGACAAGGAGATGCAGCACATCCGCGAGCGCGCGGAGCGTGAGATCGACCGTCTCGAGGAGATCTGGCAGACCTTCGTCAAGCTGGCTCCGAAGCAGATGATCATCGACGAGACCGTCTACGAGGAGCTCCTCGACCGCTACGAGGAGTACTTCACCGGCGGCATGGGCGCGGAGGCCATCCAGACCCTGATCCGCAACTTCGACCTCGACGCCGAGGCCGAGGAGCTGCACACCATCATCAACGAGGGCAAGGGCCAGCGTAAGATGCGTGCGCTCAAGCGCCTCAAGGTCGTCGCCGCGTTCCAGCGTTCCGGCAACGACCCGGCCGGCATGGTCCTGGACTGCATCCCGGTGATCCCGCCGGAGCTGCGTCCGATGGTCCAGCTCGACGGTGGCCGTTTCGCCACCTCGGACCTGAACGACCTGTACCGTCGCGTGATCAACCGCAACAACCGCCTCAAGCGCATGATCGACCTCGGCGCGCCCGAGATCATCGTGAACAACGAGAAGCGCATGCTGCAGGAGTCCGTCGACGCCCTGTTCGACAACGGCCGTCGCGGCCGTCCGGTCACCGGACCGGGCAACCGCCCGCTGAAGTCGCTGTCCGACCTGCTCAAGGGTAAGCAGGGTCGCTTCCGTCAGAACCTGCTCGGTAAGCGAGTCGACTACTCCGGCCGTTCGGTCATCATCGTCGGTCCGCAGCTGAAGCTCCACGAGTGTGGTCTGCCGAAGCTCATGGCGCTCGAGCTGTTCAAGCCGTTCGTCATGAAGCGTCTGGTGGAGAACGACTACGCGCAGAACATCAAGTCCGCGAAGCGCATGGTCGAGCGTCAGCGTCCCGAGGTCTGGGACGTCCTGGAGGAGGCCATCGCCGAGCACCCGGTGATGCTCAACCGTGCGCCGACGCTGCACCGCCTGGGTATCCAGGCCTTCGAGCCGAAGCTCGTCGAGGGTAAGGCCATCCAGCTGCACCCGCTGGCCTGTGAGGCCTTCAACGCCGACTTCGATGGTGACCAGATGGCGGTCCACCTGCCGCTGTCCGCTGAGGCGCAGGCCGAGGCCCGCGTGCTCATGCTCGCCTCGAACAACATCCTGTCCCCGGCGTCCGGCAAGCCGCTGGCGATGCCGCGTCTGGACATGGTCACGGGTCTGTACTTCCTGACCATGGACAAGGCCGAGGGCGAGATCGGCGGCCAGGGCGCCTACAAGCCCGCCGACGAGAACGGTCCGGCACAGGGCGACTACTCGTCCTTCGCCGAGGCCATCATGGCCCGTGACCGTGGTGTCCTGGGTCTGCAGGCACCGATCCGCGTCCGCATCTCGCACCTGCGTCCGCCGGCCGAGATCGAGGCCGAGTTCTTCCCGGAGGGCTGGGAGCAGGGTCAGGTCTGGACCGCCCACACCACCCTGGGCCGCGTCATGTTCAACGAGCTCCTGCCGTGGAACTACCCGTACCTCGAGGGCGTCATGGTCCGTAAGGGCGGCGGCGCGGGCTTCATCATGCTCGGTGACGTGATCAACGATCTCGCCGCCAAGTACCCGATGATCACCGTGTCCCAGACGATGGATAAGATGAAGGACGCCGGCTTCTACTGGGCGACCCGTTCCGGCGTCACCATCGCCATGTCCGACGTCATCGTCCTGCCCAACAAGGACGAGATCCTCGAGGCGTACGAGGCCGAGGCCCGCGAGATCGAGCACAAGTTCTGGGTCAAGGGTGCGCTGCGTGAGCGTGACCGCTACGACCGTCTCGTCGAGCTGTGGCAGGACGCCACGAACAAGGTCGGTAAGGCCGTCGAGGAGCTGTACCCCGACGACAACCCGATCCCGATGATCGTGAAGTCCGGCGCCGCCGGCAACATGCGTCAGATCTGGACCCTGGCCGGCATGAAGGGCATGGTCGTGAACTCCAAGGGTGACTACATCACCCGTCCGATCAAGACCTCCTTCCGTGAGGGCCTGTCGGTCCTGGAGTACTTCAACAACTCCCACGGTTCCCGTAAGGGCCTGGCCGATACCGCTCTGCGTACCGCCGACTCGGGTTACCTGACCCGTCGTCTCGTCGACGTCGCGCAGGACGTCATCGTCCGCGAGGACGACTGTGGCACCCGCCAGGGTGTCCGCGTCCCGGTGGCCGTCGAGGTCAAGGACGCCGACGGCAACGTCACCGGCTACACCGAGCACTCGCTGGTCGAGACCTCCGTCTCCGGACGTGTCTTCGCCACCGAGGTGACCGGCGAGTCCGGCGAGGTCCTCTACGAGGCGGGTTCCGACCTGACCGACGAGGCCATCGACAAGCTCGTCGAGCTGGGCATCACCGAGGTCAAGGTCCGCTCCGTGCTGACCTGCCAGACCCCGACCGGTGTCTGCGCGAAGTGCTACGGCAAGTCCATGGCCTCCGGCCAGCTGGTCGACATCGGCGAGGCCGTCGGCATCGTCGCCGCCCAGTCGATCGGTGAGCCCGGTACCCAGCTGACCATGCGTACCTTCCACCAGGGTGGTGTCGGTGGTGACATCACCGGCGGTCTGCCGCGTGTCCAGGAGCTGTTCGAGGCCCGCGTGCCGAAGAACGCCTCCCCGATCGCGGAGTTCTCGGGCACCGTCGCCCTCGAGGATGACGGCAACTTCTACAAGCTGATCCTCACCTCCGACGATGGTTCCGAGGAGAAGGTCTACGAGAAGCTGTCCAAGCGCCAGGGCCTCGCCCAGGTGAAGGTCCCGATGGACAACAACCCGTCGGTCCTCATCGAGCGCACCCTGCGCGACGGTGACCACGTCGAGCTCGGTGACCGCCTGCTCCGCGGCCCCGCCGACCCGCATGACGTCCTGCGCGTCCTGCGTCGTCGCGGCGTCGAGAAGCACCTGATCGACGAGGTGCAGGCCGTGTACCGCACCCAGGGTGTGGCCATCCACGACAAGCACATCGAGATCATCATCCGCCAGATGCTGCGCCGCGGCACCGTCATCGACGCCGGTTCCACGGAGTTCCTGCCGGGCACCCTGGTCGACCTCACCGAGGCCCGCCGCATCAACGCGGCGGTCCGCGCCGAGGGCGGCCAGCCGGCGGAGCTGCGCGACCAGATCATGGGCATCACCAAGGCCTCGCTGGCCACGGAGTCCTGGCTGTCCGCCGCGTCGTTCCAGGAGACCACCCGTGTCCTGACCGACGCCGCGATCAACAAGCGCTCCGACCAGCTCATCGGCCTCAAGGAGAACGTGATCATCGGTAAGCTGATCCCGGCCGGTACCGGTATCTCGCGCTACCGCAACATCCAGGTCAAGCCGACCGAGGCGGCCCGCAACGCGGCCTACTCGATCCCGACCTACGGCGACTCCATCTACGGTGACGACGGCTACGCCGAGTTCACCGGCGCCTCCGTCCCGCTGGACGAGGACTTCCAGATGTAGTTCCACCGGATGACCCACGAAGGCCCCGAGGATTCACTCCCCGGGGCCTTCGTGCTGCCTGCGGACGATCCCGGGTCAGCGCACGCCGCGGGCCTTGCGGGTGACCTCCACCCCGCCCATGAGCGCCAGGCCCCGCAGGCGGATCACCGGCGCATCCAGCGGGATGTCCTCCCGTGCGAGGGTGACGCTCTTGTCGTCGCTGACCCCGAAACCGCCAATGATACCGACTCCGTCGCAGATGATCCGGACGTCCTCCGGGACGGTGATCTCGATCCCGCCCATCACGGCGACAGCGTGGATGACCGTCTCACGGGCGCTGAGGCGGGCGTGCCGCAGGTCCAGGACGGTGCCGCCCATGAGGGCCAGGGAGGTGTGCGTGGGGGCGCACAACCAGCCACCGGCGCGTTCGGAGCCGCCCATCACGGCGACACTGAAGGAGTCCCCGCCGGGTTCACCGGTGACCTGCTGCAGCGACATCGCCTGGGCCTGCGGGGGAGGCGTCGGCGTGTGATCGGGCCGCACGGCGGGCAGCTGCTGGTCGAGGACCCGGGCCGGATCCGGGTACAGGTCAGCCAGGGGGAGAAGCAGCTCGTCGCGGTACTTCGTGGCCCAGACCGTGGAGGTGCGTTCATCGAATTCCGCGTAGTCGAGCTTCCCCTGGGCGAAGGCGTGGCTCAGGGCCTCTGCTGCCCGGCTGCGGTCCTCGTCGCTGGCGCGGAGGCGGGACGGATCGTTGCTCATGCCCTGATGGTACGGGGCACCGGCGGGGGACGCGTGTCTCAACCTGTCGAATCTGTGCACGGCACATCTGTATACGTGCAGCTCAGGGAAGGCGCGGAAAAACACGTTCGACAGGTTGAGACACGGGGGTCAGGCGACCCGGTGGTGGCCGTCGGCGTCGACGCCGCGGGCGTACTGCACGACCAGCTCATGTCCGGCATCGCGGACCCGCGCCCGCAGTTCCGGCAGCTGTCGTTCGAGGAGGGAGCCCGGCCACACGGTGGTGCGCACCTGGACCTCGACTCCGGCGGCGGTCACCACGTCGAGGGACTCCCACATCCGCCGGGCGGTGGCGGGCGTGCAGCCGACGACGCCGGGAGTGGAGGCCGGCAGCCCCTTGACGTCCAGGCCTATCCAGTCGGGGCGCGTGGTGGGCTCGGCGAGCAGGGCCGCCAGCCGGGTGGGGGAGTATCCGCTGGTGTGCAGGCCCACGGGGAAGCCCCGGGCACGGGTCGCGGCCACCGCCGCCCCCAGCCCGCGGTGGACGGTGGGTTCGCCCCCGGAGATGACCAGGCCGTCGAGGAGTCCCCGGCGGGTGTCGAGGAACTCCAGCACCCCGGGGAAGGACACCTCCCCACCGCGGAACGCCTGCAGCGTCGGGTTGTGGCAGTAGCGGCAGGACAGCGGGCAGCCCTGCGTGAAGACGGTGGCCGTGAGGAGCCCCGGCCAGTCGGTCGCGGAGAAGGGGATCACCCCGGCGACGGGCAGGTCAGGCACGGGTCGGGTCGAAGTAGACGCGCTCACGGAACTCCCCCTTCTTGCCGGTGTTGAAGCTGCTCACCGGGCGGAAATAGCCCATGACGCGGGTCCACAGCTCGGTGGGCTCCCCGCAGTCGGGGCACGCCGGGTGCTCGCCGGAGAGGTAGCCGTGGGTGGGGCAGACGGAGAAGGTCGGGGTGATGGTGAGGTAGGGCAGCCGGAAGGTGGACAGGGCCCGGCGCAGCAGCGTGGCGCACGCCTCCCCGGACTCCAGGGCGGCTCCCATGTAGAGGTGCAGCACCGTGCCGCCTGTGTACCTCGCCTGCAGGTCCTCCTGGGCGGCGAGCGCGGCGAAGGGGTCCGGGGTGTGCGACACCGGCAGCTGCGTGGAGTTGGTGTAGTACGGCTCCTCGTCGGTGCCGGCCTGCAGGATGCCGGGGTAACGCTCCCGGTCGGCGCGGGCGAGGCGGTAGGTGGCGCCCTCGGCGGGGGTGGCCTCCAGGTTGTAGAGGTGCCCGGTCCTCTCCTGCGCCTCCACGAGCAGGGTGTTGAGGTGGTCGAGCAGCCGCCCGGCCAGGGCGTGGCCCTGCGGGTCGGTGATGTCGTAGGCGTCGCCGGTGAAGTTGCGGATCATCTCGTTGCAGCCGTTGACGCCGATCGTCGAGAAGTGGTTGTCGAGGCCGGGCAGCCAGCGTGCGGTGTAGGGGTACAGGCCGGCGTCGAGCTGCTTCCCGACGAACGCCCGTCGCCGCTCCAGCGTGTCGACGGCGAGGTCGACGAGTCGGGTGGTGGCGTCGAGAAGCGCCTGTTCATCGCCGGCGTGGACGTGGCCGAGGCGGGCGCAGTTGAGGGTGACCACGCCGATGGAGCCGGTCAGTTCGGCGGACCCGAACAGCCCGTTGCCGCGGGCGATCAGTTCCCGCAGATCGAGTTGCAGGCGGCAGCACATGGAGCGGATCATGCCGGGGTCGAGGTCGGAGTTGAGGAAGTTCTGGAAGTAGGGCAGACCGTAGCGGGCGGTCATGTCGAAGAGCGCGCGGGCGTTGGGGGAGTCCCAGTCGAAGTCCGCGGTGATGTTGTAGGTGGGGATGGGGAAGGTGAAGGGGCGGCCGTCCGCGTCGCCGGCGCCCATCACCGCGATGAAGGCCCGGTTGATCAGGTCCATCTCCTCCTGCAGGTCCCCGTAGGTGAAGTTGACGGGTTCGCCACCGATGAAGGGGTACTGGTCGCGCAGGTCCGCGGGGCAGACCCAGTCGAAGGTGAGGTTGGTGAACGGTGTCTGCGTGCCCCACCGGGAGGGCACGTTGAGGTTGAACACGAACTCCTGGAGGGTCTGCTCGACCTGCTCGTAGGTGAGGGAGTCGAGGCGCACGAACGGCGCCAGGTAGGTGTCGAAGGAGGAGAAGGCCTGCGCACCCGCCCACTCGTTCTGCAGGGTGCCGAGGAAGTTGACGATCTGCCCGCACGCCGAGGACAGGTGCCGCGGAGGGGTGGAGGAGATGGTGCCCGGCACCCCGCCGAATCCCTCGGCCAGCAGCTGGCGCAGCGACCAGCCGGCGCAGTAGCCGGAGAGCATGTCGAGGTCGTGGATGTGGAGATCGCCCTCCCGGTGGGCGCGGCCGGCGTCCGGGTGGAAGACCTCGTCGAGCCAGTAGTTGGCGACCACTTTCCCGGAGGTGTTGAGGATCAGCCCGCCCAGGGAGAAGTCCTGGTTGGCGTTGGCGTTGACGCGCCAGTCGCGGCGGTCGAGGTACTCGTCGATGGTGGTGGCGGGGGAGATGGAGGCGCGCGTCAGGGGAGTCATGACCTCCACCATAAGTTGGAATTACCCCGTTGTAACTCTCGCTAATGAGTTTCATAGCCACATGGTGTGGTGTGTTGCGGGCGGCCGCACCACTACATGTTGTGTCACGCCGTGGGGTGCTTCCGGTGGCCACCCACAACATGTGGGCCGGGGAGGGGCCGGAATCGCGTCCCCCCGATCGGGTGACCGGCGGGTGATCGTGCCTCCCCGGACGTCCCGGGTGCCCGGGGAGGAAGGTGGCGTCGAAAAGGGGATTTGGGGATGGGGAGGGGATTCCGGTAACGTGCACGGAAGTCCCACGTCTCCATGGTGGGAGCCTGAACTTCCTCCCGGTAGGCCAGCGAGAGCGGCTGACTGGGTTACGCACGTTTAAAAGCGAGACCGGAGAAACCCGGCCCCGCACCAGGTGTGCGGGTGTCAGGCGAAATCAACTTCCGAAGTCTCTCGGTCGGCTCATCCGGCCGGATAAGCCGATCAACACAGAAAGACGGTTATGCCCACTATTCAGCAGCTGATCCGCAAGGGTCGCCACTCCAAGGCAGCGAAGATCAACTCCGCTGCCCTGAAGGGTTCCCCGCAGCGTCGCGGCGTGTGCACCCGTGTGTACACCACCACCCCGAAGAAGCCGAACTCCGCTCTGCGTAAGGTCGCCCGTGTGCGCCTGACCACCGGCATCGAGGTCTCCGCCTACATTCCGGGCGAGGGCCACAACCTCCAGGAGCACTCCATGGTGCTCGTCCGTGGCGGTCGTGTGAAGGACCTCCCGGGTGTCCGTTACAAGATCGTCCGCGGCACCCTCGACACCCAGGGTGTCAAGGACCGCAAGCAGGCCCGCTCCCGCTACGGCGCCAAGAAGGGACAGTAAACAATGCGTAAGAACCGTGCAGTCGTTCGTCCCGTCGTCAAGGATCCGGTCTACAACTCCGAGATCGTGACCCAGCTGGTCAACAAGGTCCTCCTCGACGGCAAGAAGTCCACCGCCGAGCGCATCGTCTACGGTGCCCTCGAGGCCTGCCGCGAGAAGACCGGCACCGACCCGGTCGGCACCCTCGAGAAGGCTCTGGGCAACATCCGCCCGGACCTCGAGGTCCGCTCCCGCCGCGTGGGTGGCGCCACCTACCAGGTTCCGGTTGAGGTCCGCCCGGGCCGCTCCAACACCCTGGCTCTGCGCTGGCTCGTCACCTTCACCCGTCAGCGTCGCGAGAACTCGATGGTTGACCGTCTCGCCAACGAGATCCTGGATGCGTCCAACGGTCTCGGTGCTTCCGTGAAGCGCCGCGAGGACGTCCACAAGATGGCCGAGGCCAACCGCGCCTTCGCCCACTACCGCTGGTAGTAGCAGGAAATCACACCACGATGGCCCAGCACCCTGTCGCACTCCTCCGTCCCTCACCGTCCTGCCGCGTCTCCACTGCGGCCGGCCGGCCGGGGCGGGTCTGAGGCGACTCGTTGTTGGGCCACTGGTGTCTTTCCGGGTGGGCCGCGAGGCGCACCCACTGAGCTAGACCACTGATTGACGTACACTTGGATGTCGGCGAATTTCGTCACTGACGGGTGCCAGCACGGCCAATCAATGGCAGTATTGAACAAGAACTATCCACCGACGGCGTCCCAGGCGTACAACGCGCGGGCGTCCAAGATCTACAAGTTGGGGTAAGACTGTGGCACAAGAAGTGCTTAAGGACCTGAACAAGGTCCGCAACATCGGCATCATGGCCCACATCGATGCCGGTAAGACCACCACCACTGAGCGCATTCTCTTCTACACCGGTATCAACCGTAAGGTCGGCGAGACCCACGACGGTGGCGCCACCACTGACTGGATGGAGCAGGAGAAGGAGCGCGGTATCACCATTACCTCCGCTGCGGTCACCTGTTTCTGGGACAACAACCAGATCAACATCATCGATACCCCGGGTCACGTCGACTTCACCGTCGAGGTTGAGCGTTCCCTGCGCGTTCTCGATGGCGCCATCGCCGTCTTCGACGGCAAGGAGGGCGTCGAGCCGCAGTCCGAGCAGGTCTGGCGTCAGGCCACCAAGTACGACGTCCCGCGTATCTGCTTCGTCAACAAGATGGACAAGCTGGGCGCTGACTTCTACTACACCGTCGGCACCATCGTCGACCGCCTCGGCGCCAAGCCGCTGGTCATGCAGCTGCCGATCGGCGCTGAGGATGACTTCGACGGCGTCGTCGACCTCGTCGACATGAAGGCCCTCACCTGGCGCGGCAAGACCGAGATCGGCACCGAGGCCACCGTCGAGGAGATCCCGGCCGACCTGCAGGAGCGCGCCGAGGAGTACCGCGAGAAGCTGCTCGAGACCGTCGCAGAGTCCGACGAGGAGCTCATGGAGAAGTACTTCGGCGGCGAGGAGCTGACGAAGGAGGAGATCCAGGGCGCCATCCGCAAAATGGTCGTCAACTCCGAGATCTACCCGGTCTTCTGTGGCACCGCCTACCGCAACAAGGGTGTCCAGCCGCTGCTCGACGCCGCTGTCGCCTACCTGCCGAGCCCGCTGGACGTCGGCGAGGTCATCGGCTCCGCCGTCAACAACGAGTCCGAGAAGATCACCCGTAAGCCGTCCACCGACGAGCCCTTCTCCGCTCTGGCCTTCAAGATCGCCGCTCACCCGTTCTTCGGCAAGCTGACCTTCGTGCGCGTGTACTCCGGTCGCGTCGTCCCGGGTGACCAGGTCATGAACTCCACCAAGCAGAAGCGCGAGCGCGTCGGCAAGCTCTTCCAGATGCACGCCAACAAGGAGAACCCGGTCGAGGAGGCACTCGCCGGCAACATCTACGCGTTCATCGGCCTGAAGGACACCACCACCGGTGACACCCTCTGCGCCACCGATGCACCGATCATCCTGGAGTCCATGGACTTCCCGGACCCGGTCATCAAGGTCTCCATCGAGCCGAAGACCAAGGCCGACCAGGAGAAGCTGGGCGTCGCCATCGGCAAGCTCGCCGAGGAGGACCCGACCTTCACCGTCGAGCTGGACGAGGAGTCCGGCCAGACCGTCATCGGCGGCATGGGCGAGCTCCACCTCGACGTCCTCGTCGACCGCATGAAGCGCGAGTTCAAGGTCGAGGCCAACGTGGGTGCCCCGCAGGTCGCGTACCGCGAGACCATCCGCAAGCCCGTCGAGAAGCTCGAGTTCACCCACAAGAAGCAGACCGGTGGCTCCGGCCAGTTCGCGAAGGTCATCATCGGCATCGAGCCCTACGCTCCGGCCGAGGAAGAGCTCGAGGAGGGCCAGTCCCCGCTGTACCACTTCGAGAACGCCGTCACCGGTGGCCGCGTCCCGAAGGAGTACATCCCGTCCGTCGACGCCGGTATCCAGGACGCCATGCAGTACGGCTTCCTCGCCGGCTACCCGCTGGTGAACATCAAGGCCACCCTGATCGACGGCCAGTACCACGAGGTCGACTCCTCTGAGATGGCGTTCAAGATCGCCGGCTCCCAGGCTCTGAAGGAGGCTGTCGCCAAGGCGAAGCCGGTCCTGCTCGAGCCGCTGATGGCCGTCGAGGTCATCACCCCGGAGGAGTACATGGGTGACGTCATCGGTGACATCAACTCCCGCCGCGGCCAGGTCAACGCCATGGAGGACCGCTCCGGCGCCAAGGTCGTCAAGGCCAAGGTCCCGCTGTCCGAGATGTTCGGCTACGTCGGTGACCTGCGTTCCAAGACCCAGGGTCGTGCGAACTACTCCATGGTCTTCGACTCCTACGCTGAGGTTCCCTCCAGCGTCTCCGAGGAGATCATCGCTGAGCGCACCGGCGCTTAAGCTCCCCCGGTGAACCCCTCCCACCGAGGCCTGCCGACGTCCCCGTGCCGACGTCGGCGGGCAGGGTGGGGAACACCAAACACGGAGGGTAGCGGCTGCGCTGAGCAGACACCCCAGGGTGTGTGCTGAGCCGGCCGTTACCCACCGTGAGATCCCGGATCGGGTCAGCCGGCCGCGGTTTGAAAAAACGGCGGTGTAAATCTAGGATCGTGTAACTGGCACATTGTGAAACGCCATCCGGCGCGCCCTGAATCAGGTCGTACCGGCATGGTGACTGTCAACCACGTGGCTGCGAAGGTCGTAGCCACCATGAAGTCCAGGAGGACATACAGTGGCAAAGGCGAAGTTCGAGCGTACGAAGCCCCACGTCAACATCGGCACCATCGGTCACGTTGACCACGGCAAGACCACCACCACCGCCGCCATCACCAAGGTTCTGGCCGACGCTTACCCGGACCTGAACGAGTCCTTCGCCTACGACGCCATCGACAAGGCGCCGGAGGAGAAGGAGCGTGGCATCACGATCAACATCTCCCACGTCGAGTACCAGACCGAGAAGCGTCACTACGCACACGTTGACGCCCCGGGTCACGCCGACTACATCAAGAACATGATCACCGGTGCCGCTCAGATGGACGGTGCCATCCTCGTGGTCGCCGCCACCGACGGCCCGATGCCGCAGACCCGCGAGCACGTGCTGCTGGCCCGCCAGGTCGGCGTCCCGTACATCCTCGTCGCCCTGAACAAGTGCGACATGGTCGACGATGAGGAGATCATCGAGCTCGTCGAGATGGAGGTCCGCGAGCTGCTGGCTGAGCAGGACTACGACGAAGAGGCTCCGATCATCCACATCTCCGCTCTGGGCGCCCTGAACGGCGAGCAGAAGTGGGTCGACTCCGTCCTCGAGCTCATGCAGGCCTGCGATGACTCCATCCCGGACCCGGAGCGCGAGACCGACAAGCCGTTCCTGATGCCGGTCGAGGACATCTTCACCATCACCGGTCGTGGCACCGTCGTCACCGGCCGCGTCGAGCGCGGTCAGCTGAACGTCAACGACGAGGTCGAGATCATCGGCATCAAGGAGAAGTCCACCACCACCACCGTCACCGGTATCGAGATGTTCCGTAAGCTTCTCGACTACACCGAGGCCGGCGACAACTGTGGTCTGCTGCTCCGCGGCATCAAGCGTGAGGACGTCGAGCGCGGCCAGGTCATCATCAAGCCGGGCGCCTACACCCCGCACACCGAGTTCGAGGGTTCCGTCTACGTCCTGTCCAAGGACGAGGGCGGCCGCCACACCCCGTTCTTCGACAACTACCGTCCGCAGTTCTACTTCCGCACCACCGACGTCACTGGTGTCGTGAAGCTGCCGGAGGGTGTCGAGATGGTCATGCCGGGCGACAACGTCGACATGTCCGTCACCCTGATCCAGCCGGTCGCCATGGACGAGGGCCTGCGCTTCGCTATCCGCGAGGGCTCCCGCACCGTCGGCGCTGGCCGCGTCACCAAGATCATCAAGTAAGTCACCTTACTGATCTGACCTGAAGGGTCCGGAGGGGTTCATCCCCGCCGGGCCCTTCGGCGATTCAGAAGGTTACGCAAACGTAACCGTCCACCCCTTTGGTAAAAGCGGGTGGTGCAGGTATCTTCTTACGCATGCTCAAGACCATCCTGGGGGCCAAGATCCACCGCGCCACCGTCACGCAGGCCGACCTGAACTACGTCGGTTCCGTCACGGTGGACGCCGACCTGCTTGCTGCGGCCGGACTCATCGAAGGTGAGAAGGTCGCGATCGTGGACGTCACCAACGGTGCACGTCTCGAGACCTACGTCATCACCGGTCGACCCGGTACCGGAGAGATCTGCATCAACGGTGCCGCCGCGCACCTCATCCACCCGGGTGACATCGTCATCCTCATCTCCTACCTGCAGGCCACTCTCGAGGAGGCCCTCGAGTACGAGCCGCGCATCGTCCACGTCGACGAGAACAACCGCATCGTCGCCCTGGGCAACGACATCGCGGAGGCCGTCCCGGGCTCCGACTGCGTCTCCGCCCGCTTCTGATGCAGGACCCCCTGCGCATTCCCGGCGTCCTCGCCGCGGTGCAGCGGGTGTGGGAGGGGCAGCCCGACCTGTCGTTGCCGACGTTGTTCGGCATCCTGTCCAACCGGGGTATCGGGTGGGGCGCCACCGATGAGGACCTCGTGCGTGAGCTCGGGGTCCTCGCGCGTGTCCACCCCGGGGAACTGCCGCTTGTCGACGCCCGCGTCACCGCCCGTTACCTCCTGCGCACGGAGTCGCCGGAGCACCGCGTCATGGTCGACCCGTGGCGCGTCATCGTCCGCCGTCCGGGGGTGACGGCGCAGCCGGGTGTGTGGTCCTACGCCACGCTGCGGCCCGCCTTCGTCGGCGGTCCGCTGGTGGTCACCTCGCAGGAGGGCATCGACCACCGTCTCGGGGTGCTCAGCGGGATCACGCTTCTCGACGCCGCCCCGTCCGCCACCGTCCCGTCCCTGTGCGGGGTACAGCGCCGCGACCGGGGCGACGCGGTGCACCTCATCTCCCTCGCCGACGACTCGACGGTGCTGCTCTCCCACGGCCTGGAACGTTTCGTGGCCGGCCGCCGCAGCCTCGACCGGGAGGAGAGGACGTGGGAGTCCCTGGTGCAGTGCCGTCCCGGGGTGCCCCTGGTGGTGCAGCCGCCGGGAGGGGGCCCGCCGGTGGAGTACGCCGCGGTCCAGGAGATCCTGTCCGTCGAGGACGCCCCCTGGTCGGAGGATCACTGATCCGCGGGCAGCAGGTGCAGCCGGTACTCCGTGGTGACGGTGATCCCCGGGGTGGCGGCCCGGAACTCCTTCTCCACCTGCTCGAGGGTGTCGCGCAGGGCGGGGATGTCCGCGCCTGGTCGGGCACGGACCGTGATGGTCATGGTGGGGCGGTCCCAGTAGCGGGTGACGCTGTGCAGCACGGAGTCGACGCGGGGGTGCTCCTCCAGCTCCCGGGCGATGGCCCCGGCCAGCGTCGCCAGGTTGAGCTCGATGGTGCCCGCGGTGCCGGACGCCGGTGACGTGACCCGGCTGACGCGGTAGCGACGCAGATTGAGGGCGATGAGCCAGCCCCCGAGCACGGCGCTGACCACCAGGAGGCCGGCGAGCAGCCAGTCGAACCAGGGCTGTTCCGGGGCGGCGCGCCACGCGGGGAAGTCGATGAAGTCGGTCAGCCGCTGGGACAGGGGCAGGTCGAGGTAGAGCCCCACCGCCCAGGACCCGCCGGCCAGGATGAGCAGCCCGACGGCGAGGACGACCAGCCGGTTGAAGTAGTTGATCCGCCGGTTCACCGCTGCTCCCCGCTCTCCGCGAGCGGCCGCTGCCGCACCTGGAGCGTGAGGCCGACGCCGAGGGAGTCGAGGAGGGGGGTGAGGGCGGCGTCGACAAGCGGGGCGAGGTCCTCCCGGTGGCCGGTGACGGAGACGTGGGCGGTGTCCCCGCTGACGTGGCTGGCCGCGGAGGCGACGCCGGGGACCGTGCGGGCGGCGGCGCAGAGCATGCGGGAGACGTCGACGGGGCGCATCCACACGGGGGCCGTGGACTGGATGCGCCGGTGGGTGCGGGTCCGCGGACGGAAGGCGCTCCACACGAGCAGCAGGCCGAGCAGGGCGGCGATCACGCCCGTCGGCAGCATCCAGGGCTGGTAGGTGGCGTTGCCGATGGTGCGGAAGATCGGGTCGGCCCACGGCTCCCAGTCGATGGAACGGGAGTTGCGCAGCCAGATCTCCCGGCCGCAGAGGACGGCGACCACGAGCAGCGCGAGGCCGATGAGGATCGCGACGTAGCGGGCCAGGGGAGTGGCGCGGGGGATGTCAGCGGACACGGCGCCTCCCCACCGTCACGGGACGCAGCCGCACCGGGGCGGGCGTGGTCACGGGGCGCAGGCTCGGGTGCGTCGGATGGGCGGCGACCAGCCCGGCAGTCACCGGACGCCCGTTGACTACCGGACCGACCACGACGTTCACCCGCGTGACGGTGAGGCCGGTCATGTCCTCCACGGAGTGCGCGATCGTCGTGCGGACGGCCTCCGCCACCGCCGTCACCGGCGAGGGCCACACCACCGCGATGAAGGCCTCGATGGAGCAGGTGCCGGCGGCGTCGTCGACGACGACGTCGTAACGCGGGTAGCTGCGGCCCGCGATCCGCTCCAGGCTGCGCCCCAGCTCCGTGGTGCCCGGGACCGACGCCGCGGCGACGGCCACGATGCGGGACACGGCCTTCTCGGTGATGCGTAGTGCCATCTAGTCCTGCCCCCTGACCGCCCGGGACAGTGCCCGCAGGTCGATGCGGCCGTCGAGATGGGCGCCGATGACGCCGCCCAGCCCGCCGAGGACGAGCGCCAGGAGCAGGCCGGTCCACCCGCCGAGGATCGCGGCGAAGGCCAGGGCCAGGCCGAGCATGACGCCGGTGCGGGTGTGGTTCACGGGGTGCCTCCCGTCGCGTCGGCGAAGACGATGTCGAGGTGCGGTGGGGCGTCGGCAAGTTCCTGCGTGACGACGCCGCGCACCTCCGCCGCCACCTCCGCCAGCGGCCGCGCCGCAGAGAGGTCGACGACGAGGTGCACCTCGAGGACCTCCGGGGTGTGCCGCAGGCCCACGACACGGTGCCGGGGATAGAGGAGCGCGACCTCCCCGAAACGTCCCGGGTGCAGACCGGCGACGCCCGGGATGCCACGGAGGCGGGCGGCGAGCCGGTCCGCGACCGTGCGGTCCGGCCTACTGGACGCGGGACGCGTGATCTGCGTGGACATCGGGCTCCTCCTCCGGGCCGCCCTCGAGGTGGACGTCGTGGACCGTGACGTTGACCTCGGTGACCTCCAGGCCCGTCATCCGCTCCACGGCGGTGATGATGTTGGAGCGGATCGCCTCCGCGAGGTCGTGGATGGCGACGCCGTACTCGGCCACGATCGACACGTCCACCGCCGCCTGCTTCTCACCGACCTCCACGTGCACGCCCTGCTGGATGTTCGCCCCGCCGGCGAAGGACTCACGGAAGGCGCCCACCATGCGGGCCCCGGTGCCTCCGAGGGCGTGCACCCCCGACACCTCGCGGGCGGCGAGCCCGGCGATCTTGCCGACCACGACATCCTCGATGCGGGTCACGCCACGGCTGCCCGTGATGGTGAGGTCAGACGGGGGATGCGGCTCCGACATGATGTGACTCCTACGACAAACGGGGCGGTTGGGTGATCTCCATACTAGTTCCGGTCGAGGGGGTTTGTTTTCGGCGCCGTGACGTGCTTTAATACATGGGTTGCTTTAACACGACATGACCACGGGTGCAGCCCGGGAGGCCATCGTCGCTGGTGAGGCAAACATGACACCTTCGTCAGACGGTCCGTCAGGGCTGGCTGGGAAGGCTCCGTAATCGGGTCAAGGTCACCTACAAGGTTCGACATACCCGAGCGCGGAGACCGGAGAAGGGGCATGGCAAATAAACAGCGGCAGTACACGTAAGGGCCCACGCTTATCGCGAGATATACGTTCCCTTCCACTTGACTACGGGTCTTGTACCCCGTCAGGAGCACTTCCGGTTGCGTTGTTTGTCGGTTCGACATGAACAGCCCCGGACACCTCCCGGCCAGTCATGGCAGTCAGTAACTGGCGTTGCGCCCAGGCCCCATAGCCCGGACAACGTTATAGAGAAATCGAGAAGCGAATTCCCACCGCTCCATCAGGGATGTGGGACAAGCGAGGAAGAGGATAAGCGTGGCCGGACAGAAGATCCGCATTCGGCTTAAGGCCTACGACCACGAGGCGATCGACGCATCCGCTAAGAAGATCGTCGAGACCGTCACCCGCACGGGTGCCCGCGTCGTCGGCCCGGTGCCGTTGCCCACCGAAAAGAACGTGTACGCCGTTATTCGTTCTCCCCACAAGTACAAGGATTCTCGCGAGCACTTCGAGATGCGCACCCACAAGCGCCTGATCGACATCCTCGACCCGACGCCGAAGACGGTTGATGCCCTCATGCGCATCGATCTTCCGGCCAGCGTCGACGTGAACATTCAGTGATCGACGAAATACTTGGCGGAGAATAAATAATGAGTGAAAACGAGATCAAGGGCATTCTGGGCACCAAGCTCGGCATGACCCAGGTCTTCGACGAGGAGAACCGGGTCATCCCCGTCACCGTCGTCGAGGCCGGGCCGTGCGTCGTGACCCAGATTCGCACCAAGGACATCGATGGCTACAACGCCATCCAGATCGCCTACGGCGAGATCGACCCGCGCAAGGCCAACAAGCCTGCCGCAGGTCACTTCAAGAAGGCCGGCGTCACCCCGCGTCGCCACGTGACCGAGATCCGCATGGACGACGTCTCCGGCTACGAGGTCGGCCAGGACATCACCGTCGAGATCTTCGACGGCGTCAAGTTCGTCGACGTCACCGGCACCTCCAAGGGTAAGGGCTTCGCCGGCGGCATGAAGCGCCACGGCTTCGCCGGCCAGGGCGCCGCCCACGGCAACCAGGCCGCTCACCGTCGCCCCGGTGGCATCGGTGCCGCTGCTACCCCGGGTCGCATTTTCAAGGGCAAGCGCATGGCTGGCCGTATGGGTACTGACCGCGTCACCACCCAGAACCTCAAGGTTCAGAAGATTGACGCCGATGCCAACCTGCTGCTCATCAAGGGCGCAATCCCGGGTAACCGTGGCGGCATCGTGACCGTTAAGACCGCAGTGAAGGGCGGTGCTCACGCATGACCAATCTGAAGCTCGACGTCCACACCGCTGACGGTAAGACTGACGGCCAGGTTGAGCTGCCGGCCGAGATCTTCGACCGTGAGGTGTCCATCGCTCTGATGCACCAGGTCGTCAACGCCCAGCTCGCCGGCGCCCGTCAGGGCACCCACTCCACCAAGACCCGTTCCGAGGTCCGTGGTGGTGGCCGCAAGCCGTTCCGCCAGAAGGGAACCGGTCGCGCCCGTCAGGGTTCGATCCGCGCTCCGCACTTCACCGGCGGCGGCATCTCGCACGGTCCGAAGCCGCGCGACTACAGCCAGCGCACCCCCAAGAAGATGAAGGCCGCCGCACTCGCAGGCGCCCTGACCGACCGCGCACGCAACGCTCGCATCCACGTGATCACCGAGCTCGTTCCGGGTCAGACCCCGTCGACCAAGTCGGCACGCACCTTCATCGAGCGCCTGACCGACCGCAAGTCGGTTCTGCTCGTCGTCGGCCGCGAGGACCTCAACGCCCGCCGCAGCGCCAACAACCTGCCGGGTGTCCACATCCTGGATGCCGGCCAGCTGAACACCTACGACGTCCTCAACTCGGACGACATCGTGTTCTCCGTTGAGGCGCTGCACGCCTTCATCAACCGCAACGCTGTTGCGGACCAGGAGGAGAACTAATGGCAAAGATCGCCAACCCGCGTGACATCATCATCGCGCCGGTCGTCTCGGAGAAGTCCTACGGCCTGATGGAGCAGAACGTCTACACGTTCCTCGTCGACCCGACCTCCAACAAGACCCAGATCAAGATTGCCGTGGAGCAGATCTTCGGCGTCAAGGTGGACTCCGTGAACACCGCGAACCGCGAGGGCAAGCGCAAGCGCACCCGCACCGGTTACGGCCAGCGTAAGAACACCAAGCGCGCCTACGTCACGCTCCGTGAGGGCAGCGACTCCATCGACATCTTCGGCGGCTCCGCCTCCTAAGGGTCGAGAGAAAAGGACACATTATGGCTATTCGTAAGTACAAGCCGACAACCCCGGGTCGCCGTCAGAGCTCCGTCTCCATGTTCGACGAGATCACTCGTTCGACCCCGGAGAAGTCTCTGCTGCGCCCGATCCACAAGACCGGTGGCCGCAACGTGCACGGCCACATCACCACCCGTCACAAGGGTGGCGGACACAAGCGTCGCTACCGCGTCATCGACTTCCGTCGCAACGACAAGGACGGCGTGCTGGCCAAGGTCGCTCACATCGAGTACGACCCGAACCGCACCGCCAACATCGCTCTGCTCCACTACTTCGACGGCGAGAAGCGCTACATCATCGCCCCGAAGGGTCTCAAGCAGGGCACCATCGTCGAGTCCGGCGCCAACGCCGACATCAAGGTGGGCAACAACCTGCCGCTGCGCAACATCCCGACCGGTACCACCATCCACAACGTCGAGCTGAAGCCGGGCGCCGGCGCCAAGCTCGCACGTTCCGCTGGTGCGTCCATCCAGCTGCTGGGTAAGGAGGGCACCTACGCGGTCCTGCGTATGCCGTCCTCCGAGATCCGCCGCGTCGACATCCGCTGCCGCGCAACCGTCGGCGAGGTCGGCAACGCCGAGCAGATCAACATCCGCTGGGGCAAGGCCGGCCGTATGCGCTGGAAGGGCATCCGCCCGTCTGTCCGTGGTGTCGTCATGAACCCGGTCGACCACCCGCACGGTGGTGGCGAGGGCAAGACCTCGGGTGGTCGCCACCCGGTGTCGCCGTGGGGCCAGAAGGAAGGCCGCACCCGCAACCCGAACCGCTACTCCAACAACATGATCGTGCGTCGTCGCCGGTCCAACAAGAAGCGCTAAGAGGAGGTTAACGATATGCCACGCAGCCTTAAGAAGGGCCCGTTCGTCGATGAGCACCTCCTCAACAAGGTGGATGCTCAGAACGAGGCCGGCACCAAGCAGGTCATCAAGACCTGGTCCCGCCGTTCCACCATTCTCCCGGACTTCATCGGTCACACCTTCGCCGTCCACGACGGTCGTAAGCACGTGCCGGTGTTCGTGGACGACTCCATGGTCGGTCACAAGCTGGGCGAGTTCGCACCCACCAAGACCTTCAAGGGTCACGTCAAGGACGACAAGAAGGGACGTCGATAGCGATGAGTGACACCATCACCTCCGCACGCGCGACGGCCAAGTACGTCCGCACCTCCTCGATGAAGGCTGGCCGCATCCTGGACCTGGTCCGCGGCAAGTCCGTCTCCGAGGCACTCGCGATCCTGAAGTACGCTCCGCAGGACGCTGCCAAGGCCATCGCCAAGGTGGTCGCCTCCGCAGCTGCCAACGCCGAGAACAACTTCGGCCTGGACCCGCGCACCCTGGTCATCTCCGAGGCCTACGCCAACGAGGGTCCGACCATGCGTCGTTTCCAGCCGCGCGCTCAGGGCCGTGCTTTCCAGATCCGCAAGCGCACCAGCCACATCACTGTTGTGGTTGAGAGCCAGAAGGAAGGGGCCAAGTAGTGGGCCAGAAGATTCATCCTCACGGCCTCCGGCTGGGCATCACTTCCGACTGGAAGTCCCACTGGTTCGCCGAGCAGAACTACGCTGATTACGTCGCCGAGGACATCAAGATCCGTGAGTTCCTGTCCACCGGACTGGAGCGCGCCGGAATCGCCGATGTCGTCATCGAGCGCACCCGTGACCGCGTCCGCGTCGACATCCACACCGCCCGCCCGGGCATCGTGATCGGTCGTCGCGGTGCTGAGGCCGACCGCATCCGCCGTGAGCTCGAGAAGCTCACCGGCAAGATGGTCGCCCTCAACATCCTCGAGGTCAAGAACATCGACGCGAACGCGACCCTGGTCGCGCAGTCCGTCGCCGAGCAGCTGGTCAACCGTGTCGCGTTCCGTCGCGCCATGCGTAAGGCCATCCAGTCCGCCATGCGCCAGCCGCAGGTCAAGGGCATCAAGGTTGTCTGTGCGGGTCGTCTCGGCGGTGCCGAGATGGGCCGTATCGAGCGCTACCACGAGGGTCGCGTTCCGCTGCACACCCTGCGTGCCGAGATCGACTACGGCACCGCAGAGGCCCACACCACCTTCGGCCGTATCGGCGTCAAGGTGTGGATCTACAAGGGTGACGTCGTCGGCGGCCGTCGCGAGTCCGAGATCAACGCACCGGCCGAGCGCCGGGGACGCGGTGACCGCAACGCACGCCCGCGTCGTGGCGGCCAGCGTCGTCAGCGCGCCGAGCAGAAGCAGGAGGGTTAAGAATGCTTATCCCCAAGCGCGTGAAGTTCCGTCGCCAGCACCGTCCGCACCGTTCGGGCATCTCCAAGGGCGGCAACAAGATCAGCTTCGGTGACTACGGCATCCAGGCTCTCGAGCCGGCCTATGTCACCAACCGCCAGATCGAGTCGGCCCGTATCGCCATCAACCGCCACGTCAAGCGTGGTGGCAAGGTCTGGATCAACATCTTCCCGGACCGCCCGCTGACCCAGAAGGCACTCGGTGTGCGTATGGGTTCCGGTAAGGGCCCGGTCGAGAAGTGGGTCGCCAACGTCAAGCCGGGTCGCATCCTCTTCGAGATGTCCTACCCGGATGAGGCAACCGCCCTCGAGGCTCTGCGCCGCGCCGGCCAGAAGCTGCCCTGCAAGGTCCGCATCATCAAGAAGGAGGACCAGTACTAATGGCAACCGGTACCCCTGCTTTCGAGTTCCGCGAGCTTGATGCCGCGGAGCTGGAGAACCGCCTGAACGAGGCCAAGGAAGAGCTGTTCAACCTGCGCTTCCAGCTGGCCACCGGTCAGCTGACCAACAACCGCCGCCTTCGCACGGTCAAGCGCGACATCGCCCGCATCTACACTGTCATCCGCGAGCGTGAGCTGGGCCTGTCCGTCGTTCCGGGAGCTGAGGCTTAATCATGAGTGAGGCAAACGTGAACGAGAACAAGAAGGAGAAGGGCGCTCGCAAGATCCGCACCGGCTACGTGGTTTCTGACAAGATGCAGAAGACCATCGTCGTCGAGCTCGAGGATCGCAAGCAGCACGCCCTCTACGGCAAGATCCTGCGCACCAACTCCAAGGTGAAGGCGCACGACGAGGACGAGATCGCCGGCATCGGCGACCGCGTCCGCATCCAGGAGACCCGTCCGCTGTCCAAGGACAAGCACTTCCGTCTCATCGAGATCGTCGAGAAGGCCAAGTAGGCTCTCACCGCCTACCGCCCGAAGACCCCCGCCCCCGGAACCCTGTTCTGGGGGCGGGGGTCTTTCTGCTGCAGTGAGACTCTCGTCACAACTGAGTCGTGTTAATGTGTCGTTAACTTGATGCAGTAAGGCTGAGGGGTTGTTTGGCGTGAGTGAACAGCAGATCCCGAATCAGACTCCCCGGGTCGGATACGTACCCGGTGGCTTCGACATGCTGCACGTGGGACACATCAACGTCCTCATCGCCGCCCGTGATCTGTGTGACTACCTGGTCGTGGGAGTGGCCACCGACGAATCCGGCTCTTCACGATTTAGAGTGCGTTGATCCTGGTTTGCAGCTGCCCGGAGTGAATCAGTGACCGCAAGATGTAGTGGTTGAGGTTCCTGAACCCCGGGGCGATGCCGCGCAGGTGCTCGAGCCGTCCGTTGATCGCCTCGACCGGCCCGTTGGATGCGCCGATATCGAAATAGGCGAGGATGTCCTCACGCCGGCGCCACAAGGTGCGCCCGAGTTGGGCGAGCTCCTCCAGCCCGGCGGGTAGTCCCTTACGAATGCTGTTGATCACCCTGCTCATCAGCTTCTTTCCCTCCGATTTCTTCGGATGCCCGTACGCCTGGATCATGTCCTGGTAGAACATCCAGGTGACCTCGAGTGCGACGTACTCATCGTCGGTGGCCCACAACAGGTCCAGTCGCTGTTTCTGCCGCTGCGTGAGGTAGTTCGTGCGGGTCAACAAGGTCCGGCGGTGCTTGTACAACGGGTCGTCCTTGCGTCCACGACGCCCGGTGGTCTCCCGTTGCAGTCGCTGCCGGCACCCGCTGAGCTTCCCAGCTGCCAGATGGATTACGTGAAACGGATCCATCACCTTGGTTGCGTCCGGGAGGACCTGGTCCACGGCGCAGGCATAGCCGGCAAACCCGTCCATGGTCACCACCTGCACCTGCTGGCGGAACTTAGGGTCGCGTTCCTGCAGCCACGTGCGCAGCACTTCCGCGCTTCGTCCGGAGCGGATCTCCAGCAGTCGGGCAGGCCCACGCCCATCCACCAGCGGGGTGAGGTCGACGAGGATGGTCACCAGGTTCGACGGTTCCGTGGGGCGACGGGTGTGTTTCCAGACGTGCTCGTCGACGCCGAGGATGCGCACCCCGTCGAGGTGGTGCGGGTTGTCGTAGACGAGCTTACGGCAGGCATCGAGTGCCACCTGGTTGACCAGCTCCCACCCGATACCCAACGCTTTGGCGGTGGCGGACACGCTCATCCGGTCGATCGCCAGTCGCTGGAGGATCCAGCGGGTGACCCGGTGGGTGAGCTTCGCACCGTCATCGGCACACGTCAGGGAGGCCTGGAAGATCTTCCTGCCGCAGGCTGGATAGCTGCAGGTGAACCTCGGGGGACGCGCACGTGCAGACGGGTGGGAAACCCGACGACGGGAAGGTCGACCAGGGGCCGGACGGGTGACGTCCGTTAGCGTGGTGTATCTGTAACTGCCGGTGAGGACCCCATGGAAGATGTGGGCGACCACCGCAGTACCTTTCGAATCAACTCCTACATCTCCTCGAAAGGGACAACCCACGATGGCCGCTGGCCCCCATCATATCGACCCGACCACCTACCTCGACGACCTACTGTCTCAAGCCTCCCCGGACCTGATGAGACAGATGCTGCAGAATTTCATCAACCAGATCCTGTCCACCCAGGCCGACCAGATCTGCGGCGCCGATTACGCCACCACATCCGAGTCCCGCACCAACGTCCGCAACGGCTACCGCCACCGAGACCTCGACACCAGAGTCGGCACCATCGACGTCGCCGTGCCGAAACTACGCACCGGTTCCTTCTTCCCGGACTGGCTGCTGGAACGACGCACCCGGGCCGAACGGGCCCTGACCACCGTGATCGCCACCTGCTACCTCAAAGGCGTGTCGACCCGCAGGATGAACGACCTGGTCGCCAGCTTGGGGATCAACAATCTCTCGAAATCACAGGTCTCAGAGATGGCCAAAGATCTTGATCAGATGGTGGAGGATTTCCGGACCCGCCCGTTGGATTCTGGCCCGTATCTGTATGTTTCCTGCGACGCGTTGACCATGAAGGTCCGTGAAGGCGGGCGGGTGGTCAAGACCTCCGTCCTGCTGGCCACCGGCGTCAATGCCGAAGGCTATCGGGAACTACTCGGTATGCAGGTCGCCACCTCGGAGTCGGTGGCCTCCTGGACCGGTTTCTTCCGCGATCTCAAGGCCCGGGGCCTGGACCAGGTGTACCTGGTCACCAGCGACGCGCACCTGGGGATCCAGCACGCCATCGGCGAGGTGCTGCCCAACGCCTCCTGGCAGCGGTGCCGCACGCACTTCGCTAAGAACCTCTCCGGGCTGGTGCCCAAGACGCAGTGGCCGACGTTGTCGGCGATGTTTCAGACGATCTTCCAGCAACCCGATGCCCAGGCTGTGTGGGATCAGGCACGGGAGGTGGTGGGCTTCTGTGAGCAGAAGTTCCCGCATGTCGCGGACTACCTCGAGGAGTCCCTCGACGAGCTGCTGGCTTTCACCCACGCCCCGAAGGCGGTGTGGACGAAGGTGTGGTCGAACAACCCGACCGAAAGGCTCAACCGGGAGATCCGCCGGCGCACCGACGTCGTCGGGATCTTCCCCAACCGCGAGGCCGTGGTCCGCCTCGTGGGTGCCGTGTTGGCGGAGCAGCACGATGATTGGATCCAGCAGAAGCGCTACATGTCGCTGACGAGCCTGGAGCAGACGAAGGCGATGATGGCTGCCCACCTCATCGATGCCGGCGAAGCCACTCAGGAGGTCGCATGAGCCAGTCTCACCATCGGGCTCGTGCCGGTCCCTGACACCGTCATGCTGCTTGTTTTATCGAAAGGCAGATACACCACTCCCGCGGACTTGACCTACGTCGCCCGGCGTACCGAGGAGGGGTTGTCGAAAAGGGAGATTATTCGCTGCCTGAAGCGCGCGATCGTCCGGGAGATCTACCGGGTCATATGCACCAGGCGCAGTACGCCACAGCCCAGGGATCTTCGTCGGGATGAGTTGAAAGAACTGCGTATCGCGAAGCATCTCACCCAGGTGGTTGTAGCGAAGCATCTGGGGTGTGCCCCGGCGAGGATCAGTGACATCGAGACTGGAAAACGTCCGTTGACGGAATTAGCATCGGCCTACGAAAAATTTCTGAAAAGCGCTTGACACAATATAGGAGCATCGCAACCCGAAGAGCCCGAAAAGGGGAGACCTTAGGCCGATATAACCGCACGTAGGGGCATATATTCTGCAAATTGGCCCACGGGGGCGTTGGCGCCTCTGTCGGGAAACCTTCAGGGGAATATCCGGGGATACCCTGAGGCTCTGGGAGTCATAGGCCGTTACACTAGTTGCTGTGAAAAGTCTTACCTTCTCCCGTCTCTCTGACCGTCGTGTACTGCTGGCCCTCGGCGTGGTCCTGCTGCTGGCCCTCGGCGCAGCCGCCTGGGGGATCCTGCGCCCCGGGGCGGGCCCGGTGCTGGCCGCGAACGAGGTCACGGAGCTGCGGCCCCGGGAGGTGGTCTCGACGGTGCCGGTGACCGCCACGGTCGAGTCCCGGCACTCTGTGGCGCTGTCGACGCACCTCAGCGGTGCGGTGGAGGCCCTGCACGTGCGTGTCGGCGATCGGGTGCAGGAGGGGCAGGTCCTCGCGGAGATCGACGTCTCGGGGGTGCAGAAGGAGATCGACACCCAGCTCTCCCAGCAGCTGGCCACCGACGCCGCGAACCTCTCCGCCGTCGAGAACGCCCAGCTGCAGCACCAGCACCTGCAGGACTCGGTGAATCAGGGACTCAATCCGCAGATCACCGCGGCCGAGGCGGCCCTGAGGCAGGCGGAGTCCCAGTACACGGAGGCCGAGGAGGCCTTCGCGGTGAAGCGCGCCAACGTCGAACAGGGGGCGGAGGCTGAGCTGCACTCGCAGGCGACCGCCGTCGACAATGCCCGACGGGACGTCTACTCGGCGGCCCTGGACGCCGCGCGGGCCGGCATGGCCACCGTCAACACCGCCCTCGCCGCCGACGCCGACGCCGTCTCCCCGATCCTCGGTGAACTGCAGGCGGACCACCGCTACGACAGCGCCGACAAGTCCCTCACCACGGCGCAGGAGAGCTACGACCTCACCCTGCGCCGCCTCGACCAGGAGCTGGCCAACCAGCAGCGGGCCGTCGCCCAGGCCTTCGCCGCCCGGACCGAGGCGGCCGTCGCCCTGGAGGCGACGAAACTCGGTGTCCAGCAGCAGCTCGACACCAGTGCCGCCGCCGTGGACCAGGCCTGGCGGGGCATGGCGGCAGCGCAGTCGGCCGCCGGCCAGTCCGTGAGCCGCCTGCGCGTGGACATCTCCGCGCGGGAGGCGCGGGCCCCGATGGCGGGGGTGGTCACCGCGGTGGGGGCGAAGCAGGGGACGGCCGCCACCGGACCGCTGTTCACCATCGCCGACCCCGAGCGCCTCATTCTGCGTTCGAACGTGAAGGAGATCGACGCCGCGAAGATCTCCGTCGGTGACGAGGTCACCTTCACCACCCCCGGCACGGGGACGAAGAGGTACACCGGCCGCGTGCTCAGCGTGTCGCCGGTCGCCCAGGCCCCCGCGGCCGGCGCCGGTGAGTCCGGCGGGCAGTCCCCGCGCCCCGAGTTTCCGGTGGAGATCGAGGTGACCGGTGACGTGGAGGGTCTGCGGATCGGTGGCAGCGCGAAGGTGCAGATCGTCACCGACAAGGAGACGAAGGGGCTGGCCGTGCCACGGGAGGCGCTTCTCGACGACAACGGCAGCCACCACGTCCTCGTACTGCGTCCGGTCGACGGTGGGCACGAGGTGACGAAGGTGCCGGTGACCATCGGCATCCTCACCGACCTCGAGGCCTCCGTCAGCGGCGTGGAGGCCGGTGACCTGGTGCTCAACCAGGCGGCGAATCACCGGGACTCGGTGGGCCAGCGGGTGAACGTCGAGAAGCAGGCCGATCAGTGACCGCACTCATCGAGATGCGGGACATCGTCAAGACCTTCAACATCGGCACCCCGGCGGAGATCACGATCCTCCACGGCTGCGACGTCACCGTCGAGGAGGGCGAGTTCGTGTCCGTCATCGGCGCCTCCGGCTCCGGCAAGTCCACGCTCATGAACATCATCGGCCTGCTCGACCGGCCGACCTCGGGCACGTACAGCCTCGCCGGGACCGACGTCCTCGGCATCTCGGACGACCAGCTGGCCCGGTTCCGCAGCCAGAAGATCGGCTTCGTGTTCCAGAACTTCAACCTCATCGGGCGTATCGACGCCCTCCGCAACGTCGAGATGCCCATGATGTACGCAGGCGTCCCCGCGCGGGAGCGGCAGGAGCGGGCCCGGGAACTGCTTGAGCTGGTGGGCATGGGGGACCGGACCGGGCACCTGCCCAACGAACTGTCGGGTGGACAGAAGCAGCGCGTCGCCATCGCCCGTTCCCTGGCGAACTCACCTGACCTGCTGCTCGCCGACGAACCGACCGGTGCCCTCGACTCCGCGACCGGACGCCTGGTCATGGACCTCTTCCACGAACTCCACCGGGACCACGGCATGACCATCATGTTCATCACCCACAACCCGGAACTCGCCGAGGAGACCGGGAGGATCATCACCATGAGGGACGGACTCATCGCATGAGCATCTGGGAATCCGTGGGGCTCGCCCTGGGCAGCCTCCGCACGAACAAGATGCGTTCGATGCTCACGCTGCTCGGCGTCATCATCGGCATCGCCGCCGTCATCGCCATCATGACCCTGGGCAAGGCGATGCAGACCCAGACGATGAAGAGTCTCGAGCAGTTCGGCGTCAACGACATCACCCTGCAGGTCCAGTCCCGTGACGAGGATCAGGAGTCGGCCGGACCGGTGTTCTCCGCCGTCACCGTCGAACCCTCCGCGCAGATCACGCCCGACATGGTCGACGAACTGTCCCGCCGCTTCGCGGACCGCGTCAGCGGCGTCTCCCTTGAGGCGGGCAGCCACACGGGCAAGCTCACCCGGGGGCTGGCCACCGGGCAGGCGCGGGTGAGCTACGTCAACGCCGACGCCGTGAGCATGAACAACCACACGCTGTCGGCGGGGCGTCTCCTCTCGGCCGATGATGTGGCCGGTGACCGGGCGGTGGCGGTCATCTCGCCGGAGATCGTCCAGAGGTTCTTCAACGGTTCCCCGCAGCAGGCCATCGGCCAGGACCTCGACGTGGAGATCGACGGACAGTACCTCTCCCTCCAGGTGGTCGGGGCGTACGCGCCGGCCGGGCAGCAGTCCGTCCTCGTCGGCTCCATGGAGGAGGCGCTGGTGTACGCGCCCTACCCGTTGGAGTCGCGTATCTCCACCAAGGCGACCGGCAACGTCGACTCCGTGCGGCTGCGCGTGGCGCCGGACGTGGAGGTGGAGTCCCTCAAACGGGACATCCAGGCGTGGGCCGACGTCCGCTACGACGACAACCCCGACTACCGCGCCAAGGTGCTGGACATGAAGAAGGAGGTCGAGCAGCTCAACCAGACGATGAACATGATGAGTGTCGCGATCTCCGCCATCGGCGGCATCTCGCTCCTCGTCGGCGGCATCGGTGTCATGAACATCATGCTCATCACCGTGACCGAGAGGACCCGGGAGATCGGTGTGCGCAAGGCACTGGGCGCCACACGCCGGCACATCCGCACCCAGTTCGTCGTCGAGGCGATGATCGTGTGCCTCATCGGCGGCGTCATCGGTGTGGTGCTCGGCGGTGGACTGGGCATGGTGGGCGCGAAACTGCTGGGTCAGTTCGTGCTGCCCCCGGTGGCGGTCGTCATCGTCTCCCTGCTCTTCGCCCTCGGCATCGGCCTGTTCTTCGGCTACTACCCGGCGAACAAGGCCGCCAAGCTCGACCCCATCGAGGCGCTGCGCTACGAGTAGGCCGTCCCGCCCTCCGGGGTGGGCCTGCGCCCCGCTCCTAGTTCCCGGCGTTCCCGGCCGCCCGCCGGATGGCGTCCAGGAACTCGAGGTAGCGGGCGCGCACCGCGAGGAGCGGTTCGACGACCTTCTCCTGGGAGATGGACGCCACCTCCCTGCGCAGGGCGCGCCGGGTCCGGTGTTTCACGCCGGAGCCGATCGCCAGGCCGAAAACCCCGGTGAACATGCCCAGCACGATGCCGAGCAGCAACCCGCCGACGATGAGCAGCGTCGGGATCGGCCAGCCCTCGATGTCGGGGATGATCTCGTCCATGAAGGGGTAGAGCACCCCGGGCAGGAAGGCGGCGAGCAGGTACCAGCCGATGCCCACCAGCGCGGCGACGAGCGCCAGCCACTGGACCACGGTGAACAGCCCCCAGGCCCGCGAGGGCTGGGCGGGCAGCTTCGTGCGTGCCGCGGCGCGGTCGAGGTCCTCGGGCAGCGAGTCGACGATCTGCTCCGTCTGGTCCACCACCGCCGACGCCCAGCGGTCCGGCAGTCCGGCGGACACCGCCTGGGCGTAACCACGTACACCCCGGTTGGCCACAGCCCGGCCGGAGGCGTCGAGCTGCGGGATCGAGGAACGGTGTACGCCGGTCTCGTCGGCGTCCTCCCGCAGACCCAGCCGCTTGAGGGGGTCGGCGCGCAGCCGCAGCAGCCAGGAGGTGAGCAGCCAGCCCGTCTTCTGTCCGAGCCGTTTGCGGTACGCCGCGGCGGTCGCGGCGGCGAGGCGGTCCGCGCCGGCGGCCTCCGCGAGATGGTCGTCGAGGCGCCGCTTGTCCGTCGCGGTGGGTTCCTTCAACGACTGCCTGCCGACGAACGGGGCCGTCACCGTCCGCAGGTCCGCCTCGATGCGGGCCTGCTGTGCGGAGTGTGCGGAGGCGACCTTCGCGATCGCCTTCCGCAGGTCGTCGATGCCGGAACCGTCCCGGGCGGAGGTGCGGATGACGCTGACCTTCTTCAGACCGTCGTCGACGAGCAGCTGCTCCAGGGAGGCGGAGACGCGGCGGGCATCCTCCGCGGTGAGGCGGTCGGACTTGTTGAGCACCGCGAGGGTGACCGAGCTGTGCGAGGCGTGCGGGCGGATGAAGTGGTCGTGGATGATCGAGTCGGCGTACTTTTCCGGGTCGGTCACCCACACCAGCACGTCGACCTGGCCGGCCAGGCGGGTGGCGATGGCCCGGTGCTCCGGCTCCACCGAGTCGAAGTCCGGCAGGTCCAGCAGGATCACGGGGCCCGCGCCGGGCGCGAAGTCGCCGGTGCGGTTGCGGCGGTCCTCGACCTGCAGCCAGTCCAGCAGCTCTTCGGAACCCGCGGGGTCCCACACCGCCGCCAGCGGGGAGGAGGTGGTGGGACGGCGGGCGGCGGTCTTGCCCAGGTCCTCGCCCACCACCGCGTTGAACAGGGAGGTCTTGCCGGAGCCGGTGGCGCCGAAGAAGCCGACGACGGTGTGCTCGCCGGACAGTGCGCGTCGTTCCGCGGCGGCGTCCGCCACCCGGGCCAGGGCGGCGTGCTCGGCGGGGGAGACGAGGCCCTCGCCCAGGTCGGTGGCCTCCCGCAGGGCCTCCAGGCGTTCGGTGAGGCTCAGTTTCTTCCGGAACATCAGGCTTCTCCCGTCTGGGTGCGGACATCGCGTTCGGCGGAGGCGGCGGCGTCGAGAAGCTCCCCGGCGGAGGTGCCGGCGGTGAGCTCGTCGGTGATGTCCCAGTAGCGGGCACGCTCGGCGTCGAGCAGCGCGGTGGTGCGCTCGTCGAGGTCCTCGCGGGCGCGGGCGGCCATGCGGCGCACCGCCTCCTCACCGAACACCGTCTCCAGGAGTTTCTGGCCGACGACCGCGGAACCACCGGCGATGGCGATCTCGCCGCCGGTGAGCCCGGCGGTGGAGGCGAAGACGATGAGCATCAGCGCCACGGTGACCACGTTGAGGCCCAGGGACATGATGCGGGCCTTCATGCGCTTGTCGCCGGCGGTGGACTGGATCGTCTCGACGAGCCCGGCCTGCCAGTCACGGACCAGCCGCGCGGCGATCTCGTCGATGCCCGGGCTGGCGTGGGCCAGACCCGGGTGGGCGGCGGCGCGCAGCTCCGGGGCGACGGAGCCGAGGTGGGACCAGCTGCGGGTGGCGGCGGTCTCGGCGGCGTCGACGATGACGGCGTGGAGGCCGGCCTCGATCTCCGTCTCCACCTCCCGCACCGGGGCGGGACGGCCGGTGAAGAAGCTGCCGATCGCGTCCAGCGCCGCCGAGTACCAGCGCTCGATGGTGCGGAAGGCGTCCGAGGTGCCCACGAAGTCCTGCCAGCGCTGCAGCACCTCCTGCCGCAGCAGGTTGCCGTCGGAGGTCGCGTCGATGACGTGACGACGCGCGGAGGCGTAGGTCTCGTCGAGGGCGTCGCCGAGCATCCCGGCGAACTCCTCCTGCCGCTGCCGGGTGTCCGCCAGCGCCTCCACCCGCTTGTTCACGCTGCCCAGGGCGCCGAGCACCGTCTTCGCGGCCATGGTGCGGCGGGCCGCGGCGTCCGCGGCGAGGTGGTCGAGGTGGGTGCGCAGGGGATTGACCAGGGCGGCGGGCAGCAGATCCTCCACCTGGCCGGCGTCCGGCACCGTGAACATGGTGGCGTCGCCGAGGCCCGCCTCCGTCATCATGCGGCGCAGATCATCGGGCACGGTGGCCAGCGCGTCCTCGTCCACGCGGTTGAGCACCACGATGACCTCGATGTCCCGCCCGGCGGCGTCGTGCAGGAAGTTCCACACCAGCTGGTCGGCGTAGCGCGAGGGCGTGGTCACGAACACCCACAGGTCGGCCGCGGCCAGCAGCTGGGAGGCGAGGGCGCGGTTACGGTCGTCGATGGAGTCGAAGTCGGGGGCGTCGAGAAGCGCCAGCCCGGGGCTGATCGACTCGGTGCTCACCAGGCGCAGCGACGTCGCCGAGGGGTTCGCGCCGGGTTCGCCCTGTTCCCGGGCCAGGCCCGGGAGGACCCGGGTGGAGTGGAACCAGGCGGAGTCGGAGGGGTGGCTCACCAGCACCGGCTGCCGGGTGGTGGGGCGGATGACTCCCGAGGTGGACACCTGCCTGCCGACGAGGGCGTTGACCAGCGTCGACTTGCCGGATCCGGTGGAGCCACCGACCACCGCCAGCAGCGGGGCGTCGATGTGGGCCAGGCGGGGCAGGATGTAGTCGTCGATCTGGGCGACGACGGCGCGGGCCTCCGCCTCTGCTGTCGGGTTGGTGGAGAACTCCGTGGCGGCCACCGCGTCACGCAGCCTGCCGACGGACTCCAGGGTTGTTTCGGTCACAGTCACATTCTTTCAGAATTCACTCAGGTTGGCCCGAACTCCCGCCACCCGGACCGCGCGGTTCTGTGCTTGACTGGGGCCATGTTCCGCAGCCTGCGCAATACCGTCACCGGCCTCGTCGCCCTCGACGGACTGGCGGTGACGGCCGCCTGCGGACTCCTGCCCGATGCCGGCCCCGCCGTGGAGAGGATGCAGCACAACGCCGCTGAACAGGGGCTGGACGGGGAGGTCCGCTTCCTGGCCCGTTCCATCGGCGGACTGGGGACCGCCCCGCACGTCACGGTCTCGGGGTAGCGGGCCACGCCGGAGGATCTGGAGAGACTGCTCGAGCTTCTCCGGCAGAGCGAGCAGGTGGCCCGCGACATGAGGACGGAGCGGCTGGGTGTGAGCGTGAGGATGACGGTGGAGGACGGCCACGCCGACCTGCTGCCGACGCTCGCCGGGCGACTGCGTTCCCTGGACCGGGGGACGTGGGCCTTCGCGCGGGTCGACGGCATGACGCTGAAGACCGTCGTCGGGGGAGCCTGGGAGCACCCCGCGGAGAGCCCGGAGGAGGAGGCGTGGCGGGCGATCCTCGAGAAGCGGTGATTTGGATTCCCACCTGCCCCTATGGTTGAATATCCGGGTTGACCGTGCTGGTCGGCGACGTGTGCTTTTCCGGACGCGACGCCGAGACCCTTCGACCCTGAACAGGGGTTCGTCGATAAGCGCGGAAAACTGCAAGACATAGACCAGGTGCGTTCAGGCCGGAAATCTGACGCACGTCAATCCAGGTCAAGGAGACCCATCGTGATCCAGCAGGAATCGCGTCTCAAGGTCGCCGACAACACCGGTGCACGTGAAATTCTGTGCATCCGCGTGCTCGGCGGTTCCGGTCGACGCTTTGCTGGCATTGGCGACGTCATCGTCGCCACTGTCAAGGAGGCCGCCCCGGGCGGCAACGTGAAGGCCGGCGAGATCGTCAAGGCCGTCATCGTCCGCGCCAAGAAGGAGACCCGTCGCACCGACGGCTCCTACATCCGCTTTGATGAGAACGCTGCCGTCATCATCAAGCCCGACAACGAGCCCCGTGGTACCCGTATCTTCGGCCCTGTCGCCCGCGAGCTGCGCGACAAGAAGTTCATGAAGATCGTGTCCCTGGCTCCGGAGGTGATCTAGTTGAAGATTCACAAGGGCGATATGGTCCTCGTCATCTCTGGCCCCGACAAGGGTGCCAAGGGCAAGGTCATCCAGGCGTTCCCGCAGACCGAGAAGGTTCTCGTCGAGGGCGTCAACCGCATCAAGAAGCACGTCGCCGACTCCTCCCAGGAGCGTGGCGCACAGTCCGGCGGCATCGTCACCCAGGAGGCCCCGATCCACGTCTCCAACGTGATGGTCCTGGACTCCGACGGCAACCCGACCCGCGTCGGCTACCGCTTCGACGAGAACGGCAAGAAGGTCCGTGTCTCGCGTCGTAACGGGAAGGACATCTAGGCATGAGCGAGAACTACACCCCCCGTCTGAAGACCCGTTACCGTGAGGAGATCCGCACCAAGCTCGGTGAGGAGTTCTCCTACGACAACGTCATGCAGATCCCGGGCGTCGAGAAGGTCGTCGTCAACATGGGCGTCGGCGAGGCTGCCCGTGACTCCAAGCTGATCAACGGCGCACTCGAGGACCTGACCCTCATCACCGGTCAGAAGCCGCAGCTGCGTCGCGCCAAGCAGTCCATCGCGAACTTCAAGCTCCGCGAGGGCATGCCGATCGGTGCCCGCGTCACCCTGCGTGGCGACCGTATGTGGGAGTTCCTCGACCGTCTGCTGACCGTCGCCCTCCCGCGTATCCGTGACTTCCGCGGTCTCTCCGACCAGCAGTTCGACGGCCACGGCAACTACACCTTCGGCCTCACCGAGCAGACCATGTTCTACGAGATCGACGTCGACAAGGTCGACCGCCCGCGTGGTATGGACATCACCGTCGTCACCACCGCGACCAACAACGACGAGGGTCGTGCTCTGCTCCGCGAGCTCGGCTTCCCGTTCAAGAAGTAACCACTTCTTCCCGACGCCCCCTTCCCCTCGTGGGAAGGGGGCGTTCGTCGTTGCCGGGGGAGGGGCTGGTTCAATGGCGGGTATGCAGCCGATCCACTCCAGCGCGACTGCCGCGATCACCGCGAAGGTCGCGCTTTTCGACGCCGACCTCCCCCGCTTCGCCGTCCGCTCCATCCTGGCGGGCGTCTACCTCACCCTCGGCACCGCTTTCGCGGTGGTGGCCGGCAACGCGGTCGAGGTCCTGGCCCCCGGGCTCGGGGGCGTCGTCTTCGCCCTGCTCTTCGGCCTGGGACTGTTCTCCATCGTGGTGCTGGACTCCGAGCTGGTGACGGGCAACATGATGTCCATGTCCTACGGGGTGGTCGCCCGCCTGGTGTCCGTGCCGAAGGCCCTGTGGCTGCTGGTGGTGTGCACCGTGTTCAACCTGGTCGGCGCCCTGCTGGTGGGGCTGGCGCTGGGGCAGGCGGCGAAGTTCTCGGGCCTGACACCGGACCACCTGCTGGGTGTCCTCACCGCGGGCAAGCTGGTGAAGGGGCCGGCGCTGGTGGAGGCGATCCTGGCGAACTTCGTGGTGAACATGGGCATCCTCGCGGCCCTGCGGACCCCGGACATCACCGCCAAGTTCTTCAGCATCGTGCCGCTCATCGCCATCTTCGTCGGGCTGGGGCTGGAGCACGTCGTGGCCAATTTCTCCCTGTTCAGTCTGGCGTTGTTCTCGGTGCCGTCCGTGCTGTCCGCCCCGGCGGTGGCCCTCAACTGGTCCGTCGTGTGGCTGGGCAACCTCATCGGCGGGGGACTGCTCATCGGAGGGGTCTACGCCTGGCTGGCGGGTGGGGAGGCGGACGCGGAGGCGCCGGTGAGGTCTCCCGCGACTCCGGGACGTCCGGGCTAACGGCAACCCAAGTCAGGGGAGAGCCCCGGCTCGAGGTCCGCGGTGAGGTCCTCCAGGAGGGCGTCGAGGATCTCCGGCGCCAGGGCGCTGTGCGCGCCGAAGCGGGCGTTGACCGAGAGGACCACGGGGCGTCCGTCGGCCAGGCAGCGGAGACTGACGTTGACGGGGCCCCGCAGCCCGAGCGCCCGGGCCGCCCCCAGGGCGATCCGGCCGACCTCCGGGTGCTCGTCCGCGGGGAGGCGCTGGACCTCGCGCCCACTGCCGTCCTCTCCGCCGAGCTTCTCGACGACGACCACTGTCGGCGGTTTGTCCCCTGGGGGGGGGGAGGTAGACCATCGGGGCGAACTCCTGCCCCGGTGCGAACTCCTGGAGGAGGACGTTCTCGCCGACGTCCGCCCACTCGGACTCCGCCATCAGGCCCGGGTGGATCTCCCGTACCCAGCGGGGACCGCGGCACTCCCGGGGCTGGATGACGGCGCGGTCACCGACCGCCTCCACCATGGTGGCCGGATCCTGGTGGAACTCCGGACGGGTGAAACGGGGGATGGGGACCCAGCTCTCCTCCAGGAGCAGCATGGTGCGGTACCTGTCGCAGGAGACCTCCACGTCAGCGGGCTCCGGGACCACGACCCGGGCCGGGTAGAAACGACACTCCCGGGCGGCCCGGGCCAGGGCCGGGAGCTCCTCCTGGACGGTGGGGATGATCACGTCGACGTCGTGGCGCCGGACGAGGTCGCTGAGGTTGTCGATCAGGTCCGGGTCGCTGGCCGCCGGCACCTGTTCGGCGGCGTGGAGGGCGGGGTGGTCGACGGGTTCCGTGTCGACCCCGATGATGCGGTGGTGGCTGTGGCGTGCCTCCGCGAACTGGGCGAGGAGGGCTTCACCGGCCGGGCCCTGGACACCAGTGATGAGGATGTTCATGGGACTACCTCCTTCGCTGTGTCGGTCGGGGCCCGGCAGCGGGCGTGCAACGCGGGCCCGGACCGGCAGGGGCTGGAGCCCCGTGGTTCCCGGGACGGTGGTCGGTGTAACGTCACTACAATTTTAGGACCATCGCCTGAGGCCGTCAATCAATTGTATAGAGGTATTATCACTCTGACCTGCAGTTTTGCCGGGGATAGCTTTGTGTCGGGGGGATTGCGGGAAGCGGTGGGGGTGCGCCGGGGTGTGCTGTGACGCCCGGACGAGGTGAGAATCCGGAGGGATTTTGGTATCCGGGGCGCGGACCTGTAGTCTTGACCGCTGGACTTGTGTTCCCGTGAGGGAACGCCGGCCAATCCAAGAACTGAACATCCCAACTTTGTTGCAGGCCCCCCGCCAATCTGTGGCGACCGGGTGAAAAGCGGCAGCGAGCGCCCCAGACTACTGAGTCTGCGGGAGCGTCAAGTGGCCCGACGGAACACCCTGTTAACGCCCCTCGGTGGGAGCGGAACCGTGACGAGAAAGGTATACGGTCACAACACATGACCATGACTGACCCCATTGCCGACATGCTGTCGCGCGTGCGCAACGCAAACCATGCGCACCACGACACCGTGTCGATGCCGTCCTCGAAGATCAAGGTGAACATCGCCGAGATCCTCAAGCAGGAGGGCTACATCGCCAACTACACCGTCGAGGACGCCAAGGTCGGCAAGACCCTGTCCCTCGAGCTGAAGTACGGCCCGTCCCGCGAGCGTTCCATCGCTGGTGTCCGCCGCGTCTCCAAGCCGGGTCTGCGCGTGTACGCCAAGTCCACCAACCTGCCGCAGGTCCTCGGTGGCCTGGGCGTGGCGATCATCTCCACGTCCCAGGGCCTCCTGACCGACCGCCAGGCTACCGAGAAGGGTGTGGGCGGAGAAGTTCTCGCCTACGTCTGGTAACAGGGAGGATTTGAACAATGTCGCGTATCGGTAAGAACCCGATCACCATCCCGTCCGGCGTCACCACCTCGGTGAACGGCCAGCTCGTCGAGGTCAAGGGCCCGAAGGGCACCCTGTCCTTCGAGGTCCCGGCCCCGATCACCGTCGCCGTCGAGGACAACGAGATCGTTGTCTCCCGTCCGGACGATCACCGCCAGAACCGCGCACTCCACGGTCTGTCCCGCTCCCTCGTCAACAACCTGGTTGTCGGCGTGACCGAGGGCTACACCATCAAGATGGAGATCTTCGGCGTCGGTTACCGTGTCCAGGCCAAGGGCAAGAACCTCGAGTTCTCCCTGGGCTACTCCCACCCGATCCTGATCGAGGCTCCGGAGGGCGTCACCTTCGCGGTCGACGGCACCACCAAGTTCTCCATCACGGGTATTGACAAGCAGCAGGTCGGACAGATCGCAGCCAACATCCGTCGTCTGCGGAAGGACGACCCCTACAAGGGCAAGGGCATCCGCTACGAGGGTGAGCAGGTCCGTCGCAAGGTCGGAAAGACGGGTAAGTAAGCAATGAGCACTGAGAACACCAAGCGCACCCCGGTCGGCAAGGACATCTCCACCCGCCGTCGCGAGGCTCGCGCACGTCGTCACTTCCGTATCCGCAAGACCCTGCGTGGCACCCCCGAGGCGCCGCGTCTGGTCGTGCACCGCAGCTCCCGCCACCTGCACGTCCAGGTCATCGACGACCTGGCCGGCCACACCCTGGTCGCCGCCTCCTCCATGGAGCCGGAGATCCGCTCCTTCGAGGGCGACAAGAAGGCCAAGGGCGCAGAGGTCGGCAAGCTCATCGCTGAGCGTGCCAAGGCCGCAGGCATCGAGCAGGTCGTCTTCGACCGTGCGGGCTACAAGTACCACGGCCGCATCGCCGCTCTGGCTGATGCCGCTCGTGAAGGTGGTCTGAAGTTCTAATGACCATCTCCATCAAGAACATCAACGGAAGGAATGCGTAATGCCGGGACGTGAACGGCGTGACGGCGGACGCTCCGCCGACAACACCAACGAGCGCAACGAGCGCCAGGGCCGCGGCGGCAACCGTCGCGACCGCGACGATCGTCGCAACCAGCAGCAGGACGAGCGCGACAAGTACATCGAGCGCGTCGTCACCATCAACCGTGTCTCCAAGGTCGTCAAGGGTGGTCGTCGCTTCAGCTTCACCGCTCTCGTGATCGTCGGCGACGGCCAGGGCATGGTCGGCGTCGGCTACGGCAAGGCCAAGGAAGTTCCCGCCGCCATCCAGAAGGGTGCAGAAGAGGCTCGCAAGAACTTCTTCCGCGTCCCGATGGTCGGTGGCACCATCACCCACCCGGTCCAGGGTGAGGCTGCAGCGGGCATCGTCATGCTCCGCCCGGCCGCCCCGGGTACCGGTGTCATCGCCGGTGGCGCAGCCCGCCCGGTGCTTGAGTGCGCCGGTGTCCAGGACATCCTCTCGAAGTCCCTGGGTTCCGACAACGCCATCAACGTCGTCCACGCCACCGTGGCCGGCCTGAAGCAGCTGGTCCGCCCCGAGGAGGTCGCCGCACGTCGCGGTAAGACCCTCGAGGAGGTCGCCCCGGCTCGTATGCTGCGCGCACGCGCAGGTCAGGAGGCGTAAACCATGGCACTGAAGATCACCCTCGACAAGGGTTACATCGGTGAGAAGCCGAAGACCCGTGCAAATCTGCAGGCCCTCGGCCTGCGGAAGATCCGCCAGTCCGTGATCAAGCAGGACAACGAGGCCGTCCGCGGTCAGATCCACGTTGTCCGCCACCTGGTCACGGTCGAAGAAGTGGCAGGGGAGTAGGAACCATGAGCGATATCATCAAGCTCCACGATCTGCGTCCCGCAAAGGGCGCCAACAAGCCCAAGCACCGCGTCGGTCGCGGTGAGGGTGGCAAGGGCGGCAAGACTGCCGGCCGCGGCACCAAGGGCACCAAGGCCCGCAACAAGGTTTCCGCAGCGTTCGAGGGTGGCCAGATGCCGCTCCAGATGCGTCTGCCGAAGCTCAAGGGCTTCAAGAACCCGAACAAGGTCACCTTCCAGGTCGTCAACGTCGTCGACCTCGAGAAGGCCTTCCCGAACGGTGGCGACGTCACCGTGGCCGACATCGTTGCAGCGGGCCTCGTGCGCCCGAAGCAGCCGGTGAAGGTCCTGGGCAACGGCGACCTCGGCGTCAAGCTGAACGTCACCGCGACCAAGTTCTCCAAGTCTGCCGTCGAGAAGATCGAGGCAGCCGGCGGAACCGTCACCGAGGCCTAAGACAGCTTCGCGACGCCACGTCGTCACAGCACCCCCGCACCGTCCACCGGTGCGGGGGTGCTGTCGTTGGCGGGTCAGTCGGTCACGGGTTGGGGGTGGGAGAAGCCGAAGATGGCGAAGCCGAGAAGCAGGACGAGGAAGGGGGCGGCGATGGCCACCAGCGCGACGATCCCCAGGATCCACCTGCGCTGTGCGAGGGCGACGAGGGTGGCGAAGATCAGCACCGGCACCAGGACGACGTAGTAGCTCGTGTACATGGTCTGACCCCACTCGTGCGGGACCGTCCAGATGACGTAGCTGAAGGCCCACTGCAGGGCCACGAGGGTCCAGGCGAGAGGGCCGAAGGAGGGGCGTCGGAATGCATCGAGTCGCATGAAAACAGTATGACATGTGGTACGGCCACGCGCCTGATATGTAACCAGTTGTACAATTGGGGCATGGACACCTCCGCCGACCACACCCGTGAGGCGCTCTTCGCCGGCGTCCTCCTCCTGGCCAACCGCATGCAGCGCGAGTACGACTCCCGGCTCGCGCCCCTCACCCTCAAGCAGTGGCTGGCGCTGGCGGTGGTGGACAACCTCCCGCAGCCCGTGCCCTCGGTGGGCGTCATCGCGCGGGCTCTGGGCACCACACACCAGAACACCAGCAAGCTCCTCAGGGCGCTGGAGGCCCGCGGACTGCTGGAGTCCGCCCCGTCGCCGGAGGACCAGCGCGCCCGCACGATCGCGGTGACCCCGGCGGCCCGGATGTCGCCGGAACAGGAGGAGTGGGGGCAGCGGATGCTCGACGAGCTGTACGCGGGCGTCGACAAGCAGGAGCTGGCCACCTGCCTGCACGTGCTGGAGCGCATGTCCCGCAACCTGTGCGGCGAGAGCCTGCTGCCGCCGAAAGGGGAGGGGTGACCGTGTCCGTCCTCGCCTGGTGCTCGCACTGCTGGCGTTCCTCGCCGCGCCGCTCAGTCTCGTGGCGGGTGCCGTCCTGCTGGTGCTCTCACTACTGTCCGCCGGCGGGCACCTGCGGCGGGGGACCGGACGCCGGGTCCTCGGGGTCGCTCTCGTGTGCGCGCTCGCGGCCGGCGGCCTGCTCGCCTTCGAGACCTGGGAACGGTACCGGCCCCCGGGGATGGCGGCAGTGGACACGGCCGCCTACGAGCGGCCCGGCACCGACCGTGACGTGTGGCTGCCGCTGACCGCCGCCCGCTACGAGGTCACGGCGCTGGCGCTGCTGGAACTGGAATCTGACGCCGATCCCGTCTACTCGGGCTTCGAGCCCCAGTTCATCGACCGCGGCGCGGAACGCGGCTACCGGGTCATCGGCTACCGCCACGACGGCTACGCCGACTTCTTCGACGACCTGACGCTGCGCCCCGACACCGGGCTGAGCAGCGGCGTCACCGGCAAGGGGCTGGGGGAGTACTCCCGGCAGGACCTCGGGGACCCGACGATCGAGGTCGACGGGCACGGCCGGGCGACCATCCGTTTCCGCCTGGTGGATCCCGCGGGCCGCCGGGTGAGCGTGGACATCCGCGAGGGCGTCACCGCACGCTCGGTGCCCCTCAACGTGCTCGCCCCGATCGGCATGTCCTCCACCGACCCGGAGGAGTTCCCGCTGTTCATGGTCAACGACCTCGAGTTCCTGCGTACCCGTCACCTGACGTCCGAGGTGCTTGTCGACGACACCCCGGTGGCACTGCTCGACTTCCCCGGGCCCGTCCCCCTGCAGGGGCAGGTGCGCAGCTGGGCCAAGTACACCCTCGACGCCGAGATCATGGAGATATTCCCCACCGACGGGGCAGAGATTACCCGGGTGCGCACCACCGGCGACCGCTACGAGGAGGACGGCACCCGCTACCTCTTCGCCGGCGACGCCCTCGAACGGATCCACCTCGTGGACACCGAGATCGTCTTCGACCCGCCACTGGACATCGCGGTGGCCGGGAAGGGCCGGGTCACCATGACCTCCTACCCCGATCGGGGTCACGTCGCCGGGGACTGGAGCGTCACCCGGACGGGGCAGCGCAGCGAGCTGCACATCGCCCTCGACGAGGTCCGGGTGCCCCGGCAGCGGGGGCTGATCTACCGGCTCATCGTCAACGACCGCTCCCTCTTCGCTGCCTGGCCCAGGGAGTACTCCTTCACTGCCCGCGTCGATCTTGGCACGGGGCAGCGGGAGGCGCAGTGGCGCAACGCGGATCCGCAGGGGTGAGCGGGGCGTCGGGAAGCGGGGGAGAGACAGACAGCCACCGTGACTGAGCCGTTACATGAGGGCGCTGGTAGGCTGAACCAGTCAATCTTGTCAATTCCCTCACCCCCTTCCGCTCCGCGCGCGGGGGGAGTGTGGCCAGGAGGATCCGTGTCCGCCATTATCCAGGCATTCAAGGACGTCGACCTGCGGAAGAAGATCATCTTCACCGTGCTCATGGTGATCATCTACCGCATCGGTGCGCAGATTCCGTCGCCCGGCGTCGACTACGCGTCGATCAGTGGTCGACTCCGCGAGCTCACCCAGGAGCAGGGCAGCGTCTACTCGCTGATCAACCTGTTCTCCGGTGGTGCGCTGCTGCAGTTGTCGATCTTCGCGATCGGCATCATGCCGTACATCACGGCGTCGATCATCACCCAGCTGCTCACCGTCGTCATCCCCCACTTCGAGGAGCTGAAGAAGGAGGGGCAGTCCGGTCAGTCGAAGATGACGCAGTACACGCGTTACCTCACCCTGGCGCTGGCGCTCCTGCAGTCCGCGGGCATCGTCGCCCTCGCCGACCGCGAGCAGCTCCTGGGCCAGGGCATCTCCGTGCTCATCCCCGACCGCACCATCTGGGACCTCATCCTGCTGGTGCTGGTCATGACCTCGGGTGCCGTCCTCGTCATGTGGCTCGGTGAGCTGATCACCGAGAAGGGCGTGGGCAACGGCATGTCGCTGCTCATCTTCGCCGGTATCGCCACCCGTCTGCCCACCGACGGCATGAACATCCTCCAGACCTCCGGTGGAGTCGTGTTCGCGGTGGTCGTCGCCGCCGTCGTCGCCCTCGTCGTGGGCGTCGTGTTCGTCGAGCAGGGCCAGCGCCGCATCCCGGTGCAGTACGCCAAGCGCATGGTGGGACGTCGCCAGTACGGCGGCACGTCCACCTACCTGCCGCTCAAGGTCAACCAGGCCGGCGTCATCCCGGTCATCTTCGCGTCCTCCCTGATCTACATGCCGGTGCTCATCACCGAGATCGTCAACTCGGGCAACGCGGGGGCGGCCGACAACTGGTGGCAGCGCAACGTCATCCAGTACCTGATGACCCCGTCGTCGTGGCAGTACATCCTCCTGTACTTCGTCCTCATCATCTTCTTCTCCTACTTTTATGTGTCGGTTCAGTACGACCCGGCCGAGCAGGCGGATAACATGAAGAAGTACGGCGGCTTCATCCCGGGCATCCGCCCGGGGCGACCGACCGCGGAGTACCTCGGTTTCGTCATGAACCGACTGCTCTTCGTCGGCGCCGCCTACCTCGGCATCATCGCTGTGCTGCCGAACATCGCTCTCGACCTGGGTGTGGGCAACGCCAGCGCAGGCATGACGGCGTTCGGTGGTACCGCCATCCTGATTATGGTGTCGGTCGCCCTGACCACTGTGAAGCAGATTGAATCCCAGCTTCTCCAAAGCAACTACGAAGGACTCCTCAAATGAGACTTGTACTCCTCGGACCCCCCGGTGCCGGCAAGGGCACCCAGGCCGTTCTCCTCTCAGAGAAGCTGGGTGTGCCGCACATCTCCACCGGCGACCTCTTCCGCGCCAACATCGGCGAGGGCACCCCGCTGGGTGTCGAGGCCAAGAGCTACATCGACGCGGGCAAGCTCGTCCCGACCGACGTCACCGCACGCATGGTGAAGTCCCGTCTCGAGGAGGCCGACGCAGCTGAGGGTTTCCTCCTCGACGGCTTCCCGCGCACCGTCGAGCAGGCCGAGATCCTCCAGGACCTGCTCGCCGAGAACGGCCAGAACCTGGACGGCGTGCTGAACTTCGTCGTCGCCGAGGACGTCGTGGTCGAGCGCATGCTCGCCCGTGGCCGTGCCGACGACAATGAGGAGACCATCCGCACCCGTCTCGGCGTCTACCGTGACGAGACCGCCCCGCTCATCGAGCACTACGGCGATCAGATCATCTCCATCGAGGCGGAGGGCGAGGTCGAGGAGATCAACGACCGCGCCATGGCAGCCCTCGGTAAGTAAGACCCGCACCACCCTCCGGCCGCGACCCGTCCACGGGCCGCGGCCGGTTCCCTTTTCCCCACAGGAGCATCCACATGGGATTCCGATCCAAGCGCCGTGTCATCCCGGCCAAGTCCCCCGGCGAACTCGACGCCATGCAGGCCGCCGGCGAGATCGTCGGCCGGGCCCTGCAGGCCGTGAAGGCCGCCGCCGCCCCCGGCGTGAGCACCCTCGAGCTCGACCAGATCGCGGAGCAGACCATCCGCGACGCCGGCGCCGTCCCGAGCTTCCTCGGCTACGAGGGCTTCCCCGGCTCCATCTGCGCCTCCCCCAACGACGTCATCGTCCACGGCATCCCCTCCGCGGACGTCGTGCTGCAGGAGGGAGACCTGCTCTCCGTCGACTGCGGCGCCACCTTCGAGGGCTGGGTCGGTGACTCGGCGTGGACCTTCGGCATCGGGGAGGTCGACGAGGACATCGAGAAGCTCAACCTGGCGACCGAGTGGGTCCTCCACGAGGGACTCAAGGCCATGGTCCCCGGCAACCGCCTCACGGACGTCTCGCACGCCCTGGAGCAGGCCACCCGCGCAGCGGAGCAGAAGTTCGGCGTGCAGCTCGGCATCGTCGAGGGCTACGGCGGGCACGGCATCGGGCGCACCATGCACGAGGAGCCCTTCCTGGCCAACGAGGGCCGCCCCGGCCGGGGGCCGCGTATCCAGGCGGGTTCGGTGCTGGCGATCGAGCCGATGCTCACGCTCGGTACGACGGACTCCGCCGTCCTCGAGGACGACTGGACCGTGGTCACCCTCGACGGTTCCTTCTCCTCGCACTGGGAGCACACGGTCGCCGCGACCGACACGGGGCCGCGGATCCTCACCCCTAGGCGGTAGAAAACCTCTTTCGGGTTTATACTTTACGCATGCGTTCCATTTCCCGCCGTTTCGGTGCTGTTCTCGCCTCCGTCGTCACCGCCGCCACCCTGCTCGTGGCGCCCGCCGCCGCCCAGGCGCAGGACCTGTCGTCGCAGGTCGGTTCCTCGCAGCAGGACCTGCAGGATGCGGCGTGGAACACCCGCAACCAGATCCACCGTCAGACCCGGGTGCTCGACCCGCAGTCGTCCAACGCCGTGCGAGGTGCGGTGGACGCGGCCCTCGAGTCCGCCTACCCGGGCCTGATCAACCAGCGCATGGAGGCCGCCCGCCCGAAGCCGGCACCGGCGCCCGCCCCGGCTCCGAAGCCGTCCTTCGACTACGGCCCGTGCCCGGCTGACGCGAAGGTCTGCGTCGACATCGACGGCCGCCGCACCTGGCTGCAGAACAACGGCGAGCTCTACTACGGCCCCGCCTACCACGCGCCGGGCAAGCCGGGCGAGGAGACCCCGCGCGGCACCTTCTGGGTCAACCGCAAGGTCAAGGACGAGGTGTCCTACCTCTTCAACAACGCCCCGATGCCGTACGCCGTGTACTTCACCTACAACGGCCACGCCTTCCACCAGGGCAACACCTACTACGAGTCCGCCGGCTGCGTCCGTCTCGCACCGCAGGACGCGCAGAAGTACTTCAACGATCTGCAGATCGGCGACAAGGTCTTCATCTACTAGGACCGGTTTCTCCGGGTTTGAGGGGCGTCGGGAAGCGGGGGAGAGCTTCCCGACGCAACGGGGGTTTGGTTTTCCACGCCTGTGCAGGTAGTGTGTCTGTTTGGTGTATACGCGAATGCGCATACCCCTGCAGTAGATCTGTGAAACCAGCACGGTAGCCGCTCAGACGGCACCAGGAATGTGGAGGATATGGCTAAGGAAGGCGCCATCGAGGTTGAGGGCCGCATTGTCGAGCCCCTGCCGAATGCAATGTTCCGTGTCGAGCTCGACAACGGACACAAGGTTCTCGCTCACATCAGTGGCAAGATGCGCCAGCACTACATCCGTATCCTCCCCGAGGATCGCGTCGTTGTGGAGCTGTCTCCGTACGACCTGACCCGCGGACGCATCGTCTACCGCTACAAGTAAGAACACCCGCCTCCTTACTCACCGGCGTGGCACCCGGGGCGCATCACTGTGCCCCGCACGCCCGTTCACCTTCAGCCGCGGTGGCTGAAGCCCCACGAAACACGATCCATCGTCCGGTCATCGGTCCGGGCAAAGCATCGCCAGGTGGGGACGAGTAGGGAGAAAACCACCGTAAACAACCCGAAAGGTACGTACCACATGGCACGTCTTGCAGGTGTTGACCTTCCGCGCAACAAGCGCATGGAGGTCGCACTCACTTACATCTACGGCATCGGCCCCGCCCGTGCCGCCCAGCTTCTCGCAGAGACCGGCATCTCTCCCGACCTGCGCACCGACAACCTGTCCGATGACCAGGTTGCCGCCCTCCGTGACGTTATCGAGTCCTCCTGGAAGGTCGAGGGTGACCTCCGCCGCGAGGTGCAGGCCGATATCCGTCGCAAGATTGAGATCGGCTGCTACCAGGGTCTGCGCCACCGTCGTGGCCTGCCCGTCCGTGGCCAGCGCACCAAGACCAACGCACGTACGCGTAAGGGTCCGAAGAAGACGATCGCCGGAAAGAAGAAGTAGAACATGCCTCCGAAGACTCGCTCTGGCGCGCGCCGCACTGGTCGTCGCGTCGTCAAGAAGAACGTGGCCCAGGGCCACGCCTACATCAAGTCCACCTTCAACAACACCATCGTGTCCATCACCGACACCACCGGTGCTGTCGTGTCCTGGGCCTCCTCCGGCCACGTCGGGTTCAAGGGCTCCCGTAAGTCCACCCCGTTCGCCGCGCAGATGGCCGCCGAGAACGCTGCCCGCAAGGCAATGGACCACGGCATGAAGAAGGTCGACGTGTTCGTCAAGGGCCCGGGTTCGGGCCGCGAGACCGCAATCCGTTCCCTCCAGGCCGCCGGCCTCGAGGTGTCCTCCATCTCGGACGTCACCCCCCAGCCGCACAACGGCTGCCGTCCGCCGAAGCGTCGTCGCGTCTAAGAAAGGAAGAGGTAACTTACCATGGCTCGTTACACCGGCCCTGTCACCCGTAAGTCCCGCCGCCTCCGCGTCGACCTCGTCGGCGGAGACATGGCATTCGAGCGTCGCCCCTACCCCCCGGGTCAGGCTGGCCGCGCCCGCATCAAGGAGTCCGAGTACCTCCTGCAGCTGCAGGAGAAGCAGAAGGCGAAGTACACCTACGGTGTGCTCGAGAAGCAGTTCCGCCGCTACTACGCCGAGGCGAACCGTCGCCCCGGCAAGACCGGTGACAACCTGCTCGTCCTGCTGGAGTCCCGTCTGGACAACGTCGTCTACCGTGCAGGCCTCGCCCGCACCCGTCGTCAGGCACGTCAGCTCGTCTCCCACGGTCACTTCCTCGTCAACGGCAAGAAGGTCAACGTGCCTTCCTACCAGGTGTCCCAGTACGACATCATCGACGTGCGTGACAAGTCCCAGAAGATGATCTGGTTCGAGGAGGCCCAGGACGGCCTCGTCGACGCTGTCGTCCCGGCCTGGCTGCAGGTCGTTCCGTCCACCCTGCGCATCCTCGTGCACCAGCTGCCCGAGCGCGCCCAGATCGACGTTCCGCTGCAGGAGCAGCTCATCGTCGAGCTCTACTCGAAGTAAGACTTCCCCTCCGGCGCGGCTCTGCCGTGCCGCGAGGAGAAATCCTCTTCATCTGCATCAACGCATCCCTCGTTTTCTTCACCGACGTCAAATAGCGGGCGTCGACAAAGGAGAGTCCCATGCTCATTTCCCAGCGTCCTGTGCTCACCGAGGAGTACATCGATACCGCTCGTTCCCGGTTCATCATTGAGCCGCTCGAGCCGGGCTTCGGCTACACCCTCGGCAACTCGCTGCGCCGTACCCTGCTGTCGTCCATCCCGGGCGCAGCCGTCACCTCCGTCAAGATCGACGGTGTGCTCCACGAGTTCACCACGATCAGCGGTGTGAAGGAGGATGTCTCCGAGATCATCCTCAACATCAAGGGTCTGGTCCTGTCCTCCGACTCCGACGAGCCGGTGGTCATGTACCTGAGCAAGGAAGGCCCGGGAGAGGTCACCGCAGGCGACATCCAGCCGCCGGCCGGTGTGGAGATCCACAACCCGGACATGCACATCGCGACCCTCAATGAGCAGGCACGTCTGGACATCGAGTTCATCGTCGAGCGTGGCCGCGGCTACGTTCCGGCGGCCCTCACCGCTGGTGGTGGAGACATCGGCCGTATCCCGGTCGACCAGATCTACTCCCCGGTGCTGAAGGTCACCTACAAGGTCGAGGCCACCCGTGTCGAGCAGCGCACGGACTTCGACAAGCTGATCATCGACGTCGAGACCAAGAACTCCATCACCGCCCGTGACGCCGTCGCGTCCGCCGGCAAGACCCTCGTCGAGCTCTTCGGCCTCGCCCGTGAGCTCAACGTCGCCGCAGAAGGCATCGAGATCGGTCCCTCCCCGCAGGAGACCGAGTACATCGCCGCCTACGGCATGCCGATCGAGGACCTGAACTTCTCCGTTCGTTCGTACAACTGCCTGAAGCGTCAGGAGATCCACACCGTCGGTGAGCTCGCAGAGTGCACCGAGTCGGACCTGCTGGACATCCGCAACTTCGGTCAGAAGTCCATAAACGAAGTGAAGATCAAGCTCGCCGGCCTGGGTCTGACCCTGAAGGACGCACCGGAGGACTTCGACCCCTCCACCATCGAGGGCTATGACGCCGCCACCGGCGACTTCGTCGACAGCGAGCCTGCAGCTGAGGAAACCGAGTAGCACGCCCCCGCGGCCCCCGGTCTGACCGGGAGCCCACGCGCTCACCAATACGTACCCGAGGAGTACCAACATGCCTACCCCCAAGAAGGGCGCCCGTCTCGGCGGCTCCGCAAGCAACCAGAAGAAGATCCTCTCTAACCTGGCTGCCTCGCTGTTCGAGCACGGTGCAATCAAGACCACCGACGCCAAGGCCAAGACCCTGCGTCCGTTCGCGGAGAAGCTGATCACCAAGGCCAAGGACGGCTCCGTCGCCGCCCGCCGCCAGGTGCTCGCCGAGCTGCCGCAGAAGGACGTCGTCGCCTACCTCTTCAACGAGCTGGCGCCGAAGTTCGAGAACCGCCAGGGTGGTTACACCCGCATCATCAAGCTGGAGAACCGCGCCGGCGACAACGCCCCGATGTCTCAGATCTCCCTCGTTCTCGAGGAGACCGTGAGCGCCGAGGCCACCCGCGCCACCCGCGCCGCAGCCTCCAAGAAGGCTGCCGAGGAGTCCGCCGAGGAGTCCGAGGTCAAGACCGAGAACGTCGAGGTCAACGCCGAGGACACCGCGGCTGACCCGGCTGAGCCGGCCGAGGGCGACGTCTCCGCTGAGGCTCCGGCCCAGGAGGGCTCCGTCGCCGAGGCCGAGGCTGAGGCCAAGGCTGAGGAGACCGAGGACAAGTAGGTCCCCGTCCCCCCGCAGACACACCGCACGCTCCCTCCGGGGAGTGTGCGGTGTCTCTCTTTTCCGGGCCCTCCCGTCGACACCGGTGCAGGCGTAGTCTGAGTCCATGAACCTGACACCGAATGAGTCCCCCGTCGACCGCGGCGCCCGCGGTCTCGTCGCCGTCCTCGCCGCGATCCTGGCCTTCACCGTCACTGAGCCGGGCAAGCCCGCCGGCATCGGCCTGCTCGCTGTCTCCGCCATCATGGGGCTGACCGCCGTGGTCGGCTTCTGCCCGATCTACCGTCTGCTGGGTATCGGCACCCGGAAGTAGGCGACGGGGCAGGGGGTAGTCTTGACTGACCATGACTGACCACCTCATCCGCCTGCGCCTGGACCTGGCGTACGACGGCACCGACTTCCACGGCTGGGCACGTCAGAAGCAGCCCGGCCTGCGCACCGTGCAGGGCGTCCTCGAGGACGCCCTGTCACTGATTCTGCGTATCGACGCCGCCCTCACCGTCGCCGGCCGCACCGACGCCGGGGTGCACGCCGCCTGGCAGGTCGCCCACCTCGACGTGCCGGCCTCCAGCCTCGCGCAGCGCAGCATCGACGGCGACCCCGGGCGTCTGGTCCGCCGCCTCGCGCGGCTGCTCCCCGCCGACGTCCGCGTCCACGCGATCACGGAGGCCCCACCGGGTTTCGACGCCCGCTTCTCCGCCCTGCGCCGCCACTACGTCTACCGTGTGACCACGCACCCGCGGGGCCCGCTGCCCACCCGGGCACGTGACACGGCGCACTGGCCGCGCCCGGTCGTCTTCGAGGACCTGCAGGCGGTCGCCGACGTCCTCGTCGGGCTGCACGACTTCGTGGCCTTCTGCCGCGCCCGGGAGCACGCCACCACGATCCGGGAGCTCCAGGAGTTCACCTGGCACGACGTGTCCACCCGCACGGAGCCGCAGCTCTACGAGGCCCACGTCACCGCCGACGCCTTCTGCTGGAACATGGTCCGCTCCCTCGTGGGGACGTGCCTGACGGTGGGGGAGGGGCGTCGGGAAGCATCTCTGGCGGGACAGCTGCTCACGGAGACGGAACGCTCGCCCCTCGTCCCCCTCGCCCCGGCGAAGGGCCTGAGCCTGCACGGCGTGGACTACCCCGCGGACGAGGAACTCGCGTCCCGGGCGGAAGTGACCCGTGACCGGCGGAGCCTGTGACGTGTAAACCCGCGGGGTTGTAGAGTAATGGCTTGTTTGTGATTGAACCACTTGAGTGAGAGGTGTCCGGGGTGGAGATGTACCAGCTGGTGCTGATTGCGGCGCTGGTGTTCACCATGCCCGGTGCGGCGGTGGGATGGGTGTCGGGCCTGCGGCTGCCGTGGGCGCTGGCGACCTCCATCCCGGTGACCTTCGGCCTGTTCGGACTGGCGGGCTGGGTGCTCGGCCAGCTGGACATCCGTTACGACTGGCTCTCCTTCGTCATCTTCTGGCTCCTCGTCCTCGTCCTGGCGGCGCTGTGGCGGGGTGGTTTCCTCCTCGTCGCCCGCCGTCGGCGTCCCGCCGCAGACCCGGAGGAACCCCGCGGCAGCCCCTGGTCCCGGGTGTGGGAGAACAGGCAGGGCGGCGTCCTCGACCCGGCCTGGATCCTTCCGGCGGCGGGCGTCATCACCGGCGGGTGGCTCATCATCGACCACAGCATGAGGCTGTTCGAGAAGGTCCCCCGTGGCCTGGGCAACATCGTCCAGGGCTGGGACGTCCACTGGCACGCGTCGATGGTGCGGTGGTTCATGGACGCCGGCATCGGCGACCCGACCCGCATGGGCGAGCTCCGGCACCTGGAGACCGGCGACCACATGTACTACCCCTCGGCGTGGCACGTCGGGGCGGGCCTGGCCGGCGAGGCCGCGAACATCAACCCCATTGAGGCGCTCAACCTCACCAGCGTCGTGCTGCCCGGCATGCTGCTGCCGCTGTCCGTCGCGATGATCGCCTGGAAGATGGTCGGTCGCGGTGGCCTCACGGCCCAGCTGGCGGCCGGTGTCGCCGGTATCGCCGTGTTCGGTTCCCCGGTGCTCATGTGGGTCGGCTACTACGTCGGCGTGTGGCCCTACCTGGGGTCCCTGGCGGCCTCGGGTGTGGTCATCGCGCTGTTCATGCACGTGCCCTACCGTCCGGTGGCGGCGTTCGCGGCGATGATCTCGCTGACCGGCATGGTGCAGATGCACCCGGCCCCGGTGACCATCGTCGTCCTCGCGCTGGCCCTGTGGTGGCTGCTGTACCTGGTGTGGGTGCCGTCGCACCGCCCGGACACGGGGAGGCAGGCGCTGTTCGTGCGTCTGCGGGACGTCGGGTGGCTGGCGTTGGCCGGTGGCCTGGGCGTGGCGATCCTCCTGCCGCAGCTGCTCTCCGGTTCGGAGGCCAGCGAGGAGGTCTCCTCGTGGACCGCGTTCGAGGACGTCACCCGCGCGGAGTCCTGGGCGAAGGCCCTCGAGATGCAGACCCGCCACACGGACATGTTCCCCGACTTCAACCAGACCCTGCTGCTGTGGCTGGCCGGCCTCGGCGGCGTCGCGCTGCTCGTGTGGCGCCGCAACCTGTGGGCGCCGCTGTTCTGGTTCCTCTCCGCCGCGATGACCGCCAACGCCCTCATGCTCTTCGGGGAGCCGTGGGGCGACTGGCTCAACATCATCGGCACCCTGCACTACGCCACGGCACACCGTCTGGTCATGCCGGTGGCCATGTTCACCTACGCCGCCGCCGCGGTGGGTGTCGCGGTGCTCATCCGCCTCATCAGCCTGGCGCCGCTGAAGATGAACACCACGTGGGCCCGGGTGTCGGTGGCGCTGTCGGTCATCCTCGGCGTCGGTGCCGGCTACGGCACCGCCCTGTGGGCCACCCGCGACAGCGTCCTCGAGGGCGTGGAGGCCACCCTCAACAGCCCGCGTGTCGACGACCGCATGGTCAGCGAGGCCGATATCCGCGCCTTCGACTGGCTCTCCGCGCAGCCCGGCGCGTACGAGGGCTCCATCTTCGGTGAGCCCGCCGACGGGCACGGCTGGATGTACGCCTACAACGGCCTGCCCGCGGTGATGCGGCACTACCTGTGGCCGGACGTGCACCGCACCTCGGCCACGGACCTGCTCTACTGGCACCCGGATCTGCTGGGCGTGGGGAACCACGGTGACCCCGACCAGATGAACAATGTCGACAAGGCGGCGGAGCAGCTGGACGTGCGTTTCTACTTCGTCTCGCCGTGGAGTTTCTGGGAGTTCCAGGAGCCGCGCTTCCAGATGATCGACGGGCTGTGGGAGACCCCGGGCGTCACCCCGGTGTACCGGGACCACAACGTCTCGATCTTCGCGGTGAACCGGGCGTTCACCGACGAGGAGCTGCTGCGGATGCGCGCCCCGGGGAACTCCCCGGAGGAGCTGCCGCCGCTGCCTCTCGACGCCACCGGCGCCCCCACCTTCCACCGGCCCACGAAGCCGGACATGGGCGGCGCGAATCCCCTGGAGACCCCGGGGAACCCGGCCCTCGACGACCCTCCGGTTGAGATCCCCGCGACCCGGCCTTAGTCTGACGCCGTACACCGTCACAGTCATTCAGGGGGGGGGATGGCGTGGGTCAGTCAGTGCTGCCGACCACCCGCGCGCAGGTGTCCGGTCACCGGTTCCTGCGCCGCCGGGTCGAGCACGGCCTCGTGCTCGGTGACATCCGCATGATCCACGACCCGTTGGCCGCCCGCTCGCGGGCGCTGCTCTTCGGTGTGGTGGCGGTGGTGATGATCGGGCTAGGCGCGGGGCTGCTCGCCTGGCTGCGACCCGCCGCGCACCCGGGGGAGGCGCCGATCCTGCAGACCTCCGGGGGCGCGTTGTTCGTGCGTGTCGACGACCGCGTCCACCCCGTCACCAACCTCGCCTCCGCGCGGCTCATCGCCGGCGGTGACGAGGACCCGGCGCGGATCGGGGACGGGGTGCTCGCGGAGCTGGAACGGGGCGTGCCGGTGGGGATCCACCCGGCGCCGCTGGTGCTGGGGGAGTCCCCGGCCGGGGAGCCGGAGTGGTCGGCCTGCGCGGACGGCGAGGGCGTGGTGACCGTGGCGGTCGGCGACCACACCAACCCCCTCGGCGGGCACCGGGGCGTGCTGGCCACCGGGGCGGGCGCGGACTGGCTGCTTACCACCGCGGGGCGGCACCGCCTGCCGCACCCGGAGTCCCCGGAGGGACGGACCGTGCGCCGGGCCCTCGGGGTGACGCCCACGACCCCGCGCTGGGAGCCGCCCGTCGAGGTGCTCAACGCCGTGCGGGAGCTCGATCCGGTGCTGCTGCCGGAGGCCCCCGCGGAGATCCTCGACACGGGGACGGGGCTGTGGGCGCTGCTGCCGACGGGCGTCGCCCCTCTCAGCGACACGCAGGCGGAGGTGCTCGCCGCGACCGGCGTGCCGCGCCGGGCCGTTCCCCGGGAGGAGCTGTCCCACCACCCGGACACCCCCTATGACGTGCGGCTGCCCGCCGTCGCCCCGCTCTTCCTCGATCCGCGGGAGGTCACCGTGTGCGCCACGGACGGACAGGTGGCCACGCTCGTCTCCGACACCCGGCCGGTGGCCCTGTCCGGGACGGGGGTGGCGGACGAGTTCCGGGGCGGGGTCCGCGCGGCCCTGGCGGTGGACACGGGCCACGGGCACCACGTGGTGGACACGACCGGCCTGCGGCACCCGGTACCCGAGCGGGAGGATCTGGTGGCGCTGGGGCTGCCGGAACCCGTCGCCGCCCCCTGGTCGGTGGTCCGCCTGCTGCCGGAGGGACCACCCCTGTCGCGGGTGGCGGCCCTGCAGGCCAGCTACTGAGGGAACTTCCGCGCGGGGCCGGGCGTTGAACATGCATGCCGTCGATGAGAGAGATGGTGTCGGACCGCATCGACCGGATCAAGGACACCCACTCCCGCGCCAAGGAGGGCCGTTACGGCTTCCTGGTGCGGCCGCTGACACTCACCCTCGGGTGGACGATCCTCATCATCGGCGTCGTCACCATCCCGCTGCCCGGGCAGGGGTGGCTGACCACCTTCATCGGCGTGGGCATCCTCTCCCTGGAGCAGGCGTGGGCGAAGAATCTGCTCGTCCGGGGCGTGCACGTCTACGACCGTTTCTTCGACTGGTTCCACCGGCAGCGGCAGTCGGTGCGGATCACCCTGGTGACCCTGCTCATCGTCGTCATCTGGATCGTGTTCCTCGGCGTCGGCTACGGCATGTGGCGGGCCGGCACCCTCGACTTCCTCACGCCCTGGGCCCACGAGCTCGAACTGGTGCGGTGAGCAGCACGGCGAGCAGCGCCACCAGGAGGAGGGTTCCTGCCCGGGCGGGCACGCCGCCGGTCTCCGCCCGGTGCTTCTCGACGCCCACCTCCCGCCCCTCCCGCGCGTAGTCACCCGCCAGGTGGGTCACCGTCGTGTGCGTGTCGACGACACCATGCCCCGGTTCCGCGGCCTCCACGATGCGGTGCCGCAGGTCAGCGGCCGAGTCGAAGGGGTGCCGTTCCCGCAGCAGCGCCGCCACGCCGGACACCACGGGGGCGGCGAAGCTCGTGCCCTCGAAGGAGGCCTCCTGCCCCTGGGCGTTGACGGTGCCCGTGGCATGGCCGTGCCCGGCAGGCGACAGCCCCACCGGGACCCGTCCGGCGGCGGCGACCTGCCCGCCGGGCAGCACGTACCCGGCCAGGGCGTGCGGGTCCCCGGGGTGGACCGCCCCGACGGCGAGGACGGTCTCCTCGTGCGCCGGGTGGACCACCATGCCCGGCTGGCACTGGCCACCCGCGTTGCCGGCGGCCGCGACGACGACCACCCCGTCCTCCTCCGCGCGCCGGAGGGCGTGGTGGAGCGGGGCGGCGTCGAGAAGCACCGCGGGATCGAGGCAGGACACGACGGAGATGTTGATCACCCCGGCGCCCGCGTCGAGGGCGGCGTGGACCGCCTGCGTGAGGGTGTCGAGGGTGCCGCCGGAGGAGTCGCGGTAGTGGCCGCTCGACTGCCGGATGCTGAGGATCTCCGCACCCGGGGCGACCTCCCGGATGACACCGGCGACGACCGTCCCGTGGCCGTCGCAGTCGAACCAGGGGTCCGGCGCCCACGGGGAGACCAGGTCCGCGACCGGCTCCACGTGCCCCAGGGAGGGGTGCGGGGCGACGCCGGTGTCAATGACCGCCACCCGGACACCCTCCCCGCGGGCGATGCGGTGCACGTCGGGTTCCGCGGCGACCGGGGGCGGCGCCTCGACCGGGCGGACGCAGGCGACGTCCTGGGCCGCCGCCGGGGGAGCGAGCAGCAGCGCGGGGACGAGCAGCCCCGCGGCGCGCCTCACCCCAGCCCCCGGATGAGCACGAAGAACCCGGCCAGGTGGGCGGCCAGCGGCAGGGACGCCGCCAGGGCCAGGGACTCGGCGTGCTCCCACCACACGACGGTGGTCGGCTCCACCTCCGGGACCCGGGGCACCCACAGCGGGGCGGTGAGTGCGGTCGCGGCGCACGCGAGGGCCGGCACCCACTGCGCCGGGTGACCGGGGTCGGTGGCGGCCCACACCCCGGCGAGGCAGGCGACGAACCCGACCGACATCCACGACCACGCCGGCACCACCTGCCGGTGCCGGGAGGCGTGGAGGGCGACGGCCCCCAGGGCCGCCACGCACAGGGCCTGCGCGAAACCTCCGCCGTGGGCACCGACGGTGAGCAGCGCCGGGGTAAGGGCCAGGGCGGCGCCGAGGGCGGCCCCGTCGTGGAGGCGGCGGGCGCGCCGGGCGCGGGCGTCGACGTCTGCGGGGCCGCCGTCACCGCCGTCGGAGTTGTCCGCCACCCCGAGATCCTGTCCCGCGGTGGGTAGCCGCGGCACCCGCAGCCCGGCGACGCGGATGACCAGGTCCGGCAGCTGCCCGGTGAACACCACCCCGGCGGCGATGACCAGCGCCGCGGCCGCCACGGCGGGGTCGGCGGCATGCGCGGGGAGGAAGGCCCCGACGGCGCCGACCGCGCCCAGTCCGAGCAGCGTGGCGGTGGCTGCGGCGGTGCGGGGGCCGGTCCCGCGGAGGACGATGAGCAGGACCAGCACGGCCGTGGCCGTCGCCGCCGCGCTGAGGGCGGCCCAGCCGAATGTGTGCGGGTGGGTGAGCTCCTCCGGGCGGGCGGCCTCCACCACGGCGGCGGCCGCGGCCCCGGCCGCCAGCAGACAGATGACCGGGGCGAGGACACGGACCTCACGGCGGGCGAGGAGCAGCAGGAGGGCGACCCCCGCCGCCAACGCCAGGGCCTGTGACCAGGGAAGATACGTACCGGCGAGGATGAGCGACGCCAGGGTGCCGGTCACCGACCCGGCCGCCGCCAGCCCCCGGGTGTCGGCGTCGACGTCCGCCTCGACGAGGGCCTCGGCGGCGTCGCGGATGACGGGCAGGGTGCCCTCGTGACGCGGGGAGAGGACCACCACCGCCCCGTGGTCGAGCGACGTCCGGTGCAGCGGGACCGCCGGGCCCAGCGGGGTACCCGCGGCCGTGGTCGCCAGCCAGGGCCGGGAGATCCGGGGCGCGCCCACCAGGGTGACGATCTCCGGGATCACCTCCGCCAGCGTGGAACCCGCCGGGACCGCGACGTCCGCCTCCCGCAGGTAGGTGCCGATCTGGAAACGGGTGGTCAGACGCAGGACATGGTCCACGGACACAGTGGGATCCCCCTCGGATCGGCGGGCGCACCCCCTGTGCCTCCCGCATCACCGGGCATTGTCCACCGGGGAGGGCGGGCTGTCCACCGGAGGGACGGCGGCGAGCGGGCGTCGGGAAGCTGTCCTATCATGACGGGCGACTGCGCCGGTTGGGGTGACCGGCGGGCACATCCGGAGGGGGATGGGGATGTCTCTGCCCATGGACGCCGTCAGCACCGGCGTCATCGTCACACCGCTCACGCCTGCCGAGAGGGAACCGGCGCCGCCGTTGCCGCAGGGCACGCTCAGCGTCGAGCAGGTGCCGGCGGCGCACCGGCCGGGACCGGTGCCGCTCATCCGGATCCTCATGCCGGTCATCATGGTGGCCGGCATGGTCGCGATGGTGGGGCTCATGCTGCTCGGCGGGGCCGGAGCCAACCCGATGTTCCTGCTGTTCCCGCTGATGATGGCGATGTCGATGCTCATGATGTTCGCGCCCCCGCAGGGCGAGGACGCCGACGACACGCGCCGCACCTACCTGCGGCACCTCGGGGCGCTGCGGGAGCAGGCCCTGCGCAACGCCGCACGCCAGCGGGCGCACGAACTGCACCGGCACCCGGAGCCGACGGAGCTGTGGACGCAGGTCGACGGGCCCCGCCTGTGGGAACGCGGGCCGGAGGACCCGGACACGCTGGAGGTGCGCATCGGCACCGGGGACACCGCCCTGTGCACCCCCGTGCAGGTGCCGGACTCCGGCGCGGCGGAGGACCTTGACCCGGTGTGCGCGGTGAGTCTGCGTCGCACGGTGCAGGCGGTGGGCACCTGCCCGGCGATGCCGGTGGCGGTGCAGCTGCAGGCCTTCCGGTTCCTCGCCATCGGCGGCCCCGGGGCCGGGGACCTGGCGCGGGCGATGGTCGCGCAGCTGGTGGTCGCGCACGGCCCGGAGACGGTGGCGGTCTCCGCGGTCGGCGGCGGCTGGGACTGGCTCAAGTGGCTGCCGCACACCCGCCGCCCGGAGCAGGCCCGCCACCGGATCCTCGTCGTCGACCACACCACCACGACCGGCGCCGAACCCTACCTCGACGACCCCACGTGGACCACGATCATCGACGTCGGCTCGTGCGCCACCACCGCCCTCGGGATGCGGGCGGAGCAGGAGGGACTGTCGCTGTCCGCGGACGGGGACCTGGTGGCGCACACGGCGGCGGGCGTCGAGAAGCTCGGGCGGGCCGACCGCCTGCGGCCGGCGGAGGCGTTGATCCTGGCCCGCGCCCTGACACGTTTCCGCCGGGCGGACGGCGCGACAGCCGACGGCGGCCGCGACCTCACCGCGCTCCTCGGCCTGGCCGACATCGAGCAGCTCACCCCGGAGACCATGTGGCCGGGGCGGGAGCTGAGCCCCCACCGCCTCGTGGTGCCGATCGGGACGACGCCGCAGGGGGTGCCCGTGCGGCTCGACCTCAAGGAGTCCGCGCACGGCGGCATGGGGCCGCACGGGCTGTGCATCGGCGCCACCGGGTCCGGCAAATCAGAGCTGCTGCGCACCCTGGTGGTGTCGCTGGCGGCGACGCACAGCCCCGAGGAACTCAACCTCGTGCTCGTCGACTTCAAGGGCGGTGCCACGTTCCTCGGGCTCGAGGGCCTGCCGCACACCTCGGCGGTGATCACCAACCTGGCGGACGAGGCCGTGCTCGTGGAGCGCATGTACGACGCCCTCTCCGGGGAGCTCAACCGCCGCCAGGAGGTGCTGCGGGAAGCGGGCAACTTCGCCAACGTCACCGAGTACACGACCGCCCGCCTCGGAGGCCGTGACCTGCCGCCGCTCCCGGCGCTGGTCATCGTGGTCGACGAGTTCTCCGAGCTGCTGGCCGCGCACCCCGACTTCGCGGACCTCTTCGTCGCCGTCGGCCGCCTGGGACGTTCCCTGCACGTGCATCTGCTGCTGGCCAGCCAGCGCCTCGAGGAGGGACGTCTGCGCGGCCTCGACTCCCACCTGTCCTACCGGATCGGCCTGAAGACCTTCTCCGCCGCCGAGTCACGCCAGGTCCTCGGCGTCACCGACGCCCACCACCTGCCGGCCGAACCCGGCGCGGGCTTCCTGCGTCACGACGCCGACCAGCTCCTCCGCTTCCGGGCCGCCTACGTCTCCGGCCCGCTGGAACGCCGCGCCGTGCCGACCGGCGCGCCGGGCCGGGTGGAGCTGTTCACCGGCTGGGAGCAGTTCGATGAGGCGGAGGCGCCCACGGTCATCGACGAGTCCACGACGCTTCTCGACGCCGTCGTCACCCGCGCCCGCGCCACCGCCGCCGCCCGCCGGCAGGAGGCGCACCGGGTGTGGCTGCCGCCCCTGCCCGCGGCGGTGGAGCTGGCCGGCGTCGCCGAGGACGTCGGTGACCTGCGGGCGGCGGTGGGCATCATCGACCTGCCCTACCACCAGCGCCAGGACCCGCTGGTGCTGGACCTGGCGGCGGCCGGCGGGCACGTGGCGGTGTGCGGCGGCCCGCAGACCGGCAAGTCGACGGCGCTGCGCACCATCGTCGCGTCCCTGGCCGCCACCCACGGGACCGACCGGGTGCGCTTCTACGTCATCGACCTCGGCGGCGACCAGCTCGCCACCCTGGATCGCCTGCCGCACGTCGCCGGCGTGGCCGGGCGCGCGGACCCGGAGCGGGTGCGCCGCATCGTCGACGAGGTCACCGGCCTCGTCGAGGACCCCGCGGAGGAACGTCGGCACACCTTCCTCGTCGTCGACGGCTGGCACGCCCTGGCCGCAGACTTCGAGGACCTCCTGGAGCCGTTGACGGGGCTGGCGGCGGACGGGCCGTCGAAAAGTGTGCACCTCATCGTGTCCACCCCACGGTGGACGGTGCTGCGGCCTGCGGTCCGGGACCTCATCGCGCACCGCCTCGAACTCAAGCTCGGGGAGGCGATGGACTCGCTCATCGACCGCCGGGTGCAGCAGAAACTGCCCGCCCTGCCCGGTCGGGGGCTGGACCCGGAGGGACGGCCGATGCTCGTGGCCCGCAGCTCCAACCAGGACCTCGCGCACATCGCGGCGGCGTCGGCCGGGCAGGAACCGGTGCCCGCGCTCAAGGTGCTCCCGCCGCTGGTGCACGCGGCGGAACTCGCGCCGGGCGGGCCGGGGATCGCGTTCGGAGTCGGTGGCCCGCGCCTGGCGACCCTGTGCTGGGACCCCGCCACCAGCCCCCACCTGCTGTGCATCGGCGGGCAGGGCGCGGGCAAGTCGACGCTGCTGGCCACCGTCATGGAGGGCATCGCCCGACTGGGGCGGGAGGCGGCGAGGATGGTCGTCATCGACCACCGGCGGGCGCACCTCGGGCGTGTCGACGACTCCCTCCTCGCCGCCTACTCCGCCACGACCACGGCGACCGCGGAGACGCTCCGCGACGTGGTGACGACCCTGAACGCCCGCCTGCCGGGTCCCGACATCACCCCGGCGCAGCTCGCCGCCCGCGACTGGTGGAGCGGCCCGGACATCCACCTGGTCATCGACGACCTCGACCTCGTCGCCGACCACGACCTCACCCGCCTCACCGGGCTGCTGCCGCACGCCCGCGACATCGGCCTCCACCTCATCCTCGCGCGTAAGTCCGGCGGCATCGGCCGCGCGCTGTTCGCACCGTTCCTGTCCGCCGTCCGTGACCAGTCCCCGGCCGTCCTGCTTCTCGACGCCGACCGCGACGAAGGCACCGTCCTCGGAATCCGCCCCGTCCCGCAGCCACCCGGACGCGGCACGTGGCAGGTCCGCGGAGAGACGGTCGGGGTGTGCCAGGTCGCCGTCCCCACCCAGGAGAAACCATGAGCGCACCCACCCTGCCCGGCACTCTGACCATCACCGTCCTCGACACCGCCACCATCTTCGAGGGCCCCGACACCGTCTACCGCTACGACCTGCCCGGCACCGGCATCATCGACGGCTGGGCCCTGCCCGCCGTCCTCGACCAGGCGAAGGAACTGTGCAGCCTCAACTGGCCCGACGTGGAGGTCATCGTCGACGCCGACGACCCCACCACCGAGGTGCTCACCCGCTCCCTGCTCAACAAGGGCGTGGCCGCCTACCCCTCGGAGGTGCTGCGGGAGAAGGCCCTGCCTGAACCGGAGGAGGTGCCCCTCACCCGTCCCACCCGGCGCGCCGGACGACACCGCCTGGAGGGACTGCCCGTCGACCCCTTCCACGTGATCGTCGGGGTGGTCGTCCTCGCGATCCTCGGGCTGAGCTGGTGGGTCGTCGGCGGGACGCGGTCCCCGGCGCCGGCTGCGGCACCCGCGTCGACGGCGCCGGCTGCACCCCCGGTGACGACGAGTGCGGAACCGGTGACGTCGACAAGCAGCACACCGGAACCCCGCGCCGTCCTGGAGCACGAGTCCCTCCGGGTGGAGGTGCCGCGCGGCTTCCACCTCGAGGACCGCGAGGGCCTGCTCCTGGCCACCGGCGACGACCCCGACCTGCGGATCCGGCTGGCCGCCGACCCCGTGTTCACCGTGCCGCCGGAGGAGGTGGAGGCGCAGATCCACGCGATGATCGACACCGACGACACCCTGCACCCCCTCGACCCCGAACGCGCGGCGCGGGGCCTGCAGGTCATCCGCTACCGGGAGACCCCCGGCGACGGCTCCGAGGTCACCTGGCACACCTGGATCGAGGACGCCCACCAGCTCTCCGTGGGCTGCCACACCCGCACCGAACCGACCCTCCCGCAGAAGGCGGCCTGCCGCATGGCCTTCGACTCGGTGGAGCTCCTCGGGGCCCACTGACCTGCGGGTACGAGGTGGGGGAAAGTATTTCGCCGGGCGCGGGAACCTTTGGCGGGTTTCCGGAGTCCAACAATGGTGGAGAGGCCGCGGAGACGGCCCTCCGGGGGACGGTCGGGGAGGGGCCCCGACTCCGGACCCCGCACACACATCAACTCGGGAGGGGCAAGACATGACACAGATGTTCAGGACCGAAGCCGACGTGATGCTGGCGACCGCCGGCCACGTCGACACCACCAACAACGAGGTACAGGGCGAACTGACCCGCCTCCAGGGCGTCGTCGACGGCGTCCGCGGCAGCTGGGCCGGCAGCGCCCAGGTGTCCTTCGACCAGCTCATGCAGCGGTGGAACACCTCCGCGCGGGAGCTGCGCGAGGCGCTGACCAGCATCTCGGACAACATTCGTCACAACGCGCGCTCCTTCGAGTCCATGGAGGCCCAGAACGCGCAGGCATTCACCAACGTCGGCGGCCAGGGCCTCGCGCTCTAGCCACAGGAAAGGACACAGACAATGGACGCAATCAAGTACCAGTTCGGCGCCATCGCAGCCGCCGCCGGCGACATCAACGCCACCTCTGGCCGCATCAACGCGCTTCTCGACGACCTCAAGTCCCAGCTCCAGCCCATGGTCGCGACCTGGGAGGGCGAGTCCGCCACTGCCTACGCCGAGGCGCAGGCAAAGTGGGACCGTTCCGCCGCGGAGCTCAACACCATCCTGGCCACCATCTCCCGCACCGTCTCGGAGGGCAATGACCGCATGTCGGACGTCAACCGCATGGCGGCCGCCAGCTGGGGCTGATCCCGCATGATCCTGCTGCGGCGGTGCCGGACCGTCCCTGACACTGACAGGGCACGGACGCGACCCTGGTCCGGCACCGGGTGCGGTCACCCGGGCAGGTGACCGCGCCGTCACTGCGGCTTGCTACCGCCCGTCCTCTCCGTCGCCGGGGAGGGCGGGCGGTTTTCTGCGTGGTGCCGCGGGGCGTCGGCAAGGTCGAGACGACATCGTCGAACTCACATCGTCGGGAGGGCGCCCCACGGCGTCGGCAAGGTCGAGACCACTCTCCCTCCGACCATCTCCTCTCGAACCTGCGCCAGGGGCCACCAGGAGGCGGTTTGGTTTCCGTGGCCCCCACCCCTTACACTGGACAAGTTGTGTGCGCTGTGCACGGGTCTCCACCGGCCGCCGTGTCCAGCTATGCACCCACCAGCACGATCCATGGCCGGCAGCCCCCAGACAGACTTTCAAGGAGTCATTAGTGTCTACTTACCACCCGAAGAGCGGTGACATCACCCGTAAGTGGTACGTCATCGACGCCACCGACGTGGTGCTGGGCCGACTCGCCACCCACGCAGCAGGCCTGCTGCGCGGCAAGGGCAAGCCCCAGTACGCACCCAACGTTGACTGCGGTGACCACGTCATCGTCATCAACGCCGACAAGGTTCACGTGTCCTCCAACAAGCGTGACCGCGAGATGCGCTACCGCCACACCGGTTACCCGGGTGGTCTGCGCTCCATGACCCTGGGCAAGGCTCTGGACACCCGTCCGGAGCGCGTGGTCGAGGAGGCTATCACCGGCATGATGCCGCACAACAAGCTCTCCCGCGCTTCCGTCAAGAAGCTCCACGTTTTCGCCGGCTCTGAGCACCCGTACGCCGGCCAGCAGCCCGAGACCTACGAGATCAAGCAGGTGGCACAGTGACCGAGCAGAACCAGAACGAAGATCTGAACGTGGCTGAGGCTGGCGACATCGAGGCCGCCACCGCCGCCACCGAGGAGTTCAACTACACCATCGGCGATGCCGTCGCTCCGGAGGTTTCCGAAGACGAGGCCGCCGAGATCGCCGCTCCGATCGAGCTGGACGGTCCGATCCAGACCGTCGGTCGTCGTAAGCGCGCCATCGCCCGCGTCCACCTGGTCGCCGGCTCCGGTGAGATCACCTGCAACGGCCGCTCCCTCGAGGAGTACTTCCCGAACAAGCTGCACCAGCAGGACATCATGCAGCCGCTCGCTCTCCTGGAGCGCGAGGGCCAGTTCGACATCCAGGCGAACATCGCCGGCGGTGGCCCGACCGGCCAGTCCGGTGCCCTGCGTCTGGCTATCGCCCGTGCGCTGAACCTGTACAACCCGGCTGACCGCGCCGCCCTGAAGAAGGCCGGACTGCTCACCCGTGACGCTCGTGCAGTCGAGCGTAAGAAGGCTGGTCTGCACAAGGCACGTCGTGCCCCGCAGTACTCCAAGCGTTAAGCTCCGTCTTCGCCTGTCGACGCCGCTCCACCACACGGTGGGGCGGCGTTCGCCGTTCCCGGGCGGGGCGGGGCATAATGTCCGTCATGACTCGACTTTTCGGTACTGACGGTGTTCGTGGACTGGCGAACAAGGATCTGACTGTCTCCCTGGCGTTGCAGCTGGGTGCGGCGGCGGCGGATGTGCTCACGAAGCACCGTAAGTCGAGTGAGCGTCGTCCCACCGCGATCGTCGGTCGTGATCCGCGTGTCTCGGGTGAGATGCTCGCCGCCGCCCTGTCGGCCGGCATGGCGTCCCGTGGCGTCGATGTACTGCGTGTCGGTGTGATCCCGACCCCGGGCGTGGCCTTCCTCACCGACGACTACGGTGCGGACATGGGCGTGATGATCTCCGCGTCGCACAACCCGATGCCGGACAACGGCATCAAGTTCTTCTCGGCGGGTGGCCGGAAGCTGCCGGACGCCGTCGAGGACGAGATCGAGGCGGCGATGGCGTCCCTGCCGGAGAACGGTCCGACGGGCACGGGTGTGGGCCGTGTCATCGAGGAGTCCCCGGACGCGCAGGACCGTTACCTCAAGCACCTGGCGGCGTCCTCCCCGGTCAGCGTCGCGGGCATCAAGGTGGTCGTCGACGCCGCGAACGGTGCGGCCTCGGTCGTCGCCCCGAAGGCCTATGAGGCGGCGGGTGCGGAGGTCATCGCGATCCACAACAAGCCGAACGCCTACAACATCAACGACAACTGCGGTTCCACCCACATCGGGCAGCTGCAGAAGGCGGTCATCGAGCACGGTGCGGACCTGGGTCTGGCGCACGACGGTGACGCGGACCGTTGCCTGGCGGTCGACGCGGAGGGCAACCTCATCGACGGTGACCAGATCATGGCGATCCTGGCGGTGGCGATGAAGGAGAAGTCCGAGCTGCGGAAGAACACGCTCGTCGCCACGGTGATGTCGAACCTGGGTCTGCGTCTGGCGATGGAGGAGCAGGGCATCACCATGCTGGAGACGAAGGTCGGCGACCGGTATGTCCTCGAGGAGCTCAACGCCGGTGACTACCGCCTGGGTGGGGAGCAGTCGGGGCACATCGTCCTGCCGGTGCACTGCACCACCGGTGACGGCACCCTCACCGGTCTGAAGCTGATGGCGCGGATGGCGGAGACCGGGAAGTCCCTGGCGGAGCTGGCCGGCGTGATGAAGGTCCTGCCGCAGGTGCTCATCAACGTGCCGGTGGAGAACAAGGCCGGGATCATGGGCTCCCCCGAGGTGCAGGCCGCCATCGAGGCCGCCGAGGCCGAGCTGGGTCACTCCGGCCGTGTCCTGCTGCGTCCCTCGGGTACGGAGGAGCTGTTCCGCGTCATGGTCGAGGCCGCGGAGACCGAGCAGGCGCGTCGCGTCGCGGGTCGCCTCGCGGCGGTGGTGGCCGCCGTCTAGCCACCCCCGGGAACCTTTCGCCCCCTTGAGCAGTCCAATGATGGTGAACCCATCCACCACGGACGCCACAAGGGGGATTTCTCATGTCCGGGATCCATCTCGACCACGGGGCCGCGCTGCAGGCGCTGTCCCGTCTGCTTCTCGACGGCGAGGAGCAGCACCGCCGCCACCTCAGCACCCGACCCGCCCTGCCGGTCGCCGCTCTCGGCCGTGACTTCGCCGCACACGGCGCGCAGATCGCGGCGATGCTGCACCGTGTCCACGACACCGGCAGGGAGCGTATCGACGCCCTGCGTACCACCGCCGAGTCCGCCGCGGCGCAGGTGCGGGTGTTCGGGGACATCGACAAGCACCTGGGCGCGCACCTGCGGGGTGTCCACTGATGTCGGGCCCGCTGATAGCGGAGGGATTCAGCAGCGTGACCCGGATGCTCGCGGGCGCCTCACACGGCGCGTACCGCGGGCCGGGGGTCTCCGCGGACACCATCGCGCAGGCCGTGTCCGCGACGGAGGGACTCGACGCGGGGCAGCTGGTCACCGCCACCCGGGCCGCCGTCGGCGAGGCGGACGCGACGACGCTGCAGGGTGGGATCCTCGGGCAGGTCGCGTCGACCCTCGGTGAGGTCGCGATGGGGGAGATCCTCCGCCGGGTGGTGGACCACGCCCGGGACTGGTTCGACAACCGCGACCGCTCCGGGGAGCTTCTCGACGACTCCCGGCACGCCGCCGACGCCCTCGAGGACATCGACGCCGTCGCCGAGACCGCCTGCACCGAGGTGGTGCTCGCGCTGCGGGCGGTCATCGCGCAGCTGTGCACCTTCCTCAACCACCTCGATCCCGCAGTGCACACGCGGGAGTTCTCCGAGTGCGTCGGCGCGGGCGCCGCACTCATCGAGGACGCCGGGCAGCTGATCCTCGACTGCTGCCAGGACCGCGACACCGCCGTCGCGGCCTGCCTCGACGAGTTCCTCGCCCGGGGCACAGCCCTCTGCGAGGCACCCGTGTGCCGCACCGAGGTCGTGGACTGCCCACCAGCGGTGCCTCCCGCACCGGAATCTGCGCCGGAGCCCGTGGCACCGCCGAAGAAACTGGTGGAGGTGTCGGCCATCCCGCAGGCGGTGGAACCACCGGCCCCTGAACCGGTGGAACCTGCACCGCCGCCGAAGAAACAGGTGGAGGTGCCGGTCGCCCAGTCCGCACCGGAGCCGCCTGCCCCGGCCCCTGAGCCGGCAGAACCCACTCCACCGCCGAAGATGGTGGAACCGTCGACCCCTGAGCCGGCAGACCCCACTCCGCCGCCGAAGAAACAGATGGAGGTACCGACGACGCCGCAGTCCGCACTCGTAGAGGAGCCGGTGGAACCACCGGTTACTGAACCGGCCCCGGAGGAACCCGCCGTCACGGAGGAGGTGTGCGTGGAGACCCCGGCGGGGGAGGTTCACTGCGGAGTGCTCGGGGAGGTCGGCATGGGCATCGCCCTGCTGGGGCTGGCCCTGCTGATCGGGGCCCTGGAGGACTGCCTTGTGGAGATCGAGGCCCCGGTGGAACCGGAGCCGCTGCCGGAACCTGAGCTCCCGGTGGAACCTGCGGCGGTGGAGCCTCCGCCGCCGCCCAAGCAGGTGGAGAACCCACCGACACCGGTCGCTCCACCTGCGCCGGAGACACCCCTGACGTCCCCGGTTCCCCCGGCACCTGCGCCGGAAGCACCACCGACACCACCATCCCCACCGGCCGCGGTGCCGGGTAGCGCACGAAAGGCAGGAGCCTGGTAATGGAGTTCGAGGAGTTCGCCAAGCAGTTCCGGCAGCGTACGACGCAGCGGATGATGGAGTTCGAGAAGGCGTTGGCTGCGGCGCAGCAGCGGGTGGAGCACGCGGTCGCGGCCCCGGCCCCGCGCAGGACACCACCGGCGTCACAGACATCACCGCAAGCCGAGCAGCCCCTGCGCACCCGGCGCGGTGCGGCGCGCGGGCAGGTGCAGGGGCTGCTGCGGAAGGGCTGAGGACACGAACGGGGTCGCCCCACCGCACGGGCAGGGGCGACCCCGGTCGGGGACCGGCCTGAATTACAGGCGGGTGCTGGAGGTCAGGTCGATGTTGGCCTTGTCTGCGAGGTCGGCGTCGCTGAAGGAGGTGACGTTCCTGCCCTCGGCCAGCTGCGCGGAGAAGGCGGCGTACTTGCGCTCGCCGCCCAGCTGGTGGAGGAGGAAGCCGGTGAGCAGGCCGCGGGCGGTCTCCTGGGCGGAGTAGCGCGGGATGCCCTGGCCGAGTGCGAGCTTGATGAGGGTGTCCTCGGAGAAGCCGGCCTGGTTGCCGTTCTTCACCTCGCGGTAGACCACGTCGCCGCCCCAGTTGAAGGCCACGCGGGCGGGGTTGCCGGGGTCGAGGAGGTCGCCGACGAGTCCGGGGTGGCCGCCGCCGATGACCAGGCCGGGGGCCTTGACCGCGCGGGCGGCCTCCGTGGCGGGCGGGGCGGTGACGGCGGGGTAGAGGGCGCCGACGGCCTTGATGCGGGGGTTGTTGGCTGCGCAGAGGATGGCGGCACCGGCTCCCATGCCGTGGCCGGCGATGCCGAGCTTGCCGGGGGAGACGGTGACCTTGCCCTGGCCGAGTTTCACGCCGGCGGCGATCTGCAGGGCGGTCTCCAGGTCGGAGGAGAAGCCGCGGTGGTCGGGGACGAGGCCGGTCTCGGTGTCGGGGGCGGTGACGACGATGCCCCAGCTGGCGAGGTGGCGCAGGGTGGCGTGGTAGGTCCGGACGGGCTTCATCCAGTCGTGTCCGAAGGCGATGGCCGGCACGCTGTTGCCTTCCGCGGGGGCGTAGACCTTGCCGGGCAGTCCGGCGTAGTCGAGGTCGCCGACGAGCACGCGGTGGGGGCCGCGCTTGGACAACTGGGCCAGGTGCTTCTTCAGATTCGCAGACACGAACCCAGGATAACGGATGGGCGGCGTTATGAATGTCACACCACGGAAAACCCCGTGTTGAGGGGCGGGTGAGGGGTTGGGCGGGGCGTCGGAAAGCATCTTGTACCTGTTGTGCGACAGGGGGATTCCTCTACGATTCTCCCCATGTGTGGAATCGTTGGATACGTCGGTGAACGACAGGGACTGGGCCTCGCGCTGGAGGCGCTGCGACGCATGGAGTACCGCGGCTACGACTCGTCGGGTATCGCCGTCAATGACGGCACCATCGACGTGGTGAAGAAGGCCGGCAAGCTGGCGAACCTCGAGGAGATCCTCGACCCCGCGGCGCTGCCGGGCACCACCGCGATCGGCCACACCCGCTGGGCCACCCACGGCCGCCCCACGGACGCGAACGCGCACCCGCACGTCAGTTTCGACGGCCGCGTGGCCATCGTGCACAACGGCATCATCGAGAACTTCGCGCCGTTGCGGCAGGAGCTTCTCGACGCCGGCGTGACCCTCCACTCCGACACCGACTCGGAGGTCGCCTCGCATCTGCTGGCGCGCGCCTACAACGAGGGGGAGACCGCCGGGGACTTCCGCGCCTCGGCGCTGGCCGTGCTGGGCCGCCTGGAGGGCGCCTTCACGCTGTTGTTCACGCACGCCGACCACCCGGACCAGATCATCGCCGCCCGCCGCTCGACGCCGCTGATCGTGGGCGTCGGGGAGGGGGAGATGTTCCTCGGTTCCGACGTCGCCGCGTTCATCGAGTACACCCGCAACGCGGTGGAGCTGGACCAGGACAACGTCGTCGTCATCACGCGGGACGGGTACGAGGTCCTCAACTTCGACGGCTCGCCCGCCGAGGGCCGTCCCTTCACCATCGACTGGGACCTGGCCGCCGCGGAGAAGGGCGGCTTCGACTCCTTCATGATGAAGGAGATCCACGAGCAGCCGGCGGCCGTCCGCGACACCCTCGGCGGGCACTTCCACGACGGGCGCGTCTTCCTCGACGAGTCCCGCATCTCCGAGCAGGACCTCAAGTCGGTCAACCAGGTCTTCGTCGTGGCCTGCGGCTCCGCGTACCACTCGGGCCTGCTGGCCAAGTACGCCATCGAGCACTGGGTGCGTGTCCCGGTGCAGATCGAGGTGGCCTCCGAGTTCCGTTACCGGGACCCGGTCCTCGACGAGCGGACGCTGGTGCTGGCCATCTCCCAGTCGGGGGAGACCGCCGACACCCTGGAGGCCGTCCGTCACGCGCGTGCCCAGGGGGCGAAGGTGCTCGCCGTGTGCAACACGAACGGCTCGCAGATCCCGCGGGAGTCCGACGCGGTGCTGTACACCCACGCGGGCCCCGAGATCGGCGTCGCCTCGACGAAGGCGTTCCTCGCGCAGGTCGCCGCGAACTACATCGTCGGGCTCGCCCTGGCCCAGGCGAAGGGCACGAAGTACCCCGACGAGATCGCGGAGATCTGGCAGTCGCTGGAGGAGATCCCCACCCGGATCGAGGAGCTTCTCGACGTCCGCGGGCAGGTCGCCGGCATCGCCGCGGAGCTCGGCGCGGTGCAGACCATGCTCTTCCTCGGCCGCGGCGTCGGTTTCCCCGTCGCCCTCGAGGGGGCGCTCAAGCTCAAGGAGCTGGCCTATATCCACGCGGAGGGTTTCCCGGCCGGGGAGCTCAAGCACGGCCCGATCGCCCTCATCGAGGAGGACCTGCCGGTGGTCGTCGTCGTGCCCTCCCCGCGGGGCGTGAAGCTGCTGCACTCCAAGATCGTGTCCAACATCCAGGAGATCCGGGCCCGCGGGGCACGCACCATCGTCATCGCGGAGGAGGGGGACGAGGCAGTCCGGGAGTTCGCCAACTACCTCATAGAGATCCCCGCGACCTCCTCCATCATGCAGCCGCTGCTGGCGACGGTGCCGCTGCAGTTCCTCGCCGCCGACATCGCCCGGCAGTGCGGCAACGAGGACATCGACAAGCCGCGCAACCTGGCCAAGTCGGTGACGGTCGAGTAGACCGCCGCCGGTCTCAGCCCTCCCCGGCCGCCAGCCTGTGCAGCCGGGGGATCGGCATGCGCATGTCCAGGGCCGCCGCCGCGTGGTGCTCCGGCCAGCGGATGACGAAGGCGCGTTCCTCCAGGGAACCCTTCACCACCTCCGGGGCGACGTCCTCCCGTGGCGGGGAGCCGGACACCTTGAGGCCCACGCCCCACTGGTCGGTCCAGAAGTAGAAGGGGTGGTCGCGTTCGGCGGCGGCGTCGCCGTTGAGCAGGCCGTCCGCGGCGACGCGCCCCTGCTCGATGGCGGACGTCCACACCGGGGAGCGGCGGGGCCCGTCCGGGCCGTCGAGCCAGCATACGTCCCCCGCGGCGACGATCCCCGGGTGCCCGGGGACGCGCTGGCGGGAGTCGACGATGAGGCGGCCGTCGGCAAGTAGTCCGGAGTCGGCGAGCCAGTCGACGGCCGGGTCGTCGCCGATGCCGGTGAACACGATGTCCGACTCGATGACCTCACCCGAGGGCAGCGTCACGGCCATGCCGTCCGCGGTCTCCGCGACGGAGTCGACGAGGGTGTCGAGGATGCGCACGCCCGCCTCCTCCGCCAGCGTCGTGAGGAGGCCTCCCAGCAGGGGACCCAGGTGCATGGACAGCGGGACCCCCGGGTTGAGCAGGGTGACCTCGCAGCCCAGGCCGACGGCCGCGGAGGCGACCTCCATGCCGAGCGGGCCACCACCGATGAAGGTCACGCGCGGCCGCTCGAGGAGCTTGGCCCGCAGCCTCTCCGCGTCCGCCAGGGAACGCAGCGTGAACTCGCGGGGGGAGTCCGTGAGGTGGCGCGCCCGCGAACCGGTGGCGATGACCAGTCCGTCGTAGGGGAGGGAGGTGCCGTCGTCGAGAAGCACCGTCCGGGCGTCCGTGTCGAGGGAGACCGCCCGACGCCCGAGGAGTTCGACGGTGTCGTCCGTGTCCGCGCTGATGCGCGGCAGCGGGGCGAGGTGGATGCCGCCGTCGCCGGGGGCGAGCGCCGCCTTGGACAGCGAGGGGCGGGAGTACGCCTCGACGTCCTCGGCACCGACGTAGGTCAGGGTGCCGGTGAAGCCGAGACGGCGGAGGTTGTCGCCGACGGTCAGCCCCGCGATGCTGTGGCCGACGATGACGATCCGGTCCATCACTCCACCAGCCGGAGCGCGGAGACGGGGCAGACCCGGACGGCGTCGCGGGCGTCGTCGAGCTGTGAGGGGCTGAGGTCGCCGGGGACATCGATGATGAGGTTGTCGTCGTCATCGAGGTGGACGAGGTCCGGGGCGGCCTGCTCGCACAGTCCGTGGGCCTCGCAGCGGTCCTTGTCGAGTTCCAGTCGGGTCATGATTCCTCCTTGTGAGACGGGTATGTGACCAGCGTCGCAGAATATGAACGGAAAAACCAGGTTTAAGGAAAAATGGGTGCCGGATCATGGCGTGCCCCGCCTCCGGAGGGCGGGACTGCGGCACGCCGGGCCGGGAGTGGCACAATGTCACCCATGGAGCTCTTGACCACCCGCATCGACCTGGATGCCATCGCACACAACACCCGCCTGCTCAAGGACCTGGTGGGTGACGTGCGGCTCATGGCCGTGGTCAAGGCGGACGGTTACGGGCACGGCGCCGGCCGCGTCGCGCAGGTCATGGCGGAGAACGGCGCCGACTGCTTCGGCGTCGCCACCCTGCAGGAGGCCGTCGACCTGCGCAACGAGGGCATCGCCAAACCCATCCTCGCCTGGATCTGGTCCCCGGAACAGGACCTCACCGAGGCGCTCTCCCTCAACATCCAGCTCGGCATCCCCTCGGTGGCGCACGCGCAGGCGCTTGTCGACGCCGCCGTGCCCGCCCGCGTCTCCGTCAAGGTGGACACCGGGCTGCACCGCTCGGGCGTCGACGAGGCGGACTGGGCCCGCGTGTTCACCCTCCTGCACGAGGCGGAGCACCTCACCGTCACCGGCGTGTTCTCCCACCTGGCCTGCGCCGATGAGCCGGACAACCCCACCAACGACGCCCAGGCCGCCGCCCTCGGGAGGGCCATCGACCTGGCCCGTTCCCTGGGCCTGGACATCCCGGTCAACCACCTGTGCAACTCACCCGGCACGCTCACCCGTCCCGACCTGCACCACGAGCAGGTGCGCGTCGGCCTGGCGCTCTACGGGCTCTCCCCGCTCCCGGACGTCGACCCCGGACTGCGTCCGGCGATGAGCTGGATCGGGCGGATCACCGTGGTCAAGCCGATCGAGCCGGGCGAGTCCACCTCCTACAACCACACCTGGACTGCCGAGGAGCCCGGCTGGCTGGCGGTCGTCCCCGCCGGATACGCCGACGGCGTGCCGCGCTCCTGGCAGGGAGACCTGCAGGTGGGCATCGGCGGCAAGCTGTACCCGCAGGTCGGGCGCGTGTGCATGGACCAGATCGTCGTCTCCCTGGGGGCCAACGAGTTCGGGGTCCAGCCCGGCGACGAGGCCGTCATCTTCGGTGAGGGAGGACTCAGCGCCACCGAACTGGCCGCCGCCACCGGCACCATCAACTACGAGATCATCTGCCGGCCCACCGGCCGCACCGTCCGTGAGTACGAGGGAGGGATCGACCTGTGAGCTTCCCCGCGGAAGGCACCCGGGAACTGACCACCGCCGAGGACACCCAGGCCTTCGCCGAGGAACTGGGCCGCACCCTGCAGGCCGGGGACGTGGTCATCCTCGACGGCCCGCTCGGCGCCGGCAAGACCACCTTCACCCAGGGCCTGGCCCGGGGCCTGCAGGTCAAGGGGCGTGTGACCTCGCCGACCTTCGTCATCGCCCGTGAGCACCGCTCCACGGTCGGCGGGCCGACGCTCATCCACCTCGACGCCTACCGGCTCCTCGGGGAGGGCTCCTCGGGGGACCCGCTCGGGGAGCTCGACGCGCTCGACCTGGACACCGAACTCGCCGACGCCGTCGTGGTCGCCGAATGGGGCGGCGGGCTGGTGGAGCAGATCGCCGAACGCTACCTGCTCGTCCAGTTCGACCGGGAGACGGCCGTGCTCCGCGACCCGGACTCGGAGGCGCGGATCATCACCTGGCGGTGGGTGGACGCGGCCTGACTCAGGCCGCGAACAGCCGCGCGGCCTGCAGGTAGTAGGGCTCGGACTCGCGGCCGGCGTTGAGGCTGCCGAAGGTGCCCGGCTCGATGGTGCCCTCCCCGTCGGCCCGGCGGTCGAAGATGTAGAGGATGGGCTCCGCGCCGAGGCGGGCGAAGGTCTGCCGGACGTCGTGCGAGCCTAAGGCCCGGGCCAGCGCGGGGGCGGCGTCGAGGTGGGCGTCGAAAAGCGCGCACACCTCGGTGAGCCGCGGGGTCCGCAGGGCGATGCCGGAACGCTCCGGGCACCAGCGGGCCACCGGGGAGGCGTCCGCGCCGGGGCCGTCGGAGTCGCCGAGGTCGGCGAGGACGGCGAACCAGGGGAGGAGGGTCTCCTCGGTGCGCACGAGGGTGGCGCCGTAGATCTTGTCGCCGGGGAGGTGGTCGGTGTGTTGCTCGAGGGCCTCGACGAGCGCCGAGGACAGTACATGGCTGAACGGTGTGATGGTCATGGTGCCTCCTGGGATGAGGTCGAGCACACCACACCCTAATCGTTGGGGGTCAGCCCTGCCTGTCGAGACGCCAGACCGCCGGTGCCGCCCACCAGGCAGGATTGTCCGCGGCACGTCCCTCCGCGTACCAGGCGCGCGCCTTCGCGAGCTGCCAGTCCAGCAGCGACCGCACCGGGTCCTCCGCCCGCAGCGCACGGTCGGTGGCCAGGATCAGCTCCCGCAGCGGCTGCACCCCGGCGTCCAGGGTGTCCAGGGCGGCCTCGGTGGGCAGGGTCCACAGGCTGGCCACGACCGTGTCCGCGCCGCAGGCCACGGCGGTGGTCGCCAGGCCGAAGGGTTCGGGGTAGCGCAGGTCGGAACCCGAACCGCAGCCGAGGAGACCGACCCGCGCCGGGGCCTGCCATCCCGCACGCAGCAGGTCACCGGCACTCACCGGCTCCGCGAGGTGCAGCGTCGAGGACTCCGCGGAGGCGGACTCCACACCCGCGGCCGACACGTGGCCGACGAACAGCAGACTCCGGGCCCGCGCCGACAGGGAGAGGAACTCCTCCCGCCCGAGGGTGGTGCGGGCGAGCTCCGGGTAGGTCACCGCCTCCGGGACGGTGGTGGGGCGCAGGAGGGCGGCCAGGGGGTCCGTGGGCGTCGGCCTGCCGAGCACCGACCCCAGGGGGCCGGTGGGTGGCTGGCCGGGGATCTTCGGGTCGATGACCATGAGCTCCCCCGCGGGCTGCGCGCCGGGACGCGGCTCCGGGGCGAGGGCGACCACCGAGTCGGGGGCGTAGAGGCTCACGTCGGCGACGTCACCGAGCATCCTGTCCTTCCTGCCTGTCGGCAGCAGCGCCCAGGGCACCTGCGCGAGGCCCGGGGAGGGACGGATCAGCAGCTGTCGGCGGCGCGCAGGGTGGAAGTTACGGAGCAGCTCAGGCGGGAGGAGCAGCTGGGAGAGCTGCGAGAGGTACGTCCACGTGTCCTGGGGGGAACGGAAGGCCCCGTCGTGGAACGTGCGTCGCAGGGCCTCCTCCTGGGTCTCTCCGGGGACGGCGTCGGGGAAGCTGCGTGCGAAGGAGTCCCGCAGGGCGGCGTTCCGCTCCGGGCTGATCCGGGCGGTGCGCACCTCCGCGGAACCCTCCACCCGCCAGGAGAAGTAGGTGTGGACGGCATCCGCGTACGTGAGGAAGACCCTGCTCATGAGGGTCCACGTTAGACCAGGGGTCCCCGGACAGCAGCGCAACGTTAAAGGCCCCGGCCGTGGGCCGGGGCAGAGGGGTCGGGCGGACTAGGGGCAGGTGACCGAGAGCTCGAAGGACTTCTCCTGCGGGCCGGCCATCGGGTTGTTCATGTCCGCCGCGGTGAGGACACCGGTGATCTCGTAGGTGTTGCCGTTCTTCGTGGCGGTGGCCTCGTTGCCGGGGATGCCTGCGGCGTAGGCCAGGGCCTCGCCGGTCTCGGTGGAGCCCATGCCGACCGCCTGGACCTCCGGGTTGTCGCCGGTGCTGAGGACAGCGCTCAGACCGGTGGCGGAGTCCATCGTGGCGGAGGTGGAGCCGACCGAGAGGGAGATGGTGTCGCCCTGCTCGGCGCAGACCACGGTGGCGTCGGTGATCTCGACCGGGGTGCCGTCGACGGAGGCGCTCCACTCGCCGCCGGTGGTGACGGTGGTGTCACCCGCGGTGATGGTCGTGGCGTCGCCGGACTTGCCGGACTTGCCGGACTTGCCGGAGTCGGCCGCCGCAGCCGCGGTGGTGGTGGCGGAGTCGCCGGAGTCGGCGGAGGAGTCGGAGCAGGCGGTCAGACCGAGGCCACCGATGAGGGCGGCGGCAGCGGCGGCGGTGAGCTTGAGGGCGGTGCGGTTCATGATCTTCTCCTTGGCTTCCCGGTCAGCCCCTGTGGCTGTCCGGTGATCTCAAGGTATGAAGGGGCCGCGGCTACCGTTCACAAAAAGCTCACCAGTCCTCGATGATGAGTTCGCGTTCCGCCTGGTAGAGGGGGCCGTTGTGGTCGGGGGTCCCGGTGCGGCGCTGCGCGACAAGCGTGCGTACCGACGCCCGCTCCTCACCGTCCTCCGCCACGTCCACGCCGATCCGGACGTCGACGTCGGCGGCGGTGAGGGCCCACGCGGCGGCCGGTTCCAGGGGCAGGGACAGCTGCGCGGTCCCGGCGGCGTCGAGGACGCCCGCGGCCTGCGCCGCACCGGCGGTGGCGCGCACGGCGATGCCCGCCACCTGCGCGCCGGGCAGCAGCTGGACCGCGACGGACAGCTCGGGGTGGTCGGTGACCTCGAGGACCCAGGCGACGGCGTGTTCGGAGGCGTCGATACGCCCGGCCGGCACCGCCGCCCAGGCGTGCGGGCTGGTGCCGCTCAGCACGGCGGTGGCCCCCGGGGTGAGGCGGTCACCGGCGACCAGCGCGTAGTCCTCGCGGGTGGGGACGGTCGGGGCCGGGACCGCCACCCCGAGGAGCTCCAGGGCCCGGGCAGCCAGCGGGTGGCGCAGGGTGCGCAGCGCCTCCTCGTCGAGGGGGATCTCCCCGTCGGGGGAGAACGCCATGATCTCGTCGAGGTCGTCGGTGAGCAGGGCGAGCTCGGCGTCGAGAAGCGTCCGGTCCAGGGGTGGGACGCCGTCGAGGACGCTGGTCGGCCACCAGGCACGCAGCCAGTGGCCGAAGGCGAGGTGACGCAGCCGCGCCGCCAGGGGCCGGTTCCACGCCGGGGCGTGATCCTCGCCGCGGAGCAGCCCGACGTGGGCGGCCTCGCCGATGAGGAGATGCAGCCAGTCGGCCTCGGCCGGGTCGTGGACGGTGAGGCGGGGGAGGGTGTCGTCCCGGAGCGGCCACTCGAGGGTGGCGCCACGGGCCTGCAGTGCGAGGGTGATCATGCGGCGGACTCCAGGGCGTCGCGGATGAGCTGGCGGTGGTCGTACATGACGGAACGGGCCACACCCGTGAGCAGGTCCCACACCTCGTCGGTGTCGGCGGGGGAACGGCCCAGGACGTCGAGGCCGTGGAGCCGGGCCCACAGGCGGTTGAGGTAGGGCAGCCAGAAGGCGTGGAGCTCGGCGACGACCTTCTCCTGCCGGGGGTCGATCGCCTGGCCGGCGGCGAGCAGGCGACGCAGGTGCAGGACGTAGGCCTCCTTCGCCAGACGGGACTGCACCTGCCGCAGCAGGGTGGGACCGAAGTCCCGTCGTCCGGCGAGGGGCTCCAGACCGGCGGCCAGGAGCACGCCGGCGGCGAAGGTGGAACGCCAGAAGGGGTCGTGCAGGCCGAGCGGGGCGAGCGCGCGGTCGACCTCGGCGGCGAGCAGGTCAGCGGCGGAATCGGCCTGCTCCCGGGCGCGGCGCAGGGCGGCGCGGGCGCGGATCTCCAGGGAGCGGTCGAGGGCGTGGGTGGACTCGCCGCGCAGGGGCGGGGCCGGCAGGGGGTCCGCCGCGGACAGACGCAGTCCCGCGACCGGGCCGGGCCACTCGAGTGCGGTGAACAGGGCGTCGAGCTGGCCCGGCGTGTGCCGCAGCGCCGTGCCCCACACGGCCACCTCGTGTGACTCCTCGAGGGTCTCCCCGGAGTCGAGCAGGTCCCACAGCTCGGCGGCGAGCGTCCCGAGGTCCGGGGCGGGGCCGGGGGCGTCCCACCCGGGGAAGGGGTCGGCGGGGAGGGCGTCGAGAAGCGGGGCGAGGTCGCCGACGGAGACCTCGCCGTGGACCGCCGCGATGACCCCGTCGCACAGGTCGGCGGCGTCCGCGCCGGGGGCTCCGTGGAGGCTGGCGAGCTCGAAGGCGCGGGGGAAGTAGAGCTCCTGGGCGTTGCCGTCGGTGATACGCGCGCGGCGCCGCGCGGCACGCAGCAGCAGGAACCAGTCGCTCGTGTGCTCCAGGCGGGTGCGGTGGGCGTCGAAGAGCTCGGTGAGCGCGGACGCCTCCGCCGGGCCGAGCAGCGGGGCGGCGAGTTCCGGGCGCAGACGGGGCCGGATGACGAGGGGATCGAGCAGACACTTGACCGCGCGGGCCACCGGCAGACCGTCGCGGGTCAGCGCGGGGGCGTTCACCGACGCCGCCACCCAGCTCTCCGCGAGCACCGCCCGCCGCGGACGCATGTCACCCATGTTTCCCTTCCTCATGAGACGATGTGTGCCGTGCCCAGTGTAAACACGACAACGGAGTTCAGCGCCCTACTCGAGACCGTGACCGCGCAGATGGAGAGCGGTGACCCCGCGTGGGAGCGGTCCCTGGCGCAGGCCCGCGCGTCGGTGGGACGGCTGCCGGCCGCGGAGCAGACGGTGGCCGAGGTGCGGCTGCTCGTCCTCGACAACCGGGTGGCGATCCTCCGCGGAGACCTGCGGGCCGCCCGCTGCGCCATCGGGGAGGCCCTGTTCCTCGTCGACGACGAGGATCCCGGCAACGCCCAGATGCGTTTCCACCTGCTCGGGGCGCTGCTCGGGACCCATCTCCACGCCGAGGACCTCACGGCGGCATCCGGGGTGCTGGGGCTCATGCGGGAGGCCGGGTGGGATGACCCCCTGGCCGATGCGATGCTGCGCCTCCGCGAGGCGGACCTCGCCCTCCGGCAGCACGACTACCGGCTCGCGCAGGCCACCTACGCCGAGGCGGTCGACCTGCTGCGCAGGGACCCCACCCAGGGGGAACTGCTCGGATCGGCGCTGGTGAGCCTGGCGACGGCGCACTCCTTCGCCGGTGACGCCGATGCCGCGGAACGTACCGCCGCCCAGGCGCGTGGTCTCGCCTCCACCCGGGCCGAGGACCTCGCCGGGCTCCACGAGGTCGACATCAACGTCGCCCGCATCCGCGGGGACGTGGAGGAGATGCGCCGCCTCTACGCCGAGTACCAGCAGTTCGCGGCCGAGCGGGGAAGCGGACTGCGGACGGACCTGACCCTGGAGGCCGCCGCCGGGACCGCCCTGGAGGCCCAGGCCGCAGGTGACCACGTCGGCGCCGCCCACCTCTACCGGGAGCTGGCCCGGCAGCAGAGCACCCCGGCGAACGAGGCCCTGTCGCTCATGCGGGCCGCCGCCGCCACCTGGGACAGCGGGGACCACCGGGCGGCGTTCGCGCTGCTTGACGACGCCGCCGCGCTCCTCCGCGGCGACTCCTACCTCACCCTGCGGGCCAGCCTCGAGGTGTACCGGGCGCAGTTCCTGATGCAGCTGCCGCAGCTGTACATCCCCATGGTGCAGGCGCTGCTCCCGCGGGTCCAGGCCGCGGCGATCGTGCTGCGGCACCTGTCCTTCCAGGTGGACACGGCCCCGGCGCGCCGGGAGTTCGCACTCCACTGGGCGACCGAGGCCGTGGAGGTGAGCTGCCACCTCGCGTTCGAGATCGGCGACAACCGGGGCGTGGCCGACATGATCGAGCTCGTCGCGGCGACCCCGGCGGTGCGGGTCGCCGGACCGTCCCTGCTCATAAGTGCGCCGCCGCGAACCCGGGGCCTGGATGAGGCCTACGGGATCGCGGCGGCGGAGTACGGGGTGCTGATCCTGGAGGATTAGGCGGCGCGGCGCTTCAGGATGAGCGCGGCACCACCGGCGGCGGCCAGCAGACCGACGGCCAGGATGGTCAGGACACCGCTGATGCCGGTGTTGGCCAGCTGCTGCTGCTGGGCGGCCTGGGCGGCGGTGGCCGGGGCAGCTGCCGGGGCGGCGGCTGCGGTGTTGGCGGTGTTGGCGGCGGCCGGGGCGGCAGCCGGGGCGTTCACGGCCTGCTGCTGGGCCAGGACCTTGAAGTCGACGAAGTTCTCCTGGCCTGCGCCGAGGACCTGGGACTCGCTGCCCCGCTCGTTGCCCTGGCCCTCGCCACCGCGGGTGCGGTCACCTTCGCCACCCTCGCCGCGCTCGGTACGGGTCTCGTCCATGCACGGGACCTCGTGGCGCTCGGTGCGGGTGCTGGACTCGGTGACGTCCTCCTCGACGACCTTGAAGGTGACGGTCTCGGAGACCTGGTTCTTGGAGAAGCTGAAGTGGAGTGCCTCGGCGGTGTACTCACCGGCCGGGGTGCCCTCCGGGATGTTGGCGGTGATCGCGTGGTTGGCGCGGTCCTGGCCCTCGCCGACGGCCTTCTGCTGGAAGGTCCAGCCCTGCGGGCCCTTGACCTCGCCGACCTGCCAGTCGCTGGCGCGGGTGCCGGTCTCGGCGACGGTGCGGGTGCCCACGACCTTCTCCTCGGTGATGACCTTCTCCACGTAGCACTGGTCGCCGACCTTGATGATCTCCTCGGCGCCCTCGCCGGCGACGGCGGTGGGGAGGAAGGCGAACGGGACGAGGGAGGCACCGGCGACCGCTGCGGCAATACGCTTGTTGAACATGTTTTTCCTTCGTGTGATGTTTTGTTGTCGGTAGTCGCTCTGGGCTCGGGCCAGGCGGTGGAGATTTCGGGATTTGGTGCCGAACAGGTGGATTCCTTGCTGTGAGTACCAACACTAAGCCACACCGTTGGGGGAGTGTTGATCGAGACGCGCCGCACACGCGAAAGGCCATTAAAATACTACGTATTTCAGCCCTTTACGGGGGTAAAAAGGGGCCGGCCCGGTCGTTCTGGTTGCGATTGTCAAAAATCTCACGGACGAAATGTGACGGCGGTGAATTGGAGGGAAACGGGTGATTTTTGAGGAAAGCCATTGCGACGGAATTGTAGGCCGAAGCTATGGGCTAGATAGGTCGCTTGTTCTGCGATTTCGGGCAGCAAAAAGCCGGATGATGTCCGATTGTGTGGCAATCGGACATCATCCGGCGATGATGCGGGAGAGACCTCCGGGAGCGGCTAGAGCGAGTCGCCGAAGTCCTCGCGGAACTTCTCCACCAGCTGCTCCAGCCAGTCGTTCTTCGGCTTCAGGCGACCGTAGAAGAAGCGCAGGATCTCCGGCTCCTCCTCCCACTCGAGGCCGCCGATGAGCTGACGGTTCTGGTACAGCCAGTCGAGACGGTCGATGACGTAGTTGACCTGGGAGAGGGTGAACACGCGGCGCGGCATGGCCAGGCGGACCAGCTCCATGTCGGCCAGCGGCTCGACACCTTCTGCGTCACGTGCCTCGGACATCGTGCCGCGCTCCATGCCGCGGACGCCGGAGCAGACGTAGAGGGCGGCGGCGAGGGCGGCGGCCGGGTACTCGGTCTGCGGGATGTGGTCGACGAAGCGCATGGCGTCGACGTGGGCGCCGAGGCCGCCGGCCGGGGTGATGACCGGGATGTTGCGCTTGTCCAGCTCGGTGACCATGTACTCGATGAACTGCGGACCCTGGTTGATCATGTCCTCGTCCATGGTCTCGTCGAGACCGACGGTGATGGCCTCCATCTCACGGACGGACATGCCGCCGTAGGTGAGGAAGCCCTCGAACATCGGGACGTAGCCGCGCATCTTCTTGTACAGCTCCTCGTCGCGGATGCAGATGCCGCCGCCACGGCCGAAGCCGAGCTTGCGGGCGGAGAAGTACAGCACGTCGGAGAGGTCGGCGATCTCCTTGGTGATCTCGCGGATCGACTTGTCCCGGCAGGACTCCTCGCGGACCTTGTTGAAGTAGAGGTTGTCCGCCAGCAGGGAGGCGTCGAGAACGAGCGGGATGCCGTGCTCGCGGCAGACGGCGGAGACCTCGCGGAGGTTCTGCACGGAGAAGGGCTGGCCACCGATGAGGTTGGTGCCGGCCTCCATGCGGACGTAGGACAGGGCCTCGGCGCCGCGCTCGTCGATGAGCTTCCGGAGCGCGTCGACGTCGAGGTTGCCCTTGAACGGGTGGTCGGAGGTGACCTCGAGGCCCTCCGGGATGACGAGCTCCACGACCTCGCCGCCGTTGACGGTGATGTGCGCCAGGGTGGTGGTGAAGTGGTAGTTCATCGGCACGAGGGTGCCCTCGCGGACCATGACCTTGGAGATGATGTTCTCCGCGGCGCGTCCCTGGTGGGCGGGCAGGAAGTACTCCATGTCGAAGATCTCGACGAGCTTGTCGTGCAGACGCGTGTAGGTGGCGGAGCCGGCGTAGGCGTCGTCGGCCATGAGCATGGCGGCCTGCTGGTCCTGGGACATGGCGTTGACACCGGAGTCGGTGAGCATGTCGAGGAAGACGTCCTTGTTCTCCAGGAGGAAGGTGTTGTAGCCGGCCTCGGCCATCGCCTCCTTGCGCTCCTCGATGGGCAGAAGGGTGAGCTTCTGGATGATGCGGACCTTGTGCATCTCGAGCGGCAGCTGCTGGCCGCGGAAGAACGTCACCTTCGACACGGTGAGACTCCTTGTTTGAATGAATGTAATTCGGCTGGACCGTCTGCCATTGTCCCACGCGCCACGGTTGCCCGTCCCGTCACCCGGGAGTTCAATGGGATCTGTGCTGGATTTCCTCGTAGCCCAACCCCTCGTCGCCCTCGTCGCGATTCTCACCGTGGGCCTCGCCCTGGGGAAGATCCGCGTCCTCGGGATCTCCCTCGGTGCGGCGGCCGTCCTCTTCGTCGCGCTCGGCCTGTCGACGGTCGACCCGGGCATCCAGATCCCGCCCCTGCTCTACCAGCTCGGCCTGGCGATGTTCGTCTACGCGATCGGCCTGACCGCCGGCGCGCAGTTCTTCGCGGAGTTCCGGTCCCGCGGCTGGCGGCTCACCCTGTTCATGGTCGCGCTGCTGGCCACCCTCGTCGGCGTGGCCTACGGCGCCGTGAAACTCCTCGGACTCAACGAGCTCATCGGTGTCGGCATGTTCGCCGGCGCGCTGACCTCGACGCCCGGCATGGCCGCGGTCGTCGAGATGGTCGAGGGAGGGACGCTTGTCGACGCCTCCCGTTCCGCCGAACCCGTCATCGGCTACTCCCTGGCGTACCCCGGCGCGGTGATCGGCTCGATCCTCGTCGCCGCGGTGGGTGCGGCGCTGCTGAAGGTCAACCACGTGGAGGACGCGCGGAAGGAGGGCCTCATCATCGCGCCGCTGCAGTGGGACGGCGTGCTCATCGGCCCTGGCGTCGAGGGCACCGTCGCGCAGCTGCCGACGCTGGCGGGGGCGGAGATCATCGCCACCCGCATCGTCAACGGCCCCCACGACCACCGGCTGGCCGCCCCGACGGACCGTCTGCACGAGGGGATGGTCCTGCTCATCAACGGCACGCAGGAGGCGATCACCACGGCGCAGCGCACCCTCGGGCAGCCGGCGCAGGTGACCATCGAGGGCACCGACCTGGTGTACAAGCGCATCACGGTGTCTAACCCGCGGGTGGTGGGGCGGAGGATCGAGGACCTCGACACCGTCTCCGCCGGTTTCCAGATCGCCCGCATCCGGCGCGGCGACGCCGATGAGGTCCCGCACCCGGACGACGTGCTCAACTACTCGGACCGCGTCCGCGTCGTCGCCCCACCCAACCGCATGGCCGAGGCCCGCGCCTTCCTCGGCGACTCGGAGCGTTCGCTCGCGGCCCCCGACCTCCTGCCCTTCGCCCTCGGGCTGCTCGCCGGTCTGCTGCTCGGTTTCATCCCGGTCCCGCTGCCCGGCGGCTCCGTCCTGTCGCTGGGCTTCGGTGGTGGCCCCATCGTCGCGGGGCTCATCCTCGGTGCGCTGCACCGCACGGGGCCGGTCACGTGGACGATGCCGTACCACGCGGTGCACACCCTCAGCACCCTGGGGCTCTCGCTCTTCCTCGCGGGCGTGGGCACCACCGCGGGCGCCGGATTCCGGAAGGCGCTCACCGACCCCTCCTCGCTCACCGTCATGGCCGCGGGGCTGTTCATCACAGTCGTCTCGGCGCTCATCAGCGCGGTGGTCGGCATGCTGGTCCTGCGTCTGACGTGGGACGAGTCGATGGGTGTGGCGGCCGGTGCGACGACCAACCCGGCGATCATCTCCTACCTCAACGGGCAGACCGGCACCGAGCTCGCCACCCGTGGCTACGCCACGGTGTACCCGACGGCGATGATCGGCAAGATCGTCGCCAGCCAGATCCTGCTTCTCCTTCTTGTCTAGGCGGTGAGATTCAGCGGACTGCCAGACTGGGGGAGTACTGTGAGCGGGTCTGTCGATCAACCCCTCTAGGAGCCCTCTGTGTCGCTGTCCTCCACCGCCAAGTACCTCATCGCCATCGTCCTCGTCGCCTGGATCGGCGTCCTGGCGCTGCTGATCAGCCTGCGCCCCATGGCCGAGACCCGCTTCAGCACCGCCGGCGCCCTCGAGCAGGCCGTCGCCTCTGTGGCGTCGGGGCAGGGCATCGTGGGTCTGGTCCCGCAGGACCTCTACGGCGAGGAGTGGATCGCGGCGGCCATCGTCTGCCCGTACGCCACCGAGGAGGGCATCGCGCGCAACCTCGACGTCGACGCCTCCGAGCTGGAGCTGGGCGGCGCGGGCGTCCCGGAGGACACCAACTACCTGCTGCTGCGTTCCGCTGACGGCGGCCACGCCTTCGACCGCATCGACCGCGCCGACATCGACCTGTGCACCGTCCCGCTGGGCCAGTACATCGACTCCCGCGCCATGCTCCCGCTGGGCAAGACCGAGCAGGGTGGCTGGGCACTGCTCAACTAGCACTAGGGTGGGTGTCGTGCTTGTACTGGCGATCGACACCTCCACCCCCGACCTGGTCACCGGCCTGGTCGACACCTCCACCGGCCGCAGCTGGGACCGGGTGATACCCGGCACGCGCGCGCACAACGAGCAGCTCACGCCCACCGTCCGGGCCCTGCTTGCCGACGCCGCCGTCACCTTCCCCGACCTCGGGGCCGTCGTCGTCGGCTGTGGCCCGGGCCCCTTCACGGGGCTGCGCGTCGGCATGGCCTCGGCGGCCGCGTTCGGCGACGCCCTGGGCATCCCGGTGCACGGCGTCTGCTCCCACGACGCGATCGCCCGCCGCCTGCCTGCCGGACGGGCGCTGGTGGCCACCGACGCCCGCCGCCGGGAGATCTACTGGGCCACCTACGCGGAAGGGGTGCGTACGGCGGGGCCGGACGTCGTGAAGCCTGCGGAGCTGCAGGTCCCGCACGACGTCGACGTGCTCTCCGTGCCGGAGCACCTGGCGTCGCAGCTGCCGGAGGCGCTCCATGCGGTCCCGCACCACGATCTCGTCCCGGACGCCGCCTCCCTGGTGGCCGTCGCGGACCTCGACGCCCCGCCGGAGCCGCTCGTCCCGCTCTACCTGCGCCGCCCCGACGCCAAGGAGCCGCAGCCGGCGCCCAGGTCCCCCGCGATCCCGGAGGTGGAGCTGTAGTGGAGATCCGCCGCCTCACCTTCGAGCACGCCGCCCGCTGCGCCGAGCTCGAGGAACTGCTCTTCCCCGGGGAGAACCCCTGGACGCGCGACATCTTCGTCGTCGAGTTCGCCCAGCCGAACCACCTCTACCTCGGTGTCTTCGACGATGACGAGCTGCTCGCCTACGGCGGCATCGCGCAGCTCGGCCCGCGGGAGGACCCGGAGTTCGAGATCCACACCATCGGCGTCGACCCCGCGCAGCAGCGCCGGGGGCTGGGACGCCTGCTCATGGACCAGCTCATGCGCCTGGCGGACGGCCTCGACGGGGAGGTCTTCCTCGAGGTGCGCACCGACAACGAGGCCGCCATCGCCATGTACCGGTCCTTCGGTTTCGAGGTCATCGGCGAGCGCAAGGGCTACTACCAGCCCTCGGGCGCGGACGCGTACACGATGAAGCGGCCTGCGGGAAGCGACCGCCGCGGGGTGTAACCTCAGGACCATGATTGTCCTGGGTGTGGAGACCAGCTGCGACGAGACCGGTGTCGGCGTCGTCGAGCTCGCCGACGACGGCACCGTGACCATCCTCGCCGACACCGTGGCCTCGTCCATGGCCGAGCACGCCCGCTTCGGCGGTGTCGTGCCGGAGATCGCCTCCCGCGCGCATCTCGAGCAGATGGGCCCGGTGATGCGGGCGGCGCTGGAGGAGGCGGGCGTCGGGAAGCCTGATGCGGTGGCCGCCACCGTCGGCCCGGGGCTGGCTGGCGCGCTGCTCGTCGGCGCCTCCGCGGCGAAGGCCTACGCCGCCGCGTGGGACGTCCCCTTCTACGGGGTCAACCACCTCGGCGGGCACGTCGCGGTGGCCAACCTGGAGGGGGAGGCGCTGCCGCACTCGGTGGCGCTGCTCGTCTCCGGGGGCCACACGCAGCTCCTCGAGGTGGAGGCCGTGGGGCGTCCGATGCGGGAGCTGGGTTCCACGCTCGACGACGCCGCCGGTGAGGCCTACGACAAGGTGGCCCGCCTCCTCGGGCTGGGGTACCCGGGTGGCCCGGTGATCGACAGGCTGGCCCAGCGCGGCGACCGGGACGCCGTCCCGTTCCCGCGCGGCCTGATGAAGCGGGTCGACGAGGAGCGGGGACACCGCCACAACTTCTCCTTCTCCGGGCTCAAGACCTCGGTGGCCCGCTACGTCGAGGCCGCCGAACGGGAGGGCCGGGTCATCTCCGTGGAGGACGTGTGCGCGTCCTTCCAGGAGGCCGTCTGCGACGTGCTCACCTTCAAGGCCGTCCGGGCCTGCCAGGACGTCGGGGCGCAGGTGCTGCTGCTCGGCGGCGGGGTGGCGGCGAACTCGCGGCTGCGGGAGCTGGCGGGGGAGCGCTGCGCCGCGGCCGGCATCGGGCTGCGTGTCCCGCGTTTCTCCCTGTGCACCGACAACGGCGTCATGATCGCCGCGCTGGCCGCCCAGCTCATCCACGAGGGCTCCGGGGCCAGTGATCTGGGCGTGGGCACCGACCCCTCGCTCGAGGTGGAGATCCCGCTCGTCTCGTCCTAGGGGAACCCGGGGGGCCTGCGTTCGCGCTGCGCGACCGGGGGCGCGGGGTTACGGTGAGCGGTGACACGTTTTCCCGCTCCTAAGGACCGCTCATGATCACCGGATTCCTGGTACGCCCTGACCTGACCCACAACATCGTCGAGTTCGAGCTGGACTCTGCCGCGCAGTTCCTCGGCGGCATCAGCCAGGACCGCGTCGCCGTCGCCTTCCAGGAGGACGGCACCGACTACGCGGCCCTGTTCAACCCGGAGGCCAAGAGCAACGGCGCCGAGCCGAACCCGGTCGCCTCCCTGGGCCGGAACGCCGCCGCCACGGGCAACGCCGCGTTCTTCTCCGATCCGACCGCCGCCATCTGCGGCACGGTCATCTTCGTCGGCGCCGAGGGCGAGGACATCACCCTCGACGACATCCGGCGCGTCAAGGACGGCATCCGCGCCGTGCGCAACTACCAGGAGGACCAGCCGGAGGACTACCGCCTGTGGCGTGCCGCCGTCCTCAACATGGGGCAGCTGCGCATCGACTAGCCCGCCGTCCCCGGCAGGCGGGTGGCGGTCCCCCGGGTGGGGGACTCCCGGCCTCCGGGGCGTGTTGGCAGCCCGAAAGGTTGAGTGCTGGCACTCGCGTAGGTAGAGTGCCAGGAAGGTTGTCTCACCCACAGTTGTTCACCCGCGACGACGGCTGTGCTGGCACCACAACCGGCACATACAACTCTCTCAACTTTTCACGGAGGAATATCGTGGCAAACGTCAACATCAAGCCGCTCGAGGACAAGGTCCTGGTCGAGATCACCGAGACCGAGAACACCACCGCCTCCGGCCTCGTCATCCCGGACTCCGCCAAGGAGAAGCGCCAGGAGGCGACCGTCGTCGCCGTCGGCCCGGGCCGCATGGACGATGACGGGGACCGCATCCCGGTGGACGTCAAGGTCGGCGACGTCGTCATCTTCTCCCCCTACGGTGGTACCGAGCTGAAGTACGAGGACAAGGAGTACCTCCTGCTCTCCGCTCGTGACCTGCTCGCCATCGTCGAGAAGTAGTCGGGGGTAACACAGCCCCATGGCAAAGCTCATCGCATTCGACCAGGAGGCCCGTGAGGGCATCCAGCGCGGCGTGAACACCCTCGCCGACGCAGTGAAGGTCACCCTCGGCCCCCGCGGCCGCAACGTCGTGCTCGACAAGGCCTTCGGCGGCCCGCTGGTCACCAACGACGGTGTCACCATCGCGCGTGACATCGACCTCGAGGACCCCTTCGAGGACCTCGGCGCCCAGCTGGTCAAGTCGGTCGCCATCCAGACCAACGACGCCGCCGGTGACGGCACCACCACCGCGACCCTGCTCGCCCAGGCACTCATCGCCGAGGGCCTGCGCAACGTCGCCGCCGGTTCCAATCCGGTCGAGCTCAACAAGGGCATCGCCGCAGCCGCCGACAAGACCGTCGAGCTGCTGAAGTCCCGCGCCACCGAGGTGGCCTCCTCCACGGAGATCGCCAACGTCGCCACCGTCTCGTCCCGCGACGAGATCGTCGGCGAGATGGTCGCCGGCGCCATGGACAAGGTCGGCAAGGACGGCGTCCTGACCGTCGAGGAGTCCCAGTCCATCGAGTCGTCCCTGGACGTCACCGAGGGCATCTCCTTCGACAAGGGTTTCCTGTCGCCCTACTTCATCACCGACATCGACTCCCAGCAGGCTGTGCTTGACGACGCCCTCGTGCTGCTCGTCCGCAACAAGATCTCCTCCCTGCCGGACTTCCTGCCGATCCTGGAGCAGGTCGTCGAGTCGGGCAAGCCCGTCCTCATCATCGCCGAGGACATCGAGGGCGAGCCGCTGCAGACCCTCGTGGTCAACTCCATCCGCAAGACCCTGCGCGTCGTCGCCGTGAAGTCCCCGTACTTCGGCGAGCGCCGCAAGGCCTTCATGGACGACCTGGCCGTGGTCACCTCCGCGACCGTCGTCGACCCGGAGATCGGCATCCACCTCAACGAGGTCGGCGCCGAGGTCTTCGGTTCCGCACGTCGCGTCACCGTGACCAAGGACGAGACCGTCATCGTCGACGGTGCCGGCACCCCGGAGGAGGTCGAGTCCCGCCGCGAGCAGATCCGCCGCGAGATCGAGAACACCGACTCCACCTGGGACCGCGAGAAGGCGGAGGAGCGACTGGCCAAGCTGTCCGGTGGCGTCGCCGTCATCCGCGTCGGCGCCCCGACCGAGACCGAGGTCAACGAGCGCAAGCTGCGCGTCGAGGACGCCATCAACGCGGCCCGCGCGGCCGTGCAGGAGGGCGTCATCGCCGGCGGCGGTTCCGTCCTCGTGCAGATCGCCGAGGAGCTCAAGGCCTGGGCCGAGGAGTTCGAGGGCGAGCAGCGCACCGGCATCCTGTCCGTGGCCCGCGCCCTGGTGAAGCCGTGCTTCTGGATCGCCGACAACGCAGGCCTCGACGGCGCCGTCGTCGTCGCCCGCACCGCCGAGCTCCCGAACGGTGAGGGCTTCAACGCCGCCACCCTCGAGTACGGCAACCTCATCGAGCAGGGCATCATCGACCCGGTGAAGGTGACCCACTCCGCAGTGGTCAACGCCGCCTCCGTGGCCCGCATGGTGCTCACCACCGAGGCGTCCGTGGTGAACAAGCGTGAGGAGCCGGAGGCTGCGGCCCACGGCCACCACCACCACTAGTCACCACTGGTCACCCCGGCGCACACGCGCTGAAGCCCGGTCCTGAGCCATTGTGCTCGGGCCGGGCTTTGGTGTCTGTGCGGGGGAGTGGGGGTCAGCTGCGGGCGGTGGCGGGGACGCGGGCGGCCTGACGGCCGCCCCGGACCATGCCGCGGTTGCGCAGGACCGTGAGACGCTCGGACTCGGAGAGTCCGCCCCAGATGCCGTAGGGCTCGGCGACCTTGAGCGCGTGCTCGCGGCAGGCGGAGATCACGGGGCAGGTGTGGCAGATGGCCTTGGCGCGGTTCTCACGCTGGGCGCGGGCGCGACCGCGCTCGCCGTCCGGGTGGTAGAACACATCCGACTCTTCGCCCCGGCAGGCGCCGTGGAGCTGCCAGTCCCAGAAATCGGCGTTCGGTCCGGGAAGCAGGTGCGGCTGTGACATGTTCTGATTCTCCTCAGGTAAAGAAGTCATAGACTCGTGTGCATCGGTGCAGAGTCCGGGACGGTGAGTCACACTCTCCGACGCACCTGTGGAGTGTGTACCGACGTGATGAACATCAAATGGCCGGTATGTGTCCCAGTGGTGGACCGGGCATGACCGCAATGTGGCCTCCTCGGCCGCCAGACTCCTGACCTGCATGAATGCGATAGGTTAACCCTTAATGAACTCTTGGTGCACTAGCAGCTGGCATGGAGGATGCGGAAATGAAACTCGGATTCCGGGGTGAACAGGTATCCTGGTTCCGCCTGTGCCACAAGGGGCCGCAGGTGATCCGGAGGAGTGCTACGTGAGTGAGACCGAGGCAGAGCTGGCCGACCTTGTGCCGCTGGCCGTCGACGGTGACCGTCGTGCACTGCAGAGGATCATGGCGATCGTCCATCCGATGGTCCTGCGTTACGCCCGCGCCCGCGTGGGCGGCGGAAGGACGCCGACCCCCGAGGACATCGCCCAGGAGATCTGCCTCGCGGTCGCGACGTCGATAGGCAACTACGTGGACAAGGGTCGCCCCTTCATGGCCTTCGTCTACGGCATCGCCTTCAACAAGGTGGCCGACGCGCACCGCGCCATGGCCCGTGACCACTCGCTGCCCACCGACGAGGTGCCGGACACCGTCACCGAGCGCGATACCCCCGAGGACTACGCCCTCACGACCGACGGAAGTAACAGAGTGAGGGCTCTGCTCGATTCATTAAGTGAGAAGGCGCGCGACATCGTGATTCTGCGCGTTTTCGTCGGACTGTCGGCGGAGGAGACCGCCGCGGTCGTGGGCAGTACCCCCGGTGCCGTGCGCGTGGCGCAGCACCGTGCGCTGGCCACGTTGCGCAAGACCCTGGGCACTCAGGATGACGCCCAGGCCACGGAGAATGAAGGAGCACAGTGATGAAGCGTAGGCATCCCGATGCCACAGCAGGTGACATCACCACACAGCTGAAGCCGCTGATGGATGATGACGCCTTCCTCACCGAGCTCTCGCAGGGCCTCGACCCCTCCGACGGCACCGACGAACTCGCCGCGCTCTTCCTGGAGCTGCGCGAGGACGTCGAGAAGCAGATGCCGCCCGCCCCGCTCATCGAGGGCGCCGACGAGGAGCCCGTGGTCATCTCCCTGGTCGCCCGCCGCCGCGCCCGCCGCGGACGCCCCTTCGTGTCGGGCCTCATCGGCGCCGCCGCCGCGACGCTGGTCATCGCCGGCTCCGGCTCCATGATCTACAACGCCACCCCCGGCTCCCCGCTGTGGGGCATGTCCAGCGCGCTGTTCAGTGACCGCGCCGCCGTCGTCGAGCTCGCCGGCACGCTGGAGGAGATCGACTCCCGCGCCGCCGAGGGCGACATCGACGGCACCCGCGAACTCCTCGAGGAGGCCCGCCGCGTGGTGCAGAACCTCCGCGACGCCCAGTCGCCGACCGGGCAGCAGACCCCGCGTGAGTCGGGCACCACGGTGACCGCCACGACGACGGCCACCCTGCCGGGCGAGACCCTCGCCCCGGAGCCGGTCGACCCGACCACCGAGACCGTCACGGAGACCGCGCACCAGACCACGACGGCGACCGTCACGGTCACCCAGGGTCCGCCCCCGATCCGGGACAACCCGCTGCCGAACCCGGTGGAGCCGGTCCCGCTGCCGGAGCCGGTCGATCCGGTGGAGCCGGCGCCGACGGTGGCCCCGACCCTGGCCCCGCCGCAGATCCAGGAGTAACGGTCCGGGAGTGAGACACGAAGAGACCGCCGGCAGAACCTGCCGGCGGTCTCTTCATGTGTTCCCCTCTGACGGGGCCTCTAACGGGGCGCGTTGATCCCGTCGAGGAATCCGACCGCGTAGTCCCAGGGGACGTAGGCGTTCACGTCGGGCTCGACGGAGGGCTCGTGCACCGGGGCGAGCTCACCGCGCAGGGTGGCGGCCATGTTGGCGGCCATGATGTCCCAGTCGTAGTAGTGCAGGTCGTCGCAGTCCTCGCACAGGAAGAAGATGCCGAGGATGCCGTGCGGCGTCAGCTCCTCCCGGAAGCGGGCGACGAGGGCCAGATCCTGGGTGATGTGCAGGCGCTCCTCGTCGGTCAGCGGGGGTGCCGGCTCCTCGGGGTCCAGGAAGGACGCCGGATCGTTCGGATCGTCGGCGAACGGGTCGAGCGGCATCTGCGAGTCGTAGTTCACACTCGTCACCCTATTGTGGACCAGCTCAATGGGCAATTCCCTGCCGCTACCTGTCAAGAGGGAAAAGGGATTAGGGTGTAGTCATTGCGGAAGCCACACAGTGCGAAGGAGCCACATTTCCATGACCGATCAGCGTGTGTCCACCGGGGGCGACGATCCTCACAAGATTGCCCTTCTGGGCCTGACCTTCGACGACGTCCTGCTCCTGCCGGCGGAGTCGAACATCATCCCGAGTGAGGTGGACACCTCCACCCAGTTCACCAGGAACATCCGCCTGGGCATCCCGGTCATCTCCGCGGCGATGGACACCGTGACGGAGGCCCGCATGGCCGTCGCCATGGCCCGCCAGGGTGGCCTCGGCGTCCTGCACCGCAACCTCTCCGCGGAGGAGCAGGCGGAGCAGGTCGAGATCGTCAAGCGTTCCGAGTCCGGCATGGTCACCGACCCGGTCACCGCCACCCCGGACATGACCATCGGCGAGGTGGACGCACTCTGCGCCCGTTACCGCATCTCCGGTCTGCCGGTCGTCGACGCCGAGGGCATCCTCGTCGGCATCTGCACCAACCGTGACATGCGCTTCGAGCCGAACATCGACCGTCGCGTCGCCGAGGTCATGACCCCGATGCCGCTCGTCGTCGCACCGGAGGGCGTGACCAAGGAGCAGGCTCTCGAGCTGCTGTCCGCCAACAAGGTGGAGAAGCTGCCGATCGTCGACAAGCAGGGCAAGCTCGCCGGCCTCATCACCGTCAAGGACTTCGTCAAGACGGAGCAGCACCCGAACGCCTCCAAGGACGACCAGGGTCGCCTGCTCGTCGCCGCCGGCATCGGCACCGGTGAGGAGTCCTGGGACCGTGCCGGCCAGCTGGTCGAGGCCGGCGTCGACGTCCTCGTCGTCGACTCCGCCCACGCCCACAACAACCGCGTCCTCGAGATGGTCTCCCGCGTGAAGAAGGACTTCGGCGACCGCGTCGACGTCGTCGGCGGCAACCTGGCCACCCGCTCCGCCGCGCAGGCCATGATCGACGCCGGCGCCGACGCCATCAAGGTCGGCATCGGCCCGGGCTCCATCTGCACCACCCGCGTGGTCGCCGGTGTCGGTGCCCCGCAGATCACCGCCATCATGGAGGCCTCCGTCCCGGCCCACGCCGCCGGCGTCCCGATCATCGCCGACGGTGGCATGCAGTACTCCGGTGACATCGCCAAGGCCCTGGCCGCCGGAGCGTCCTCCGTCATGCTCGGCTCCATGCTGGCCGGCACCACCGAGGCGCCGGGCGACATCGTCGTCGTCGGCGGCAAGCAGTACAAGCGCTACCGCGGCATGGGCTCCATGGGAGCCATGCAGGGCCGTGGCCTCACCGGTGAGAAGCGTTCCTTCTCCAAGGACCGTTACTTCCAGGCCGACGTCCGCAGCGAGGACAAGCTCGTGCCGGAGGGCATCGAGGGTCGCGTCCCGTTCCGCGGCTCCATCGACGCCATCACCCACCAGCTCGTCGGCGGCCTCCGCGCCTCCATGGGCTACACGGGCTCCGCCACCATCGCCGAGCTGCAGACCAAGCAGTTCGTGCAGATCTCCACCGCAGGTCTGAAGGAGTCCCACCCGCACCACATCCAGCAGACCGTCGAGGCCCCGAACTACCACTAGTCCGCGGCTCCGCGGAGATCGTCCGCTGAAAGTTGGCCGGAGACCCACTGTGATGGGGCTCCGGCCTTCGTGCTGTGCGGTAGAGTTGATCCGTCATGTCCGCCCGCAACCGGGCAGAAGAAAGGGAACGCCACCATGCGCGACTACGTCGAGATCGGAGTGGGCCGGGAGGCCCGCCGCACCTACAGCCTCGAGGACATCTCCATCGTCCCGTCCCGGCGCACCCGCTCCTCCAGCGATGTCGACACCACCTGGCACATCGACGCCTACACCTTCGGTATCCCCGTCATGTCGCACCCGACCGACGCACTCGCCAGCCCCGAGTTCGTCATCGAGATGGACCGGCAGGGCGGCCTCGGTGTCATCAACGCCGAGGGCCTGTGGGGCCGTCAGGCGGATCTCGACGCCGCCGTGGCCCGCGTCGTCGAGACCGTCAACGCCGTCGACAGCATGGACTTCACCGGGGAGCAGGCCATCGCCCTGCTCCAGGAGCTGCACTCCGCGCCCATCGACGAGGACCTGCTCGCCGAGCGCATCGGTGAGGTCCGGGCCTCCGGCGCCACCGTCGCCGTCCGCGTCAGCCCCCAGCGGGCCCGTGAGCTGGCCCCGATGGTGATCGAGGCGGGCGCCGAGATCCTGGTCATCCAGGGCACCATGATCTCCGCCGAGCACGTCGCCACCGGCGGCGAGCCGCTCAACCTCAAGGAGTTCATCGGCTCCCTCGAGGTGCCGGTCATCGCCGGCGGCGTCGCCGACTACACCACCGCCATGCACCTCATGCGTACCGGTGCCGCCGGCGTCATCGTGGGTGGCGGCACCAACACCAACGAGTACGCGCTCGGCATCGAGGTTCCGATGGCCACCGCCATCGCCGACGTCGCCGCCGCCCGCCGCGAGTACCTCGACGAGACCGGTGGCCGCTACGTCCACATCATCGCCGACGGTGAGCTGTCCACCTCCGGTGACATCGCCAAGGCCATCGCCTGCGGTGCCGACGCCGTCATGCTCGGCACGACCCTGGCCCCGGCCGCCGAGGCCGCCGGCAAGGGCTGCTTCTGGCCGGCCGTCGCCGCCCACCCGCGCTTCCCGCGCGGTCTGGTGGAGACCCCGCAGGAGTACCTCACCGAGGGTGTCGAGCCGCCGAGCCTGGAGAAGATCCTCCAGGGCCCCGCAGCCGACCCCTTCGGCAACCAGAACATCGTCGGCGGCCTGCGCCGCGCGATGGCCAAGTGCGGTTACACCGACCTGAAGTCCTTCCAGAAGGTCGGCCTGGCGGTCAAGCGCTAGGCTCGGCCAGCACCGGAGCAGCCCGGTCACCACGTCGGTGGTGACCGGGCTGCTCTTCTGTTTCTGGGGTGACCCCCGACGGGGCGGTCACGCGGACTGCTGCGTCTCCTCCCGCTTCTCCGCGGGGGCGGGCCGTGCCGTGAGTGTCGTGCCCATCGACGCCGCGACCACCATCCCGACCGCGACGAGGAGCCCGACCGAGGCGGTCTGACCGAGCACGATCCAGCCGATGAGGGCCGCGAACACCGGTTCCAGGGCCAGCAGCACCCCGAACACGGCCGGCGGCAGCGACCGCAGTGCCACCAGCTCGAAGGAGTAGGGGATCAGCGACGCCAGCACCGCGGTGAGCACTGCCAGGCCGAGCAGGGCGGGGGAGAGGACGATCGTCGCCACCCCGGTGGCCCCGAAGGGGGCCACCACCGCCGCGGCGATGAGGAACGCCATCGCCAGTCCCCCCTGGCCGGGCACGATGCGGCCGACGCGCCGCGACATGAGGATGTAGCCCATCCAGAACACACCGGCGACCAGGGCCCAGGTCACGCCCCAGAGGTCGAGGGGTTCGCCGGTCCAGGAGTCCCAGCCCAGCAGCGCCAGCCCACCTGCGGCCAGGCCCACCCAGAGGAACTCCCGCGCCCCGCGCGAGAGGATCGCCGCGAGCAGGAGAGGCCCGATGAACTCGATGGTGACGGCGGGCGCCAGCGGGATGAGGGCGATGGCGGCGTAGTAGAAGCCGTTCATCCCCGCCAGGGTCAGGGCGAACAGTCCCACCGCCAGCCACTGCTGACGTGACCACGCGCGTAGCGCCGGCCGGGCGATGAGCGCCAGCAGCAGTCCCGCGACGAGCAGACGGACGGTGGTCACACCCCACGGCCCGGCGTGGGGGAACACGTGGGTGGCCACCGCGCCGCCGAGCTGCAGGGAGGCACAGGAGGCGAGAACCAGTCCCACGGCACCGGGAGACACACGATCAGACATAGTGACCTCACCATAGCTGGGCTGGGGATACGCGGTCGTCGAGAAGCATGTCGGGACCGCGGCCCCCGCGTAGTAGTATCGAATCCGTGACTTCCGCATCCCCCCGCCCCGTCCTCGTCGTGGACTTCGGCGCACAGTACGCCCAGCTCATCGCCCGGCGCGTACGTGAGGCCCGCGTCTACTCCGAGGTTGTCCCGCACACCGCCACCGTCGAGGAGATCAAGGCCAAGAACCCGGCCGCGCTGGTCCTCTCCGGTGGCCCGTCCTCCGTCTACGCCGACGAGGCTCCGAAGCTGGATCCGCAGATCCTCGAGCTCGGTATCCCCGTCTTCGGCATCTGCTACGGCTTCCAGGCGATGACCGCCGCTCTCGGCGGCACCGTCTCCGAGACCGGTGCCCGCGAGTACGGCCGCACCGACCTCGAGGTCGTCGGCGACGGCGGCGTGCTCCACGACCAGCTCGACGCCACCCACAAGGTGTGGATGAGCCACGGTGACGCCGTGACCGAGGCCCCCGAGGGCTTCACGGTCACCGCCTCCTCCGCCGGTGCGCCGGTCGCGGCGTTCGAGAACGTCGGGAAGAAGATGGCCGGCGTGCAGTACCACCCGGAGGTCCTGCACTCCCCGCACGGCCAGCAGGTGCTCACCCGCTTCCTCACCCAGATCGCCGGCCTCGAGCCGACCTGGACCGCGGCGAACATCGCGCAGCAGCTCATCGACGAGGTGGCCGCGCAGATCGGCCCCGAGGGCCACGCCATCTGCGGCCTGTCCGGTGGCGTCGACTCCGCTGTCGCCGCCGCCCTCGTGCAGCGTGCCATCGGTGACCGCCTGACCTGTGTCTTCGTCGACCACGGTCTGCTGCGTTCCGGCGAGCGTGAGCAGGTGGAGAACGACTTCGTCGCCGCCACCGGCGCCCGCCTGGTCACCGTCGACGAGCGGAAGGCCTTCCTGGACAAGCTCGCCGGCATCAGCGAGCCGGAGGCCAAGCGCAAGGCCATCGGCGCCGAGTTCATCCGTTCCTTCGAGCGTGCCGTCGCCGGCGTCCTCGAGGGCGAGCAGGTCGACTACCTCGTGCAGGGCACCCTGTACCCGGACGTCGTCGAGTCGGGTGGCGGTTCCGGTACCGCGAACATCAAGAGCCACCACAACGTCGGTGGCCTGCCGGACGACGTCGAGTTCGAGCTCGTCGAGCCGCTGCGCCTGCTGTTCAAGGACGAGGTCCGTGCCGTGGGCCGCGAGCTGGGCCTGCCGGAGGAGATCGTCAACCGTCAGCCCTTCCCGGGCCCGGGCCTGGGCATCCGCATCATCGGTGAGGTCACCGAGGAGCGCCTGGAGATCCTCCGCGCCGCCGACCTCATCGCCCGTACCGAGCTGACCGCCGCGGGTCTGGACGACCAGATCTGGCAGTGCCCGGTCGTGCTGCTCGCGGACGTCCGTTCCGTCGGCGTCCAGGGTGACGGCCGTACCTACGGCCACCCGATCGTGCTGCGCCCGGTCACCTCCGAGGACGCGATGACCGCCGACTGGGTCCGCATCCCGTACGAGGTGCTCGAGCGCATCTCCACCCGCATCACCAACGAGGTCAAGGACGTCAACCGCGTCGTGCTCGACGTGACCTCGAAGCCGCCGGGAACCATCGAGTGGGAGTAGACCTCCCCACGTGACAGCGCCCCTGACAGTGAGTGTCAGGGGCGCTGTGCTTTTGCTTGTCGACGGCCGCGGCGTCAGTCCTGCGGGGCTGCCGGGGCCTGCGGCGCCGCCGCCTGGGGCGCGGTCACCCGCACCGGCCCGATGCCGCCGCTGACCGTCAGGTACAGGGTCTCACCGTCGGCCTCCGGGTTGTAGAGGCCGGGGGAGCAGTTGCTGTCGCCCAGGCCGTCGTCGCAGGACAGCTGGACCGGCACGAGCTTCGGGAGGTGGACGTTGAGGGGGCCGACACCGCCGGAGACGAGGACGTGGTGGGGGTCGATGAGCTCGGGGAGCCCACGGAGGTCGACGACCGTGTCCCCGACGCCGCCGTCGTAGGTCAGGGGCAGCTCCGCCTCACTCGTGGGGGCGTACTCCAGGGTGCCGAAGGGCTCGTCCTTCACCACGCCGATGCCGAACATCGTGGCCAGGGCGCTCATCACCCCGAGGGCACCGACGACGCCGAGGGCCACCCACGGCCAGACCCGTGGCTTGCGGGGCGTCGGCTGCGGGGCCGGGCCCGGGTCGGGCAGGTCCCAGGCGAAGGGGGCCGCCCCGAGCGGGTCCCAGGAGGGCGGGGTGGCCCGTCCCGGGGGAGTGTCGGCGCCCTCGGCGGGGGTGTACATGGACAGGTCGACGGGCTCGGGCATGGTGCGGACGGGGGCGTCGGCAAGCAGGCCGGCCGGGGGCTGCGGCTGGTGGGCGTGGAGGAACCACCAGGCGACGATGAGGAGGGCGATGCCCAGCAGCCCGATGGAGCCGCGCCCGTCCCCGGCGGTGAACAGTCCGGAGGTGATGACGAAGAAGAACATCAGCCACCAGCCGGTGCTGCGTTCCTTCCGGTCCGGGGGCCCCAGCTCCTCCTTGCGGCGTATGACGGCCTCCGCCGGGGACAGCGCCAGGCCGTAGCGGGGCATGGTCATCCAGGCCAGGAGGTAGGCGGGCAGTCCGCCGCCGAGGAAGAAACCGACGACGAACAGCACACGCACGACGGTCGGGTCGACCTGGTAACGGACGCCGATGCCCTCACAGACACCGGCGATCTTGGCGTTGCCGCCCTGTTCGGAGGGGATCCGGGGCGGGCGGGTCTCCCACATCTCCCGGAAGGTGTCGGTGAAGGATGTCTGTGTGCTCATGACCTCATTGTCGGTGAGCGCGGCGGCGGGCGGTATCGGGATTCGCCCGGATTTCCGGATCTCAGGGTCTGCCCCGATGTGCGGGGGTGGGGGCTCTGACAGAATCACAGGCATGGATACCTCTGCCTCCGCGGTCCCGTACGGGGCCGACCGCCCCGCGATGCCGCCCTACCCGACGTACCACCGCGCCGGGTCGCAGCGGGTCATCGCCGGTGTGGCGGGTGGCCTGGCCGCGCACCTGGGCGTGGACGTGTTCTACGTGCGGCTGGCGTTCATCGTCGGGGCGTTCCTCTCCGGCCTGGGCGTCGGGGTGTACGCGGGACTGTGGGTGTTCTCGAAGGCCTCCGACGCGGTGGTGCCGGCCCCGGGCAGGCACGAGTTCTCCCGGCCGGCGTACCTCGTGCTGGCGGCGGTGGGCGTGGCCGGCTTCCTGGCGTCGGTGGCGCTGGTGTCGGGTCTGCCGGGGGCGGTGCTCGTGCCGCTCATCGTGGCGGGTCTGGGCGCGACCCTGGCGTGGCAGGCCTACGACCGCGGATTCGGGTCCGGGCGCAGTTACGTCACGATCTTCGGCGGGGCGGTCCTCGTCCTCGCGGGTGTCCTGATGACGGTGTTCTTCGCGGAGAACGTCGGTGGTTTCACCGCGGCGCTCGTGGGTGTGATGCTCACGTTGGCGGGTGTCGCGGCGCTCGGCGTCCCGCTGGTCGTGCGGCTGTGGAACTCCCTGGCGGAGGAACGGGCCGCGAAGGCGGCCAGCGAGGAGCGCGCCGAGATCGCCTCCCGCCTGCACGACTCGGTGCTGCAGACGCTGGCGCTCATCCAGAAGCGTGCCGACGACCCCGTCGAGGTCGCCCGCCTGGCGCGCGGTCAGGAGAGGGAGCTGCGGCAGTGGCTCTTCGACGCGGAGGAGAAGGCGATGCAGTCGGTGTTCGCGGCCGTCGAGAAGGCGTGCGGTGAGGTCGAGGACCTCTTCAGCATCCGGATCGCCCCGGTGACGGTGGGCGAGGACGTCGACCTCACGGAGGAGACCCAGACGGTGGTGCTCGCGGCGCGGGAGGCGATGGTGAATGCGGCGAAGCACGCGGGCGTCGAGAAGCTCGATGTCTACGCGGAGATCCTCGCCGGCGAGCTGAGCATCTTCGTCCGTGACCGCGGCGCCGGTTTCGACCCGGAGGACATCCCGGCGGACCGCCACGGCATCCGCGACTCCATCGAGGGCCGCATGGCCCGCATCGGGGGCGGCGCCCGCATCCGTTCGACGCCGGGGGAGGGCACCGAGGTCTCCGTGACCTACCGACTGCCGGTATCCTGAGCGGCATGGTGAAGGTGTTCCTCGTCGACGACCACTCAGTCTTCCGTTCCGGCGTCCGCGCCGAGCTCGCCGGGCAGGTGGACATCGTCGGCGACGCGGGGACCGTCGCCGACGCCATCGACGGCATCAACGCCGCGTGCCCCGACGTCGTGCTTCTCGACGTCCACATGCCCGACGGCGGCGGCCTCGCCGTCCTGCGCGGCGTCTCCGTGGACACCGTCTTCCTCGCGCTGAGTGTCTCCGACGCCGCCGAGGACGTCATCTCCCTGATCCGCGCGGGTGCGCGTGGCTACGTGACCAAGAACATCTCCGGCGCGGAGCTGGCCGAGGCGATCGAGCGCGTCCACTCCGGTGACGCCTACTTCTCCCCGCGGCTGGCGGGTTTCGTGCTCGACGCCTTCGCCGGCGGCGAGATCGTGGAGGACGAGCCCGAGGAGCCGAAGAAGATCGAGGACCCGGTGGTCGACGCGCTGACCCGCCGCGAACTGGAGGTCCTGCGTCTGCTGGCGCGCGGCTACACCTACCGGGAGATCGGCTCCGAGCTGTTCATCTCCGTCAAGACGGTGGAGACCCACGCCTCCAACATCCTGCGCAAGACCCAGCAGTCCAACCGCCACGCGCTGACCCGCTGGGCCCACTCGCGGGACCTGGACTGATGGCACGCGAACCGAAGACCTACGAGTTCAACCTGGGCCGGGTGCTCGTCGCGGCGGCGATCTTCACCGCGATCCTCGCCTGGCAGGCGGACCTCTCCTGGAACTGGTGGGCCCCGGCCTTCTTCATCATCTCCGCCGTGTTCGCCCTCATGCACGCCTTCTACAACTGGGCGAACCTCAAACTCAACGAGATGGGGCACCGGGCGCGGGAGGTGGAGGACCAGCTGTAGGTGGCGGTGACATCTCCGTCCCTGCGTGAGGGGTGTACTTACGCGTACGCCAGTGCCCGGGTGCCGTCGACATGCGGGAACACCAGGTACATCCACCCGAACACGGCCAGTCCGACGAGGACGGTGCCCCAGATCGGCAGGGGGGCGAACACCGGCACGATCATGAGGGCCAGCCACACGAGGAACAGCGGCATCATCTGGCCGAGCTGCGGCTTGATCACCGCGTTCCTCGCCTCGAGGAACTCCTTCATCTCCCGGCGGTAGGGGTGGCCGAACAGCAGGAGCAGCCCGGCGGCGATCGCCCCCACCATGACACCGACCTGGATCCCGCGGGCCAGGTCCGTCGACAGCGCCGCCACGCCCACGGCGATGAGCAGGGAGGTGCCCACGCGGACGATCGGCGGGGTGGGGATGGGCGTGCGGCGGGAGCGGATGTCGGAGTACATGGTGTTTTACGCTAGCAGCCGGGGTGGGGGCTATCCGCAGGCCCAGTCGAAGACGTCGTTCTCCAGGTCGATCTGGGCGTTGCCGCCGCCGAAGTTGAGGGGACCGAACTCCTCGATCTCCAGGTGACGGGGGCCCAGCCCCTTCGGCAGGGCCTGGATGGGGAAGACGGTGCCGCCGAAGTGGCAGCGGCCCTCGTGGGCGTCGCACCAGCGGGACCACTCGTCCTCCTCCCCGTACTCGGGCTGGCGGTAGCCCGCGCCAGTGTCGTCCCAGGCGTTCTCCGGGGCGAGGCCCACGTTGGGGTCGCCCTCCCGCGGGCCCATCCAGATGCCGGTGCTCGTGGAGTGCTCGGCATCGTCCCAGGCGTTGGGGCCTTCGTCGGTGGCCTCCCGGTCCGGCAGGCGGACGTCCTCCGGCGGGGCGCAGGGAGTGCCGCTCAGTTCATCCTCGGTGAGCCAGAGCAGGGCGAACTGTCCGCCGATGATGTCCTCCATGCGGCGCAGGCGGGGGTGCTCCCGGCCCACGGTCCCGGCCAGCTGGGCGAGGAAGGGGTCGGCGGCCTGCTCCGGGGTGAGGGGGTGTCCGGAGAGGATGGCGGTGACGTCCTCATCCTGGTCGGCGAACTGTCCCTCCCCCTGGAAGAAGGCGATCCCGACCAGGTCCGGCCCCTGCGTGCGGTACCCCTCCGGGACCCGGACGGTGAGGACGTGTGCCATGGGGAGTCCCGTGAGGGGACCGCGGGGCCACTGCTCCGGGGTGATCGCGGGCCCGTGGGGGCCGGTGTGGCCGACCCTGACGGCGTCGGTGAGGACGAGGGGGCCGGGGCGGTCGGGGTGCTTCCGGAGCCGGGCGGGGTCAGATCCGAAGCCGAGATCGTGGGCGTGCATGTCGACACGGTAACTGAGCAGGGCGGTTGACGCAGCGCGACCGGGGACGCATACTGAAACGGTGAATAGAACGGGTGTTCGGAAACTGCAGGGGGTGGACGACCTCGCGGGCCTCAGCCGGGCCGAGCGGGTCGATCTCCTGCGTTCCCGGATGGCGGCCCTCGGCGGCGGTGTCCCGCAGCCGACCGTCGGTGGACCGGACGTCATTGCCGTGCCCTCTGACCTGGCCCGCGTCCTGCCGGGCGGGGGTCTGGTGCGCCGGGTGGTCACCCAGGTGTCGGACTGCCCGGCGCTCATCGTCGAACTCATCGCCCAGGTTACCGCGACGGGCGGACACGTCGGGGTGGTCGGCTGGCCGGAACTCTCCCTCGCCGGTGTGGTCGAAAACGGGCGTCTGGAGAGCATTATCGTCGTGCCCGACCCGGGCGCGGACCCGCTGGGGATCGTCGGCGTGCTCGTCGAGGGGCTGGACCTGGTGGTCGCACGGTGGGCGGTCCCGCTGGAGCTCTCGCCGGTCCGCGCGCGTCCGCTGCTGGGCAGGCTGCGCGGCGGTCAGGCGGCGCTGGTGCTCGTCGGGGCGGGGGTGCCCTCCCCGCACGTGCGTGTCGACGCCACGGTGACCACCTTCCGTGGCATCGGCCGGGGGGCCGGGCGGATACGGGGCGTGGACATCGCCGTGCGCGTCGAGGCGAAGGGACGTCCCCCGGCGTCGACGACCGTGACGGTGGGGCAGCGGGCGGAACTGCGGGTGGTGTGACGTGCGCGTCGCCGCCCTGTGGTTCCCGGACTGGCCGGTGCAGGCGACACGCATCGACGACGAGGATCTGCCCGCCACCCTGGCCGTCGCCCGTCAGCACCGCATCCACGTCTGCTCGGATGCCGCCCGCCGCACCGGGGTGCGCCGTGGCATGCGCGTGCGTCAGGCACAGGCCGTGTGCCCCGACCTGGTGGTTCTCGACGAGGACCCCGACCGCGACGGGCGGATGTTCGAGTCGATCGCCGCCGGCCTCGACGACGTCGCCGCCTCCGTGGAGGTGCTCCGTCCCGGCCTGGTCGTCGTCGAGGCAGGTGCCGCGGGCCGCTTCCACGGCTCGGAGTCGCGCGCCGTGGAGATGCTCATCGACGCCGCCGCCCGCCGTGGCGTCGACGCCCAGGTCGGGGTGGCCGACGAGATCGCCACCGCGCTCATCGCCGCCCGCGTCGGGGGCGGGCAGGTCGTCCCTGCGGGCGGGTCGCGGACCTTCCTCGCCGGGCAGCCGGTGGAGCTGCTCGCAGCGGAGACCTCCCTGCACTGCGATCATGCCCTCGTGCAGTCGCTCGGGGACCTCGGCGTGCGCACCCTCGGGGAGCTCGCCGCCCTGCCCGCCACGGCGGTGACCACCCGTTTCGGTGCCGACGGGGAACGCTGCCACCGCATCGCCCGCGCCGCCGCCGACCGCCGCGTGGCCCCGGAGCTGCCGGCCGCGGACCTCTCGGTCGCGGTCACCCCGGAGGACCCCATCGACCGGGTCGACGCCGCCGCCTTCGCCGCCCGGCAGCTGGCCGCCATCCTCCATGAGCGGCTGCGCGCCGCCGGTCTGGTCTGTCTGCGGCTGCGGGTGCTGGCGGAACTGTCCGACGGCACCCGCCTGGAGCGGGTGTGGCGCACCCGCGAGGCGCTCACCGAGTCCGCCACGGCGGACCGGGTGCGCTGGCAGCTCGACGGCTGGCTCACCGCCGGTGGCGCCGGGGCCCTCGCCGCGCTCATCCTCGAGCCCCTGGAGACGGGCCCGCCGGACATCGTCGGTGCGTTGTGGGGTGAACACCGCGACACCACCCGGGTCCGGCGCGTCGTGGGGCGGGTGCAGTCGACCCTGGGGGTCGACAGGGTCCTCGTCCCGCGGCTGATCGGCGGCCGGGGAGTGGCGGAACGCATCGCCTTCGTGCCGTACGGGGAGGAGGGGGGCGTCGAGAAGCAGGGGACGTGGCCGGGACGCATACCCGGACCCCTGCCCGCGCACCTGCGGCACCCGGCGACGCAGGTGCGGCTGCTCAGCCGGACGGCGCGGGACGTGACAGTGACGGCGGAGGCGTTGCTCAGCGACGTACCCTATGCGGTGGGCTGGGGCAACCGCCGTTACCGGGTGGCGGCGTGGGCGGGGCCGTGGCCCGTCGACGCCGGATGGTGGGGCCCGGAGGCGCAGAAGGTGGCGCGGCTGCAGGTGGTCGGGCAGGCCGAGAATGAGCGGCACCCCCGCGCCTGGCTGCTGCTGTGGCTGGGCGGGGGTGTGGGGTGCTGGCGGATCGAGGCGGGATACCGCTAACGGTGGCGGACGTCGATGACCAGGCGGTGCGGGTCGTGGAGGACCGCCACGGAGTAGGGCAGCTTCTCCTTGAGGCCGATGATGAACTGGGAACGGCCCTCGAACGTGCCGACGGCCTGCACCTGCGTGACGTTGCCGGAGCCCGCGACCGTGCCGATCCGCGGATCCTCGATTCCCAGCTCGAAGGGGTAGGCCGTGCCGTCGATGTTGACGTTGAGGGCCACCGACCCCGGGAACTCCACCGGATTGCCGGACCCCTGCTGCGTCGGGGCGGTGGTGTAGTCGATGAACCAGCCCGGCTCGCCGTCGCCGGCCAGGTCGAAGACGATCCGGTCGAAGCCCTCGTGGGCGGCGACGCGCACCGACTCGACGACCAGCAGGGAGGGGGCCGCCGGGCGGGCGGTCTTGAGTGCGACGTCGCCCTCGCCGAGCGGGGCGACCTTGCCCGTGCCTCCGAGGGTGGCGGCCGTGATGGTCCCGACCAGCGAACGCTCCTCCCCGCCGACGTTCTTCGCGCCCCCGGACTCCATCCCGGTCCCGGTGCCGCAGGCGGCGAGGCCGAGGGAACCTGCGGCGAGGATGGCTGCGAGGGTTGTGCGGCGTTGCGAGGATCTGCGAAGCGGCGCCCGGGAGTCAGTCATGTTCTTAACCGTAGCCACAGGAACCCCTCCCGATGAACTCAGAAAGGGGGTTCCGGGCGGATCGTGAACAAATCGTTGCAAACCGGTCACTGGTGTCTCCCGGGCGGGGGTGGCGACCTGTGCTAGAAACAGATCGCTAGGCTGGACCACATGACTGATGCTGCCGATGTTGCCCCCCTGCGCTGCTCAGACGTCCCCGGCGAACCGCTTCCCGGGTCCGCGAAACAGGAACGCGTCTACGTCATCCTCGAGTGGCCGCACGGCTGGAGCCGCGACATCCTCGACGGCGGCGTCTTCGGTGAGGAGCTCACCGCCCGCCTCAAGGAGAAGCTGGGCAAGGACGCCGGACTGCAGCTCATCCGCCACCCCGGCCGGGACGGCCGACGCATCACCAGCCACCACCTGTTCCTGGTGTTCGCGGAACAGGGGCGCATGGAGAAACTGCTTGTCGACGGCCCCGAGGCCATCCTCGACCTCGACCTCTCCGGCCCCGGCCGCAACGGCGCCGAGCCGGTGGACGCCCCGCTGGTCCTCGTCTGCACCCACGGCAAGCGTGATGTGTGCTGCGCCCTCAAGGGGCGGCCGCTGGCGGCGGAACTGTCGGCGCAGCACCCCGGCGACGGACTTCCGGTGGTGTGGGAGACCTCCCACACCAAGGGGCACCGTTTCGCGCCGTCGGTGCTGCTCATGCCGTGGGGATACAGCTACGGCCGCCTCACCGGGGAGACCGGTGACGCGCTGGTCCGGGCGGCCCTCCAGGGGCGCTACTTCTACCCGGGCAACCGCGGGCGGGGTCTGCACGGCCCCCGCGGCCAGGTCGCGGAGCTGGCTGTCGCCCGGCAGCTGCTGCTGGCGGGGGAGGACCTGTACTTCGGCGGACTGGCGGTGCTGGACGACACGGACGGCGCGGACGGCGCAGCCAGCGTCGTCGTCGTGCACGCCGACGGCCGTTCCTGGCATGTCCGGCTCGAACCGCGGGAGATCCCCGGGGTGGTCTCCTCCTGCGGCGACGCCCCGAAGACGGGTCAGGTGTGGGTGGCCACCAGCATCACCGCCGACCAGGCGGACCTGGGGTGGGACGACCGGGAGTAGGGGTCACAGCTCCTCGATGATGCCGAGGAACTCCTCGGCGTAGCCCACCCGCTGGCGCAGCTTCGCCAGGCGGTTGCGGGCCTCCTCGTGCACGCGCTCGATCGTGGCGCGGGCCCCGGGGGAGTCGGGGTTCTCGGCGGCGTCGAGGAACTCCCGCATCTCCTCGAGCGTGAACTGCAGCGGTTTCATGCGGCGCACGAGCAGGATGCGTTCGACGTCGCGTTCGGAGTAGAGGCGGAAGCCGCCGGGGGTCTTGCCGGAGGGGGAGACGACGCCGACGTCGTCGTAGTGGCGCAGTGAGCGGATGGACAGTCCGGTCCTCTCGGCGACCTCGCCGATCTTCATGCCCTCATCGTCCATGCTCAGCACCCTTCCCGGAGTTGTACCCGGCAAACTCTACCGTTACGGTAGGTTTCGTTTTCCGACCTCTCCCATCCACCGTAACCGTTGACCCCAGGAGACCCCTCACGTGTCACACACCGTTGTCGACGCCGCCCCCGACCAGGCAGCCCCCACCGGCGTCGCGGCCTCCTTCCGCCACGCCTTCTCCTCCGCCACGCGCCTGCGTACCGAGGTCCTCGGCGGGCTGGTCGTCGCCCTCGCCCTGATCCCCGAGGCGATCGCCTTCTCCATCCTCGCGGGCGTCGACCCCCGCGTGGGCCTGTTCGCCTCCGTGACCATGGCCGTCACCATCGCCTTCACCGGTGGACGCCCGGCCATGATCTCCGCCGCGACCGGGGCCGTCGCGCTGGTCATCGCCCCGGTGATGCGCGACCACGGCTACGACTACTTCATCGCGACGGTCCTGCTCGCCGGCGTCATCCAGATCGCGATGGCGGTGCTCGGCGTCGCGAAGCTCATGCGGTTCATCCCGCGCTCGGTGATGACCGGCTTCGTCAACGCCCTGGGCATCCTCGTGTTCACGGCGCAGCTGACGCACCTGTGGGACGTGCCCTGGCTGGTGTACCCGTTGTTCGTGCTGGGCATCGTCATCATGCTCGGCTTCCCGCGGATCACCACCGTCGTCCCGGCGCCGCTCATCACCATCGTCGTGCTCACCGGCCTGGTGCTCCTCCTCGGCTGGGACGTCCCCGACGTCGCCGACCAGGGCGAACTGCCGAGCTCCCTGCCGGAGCTCTTCCTCCCCGCCGTCCCGCTGGACCTCACGACCCTGCAGATCATCGCCCCCTACGCCTTCGGCATGGCGCTCGTCGGACTGATGGAGTCCCTCATGACCGCCAAACTCGTCGACGACCTCACCGACGTCCACTCCGACAAGACCCGCGAGAGCTGGGGGCAGGGTGTGGCCAACCTCGTCACCGGCCTCTTCGGCGGCATGGGCGGCTGCGCCATGATCGGCCAGACCATGATCAACGTCCGTGAGGCCCGGGCCCGCACCCGCCTGTCGACGCTCCTCTCCGGCGTCTTCCTGCTCATCTTCGTCGTCGCCCTCGGCGACATCGTCGGCATGATCCCGATGGCCGCGCTCGTGGCCATCATGGTGCTCGTCGCGCTGGGCACCATCGACTGGCACTCCGTCCACCCGCGCACCCTGCGCCTCATGCCGCGCAGCGAGACGCTCGTCATGCTCGTCACCGTCGTCGCGACGCTGGCCACGCACAACCTCGCCGTCGGCGTCATCCTCGGCGTGCTCACCGCGATGATCATGTTCGCCCGCCGCGTCGCCCACATGGTGGAGATCGAGAAGGTCCGGGAACTCGACGTCGACGACGACGGGAAGATCGACATCCGCACCTACCGGGTCCGCGGCCAGCTCTTCTGGGCCTCCTCCAACGACCTCGTCTACCGCTTCGACTACAACGACGACGCCGGCCACATCGTCATCGACCTGTCGCAGGCGGAGATCTGGGACGCCTCCACCGTGGCCACCCTCGACGCCATCCAGCAGAAGTTCCAGTCCCGCGGCCGGATCGTCGACATCATAGGCCTCGACGGGCAGAGCAAGTACCGCCTCGACCGGCTCTCCGGCAAACTGGGGCCATGAGCGACTTCTCCACCTGGGTCACCGCCCGCCGCCAGCGGGCCGCCGCCGCGATGGCTGAGCTGTCCGGCAACGCCTCCGCCTGCGCGATGGGGCGCGCCGGGCGCAGCTTCCCGGCCTTCAAGTACCACGAGGGGGCGACCGCCTCCCTCGGGGCGCTCACCCGCGCACTGCGCCGGGGAGAGGGGGAACGGGGGAGCGTCGAGAAGCTCCTGGGGGAGTGGCAGACGCCCGGCGGGGTCGGCCGCGACTGGGAGGCCTACACCGCCGGCGGCCGCGAGGCGCTGGAGGAGGCCCGCGAACAGCTCGACGCTAGGTGAGGCGGCGCAGCGCCGGGGCGACGGCCTCGATGACCTCGTCCGCGGCGTCCATCACCTCGTCGGGGGACCAGGAGAAGGCGTAGGAGCGGTCCGCGATCGCGTGGAGCGCCAGGTCGTTCCAGGAGTCACCGAAGGTGTAGAGCGTGACCTCCTCACGCGGCAGCCCCAGGTGGGCGATGACCTCCCGCATGCCCGTCGCCTTGTCGACTCCCGCCGGCACGATGTCCAGGAACGTGCGGTGGATGTGCACCGCCAGCTCGGGGTGGGCGCGCAGGATGTCGTCGCGCAGCTGCCGCTGGCGGGAGGGGTTGTTCGGCACCCACACCGGCAGGCAGGCCACGTCCCCGGTGTCCAGCTCCGCGAGGTCCACCCGCACCCAGTCCTGCAGGATCGTGCCGGTGAACCGGGCGGGCTCCGCCGAGAGCAGCGCGTCCGGGCCGTGCAGCGGCATGGCGTAGACGGCGACGGAGGGGTCGTCGAGGAGAGGGACCAGGATCTCGCGCAGGCTGTCGACGGGCACCGTCCGGGAGAAGAGGTAGTCCCCCGCGCGGTCCGCGACCCCCGCCCCGGTGAACGCCACCGAGTAGTCGAAGGTGAGGTCGTAGGGCTGCAGGGCGCTCTGCAGCGCCGAGAGGGACTTGCCCGTGGCCGCGACCGCCAGGTGGCCCGCCTCCTGCCAGGCGCGGATGGCGCGGATGTCCTCCTCGGCGATGCCGTGGGGGAACAGCAGGGTGTCGTCGATGTCGAAGGCGGCGATCTTCATGACATCCAGGCTAGCTGCGTTCTGAGGTACCCGTCTGTGTCTGCAGGCCAGGTTGTGTCCTGGGGAAACAGTGCGGTCGAGCGGGCAGAAGGGTACTTCCGCACGGCAGGTCGTCGCCCCGACGTGTTCTCGATCGGGAGCCCCCGTTTCGGCTCCGGGTACGCAAAACCCCCGACACGGGGTCGGGGGTGTGAACGGCGGGCGACGCTAACGCCGCATGAGCTTTCGCGAGAGCCAGTTGCCCAGCAGCTGCGCGATCTGCACGATGATGACGATGACGATGACCGCCGCGTACGTGACCTCCAGGTCGTAGGCGCGGTAGCCGTAGACGATGGCGAAGTCACCCAGGCCACCACCGCCGATGTAGCCGGCCATCGCGGACATGTCGACCACCGCGATGAAGATGAACGTGTAGCCGAGGACCAGCGGGCCGAGGGCCTCCGGGATGATCACCGTGCGGATGATCCGCCACGGCCCCGCCCCCATGGCGCGGGCGGCCTCGATGACGCCGGGGTCGATGGCCACGAGGTTCTGCTCGACGATGCGGGCCACGGCGAAGGCGGCGGCGATGCACATGACGAAGATCGCCGCGGACCGGCCGATGGTGGTGCCCACGACCTGGACCGTCACCGGCGCCAGCATGGCGATGAGCACGATGAAGGGGATCGGGCGGACGAAGTTCACCAGGATGTTGAGCGTCCAGTACAGCGGCTTCGACTGCAGGATGCCGCCCGCGCGGGACGTGTACAGCAGCAGGCCGATGAGCAGGCCGCCGAGGCCGCCGAGCACCATCGTGAGGGACACCATGACGAGGGTGTCGCCGATGGCGTCGATGAAGGTCGGGCCGAGACGGTTCCAGTCTGCGGCGAGGAGGGTCTCGTTCATCGCGTGATCTCCTGGATGTCGGTGGTGCGGGACAGCGTGTCACGGAACTTCTCGACGGCCGCGTCCGGCCCCGTCACCCGGACGGTCATCTTGCCGAAGGACTGCCGCTGCAGCGTGGTGACGCCGCCGTGGACGATGTTGATGAGCATCCCCTCCTCACGGCCGGCGGCGGCCGCGGCGAAGAACCCGGAGTCCTCCGTGAGGGTGATGGTGAACAGGCGGCCCTCGTGGGCCAGCAGGTCCTCCGCCTCGACCTGGTCGGGGGTGTTGCGCAGCGAGGTGGACACGAAGCGCCGCGCCACCGCAGTCTGCGGGCGGGAGAACACCTCGTAGACGCTGCCGTGCTCGACCACCCGGCCGGCCTCCATGACGGCGACCTTGTCGGCGATGGAACGCACGACGTCCATCTCATGGGTGATTACGACGATGGTGATGCCCAGCTCGCGGTTGATCTCCCGGAGCAGGTCGAGCACGTCCTGGGTGGTCTCCGGGTCGAGGGCCGAGGTGGCCTCGTCGGCGAGCAGGAGCCGCGGGTTGGTGGCCAGGGCGCGGGCGATGCCGACGCGCTGCTTCTGGCCGCCCGACAGCTGCTCCGGGTAGTTGTCGCCCTTGTCGCCCAGGCCGACGAAGTCGAGGAGCTCGGCGACGCGCCGCCGCCGCTCCGCGCGCGGCATGCCGGCCAGCTCCAGCGGGTAGGCGATGTTGCCGGCGGCCGTGCGGGACTGGAAGAGGTTGAACTGCTGGAAGATCATGCCGATGCCCCGGCGGATCGAGCGCAGCTTGGACTCGGGGAGTCCGACGATGTCGGTGCCGTCGAGAAGCAGCTGGCCGGAGGTTGTGGAGTCCAGCCCGTTGATGAGGCGGACGAGCGTCGACTTGCCGGCGCCGGAGTAGCCGATGACGCCGAGGATCTCGCCGGGTTCGACGGTCAGGGTGACGCCGTCGACGGCGCGGGTCTCGGTCTTCCGCTGGTTGGTGAAGACCTTGGTCACATCGCGGAACTCGATGCGGGTACCGGTACGCGGCCGGGTGGGTGGTGCGGTCACAGGTTCGGTCACGGTGTTCTGGGGGCCGTTCTGGGAGGGGGACTGGTCAGGTAAATGCTAAACCCCGCCGCGGGAACGCGACGGGGCAGGTGGGCGGAGTGCGGCCTACTGCTCGCGGGCCGCGAGGCGCTCCATGATCGCGGCGAGCTCCTCGGGCGAGCGCTCGACGGTGACGGCGGTGTTGCCGGAGGTCTCCAGGACGGCGGCGGTGACGGCCGGGTCCTTCCACAGCTCGGCGAGACGGATGAGGGTCTCGTCGTCGGCCTTGTCGCGGGTGGTCACCCAGGCGTTGATGTACGGCTCGGCCTGCTCGGTGCTCGGGTCATCCTGGAAGATGGCGAGGGACGGGTCGATGCTGGCGCGCTCCAGGAAGGAGTTGTTGATGATGGCCGGGCGACCCTCGTGGTAGGCGGTGGTGGTCTGGGCGGCGTCGACGGTGACGATGGAGACCTTGGACTTCTCGGTGTCGACGTCGGCCGGGGTCGGGTTGTAGACGCTGTCGTCGCGCAGGGTCACCAGACCGGCCTGGGCGAGGACGTTGATGGCGCGGCCCTGGTTGGTGTCGTCGTTGGGGATGACGACGCCCTCGCCCTCGATGCCGTCGAGGGAGTCGTGGTCCTTCCAGAACAGGGACAGCGGGTTGATCTCGGTGGCGGCGTACGGCACGAGGTCGGCGTTGGCGCCTTTGTTGTAGGAGGCGAGGAAGTCCAGGTGCTGGAACTTGTTGACGTCGATCTCACCCTGCACGAGCGCGTCGTTCGGGGTGTTGTAGTCGGAGAACGGCACGATCTCGATGTCGATGCCCTCCGCCTCGACGATGTCGGCGAAGACGTCCCACTCCTTGAGCTGGGCGTCGGTGGTGCCGATGCGGACGGTCTCCCCGGAGGAGCCGGAGCCGCAGGCGACGAGGCCCACGGAGGCGATGACGGCGGCGGCGGTGCCGGCCAGGAGGCGACGGAAAGTCATGGTGGTGTCCTTACGTGTTCGGTTCGTTGGTTCTGAAACCTAGCACCGGGCGTACCGCTCTGTCTAGTCCTTGCCGCGGGCAGTGTGGCACATCTGTTCGATCAGGGGTAGATTGCGGGGCATGGGATTCCACGGTGGGGCACACCTCGGCTGGTCGCGGCTGGAGCGCATCCTCTCCGGCCGCCCGGGCCCCACGCCCGTCCCGGTCGGCCATCTCGGGGAGGGTGCTTGCCGACGCCGCCCCGTCGCCCCCTCCGCCCTCCCCTTCGCGGAGCTCCACGCCGTGAGCTCCTACAGCTTCCTCCACGGGGCCAGCGATCCCGAGGCCCTCGTGGAACGGGCCGCCGAACTGGGGATGACCGCGTTGGCGCTGGTGGACAGGGACGGCTTCTACGGTGCCGTCAAGTTCGCCGAGGCCGCCGCGGAGGTGGGTCTGCCCACCGTGTTCGGCGCGGAACTGACCCTGGGGGAGCGGGTCCTCCCCGTCCTGGCGCGCGGTCCGGAAGGGTACCGGCGGCTCTCGCACCTCATGACCGACGCCCACCTGGCCGGCGGAACGAAGGGGGAGGTGGCCTACCCGCCGCTGGCCGGGATCGCCGGGGTGCTGGACGGGCACGGGGTGGTCCTGCTGGGACCCGCCTGGATCGCCGACGTCGATCACGTGGTCGATCTGTTCGGGGTGGAGGGTGCCGTGCTCGAGTACCCCGTCACGATGACCCCGGAGGACGCGGACCACCACGAGAAACTTGACGCGTGTAGACGGCACGGTCTACGCGGCATCGCCACCGCGACCCCCGCTGCCGCCACCCGCCGGGAGGCCCGCCTGGCCGGGGCGAAACGGGCCCTGGCCAGGCGCCTGTCCCTCGGGGAGGCCGAACCCGACCTGCACCCCATGGGCGCGCCCTGGCTGCGTTCCGGGGAACAGCTGGCCCGGCTGCTGCCGGGACGCCCCGAGCTGCTGGCCGCCTCCGTGGAGCTGGCGCAGGAGTGTGCCTTCACCCTCAACCTCGTCGCCCCCGGGCTGCCGGACCACCCCACCCCGGAGGGGCACACCGAGATGACCTGGCTGGCCGAGCTGACACGGCAGCGGGCGCGACGGCGGTACGCCTCCCGCCCCGCGGACATCCGGGACCGGGCCGCCGCCCAGATCGAGCACGAACTGGCGGTGATCGGGGAGCTCAACTTCCCCGGCTACTTCCTCATCGTCACCGACCTCGTCGACTTCTGCCACGACCACGACATCCTCTGCCAGGGGAGGGGCTCGGCGGCGAACTCGGCGGTGTGTTTTGCACTGGGCATCACCAACGCGGAACCCGTCTCCGCGGGGCTGCTCTTCGAACGTTTCCTCTCCCCGGACCGCGACGGCCCGCCGGACATCGACATCGACATCGAGTCCGGCCGTCGGGAGGAGGTCATCCAGTACGTCTACGAGCGCTACGGCCGCGACAGGGCGGCGCAGGTGGCCAACGTCATCACCTACCGCACGAAGGGGGCGCTCCGCGACGCCGCCCGCGCCCTCGGCCACCCGCAGGGGGCGGTGGACGCCTGGTCGAAGGGCACCGCCGAACCCCCGGCCGCCGTCGTGGACCTGGCGGCCCGGTTCAAAGGACAGCCCCGCCACCTGGGCATCCACTCCGGCGGCATGGTCATCTGCGACCGGCCCATCGCCGACGTCGTCCCCGTGGAGTGGGCCCGGATGCCGGGACGCTCGGTGGTGCAGTGGGACAAGGACGACTGCGCCTCCGCCGGCCTGGTCAAGTTCGACCTGCTGGGCCTGGGCATGCTCGAGGCGCTGCACCACATGATCGACCTCGTCGAGGAGCAGCACGGGCAGCGCATCAACCTGTGGGAACTCGACCTCGCCGACGAGGGCGTCTACGACATGCTGTGCCGCGCCGACGCCGTCGGGGTCTTCCAGGTGGAGTCCCGCGCCCAGCTGTCGACCCTGCCGCGCCTGCGTCCCCGCTGCTTCTTCGACCTCGTCGTCGAGGTCGCCCTCATCCGCCCCGGCCCCATCCAGGGCGGCTCCGTGCACCCCTACCTGCGGCGCCGCGCCGGGCAGGAGGCGGTCACCTACGACCACCCCGTGCTGGAGAAGTCACTGGGCAAGACACTCGGCATCCCCCTGTTCCAGGAGCAGCTCATGCAGATCGCCGTCGACGCCGCCGGATTCAGCGGCGCGGAGGCCGATGCGCTGCGCCGCGCGATGGGCTCCAAACGTTCCCCGGCGCGGATGGCGGCGCTCCGGGACCGCTTCTTCCGCGGCGTGTGGGACACCAACGGCATCGGGGAGGAGGTGGCGGAGACACTGTGGAACAAGATCGTCGCCTTCGCCGCCTACGGATTCCCCGAATCGCACTCGCAGTCCTTCGCCTCGCTGGTGTACTTCTCCGCCTGGTTCAAGCACCACCACCCGGCGGAGTTCTGCGTGGGGCTGCTGCGCGCCCAGCCGATGGGCTTCTACTCGCCGCAGTCGCTCATCCAGGACGCCCGCCGCCACGGCGTGGAGATCCTGCCCGTCGACGTGCAGACCTCCGGGGAGGAGGCCTGCGTCGACCGGGGTCGCATCCGCCTCGGCCTCAACCTGGTCAAGGGGCTGGGGGCGGAGGCCGCCGCCCGCATCGCGGCCGCCGCGCCCTTCACGGGCATCCCCGACATGGCGCGCCGGGCGGACCTCTCGGTCGCGCACGTCGAGGCGCTGGCCCGGGCCGGGGCGCTGGCGGGCCTCGGGGTGGACCGTCGGCAGGCACTGTGGGAGGCGGGCATCGCCGCCACCGAACGCGAGGGCATGCTGCCGGGGCTCTCCGCGGTCACCGCGCCCACGCTGCCCGGCATGAACGCCCTCGAGCTCATGGTCGCCGACATCGCCGCCACGGGCGTCACCCACGACCGGCAGCCGCTGGAGGTGCTGCGTTCCTCGCTTGCCGACGCCGGCGTGGTCACCGCCGCCGCCCTTCGCACCGTCCCCGACGGCACCCGCGTCCGCGTCGCCGGGGTGGTCACCCACCGGCAGCGTCCCCGGACCGCCTCCGGCCTGACCTTCCTCGGCATGGAGGACGAGACGGGGCTGCTCAACGTCATGGTCTCCGTGGGGTTGTGGAACCGCCGCCGGACGGTGGCGCGCACCGCGAAAGCCCTGGTGGTGCGCGGTATCGTGCAGAACGCCTCGGGGGCGGTGACCGTGGTCGCCGACCGGTTGGAACCGCTGGCACTGGGGGAGTGGCTCAGCCGTGGTTCGCGTGACTTCCGCTGACCCGGCCGGGCATGTCGGGCTCATGCGGTCCACCTATGATTGAGGCATGGAGACCGCATCCTCTTCCCGGGTAACGCTCGATCAGATCGCCGATGACATTGCCGCCGCCACCACCGTCACAGACGTCCTGTCCTCCCTGATCCGCGAGTGCGACCTCTCCACCGCGGAGGCCTCCCGCGTGGTGCAGCTGCAGGCCGACCAGCTGTCCAGTGCCCTCTTCCCGGCCGGTTTCTTCCCCGTCGGCGAGGTCTACGACGAGGACCGGTACCAGGAGTGGCTCATCCGGGGGCTGATCGACACGTTCAGCGGGGGAATCGACAAGCTGGAGGAGGACGTGGCCGGCTTCCTCCGGGTGGTGTTCGGCCAGGGAGACGAACCGACCGCCGAGTTCAACGCCGCCATCTTCCTGGGGGCGAAGAAGCGGGTCGCCCAGGCGATCTCCTCTGTGCCGGTGGGCCTCTTCTGCCGTGACGGCATCGCGCACCTCAGGGAGCACGGCGCCCAGTGGCAGAACCACCCCTTCACCTCGCCCGGCTGGTCGGACTCGCGGTCCTATGAGGTGCGCCGCGACGACGAGGGGCTGTAGGGCCGCGCCACCTGCGCCACCCCACCCCGTCCCTCCGCAAGGTCGAGACCACACGGTCGAGCGGAGACTGGTCTCGACTCTGTGGGTGCCCTGGCGGGCTGGTCCCGAAGAAGTGGTCTCGACCGTGTCGGGCGGCTACAGCCAGTGGTCGCGGGCGTACTCCAGGAACGCGAGGATTGCCGCGGCGGCGATGGTGCCGGCCAGCCACACGCCCAGGAAGAAGATGATGTCCAGGAAGTCGAGGGGCATCTCGCGGGTCATCAACGTCGAGGCGAAGGCGATGAGCACGGCGACGGTGGCGCCGGTGGGCATCTTGGCGATGAGGTATTCGAGGGCGGTCACGTCAGTCAGCGTAGCTGGCGGCGTCGGGAAGCATGGCGTGTACTCAGCAGCACCGCGAGAAACAGCACACCGTAGAACACCGCCATCGCCGCGGAGGTGGACGTGTCGGTGACGTAGGCCAGCCAGAAGCCGGTGCCCGCGCCGGTACCGGCGATGGTGAGGGTCCACAGGATCATCCGGTCGAGGCGGGTGCTGAGGAGCAGCGCGGTGGCGGCGGGGGCGACCACGAGGGCGATGACCAGGATGGCGCCGGCCGCGTGGAAGGCCGCCGTGACGGTGACCGAGACGAGGAACATGAAGGCCAGGTTGAGCCGCCGGACGGGGATGCCCTGGACGGCGGCGGCCTGGGGGTCGAAGGTGGAGGCCTTCATCTGGGGGAGGAAGGCGGTGAGGAACAGTGCGTTGACGCCCAGCACCGCGAGCATGACGTAGAGGTAGGCGGGACCCGCATCGACACCACCCACCAGCAACCGGTCGAAGGACGCCAGGTTGAGGTCGCCGACGAGGACGGTGTGGACGTCGAGGTGCACGTGCGCGAAGCGGGAGGTCACGAGGATGATGCCCCCGGCGAAGAGGGCGGGGAAGATGAGGCCCTGGGGGGCGTCGCCGGTGAGCAGGCGGGTGGCGGTCAGCCATTCCGAGCCGATGACCACGAGCAGCCCGGTCGTGGCGGCCCCCAGGATGAGCCAGGGGGACCGCAGGTCGTAGGTCAGCATGAACCCGACGACGATGCCGGGGAAGACGGCGTGGGACATGCCGTCGACAAGCATGGAGTTCTTCCGCAGGACCACGAACACGCCGGGCAGGGCACAGGCCAGGGCGGTGACCACGGCGAGGGCCGCGGTGCCGAGGATGAAGATCATGACACGACCTCCAGGGAGAGACGGCGGTGCCGCCACGCGCGGGCGACGATGCTGCGCGGGGAGAACACCAGGGAGAGGAGCAGGAGGACGAAGAGGACGAGCACGATGACGGGCCCGGTGGGCAGCGGCCCGAGGGCGATCGACAGGTAGGCGCCGAGGGCGGAGCCCACCGCGCCGAACACACCGGAGAGCACGACCATGCCCCGCATCGTCCGCGTCCACTGCCGGGCGGCGGCCGGGGGCGTGACCACGAAGGCCACCATGAGCACGAGTCCGACGGCCTTGACCCCGATGACCGTCGCCAGGGCGATGGTGACGAAGATGAGCGGGTCGACCCTCCGGTGGGAGAAGCCGAGCAGGCCGGCCAGGTCACGGTCGAAGGTCGAGAGCACGAACTCCTTCCAGAACACCGCCACCACCAGCAGCGCCAGCGCCCCGACGACGAGGGAGACGGTGAGGTCGGCGCGCGTGATGGTGGAGGCGTTGCCGAAGAGGTAGTCCTGGATGCCGCCCTTGCCGGGCAGCGGGTGGCGCTGGATGTACTGCATGAGCAGCATGCCCAGGCCGAAGAGACTGGACAGGACGACGGCCATGGCGGTGTCGACGGCGATGGGGGAGACCCGGGTGATGGCGTTCGCGGCGGCGATGGCCAGGGTCCCGGCGAGGGTGGCGCCGACGAGCATGCCGGTCATGGAGCGGCCGTCGAGACCCAGGGCGGTGAGCACGAGGAACGCCAGGAGGGTGCCGGGGAGGGCGGCGTGGGCGATGACGTCGCTGATGAGCGACTGCCGACGCAGGTAGGCGAAGGATCCCAGGGCGCCGGCGACGGCCCCGATGACGGTGGTCCCGGCGGTGACCATCATGTAGGTGTGGTCGGCGAAGAAGCTGGTCGGGCTCATGGTGTCACCGAGAGCCCGTAGGCGGCGGCGATGTTCTCGTGCGTGAAGTGGGTCGACACCTCGCCGCTGGCCACCACGCCGCGGCGGGCGTCGCCGCCGAGCAGGGTCACGTGGTCGCAGTAGTCGGCGACCGTGGACAGGTCGTGGTGGACGAGGATGACGGTCCGGCCCTGTGCGCGCAGGTCATGGAGGACGTCGACGATGGCCTGCTGGGAGAAGGCGTCGACCCCCTGGAAGGGTTCGTCCATGATGAACAGGTCCGGTTCCTGGGCCAGGGTGCGGGCCAGGAACACGCGCTGGCGCTGGCCGCCGGACAGCTGCCCGATCTGGCGGTCGGCGAGGTCGGTGACACAGGTGGCCTCCATGGCGCGGGCGGCGGCCTGCTTCTCCGCCCTGCCGGGCCGGCGCAGCCAGCCCAGCCGTCCGTAGGTGCCCATGAGCACGACGTCGGCGACGGTGGTGGGGAAGTCCCAGTCGACCGAGGTGTGCTGCGGCATGTACCCGACCTGCTGGCGGACCTGCGCGAGCGGACGCCCGAAGAACAGGGCGTCACCGGAGGCCGGGGGCACCAGCCCGAGCATGGCCTTGAGCAGGGTGGACTTGCCGGAGCCGTTGGGGCCGACCACACCCATGACCACCCCGACGGGGACCGTCAGGGAGATGTCCCGCAGGACCGGGGTGGAGTGGTAGGCGACGGTGAGGCCGCGGGCCGCGGCGGCGACAGACGGAGACATCTCCCCTACCCCGCGTTCCTCGCGCCCAGGCCCCGGGCGACGGTGCTGACGTTGTGCTCGAACGCGCCGAGGTAGGTGTCCACGGGGGCCTCCGGGCCGAGGGAGTCGGCGAAGAGTTCCTCGGCGGAGATGGTGACGGACCAGCCTCGGGAGGCGACGGCCTCCTCGAGCGAGGTGATCGCCTGGGGGCTGGCCTGGTTGTCACGGAAGATCACCGGGATGCGGTTGTCCGCGATGTAGTCGGCGAGTTCGGAGAGTTCGGTGGGGGAGAGCACCGCCTCGGTGGAGATGAAGTCGGTGGCGCGGACCTCCAGGTCGAAGGTCTGCCCGAAGTAGCCGAAGGCGTCGTGGCCGGTGACGAGGATGCGCGGGGCCTCCAGGTCGGCGAGTTCCCGCTGGGAGCGTGCGGCCAGCTCGGCGATCTGCCCGTTGTAGGTCCGGGCGTTGTCGCGGTAGGTCTGTGCGTTGTCCGGGTCCTCCTCGGCGAGGCGCTCGGCGATGTCGTCGACGACGAGCTGCCAGGCGTCGGGGCTGTTCCACACGTGGGGGTCGAACAGTTCGTTGCCGTCGGGGTCGGTCTCGTCCCAGGGGAGGAGCAGGTCCTGCGGCAGACGGTCGCCGAGGGCGCGGTGCCGGTCGCCGAGCGACTCCAGCTGGGTGATCATCTGTGCCTCGAGGTACAGGCCGTTGGAGAAGACGATGTCGGAGGTGCGCAGGGTCTCGACGTCGCGGGTCGACGGCTGGTAGGTGTGCGGGTCGCCGCCGGGGCCGACCATCGTGGTCACCTGCGCGTCGGGGGCGATGGTGCGGACGGCGTCGGCGATGTAGCCGGTGGTGGCGTAGACGGTGAGTGGGCGGTCGGCTCCGGTGCCGCCGTCCCCGGCGCAGGCGCTGAGGGGCAGGAGCAGGGCGAGGGCCGTGGCCGCCCCGAGGATGCGTCGCATTGAAACGTCCTTTCTGGTATTCTGGACTATCAAGTTCAATGGATTGAACTTCCAGGTACGGTAGTGCCTGACCTGCCGGGAGGCAAGACGGCTCCGGCTACCATGGCCCCATGCACGTCCATGACCTCCCCGACCGTTCGCAGGACTACCTCAAGGCCCTGTGGGACATCGCGGAGCTTTCCGACGCCCCCGGCACCCCCGCCGCCCTCGGCGACCTCGCCCGCCTCACCGGTCAGAAATTGCCCACCGCCTCCGAGGCGGTCAAGCGTCTGGCCCGCCAGGGTCTCGTCCACCACGAGCCCTACGCCGGCGTCACCCTCACCGCCGAGGGGCGTCGCCTCGCGCTGGCGATGGTGCGCCGCCACCGGCTCCTGGAGACCTTCCTGGTCACCGTCCTCGGCTACACCTGGGACGAGGTCCACGAGGACGCTGACCTGCTGGAACACGGCGTCTCCGACCGGCTTCTCGAGCGCATGGACGCCCACCTCGGCCACCCCGCCCGCGACCCCCACGGCGACCCGATCCCGACGGCGGACGGGAGCGTCGAGAAGCTGCCGGGCCTGAGCCTCACCGCCGTCGCGCCGGGCACGGAGGTCCTCGTCGAGCAGATCAACGACCGCGACCCGGACCTCCTGCGCTACCTCGCGGGTCACGGCATCGTCCCCGGCGCCCACCTGCGTGTCGACGCCGCCCCCGCCGCCGGCCTGCTCACCGTCACCGTCGCCGGGGTCCCGGTGCCCGTCGCGGAGTCCAGCCTCGGCGACATCCGCGTGAGCCTGCCGGGGTCGGCGGAGTAGTTCACGCCCGCTTTCCCTAGGGTGGAGGCGTGAACCCTGTCTCCCCGAAACTCGTCACCGCCCGCTACATCGGCCGCCTTCCGGCGTTCGTCATCGCCGCGGGGCTCCTCGCGGCCCTGGCCTGGTGGGTGAGTCCGTGGTTCTGGATCGGCGCGGGCGTGTTCCTGGCGCTCCTCGCCTGGCAGGTGTGGCTCATCCCGGCGCAGGTCAGGCTGCTGGGATGGCAGGAGACGGAGGATGAGCTGCTCATCACGAAGGGACGCCTGTGGCACACGTTCACGGTGGTGCCCTACGGGCGGATCCAGTTCGTCGACGTCACCGCCGGGCCCGTCGAACGCGCCCTGGGGATGAAGACGCTCAAGCTGCACACGGCGTCGGCGTCCTCGGACTCGGTCGTCGAGGGGCTGCCCGCCGACACCGCCGACGCCCTGCGTGACCGGCTGGCGGTCAAGGCCCGGGAGAGGATGAGCGGGCTGTGAACAACTGGCGTCACGTCCACCGCCTCACCCCGCTGCTGAAGTTCTGGACGGTCATCCTGGCCGTGCTGGCCGTCGTCGTGGTCAACGTCAACGTCGCGGTGCTCACCCGGGCATGGGCCTGGCTGGAGCAGGGCCAGTTCCTGCCCCTGCTGGGCCTGGCGGGCGCGTTCGTCCTGGCCTGCGCCCTGGTGTGGTTCGCGTCCCAGGTGTGGTGGCAGGCGATGGGTTTCCGCCTCGACGCCGAGGAGGTGTCGCTGCGGCAGGGGGTGTTCAACAAGGCGCTGCGCACCGCGCGTTATGACCGCATCCAGGCGGTCGACGTCGTCGAGTCCGTCGTCGCCCGGGTCTTCGGGCTGGCGTCCGTGCGGGTGGAGACGGCCGGCGGCGGTGACTCCGTCATCGAGATCGCCTACCTGCCCCGGGCGGAGGCCGAGGCGGTGCGCCGCGAGGTCCTCGCCCGCGCCCGCACCACGCCCGCCCCCGGGGCCGACCACCCCGAGCAGGGCCGGGTCATCGTCCCGGAGATCCCCGTCGCCCGTTCCCTGGCGGCCGCAGCGCTGCAGGGCAGCAGCCTCGGCGGCGTCCTCGCGGTGTTCTCGGTCCTGCTCTCCCCGCTGAGCTGGGCCACCCTCGTGCCCGTCCTCCTCGGTTTCGTGCCCGTCATCTGGAATCAGATCGACAGGGCCTGGCGTTTCACCGCGCGTCTCGACGACGACACCCTCCACCTCTCCTACGGTCTGGCCGACCGTCGGAAACAGTCGATCCCGCTGGAACGCATCCACGGCGTACGCCTCGTCCAGCCTGCCCTGTGGCGGGCCACCGGCTGGTGGTTCGTGTCGGTCTCGGTGGCGGGCTACGGCGCGACGTCGGGACGCAACTCCGCGACGACCACCCTCCTGCCCGTCGGTTCCCGGGAGCAGGCCGACGCCCTGCTGGCGGTCATCGCCCCCGCCCCGCTTGTCGACGCCCCCACCTACACCTCCCCGGCCCGCGCCCGCTGGGTCTCACCCATCGACCTGCGCCAGCAGTCGGTGACGGTGCGCGACGACGCCGTGATCACCCGGAAGGGACGCCTGAGCACCCGGATCGCGGTGATCCACCCCAGCCACATCCAGGAGCTCTCACTCACCCGCGGGCCCCTGCAGCAGCTCCTCGGCCTGTGCACGGTGCGTTTCGACCTCGTGCCCGGGCCCGTCCGCATGGCCGGGGAGGACCTCACCCCCGAGGACGGCAACGCCCTGCTCAACCAGCTGCGGCGGCGTGCCCTGCCCGCCTACACCCCGCCCGGGAAGCCGAGCTGACGCCAGGCCTCGTAGGTGGCCACGGCCGCCGAGTTGGACAGATTCATCGAGCGACGCCCCGGGATCATGGGGATGCGCACCTCGTGTTCCAGGCGCGGGTGCGCGAGCACCGACTCCGGCAGGCCGGTGGTCTCGGTGCCGAAGAGCAGGGCGTCACCCTCCCGCCACGCCACGTCGGTGTGCCACACGGTCGCCTGTGTGGTGAAGGGGAAGATGCGGGAGGAGGGGAGCGTCGACAAGCATTCCTCGAAGGAACCGTGGACGGTGACCTCCGCGAGGTCGTGGTAGTCCAGACCGGCGCGGCGCAGGTGCTTCTCGCTGAGATCGAAACCCAGCGGCTCCACCAGGTGGAGGTGCGCCCCGGACCCCGCGCACATGCGGATGGCGTTGCCCGTGTTCGGGGGAATGACGGGGTTATCGAAGATGACGTGCAGTCGGGCCATTCACAAGAGTCTAGGATGAGGGGCGTGACTGCGATCAAACTTGACGGACAACTCTACCGCGACGAGATCTTCGAGGACCTGGCGAAGCGCACCGCCGCCCTCAAGGAGAAGGGCATCGTCCCCGGCCTGGCGACGGTCCTGGTCGGCGACGACCCGGCCTCCCACTCCTACGTGAAGATGAAGCACCGCGACTGCGAGCAGATCGGCATCAACTCGATCCGTAAGGATCTGCCGGCGGATATCTCCCAGGAGGACCTGCTCGCCGTCATCGACGAGCTCAACAACGACCCGGCCTGCACCGGCTACATCGTGCAGCTGCCGCTGCCGAAGCACCTCGACGAGAACGCCGTGCTCGCCGCCATCGACCCGGACAAGGACGCCGACGGCCTCCACCCGGTCAACCTGGGCAAGCTCGTCCTCAACGAGCCGGCCCCGCTGCCGTGCACCCCGAACGGCTCCATCCACCTGCTGCGCCGCTTCGGCGTCGAGCTCGACGGCGCGAAGGTCGTCGTCATCGGCCGTGGCGTGACCGTCGGCCGCCCGATCGGCCTCATGCTCACCCGCCGCTCCGAGAACTCCACCGTCACCCTGTGCCACACCGGCACCAAGGACCTGGCGGCGGAGACGAAGAACGCGGACGTCATCATCGCCGCCGCCGGCGTGCCGCACATGCTCACCGCCGACATGGTCAAGCCGGGTGCCGCGGTCCTCGACGTCGGCGTCTCGCGTCTCGACGGCAAGCTCGCCGGCGACGTCCACCCCGACGTCTGGGAGGTCGCCGGCTACGCCTCCCCGAACCCGGGCGGCGTCGGCCCGCTGACCCGCGCCTTCCTCGTGGCCAACGTCGTCGAGAGGGCGGAACTGCTCGCAGGTGAGTAGACCCCTGGATAATCCCCACGACCTGGACGTGGCGCCCTCGCGGCTGCCCCGGTGGGTGCAGTGGGGATTCGTCGTGTGGTTCCTGCTCGGCGTGGTCGTGGCGAGCGTCTTCGCGCTCACCGAGCACTGGCGCCGCGCGACGTTCGTGCTCGGCGTCTCACTCATGTGGCTGGCCGTGGTGCGCTACGCGTGCGACTCCCGCATCGTCGGGGTGTTCGCCGTGCGCTCCCGGCGTTTCGACGCCGCCTTCTGCACCGTCCTCGGGGGGACGATGGCGTTCCTGGCGGCCTCGGTGGACGCGCTGGGCTCGTGACCCCGCGAAACGTGCCGCGAGGGGGCTCCCAACCGATGGCTGGGAGCCCCCTCGCGGCACGTTCGGGTTGCTAGATGAGGTAGCCGTCGTCCTCCTGGGCGTCCTCGTCCAGCACGCTGAGGACGAAGAAGCGCCGGAGGATGCGGTCCATCTGCCGGAACTCCGCCAGGAAGGCGTCGTGGCCGACAGGGGAGGAGATCCGGGCGATGCCCATCAGCTCACCGACGTTGCGGGAGAGGTGCTCCTGCTGGTGGTACGGGTACAGGATGTCCGTGTCGACGCCGACGATCATCGTCGGCACCGTGCAGGCCGCCAGCGCCTTGTTCAGGCCCCCGCGGCCCCGGCCGATGTTGTGCCGGTTGAGGGCCTCGGTGAGGGTGACGTAGCTGCCGGCGTCGAAACGCTCGACCAGCTTGCGGCCGTGGTACTGCAGGTAGCTCTCGACGGCGAAACGCTGGGCGGGGTCCCGGAAGGTGCCCAGCGGGTTCTCCCCGTCCTGGCGGGCGGCGCCGAAACGCTCGTCGAGCTCCTGCTCACCGCGGTAGGTGAGGTGGGCGATGCGGCGGGCGGCGGCGAGGCCGGCGTCGGGGGAGGCACCGGTGTCGTAGAAGTCGCCGCCCTGCCAGGCGGGGTCACGCTCGATGGCGGAGATCTGCGCGGACTGGATGCCGATCTGCCAGGCGCTGGCCCGGGCGGAGACGGCGATGACGCACACGGCGTTGACCTTGTCCGGGTACATCATCGCCCACTCGAGGGTGCGGGCACCGCCCATGGAACCGCCGAGGACGGCGTGGATGCGGGAGACGCCGAGGGCGTCGAGGAACTGCTTCTCCGCGGTGACCTGGTCGCGGATGGAGATCGCCGGGAAGCGGGATCCCCAGCGGCCGCCGTCGGGGTGTTCGGAGGCGGGGCCGGTCGAGCCCTGGCAGCCGCCGATGACGTTGGTGCACACGATGCACCACGCGTCGGTGTCGAGCGCCCGGCCGGGGCCGAGCAGGTCACACCACCAGTCGGCGACGTTGGTGTCGCCGGTGAGGGCGTGTTCGATGAGCACGAGGTTGTTCATCCCGTCCGGGTCTCCCCGGAACTCGCCCCAGCGGCGGTAGGCGATGGTGACGTCGTTGATGACGCCACCGGCCTCCGTGTGGAGATCACCGATGCGCACCTGCGCGAGTTCGCCCTGGGGGGCCAGGTTGAGGGTAGAGATGGAAACTCACCGTCCTAGTGGTCTGGTGGGGGTCCCGGGGGACAGTTTGTCGTCCTCGGTGCCTACATTCGGCACGGTCTCCTGAAAGGGTAGGTTTCCGCGCGTGACCACGCAAACAGAAGGGTCGCCGACATCCACGTCTCCCCAGGTGGGGGACGTGAATGTATGTGGACCAAGCTGTCTCTTAGACGGCGTTCAGGGCGTTCTCCAGGTCGGCGATGATGTCGGTGATCTTCTCGATGCCCACCGACAGGCGGATCGTCCGCTGCGTGACCTGCGCCCGCGCCAGGCCCTCGGCGTCGGACTGGGAGTGGGTCGTCGTCGCCGGGTGGACCACCAGGGAGCGGACGTCGCCGACGTTCGCCAGGTTGGAGTGCAGCCGCAGCGCGTCGATGAGGGTCCAGGCGTTGGCGCGGTCCTGCTCGTCGGAACCCGCCGGGGCGAGCTCGAACGTGAGCACCGAACCGGTGTAGGTCAGGCCGAGCCTCTCCTTCACCGCGCGGTAGGGGGAGTCCTCCGTGCCGGCGAAGTTCACCTTCGCCACCTTCGGGTGGTTGCGCAGGAACTCGACGACCTGCAGGGCGTTCTCGTTGTGCCGCTCGACGCGCAGGCTCAGGGTGTCCAGGCCCTGCAGCGTCACCCAGGCGTTGAAGGGGCTTATCGACGCCCCCGTGTCGCGCAGCAGACCCACCCGGGCCTTGAGGCCGAAGGCCGCGGCACCGAGGTCGGCGTAGCGCAGACCGTGGTACGCCGGGTCCGGGGTGACGAACTGCTCGTGGACCGGCTGGCCGTCGCGCTCGACGGTCCAGTCGAACTTGCCGCCGTCGACGAGGATGCCGCCCAGGGCGGAGCCGTTGCCGGTGTAGAACTTGGTGAGGGAGGCGACGACGACGTCGGCACCCAGCTCCAGCGGGCGGACCAGCGCGGCGGTGGCGATGGTGTTGTCCACGATGAGCGGCACACCGTTGCGGTGCGCGACCTCGGCGACGGCCGGGATGTCGAGGATGTCCGCGGCCGGGTTGCCGAAGGTCTCGCCGTAGAAGGCGCGGGTGTTCGGCCGGACGGCGGCCTGCCAGGACTCCGGGTCGGCCGGGTCCTCCACGAAGCCCACCTCGATGCCGAGGCGCTTGAGCGTCACCAGGAAGAGCGTCTCCGTGCCGCCGTAGAGGTGCGGGGAGGTGACGATGTGGTCGCCGGCGCCCGCCACGTTGAGGATCGCCGCCGTCTCCGCGGCCTGGCCCGACGCGAACGCCACCGCGTGGACGCCGCCCTCGAGCGAGGCGAGGCGGTTCTCCAGCACCTCCACGGTGGGGTTGGTCAGGCGCGAGTAGACGGGACCGAGGTCCTCGAGGGCGAAACGCTGCTTCGCGTGCTCGGCCGAGTTGAAGACGTAGGAGGTCGTCAGGTGGATCGGCTGGTTACGGGAACCGGTCGCGGGGTCCGGGTTCTGGCCGGCGTGGATGGAGCGGGTCTCGAAGTCCCACTGGTCTGCTGCGGAGTTGTCGTATCGGGTCATGGGAGAAGAGTACGGCGCACCGCTTTTCGACGTAAACCGAGCTGTCTGTCCAAACCCTGTCTCCGCAGTTCAGGGCGCATGAATAAAAATAAAGGGACGGTAGACCAAGTGGTTCGTCCGGGGCCCTGCCCAAAGGCGACGCCGCCCTGCCCCGGTGGCGGGGCAGGGCGGCGTCGGAAAGCGGGGGTTACTTCTTCAGACCGTCGATGATCTCGTTGAACTTCGCGGACGGACGCATCACGTCGGAGGTCTTCTCATCGGACGGGGCGTAGTAGCCGCCGAGGTCCACGGCGGAACCCTGGTTGTCGATGAGCTCCTGGTCGATGGTCGCGGCGTCGGCGGCCAGGGCCTCGGCGACCGGCTGGAAGGTCGCGGCCAGCTCGGCGTCGTCGGACTGTGCGGCCAGGGCCTCGGCCCAGTAGGACGCGAGGTAGAAGTGGGAGCCACGGTTGTCGATCTCGCCGACCTTGCGGGACGGGGACTTGCCCTCGGACAGGACCTTCTCGGTGGCCTTGTCCAGGGCGTCGGCCAGGACGGCGGCCTTCGCGTTGTCCTGGGTGCGGGCGACGTGGCGCAGGGACTCGGCCAGGGCGAGGAACTCACCGAGGGAGTCCCAGCGCAGGTGGTTCTCCTCGACGACCTGCTGGACGTGCTTCGGGGCGGAGCCACCGGCACCGGTCTCGAAGAGGCCGCCACCGGCCATCAGCGGCACGACGGAGAGCATCTTGGCGGAGGTGCCCAGCTCGAGGATCGGGAAGAGGTCGGTGTTGTAGTCACGCAGGACGTTACCGGTCACGGAGATGGTGTCCTCGCCGCGGCGGATGCGGTCGACGGACAGCTGGGTCGCCTCGACCGGGGAGAGGATGCGGATGTCCAGGCCCTCGGTGTCGTGGTCGGCCAGGTACTTCTCCACCAGGGTGGTGAGGTTGCGGTCGTGGGCGCGCTCCGGGTCCAGCCAGAAGACGGCCGGCATGCCGGAGATGCGGGCGCGGTCGACGGCCAGCTTGACCCAGTCCTGGATCGGGGCGTCCTTGGTCTGGCAGGCGCGCCAGATGTCGCCCTCGGAGACCTCGTGCTCGAGCAGGACGTCACCGGCGGAGTTGCGGACCTCGACCTTGCCGTCCGCGGCGATGCGGAAGGTCTTGTCGTGGGAGCCGTACTCCTCGGCCTTCTGGGCCATGAGGCCGACGTTCGGGACGGTGCCCATGGTGGTCGGGTCGAAGGCGCCGTTGGCCTTGCAGTCGTCGATGACGGTCTGGAAGACGCCGGCGTAGGAGGAGTCCGGGATGACGGCCAGGGTGTCCTGGGTCTTGTCGTCCTTGTTCCACATCTGGCCGGAGGTGCGGATCATGGCGGGCATGGAGGCGTCGACGATGACGTCGGACGGGACGTGCAGGTTGGTGATGCCCTTGTCGGAGTTCACCATCGCCAGGTCAGGGCCGTTCTCGAGGGCCTCGTCGAAGGCACGGCGGATCTCCTCGCCGTTCTCCAGTTCCTCGAGTCCGGAGAAGATGGCGCCGAGGCCGTTCTCGCCGTCGAGACCGGCGGCCAGCAGCTCCTCGCCGTACTTCTCGTAGACGTCGGCGAAGAAGGCGCGGACGACGTAGCCGAAGATGATCGGGTCGGAGACCTTCATCATGGTGGCCTTGAGGTGGACGGAGAACAGGATGCCCTCGTCCTGGGCGCGCTTGACCTGCTCGGCCAGGAACTCCTGCAGGGCGGCGGCGCGCATGACGGTGCCGTCGACGACCTCGCCCTCGAGGACCTTGAGGTCGTCGCGGAGCTTGGTCTCGGTGCCGTCGGTGGCGACGTGGACGAAGGAGAGGGTGTCCTCGGCCGGGAGGATGACGGACTGCTCGTTGTGACGGAAGTCGTCGGAGTCCATGGTGGCGACGTTGGTCTTGGAGTCGGCGGACCACTCACCCATGCGGTGCGGGTTCTTGCGGACGAAGTTCTTCACGGCCTCCGGGGCACGACGGTCGGAGTTGCCCTCACGGAGTACCGGGTTCACAGCGGAACCCTTTACTACGTCGTAGCGCTTGCGGGCGTCCTTCTCCTCGTCGGTCTCCGGGGAGTCGACGTAGTCGGGGAGGTCGTATCCCTGGTCCTGCAGCTCCTTGATGGCTGCCTTGAGCTGCGGGACGGACGCCGAGATGTTCGGGAGCTTGATGATGTTGGCTTCCGGGGTCTTGGCCAGGTCGCCGAGCTCGGTGAGGGCGTCAGCGACTCGCTGCTCCTCGGTGAGGCGGTCCGGGAACTGGGCCAGGATGCGGCCGGCCAGGGAGATGTCGCGGGTCTCGACATCGATACCCGCGGTGGCGGCGAAGGCCTCAACAACAGGCTTGAACGAATAGGTCGCGAGCAGCGGGGCCTCGTCGGTGCGGGTCCAGATGATCTTTGCCATGTAACTCCCTAACGCTTTCTTCAATCTCGGCAGTGTCAACGGCTAAGGATACCCGGCGGGGCAGGGGCCCTGCCACCAACGGCGATATGGTGGTTCCTATGAGTCTGACCATCACCTCCGTCAACGTCAATGGAATCCGCGCCGCCGTCAAGCAGCGCAACGAGGACAATCCGGGCATGCTGGCCTGGCTGGAGCAGTCCCCGGCTGACGTGGTGCTCCTGCAGGAGGTGCGCGCGACCGTCGAGGAGTCCGTCAAGGCGTTGCAGCCCGCCCTCGACGCGGGCTGGCACTACGTCGGCGCCCCGGCGGTCGCCCGGGGTCGGGCGGGGGTGGGCATCCTCTCCCGTGCCCCGCTTTCCGACGTCCGCGTGGGTCTCGGTTCCTTCCTCGATTCCGGCCGCTGGATCGAGGGCACGTACGAGGGCGTGCGGGTCGCCTCCCTCTACCTGCCCTCCGGTTCGGCGGGTTCGGAGAAACAGGACGAGAAGTACCGCTTTCTCGACGAGTTCGGCCCCTACCTCGACAGCCTGGCCGCGGAGTACGAGGACATGGTCATCGGCGGCGACTGGAACATCTGCCACCGCCGCGAGGACCTGAAGAACTGGAAGGGGAACATGCGCAAGTCCGGCTTCCTCGCTGATGAGCGGGCGTTCATGGACTCCGTGTTCGGCTGTTTCCCGGACGGGTCGCCGCAGGAGAAGCCCGGACTGGGGGAGTACTTCGGGGTGGTCGACTACGACGGGCGTACCATCCGGGGTACAGCCACCGAACCGCGGTGGTTCGACGTGGCCCGCCGCCTCCAGCCGGAGGGGGACGGACCCTACACCTGGTGGACCTACCGTGGGCAGGCGTTCAACAACAACGCCGGCTGGCGCATCGACTACCAGGCGGCGACGAAGAGCATGCTCGACCGAGCCGAGCGCAGCTGGGTCGACCGCGCACCCACCGTGGAGACCCGCTGGTCCGACCACTCCCCACTGAATGTGACCTACTCATAGATCATGGACGCTGTCGATACCGCACATCTGCTCGTCATCACCTTCGTCATCGGCATCACCGCCGAGGCCATTACCGCTGCCCTGGCCGCCGGTAAGCAGCGGATGGACCTCTTCGGTGTCGTGGCCCTGGCCGCGCTCACCGCTCTCGGCGGCGGCACCATCCGCGACATGGTGCTCGACACCTACCCCCTGACGTGGGTGGAGCAGCCGGTCTATCTCGTCATCGTGGTCGTCACCGCACTGGTGACGGTGTCCCTGTCCTTCCTCATGCACTACTTCCGGAAGGTGTTCCTGCTCGCCGACGCCGTCGGCCTCGCCACCTTCTCCGTCATCGGCACCCAGATGGCCCTGGAACTGGGTTACGGCTTCGTCATCGCGTGCGTGGCCTCGGTGGTCAACGGCGTGTCGGGCGGCATCCTGCGCGACCTGATGAGTGACCGGGTGCCGCTGGTGTTCTCCAAGGAGCTCTACGCGACGATCTCCATCATCGCGACGTCCATCTACATGGGCCTGCTGGCCATGGGGGTGGGGGAGAACTGGACGATCGTCATCACGCTCGTCGCGGCCTTCGTCATCCGCGTCATCGCCATGTACTTCGGACTCAGCCTGCCGGTGTTCGAGTACCAGACGGAGGGGGAGTCGAAGAACCCCCGCTCCTCCCTGCACTACCAGTCCACCCGCCGCAGCCTGCTGCGCTCCCGCAACCGCGTCTCCTTCGACACCTCCCGGTACTCCCTGCTCAGCAAGCTGCCGGGGCGCAAGGGCAAGGCCCAGAAGAAGCAGCGGTGGGTCCTCCCGGAGGATGATCCCGAGACCGATCTCGAGGACAACCCCAGTTAACTCCCCCGGGTGCTAAAGTCATTGCACGACTGTCGAACTTAAAGAGAAGTGGAATACAACATGAGCGCTCTCATCTACCTGGTCCTTGGTGCCGCCCTCCTCGCCGGTGGCGTGTTCTGGTACATGGCTGTCGGCTTCTCCGTGATGGCCGTTGTCGCTGCCCTGGTCATGGGCACCGGCGGTGCCCTCATCGTCTCGGGCATCGCCGTCCTGCTGGACAAGTACAGCCCGACCTCCCGCAAGCTCTAGGCGGATCCGGGCGGAAGGCGGCGTCGATAAGCAGGTCATCGACGCCGCCTTAAGCATTGCGGGCTACACTCAACAGCCATGAACGAGCAGAACCCGTCGACCGAATCCCGCCAGCGCGTACTCTCCGGCATCCAGCCGACCGCCGACTCCTACCACCTGGGCAACTACCTGGGTGCGCTGAAGCAGTGGATCGAGCTGCAGAACAACTACGACGCGTTCTACTTCATCCCCGACCTGCACGCGATCACCGTCGACCAGGACCCGGAGGAGCTGCGCCTGCGCACCGTCGCGGGTGCCGCCCAGCTCATCGCCCTGGGCATCGACCCGGCCAAGTCCACCCTGTTCGTCCAGTCGCATGTGCCGCAGCACGCGGAACTGACCTGGGTGCTCAACTGCCTCACCGGCTTCGGCGAGGCGTCGCGCATGACCCAGTTCAAGGACAAGTCCGCCAAGCAGGGCACCGACCGCGCCACCGTCGGACTGTTCACCTACCCGGTGCTCATGGCCGCGGACATCCTCCTGTACAAGCCGCAGTACGTGCCGGTCGGTGAGGACCAGCGCCAGCACCTCGAGCTGACCCGCACCCTCGCCGAGCGCTTCAACTCCCGCTACGGCGAGACCTTCGTCGTGCCCGAGGGCTTCATCCCGGAGGGCTCCGCCAAGATCCAGGACCTGCAGAACCCGACCGCGAAGATGTCCAAGTCCGCGGACAACCCCAAGGGCTGCATCAACCTTCTCGACGACCCGAAGACCTCCGCCAAGCGCATCCGCTCGGCCGTCACCGACAACGACGGGGTCATCGCCTTCGACAAGGAGAACAAGCCGGGCGTGTCCAACCTGCTGGTCATCCAGTCGGCCCTGACCGGCACCCCCGTCGACGACCTCGTCGCCGGCTACGAGGGCCAGGGCTACGGCGCCCTCAAGGTCGACACCGCGGACGCCCTGGAGGCGTTCACCACCCCGCTGAAGGCGCGTTTCGACGAGCTCATGGAGGACCGCGGCGAACTCGAGCGCATCCTCGCCGCCGGTGCGGAGCGGGCCCGCGAGGTCTCCGAGCCGCTGCTCCAGGACGTCTACGACAAGGTCGGTTTCCTGCGTCCGCTGCGCTGACCGGACGCTGACCGGACGCTGTACCGGCGCTGTACCGGCGCCGGTGTAACGGTTCAGCAGCAGCGGGTGCACGGCGCCGCGTTCTTACCTACCGTTGAAGTCATATCAACACACTGATAGATGCGACATTCAACGAGGAGTTCCCGTGGCCACCAGCACACACCCCGATGAGCGTTACACCGACGAGTTCGGCATTGAACGGGTCCGCGACGACGAGCCCGGTGCCGTCGACAAGGTGCGGGAGAAATCCGAGATGGTCGACCATCTCATGCGGATGCAGCAACGCTACTCGTCCATGGGCGGCAACCAGTACTCGGCGGGCATCACCTACTTCTCCGTGCTGGCGATCTTCCCGCTGCTCATGCTGGTGGTGGCGGGCATCGCCACCTTCCTGGCCAACAGGCCCGAGGTCCTCGGGCAGGTGCAGGACCAGATCTCCGGGGCCGTCGACGGCGAGGTGGGCGTGCTCATCAACGACATCCTCGAGACCGCCATCGACCAGCGTGGCGCTGTCGCCGGTATCGGTGCGCTGACCGCCCTGTGGTCGGGGCTCGGCTGGATGAACAACCTGCGTTACGGCGTGTCCAAGATGTGGAAGGTCGACCCGACGGCGGTGGGCAACTTCTTCAAGAACAAGTTCTCCGACTTCCTCGGCCTCCTCGGCCTGGGCCTGGCGCTGGTGCTGGCGTTCTCGGTCACCGCGATCGGCAGCTCGGGGCTCACGGAGTACGCGCTCGACTTCGTCGGGCTCGGGCATGTCCCGGGTATCCGGGTGGTCACGTTCCTCGTGGCCGTGGTCGTCGGTGTCCTGGCGAACTTCCTGGTCATGGCGTGGTTCGTGTTCTACCTGCCGCGCACGAAGGTGCCGCGCCGCTCCGGCGTGCAGGCCGCCCTCATCGGGGCGGTCGCCTTCGAGGTGATCAAGCAGCTGGGTTCGCTGTTCGCCTCCAACGCCCTGTCCAACCCGGCGGGTGCGACCTTCGGGCCGATCATCGGACTCATGGTCCTGCTCTACCTCGTGTGGCGTCTGGTCATGTACGTCTCCGCGTGGGCCGCGACCACCGAGGAGTCCATGCAGCTGGCGCAGATGCCGGCCCCGGAGCCGGCCGTCATCCGCGTCCGCCAGGAAATCCGGCGGGGGCCGGGCGCCGGCACCGCCGCCGGCCTGGGTGCTGCGGCGGCCGCCGTCGGCGCGGGCGTCATCGCGCTGCTCCGCCGGAAATAGGGGTCGGTATCAGGGCAACTCCTGATGTGGGATCGGGTCCCGTCTCCTAGTCTGGAGTCACAACAACCCGCAGCGAAGGTGACTGACATGACTTCCCCGATGCCGAATCTCTACGAGATCCTCTCCCTCGACCGCTCCGCCTCCTCCGAGCAGCTCGCCCGGGCGATCGCCGACCGCGACCTCGAGCTCGAGCAGCGGATGCTCCCCGACACCGACCCGCAGCGGCGTCAGCTGCACACGGCGTTCTCGGTCCTCGCGGACGAGCAGCGCCGCGCCACCTACGACGAGGCGCTGTCCTCCTCCCGGGCCCTGGAGTGGTCCGACCTGGAGTACCTGGGCAACTTCGGGTCCTTCCCGGACCCGGTGTTCCGACCCCAGCCCCAGTCGGCGCCCCCGCCGCAGTCGAACCCCTACAACTACCCGACCTACAGCCCGGAGGCCCCGGCCCCCGGCCCGGTGAGCAACCCCTTCGCCCAGCCCTACACGGCCCCTACGCCTGCCCCGTACGGGGGCCCGGCCCCGGTCCCGGACGTCCACGCGGACCGTCCCTCGGCGGGTCTGCGTCTGGGCATGGCGCTTCTCGACGGCCTGACGTTCTCCATGGTCTCCGGCCTCCTGCTGGTGGGCGCGAACTCCGAGAACGTCTTCTCCGGCATGCTGGTGGGACTGGTCGGCGTGGCCTGGTTCCTCGGCTTCGAGGTGCTCACGGGCGCCTCCCCGGTCAAGCACCTCTTCGGTTACCAGGTCCGCGACTCCGCCACCGGCGAGAAGCTGAGCTGGGAGCAGTCGCTGAAGCGTCAGTGGTGGCGGGCGGTCAGCGTCGTGCCGGTGATCGGCTGGCTGGCCAGCTTCATCGGCATGATCGCCATCGGCACCTCGATCAAGCCGCAGACCGGTTTCATCGGTTCCCACGACCGCTGGGCCGGCGCCGAGGTGGTCCGGAAGCCCGGACGCTGAGCACCGCCGTCACCAGCGCGAGCAGCACCACGGCAGTCACCGCGATGACCCCCGGTTCCTCCAGGAGCCGGGGGTCCTCCGGTTCCCGGACACCCGGCACCTCGACGGGGTCGGGCTCCGGCGCGGGGGTCGACTCAGGCGCCGTGTCCACGGGCTCCAGCAGGCCGACACCCGTGCCGGCGGTGGTGCGGAAGGCGGCGTCGAGAAGCAGCTGTGCCTGGCGCCAGGGGCGTGCCTTCTCGACGGTGGTGTCCAGCACCACCGCGAACAGCCGGCGTCCCCCGTGCTCCTTCGCGCCGACGAAGGTGTGGTTCGCGTCGTCGGTGTACCCGGTCTTGCCGCCGAGGCCCTCCGGGTCGTTGCGGAGCAGCCCGTTGTCGTTCCACACCTCGTAACCCTCCCGGTCGTCGTAGCCGGGGAAGGGGATGTGCCCGGTGCCCATGATGGCCAGCAGCTCCGGGTTCCGGTACGCGGCGCGGTAGACCAGGCCCATGTCGAAGGCGGAGGTGGACATGCCGGGGGCGTCGAGGCCGGAGTAGCTGGCGGCGACGGTGTCGGTGGTGCCGAGCTCCCGGGCCAGGTCGTTGATCCGGCGCAGCGTGACCTCGTCACCGCCGAGCTCCTGGGCGAGGGCGTGCGCGGCGTCGTTGCCGGAGGCGAGCAGCAGGCCGTGGAGCAGCTGGTCGACGGTGTACGTCCCTCCCGCGCCGATGCCCACCGCGGAGCCGATCTGGTCCGCCGACTCCCGGCCGACGACCACCTCGGTGGAACGGTCCAGCTCCTCCAGGACGACCATCGCCAGCAGCATCTTGATGATGCTCGCCGGACGGTAGCGTCCGTGCGGGTCCTTCGCGGCGATGATCTCACCGGAGTCGATGTCCGCGACCAGCCACGCACTGGCGTGGACCTCGTCGGGCACGGTGAGACCCGGCGGCGCGGACACCCCGCACGGCCCCCGGTGGACCACGGGCAGGGGAGTGGGTTCCGCGCCGGGCACGGGCACCTCGGAGGTGGTGCGCGGCTCCGGTGGGCGGACCGCGTGGGGGCAGTCGTCGGTGACCGGGGCGTGTTCGCGGGTGGGCGGGGCCTCCGCGGTGGAGGTGGGCGTCAGGGGCGTGCCCAGCGCCGCGACGAGCGCGAGGGAGGCGAGGATCTTCATGGCTGAGGCCATCGTAGGCCGCGGTTAGTATGGTCCCCATGAATGACATCTCGGCAGTAGTCGCCGACCTGCCCAAGGTCCTGCTCCACGACCACCTCGCCGGCGAACCGGCCCAGAACCCCGACGCCCTCGCCGCGCAGGTCCGCGGGCACCTCGAGCGCCTCGCGGCCGACCGGGTCGTCCACGTGGAGCTGCGCATCACCCCCGAGCTGCACACCGCCGACGGGCTCACCCTCCAGGAGGTCATCGACTGCGCGGTCGCCGGACTCGACGTCCCGCTTGTCGACGCCCGCCTCATCCCCACCGCCCTCCCCGACGGGGACGTCGCGGCCGTCGCGGAGCTGGCCGTGCGCAACCACGGCGAGCATGTCGCCGGTTTCGCCGCCACCGCCGGCACGGGGTCCCTGACCCGCCACTCCGACGCCTTCCGCCTGCTGCGGGAGAACTACGTGCCCTTCGTCGTGGACGCCGGCCTGGACGGTGGCCACGGTGGCATCGAGGAGATCGGCGAGGCCCTGCAGCTCGGGGCCGTGCGCCTGGGACACGCGGTGAACCTGGTCGACGACTTCCACATCGACACCGAGGGCTTCGAGGGGGTCCTGCCCGGCCGGGTCTCCGGCTGGGTGCGTGACCGTCACGTCACCGTCGACCTCTCGCCGACCCACGAGGTCGACGCCGGGGCCGTCCCGGACCTGGCCGAGCATCCGCTGACCCTGCTGCAGCAGCTCGGCTTCACGTGCACCGTCAACACGGGTGCGGGCGCGGGCACGCTGAGTGAGGAGTTCTCCCGCCTCGCCGAGGTCCACGGCTACGGGCTGGAGGAGTTCTTCGACCTGACCGTCAACGCCGTGAAGGGGGCCTTCCTCACCGAGGTCGAGCGCCAGGATCTGCTCGAGCGCATCATCCTGCCGGCCTACGAGGCGCAGGACCTCGAGGCCGGGCTCGACGAGTTCGGGGAGCACGGGGACTTCACCGGGTAATCGGTGGGGTGCCCCGGGCGTCGATAAGCCCCCTAGAACTTGGAGAAGCGCTTGACCAGCATCTCCTCCAGGTCCTTCCACGAGTTCGCGTGGTCGGTGAAGGGCTTGGAGGGCACGTAGCCGGGGGTCTCGGTGGAGCCGAGCATGTAGGAGAGGTAGTCCTGCGTGCGCGGGTTGGCCAGCAGGTAGGAGTTGAGCGAGTCGTCGGCGGCCCAGTCGGCGGCGTCGGCGAACAGCTCGTAGCCGCGGGACATCTGCGCGGTGTCCACGGCCTCCGGGCCGGCGTTGATGTCCGCGACGAGCCCCTGGTACGAGTACTGGTTGTCCGGGTGGACGATGACGTCGAGTTCGCCGGCGTTGGCGTGGGTCATGACGGTCTCCCAGGTCGGGAGGGCGGCCATGTCGTGCTCGTCGTTCTCGACGAGCCAGCGGGCCAGCTGGCGGGTGGTCGGGAAGGTGAAGATCTCGCCGTACCGGCCCAGGAACACCGGGCGGCCGTCCATGTAGCAGCGCAGCGTGTAGACGGACTTGCCGTCGAGGGTGACCTTGATCGGGTCGATGCCGGCCACGCCCCAGACGGAGGAGTCGTACGGGTCGGCCTGCTCCTCGGCCTCCTTGGCGGCGGCCTCCGCGGCGGCGCGGGCCTCGGCGGTGGCGATGCGGGCGTTGTCGATGAGCTTCTGCGCGGCGGCGGTCTCCTCCTCGGAGACGTCGATGACGCGGACCTGCTCGTCGAGACCCTTGACCACCATCGGCCAGTTGTCCAGGACGGTGCGGCCGACGGCGGACCACTCGCCGAGACCGTGCTCACCGGAGTAGTGGTCGGCGCCGCGCTGGACGTTGCCCAGCACGGAGTGGGAGGCGAAGAAGAGGATGACGTCGTCGATGCCGAGGACCTCGGCCAGCGACTTCGTCATCTGGAAGGAACGGGCCACCGCGCCGACGTTCTCGTAGGACGGACGACCGGCCAGGAACGCCGGGGTGCCGATGATGTCGAAGGTCTCCTTCTTGTCCGGCACGATCATGTCCGCCGGCTGCGCGGAGAACTGGCCCCACTTCGGGTGGGAGACCAGGTCGTGGCGCTTCCCGGACTGCAGGAAGGCGTAGAGCTTTGCCGGGGAGGTGAAGAGGTAGAGCCCGGCCTCGTCACCGAGGAAGGCCTGCCATTCGGCCCCGTGCTCCTTCCAGCTCGGCGCCCACAGGGTGTAGTAGTCGCCCTCGGTCAGAGACAGTTTCACGGGAATGATCGCACGGGAGGTCATGGGGCGGGATTCTACCGGAGTCCTAACCCGTCGGCCGCCAGAAGCCCTTGAACGCCATCCCGGCGTTACTGGTCCGCAGCGGGTTGAGGGAGACGGGGTCACCCGCCTCGATGAGCTGGCCGTCGCCCGCGTACATCGCGACGTGCCCGTCCCACACCGCCAGGTCCCCGGGCTGCAGCTCGTCCATGCCCACCGGCACGCCGACGTTCTGCTCCTGCGCCAGCCGCGGCAGCTCCACCCCGGCCTGCCGGTAGGCCCACTGGGTCAACCCGCTGCAGTCGAAACCGGCGGGCGTCGTGCCTCCCCACAGGTAGGGGGTGCCCAGCGCGCTCTTCGCCGCGGCCACCGCAGCGTCACCCGCCGACGACTGCTTGTCGACGTCCCGGGGCTCGTCCTCCACCGTACCCTCCGGGGCGGCCTCCTCCGTGGGGGCCGGCAGCGCGGCGGTGTGGTCCGTGGCGGCGACCCGGTCGAGGTCGGCGGCGAGCGGGGCGAGCAGCGAGTCGAGGTCGGTGACCCGGGCGGTGGCCTCGTGGACGAAGACCTGCCCCAGGTGCTGCAGTTCCAGCAGCGCCCCGGCCTGCGCGCCGGGCACCGGGGACAGCAGGCGGGGCAGGACGCCCGACGCCTGCCGGAGGAGTTCGTGGCCCAGGTGGGTGAGCTCGGCGCGCGTGGTCTCGACGTGGGCGGCGGCCCGGTCGCTGAGCTCCGTGACCAGGGCCCGGTCCCCGCTCAGGGCGCGGGCGGCCTCGACCAGCACGGTCCCGCCGGTGCTGCCCTGCGCGAGCATCTCCGCGAGCGGGACCGCCGCCTGGAAGTCCGGCAGGGCGGGCAGACGGACCGGGGACAGGTGGGCGGGATGCAGGCCGACGATGTGCTGCAGCGCGAGGACGACGTCCCTCATGCGAGCCTCCCGAGGTCCGCGGCGAGGAGGTGGTCGGCGTCCTCGAGGTCCGTGACCGCCCGGTGCGAACGCTCCCCGAGCAGGCGGGCCCGGTCGTGGACGCGGCGGGTCTGGGTGTCGAGGTTGAGGAGGGCGTCGAGAAGCGCGTCCGCGAAGCGGCCCTCCCCGGAGACGGTGACGGGGGTGGCGGGTGGATGGACGGCGGCGTCGAGAAGCTCGGAGGAGAGGAGGCGGGCATGGGCGGGATCGAGACGCAGGGTGCTCATGCCTTAATTGGACTGCGGAAACGGCCGAAAGGTTCCCGCGGATCTAGGAGACCGTGGTCCCCGAGGCCACGGCGATGGTCTGCGCTGCCACCAGCAGGGAGAACACGGCCAGCAGCATCCGGTCGGCGAACCCGGACGCCGGGATGCGCAGGGGCTTCGGCAGCCGGAACTTCCACCAGCGGCGCCGCCCCACCGGCACCAGCGGAGCGAGCAGCGGGATGCCGTTGCGCGTGATGGAGTCACCCGCCAGGTGGGTGAGCACGCCGACGGTCACCGCGGAACCCATCACGAGCGCGGACGACGTCGTCGGGACATACACCCAGGCACCCGCCGCCACCAGCGCCGAGACGCCGGTGACCGCCAGCCAGTCCTTCTTCTTCGACCACTCCGGGAGCAGCCCCCGGATCGCCAGACCGAGGAACACGAACAGCAGACCGATCTCCGCCGGCTTCCCGAACGCACCGATCAGGTAGGAGGCCGCCACACCCGCCAGGAGCGCGAACCACAGGGTGTGCGTCGCCGTGCGGTGCCCGTGGCCGCAGCGCCTGTCGCGGGAACCACGGGTGAGATTGACGAAGGACCGCGCGGTGCCCTCCATCACCCGCGACAGCGCGAGGGAGAAAGGACCGAAGGAGCGGGAGACGGTGGCCTGCGGGGAATCGAGGTCCGGCAGGAGGGCGGCACCCGCGGCGATCCCCGCGTAGACGAACGCCTCCTCCGGTGAACTGACCCCACCCCAGGAGGCGGGCAGCGCCTGGGCGACGGCGAGGCCGACGGCGGCGCCGCTCATCGAGTGGGTGGGGCCCATGACCATGGTGGTGGTCCTTTCGTGGTCGTGCTCCCGGGAAGAAAGACGAGGACCCCTCCGGGAAGGGGTCGAGAGTTTGATGCTACCAAGCGGGGTGGGGTCTGCGGAGGTGCGCCGGCAGACATTACCCGCCGCGCGTGCGCGTCTATTCTGGGGCGCATGGAGATCACCATCGTCGACCATCCGCTCGCCGCCTCGCGACTGACCATCATGCGCGATGAGCGCAGTGACAACGCCGCCTTCCGCGCCGCCCTCGCCGACCTCGGCGCCATGCTCGTGTACGAGGCCTCCCGGGACCTGCCCGTGGAGCACTTCGACTGCCGCACGCCGGTGGCCGTCGCCGACGGCACCCGCCTGCAGGATCCGCCGATCATCGTGCCCGTCATCCGCGCCGGGCTGGGCATGATCGACCCGGCGCTGTCGATGATCCCGGACGCGCAGGTCGGTTTCATCGGGCTCGCCCGCAACGAGGAGACCCACGAGCCGGTGCCGTACCTGGAGGCGCTGCCGCACGACCTGAGCGGCCGCACGGTGTTCGTCGTCGACCCGATGCTCGCCACCGGTGGTTCCCTGCTGCACGCCATCCGGCTGCTCGCCGAGCGGGGTGCCACCAACATCACGGCGATCTGCATGGTCTCGGCGCAGCCGGGTGTCGACGCCCTGGCGGACTCCGGTCTGCCGGTGCGTCTGGTCACCGCGTGCGTGGACCCCTCGCTCAACGCGGACGCCTACATCGTCCCTGGTCTCGGCGATGCCGGCGACCGTCTCTACGGTCCGCGCAACATCGATCTGTAACCCTGCGGGACGGTTCCCGCCACGCGACTCCGCCCACTGCAGTGGGCGGAGTTCTCCCATTCCAGTGGGCACCGTGGAGGAATGGCGCAGGAACAGGACTGGAACGGCTGGCCGAGCTTCGGGCTCAGCCTCGGCCGTAACCTCCGTCGCCTGCGCAAGGCCCGCCGACTGACGCAGGACGACCTCGCCGAGCTCACCGGCCTGACGCGCAACACCATCTCCAACATCGAGAGGAACCTCGGCAACGCCGACACCCCCGGCGATCCCCGCCTGTCCACCGTCTACCGTCTGGCGCGGGCCCTCGACGTCCCACCGGCCGTCCTGCTGCCCGCCGGCGGCGAGATGGTGGCGGACATCTGCCCGGCCGACGCCTACGGAATCACGCTGCGCTGGCCCGCGGACACCGTCCTGGAGCCCTTCCGCGCGGAGTACGTCGACCACGGCACCGGGCCGCGCTACGAATCGGTGGTGGTGGACGAGGCCCGGGAGGTCCGGCAGAGCAGGAGGAAGCGGGGAACCCGGGCAGCACGGGGCAAGGGCACTCCCGCGGTCGAGGGTGGCGGCCAGGGTGGGGACGACGGTGGGGATTCCGTGACGGAGTAGCATTGAGGCCGTTGACCCTCTGGTGTGGTCTGCGGAAAGGGGCAGTTCGTGAAGGGTATCGCCGCACGCGTCGATGACTGGCTGATCCGGCACAAGGACGAGGTGATCGGCTGGCGTCGTCACCTGCACTCCCACCCGGAGCTGTCGCACATGGAGTACGAGACCACCGAGTTCATCGAGGAGACCCTCCGCAACCGGGGTCTGACGCCGCACCGCTTCCCCGGGACCGGTCTCATGGTGGACATCGGGCCGGACACCGACGACAAGCTCGCCTTCCGGGCCGACATCGACGCGCTGCCCGTCACGGAACTGACGAAGCTGCCCTTCGCCTCCGCGGTGCCGGGCGTGTCGCACTCCTGCGGCCACGACGTCCACACGACCATCGCCCTGGGGTTGGCCTGTGCGCTGGCGGACCACGCCGACTCCCTCACCCACGGCATCCGCGTCATCTTCCAGCCGGCGGAGGAGGTCATGGACGGCGGGGCCACCGACGTCATCGCCTGGGGTGGTCTCGACCGTGTCGGCTCGATCTTCGCGGTGCACGTGGAGCCGAAGCTCAAGGTGGGCAAGGTCGGCGTGCGCACCGGCGCCATCACCTCGGCTGCGGACGTCCTGCGGATCAAGGTGGCCGGCCCGGGCGGGCACTCCTCGCGTCCGCACCTGACCAACGACGTCGTCTACGCGCTGTCCTCGCTGGTCACGCAGCTGCCGGCGCTGCTCTCGCGCCGCATCGACCCCCGCACCGCAACGGTGCTCGTCTTCGGTTCCCTCAACGCCGGCTACGCCCCGAACGCCATCCCGGAGTCCGGCCAGCTCACCGGCACGATCCGCACGGCGGACATCACCACGTGGCGCACCCTGCAGGAGCTCCTCGAGGAGCTCATCACCCAGGTCCTCGCGCCGACCGGCTGCTCGCACGAACTGTCCTACCAGCGGGGCGTCCCGCCGGTGCTCAACGACGACGTCGCCACCGCCATGCTTGCCGACGCCGCCCGTGCCATCGACCCGCAGGCCGTCGTCCAGGCGCCGCAGTCCTCCGGCGGCGAGGACTTCTCCTGGTACCTGGAGAAGGTCCCCGGCTCCATGGCCCGCCTGGGATGCTGGTCCGGCGAGGGACGGATGGGCGACCTGCATCAGGGTGACCTGGTGGTCGACGAACGCGCGATCGGCGTCGGCATCCGTCTGTTCGCCTCCGTGATGGAGCAGTACGCGGAGGTCACCGGAACGGGTGGAACCAGCGGCGGCTTCCTCTCCTAGCGACTAAACTCGGGCAGCAGTTCTGCACAACCCGAGTGAACCCGCATACCTTGAAATCGCGCGTGGAGGAGACCCCTTGAAGAATCGCATCGTCATCATCGGTGGAGGACCGGCCGGCTACGAGGCCGCCCTGGCCGGAGCCAAGTACGGAGCGGATGTGACGGTCATCGAGGAACGCGGCATCGGCGGCTCCTCTGTCCTCCTCGACTGCGTGCCCTCCAAGTCCTTCATCGCCGGAACCGGCATCAAGACCGACCTGCGTCGCGCCGATGACATGGGCCTGAACTCGCTGCTCGGCCGCGCCCGCATCCACCTGCCGGCCCTCAACCAGCGTGTGAAGAACCTGGCGCAGGAGCAGTCGGACGACATCATCGTCCAGCTCGAGCGCGCCGGCGTACGTTTCGTCCACGGCCGCGGCCGCTTCGCGGAGTCGCAGATCGACCAGGTGCACCACGAGATCACCGCCACCCTGGAGGACGGCACCGAGGAGGTCTACGAGGCCGACCTCGTCCTCATCGCCACCGGCGCGACCCCGCGCATCCTGCCGAACGCCAAGCCGGACGGCGAGCGCATCCTCACCTGGCAGCAGGTCTACGACCTGGAGGAGGCCCCCGAGCACCTCATCGTCGTCGGTTCCGGTGTCACCGGTGCGGAGTTCGTCTCCGCCTTCGCCGAGCTCGGCGTCAAGGTGACCATGGTCGCCTCCCGTGACCGCATCCTCCCGCACGACGACGCCGACGCCGCAGACGTCCTCGAGCACGTCCTCTCCCAGCGCGGCGTCTCCCTGGAGAAGCACGCCCGCGTGGAGTCCGTCACCCGCACCCGGGACGGCGGCGTCTGCGTGAAGACCTCCGACGGCCGCGAGATCTTCGGCTCCCACGCCATCATGTCGATCGGTTCCATCCCCGCCACCGAGGGCCTGTGTCTGGAGAACGTCGGCGTGAAGACGACGGACTCCGGCCACATCAAGGTCGACCGTGTCTCCCGCACCAACGTCGCCGGCATCTACGCCGCCGGTGACTGCACCGACCTGTTCCCGCTGGCCTCCGTCGCCGCGATGCAGGGCCGCATGGCCATGTACCACGCTCTCGGCGAGGGCGTCACCCCGATCCGCCTCAAGACCGTGGCGACGGCCGTGTTCACCCGCCCGGAGATCGCCGCCGTCGGCGTCACCCACGCCCAGGTGGAGAGCGGCGAGGTCTCGGCCCGCGCCGTCGTCCTGCCGCTGCAGTCCAACCCGCGCGCGAAGATGCGTTCGCTGAAGCACGGCTTCGTCAAGCTGTTCTGCCGCCGGAACTCCGGCCTCATCATCGGCGGTGTCGTCGTGGCCCCGTCCGCGTCCGAGCTGATCCTGCCGATCGCCATCGCCGTGTCCAACAACCTCACCGTCAAGCAGCTCGCCGAGGTGTTCGCGGTGTACCCGTCGCTGTCGGGCTCCATCACCGAGGCGGCCCGCCGCCTGGTGGCCACCGACGACCTGGCCTAGATCCCACGGGCAACCGCCCCGGCGCAGGTGCCGGGGCGGTTTCGCGTCTCAGTAGGTGGTGTAGGAGAAGTCCAGGGTGGCGTCGAGGTCGACGACGACCTGACGTCCGACATGGGGGAACGCGCGCTGGGGGCAGCGCTCGCGGGGGCAGGTGGTGCAGCCCGGGCCGATCGGGGTGGCGGAACCGGGGGAGAGGTCCAGGCCGGTGGCGTAGACGAGGCGTTCCGCCTGGTCCAGGTCGCAGCCGAGGCCGACGGCGAACTCCTTGCGGGGCTGCCCGAAGCCGTGGATCTGGCCCGCGACGGTACGGGCGATCCACAGGTAGTGGCGGCCGTCGGGCATGCCGGCGACCTGGCGGGTGACCCGTCCCGGGGTCTCGAAGGCGCGGTGGATGACCCACAGCGGGCAGGAGCCGCCGGAGCGGGAGAAGTGGAAGCCGGTCGCCGACTGGCGCTTGGAGATGTTGCCCGCGCGGTCTGTGCGGACGAAGAAGAAGGGGACGCCGCGGTTGCCGGGGCGGTTGAGCGTCGACAAGCGGTGGCACGTGGTCTCGAAGCCGGTGCCGAAGTGCACCGCGAGGCGGTCGATGTCGTAGCGGACGTCCTCCGCGGTGGTGAGCATCTGCTCGTAGGGCATGACGACGGCTGCCGCGAAGTACTGGGCCAGCGCCAGGACGGCGATCTCGCGGGCCTCCTCGGTGGGCAGTTCGGCGGCGATCTCACGGAGCAGTTCCTCGTGGCCGGTGAGCCCGTACTGGAGGGCGAGCTCGAAGCACAGCTGCGCCTCGGACAGGCCGGTGCGCAGGTGCAGTTCGCGGGTCTCGGGGTGGTAGACGCGGCGGGGGCCGGTGGTGATCTTGCGGAAGCGGACGACGATACCGAGGTCGCGGTCGAGGGACGTCGCCAGGCGGGTGAGGCGCAGCTGCGGGTCGCCGAGGCGGCGGGCCAGCTCCTCGCCGAGGAGGTCGAGTTCGTGGACGTAGTTGTGGGCGTCGTAGAAGAAGTCGCGGACGAGGCGGTAGGGGGAGTCGTCGATGGGGGAGGGGGCGCGGTCGGCGAGCTCGAGGACCTGCCCGACGAGCTCCGGGTAGCGGGCGGCGAGGTCGGCGAGCTGGTCGTCGGGGACGGTGGGGAAGGCGTCGCGGAGGGCTCCGATGGTGCGGGCGTCGTGGTCGGGGGAGAAGAAGGCGGGGTCGACGTCGAAGTGCTGTGACAGCGCCATGAGGACGGTGACGGTGAGGGGGCGCTGGTCGTTCTCGAGCTGGTTGAGGTAGCTCGTCGACAGGCCGAGACGCTTGGCCATGTCCTGCTGCGTGAGGCCGCGACCCCTCCGCAATGTGCGGATCCGTGCCCCCGCGAAGTGCTTGCTCATGTGATGCCCTCTCCGGTGATTCCCTGTGTGACCAGCGCTTTCCACAAGTTTTGCAGTAAGCGCGGTGTGATGCCACAACTTTACACAGACTTCACTGTGACTCCCAACACAAAATTCGCACTACTGTGAGGGCCAACGCAGAACCAGCCAGCACAGAACGAGGAGTAGCTCGAGAACCATGATCAACCACACCGTGCGTACCTACCGCTCCGCCGAGGACTTCCCCCACGAGGAGCACCTGGCCTACAAGATCGCCCGCGTCGCCGCCGACCCGGTGGAGGTCCCGGAGGAGACCAAGGAGATGATCATCAACCGGATCATCGACAACGCCGCCGTCCAGGCCGCCGCGGTTCTCCGCCGCCCCGTCACCTCCGCCCGCGTCATGGCCCAGGCCCGCCCCGTCACCGACGGCCGCGGCGCCTCCGTCTTCGGCCTCCCGGGCAAGTACGCCGCCGAGTGGGCCGCACTGGCCAACGGCACCGCCGTCCGCGAGCTCGACTTCCACGACACCTTCCTCGCCGCCGACTACTCCCACCCGGGGGACAACATCCCGCCGATCCTCGCCGCCGCCCAGCAGGCCGGCAAGGGCGGCCGCGAGCTCATCCGCGGCCTGGCCACCGGCTACGAGATCCAGGTCGACCTGGTCCGCGGCATCTGCCTCCACGAGCACAAGATCGACCACGTCGCCCACCTCGGCCCGTCCGCCGCCGCCGGCATCGGCACCCTCCTCGACCTCAACGTCGAGACCATCTACCAGGCCATCGGCCAGGCGCTCCACACCACGACCGCCACCCGCCAGTCCCGCAAGGGCGAGATCTCCTCCTGGAAGGCCTTCGCCCCGGCCTTCGCCGGCAAGATGGCCATCGAGGCCGTCGACCGCGCGATGCGCGGCGAGGGTGCCCCGTCCCCGATCTGGGAGGGCGAGGACGGCGTCATCGCCTGGCTGCTCTCCGGTCCGGGCCACGAGTACACCGTCCCGCTGCCGGCCGAGGGCGAGGAGAAGCGCGCGATCCTCGACACCTACACCAAGGAGCACTCCGCCGAGTACCAGTCCCAGGCCCCGATCGACCTGGCCCGCTCCATGGGCGAGCGCCTCGCCGCCGAGGGCAAGGACCTGGCCGACGTCGAGTCCATCGTCCTGCACACCTCGCACCACACCCACTACGTCATCGGCACCGGCTCGAACGACCCGCAGAAGTTCGACCCGAAGGCCTCCCGCGAGACCCTCGACCACTCCATCATGTACATCTTCGCCGTGGCCCTCGAGGACCGCTCCTGGCACCACGAGCGTTCCTACGCCCCGGAGCGCGCCAACCGCCCGGAGACCATCGAGCTGTGGCACAAGATCTCCACCGTCGAGGACCCGGAGTGGACCCGCCGCTACCACTCCTCCGACCCGAACGAGAAGGCCTTCGGCGCCCGCGCCGTCATCACCTTCAAGGACGGCTCCGTCGTCGAGGACGAGCTGGCTGTCGCCGACGCCCACCCGCTCGGTGCCCGCCCGTTCGCCCGCGAGCAGTACATCGAGAAGTTCCGCACCCTGTGCGAGGGCGTCGTCTCCCGGGAGGAGCAGGACCGCTTCCTCGCCGCCGTCCAGGACCTCGAGAACCTGACCGACCTGGCCGAGCTCAACATCGAGCTCGACGAGGACGTCCTGGCCCAGGCACCCACCGTCGGCGAGGGTCTGTTCTGATGGCCGGCCTGTTCTCCTCCCAGGTGACGCCGACCGAGCGTCGGAAAGCCTTCCGCGACGGCCTGAACAGCGGAAAGATCCAGAAGTTCCCGGGCGCCTTCTCCCCGCTGGTGGCACGCGCCATCCAGGAGGCCGGCTTCGACGGCGTGTACGTCTCCGGTGCCGTCGTCGCCGCCGACCTGGCCCTGCCGGACATCGGACTGACCACCCTCAGCGAGGTCGCCCACCGTTCCCGTCAGATCGCCCGCGTCACCGACCTGCCCGTGCTCGTCGACGCCGACACCGGCTTCGGTGAGCCGATGTCCGCGGCCCGCACCATCTCCGAGTTCGAGGACGCCGGCGTCGCCGGCTGCCACCTCGAGGACCAGGTCAACCCGAAGCGCTGCGGCCACCTCGACGGCAAGGAGGTCGTGCCCACCGAGCTCATGCTGCGGCGCATCACCGCGGCGGTCAACGAGCGTCGCGACGACCAGTTCGTCATCTGCGCCCGCACCGACGCCGCCGGCGTCGAGGGCATCGACGCCGCCATCGAGCGTGCCAAGGCCTACGCCGACGCCGGCGCCGACCTCATCTTCACCGAGGCGCTGCACACGCCGGCGGACTTCGAGAAGTTCCGCGCCGCCGTCGACGTGCCGCTGCTGGCCAACATGACGGAGTTCGGCAAGTCCGAGCTGCTCTCCGCCCAGCAGCTCGAGGAGCTCGGCTTCAACGCCGTCATCTACCCGGTGACCACCCTGCGCATCGCCATGGGACAGGTCGAGGAGGCTCTCGCGGAGATCGCCGCCACCGGCACCCAGACCGGGTGGGTCGACCGCATGCAGCACCGCTCCCGCCTCTACGAACTGCTCCGCTACAACGAGTACAACGCCTTCGACCAGGAGGTTTTCACGTACTCCGCCGACACCTACCAGCCCACCTTCCAGTAGCCCACCAGCAACTCCTGACATTCCTTGAAAGGGGATGAGTACCATGTCCGACAACACCAACATCGAGGTCCGCAAGGGTCTCTACGGCGTGATCGCCGACTACACCGCAGTCTCCAAGGTCATGCCGGAGACCAACTCCCTGACCTACCGCGGATACGCCGTCCAGGACCTCGTCGCAGAGTGCTCCTTCGAGGAGGTCTTCTACCTCCTGTGGAACGGTGAGCTGCCGAACGAGGAGCAGCTGGCGGAGTTCAACAGGCGCGGCCGTTCCTACCGCAAGCTCGACGCCGGCCTGATCGCACTCATCCACTCCCTGCCGCTCGACTGTCACCCGATGGACGTCATGCGCACCGCCGTGTCCTACATGGGCACCAAGGACTCCGAGCACTTCACCCCGGACGCCGACCACATCACCCACGTCGGCCACAACCTCCTCGCCCAGCTGCCGATGGTGCTGGCCATGGACATCCGCCGCCGTCAGGGCCTCGACATCGTCGCCCCGGACCCGGACAAGTCCGTCGCCCACAACCTGCTGTCGATGGTCTTCGGCAACGGCCCGGAGTCCCCGGCGTCCAACCCGGACGACGTGCGTGACTTCGAGAAGTCGCTCATCCTCTACGCCGAGCACTCCTTCAACGCCTCGACCTTCACCTCGCGTGTGATCACCTCGACCCGCTCGGACGTCTACTCCGCGATCACCGGTGCCATCGGCGCCCTCAAGGGCCCGCTGCACGGCGGCGCCAACGAGTTCGTCATGCACACCATGCTGGAGATCGACGACCCGGAGAAGGCCGCCGACTGGGTCAACAACGCCCTGGACAACAAGGACCTCATCATGGGCTTCGGTCACCGCGTGTACAAGAAGGGTGACTCGCGTGTCCCGTCCATGGAGGCGTCCTTCCGTGACCTCGCCGAGCGTCACGACGGCGCCAAGTGGGTCGCCATGTACGAGAACATGCGCGACGCCATGGACGCCCGCACCGGCATCAAGCCGAACCTGGACTTCCCGGCCGGCCCGGCGTACCACCTGCTCGGCTTCCCGGTCGACTTCTTCACCCCGCTGTTCGTCGTCGCCCGCATCGCCGGCTGGACCGCCCACATCGTGGAGCAGTACAACGACAACTCCCTGATTCGTCCGCTCTCCGCCTACAACGGCCCCGAGCAGCGCCAGGTCACCCCGCTGGCCGCCCGTTAGCCCCACGGCCGGCACCGGACCACCGCGACGCCCACGGCACTGCCCACACATTGGGGTGGTGCGCGTGGGTTTCGCTGTTCGGAACACCTGTCGGCCCATTCCGCAGGGCGGGACAGAAACGGCCTTTCGGGCGCCCGTCCCGCGGAGTGCGGAAATGGACCGCACCGGGTCCACCACCTGCAGATACCCCCTGTGACTAGGGGATACTCCCCCGAAGACAACCCTCTTTCTTGCGATACTGTGGTGTGCCAGAGAGCTCACCCGCTCTCAGACACACCCCCGACATGACGTTCGGAAAGGAACCCCACCGTGGCCACAACCACTCTGCCAGCCTTCACAAAGGTGCTGGTCGCCAACCGCGGCGAGATCGCCGTCCGCGCCTTCCGTGCCGCCTTCGAGACCGGTGCCTCCACCGTCGCGGTCTACCCGAAGGAGGACCGCAACTCGCACCACCGCTCCTTCGCCTCCGAGGCCGTGCGCATCGGCACCGAGGGATCGCCGGTCAAGGCGTACCTCGACATCGACGAGATCATCCGCGCCGCCAAGAAGACCCACGCCGACGCCGTCTACCCCGGCTACGGTTTCCTCTCCGAGAACGCCCAGCTCGCCCGCGAGTGCGCCGAGAACGGCCTCACCTTCATCGGCCCGCCGCCGGAGGTCCTCGACCTGACCGGCGACAAGTCCGCCGCCGTCGAGGCCGCCCGGAAGGCCGGACTCCCGGTCCTGCAGGACTCCGAGCCGTCCACCGACATCGACGAGCTCGTCGAGATGTCGAAGGACTTCACCTTCCCGATCTTCGTCAAGGCCGTCGCCGGTGGCGGTGGACGTGGCATGCGCTTCATCGAGAAGCCCGAGGACGTCGCCCAGCTGGCCACCGAGGCCTCCCGCGAGGCGGAGGCCGCCTTCGGTGACGGTCATGTCTACCTCGAGCGTGCGGTGCTCAACCCGCAGCACATCGAGGTCCAGATCCTCGCCGACCACACCGGCGACGTCATCCACCTCTACGAGCGTGACTGCTCCCTGCAGCGCCGCCACCAGAAGGTCGTGGAGATCGCCCCGGCCCAGCACCTCGACCCAGCCCTGCGCGACCAGATCTGCGCCGACGCCGTGAAGTTCTGCCGCTCCATCGGCTACGTGTGCGCCGGCACCGTCGAGTTCCTCGTCGACGAGAACGGCAACCACGTCTTCATCGAGATGAACCCGCGCATCCAGGTCGAGCACACCATCACCGAGGAGGTCACCTCCGTCGACCTGGTCAAGGCGCAGATGAACATCGCCGCCGGCGCGACCCTCAAGGACCTCGGCCTCACGCAGGAGTCCATCAAGCTCCACGGCGCGGCCCTGCAGTGCCGCATCACCACCGAGGACCCGGCCAACAACTTCCGCCCGGACACCGGCACCATCACCGCGTACCGCTCCCCGGGTGGCGCGGGCGTGCGTCTCGACGGCGCCGCGTCCCTCGGCGGCGAGATCTCCCCGAACTTCGACTCCCTGCTGGTCAAGATGACCTGCCGCGGCGCCGACTTCGCCACCGCCGTCGCCCGTGCCCAGCGCGCGCTCAACGAGTTCACCATCTCGGGCGTGGCCACCAACATCGGCTTCCTCCGCGCCCTGCTGCGCGAGGAGGACTTCCAGACCCGCCGCATCTCCACCAACTTCATCGGCGAGCACCTCCACCTGCTGTCCGCCCCGCCGGCCGACGACGAGGCCGGCCGCATCCTCAACTACCTCGCGGACGTCACCGTCAACCGTCCGCACGGCAAGCGCCCCACCGAGATCCGTCCGGTGACCAAGCTGCCGGCCCGCGACGACAGCCCGCTGCCGCGCGGTTCCCGCGACGTCCTGCGTGACCTGGGCCCGCAGAAGTTCGCCGAGCAGCTGCGCAACCAGGACGCCCTGGCCGTCACCGACACCACGTTCCGTGACGCGCACCAGTCGCTGCTGGCCACCCGCATCCGTTCCTCCGCGCTCGTCGCCGCCGCCGAGCACGTCGGCCGCCTGACCCCGGAGCTGCTCTCCGTCGAGGCGTGGGGCGGTGCGACCTACGACGTCGCGATGCGTTTCCTCCACGAGGACCCGTGGGAGCGTCTCGACGACCTGCGCCGCGCCATGCCGAACGTCAACATCCAGATGCTGCTGCGCGGCCGCAACACCGTCGGCTACACCTCCTACCCGGACAGCGTCGGCCAGGCCTTCGTCAAGGAGGCCGCCGACTCCGGCGTCGACATCTTCCGCATCTTCGACGCCCTCAACGACGTGGACCAGATGCGCCCGGCCATCGATGCCGTCCTGGAGACCGGCACCACCGTCGCCGAGGTCGCCATGGCCTACTCCGGCAACCTGCTGGACCCGAACGAGAAGCTCTACACGCTCGACTACTACCTCCGTCTGGCCGAGGAGATCGTCGAGTCCGGTGCCCACATCCTGGCCATCAAGGACATGGCCGGTCTGCTCCGCCCGACCGCGGCCTCCCGCCTGGTGAAGGCGCTGCGCAGCAACTTCGACCTGCCGGTGCACGTGCACACCCACGACACCGCCGGCGGTCAGCTGGCGACCTACCTGGCCGCCGCGCAGGCGGGTGCCGACGCCGTCGACGGCGCCTCCGCCCCGCTGGCCGGCACGACCTCGCAGCCCTCGCTGTCCGCGATCGTCGCGGCCTTCGCCGACACCCACCGCGACACCGGCCTGTCCCTGCAGGCCGTGTCCGACCTCGAGCCCTACTGGGAGGCCGTGCGCCAGCTCTACGCCCCCTTCGAGGCGGGCGTGCCCGGCCCGACGGGCCGCGTGTACAAGCACGAGATCCCGGGTGGTCAGCTGTCGAACCTGCGCACGCAGGCCAAGGCCCTGGGTCTGGAGGACCGCTTCGAGCTCATCGAGGACTACTACGCCGCCGTCAACGAGATGCTGGGCCGCCCCACCAAGGTCACCCCGTCCTCCAAGGTCGTCGGCGACCTGGCGCTCCACCTCGTCGGCGCGGGCGTCGACCCGCACGACTTCGCCAATGACCCGCAGAAGTACGACATCCCGGACTCCGTGATCGACTTCCTCCGCGGTGACCTCGGCAACCCGCCCGGTGGCTGGCCGATGCTGCGGGAGAAGGCCCTGGCAGGTCGTTCCTCCACGCAGTCCAAGCTTGTCGACGTCGCCCCGGAGGACGAGGAGGCCCTGCAGAGCGCGGACCGCCAGACCCGCCGCTCGACCCTGGACAGGCTGCTGTTCCCGAAGCAGGCCGCCGAGTTCGCGGAGCACCGCCGCCAGTACGGCAACACCGCCGCCCTCGAGGACCGCGTGTTCTTCTACGGCCTCAAGGAGGGCGAGGAGAACGTCATCCGCCTCATCGGGGAGCACGGTCAGCCGCCGATGGTCGTGCGTCTCGACGCCGTCGGTGAGCCCGACGAGAAGGGCATGCGCCAGGTGGTGACCAACGTCAACGGCCAGATCCGTCCGATGAAGGTCCGTGACCGCTCCGTCGAGTCGGTCACCGCCTCCGCGGAGAAGGCCGACACCACCAACCCGGGCCACGTCGCCGCGCCGTTCGCGGGTGTCGTCATGGTCACCGCGAAGGTGGGCGACGAGGTCAAGGCCGGCGACCCGGTAGCCGTGATCGAGGCCATGAAGATGGAGGCCACCATCACCGCCTCCAAGGACGGCGTGGTCGACCGCGTCGCCCTGGCCCAGGCCACGAAGGTGGAGGGCGGCGACCTCATCGTCGTCATCGCCTAGCCGCACAACGCGAAAGCCCCGCCACTCCTTCCGGGAGTGGCGGGGCTTCTCTGTGCGGGTGGGCCGCTACTTGATCTCGAGCAGGACCTGGCCCTTGGTCACGCCGGCACCGGCCTCGACGGACAGGCCCTCGACCTTGCCCGACTTGTGGGCCTTGACCGGGTTCTCCATCTTCATGGCCTCGAGGACCACGACGACGTCGCCCTCGGCGACCTCCTGGCCGTCCTCGACGTTGACCTTGATGACGGTGCCCTGCATCGGGGCCGCCACAGCGTCACCGGAGGCACCTGCGGCACCGCCGGAGGCGCGGCGCTTCTTGGCCTTCTTCTTCGGGGCGGCGCCGCCACCGATGGCCAGATCGCCCGGCAGGGAGATCTCGACGCGGCGGCCGTCCACCTCGACGACGACCTTGTGGGCCGGGACGGACTCGTCCTCGGGCAGGTCGGCCGGGTCGACGAAGGGCTCGATCGGGTTGTCCCAGACCTCCTCGATCCACTTGGTGTAGATCTCGAAGCCGTTCTCGTCACCGACGAACGCCGGGTTCTCGACGATGTGGCGGTGGAACGGGATGACGGTCGGCATGCCCTCGACGATGAACTCGTCCAGTGCACGTGCGGCGCGCTGCAGCGCCTCCTGGCGGTTCTCGCCGGTGACGATGAGCTTGGCCAGCATGGAGTCGAACTGGCCGCCGATCACGGAGCCCTCGCGGACGCCGGAGTCCACGCGGACACCCGGGCCGTCCGGCTGCTGGTAGCGGGTCACGGTGCCCGGGGCCGGCATGAAGTTCAGGCCGGCGTCCTCGCCGTTGATGCGGAACTCGAAGGAGTGGCCGCGCGGGGTCGGGTCCTCGGTGAAGCGGAGCTTCTGGCCCTCGGCGATGCGGAACTGCTCGCGGACCAGGTCGAGGCCGGTGGTCTCCTCGGTGATCGGGTGCTCGACCTGCAGGCGGGTGTTGACCTCGAGGAAGGAGATCAGGCCGTCGGAGCCGACGAGGTACTCGACGGTGCCGGCGCCGTAGTAGCCGGCCTCGCGGCAGATGCGCTTGGCGGACTCGTGGATCTCGGCGCGCTGCTCGTCGGTGAGGAACGGGGCGGGTGCCTCCTCCACGAGCTTCTGGAAGCGACGCTGCAGGGAGCAGTCACGGGTGCCGGCGACGATGACGTTGCCGTGCATGTCGGCGAGGACCTGGGCCTCGACGTGGCGGGCCTTGTCCAGGTAGCGCTCGACGAAGCACTCGCCGCGGCCGAAGGCGGCGACGGCCTCACGGGTGGCGGACTCGTAGAGTTCCGCGACCTCCTCCATCTTGTAGGCGACCTTCATGCCGCGTCCGCCGCCACCGAAGGCGGCCTTGATGGCGATCGGCAGGCCGTACTCCTCGGCGAAGGCGACGACCTCCTCGGCACCGGCGACCGGGTCCTTGGTGCCCGGCACCATCGGGGCGTTCGCGCGCTGGGCGATGTGGCGGGCGGTGACCTTGTCACCGAGGTCGGCGATGGCGGACGGCGGGGGGCCGATCCAGATGAGGCCGGCGTCGATGACGGCCTGGGCGAAGTCGGCGTTCTCGGCGAGGAAGCCGTAGCCCGGGTGGACGGCGTCGGCGCCGGACTTGGCGGCGGCCTCGATGATCTTCTCGATCACGAGGTAGGACTCGGCGGAGGACTGGCCGCCCAGGGCGAACGCCTCATCTGCCATTCCGACGAACGGCGCATCCGCGTCCGGCTCGGCGTAGACGGCGACGCTGGCGATGCCCGCATCCTTGGCGGCTCGGATCACACGGACCGCGATCTCGCCGCGGTTGGCCACGAGGACCTTCGTGATCTTCTTGGTCTCTACTGCCACTTTGGGGGTCCCTTTCATGTGCTGCGTTGGTGGTTCGCGTCGGCCCGCCCGCGTGAGGCGGCCGCGCGACGCATGCGACTATTCTTGCACACAAAAACGTGAGCATTCCGTCAGGTTCGAGATTTTGCCCGAAAAGATCGTGAATCGCCAGTAGAACCGCCCTGAAATCATTTTGTTATCTTCGGCGTGCCGCGGGGACATGTCGCCGTCCGGCACTTTCGGGGGCGAAACCGTCGGGCCGGGGAACGCGAAAAACCCGGCCCCCGCGCGGGTGCGCGGGGGCCGGGGGCGTCGGAAAGTTCTTTATGCGTGCGGGGCCTGGCCCCGGGCGATGGGCATGCGGACCATGTTGCCCCACTCGACCCAGGAACCGTCGTAGTTGCGGACCTTCTCGAAGCCGAGGAGGTACTTCAGCACGAACCAGGTGTGCGCGGTGCGGTCGCCGACGTGGCAGTACACCGTCGTCTCCGAGGCGGGGTCGAGGGCGGAGTAGAGCTCGTCGAGCTCCGCGCGGGACCGGAAGCGGGAGTTCGGGTGGACGTTGTCCTGCCAGGGCAGGTTCACGGCGGTGGGGATGTGGCCCTTGCGCAGGGTGGGGGCCACCGCGGGCTCCTCGCCGTCGCCGAGCAGCCCGTTGTATTCCTCGAGGGAACGGACGTCGACGATGGTGGCCGAGCCGATCTGCTCGAGCATCTCGTTGACGAAGACGCGGTAGTCGGTGTCGTTGCGCTCGACGACGGGGTAGTCGGCGGAGGGGTACTCGGGCACGACGTAGGAGGTGTCGCGCTCCTCGGCCATCCAGGCGTCGCGGCCGCCGTCGAGAAGCCGGACGTCCTCGTGGCCGAAGAGCTCGAAGACCCACAGCGTGAAGGCGGCCCACCAGTTCGACTGGTCGCCGTAGATGACGACCGTGTCGTCGCGGGAGATGCCCTTGGAGTTCATGAGGGCGGCGAAGGCCTCGCCGTCGATGATGTCGCGGGTGACGGGGTCGTTGAGGTCCTTCTGCCAGTCGATGCGCACGGCGCCGGGCAGGTGGCCGATGTCGTAGAGGAGGGAGTCCTCGTCGGACTCGATGACGCGCAGTCCGGGGCTGCCCAGGCGGGCGGAGAGCCAGGACGCGGAGACGAGCCGCTCGGGGTGGGCGTACTCCTGGAAGGGCGCGTGAGGATCGAAGGGGACGGCCACGGTGGTCCCGCCTTTCTGGCGAATACGAGAGCTGGAGGCCGGATCCGTCGGGGTTTTAGTGTGACGAATCGGCGCGAGAGTCTGCTCCCAGAGTAGATCAGGGGGGTGCGGGGGGTCACGTGGGGGAGTGGAGTGTGTCCTTAATTACTAGTTGTTTTCTCATCTCTCTCATTCTCCTCCCAGGCACTAAAATTGCATGTTAACGGCCAGAACCATATGTGCCGGACAACGCGTTTTCCCTGAAAGGGGTGCTCAGTGCACAAGGCAATTGTCGTCTTCGAGGTCGAGGGCGGATCCGACAAGTACTTCGACGGCCACCGCAAGGACACCATGCCGATCGTCAACGCCATCAAGGCGAAGGGCTGGCATGCCGAGGTCGTCTACTTCCGTCCGGAGTGGGCCGACGACATCTTCGACTACGTCACCGCGAACTTCGACGCCTACATCTCCCGAGTCAACCCCGGCAACATCCCCGGCGGTGAGGAGGGTTACTTCGCGCTCCTCGCACGCCTCGACTACGAGGGCATCGTCGGCATGTCCACCCCCGTCGAGATGATGGCCTACGGCGCCAAGGACGCCCTGGTCAAGCTCCGTGAGACCGAGCTGGTGCCCAGCGACACCTACGCTTACTACGAGCCGGAGGACTTCCACGCGAACTTCCCCGTCTCCCTGTCCTACGGCGAGCGGGTGCTCAAGCAGAACCGCGGCTCCACGGGCTCCGGCATCTGGCGTGTCCAGATCGTGGACAAGGACCTGGCCGCCTCCGTCGAGCCGGGCACCGCCCTGCCGCTGGACACGAAGATCAAGTGCACCGAGGCCGTGGACAACCACACCGAGATCCGTGAGCTCGGCGAGTTCATGGACTTCTGCGACCAGTACGTCCTGGGCCGCAACGGCATGCTGGTCGACATGCGCTTCATGCCGCGCATCGTCGAGGGCGAGATCCGCATCCTGCTGGTCGGCCCGCACCCGGTGTTCGTCGTGCACAAGAAGCCGGCCGAGGGCGAGGACAACTTCTCGGCCACCCTCTTCTCCGGCGCCACCTACACCTACGACAAGCCGGAGGTGTGGCAGGAGCTCATCGACATGTTCGACGAGGCCCGCCCGGTCATCGCCGAGAAGCTCGGCGGCGACAACATCCCGCTCATCTGGACCGCGGACTTCATGCTCGACGACGCCCCCGACGGCGGCGACACCTACGTCCTCGGTGAGATCAACTGCTCCTGCGTGGGCTTCACCTCGGAGCTCGACATGGGCATCCAGGAACTGGTGGCCGAGGAGGCCATCGGCCGCGTCGAGAAGAAGTACGCCGACGCCTGACATTCCTTACACGCAGACAGCGCCGGTCCCTGCGGGGGCCGGCGCTGTCCGCTTGTCGACGCCCCGCGCCTGGGGTGAACGCCGTTCACCTCTGGTGACGCCTGCCGACCGTGGATAGCGTGATGTGCACCACAACATCCGTTCCCCTGAGGAGATCCCATGGTCCGCGCAATCCACCACTTCATCGACGGGGCCGTCCGCCCCGGCACCTCCGGCCGCACCGCCGACGTCATGAATCCGTCGACGGGCGCGGTGCAGGCGCAGGTCGACCTGGCCACCGCCGAGGAGGTCGACGAGGTCATCGCGAACGCGGCGCAGGCGCAGCCGGGCTGGGCCCGGATGAACCCGCAGAAGCGCGTCCGCGTGCTGGTGGAGTGGGTGCGCCTGATCAACCGGGACATGGACGACCTCGCCCGGCTGCTCTCCCTCGAGCACGGCAAGACCCTCGACGACGCCCGCGGCGACATCCAGCGCGGCCTCGAGGTCATCGAGTTCTCCTTCGGCGCCCCGCACCACCTCAAGGGGGAGTACTCCGACTCGGTCGGCACCGGGGTGGACACCTACTCGATGCGTCAGCCGCTGGGGGTGGTCGCCGGCATCACCCCGTTCAACTTCCCGGCGATGATCCCCCTCTGGAAGGCGGGCCCGGCCCTGGCCGCGGGCAACGCCTTCGTGCTCAAGCCCTCCGAACGCGACCCCTCCGTGCCGGTCCGCCTGGCGGAGCTCTTCGTCGAGGCCGGCGGTCCGCCCGGGGTGTTCAACGTGGTCCACGGCGACAAGACCGCCGTCGACGCGCTGCTGGACAGCGACGTCATCCAGGCGGTCGGCTTCGTCGGCTCGACCCCGATCGCGCAGTACATCTACGAGCGCTGCGCCGCCACCGGCAAGCGCGCCCAGTGCTTCGGCGGGGCGAAGAACCACATGCTCATCCTGCCGGACGCCGACCTGGACCAGGTGGCCGACGCCCTCATCGGGGCGGCCTACGGGTCGGCCGGCGAACGCTGCATGGCCATCTCCGTGGCCGTGCCCGTCGGCGAGGAGACCGCCGACCGGCTGCGCGACGCCCTGGTGGAGCGCATGGGGTCGCTCAAGGTGGGGCACAGCCTCGACCCGGAGGCCTCCTACGGTCCGCTCGTGGCGCAGTCCGCGCTCGACCGGGTGCGTGACTACATCGGCCAGGGGGAGGCGGCCGGCGCGGAACTGCTCGTCGACGGCCGCACGCAGGCCGCCACCGACGCCGAGTTCGAGGGGGAGTCCCTCGCCGGGGGCTACTTCATCGGCCCGACGCTCCTCGACCACGTCACCCCCGACATGTCCGTCTACACCGACGAGATCTTCGGCCCGGTCCTCGTCATCGTCCGGGCCCGCGACTTCGAGGAGGCGCTCGCCCTGCCGAACGAGCACGAGTACGGCAACGGCGTGAGCATCTTCGCCAGCAGCGGCGAGGCGGCCCGCGAGTTCGCCCAGCGGGTCCAGGTCGGGATGATCGGCGTCAACGTGCCCATCCCCGTGCCCATCGCGTACCACACCTTCGGCGGCTGGAAGGCCAGCGGTTTCGGCGACCTCAACCAGCACGGACCGGACGCGTTCCGGTTCTACACCCGCACCAAGACGGTCACCAGCCGGTGGCCCCGACCGGCCCGCAGCGGCGCGGACTTCGCCATGCCGCTCATGGACTGACCGGACGCCACAGGGAAGATATTAAGGAGCAGACAGTGAAGAACATCGCTTTCATCGGACTGGGCAACATGGGCGGCCCCATGGCAGCCAACCTCGTCCGCGCCGGGTACACCGTCCGGGGCGTCGACGTCGTCGAGCAGGCGCAGGCCGCCGCCCGCGAGCAGGGCGTCGAGGTGGTCCCCACCGCCGCGGAGGCCGCCCGCGGGGCGGACGTCGTCATCACCATGCTCCCCACCGGGGCGCTCGTGCGGAAGGTCATCGAGGAGGTGCTGGAGGGCGGCGTCGGGAAGCCCCTGCTGTTCATCGACTCCTCCACCGTCTCCGTCGCCGAGTGCCGCGACAACGCCGCCGTGGTGCGGGCGGCCGGGTACCGCTTCATCGACGCCCCGGTCTCCGGCGGCACCGTCGGCGCGCAGGCCGGCACCCTGGCCTTCATGGTCGGCGGCAGCGCGGAGGATGTCGCGGAGGCGGCGCCGCTTCTCGACGTCATGGGCCGCGTCACCACCCACTGCGGGGAGGTGGGCGCCGGGGAGGCCGCGAAGCTGTGCAACAACATGGTGCTCGGGGTCCACCAGGTCGTCATCGCGGAGGCGATGATCCTGGGACGCCGCCTCGGGCTTGATCCGCGGACCCTCCACGACGTGATGGCCGGTTCGACCGGCGCCAGCTGGGCGCTGACCACCAACTGCCCGGTGCCCGGGGTGGTGGAGTCCGCCGCGTCCTCCCGGGATTTCGCGGGCGGGTTCGGCACGGACCTGATCATCAAGGATCTCCACCTGGCGCAGGTCAGTGCCACCGACACCGGGACGCCGACGCCGCTGGGCGATCTCGCGGCGGCGCTGTTCCGGGAGTCCGCCGCGGCGGGTCACGGCCGACGGGACTTCTCGGCGGTCATCGAGCTGCTGGAGTCGCAGAGCCGGTGAGGATGTCCTGCACCAGTCGCGCGTAGTGGTGGTGCAGCTCCTCCCGGTCGAAGGACGTGAACTCCGTGTCCCCGACCCGCCGCATGAATGACAACCCGGTGAGCAGTGCGACCGCGGACTGGGCCCGGAGTTCGGGTGCCGGGTACGGGTGGGGCGCCTCCGTGGCGATGCGCCGGGTGAGCACCTCGAGGATGTCCCCGGAGATCCGCCGCCCGATGGCGCTCAGGGAGTCGACCGAGCCGCCGGTCACCGACAGGGTCCGGATCATGGAGTAGTGCGCCGTGAAGGGAGCGGACAGCGTCTCCCCGACGGCGGTCCACCCCAGGTCCTCGAAGGGGCCGGCGAACAGGGCCCGGGCGGAGGATGAGAAGTCGACGGTCTCCTCGAAGAGGCGTTCCTTGCTCTGGAACAGCTTGATGATGAGCGTCGTGCTCACCCCGGCCTCCCGCGCGATGGCGGCGAGGGAGACCTCGGCGAAGGAGTAGGAGCTGAACAGTTCGCGGGAGATCTCCAGGACACGGTCCCGGGTGGAGGTATCCGGGGGAGCGGTAGGGGCGGACATGCGTCTCAACATACCCGTCCGCGACACAAAACGATACGATACGAACGATAACTGTACTAAACGGAGGTTCCGATGAAGAATGACATGCATGACGGGGAGGTCCTCGTCAGGAGGCGGGGACGCGCGGGCGTGCTCACGCTCAACCGCCCCCAGGCGATGAACGCCCTCACCGCGGAGATGGTGACGACCCTCACCCGGGCGCTGGAGCAGTGGCGCGACGATCCGGAGGTGGACCTCGTCATCATCCGGGGCGCCGGCGACCGCGGGCTGTGCGCCGGCGGTGACATCGCCGCCCTCTACCGCCACGCCCGCGACAACCCCGCCGTCAACGACGCCTTCTTCCGGGAGGAGTACGCCCTCAACCGGCTCATCGCCGAGTACCCCAAGCCCTACGTCGCCTTCATGGACGGCATCGTCCTCGGCGGTGGCGTGGGAGTGTCCGCGCACGGCTCGCACCGCATCGTCACCGGGGACACGCGGATCGGGATGCCGGAGGTGGCCATCGGCTTCGTCCCGGACGTCGGGGGCTCCTGGCTCCTGGCCCAGGCCCCCGACCACCTGGGGACGCACCTCGCCCTCACCGGCATGCACGTCGGGGCGGGCGCCGCGCTGGAGGCGGGGCTGGCCGACTGGTACGTCGAGAAGGAGTACCTCGACCAGCTCTGCGAGGACCTGTGCCGCACCGGCGACGCGTCCACCATCGCCGCCTACGCCACCACCCCGCCCACGGGTCTTGCCGAGCGGGAGCAGGTCGGGCAGGTCTACGACGCGCCCGACGTGGAGGAGATCCTCCGGCGGCTGGACGCCACCGACGCCGACTGGGCGCGCGACGCGGCCGTGCGGATCCGGCGGGCCAGCCCGCTCGCCGTCCGGGTCGCCTTCGAGGCCCAGCGCCGGATCCGCGAGAACCTCTACACCCTGCCGGAGGCCCTCGGGCAGGAGCTGCGGGTCGCCGAGACGCTGCCGCGCCAGCCCGACTTCGTGGAGGGGGTGCGGGCCCAGATCATCGACAAGGACCGTAACCCCCGCTGGCAGCCGGCCACCCTGGCGGAGGTCTCCGACGCCGCCGTGGCCCACGTGTTCCAGGAATGACCCCCGACAGCAGGAGAAGACCATGCAGAACTACGAGAACATCCTCACCGAGCTCACCGGCCGCGTCCTGGTGATCACCCTCAACCGCCCCCGGGCCCTCAACGCCCTCAACCACGCCACGATGGAGGAGATCGTCGACGCGGTCACCCGCCACGACGACAACCCCGACGTCGGCTGCATCATCATCACCGGCAACGAGAAGGCCTTCGCGGCGGGCGCCGACATCAAGGAGATGGTGGACAAGTCCGCCACCGAGATGTACACGAGCAACTGGTTCGCGGGCTGGGAGGGACTCACCCGGGCCCGCACCCCGCTCATCGCCGCGGTCGCCGGCTACGCTCTCGGCGGGGGCTGCGAGGTGGCCATGATGTGCGACATCATCATCGCCGCCGACACCGCCCGGTTCGGTCAGCCCGAGGTCAACCTCGGCGTCCCCCCGGGTATGGGCGGCTCGCAGCGGCTCACCCGCGCGATCGGCAAGTCCAAGGCCATGGAGATGTGCCTCACCGGCCGCATGATGGACGCCCACGAGGCGGAGACCGCCGGACTCGTCGCCCGGGTGGTGCCCGCCGCGGAGCTTGCCGACGCCGCCCTCGACCTCGCCACCACCATCGCCGCCCGCTCCAAGGTGGCCACGACGATGATCAAGGAGGCCGTCAACGCCGCCGACGAGATGACGCTGTCACAGGGCGTCCTCTTCGAACGCCGCATCTTCCACGCCGCCTTCGCCTCCGCGGACCAGAAGGAGGGCATGTCCGCTTTCGCGGACAAGCGCGACCCGGAGTTCCGTCACCGCTGACAGGCGCTGAGCGGGATGTCGTGCTCCGCGGCCCACTCCACCCAGTACGCGGTGGGGTGGGCCCGGAAGTGCCCGCGGAGCCCCTCCCGTTCCGTGGTCCCGGTGACCTTCTCCACCCGCTCCCGGAAGTGGGGCTCCAGGGCGGCCAGCGCCACCGAACCGTCGCTGGTGTCGTAGACGTCGTAGCAGGGGTCCCCGCCGCCGAGCAGCTGCCCCGGTCCCGTCAGCCCGTGGGTGAGGGGCAGCGCCATGAACGCCGCCGCCTCGGAGAGCGCCACCCGGCGGTGGACGGGACGGCCGGTGGCCTCGACGAGCATCACGCCCGACAGCGCCTCGAAGGCGGCCTGCTGGCCACCCGCCATGTCGGAGACGAGGGTGCGCGGCAGCTGCCGGTCCACCAGTCCCTGATCCGCCTGGTACGTGAGGTCATGCCCCGGGCGGTCGGCGTCCGCGCCGGGGAATCCGACGATGTCCACCTGGCACAGGCGCGGGTTGAGGGCGCTGGTGGTGCGGAAGTCCATCCCCATGCGGACCAGGGCCTGCGGACGGGAGGAGGTGATGAGCACATCCGCCCGGGCGAGCAGCTCGTGGGCGCGGGCGCGGCCGGCGTCGGAACGCAGGTCGAGGGTCAGCAGCTCCTGCCCCTCGTGCAGCGCGTCGAAAAGGGTGGGGGAGTAGCTGTTCATCGGGTCGCCGCCGGGCGGCAGGATCGTGGTGACCTGCGCCCCGGCCTCCTGCAGGGCCCGCGTGGCGACGGGGCCCGGCAGGTTGACGGCGACGGAGAGGACGTGGAGGGAGGACAGTGGCATGGGGCTCCTCGGGGAGGGTAGGGGGCCTCAACCCTCCCGCGGCTGGTGGTCGAGCACGGTGCCGCACAACGAGATGAGCAGCTCCGCCTGCTCCGTGTCCAGGCCGAGGTCGAGGAAGACCCTGTTGAGTTGGGGGGTGGCGGCGTTGACCAGGGCGATGCCCTCGTCGGTGATGCCGATCAGTGTCCCGCGGCCGTCGCGGGGGTTGGGCAGACGGGTCAGCAGGCCGTCCTTCTCCAGGCGACGCACCGTGTGCGTCATCGAGGCCGGCTGCACCTGGAGACGGGAGCTCACCTTCGACATGGGCAGTGCCCGCGCCGAGGAGAACATGAGCAGCGCGAGCACCTCGTAGCGGGCGAACGTCAGGGCGAAGGGCTCCAGGGCCGCATCCACGCGGGCCCGCAGCACGTGGCCGGTGCGCACGACGGAGGTGAGGGCCGCCATCCCGGGGGTCGCCTCGGACCAGCCGCGGTGATCCCAGTGACGGCGGGCGGCGGAGAGCGGGTCGTGGGGGACGGAGGAGGTGTTCATGATCCTCCGTGACTTTAGTCCACTGCCCGCCCCGTCCTGGGCGTGTCAGTCGCGGAGTGCCGGGAAATCCGAGTCCGCGTACTCGGTGGGCACGGTGGTGGCGCCGCCGTCGGTGGCGTGCATCTGGTCCTCCCGCTTACGCAGCTCCACGCGGCGGATCTTGCCGGAGACCGTCTTCGGCAGGTCGTGGAACTCCAGGCGCCGGATCCGCTTGTACGGGGCCAGTCCGTCACGGCAGTGCCGCAGGATCGACTCGGCCACCTCCGCGGAGGGCTCCGCCCCGTCGACGAGGCTGACGTAGGCCTTCGGCACCGCCAGGCGGATCGGGTCGGGGGAGGGAACCACCGCCACCTCGGCGACCAGCGGATGCTCGATGACCACCGACTCGAGCTCGAAGGGGGAGAGGCGGTAGTCGCTGGCCTTGAACACGTCGTCGCCGCGCCCGATGTAGGTGAGGTAGCCCTCGGCGTCGCGCTCGGCGATGTCGCCCGTGTGGTAGAAACCGTCGCGGAAGATCTCCGCGTTCTTCGCCGGCTCCTCCAGGTAGCCCGGGGTCAGCCCGACCGGGGGCGAATCCAGCCGCAGGCAGATCTCCCCGTGGTCGCCGATCTCGTCGGTCGCCGGGTCCTTGAGCACGACGTCCATGCCCGGGAGCGGGCGACCCATGGAACCTGCCTTGACCTTCTGCCCGGGGGAGTTCGCGACCTGCAGGGTGGTCTCCGTCTGGCCGAATCCGTCCCGCACCGTCGTTCCCCAGCCGCGCTCCACCTGGGCGATGAGCTCGGGGTTCAGCGGCTCGCCGGCGGCGACCACCTTGCGCGGCGGATTCGCCATGGACGCGAGGTCCGCCTGCACGAGCATGCGCCACACCGTCGGCGGGGCACAGAAGCTGGTGACCTTCTCCTGCTCCATCTTCTCCATGAGCGCGCGGGCGTCGAAACGCGCGTAGTTGTAGACGAAGACGGTGGCGCCGGCGATCCACGGGGCGAAGAAGTTGGACCAGGCGTGCTTCGCCCAGCCGGGGGCGGCCACGTTGAGGTGGACGTCCCCGGGGGTGAGGCCGATCCAGTACATCGTGGTGAGGTGCCCGACGGGGTAGGACGTGTGCGTGTGCTGGACCAGCTTGGCGCGTGACGTGGTTCCGGACGTGAAGTAGAGGAGCAGCAGCTCGTCCGCCGCCGTCGGCTCCGTCAGGGAGAACTCGGAGGGGGCGGCGAAGGAGTCCGCGAAGTAGTGCGTGCGGTGCCGGGACTGGGCGGGGGAGTCGCCGCCGACCTGGATGATCCCCAGATCCCCGGGCACCTCCCCGAACTTGGAGGCGTCGGCGGCGTTGGCGATGACCCAGGAGACGCCCGCCCTGTGGACCCGGTCCTCCAGGTCGGCGGAGCCGAGCATGGTCGTCGCCGGGTTGAGGACGACCCCGGAACGGATGCAGGCCAGCATGGCCTCCCACAGTTCCACCTGGTTGTTGAGCATGAGCATCACCCGGTCACCCCGGCGGATGCCGATCGAGTGCATCCAGGCGGCCAGCTGGGTCGAGCGCTCCGTCATCTGGGCGAAGGTGCGGCGGGTGTCGGAGCCGTCGATCTCGGAGATGACGAGTGCCTCCCGGTCGCGGGAGTCGGCGTCGGTGGCGAGGTGGTCGAACCAGTCGGTGGCGAAGTTGAAGTACTCGAAGCGGGGCCAGTGGAAGGAGTCGCGGGCGGCGTCGTAGTCGTGCTGCAACCGGACGAGGTGGTCGCGGGCGGCGCGGAACTGCTCGGTGACGGTGGTGGTGGACAGGGTCATGTGTTTCCCTCCGGGAGTGCGGGTGTGATGCAGGTCGCAGCCCACCATAGTTTGAGTTCAAACTATCGTCACCCCTTTTATGGAACGGGAGGGGCCCTTCCGGGGCCTCAGGCGGAGGGGGTGCGGTGTGCGACCACCCCGTGGAGGATGAGCTGGCCGAGCTCCCGGTAGGCGTCCTGGGCAGGGAGGATGGTGTTGAACTCGCCGCTGCGGATCAGGTCCATCGCGGACTCGATGACGGTGGCGGTGAAGCGGGCGGAGTGCCGGCGGAACTCCCCCGACTCCACCCCCGCCTCGATGGCGCGGATGATCCGCTCGGTGGCCAGCTCGGTGTTGCGGCGGTACACCTGCTGGCCGACGGGGTCGCGGTGCAGGTCCGCGATAAACGCAGGTGAGGCGGGTTCGAGTGCGGTGACGATGGCGTCGAAGTAGGACTCCAGCGCCGCCGCCGAGCTGCGGTGGCCGGCGAGGGCGGCGTCGGTACGCACCGCGATCTGGCGGAAGAAGCTCACCAGGACGCGGGAGACGATGGCGTCCCGCGTGGGGCCGAGCGCGTACAGCGTCGTCTTGGAGCACCGCAGGTCGCGGGAGGCCCGGTCGATGGTGAAGTCGGCGAATCCCCGGGTGAGGAACTGGTCGAGGAGGGCGTCGAAGACGCGTCGCTGCCGGTCGGTGAGGGGTGCCGCGGAGGGCTTTCCGGGGGGCGTGGGGGAGTCGGGGGTGGACATGTTTCATCTCCAGATTCTCGGTTGCGCGTGAAATTATCGGGATCAGACGATACAGTCATCGTTCAGACCGTACTGACAGCCCTCTGAACCCGAAGGAGCGGACATGCAGACCGCCACTCGTCTCCAGACCAGAAAGCCCGTCGACCCCACCCTGATCCCCTTCCCCGACGCCGACATCCTCGGCATCGCGGACATGCTCGCTCCCGAGGAGCGGGCCCGCCTGGAACAGGTCCGCACCGTCCTCCAGGAGGAGATCCGGCCGGCGGTGGGGAAGTACTGGGACCATGAGGAGTTCCCCTTCGATCTTCTCACCCGTCTCGGGGAGATCGGCCTCGGGGAGCTCGAGATCACCGGCGGGTCGCGTCTGCTCCGCGGGCTCATCTACGCCGAGGTCACCCGCGCCGACGTCTCCCTGTCCACCCTCGTGGGCGTGCACAACGAGCTGGTGGTCGACCTCATCGACCAGCTCGGATCCCCCGCCCAGCGGGAGGAGTGGCTGCCGGGCCTGCGCACCTTCGCCCGCACGGGCTGCTTCGCCCTCACCGAACCCGAGCACGGCTCGGACGTCGCCGGCGGGCTCGTCACCTCCGCGACCCGCACGGCGGACGGATGGCTGATCAACGGCGAGAAGCGGTGGATCGGCCTGGGGACGTTCGCGGACTTCGCCGTCCTCTTCGCCCGCGACACCGCCGACCAGCAGGTGAAGGGCTTCATCGTGGAGCTCGACCGGCCCGGGGTGCACCGACGCAAGATCAGCAACAAGACAGGCCTGCGCATCATGCAGAACGCCGACCTCGTGTTCGAGAACGTGGAGATCCCGGCCGGGAACCACATCCCTGGCGCGCGCTCCTTCGCGGACACCAACATCTTCCTGCGCAACTCCCGCGCCTGGGTGGGGTGGCAGGCCGCCGGCCTGCAGCTGGCGATCTTCGACGTGGCCCGTGACTACGCCGTCAACCGTCAGCAGTTCGGCCGCAGCATCGCCCGCTTCCAGCTGATCCAGGAGAAGCTGTCCCGGATCCTGGGCAACACCTCCGCCACGTTGTCGATGATGACGCGGATCGCCCACCTGCAGGAGACGGGCGGCTTCGACATGCCGCACGCGGCGCTGGTCAAGGGGACGGGCACGCGCCTGTCCCGGGAGTCGGCGGCGCTGGGACGGGAGGTGCTGGGCGGCAACGGCATCGTCTCCGACTACGGGATGGCCCGCCTCTTCGCCGACGCCGAGGCCATCTACACCTATGAGGGGACCTACGACATGAACGCGCTCATCGTCGGTCGTGCCGTCACCGGCCAGTCCGCCTTCGTCTAGACACCCCGCCCCCAGAGGAGAGAATCACCCGTGAACACCCAGTACCCCACCAACACCACCACTGCCCCAGCCACCGCCATCGTCACCGGCGGTGCCTCCGGACTCGGCGCCGCGACGGTCCGCCGGCTGGTCGACACCGGCCACCACGTCGTCGCCCTCGACCTGGAATCCAGCATCGACCGGGCCCGCGCGGAGGGCACCGCCCTGGAGCCGGTCACCTATCTCGCGGCCGACGTCACCGACCCCGCTCAGGTCCGGGCGGGCGTGGAGGCGGCCTGCGCCATCGCCCCGCTGCGGGTGGTGGTGGCCTGCGCGGGGATCCTCTACTCCGAGCGCATCCTGCACCGGGGCGGGCACCATGACCTCGAGGGCTTCGCCCGGGCCATCTCCGTCAACCTCAACGGCACGTTCAACATCCTCACCCTGGCGGCGGAGGCGATGGCCGCGCAGGAGCCGGTCACTGAGGACGGGGAGCGCGGCGTCATCGTCCTCACGTCCTCGGTGGCCGCGTTCGAGGGGCAGATCGGGCAGGCCGCCTACGCCGCCTCCAAGGGCGGGGTCAACGCGCTGACGCTCACGGCGGCCCGTGACCTGGCGCGCTCCGGCATCCGGGTCAACGCCATCGCCCCCGGCGTGGTGGAGACCCCGATGATGGCGCAGATCACGCCCGAGTTCCGGCAGGAGCTGGAGGCCCGCGTGCCCTTCCCGGCGCGGCTGGCCCGCCCCGGGGAGTTCGCCGCCCTCGTGGGCACCTTCCTGGACAACCACTACCTCAACGGCGAGGTCGTGCGTCTCGACGGTGCCCTGCGCATGCCGCCGCGCTAGGGTGTGCGCCCATGACCCCCACACCGCCCGGTCGGGAGGCCGACGTCATCCTCGCGGACGGAACCGTCGCGGTACTCCGTCCCGTCCTGCCGACGGACCGCCCCCTGTTCGTCGAGTTCTACTCCCACGTGTCGGAGGAGTCCCGGTACCTCCGGTTCTTCGGCCCCCACCCGGAGCTCACGGAGCAGGATCTGAGCGACTGGGTGGACGTGGACGGCCGGGACCGGGTGACCCTCGTGCTCACCCGGCAGGGGCGGATCGTGGCCACCGCCCACTACGCGCTCGTGCCGGACGCGGCACCGGAGCGCGTGGCGGACGTGTCCTTCCTGGTCAGCGACGACACCCAGGGCAGAGGGGCCGCGAACATCCTGCTGGAGCACCTCGCCCAGGTCGGGCGGGAATCGGGTGTCACCCGCTTCTCCGCCGAGATGATCACCTCGAATCAGTCGATGCGGCAGGTCTTCCTCCGCGCCGGGTACGACGTGCGCCCCGCCCTGGAGGACGGGGTGATCACCGTCGACTTCGCCATCGACCCCACCGAGCGGTCCCGCACCGTCATGCACCAGAGGGAGCACCGGGCGGAGGCGGCGTCGATAAGCGCACTGCTCACCCCCGCGGCGATCGCGGTGCTCGGCGACAGTGAGCGCATGGCGCCCCTGACCGCGGCGATCCGCGCCAGCGGCTACCCGGGGCGGGTGGACACGCACCTGCGGGACCCGGTCGACCTCGTCATCGCCGGGTACGGGCCGGACCTGCCGGACGTCATCGCGGGGGCCGCCCGCCACGGGGCCCGCGGCATCGTCGTGCTGGCCGACGGCGACAACCCCAACCTGAGCACCGCCGCCGCGGCGGCGCTCGTCTCCCGGGCGCGGGCCCACGGGATCCGCGCCTGCGGGCCGGCCTCCCTGGGGCTCATCAACACGGCTCTGCCCCTCAACGCCACCCCGGCCCCCGCCGTGCCGGCGGGCAGGGTCGGGCTGTTCACCCAGTCGGCGGGAGTGGCCACCCTCACCCTGTCCCGGGCCCTGGAACGCGGCTGCGGGCTCTCCTCCTTCGTCGCGTCCGGGGCGTTCGCCGACGTCACCGCCAACGACCTCATGCAGTACTGGTCGGACGACCCGGACACCGACATCTGCCTGCTCACCCTCGACGCCATCGGCAACCCGCGGAAGTTCTTCCGTGTGCTGCGCCGCCTGGCGCTGGAGAAGCCGGTGGTCATCTTCACCCCCAGCCGGGCGCTGCTCTCGGCGCGCCACCACACGGCCGTGGGCCTGGTGGCCGTGCCCCCGGGCGCACTCGACGAGGTCATCCGCCACGCCGGGGCCATCGTCACCGCGCGCCGGGACACCATGTTCGACGTCGCCGGGATCCTCGACCGGCAGCCGGTGCCCCCGGGCCGCCGCGTGCGGGTCATCTCCAACTCCGCGGGGCTCACCGCGCAGATGCGGCAGGCCGCCCACCGTTTCGGCCTCCACCCCAGTGCGGTGACGGTCTCCGGGGACCCGGTCGAGGGGCTCATCCGCGCCGCCCGGCAAGCGCTGGCCGACCCGCACGTCGACATCGTGCTCACCGCGGCCGTGGAGATCAGCCACCCCGTCTCCGGACCCGTGCACCGGGGACTGGAGGAGCTCGCCGCCGCGTGCCGACGCCCCCTCGTCGGCGTCTTCGTCGGCTTCGGCCCGCCGCCCGTCGGCGCCGACCTGCCGGTGTTCACCTCCTACGCCGACGCCCTGGAAGCCCTGGCGCTCATCGCCGACAACGAGGAGAAGCGCGCCGCGGCCCGCCCCGACCCCGCCGATGAACTGGCCCCGTCCCCGGAGGAGGACGCCACCGGGCTGCTCCGCGGGCTGCTCGCCGCGCACCCGGGCGGCGGGTGGCTGAGTGACTCCGAGTGCGGGCGGCTGCTCGCCGCCTACGGCATTGACACTGCAGACACGGCAGACACCGCCGGCACCGCCGTCACCATGCGCGCGGTGGAGGATCCGGTGCTCGGCCCCATCATGTCCGTGGGGCTCGCCGGTCCGGTCCCTGAGCTTCTCGACGACCGCTCCTGGCGCGTCCCACCCCTGCGCCGCCGGGACGCCCGGGACATGCTCACCGGTCTGGGCACCGCCGCGCTGCTCACGGGACACGACGGCGCGGAGTCCGCTGACCCGGCCGACCTGGCCGCCCTGGAGGACCTGCTCATGCGGCTGGGACGGCTCAAGGACGAGCTGGTCAGCGTCGTCGAGGTGGAGCTCAGCCCCGTCCTCGCCGGGCCGGACGGGGCGCGGGTCACCGGGGCGCGGGCCCGTGTGCTCCCCCTAGGCCCGGAGCGTGACCCCCTCGCGAGGTCCCTGTGACGCCGCTGCTCCTCCACACCGGGGAGCTCACCCGCTACCACTTCGGGGCCGGCCACCCGATGAGCCCCCACCGGGTAAGCCTGGCGGTGCAGCTGGCCCGTTTCCTCGGGCTCACCGACCTCTTCGACGTCATCGAACCACCCCCGGCCCGGGATGACCTCCTCCTGCGGGTGCACACCCCGGGCTACCTGGCGGCGTTGCGTTCCGGGCGGGCGCACCCGGAGCACGGCATCGGCACCCCGGACCAGCCCCTCGCCCCCGACCTGCCGCCGGTGGCGTCCCGGATCGTGGCGGCCTCGGTCGCGGCGGCGGAGGCGGTGTGGGAGGGCCGGACGTCGCGGGCCGTGAACCTGGCGGGCGGGCTGCACCACGCGGCGCGCGACCGGATGAGCGGGTTCTGCATGTTCAACGACGCGGCGGTCGCCATCGACCGGCTCCTGGAGCTGGGGGCGCAGCGGGTCGTGTACCTCGACCTGGACGCGCACCACGGGGACGGCGTCGAGAAGCTCTACTGGGATGACCCCCGCGTGCTCACCATCTCGATCCACGAGTCGGGCCTCTACCTCTTCCCCGGCACCGGGCACGCCGGGGACATCGGGGGACCGGGGGCGCTGGGGACGGCGGTCAACATCGCCCTGGACCGGCGGACGGGGGATCGGGAGTGGCTGCGGGCGGTCCACGGCATCGTCCCGCCGCTGCTGCAGGCCTTCTCCCCGGAGATCATCGTCAGCCAGCACGGCACCGACGCCCACCGCGCGGACCCCCTCACCGACCTGGAGCTCAGCGTCGACGTCATGGGACTGGTGTACCGGACGGTCGGGGCCTGGGCGCGCCGCTACGCGCAGGGCCGCTGGGTGGCGCTGGGCGGGGGCGGCTACCACGTCGACTCCGTCGCCCGCGCCTGGGTGCTGCTCCTCGCGGCGGTCGCGGACGTGAGCATCGACGCCACCGTGCGCATGCCCCGCGCCGGCGGTCTGCTGACGTCGCCGACGCTGGGGGACCCGGGCGCGGAGGAGCGGCTGCGTGACTACCGCCCGGGGATGGTGCTCAGCGAGCGGCCGGCCGCCGCGCTGCGGGCGACCTCCCGGGCGGTGTTCCCCTACTGGGGGTTGCAGCCCTACTGACGGGCGCCGGGACTAGGCGACGTCGTCGATGAGGCGCCCCACGCACTCCGGGTCGGCGTCGGAGAGCATCTGGCGGCAGCGGTCGTACTCGTTGTCCTCGCCGATGAGCTTCGCGGCGCGGGCCAGCGCGGCGATCGCGCGGAGCACCGGCTGGTTCGGCTCGTGCGCGAAGGGGACCGGGCCCCAGCCCTTCCAGCCGTTGGCGCGCAGGCGGTCGAGGGAGCGGTGGTAGGCGGTGCGGGCGTGGGCGTAGGCGGTGAGGAGGGCGGCGTCGTCGAGTGCCCCGGCCGCGAGCAGCATCTCGGCGCGGGTGACCCACACGAGCGGGCTGTCGGGGTGCTTGAACGCGGTCTCGGAGGAGGCGGTGTCGAGGCCGGCCGCCGGGTCGGCCGGGAGGTGCAGGGGCGGGGGCGCCATCATGTCGTTGATCTTCATGTCCACCGAGCCTAGTGATCTTTTCTCCGCCCCGATCTGCGCTGTTACCCTGACTGGGTACTTGAGGAAGGAAATGAGGTTCCATGCAGTCGTCGGACACCGTCGTGCAGGCACCCCCGGTGAGGTCGGTGTCCTACCGATACGACCTGGACGGGCTCCGGGGCATCGCCATCGCCTTTGTCGTCCTCTTTCACGTGTTCGTCGGGCGGGTGTCCGGCGGCGTCGACGTCTTCCTCCTGCTCAGCGGGTACTTCTTCCTCGGTTCGCAGCTGCGTTACGCGCGCCGGGAGGACGCCTCCCCGAACCCCTGGTGGCCCCTCTGGCGCACCATCCGGCGGCTCTACCCGGGGCTGCTGGTGGTGCTCGGCACGACGGCCACGGTGGTCATGCTCGGCATCCCCTGGATGCGCAGCGTGGAACTCATGGACCAGTTCACGGCGAGCCTGCTCTACTACCAGAACTGGACGTTGGCCTCGCAGGACGCGGACTACAACGTCGCCTCCGGCGGGGTCAGTCCGCTGCAGCACCTGTGGTCGATGGCGGTCCAGGGGCAGTTCTACGTCATGGCGATCGCCCTGGCGATGGTCGTCCTCTGGGCGCGGCGGGCCGGCGTCGATCTCTCCCGGTGGGTGACGGGGTTCCTCGCCGTGGCCACGGTCGCGTCCTTCGTCTATGCGACGTGGCTGCACGGGGAGTGGCAGGAGCTCAACTACTACTCCACGTGGTCGCGCATGTGGCAGCTCACGCTGGGTGCCCTCCTGGCGCTGCACGCCCACCGGGTGCGGGTGAACCCCCGCCTGCAGGAGCTGTTCATCGTGGTGGGCCTCGCGATGGTGCTGACGACGGGCCTGCTTCTCGACGGCGCCCGCCTCTTCCCGGGCCCCGCCGCCCTGTACCCGATCGGCGGTGCCGTCCTGGTCATCCTCGGCGGGGGACAGGGCCGCGTCGCCGGGTGGCTGGCCCACCGCTCGATGCGCTGGCTCGGTGACATCGCCTACCCGCTGTACCTGTGGCACTGGCCCCTGCTCATCCTCAGCCTCATCGTGCTGGGCCTCGACGAGGTCCCCTGGTGGCTGGGTGTCGCGGTCGTCGCGGTGTCGCTGCTGCTCGCGGACGTGACGCACAGGTTCGTCGAGAAGCCCCTGCGGCAGCACGCCCCCCGCCCCCGCGCGGGCGAGCGGCGGGTGCAGGAGGCGATCGCGCAGCTGCGCACCTCCGCGGTGGCCCGCGCCCGCGCCGTCGGGGCCGGCGTCCTGGCGCTCGTCATGGCGACGCTGCTCATCCTCCAGGGCATCTGGGAGGTCCGCCTCCACCTCGCCGGGGGACTGCTTCTCGACGCCACCCAGTACCCCGGCGCCGCCGCCCTCACCGGCGCCCCCGTGCCCGACAAGAAGGTCCGCCCGGACCCGGAGCTCGCGGGCGCGCTGATCTCGCGGATCTGGACGGAGAAGTGCATCTCCCGCTTCGGCGACGACCCGCACGTCCTGCCTGTCGACGAACGCGGCTCCGACTGCGTCTTCGGCGATCCGGCGGCGACCCGGGACGTCTACCTCGTCGGCGGCTCCCACTCCGAGCAGTGGGTCATCCCCCTCGACGTGCTGGGCAAGGAGCACGGCTTCCGGGTCATCCCGCTGGTGCGGCAGTCCTGCCCGACGTTCGTCGAGGAGCGCGACGGTCTCTTCGAGCCGGACTGCGCCCTGTTCAACGAGCAGGTCATCGACCGCCTCGCGGAGGCGCGGCCGGAGCTGGTCATCTCGACGACGACGCGCCCCTTCCTGGAGTCCGGTGACTTCCAGGAGGGCGTCCCGGAGTCCTACCTCACGTTCTGGGACTTCCTCGCCGAGGAGCGCATCCCCTTCGTCGGTCTGCGCGACAACCCGTGGAAGTTCCTCCCGGACGGCTCCGACGAGTCGATCCCGTTCTGTCTCCGCGTGGCCGAGGACCCGGCGCACTGCGGCGTGGTGGAGGAGGACTTCTACCGGCCGGTCGATCCCGCGGCGGCGTACCTGGCGGACATCCCCACGGCCCGCGCCGTGGACACCTCGTCGTGGTACTGCACGGACGGGTTCTGCCCGGCGGTGATCGGCAACATCCTCGTGTACCGCGACGGCAACCACCTCAGCCTCGCGTACCTCAACTCCCTGGTGCCCCAGGTGTGGGCGGAGATCGGGGAGTTCCTCTAGGAACGCCAGAAGGCGCTGGCGTCGAGCCCGAAGCGGTACAGGGCCCGGCGCACGGTCGGCAGGCTCAGTCCGATCACCGAGGACGGGTCCCCCTCGATCCGGTCGATGAACCAGCCGCCGAGGGCCTCCAGGGTGAAGGCACCGGCGCACTGCCAGGGCTCACCCGAGGCGGCGTAGGCGCGGATGTCGGCCTCCGAGGCTGCGGCGAAGTGCACGGTCGTGGAGGTCGTCTCCACGAACTCCTCACCCCGGTGGACGATGCAGTGGCCGGTGAGCAGCTGCGCCACCTTGCCGGCCTGCTCGCGCCAGCGCTCGACGGTGGCCTCCTCGGTGTGGGGTTTGCCCTGCAGGCGGCCGTCGAGAAGCAGCATGGAGTCGCCGCCGATGACCACGTCCCCGTGGAACTGCCCGGCGACGGCGTGGGCCTTGGCGCGGGCCAGGGCCGCGACGGCGTCGGCGGGGGAGGCGTCCTGCAGGGACGCCAAGAGGGCGTCCTCGTCGACGTCCGCGGGCTGGATGACGGGGTCGACACCGGCGTTGGCCAGGATCATCCGCCGCGACGGGGACGAGGACGCGAGAACGATCCGCATCAGTAGAAGGTGACGTTGCGGAACGCGTTCGGGTTGTAGAGCGTGGTGCGCTGCAGGCGGTCCTCCGGGCGGCCCCAGAGGTTGCGCTCGCCGGACTCCTCGTCCGGGCGCTTCTTGGCCAGGGCGGTGAGCACTGCGGTGAGGGCAGCGAGCTCGGTGGCGTCCGGGTTGCCCTTGAGCACGCGGAACAGCGGCTTGGCGGCGGTGGTGGTGGTCACGATCGGCTCCTTAGAGGGGGATGTTTCCGTGCTTCTTCGGCAGGGTCTGGATCACCTTGCGGTCCAGCAGGCGCAGACCCTCGATGAGCTGCGGACGGGTGGTGGACGGCTCGATGACCGCGTCCACCAGGCTGCGCTCCGCGGCGAGGTAGGGGTTGATGTGGTTGTCGGCGTAGGCCTGCTCGTCGATCTTCCCGTCGAGGGCGGCCACGGCGGCCGGAGCCTCGGTGACGGCGATCTCCGCGGTCGGCCACGCGAAGACGAGGTCGGCGCCCAGGTCCTTCGACCCCATCAGGACATACGACGGGCCGATGGCCTTCCGGGTGATGACGGTGACCTTGCCGACGGTCGCCTCGGCGTAAGCGTATGCCAGCTTGGCACCCCGGCGCAGCACTCCGGCGTGCTCCTGGTCCTCACCCGGCAGGAAACCGGGGGAGTCGACGAACTCGACGATCGGGATGTTGAAGGCGTCGCAGGTGCGGATGAAGCGGGCGGCCTTCTCCGCGGAGGCGGAGTCGAGACAGCCGGCGAGGTCGGTCGGCTGGTTGGCGACCACACCCACCGCGCGGCCCTCGACGCGGGCCAGCGCGGTGATGATGTTGGGCGCGTACCCGGCCTGCAGCTCCAGGAGCTCGCCCTTGTCGACGATCCGGCGCACGACCTCGTGCATGTCGTAGGTGTGGGCGTCGGAGTCGGGGATGAGGGAGTCGAGCTCGCGGTCGGTGTCGTTGACCTCCAGGGAGGTCTCGGTCTCCGGGCGCGGGGCCTCGGCGCGGTTGTTCGACGGCAGGTGGCCGACCACGTCCCGCACCAGGGAGAGCGCCTCGAGGTCGGTGGGGGCCGTGAGGTGCGCGGTACCGGAGGTGGAGGCGTGCACGGCGGCGGAGCCCAGGGACTCCGGCGTGGCGGCCTGCCCGGTGACCTTCTCCACCACGTCGGTGGCGGCCAGGTGCAGCGAACCGCCGTCCTCGACCATGACGACGACGTCGGCGAAGACCGGTGGGAGGGCGTGCATGCCCTCGGTGTGGCCGGTGATCACGGAGATCTGCGGGATGAGACCCGAGGCGGTCGTGGCGCGGGACAGGATCCTCGAGTACATCGACAGGGTGACGATGCCCTCGGCGACACGCGGACCCGCGCCCTCGTGGATGCCGATGACCGGCACGCCGGTCTTGATGGCCAGGTCGTAGACCTTGATGATCTTCTCGCCGTACACCTCACCCAGGGCGCCGTCGAACACGGTGGAGTCCTGCGAGAAGACGCAGACCTTCCGGCCGTTGACCGTACCGTAACCGGTGACGACACCGTCGGTCAGCGGGCGCTCGGCGTCGAGGCCGAACTGGGTGGAACGGTGGCGTGCGAGGGCGTCGGTCTCGACGAACGAGGCGTCGTCGAGGAGTGCCAGCACACGCTCGCGTGCGGTGGCCCGACCGGAGGCGTGGGTCGCCTCGACGGCGTCGGTCCCCACCGGGGCCTCGGCCTCCGCCAGGCGGGCACGCAGGTCGGCGAGCCTTCCGGCGGTGGTCGTGAGATCAGGGGAGGTGGAAGTCATGGTCCTCTAGTCTAGACGGCTACGCCCCGCCCACGACACTTCAGGCGCAGGCGGGGCGTACGGGGCCGGTTTACAGCGGGATGTTGCCGTGCTTGCGGGCCGGGCGGGACACGTTCTTGTCCTTGTACAGGCGCAGGTTGCGGGCGATCATGCCGCGGGTCTCGGACGGCAGGATGACCGCGTCGATGAGACCGCGCTCGGCGGCCTTGTACGGGTTGAGCATGTGGTCCTCGTACTCGCGCTCGAAGGACTTCGCCAGCTCGACGACGTCGAGGCCCTTGTCGGTGGCCTCCTTGAGCTCCTTGCGGTAGATGAAGCCGACGGCGCCGGCGGCACCCATGACGGCGATCTGGGCGGTCGGCCACGCCAGGTTGACGTCCGCGCCCAGGCCCTTGGAGCCCATGACGCAGTACGCGCCGCCGTAGGCCTTGCGCATGGTGACGGTGATCTTCGGGACGGTGGCCTCACCGTAGGCGTAGAGCAGCTTCGCGCCACGACGGAGGATGCCGCCGTACTCCTGGCCGGCGCCGGGGAGGAAGCCCGGGACGTCGACAAGCAGGACGATGGGGATGTTGAAGGCGTCGCAGGTGCGGATGAAGCGGGCGGCCTTCTCGGAGGAGTCGATGTCGAGGCAGCCGGCGTAGACGGACGGCTGGTTGGCGACGAAGCCCACCGACTGGCCCTCGATGCGGCCGAAGGCGATGACGACGTTCTCGGCGCGCTCGGCCTGGATCTCCAGGTACTCGCCGTCGTCGGTGAGGCACTCGATGACCTCGCGGACGTCGTAGGGCTGGGTCGGGGAGTCCGGGATGATGCCGTCGAGCTTGAGGTCGTCGGCGGTGATGTTGTCACCCACGGCGCCCTCGTCGGCGGTGAACTCGTCGTACGGGGCGACGGTGCGGTTGTTCGACGGCAGGAAGCCGACCAGGTCATGCACCCAGTCGAGGGCCTCCTCGTCGGTCTTCGCGGTGAAGTGGGAGTTGCCCGCGGTGGTCATGTGGGTCTGGGCGCCGCCCAGCTCCTCCTGGGTGATCTCCTCACCGGTGACGGTCTTGATGACGTCCGGGCCGGTGACGAACATCTTGGAGGTCTTGTCCACCATGACGACGAAGTCGGTCAGGGCCGGGGAGTAGGCGTTGCCGCCGGCGCAGGCGCCCATGATCACGGAGATCTGCGGGACGACGCCGGAGGCGTGGATGTTCTGGTAGAAGGTGCGGGCGATCATGTCCAGGGACACGGCGCCGTCCTGGATGCGGGCGCCGGCACCCTCGTAGAGGCCGATCAGCGGGCGGCCGGTGGTGACGGCCAGGTCCATGATCTTGATCATCTTCTCGCCGTAGACCTCGCCGAGGGCGCCACCGAAGACGGTGCCGTCCTGGGAGAAGATGCACACCTCGCGGCCGTCGATGGTGCCCCAGCCGGTGACGATGCCGTCGGTGGTCGGGCGCTTCTTGCCCATGCCGAAGTCGGTGGTGCGGTGCTTGGCGAGCATGTCGGTCTCGACGAAGGAGCCCTCGTCGAGGAGGTAGTCGAGGCGCTCACGCGCGGTGAGGCGCTCCTGGGAGTGGACGCGCTCGACGGCCTTCTCACCCATCGGGTAGGTGGCCTCGGCACGGCGACGCTTCAGGTCGGCGATCTTGCCGGCGGTGGTGGTGACGTCGGTCAGCTCGGACAGGTCCGTCAAAGGTGAGGAAATGGTCATGTTTGGGGAGTGTAGACCTCTTTGCGGCTAGTTTCCATAACGAAACCTATGTGATGCCCGTCACTTCTTGCGTTTTCGCAGGTGGCTCTAGTTTTTTCGGCGAAACAACGGCGTGTCGGAAGTGGCGCGTGTGACGGGATAGGCTGGTCCCCGTGACTTCTGCCTCCTTCTCCGCGCGCCTACCCCAGTACGCCCAGGTCCGCTGGGTCGACACCACCGGCTCCACCAACGCCGACCTCCTCGCCGACACCACCGCCCCCGCCTTCTCCGCCCTCGCGGCCGGGGAACAGACCTCCGGCCGGGGCCGCCTCGGCCGCCCGTGGGTCTCCCCCCGCGGGGCGCAGTCCATCATGTCGGTCCTCCTGCGGCCCGGGACCGCCGAACTCGACCGCCTGGGCACCGTGCCGCTGGCCGCGGGGCTGGCGGTCCTCGACGCCGTCCGCGCCGTCGCAGGCGTGCAGGAGGGGCCGGAGCTCAAGTGGCCCAACGACGTCCTGTGGGACGGGCGCAAGCTCTGCGGCATCCTCGCTGAGGGCGCCGGCTTCCCCGAGGACCCCCGCATCGTCGTCGGTCTCGGCGTCAACGTGTCCCTGACGAAGGAGCAGCTGCCCGTGCCCCACGCCACCTCCCTCGCCCTGGAGGGCGTCGACGTGAGCACCGAGGACGTCACCGTCGCCGTCCTGGAGGCGCTCCACCGGCGCCTCACCCAGTGGGCGACCGGGGACCGCAGCCTCATGGACGACTACCGGCGCGAGTGCATCACCATCGGCAAGCCCGTGCGCGTGGAGGCGCCCGGCGGAGACCTCCACGGCACCGTCGCCGACATCGCCCCGGACGGCCGCCTCGACCTGCTCGCCGACGACGGCGACCGGCACCTCATCTCCGCGGGCGACGTCACCCACCTGCGCCGCACCGACGCCCGCTACTAGTAGGGGTAGGATCCGCGCCCATGGCACTGTTCCGACCGGTGGAGGGGGAGGTGGTGCGCGCCGACCTCACGGCGCCGCTGCACACCCTCACCTTCCCGACCCTGGAACTCATCCTCGTCACCGGACTGAGCTGGATGCTCATCGGCTGGCTCGACCAGCCCGGCATGTACACGGACCCGCAGCTGCGCAACGCCGTCCTCGTCGTCTGGCTGCTGCTCGCCTGCTGGCGTTTCGTCCTGCCGCTGCTCAAGGCGCGCCGCCGCCGCTTCGTGGTCACCGACCAGCGCCTCGTGGTCCGCGCGGGGGAGTTCCGTTCCCGCACCGACTCCATCCCCTTCCGCGACATCCGCTCCGTGCAGCGGCGCCGCAGCGGCATCTTCCTGGCCATCAGCGGCTACGACCGGCCCCTCTACTTCCCGGACGTGCCCCGCGCGAAGCGCGTCGCAGCCCTGATCGAGGAGTCCCTGCCCCCGACGCCCACCCGGTACTGGTAGCGGCCCGTCGGCGGAGGAACCGGAGGAAACGGAGGAAACGGAGGAACTTCGGGGAAACACCGGCCGCTGACTATAGTTATGGCCGTGACTGAACCTGCAGGAAACCCGAACGCCCACGTCCCCGGCATGCCTGTCGTCGCCGTCATCGGCGACGGTCAGCTGGCCCGCATGATGCAGACGGAGGCGATCGAGCTCGGCCAGTCGATCCGCCTCCTCGCCGGCGCACCCGACTCCTCCGCCGCCCAGGTCGCGGCGGACGTCGTCCTCGGTGACTACACCGACCTCGACGACCTGCGCACCGCCGTCGCGGGCGCCAGCGTCATGACCTTCGACCACGAGCACGTCCCCACCGAGCACCTGCACCAGCTCATCAGCGAGGGCGTCAACGTCCAGCCGGGCCCCGACGCCCTGGTCAACGCCCAGGACAAGCTCGTCATGCGCGAGAAGCTGCGCTCCATCGGCGCCCCGGTCCCGCCGTTCGCGGCCATCGGGTCCGTCGCCGACGCCCGCGCGTTCTCCGACTCCGTCGACGGCGCCGTCTGCCTCAAGGCCCGCCGCGGCGGCTACGACGGGCACGGCGTGTGGTTCCCGGAGCCCGCGGAACTGGAGTCCCTCGTGCAGGAGCTTCTCGACGCCGGCACCCCCCTCATGGCCGAGAAGAAGGTGGCACTCGTCCGCGAGCTGTCCGCCATGGTCGCCCGCCGCCCCTCCGGCCAGGTCCAGCCGTGGCCGGTCGTGGAATCCGTCCAGACCGACGGCATCTGCACCGAGGCCGTCGCCCCCGCCCCGGACCTGTCCCCGGAACTGGGGCAGCAGGCCCGCGACCTGGCCGTCACCATCGCGCAGGAACTCGGTGTCACGGGCGTCCTGGCCGTGGAGCTCTTCGAGTACCGCGATGAGAACGGCGAGCCGGCCATCGCCGTCAACGAGCTGGCCATGCGCCCCCACAACACCGGCCACTGGACCCAGAACGGCTGTGTGACCAGCCAGTTCGAGCAGCACCTGCGCGCCGTCCTGGACTGGCCGCTGGGGTCTGTCGAGCAGACCGCCCCGGTCACCGTCATGGCGAACGTCCTCGGCGGGCAGACCGACCCGGAGAAGCCGATGGCCGAGCGCATGCTCGACGTCCACGCCCGCTTCCCGCAGGCCAAGATCCACATGTACGGCAAGACGTACCGCGCGGGCCGCAAGATCGGCCACGTGAACATGTCGGGTGAGGATCTGGGACGCGTGCGTCGAGAAGCGAACCTGGCAGCCGACTACCTCGTCAACGCCCGCTGGGCTGACGGCTACACCGCATAAGGAGAACCAATGTCCCCGCTTGTCGGCATCATCATGGGCTCGGATTCGGACTGGCCCACCATCGCCCCCGCCGCCGAGGCGCTCGCCGAGTTCGGCGTGCCCTTCGAGGTCGGCGTCATGTCCGCGCACCGCACCCCGGAGCGCATGCTCGCCTACGCCAAGTCCGCGCACGAGCGGGGCCTGAAGGCCATCATCGCGTGCGCCGGTGGCGCCGCCCACCTGCCGGGCATGGTCGCCGCCGCGACGCCGCTGCCGGTCATCGGCGTGCCGCGCGCGCTGGCCGACCTCGACGGCATGGACTCCCTGCTCTCCATCGTGCAGATGCCCGCCGGCGTGCCGGTGGCGACCGTCTCCATCGGCGGCGCGAAGAACGCCGGCCTGCTGGCCGTGCGGATGCTCGGGGCGGGGGACCCGGCGCTCGTCGAGAAGATGGCGCAGTACCAGCAGAACATGGCCGCCGAGGTGGAGGCCAAGGACGAGCGTCTGCGGAAGAGCCTGCTGGAGGGGTAAAGATGGGGGCATGACCACTGTTGCCCTCATCAACCCCAGCACCGGCGAGACCGAGGAGACGTTCCCGCGTTTCGACGACGCCGACCGCGACGCCCTCCTCGACCGCGCCGTCACCGCCCAGCGTGCGTGGCGCGCGACCCCGCTCGAGGAACGCGCCGCCGTCCTGCGCCGCACCGCCGCCCTCTACCGCGAACGCGCCGAGGACCTCGCCGGCCTCATCGGCCGCGAGATGGGCAAGCTGCGCCGCCAGGGGCTCGGCGAGCTGCGGATCGTCGCCGACATCTACGACTGGTACGCCGAGCACGCCCACGAGCTGCTCGCCCCGCAGGAACTGCCCGCGCAGGGGGCGCTGCGCACCTTCGTGCGGAAGGACGCGCTCGGCGTCGTCCTCGGCATCATGCCGTGGAACTTCCCCTACTACCAGGTCGCCCGCTGGGCGGCACCGAACCTGCTGCTCGGCAACGCGCTGGTGCTCAAGCACGCCTCCCTCTGCCCGCTGTCCTCGCAGGCCTGTGAGGACGTGCTTCTCGACGCCGGCCTCCCCGCCCACGTCTTCCGGAACGTCCGCGCCTCCGGCTCCCAGATGGCCGATTTCATCGCGGACCCGCGGATCGCCGCGGTCTCCCTGACGGGGTCAGAAGAGGCGGGTGCGGCCGTCGCGGAGGTCGCGGGCGCGCACCACAAGAAGTCCGTCCTCGAGCTCGGCGGCAACGACCCCTTCCTCGTCCTCGACGACCACAACCTGGAGAAGGTGCTCGGCCGCTACGTCAGCGCCCGCATGGCCAACGCCGGGCAGGCGTGCAACGCGCCGAAGCGGCTCATCGTGCTCGCACCCTTCTATGAGCGGGCCCTGGAGTTCCTCCGGGAGCGCATCGGCGCCCTGCCGGTCGGCGCGTGGGACGACCCGGACGCGAAGGTCGGGCCGCTGTCGTCGGTCGAGGCCCGCGACGAGATCGTCCGGCGCCTCGCGGAGGGCGACGCCACCGTCGTGGTCGGCGGCCGACCGCTCGACCGCCCCGGCGCCTTCCTCGAGCCGACCCTGCTCACCGACGTCGACCCCGCCTCCGACCTGGGCTGCAACGAGATCTTCGGGCCCGTCGCTATCCTCCACCGCGCGGCCGACGTCGAGGAGGCCGTCGCCCTGGCCAACGACACCGACTACGGCCTGGGCAGCTACGTCTTCGGGTCCGACCTGGAGCTGGCGCAGGAGGTGGCCTCCCGCATGGAGGCCGGCATGACCTACGTCAACGAGACCGGGGCCTCCCGCCCCGGCCTGCCCTTCGGCGGCATCGGGCGTTCCGGATACGGGCGCGAACTGGGGGAGTGGGGCGTCGACGAGTTCGCCAACCTGCACCTCTTCCGCGTCAGCCCGGCACTGTAGGGGACCTGTTCGAACACCCGGCGGGTGACGTGTCGGAGTGGCGCGATACCGTCAGGGGGTGACTGACACCGCCCCCGCACCCACCACCCCGGCGGACGGCCCCGAGGACATCCGGTGGCTGCGTACGCGCCGCCGCACGGCGACCACCGCCGCCGAACAGGCCGTCGTCCGCCATCAGCTGAGCCGTCTGGCCCGCCACCTGGAGCAGCGCCCTGCGGCCGAGTCGCCGACCCACTACGTGGTGCTCGCCGTCGTCACGCTGATCGGCGGGATCACCCTCGGCGTCGGCCTGTACGCCCTGGCCGACTCGATGTGGATGTGGTTGACCTCATGAGCAGGCAGAACTCCGGTTGCGGCATGCTGCTCATCGGCGTGTTCGTCCTCGCCGCGGTCTTCTGGGCGGTGGGCGTGGTGCTGTGGCTCCTGGCGCTGGCCGTGCCGGTGGCGGGACTGCTCGGGGCCGGCTACTTCCTGGTCCGGGCGACACAGGTCCGCGACGAGGCCGTTGAGCGTGCCGCCGCAGACGCCGAGCTCGAGATCCTGGTGCAGGACGCCGCCTTCGACCTGGCGGACACCATCACCCGGTGGGACACGCTGGTGTTCACCAAGGGGATCGGCACGGAACTGCAGGGCCATGAGGAGGAGGCTGTCGCCATCCAGCAGCAGCTGTTCGCAGCGCACGAGGCACTGCTCTCCGCCCCGACCCTGCCGCACCGTCTCCGGGCGGTGGTCCGGGCCGACGAGCTCCGCGAGTCCGCCGAGCGGTACCTCTAGGGCGCCCATGCCGCTCCTCATCCTCGGTGCCCGCACGTTGCACGGCTACCCCAGCCGCATCCTCGTGGACCGGCTGCGCCGTGCGCTCCCGCTTGTCGACGCCGCCCCCGTCGTCGTCTCCGGCGACGGCGAGGCCGCCGTCATGGAGCAGTGGCTCACCGCGCACGGCGTCGACCCGGCCCTGATCGTGCGGGAACCCCGTGCCCGGTCGACGAACGAGAACCTCGAGAACGCCCGTGCTCTGTTCCCCGACGTCCCGCGCTGGACGATCGTGACCTCCGACTTTCATGTCTGGCGCACGCGCCTGTGGGCCTGGCACCTGGGTGTCCCGGCGGACGTGGTGGGGGCGCCGACGCAGCGTCGCGACCTGCTCGTGGCGGTGCTTCGGGAGTGCCTGGCGCTGCCGCACTCGGCGCTGCGGATCGCGTGGCGGCGGGTGAGGTCGATCGCCGGTGAACACCGCTGATCCCGGGGCGCGTGGGGGCCGGAAATCACCGGCGATCCACCGCGAAATAGTTCTCAACGAGCAATCTTGCGCAATGGGCAATTCGGTGGAAGTGTGGTGGCATGTCCACACTGCTCGCCCGACTGGGCTCCCACTCCTTCCGCCACCCCGCCCGGGTGCTGGCCGTCTGGCTGCTGATCCTCATGGCGGTCATCGCGCTCGTCCTCAGCACGGACGGCCGCATCCGTTCCTCCGTCACCGTCGACGGCACCCCCGCGCAGGAACAGCTCGACCGGATCAGGGCCGAGCTTCCCGACGCCGGCGGCGCCCAGGGCTCCATCGTCTTCCGCGCCGGCGACGACACGCCTCTCGACGCCGCCGAACTCGGGACCGTCGCCGCGGCGGTCCGTGCCGCGGAGGGGCTGGACTTCGTCGTCGACAAGGCGGCCCGTACCGCCCAGCGGCAGGCCGAACTGCAGGCGCGGGCGCAGTCCCCGCAGCAGCTCCAGACCATGACCGCCATGCTCGGCGAGCTCCAGCGCGGCACCGACCCGCAGGGCCGGCCCCTCGTCCTTGACGGCACCCCGGTCCCCGGCGTGACCCTCAGTGTCGACGGCACCATCGCCGTTTACGACGTGCAGCTCAGCGACGCCCTCGACGACCTGCCCCCGGGCGTGGCCGACGAGCTCATGGAGGCGGTGGACGGGCAGCTCGCGGGGACCGCGCTGCAGGCCTACCCGAGCGACTCACTGCTGCCGCTGGAACCGCCGGTCGGCGGGCATGAGCTGGTGGGTCTCGCGGTGGCCGCGGTGGTCCTCCTGCTCACCCTCGGTTCCCTCGTGGCCGCCGGTCTCCCGCTGCTCACCGCGGTGACGGGCGTGGCCATCGGCGTGGGCGGGGCGTTCGGCCTCTCCGGCTTCTACACCATGACCTCGACCACGCCGGTGCTGGCGCTCATGCTCGGCCTGGCGGTGGGCATCGACTACGCCCTGTTCATCCTCCACCGGCAGCGTTCGCTCATCCTCCACGAGGGCATGAGCGCGCACGACGCCACACGACGGGCGGTGGGCACCTCCGGCACGGCCGTCGTCTTCGCCGGGCTCACCGTCATCGTCGCCCTCCTCGGCCTGCTCGTCCTGCGCATCTCCTTCGTGTCCACTATGGCCCTGGCCACCGCGGCGACCATCGCGATTGCGGTGTCGCTGTCGGTCACCGCGCTGCCGGCGCTGCTGGGGCTGGTGGGCGAACGGGTCGTCGGGAAGCGTGCCCGGGCCCGCGCCGCAGCGGGCGGGAAGGCGGAGGAGCACCGCGTGGACCGCGGCTGGGCCCGCGCCCTCACCGCCCGCCCGCTGGTGGTCATCGTCGGCGTGGTCCTCGCGCTGGGGCTGCTGGCGCTGCCGGTCGCCGACATGCGCCTGGGGATGCCGGGTGGAGGGGCGGCGTCGGAAAGCTCCCCGGAGAGGATCAACCACGACCTCACCGCACGGGCACTCGGGGAGGGCGCGAACGGGCCGCTGCTCGTCGCCGTGGAGAAGCCGGCCGGGGAACCGGATCTGGCGGGTGTCCGGGCGACGCTCGACACGCTCGGCGGCTTCGAGGGCGTCGCCAGCGCGGCGCTGCGCGGCACCAGCGAGCACCTGGAGATCTACGCCCTCACCCCCGTGACCGGCCCTCTCGCGCCGGAGACCACCGACCTGGTCCACGATCTGCGCGACGCCGGCTACGGCGTCACCGGACTCACCGCGATCAACATCGACCTCTCACAGAAACTTGCCGACGCCGTCCCGCTCTACCTCAGCATCATCGCGGGACTCTCCCTGCTCATCCTGCTGCTGGTGTTCCGTTCCGTCGTCATCCCCGTCGCCGCGACGCTGGGTTTCCTGCTCACCATCGGTGCCACCTTCGGCGTGACCACGCTGGTGTTCGGCACCGTCCTCAGTTTCCTGCCCATCATGGCCACCGGCATCCTCTACGGCCTGGCGATGGACTACCAGCTCTTCCTCGGCACCGCGATGCGCGAGGCGTACGTCCACGGGGCCACGCCCCGGGAGGCTGTCGTCGAGGGATTCGCGCACGCCAGCCGCGTCGTCGTCGCGGCGGCCGTCATCATGATCTCGGTGTTCGGCGTCTTCGTGCTCACCGACGACATCACCATCCGCCAGTTCGGCCTCACCCTCGCGGTGGGCATCCTCATCGACGCCCTCCTCATCCGCATGGTCCTCATCCCCGTCGTGATGAGCCGGGCGGGCCGCGCCGCATGGTGGCTGCCCCGCTGGCTCGACCGCGCCCTGCCGCGTCTCGACGTCGAGGGGTCCGCCCTGCGCAACTGATGTGTCATGCTGGATCCATGACCTCCAGCCTCAGAGACACCAAGCGGGCGGCCACCCGGCGCGCGCTCGCCGACGCCACCTACCGCCGTGTCCGCGAGCACGGTTTCGACGGGGTCACCATCGAGGAGATCACCACCGACGTCAACGTCTCCCGGCGCACCTTCTCCAACTACTTCGCCAACAAGGAGGAGGCGGTGGCCTTCGTCCCCGTGGACCGCATCCGCGCGGAACTGGAGGAGTGGGTCGTCCCGGAGCAGGCGGACATCCCCACGGCCGTCCGCTCCGTCGTCGGGCACCTCATGAACAGCGGCCTGCCGCTCCTGCTCGCCGAACTGGACCGCCTCGGCCGCAGCCACACGCCCTTCGGCCCCCACGCCCGCGAGGCGCAGTGGGCGGTGTGGGAGGCCGTCGGCGACAGGCTCCGCGCCGAACTGCTTATCGACGACCCCCGCGAGCGCCGCAACCTCGCCATGCTGCTCGGTGCCCTGTACGGCATCGTCTCCGCCCGACTCGCCGAGTCGGAGGAGGCGGCGGACCTCGCCGCGGTGCAGGAGAGCGTCGCCGAGGTGTTCACCTGGCTGGAACCGGCGATCCGGGGGCAGGCCGGGGCGCCGGGCGCCGGCGGCGTCGATCGCCGGTGAGCATCGCTGATCCCGGGCGTCGCGGGGGCCGGTGTTCACCGCCGATCGACCGAGCTAGCGGCGGCGCCACACCCACCACGTGAGCCCGACGAACACCGCCGCCACGACCCCCGGCCACAGGGCCGGCTCGGGGGAGAAGAGGTTGAGCACCGCCTGCACCAGCGCGAGGAAGGCGAAGAAGCCGAGGAAACCGAGCAGGGTCTCGTGCTGGAGCGTCCGGCGGCGACCCCGCCCGGGATCGGGGTCGGTCACGCCTTCACACCACCGGCGGTGAGGCCGGAGACGATGCGCCGCTGGAAGATGAGCACCATGATGATGAGCGGGACCGTCACCAGGGCACCCGCCGCCATGATGGAGGCGTAGGGGTACTCGAAGGCGCTCGGCCCGGAGAAGCGGGCGATGGCGACGGTGACGGGCTCGGTGGCGGTCGTCGAGAGCTGGCGGGCGAGCATGAACTCGTTCCAGGTGGCGATGAACGCCAGGATCGCCGTCGTGAACAGCGCCGGGGCCGCCAGGGGGAGCAGCACGAGGCGGAAGGCCTGGCCGCGGGAGGCGCCGTCGACACGCGCGGCCTCCTCCAGCTCCCAGGGCAGCTGCCGGAAGAAGGACACCAGGGTGTAGATCGTCAGCGGCAGGGCGAAGGAGATGTTCGGGATGATCATCGCGCGGTAGGTGCCGATCCACCCGAGGTCGCCGAAGAGCTGGAACAGCGGGGTGACCAGGGCGATGCCCGGGAACATCGACGCGGCGAGGATGATGCCGGTGACCACGCCCTTGCCGGGGAAGTTCAGCCGGGCGAGGGCGTAGGCGGTGAAGACGCCGACCATGACGGCGAGGGAGGTCGTCGCCACGGAGATGAGCAGCGAGTTGCCGATCGCCCCGAGGAAGTCGTTGCCCTTGTTGGTGGCCAGCGCGTCGCGGAAGTTCTCCAGGGTGACGTGCGTCGGCCAGGGGGTGGTGTCGAAGGTGTAGCGCTTGTCGCGCAGGGCGACGATCACCATCCAGTAGAAGGGCGCGAGGCCCCAGAACATGATGAACAGCACTCCCAGGTAGTGCCACAGTGTTGCGCGCCTCATGACACGAGCTCCTCTTCCTCCATCTTGACCTGCCTCCGCTTCCGCATCCCGGGGACCTTCCGGCCCTTCACGCCGCGCTGTCCCGACACGTCGGCGCCGAGGAAGCGGATCATGATGAACGCCACGGCGAAGATGAGCAGGAAGATGAGCGTCGACAGGGCGGAGGCGGAGTTGAAGTTGTTCTGCCGCATGTCCTCGACCACCAGCTGCGAGATGGTCGCGGTGGGGGAGTTGGAGGACGCGGAGATCATGATGACCGGCAGGTCGTACATGCGCAGCGCGTCGAGCGTGCGGAACAGCACCGCCACCATGAGGGCCGGCTTGACCAGCGGCATGGTGATGAGCCGGAACTGCTGCCAGCGGGAGGCGCCGTCGACACGCGCGGCCTCGTAGACGTCCTTGGGGATCATCTGCAGGCCCGCGAGGATGAGCAGTGCCATGAAGGGGGCCGTCTTCCACACGTCGGCGATGATGACCGCGGAACGCGCCGCCCAGGGGTCGGTCGTCCAGGAGATGTTCGTGTCGAAGAGGGAGTTGACGATGCCCCGGTCCGCGAAGATGAACTGCCACAGCTTCGCGGTGACCGCGGTGGGGATGGCCCAGGGGATGAGCACCGCGGCGCGGACGAGACCCCGGCCGCGGAACTCACGGTTCATCACCAGCGCCATGAACATGCCGAGGATGGTCTCCAGGGCGACGGTGACGACCGTGAAGAACAGTGTGATCCGCACGGCCGGCCAGAAGTCGGTGGCGAGCACCCCCGGCGGACAGGTGGAGACCGTGCCGGAGGGGGACATGCAGCGGTTCGACAGCCAGTACAGGTAGTGGTCGAGTCCGGCGAAGCCACCTTCGACGAAGAGTCCGGTGGTGGGGTCGAGCGACTTGTCCGCCTGGAAGGACAGGAAGATCGCGCGCAGGATCGGGTAGCCGATGACGATGGCCAGGACGATGAGCGCGGGGGCGATCAGCCAGGCCGCGGAGCGGGCCTGACCGGCACGTGTGTTCATGTGCGGCTCCTTCGGTTCAGTGTTACGTCCCACACAACCACAAAAGACCTGCCCGGGGTGGGCAGGTCTTTCACGGTGAGGCGGTGTGGCGCTTAGCGGGAGGCCTGCTCGATGGCGGCCTTCATGTCGGCGGTCGCGTCATCGACGGACTTGCCGGCGGTCAGGGCGGCGTAGGCGTTGTCCTGGATGGCCTTGGAGACGGCCGTGTAGAACGGGGAGACCGGACGCGGTGCGGCGTTCTCCAGGGACTCCTTCAGGGCCGGCAGGTACGGGAACTGCTCGACCAGGGCGTCGTCCTCGTAGATGGAGGCGAGGACCGGCGGGAAGGAGGCCTCGGCGAAGGAGGTCTGGTTCTCCTCGTTGATGATGAACTTGATGAAGTCCAGCGCGGTGCGCTTGTTCTCGGAGTTGATGTTGATGCCGTTGTTGTAGCCACCCAGGGTGGAGACACCGACACCGTCCTTGCCGACGAGCGGCTGGACCTCGAACTTGCCCGCGACCTCGGAGGTCTCGCCCTCGGCGTTGGTGTACATGTACGGCCAGTTGATGGCGTACGCGGTGTCACCGCCGACGAACGCGAGGTTGGTCTCCTCCTCCGTGGCGGAGGTGGACGCGGAGGAGATGGTGCCGTTCTCGTAGGCGTCGACAAGCGCCTGGAGGCCTTCCTTGGCCTGGTCGGAGTCGACGGTGACGTCACCGGCGTCGGAGAGGACGGAGCCGCCCCAGCCCTCCATGAAGCCGACGGTGTTGACGGTCAGGCCCTCGTACTGCTTGAGCTGCAGGGTGAGGCAGTCGGTCTCGAGCCCGGCGCAGGACGCCTCGAGCTCGGCCCAGTTGGTCGGGGCCTCCGGGATCAGCTCGGTGTTGCGGAAGAGCAGCTGGCCGTTGGTGTTCTGCGGCAGTGCGTAGAGGGTGCCGTTGTAGGTGGCGGAGTCGACGGTGGACTGCAGCAGGTCGGAGGTGTCGACCTCCAGGTCGCCGGTCAGCGGTGCGAGCCACTGGTTGGCGGCGAAGTCGGCGGTCCAGACGACGTCGAGCGCCATGACGTCGTAGTCGGAGTTGCCCGCCTGCAGGGACTGCACGAGGGTCTCACGCTGGGCGTCGGCCTCACCGGCGAGCTCACGGAGGGTGACCTGCTCGTCCGGGTTCTGGGCGTTCCACTTCTCGATGATCGGGGTGATCTTGTCGGTGTCGTTCTTGCCCATGGCGAAGGTGATCGGGCCGCGACCCTCCTCCGAGTCGGAGGCTGCCTCGGTGGCGGTGGTGGTGTCGGTTGCCGTGGCGGTGGTGGTCTCCCCGGTGTCGCCGCTGTCGGCGCAACCTGCGAGAACCACGGTCGAGACGATGGCGATGGCCGCCAGGGAACGGCCCGGGCGCTTCAGTGCGATGTTCATCTGTGATTCACCTTTCATAAAACTACGGTTGTTCCTTAATGTAGTGACGCAGGTAATAGCCCGGACCTAACTTGTTCCCGATCACCCCCTCGCGGGGGTGTGTCAGAGACGGTTTCCCGAGGACGGGTCAAAACGGTGCGCCGCCGCCGGGTCGTACGCGAACGTGACCGCCGACCCACGCTCCGGCACCGCCCGGTCACCCAGCCGCGCGACCAGCCGCACGCCCTCGCTCGTGGCGTACACGTAGGACTCGGACCCGAGCTCCTCCACGAGGTCCACGGTGGCCGCCCGGGTCACCCACCCCTCCGGCGCCTGCTTGTCGACGACCACCTGCATCGCCTCCGGCCGCACCCCCAGGGTCACGCCCTCCCCCGGGAAGAGGTTCATCGAGGGGGACCCGATGAAGCCGGCGACGAACTCGTTGACGGGGGAGTCGTAGAGCTCCCGCGGGGGAGCGACCTGCTGGAGGACGCCGTCCTTGAGCACCGCGACGCGGTCACCCATCGTCATCGCCTCGACCTGGTCGTGCGTGACGTAGACGGTGGTCGTGCCGAGGCGGCGCTGCAGGGCGGCCAGCTCGGCGCGGGTCTGCACACGCAGCTTCGCGTCGAGGTTCGACAGCGGCTCGTCCATGAGGAACACCTTCGGGTCACGCACGATCGCGCGGCCCATCGCCACGCGCTGCCGCTGACCACCGGACAGGTCCTTCGGCTTGCGGTCGAGGAACTCCTCGAGGCCGAGCATCTCCGCGGCGTCCTGCACCCGCTTCCTGATGTCCGCGGCCGGCATCTTGGCCAGCTTGAGGGCGAAGCCCATGTTCTTCGCCACGCTCAGGTGCGGGTACAGCGCGTAGTTCTGGAACACCATCGCGATGTCCCGGTCGCCCGGCTCCACGCCGGTGACGTCCTTGCCGTCGATGAGCAGGTGGCCGGAGTCGACGGGCTCGAGCCCCGCCAGCGCACGCAGCGTCGTGGACTTCCCGCAGCCCGAGGGGCCGACCAGCACGAGGAACTCGCCGTCCGCGATCTCCAGGTCGAGATCCTTCACCGTCGGACGCTCCGCGCCCGGGTAGCGGATGGACACCTTGTCGAATGTGACCGTTGCCATGTGTGAACGATAACACCGAAGCGCATCACCGGAGCGCGTCACGCTGGGACGGGCAGGCCCCGTGTTCGCAGGTACCCGTCTGTGCGCCGGACGGCGGGAAACGCCAGGTCGAAAAATGAGGGTCACGGGGAAAAGGGTATCTCCGCACGGGGGTGGGTCCGCAGGACCCTACAAACGGGCGGTCACCTTCTCCGCTGCGGCGATCTCCTCGAGCCGCGCCGCGTCGACCATCCCGGCGACCACCACGGCGGAACCACCCGCGGACATCGGCTCGAGGACGGCGCGGACGAGCCCCTCCTCGGTGCTCCACCCGGTGGACAGCACACGCTCCGGCCCGCTGTCGGCCACCACGATGTCGAGGAGCGAGGGCGCGGGGCCGTAGAAGTCGTCGCCGTAGAAGCGGACCGTCGGACCGAAGTCGACGGCGCCGGCGGGGAGCTCACCGCCGGACTCGACGACGCCCCGGCCGAAGGGGTCGTCGGTGACCAGCACGACGTCGGAACCGGCGCCCGCCCAGGAGTCGAAGGACTCCGGCGACGTGAACACGACGTCGCCCTCCCCGTCGAAGCCCCACTCGACCTCCGCGGCCAGGGCCCCGAGCACGATGGCCACGGCCTGCCAGCTCACGGGCAGGTCGATGACGATGCGGGAGGAGGGGTCGAGGTCGAGTTCCTCGAGCAGCATGTTGCCGACTTTCGCCGCCCAGTTGTCCAGGGTCACTGCGGAGAAGTCGAGCCGCGCGCCGGTGGACTCGTTGTAGACGGTCAGCCGCGGGGTCGAGGGGTCGGTCCTGAGCAGATGTGCGAGAAGCTCCATGCCGCCCCATGGTAGGCAGCTCGCGTGGGATACGCTGCTATCCATGTCAGAGATGGTGGATCCCCTGCGCAGGTTCGACCGGATGGCCCACCGGGCCGCCCGGGAGGTCATCGGCAGTTACTCCACCAGTTTCTCCCTGGCGGCGAAGCTGCTGGCGCCGGGCATCCGCCGTGACGTGCAGAACATCTACGCGATGGTGCGTGTGGCGGACGAGATCGTCGACGGCCCCGCCGCGGAGGCCGGCGCCAGCCCTTCCGCGCTTCTCGACACCTACGAGCAGTCCGTCCTCGCCTCCCTCACGGGACGCTTCTCGGTGGATCCCGTCGTCCACGCCTTCGGCCTCACCGCCCGGCGCTGCGGCATCCCGGCGGAGCACGTGACGGCCTTCTTCCGTTCGATGCGGGCGGACCTCACCGAGACGTCCCACACCCCGGAATCCCTCGAGGCGTACATCTACGGTTCCGCGGAGGTCGTCGGGCTGATGTGCCTGGCGGCGTTCCTCGTCGACCACCCCGTCACCCCGGAGGAGCGGGCGCGCCTCGAGCACGGGGCGCGGGCACTGGGCTCGGCGTTCCAGAAGATCAACTTCCTCCGCGACCTCGCGGAGGACTCCCGCGACCTGGGCCGCAGCTACCTCGGGGATCTGAGCGACGACACGAAACCGGCGTTCATCGCCGGGATCCGCGAAGAGCTCGCCGCCGCCCGCGACGTTCTCCCGCTGCTGCCCGGGCAGGCACGTGTCGGCGTCCTCGCGGCCACGGACCTCTTCTCCGAGCTCACCGATCTTCTCGACGCCGCCCCCGTCGCCGAACTCCGCGCCCGCCGACTGAGCGTGCCGATGCGCCGCAAGGTCGCTCTCGCCGCCCGCGCCATGGTGAAGGCGGGCCGATGAGCACCGCCGGGAAGGGCCGGGCGCTGGTCATCGGTGCCGGAGTCGCCGGTCTGGCCACCGCCGCGCTGCTGGGCCGTGAGGGTTACGACGTCACCGTCCTCGAACGCACCGACGCCGTCGGCGGCCGCGCCGGGATCCACGAGGTCGACGGGTTCCGCTTCGACACCGGCCCCTCCTGGTACCTCATGCCCGACGCCTTCGAGCACTTCTACCGACTGCTGGGCACGTCGAGTGAGGAGCAGCTCGACCTCGTCCCCTCGATCCCGCGTACCGGCTCTTCCCGGAGGGGGAGGAGCCCCTCGACGTGCCCTCCGGTCCCGGGATATTCCGGCTGGCGGAATCGCTCGAGCCCGGGGTGGGGGAGAAGCTGCGCCGCTACCTGGAGTCTGCGGGGGACTCCTACGGCATCGCCGTCGACAGGTTCCTCTGCACGACGTTCTCCGACCCCCGCTCCTTCCTCCACCCCGCGACGCTGCGCCGTTCGGTGAAGCTGACGACGCTGATCACGCAGAGCCTGGCGGGGTTCGTCGAGAAGCAGTTCCGGGACCACCGCCTGCGGCAGATGCTCACCTACCCGGCGGTGTTCCTGTCCTCGCACCCGGAGCGCACCCCCGCGCTGTACCACCTGATGAGTCACACGGACCTCGTGCAGGGGGTGCGTTTCCCGGTGGGCGGATTCGCGGCCGTCGTCCGGTCCCTCGAGAATCTCGCGCGGGAGCAGGGCGTGGAGTTTCGGCTGGGCGCGGAGGTGACCGCCATCCGCAGCGCTGAGGGCCGCGCCACCGGCGTCGAGCTCACCGACGGCACGCTTCTCGACGCCCCCTCGTCGTCTCCGCCGCCGACCTCCACCACACCGAGACCCGCCTGCTCCCGCCGGAGCAGCGCACCTACCCGGAGAAGTACTGGAGGCGCCGCGAGCCGGGGCTGGGCACCGTCCTCGTCCTGGCCGGCGTGCGGGGCGAGCTCCCGGAGTTGACGCACCACAACCTGCTGTTCTCCCGCGACTGGACCCCCGACTTCGACGCCGTCTTCGACGGCACCGGCTCGGGGCGTGCCTCCCGGTCGATCTACGTGTCCAAGACCTCCGCCACGGAGACCGACGTGGCACCGGAGGGGCACGAGAACCTCTTCCTCCTGGTCCCCGTCGCCGCCGACCCCGCCCTCGGGCACGGGTCCCTCTACCGGGGGACCGGATCGCCCGCGGTGGAGGCCATCGCCGATACCGCGCTCAGGCAGCTCGGCGAGTGGGCCGGCGTCCCCGACCTCGGCGACCGCGTGGTCGTGCGGGAGCCCCTCGGCCCGGCGGACTTCGAGTCGCAGTTCCACTCCTGGTCCGGCGGTTCCATCGGCCCCGCGCACACGCTGTGGCAGTCGGCCTTCTTCCGCGGCCGCAACGCCTCCCGCAAGGTGCAGGGCCTCTACTACGCCGGTGCGACCACCGTCCCGGGCGTCGGTGTGCCGATGTGCCTCATCTCCGCGGAGAACGTGGTCAAGCGCCTGCGCGGAGACCGCTCCGCCGGGCCGCTGGAGGGGTGAGGGGCCGGGGATCTCCCCGCTAGGATCGGGAATCATTCACCCCCCGGTGGCCGTGATCCGACCCGACACGAAAGGAGAGCCCCATGAACGGCTCTGCCTGGTATCTCTTCGAGTTTCTCTTCTGGAACGTGTTCGCCCGCTCGAGTCTGCTGCTCGACTCGGCGACCTTCCTCTCCAGCCTCGGAGGCTGACGCCGACGCCAGGGTGACCCGTGCCGTGAGCGTCTGGTACTCCCTTTTCAGGGGTGGTTTCCGGAAATGGTGGCGGACGTCACGCCGGCTCGCCATCATGGGGTGAATATCGACCCAGAAAGGACCACCTCATGCAGCCGACCTCCGATCACCCCTACGCGATGGCCAAGCGGGCCGGTGACTTCATCTTCGTCTCCGGTGCGCTGTCCGTGGACAAGGACTACCAGCCGGTTGAAGGCCGCAGGGAGGCCCTCGCGGCGGCACTCGAGCGCATGACCGAGCGCCTCGCCACCGCGGGCGGCGAGCTCAAGGACCTGGTGAAGCTCACGTACTTCGTCACGGACATCACCCTGCGCGAGGAGGCCAATGAGCAGTTCTCCGAGCACTTCGCGGAGGCCCGCCCGGCGCGCACCTTCCTCGAGGCCTCGAACCTGCCCTACGGGGCGACGGTGGAGATTGACGCGATCGCGTACGTGGGGGAGTGACCGAATAGGAGGGACGTAATTGTTTGAAGCGCATACGAACCTAAGAACTTGAGAAGGTGTTTCGCGAAAACTCGTGATTTACATGCGCTGCTCGTTGGTATTGGGAAGTGATCTCGAATTTGGATTGAATTCAGTTTTCGATATTGATGGGCAATTTGGATAGTCATTGCGATCGTGTCGCCACACCTGATGTCTAAATCCTTGGGCAAGTGCGGTCTTCCTGCAAGGTCTGACATTTATGAGAGGTCTGACTCCGCTATTGAGGTTAGTGGCAATGGCGAAACAAGGTGCTGCTTCGTTGAGGTCTCGATGTTCTTCCTCGGGAGGTTATGAACGGTGTGAGCGCAAACATGAGAACTTCCATGACACGCTGCAACTCCCCCACTGACCATTGCGGGAAGACAACGCCTCGTCCACCTGGTCTTTAAACAAGGTGGGACCCATCGCCGAGCCGCAGAACGATTCCATGTACCTGCTGACACCGTCAACGGGTGGGTGCAACGAGCCCGGGCCTGCGAAGACCTGTCCGACCGGACCAGTCGGCCCCGTTCCTGCCTACACCGACTACGCGCACGCACCGAACGACGCCTCATCACTCTGCGTGTCACCCGCCGGTTGGGACCGCACCGTATCGGCTATCACGATCCACAGTGGGCCAGATCCTGGCCCTGTGCGACATTCCCCGCCTGGCGGTATACAGCCAGCCCGGCGCTGCGAGTATCTCCACCCCGGTGACATGGCCCACGTCGCCATCAAAAACTTGGACTCATGCCTGACGGGGGTGGGGAGAGAATCTACAGTCGTGGCTCTGCACAGAACCACACCTCAGGACGCTAACGTGATGCTCAGTCGCGGCCGGGGCGTTGGGTATATCTACCTTGCTCACGTCGTCGAGGACCATTCCCGTGTGGCCTACTTCGAGACCCTGGGAGATGAGAGGAGGGGGACCGCTGCCGGGGTCTGGACCCGCGCCTGGGCCTTTGGGTTTCAAAGTGACGCGGGTGATGACCGATAACGGGCTCTTCACGATTTGGAGTGCGTAGCTGACCACGGGGTGGGGTTCGGGGTGGCAGGGCCCGACCCCCGGAAAGTAGACACAGGGGATGTGATCAGGAAGCAGATCTCAGCATAACAGGACACCGCTCCTCAAACACTGCTGGCGCGAGATATTTACACCAGGAATGTCGACGCGTGGTGTTGTAGCGGGTACACCAGCGGAAAACATCTCGCCGGCACTGCAACTGATTGGTAAACGTCTTCGCGTCCTGGAGGACCTCGCGCTTCAACGCGGCGTTAAATGACTCCGCCAAGGCATTGTCAGCACTGGCACCAATCGCGCCCATCGACTGCCGGATCCCTAACTCCCCGCACGTGTCCTGGAACGCATGCGAGGTATAGACACTTCCGTGATCCGAGTGAAAAACAGCATCCTTTAGACTTCCACGCTGTCCCTTCGCCATCACCAGCGCGTCCTGGACCAGGGAGGTGCGCATGTGATCGGCGATCGCGAAGCCGACCAGCCGGCGGGAATAGCAGTCGATGACGGTGGCCAGGTACATATTCGACCCGTCCGCGATCGGCAGGTAGGTGATGTCGCCGACGTAGACCCGATTGGGATGCTCAGCGGTGAATTTCCTTCCCACGAGATCCGGAAAAACCGACTTCTTTCCCTCGGACACCGGGGTGGTGATCTTGCGTTTCTTCGAATACCCGAACAGCTTCAACGAGCGCATGATGCGGGCGACTTTCTTGTGGTTGACCGGGGTTGCGGTCGAATCGTCGTTGAGTTCCGCAGTGATGCGTTTCGCCCCGTAGCATCCGCGTTCCTTGGTGAACACGGCCTTGACCCTTGCGCCGAGGATCGCGTCGCTGAGCAGACGTTTCTTCCTGGTGGCGGAGGTGTTTTTCCATTTGTAGTACGAGGACCGATTGAGCTGGAGGACCTCGCATAACCGCTTAACCGAATGGTCGTTCCGGGCGTCGTCAACGAACTGGAAGCGGATCACCAGTTCGTCTCTTCCGCAAAATATTTCGCGGCCTTGCGCAGAATGTCGCGTTCCTCCCGGAGTCTGCGAACTTCTCGTTCCAGCTGGCGGATGCGTTCCGCTTCGGTCACCACGGTCGGTGTGTCAGAGCTGGAGGAAGAATCCGAGCTGCTGGTGCGGGCGCCGGTGCCGTATTTGCGGACCCAGATCTGGAGCGTGTTGCGGTTGACGCCGAGTTCTGTGGCGAGGGCGTTGATCGATACCCCGGGTGAGTTCTCGTAGAGGGCGACCGCGTCGCGGCGGAACTCCTCGGTGTAGGTCTTGATCGGCATGGTGGCAGGTTACCTTTCTTCCCCGGCAGAAAGCCGGGTTGTCGGGTGTCTACCAAACAGGGGTCAGGTCCATGAGGTAGTCCGTCCTGGTCAGTAGCGTGCGACGGTGCTTGTACAGCGGATCGTCCTTGCGGCCCCGGCGTCCGGTGGTCTCTCGTTGGAGCCGTTGCCGGCATCCGGTGAGCTTGTCAGCTGCCAGATGGACCACGTGAAAGGGATCCATGACCTTGGTGGCGCCCGGGAGGACCTGGTCGACAGCGCTGGCGTAGCCGGTGAACCCGTCCATGGTCACGACCTGCACCTGCTCCCGGAAGCCAGGGTCGCGTTCCTGCAGCCACGTGCGCAGCACGTCTGCGCTGCGGCCTGGGCGGATATCCAGTAGTCGGGCCGGCCCACGTCCGTCGACCAGCGGGGTGAGGTCGACCAGGATCGTCACCAGGTTGGACGGCTGGCCTGGCTTTCGGGTGTGCTTCCAGACATGTTCGTCCACACCGAGGATCCGGACTCCATCGAGGTGGGAAGCATTGTCGTAGACGAGCTGGCGGCAGGCATCCAGTGCGACCTGGTTGACCAGCTCCCACCCGACGCCCAGCGCTGTGGCGGTCGCAGCCACGCTCATCCGGTCAATCGCTAGTCGCTGGAGGACCCAGCGGGTGACGCGGTGGGTGAGCTTGGATCGGTCATCCGCGCAGGCCAGTGAAGCCTGGAAGATCTTGCGGGGACAGGACGCCATCGTGCACAGGAATCTGGGGACGCGCACATGCAGGCGGGTGGGGAACCCCACCACCGGCAGGTCGACCAGAGTCCGGACCACGTGATCACGTTTCGTCCCGGGGTGTCCGCACTCGGGACAGGTGGTGGCCACGGCCACCGGGGTGGCGTCGATGATGGTGATGTTGCCGGCGTCAGCGGCTCCGGTGATGGTCAGGCCGATTTCTGCCGTGCGGCAGATGGTGTCGGCGACGAGGTTGCCACTAGGCTGCACAGTAGGGTCCTGGTTCGGTCAGATGGAAGCTTCGCAACTCTCATCTTGTACCGGCCAGGACCTCTACATGTTGTGCCACCCCGAACCCCACCCCGTGGTCAGCTACGCACTCCAAATCGTGAAGAGCCGACAATGCTTCCCACCTCGATGGAGTCCGGATCCTCGGTGTGGACGAACATGTCTGGAAGCACACCCGAAAGCCAGGCCAGCCGTCCAACCTGGTGACGATCCTGGTCGACCTCACCCCGCTGGTCGACGGACGTGGGCCGGCCCGACTACTGGATATCCGCCCAGGCCGCAGCGCAGACGTGCTGCGCACGTGGCTGCAGGAACGCGACCCTGGCTTCCGGGAGCAGGTGCAGGTCGTGACCATGGACGGGTTCACCGGCTACGCCAGCGCTGTCGACCAGGTCCTCCCGGGCGCCACCAAGGTCATGGATCCCTTTCACGTGGTCCATCTGGCAGCTGACAAGCTCACCGGATGCCGGCAACGGCTCCAACGAGAGACCACCGGACGCCGGGGCCGCAAGGACGATCCGCTGTACAAGCACCGTCGCACGCTACTGACCAGGACGGACTACCTCACCGAGCGGCAGAAACAGCGACTGGACATGCTGTGGGCCACCGATGACGACTACGTGGCCCTGGAGGTGACGTGGATGTTCTATCAGGACGTGATCCAGGCGTACGGGCATCCGAAGAAGTCGGAGGGCAAGAAGTTGATGGACCGGATCATCAACACCCTGCGCAAAGGCTTGCCGAAAGGTCTGGAGGAGCTGGCTCAACTCGGGAGAACCCTGTGGCGTCGGCGGGAAGATGTCCTGGCGTACTTCGATATCGGGGCGTCCAACGGTCCGGTCGAGGCGATCAACGGACGGCTTGAGCATCTACGCGGGATTGCTCTGGGGTTCAGGAATCTCAACCACTACATCTTGCGGTCACTGATCCACTCCGGCCAGATACACAACCGGATCAACGCACTCTAAATCGTGAAGAGCCCGATAACGGAGCCTGATACCGTTCCTGTGCGTTTGCCGCTTCCCTCGGCGAGGATGTGATGACCGAGTGGGCCTACGCCCAGCCCTATGCGAGCAAGCAACGTATGCGGATTTCTTGCATAACTACAATTTCCACCCAGACCGCTATCGGCAGGCTAGCTCCAAGCGATGCGTTCACAACGTCACAGAGCAGTACACCTAGGGCCGCTAGTCTGTCGGCGGTAAGAGAGTTGTATTTCTGCTCTCGGGAAGGTGTATGGCCTTCAGTGAACTCGGGGCCCATCTTAGGTAGTAGGCAAAAAATGGGTCTACCAAGTGTAGCGTGGAATATTCGGGATCGTAATCGAGGACAGGCTCACCTTCGATTTTCTCTCTAGCGATGTTGGTCATTTGGTCGAGTACGTTTGTTACCTCATGTCGCTGCGGTAAGTCCGATTTCATGACTTCGCGAAGGGCACTGCGTATTTCGTCGTACGTGAGCATTGTGCGTGGTCCGGTATGCTCTATTGCAGCCAAAACGGCGCCGTAGATATCAGTATGTACTCCACTTTTTAGAATGCGCGGCTTTCGGTCAGTGCGAGTTCTAGGGCCAGTTTTCAGCAAGTCAAATGCAGACTTAGAGGTGGCCGATGCCTTCTGCTCGAAGAATGGTTTCCATTCGGGAGCTGTCAGTGTGAGAGCATGCTCACTCCCTCGTCTTGCTCCGTTCTCATGGCAAAGTTCAAGGCAGTGAGTCTGCATGAGATGCGGACTTCCGAAACTCTCGTCTACTAGTCGATCGACGATTTCTGGATTGCATTGGAAATTCAGTGCGGAGAATCCCTGACGGGCAATAAGGGCGAGGTCATGGTTGCTCCAGGGCTCGACAGTGAGTGTTTCGACCCTTGCGGTCATTTCCTTCTCGACTCGCACTACATCGTAAGCTCTGTGGGGGACGGCAGCTACAATTACGCCCAGTCCGTCGAATATAAGATCTTTAAGGCCTCTGACGATATTGAGTTGTTCAGAGCTTTCAATATAGTGGAAATCGTCGACAATGATAGCTGGAGCCTGGTCCTCTCGCATTAGTTTTCGCAACCATTTGCGGGCTGCGGGCCGAGGTTGTGAAGCGCGGCTACGTGCTATTGACTTGAGTCTTGAAGATTCTGAATGCGATTCGGCTGATCCTCGTGCTATATGTGCATCGATTTCCGCGTTATATGACTCGCCGATGGTTCCCTCTACTGCTCCTGCGATAGAGTGGTCGGTGAAGACTTCTAGTTCGTCGCAAATTGCTTCCCAGAAATCTTGGGCTGAGTCAATTGCTCCTCCTGAAAGCCAAACAGCATTTGGAATGAGCCGCTTCAAGAGTACGGTTTTTCCGGATTTCGTAGGGCCAGACACCGACAGTAGGGGCTTCTGCTTTCTTGAAACCCATTCCTCTAGTTCGGGCTCAAGTGATAGGTGTTCCCGCTTAACGTAAGTTTCTGTTGGCATACCGCCCGGAATAAAGACCTCGTCTACTCTCTTCATGTTCGTAGACTGTATCAAACCGCAGTGGGTTCTCGACGTGTCTGGAAGGTCTAATCTTCATTGACTGTCAACGAGACAGTCTCGGTATGTTCGTGCGAGCTATGTCCTAGAGCTTGATGGATTCTCGTGAAGTCCTAGTTCACGCACCTCGGCCCGTCGCCGCCGGCGTCGATCTCGGGGGCGACCTCCGCCTCCCCGAAGTCGGAACCCGGGGTGCCCACGGTCTCGGTCTCGCCGACGCCGACCCCGGCGCCCGAGGACGGGCCGACGGAGGAGTCGCCCACCAGGGAGGCGTCGCCGAGGGGGCCGGACCACTCGTCGTGGGTGACCACGATGAGGGTGTCCGAGTTCAGGCCGGCGTTCTCGGTGACCGGCAGCCCGCCGAGGGCCTCCGCCAGGGCGATGGCGTCCGGGTCGGAGGCGTCGGCGGCGACGACCTGCGAGAAGGTGTAGATGCCCGGCAGCGCGTTGGTGACCTCGACCACGGAGTAGCCCTCCGCGGACAGCCAGCCGCCGACGTTGCCGGCCAGGCCGGTGGTGAATCCGGCGTTGAGCACGTGGATGTCCTTGCCCGGGAGCTGCATCTCGGCGGGCGCGTCCCCGGCGGCGTCCTCCGGGGCCCCGGTGATCTCCATTGAGCCGAGCAGCTCGTCCATGAAGGCGTGCACGGTGGGGACGTCGACGGTGACGATGGACTCGCCGTAGTCGCCGACGCCGTCGATGGAGGTGACCGGGATGGTGTTGAACACGACGTTGCCGCCCGCGAGGTTGGCCAGCTGGGTGGCGAACGACATGATGTCCCAGTTCTGGTCGATGACCACGGAACGTTCGACGGCGGTGCCCATGTCGGAGAGTTTCTGTGGGTTGGTCAGGGTGCCGGCGGCGAGGACCTTGTTCACCAGGGAGGCCATGTAGGCCTGCTGGCGGACGATGCGGTCGAGGTCGCCGCGGGGCAGGCCGTGGCGCTGGCGGACGAAGGCGAGGGCCTGGGCGCCGTCGAGGGTCTGCACGCCGGCGTGGAAGTCGGCGCCGGAGAACTCGTCCTGGACGGCGTTGTTGAGGCAGACGTCGACGCCGCCGACGGCGTCGGTGAGCAGGACGAAGCCGAAGAGGCCGATCTCGGCGTAGTGGTCGACCTCGATGCCCGTGAGGTCGGAGACCGCGCCGATGAGGCCCTGGCGGCCCGCCTCGGTGGCCTGCCGCTCGATCTCCAGGTCGGAGGCGCCCCGGGCCAGGAGCTGCTCCGCCTTCGCCCCCTTGTGGGCGGCGAAGACGCCGTTGATCTTCATGTTGCCGTACTTCTCGTCGGCGATGTAGGTGTCACGGGGGATGGACACGGCGGTGGCGGAGGAGCCGTCGTTGGGCACACGGATGACCATGAGGGTGTCGGTGTTCTCCTCACCGTCGTCGACGCCGGCGCGCAGGCGGGCGAGCTCCTCGTCGGAGAGGGGGTTGCCCTGGGCGTCGGTACGCGAGTCGGAACCGACGAGCAGGATGTCCGTCGCCCCGTCGGGCGCCCGGCCCTTGAGGCCCTGGCCACCGCCGAGCAGGAGGTTGCCCGCGGAGGCCATGTCGTTGCCGAGGCGGCCGACGGCGGCGTAGCCGAGGCCGGAGGCGAGCAGCACCAGGACAGACAAGAACGCCAGCAGCGCCTTGAGGGGCGCGGGGCCTGCCTGACGTGCCGGGGCGGCGGCGGACGGGGCGGGCTGGATGTCGCGCACACGGCGATACTTGTCACTCACGGGGGTCAAGTCTAGGTCATGGCGAGTGGCGCAGCGGGTCGCCGACGGGGATCGACACTATGCTTCACACATTGTGACCACCTCCCAGACTCCGATCGCCGTCATCACGGTGACCTATTCCCCGGGGCGCCACCTCCGGGCGTTCCTCGACAGCCTGCCGGGCGCCACCTCCCGGGGCGTGCATGTCGTGCTCGCCGACAACGGTTCCCGGGACGGGGTGCCGGAGGAGGCGGCGTCGAGAAGCGGGAACGTCGAGTTCCTGCCCACCGGAGGCAACCTCGGCTACGGCACCGGCATGAACGTCGGCGCCCGCCACCTGCGGCCCGCCCGCGACGCCGGTGACATCGACCCCGAGTACCTGCTGCTGAGCAACCCGGACGTCGTGTTCGGGGAGGGCGCCATCGACGCGATGATCGCGTGCATGGAGCGGCACCCCGAGGCCGCGGCCGTCGGACCGCGGATCGTCGAGCCGGACGGTTCCATCTACCCGAGCGCCCGCGCGGTGCCGACGCTGCGCAACGGCATCGGCCATGCGCTCCTCGGGCAGGTGTGGCCCTCGAACCCCTGGACGCGGTCCTACCGGGACAACGCCGACATGGACAGTGAGCGGGAGGCGGGCTGGCTCTCGGGCTCCTGTCTGCTGGTGCGCTGGGACGCCTTCGACGCCGTCGGAGGTTTCGACGAGCGCTACTTCATGTACATGGAGGACGTGGACCTCGGTGACCGTTTCGCGCGCGCCGGGTTCCGCAACATCTACTGCCCGTCCGCCGAGATCGCCCATGACAAGGGGCATGCGGCAGGCCGCCACGCCGAGACGATGCTCCCGGCCCACCACGAGTCGGCGTACCGTTTCCAGGCCGACCGTCTGCCGCACCCGTGGCAGGCACCGCTGCGGGGGCTCATCCGCGCGGGTCTCAACGCCCGCAGCGCGATCGCCGTCACCCGGGCACGCACCAACCGAAAGGACTCCCATGTCTGATGCCATTGATCCTTCGCGTACCGACGCCGTCATCCTCGTCGGCGGCCGCGGCACCCGTCTGCGTCCGCTGACGGTCAACACCCCCAAGCCGATGCTGCCGACCGCCGGCTACCCGTTCCTGCAGCACCTGCTCGCGCGCATCAAGGCGGCCGGGATGACGCATGTCGTGCTCGGCACCTCCTACAAGGCGGAGGTCTTCGAGGAGTACTTCGGCGACGGCTCCGACATGGGCCTGGAGATCGAGTACGTCGTGGAGGAGGAGGCCCTCGGCACCGGCGGCGGCATCCGCAACGTCTACGACAGGCTGCGCCACGACACCGTCATGGTCTTCAACGGTGACGTCCTCGGTGGCACGGACCTGCGCGCCATCCTCAGCACCCACGCCGAGAAGGACGCCGACCTCACGATGCACCTCGTGCGCGTGCCGGACCCGCGGGCCTTCGGCTGCGTGCCCACCGACGCCGACGGCCGGGTGCTGGAGTTCCTCGAGAAGACCGAGGACCCGCCGACCGACCAGATCAACGCCGGCTGCTACGTCTTCCGCCGGGAACTCATCGAGGAGATCCCCGAGGGGCGCGTCGTCTCCGTGGAGCGCGAGACGTTCCCGCAGTTCCTCGAGCAGGGGCGTCGCGTCTACGGCCACGTCGACTACGCCTACTGGCGTGACATGGGCCGCCCGGACGACTTCGTCCGCGGCTCCTCCGACCTGGTGCGCGGCATCGCGCACTCGCCGCTGCTCGAGGGGCGTACCGGTGAGTCGCTTGTCGACGAGACCGCGGGCGTCGCCGCCGGCACGATCCTGGTCGGTGGCACGTGGGTCGGCCGTGGCTCGGAGATCGGTGCGGGCTGCCGCCTGGACGACACGGTCGTGTTCGACGGCGTGACCATCGAGCCGGGTGCGGTCATCCGTGACTCGATCATCGCCTCGGGCGCTCGCATCGGTGCGAACGCCCGGATCACGGGGTGCGTCATCGGTGAGGGGGCCCAGATCGGTGCCCGTTGTGAGCTCCAGGACGGCATGCGCGTGTGGCCTGGTGTGATCATTCCGGACAATGGAGTCCGTTTCTCCTCGGATGCGTAACGACACGCCGGGGGAGTGCCCCAGATCCTGTCAGTTGTTGCCAGGAAGGTAGTGCACCACAACATGCCGTACCCCCGCGTCCTACCCCCTATAATGTGACCCTGTTACTCGTGTGACTGGTGTGACTGGCCGCCAGCGGGAATGTGATTTCCGGGATTATGCCCGCTGATTCCGGTTGACGGGATTCGTCGACCGTGTGTGTAATCGCATCAGTGTAAGAAGCACCACAACGATCATCGGCGGACGTCACCGCCGAACGCCGAACGGAGAAGGGGGGCACCATGGACAACAATGGTGACGGCACCGTTTTCCGTGGAGGGCTTGCGAGCGTCAATGGAGCAGCCGTGGAAATGAGCCTCGACGAGCTTTTCGGGGCGGTGGAGAGGGAATGGCAGGACCAGGCCCTGTGTGCACAGACCGACCCGGAGGCGTTCTTCCCCGAGAAGGGCGGCTCCACCCGCGAGGCCAAGCGCATCTGCATGGCGTGCGCGGTCCGGGACGAATGCCTCGAGTACGCACTCGAGCACGATGAGCGCTTCGGCATCTGGGGCGGACTCTCCGACCGAGAGCGTCGCCGTCTGAAGAAGCAGATCGGCTGACTCCCCGGAGAACGGGCGGCGACCCTGCGGGGTCGCTTTTGTGATTCCGGGGGGGCGCCTAGAACTGGAATCCCGGGTCGATGTCCCGCGGATCCAGGTTGAGGTACTGCGCCACCAGGGCGGTGAGGATGCCGGTGAGCAGCTCATCGCGCTCCTGCGGGCTGGCGCAACGCTGCTCAACGGGCATGCGGAACAGCACGAGACGGGCGCGGGTGGGGCGCCCCTGGGGGTCGACGCCCGCCGGGATGACACGGCCGAGGGGGACGGGGCCGTCGGCCACGATCTCGTCGGGCAGCACGGTCATGTCGGCGCGCAGCCGCATGCGGGGGACGGTGTCCACCGCGATGTCGAGGTTGGCCAGCTGCTCCGGGTAGGAGTGCAGGATCGGGGCGTAGGCCTCCAGGACGGCGACGTCGAAGGACTCCGCGCGGGTGCGGTAGCGGGGCGCGTCCATGGGGAGCAGCGGCCCGCGTACTCCCCGGCCGTGGCGGTCGCGGAACGTCCTGGTGTGCATGGGGATGATGCTAGTTCGCCCGGTCCGCGAAGGGGTTGCGGCGCGCGGGGTACCAAATCCTCAAGGAAATGTTTAGACTTGGTGGCCGTGAGCCAGTTCCGACGTTGTTCCCGCCCGGGTTGCGGCAAGCCTGCCGTGGCCACCATGACGTACGCCTACGCCGAGTCCACCGCCGTGGTCGGCCCGTTGGCGCCCGCCGCCGAGCCTCACAGCTGGGATCTGTGTGACCACCACGCGGAGAAGATCACCGCCCCGCTCGGGTGGGAGATGCTGCGTGTCAACCACATCGACATCGACGATGACGAGGACCTCACCGCACTGGCCGAGGCCGTGCGTGAGGCCGGCCGCGTGACCAGCGGTCTCGTCGAGTCCGAGGGCCCCGAGCTGCATCCCGAGGACCCCGCCGACCCCGAGACCTCCCTGCATCCGGTCCACCGCGCCCGTCGTATGCAGGACGAGAGGCAGCGCCGTCGCGCCCACCTGCGGGTGGTCCCGGCGGAGGGGGAGTCCGAGTTCCCCGGGGCTGATGACGCCGACGACACTGACGGTGCCGACGCTTCTGTGGACTACCCCGAGAACTGAGAACCGGCAGAAGCCGGCTCAGAACTTTCCTATGCGGGGCTGGGGTACGGAACGTTCCACCTGTGTGGCGGTGACTGGCCCCGCCACCCTCGCCGGCACAGCGGCTGAGCTTCCTGATAGTTCGGCCCTGCAGACGATCCGACTGTCCCGTCGCTCCAGGATCGCGGACGCGTCACCGGCCGCAGCCCTGCCGTCCTGACAGTGAACATCCACCTGACGGGGGTAAGCTCTTCTGCTTAGTGACCGCCGAAGAGCAGGAGACCCCATGACCCAGCGCACCCGCGAAGATGTATCCCGTGTGATCAAGGCCTACGACGTCCGCGGAGTCGTCGGCGAGGAGATCACCCCCGAGTTCATCCGGGACGTCGGTGCCGCCTTCGCGGGCCTCCTGCGTGCCGAGGGCGAGAGCCGGGTCGCCGTCGGCCACGACATGCGCCCCTCCTCCCCGGAACTGGCGGCCGCCTTCTCCGAGGGCGTGCGCGCGCAGGGCCTCGACGTGGTCATGCTGGGCCTCAACTCCACCGACCAGCTCTACTTCGCCGCCGGCACACTCGGCTGCGCGGGCGCGATGTTCACCGCCTCGCACAACCCGGCGCAGTACAACGGCATCAAGCTGTGCCGTTCCGGCGCGCGCCCGGTGTCCCAGGACACCGGACTGTCCGACATCATCGACATGCTTGTCGACGGCGTCCCGGCCTACGACGGCCCGGTGGGCGTCGAGAAGCACCAGGACACCCTCGAGGTGTACGGCGAGTACCTCCGTGATCTGGTGGACCTGCACAGCATCCGCCCGCTCGTCGTGGCCGTCGACGCGGCGAACGGCATGGGCGGACACACGGTGCCCGAGGTGTTCAAGGGACTGCCGCTCGATGTGCGGGCCCTGTACTTCGAGCTCGACGGCACCTTCCCCAACCACGAGGCCAACCCGCTGGACCCGGCGAACCTCGTCGACCTGCAGAGGTTCACCGTCGAGCAGCACGCCGACATCGGCCTGGCCTTCGACGGCGACGCCGACCGCTGCTTCTTCATCGACGAGAAGGGTGAGCCGGTGAGCCCGTCGGCGATCTGCGCGATCGTCGCGAAGCGTTACCTCCAGGAGAACCCGGGGGCGACGATCATCCACAACCTCATCACCTCGAAGTCGGTGCCCGAGATCATCGCGGAGGAGGGTGGCACCGCCGTGCGCACCCGCGTCGGCCACTCCTTCATCAAGGCGAAGATGGCCGAGACCGGCGCCGTCTTTGGTGGCGAGCACTCCGCGCACTACTACTTCTCCGAGTTCTTCAACGCCGACTCCGGCATCCTCGCCGCCATGTACGTCCTCGCCGCCCTCGGCTCCCAGGACAAGCCGCTGTCCGAGATGATGGCCGAGTACAAGCGCTACGAGGCCTCCGGTGAGATCAACTCCACCGTCGAGGACCAGGCCGCCAGCACCCAGGCCGTGCTCGACGCCTTCGCCGACCGCATCGAGAGCGTCGACCGCCTCGACGGCGTCACCGTGGAACTGAAGGACACCCCCGCGTGGTTCAACGTCCGCGCCTCCAACACCGAGCCGCTCCTGCGCCTCAACGTGGAGGCCCCGACCCGCGCGGAGGTCGACGCGCTCGTCGAGGAGATCCTGGCGGTCATCCGCGGCTGACCGGCCCGGGGCCGACCGGACACTATCCTGAGAGAATGGACGACCGCATGGACAACAGCTCGCTCGACGCCTACCTCGACGGCTCCGCCTACGGTGGTGAGACCGTGCGGTTCTACGACGTCGCACACGAAGGTGCGCAGATCCGCGCCGTCGCCGGGGCGATCCCGCAGATGGCGGGCCTGTACGGGCTGCAGCCCCGCAGCGTCGTCGTCATCGCGACGGACCAGGTGGCGACGGCGTCGGCACGCTTCGTCACCCGGATGCGCTCCCCGCTGCGCGTCCCCGTGGTGATCACCGACTCGCTGCCCACCTACGTCGGCGCCCTCGACATCGTCATGGTCGTCGGTGACCGCGCCGACGACCCGGACGTCTCCCAGGGGCTCATCGCCGCCGACCGCCGCGGTGCCACCACCCTGCTCGTCGGCCCGCCCCGCGGCCCCATCCTGGAGGACGCCCCCTCCGGCACGATCCTCATCCCGGCGTTGCCGACCGTCTTCGGCGCCTCGCCGGCCCGCTCGATCACGGCGATCAGCACCGTGCTCGACCTGCTGGAGGAGGACCCCGACCTCGTGTCCCAGCGGCTGGAGGACACCGCCGGCCTCATCGACGAGGAGCTCGAGCAGCTCTCGCCCGAGCGCGACACCGTGGTCAACCCCGGCCGACAGCTCCGCGAGTTCGGTGACCTCTCCCGCGTGCTCCACACCGGAGGCAACCGCACCGGCGCCGCCGTCGCGGAGATCATGGCCGTGCTGTGGTCACGCAAGGGCATCCCGTCGGGGGTGACCGCCATGGACGAGCTGGAGATGCCGGCCCCCGCCCCCGTCCGCGATGTCTTCCACGACCCGCTCATTGACGGCCCCCTCGATTTGATACCGTTGAGGACTGTTGTCTGGGCGGAGAACCCAGACGTGGCCGCCGCGTTCCCCGACGCCCTCGCCGTGAACTGCGAGACACCCGGTGTCGGTCCGCTGGCCGCTGCGCTGAAACTCATCACCCGGGGACTCGCGGCCACGACGTACGACCTGCCTGAAGCACCAAGCGAGGACTACTGAATGCACAAGCTCACCGGCACCCTCCGGAGCTACCCCTGGGGCTCCCGCACGCTCATCCCCGAGCTGCGCGGGGAGCCGTCCCCGTCCTCCCGTCCGGAGGCGGAGCTCTGGTTCGGTGCACACCCGGTGGGTTCCGCGCTTGTCGACGGCATCCCGCTCACCGACATCATCGCCGCCGACCCGCAGGCCGCCCTCGGCCCGCGGGTGCAGCGGGAGTTCGGTGACGGCCTGCCCTTCATGCTCAAGCTGCTCGGCGCCGCCGAGCCGCTGTCCCTCCAGGCCCACCCCTCGGCGGAACAGGCCCGCGACGGCTTCGACCGGGAGAACCAGCTCGGCATCCCGCTGACGGCGCTCAACCGCAACTACCGCGACCCCTTCCACAAGCCGGAGCTCGTCGTCGCGCTCACGGACTTCTACGCGATGGTCGGTTTCCGCCCCCTGGAACGCACCCTCGAGCTCTTCTCCGCGCTGCACTGCCCGGAGCTCGACCGCTACCTCACCATCCTCGACCCCGAGTCCGAGGAGAGCAGCCTGCGCGGCCTGTTCACCACGTGGATCACCATCCCCTCCGTGGCCCGCAACGAGCTCATCGACGGCATCGTCCGGGCCGCCCGGGAGCAGCTCGACCGGGACGACTGGATCTCCGGCGTCCTGCGCACCGTCCTGGAGCTGCACGAACGCTACCCCGGTGACATCGGCGTCCTCGGTGCGCTCCTGCTCAACCACCTGGTGCTCCGTCCGGGCGAGGCGATCTTCCTCGAGGCCGGTCACCTCCACGCCTACGTCTCCGGGCTCGGCGTCGAGGTCATGGCCAACTCCGACAACGTGCTGCGCGGGGGCCTGACCTCGAAGTACGTCGACGTCCCCGAGCTGGTGCGCATCCTGCGCTTCAACTCGATCACCGACCCGGTGGTCAAGGTCCGCGACGGCGAGTACCCCGTGCCGGCGCCGGAGTTCCGGCTGCACCGTTTCGAGCTGGCCCCCGCCGACGCCTTCGGCTACGACCACGACGGGCCGGCCATCGCCCTGTGCACCGCCGGTGAGGTCCAGCTGGGCAACCTGGGCCTGCTCCCGGGGGAGGCCGCCTGGATCCCGGCCGGCGACCCCGAGTGGGAGGTCTCCTCGGTCGAGGGCGGCGAGCTCTTCATCGCCTGCGCCTAGTCAGCGCATCCGGCCCGCGACGGGCGCGGGTCAGGAGCTGCGTGCGGGAGGCAGTCCGGCGGAGACGTGCTGTGACGGCTGTGCCGTGGTGACGGCGGCCTGCTCGATCTCCGGTTCCGGGGCCGGAGCCGGAGCCTCGGCCGGTGAGGGGGCCGCGGGTGCGTCCCCGTCCTCCGTCGCGGTGGGCCCCATGGGGGTGGTGGGCTCCGGTTCGGTCGTCGCGGACGCCGCCCCGGACTCGGGGGTCGGCTCCGGGCTGAGTGCCGGCAGGGTGGGCTCGGGAGTCTCGGGGGTCCCGGGGGTGAGGCCCGGCTCCCCGGGGAGCACCGGGGTCTCGGTGGGGGTCGTCTCCTCCACGTCGGTGGGCTCGGTGGGCGCGGTGGAATCCGGGGTCTCCGGCGTCTCAGGCGTCTCTGCGGGCTGGGTCATGAGCTCGGTCGGCTCCGCCGGGGTGTCCGACGTGGGGGCGACGGGACGGATGTTCTCCGGGCGGTACACGGTCGTCGGGGCGATGGTGCTGGGCACCGCCTGGACGATGGCGTGCGGGGCGAGGAAGGGGTCGTCGGGAAGCGGAGGGGCGGGCGCCTGCGGCGCGGCCTCCAGCGAGACCTCCTCCGGCTCGGAGGTGGGGGTGATGAGCGCGACGGGTGCCGACTCTGAGAGGGTGGATACCTCGGGTGTGGCCGTGGCAATATCAGAGGCGGAAGGGGTCGTGGGAGCTCCGGCGCGCCAGACTCCGTAGCCGATGACGCCGGCGGCCATCAGGCCGACCGCGATGAAGAGATAGACGCGACGTGTGTCCGTGTTCACCTGGGCCCCCTTCCGAGGCATGCTGGTAACAACTCGGTAACAACATATCAGACGAATAAGTTCGACACGACTAGTTTTGCGGATCTCATCTCATCATTGTGTGGGCCCCGCAGAGCATCAGAGAGGAAAAGGGAGACAGTAATGAGCGCTTGGGACGTCGCCATCTTCAACGAGGACGACAACATCGATTTCCTGGAGGAGCTCAGTGACCTCGACAACGACGACATCGTGGAGGCCGTCCGCGATGCCTGCCTGCTCGTGCTCAGGCAGCCCAACGTGGACGAGGTGGAGAAGCTCAACGGCCTCGCCGCCGCGACGATCGCCGCCATCTGGGCCGGCGCGCCGTTCTCCGCCGGTGACGTGGCCGACACCTACCCGTTCATCCGGGAGCTCATCGGCGCCGGCGACGAGGCACTCAACGAGGCGGCCGCCGAGCTGCTCGAGTCGGTGGAGGACGACGAGGACGTCGAGGTCTTCACCGAGGCCCTGTCCTAGATGATCATCGCGATCGAGGGGATCGACGGCGCGGGCAAGAACACGCTGACGCGTGCCATCCGCGAGCGTGTCGACGCCGACATGCTGGCGTTCCCCCGCTACGAGACCTCCGTGCCCGCCCAGCTGGTGCAGGAGGCCCTGCATGGGCGCATGGGGGACCTCACGGACTCCGCCTACGCCATGGCGACGCTGTTCGCGCTGGACCGGCACGGGGCGCGGGAGCAGCTCGCGCCCTACGTCGACAGTGACCGGATCATCCTGCTCGACCGCTACGTCGCCTCGAACGCCGCCTACTCGGTGGCGCGGCTGCGCGACGCGACGGTGGCCGACTGGGTCCACGACCTCGAGTTCGGGCGGCTCGGCCTGCCGCAGCCGGACCTGCAGGTGCTGCTGGCGACGGAGCCGGAGACGGCGTCGCAACGCGCCGCGCAGCGGGAGGCGCAGGACGCGAGCCGGGAGAGGGACCGTTACGAACGTGACGCGGACCTGCAGCAGCGCACCTATGATGCATATCTGGGGCTCGCCGAGCGGAGCTGGGCGGGTCGCTGGCTAGTGACCACGAGCGCGGACGTAGTATTGCAAGAGATTGCACACATAACACAAGGACTGTGACTTTCCATGGCACCCAAGATTCTCGTCGTCGACGATGATGCGTCGATCTCCGACATGCTCACTCTCGTCCTGGAGACGGAGGGGTTCGACCCGGTTCCGGTCATGGACGGCAATGAGGCGGTGCCCGCGTTCCGTGAGCACCAGCCGGACCTGATCCTGCTCGACCTCATGCTGCCCGGCATGAACGGCGTCGACATCTGCCGTGCCATCCGCCAGGAGTCGAGCGTGCCGATCGTCATGCTCACCGCCAAGACCGACACCGTCGACGTGGTCCTCGGCCTCGAGTCCGGCGCCGACGACTACATCACCAAGCCCTTCAAACCGAAGGAGCTGATCGCCCGCATCCGGGCGCGTCTGCGCCGCACCGAGTCCGAGCCGACCGAGATCCTCGAGGTCGGCGACCTGACCATCGACGTCCCGGAGCACACCGTCAAGCGCGGCACCGAGGAGATCGCCCTCACGCCGCTCGAGTTCGACCTGCTCCTGGAGATGGCGCGTAAGCCGCGTCAGGTCCACACCCGTGAGGAACTGCTCGAGAACGTGTGGGGTTACCGCCACGCCTCCGACACCCGTCTGGTCAACGTGCACGTGCAGCGTCTGCGCGCGAAGATCGAGAAGGACCCGGAGAACCCGCAGATCGTGCTCACCGTGCGTGGCGTCGGCTACAAGACGGGCATGGGGGAGTAGCCCATATCCCCGCAGCTTCCCACCCAGCTCAACCGGGCCTATGAGCGCGTCAGTGAGACATGGCGGACCTCGCTGCAGGTACGCGTCATCGGCTCGATCTTCGTCGCGTCCGCGGTGGTCATGCTCATCCTCGGGATGGCACTGATCTCCGTCGTGACGTCGCGTCTGGTGGACGCGAAGCTGGACATCGCGAACTCGGAGATCGACCGCGCGCGCGTCTCCGTCGAGAGACAGATCGACGCCACGTCGGCGACGTCGACGATGCAGGTGCGCCTCAACTCCGCCCGCGCCTCCCTCACGCAGCGCACCTCGCAGACCGCCACCGCGACGGTCTACGAGCCGGTGCTCGTGGTGGCCAACCAGGACGGCACGACGACGACCTCCCCGGAGGGCTACCGCATCCCGGAGAAGCTCCGCCGCTTCGTCAGCGAGGACCAGATCTCCTACCAGTTCGCCACGATCGACCGGGATGACGGTTCGACGTACAACGCGCTGGTCATCGGCACGCCGACGGAGACGGACATCCCCGACCTGCAGGTCTACCTGGTCATGTCGATGGAGTCCGACGCCTCCACCCTGGCCCTGCTGCGCGGTCTGCTCAGTGCGGCGGGCGTGGTGGTGGTCGTCCTCCTCGTGGGAATCGCCTGGCTGGCGACGCAGCAGGTCACCGCACCCGTCCGTTCCGCCTCCCGCATCGCCCAGCGGCTCGCCGCCGGTCACCTGCGTGAGCGCATGATCGTCGACGGCGAGGACGAGATGGCGCGTCTGGCGCTGTCCTTCAACGACATGGCGGAGAAGCTCTCGAAGCAGATCCACCAGCTCGAGGAGTACGGCAACCTGCAGCGCCAGTTCACCTCGGACGTCTCCCATGAACTGCGTACCCCCCTGACCACGGTGCGCATGGCCGCGGACATGATCGCCTCCGACCCGGACAGCCTCGAGCCGCACACGCGGCGCGCCTCGGAGCTCATGATCCGCGAGCTCGACCGCTTCGAGGAGCTGCTCGCGGATCTGCTGGAGATCTCGCGTCACGACGCCGGCGTCGCCGACCTCTCCGAGGCGCGTATCGACGTCCGCTCGTGCATCACCTCCGCGTGGGAGCAGACCTGCCACATCGCCGAGAAGCTCAACGTCGACGTGCGCTTCCACACCCCGGAGGAGCCGGTGCTGATGACCGGCGACTCGCGTCGCATCGAGCGTGTCCTGCGCAACCTCATCGCCAACGCCATCGACCACTCCGAGGGCAACCCCGTCGACGTCACCCTCGCGGAGAACGACGACGCCGTGGCCATCACGGTCACAGACCACGGCGTGGGCCTCAAGCCCGGCCAGGAGGAGCTGGTGTTCAACCGCTTCTGGCGTGCCGACGCCTCCCGCCGCCGCCACTCCGGCGGCACCGGCCTCGGCCTGGCGATCGCCCGTGAGGACGTCGTCCTCCACGGCGGGCAGCTCGACGCGGCGGGCAACCACGGCGTGGGCTCCCAGTTCCGCGTGGTCCTGCCGCGTGAACCGCGCAAGCCGATCACCGAGAGCCCCCTGGAACTGGAGGCGCCGACATCATGAACCGTCTGAGGAAGCTGGTGGCGCTGGCCGCCACGACCGGTCTGCTCACCGCCTGCACCACCCTGCCCACCAACACCGAGCCGCAGGCCCTGCGCTCCTTCGAGCCGCAGGTGGAGGAGGAGTCCAACCTGGGCCCCCGCCCGGGCCGGGAACCCGACCTGCTGCTGCGTGACTTCTACACCGCCAGCGCACACCCCACGCAGAACTTCCAGACCGCCCGCGCGTACCTCACCTCCGACACCGCGCAGCAGTGGGACGCGAACGAGTCGATCCTGGTGGTCAATCGCATCGACCTGGTGACGGCCGCGGGCGCCACCCCGGAGCGGCGCTCCTTCAACGTGCGTGGTGCCGTCGTCGGCCGGATCACCACCGGCGGCGCCTACGAGCCGGAGAACGGCGTCTACGAGGCCACGATCGAGATGATCCGCACCGGCGGCGAGTGGCGCATCGAGTCCCTACCCGCTGGCGTGGTGCTCGAACGCACCGAGCTGCGCAACCAGTTCCAGCCGCAGCGGGTGTTCTTCTTCGAGCCGGGCGGACAGGTGCTCGTCTCGGACCGCCGCTGGATCTACTCCGGCCACCAGGCGCTCGACTCCGCGCTCATCACCCTCATGATGGAGGGGCCCTCGCCGACGCTGTCGCCCGGCGTGCGTCGCGTGCTGCCCACCGACGCGACCTTCGCGGGCGTCGTCGACGGGGTGTACCACTTCACCGGTTTCGCGGACGTCGACTCCGACGACCGGCTGCTCTTCGCCGCGCAGCTCGTGTGGACCCTCGCCGTGGCGAACATCCCCGAGCCCTATTCCGTGGTCGTCGACGGGGCGCCCCTCGCGCCGGGCTACGAGCAGCTCAAGACCGACGACTTCGCCGAGTTCAATCCGCGGATCAACGCGGCGGCCCCGGTGCCGCTGTACTCGCTCACCGACGGCGTGGTCAGCCGTGTCTCCTCGAACCAGGTCATGCCGGTCGAGGGGGACCTGGGCAGCCTCGGGGACATCGAGTCCGTGGACATCACCGGGGAGGGCACCGTGGCGGCCGTCCGTCGCCGGGGGGAGGAGTCTGTGCTGCTGGTCGGCGACCTCGGCGGGGACCTGGGGGAGGCGCTGCGGGCCCAGACGATCTCGCGGCCGACCTTCGAGTTCGACCCGGCCATCCAGTGGGTGGTCGTCGACGGGGACAAGATCGTCCGGGTCGTCCGGTCCGGGCCGACCGGGGAGTTCAGCCCCACCGACGTCGACACCTCGGCGCTGGACGACGTGCCGGGGGAGATCTCCGTCATCCGTCTGTCGGACTCGGGGGCCCGGATCGCCATGATCATCGAGGGCCGGCTCCACGTCGGCGTCGTCGAGCGTCCGGGGCCGGCGGAGCGGCGCATCGTCAACCTGCGGGAACTCGCCCCGCAGCTGGGCGGTACGGCACTGTCGCTGGACTGGCAGCCGGACGGCTCGCTCCTGGTGGGCACCTCCACCCCGGAGACCCCGGTGTGGCGCGTCGAGCAGGACGGTTCCGCTGCGACCTCCCTGCCCTCCGGCAACATCACCGCTCCGGTGGTGGCCGTCGCCGCCACGCCGTCGATGCTCTACCTCACCGACTCCCACGCGACCCTGCAGCTGCCGACCAGCGGGGGCGACAACGTCTTCTGGCGTGAGGTCTACGGCCTCCAGGGCGTCCGCTCGGCCCCGGTGGCGGCCAACTAGATGGACATCTAGATGGATCTGCTCCTCCCGCGGCGGTGCGCCGGCTGCGCCGCCCCGGGGGAGCACCTGTGCCCGCGATGCCGGCAGGCGCTGCGCACCCCGCCCCGGCGCATCCACACCCGCGTCGACCCGCACGTGCCCGTGTGGTCGCTCGGGCCCTACGACGGCACCCACCGCCGGGTGGTCCTCGCGATGAAGGAACACCGGCACCTCGCGGTCCGGGGGATGCTCGGCCCGGTGCTCGCCGCAGCGGTGGAGTTCCTGCAGGTGCGCGGGGAGATCGACGCGGCGCCCGCCCCCGTGCTCGTCCCCGCGCCCACCCGTGCCCGGGCGGCGCGGCTGCGGGGCGGGGACCCGGTGGCCGACGTCTGCCGGGCCTCCGGCCTCGCGGTGAGCGAGGCACTGCGGCACCGCCCCGGGGTGGCGGACCAGGTGGGACTGGGCGTCGCGAAGCGGAGGAGCAACCTCGCCGGGGCGCTGGAGCTGCGGCGGATCCCGCCTGGTCGGGTGCTGCTCGTGGATGATGTCGCGACCACCGGATCGACGCTCGCGGCCAGCTCAGAGGCCCTTTTGGCGGCGGGGTGCCGGGTGGTCGGCGCCATTGTGATCTGCCACGCTTGAAAGGCGGGGGGGTGATGGCCGCCCGGTTATGACCAGATGTACGATGGGGGTTGACTTGAAGTTGTCCCACCAATAGTAGGGAGGAAGCAGATGACATCACCTGCTGAGAACACCGATGTCCTGAGCCCCGAGGCACAGGTCACCATCACGGGCCGTAACGTTGAGGTGCCGGAGCACTTTGCCGAGCGCGTCAACTCCAAGCTCGCGAAGATCGAGCGCCTGGACCCGACCCTGACCTTCTTCCACGTGGAACTCCAGCACGAGCCGAACCCGCGCCGTGAGTCGGAGTCCGACCGTATCCAGATCACCGCCACCGGTAAGGGCCACCTGGCTCGCGCCGAGGCCAAGGAGGACAGCTTCTACGCAGCCCTGGAGACCGCTCTGGCCAAGATGGAGCGTTCCCTGCGCAAGGTGAAGGCACGTCGTTCCATCTCCCGCTCGGGCCACCGTGCCCCGACCTCGACCGGCGTCGCCGCCGCGGAGATGGTCGCCGAGGCCCAGAAGGCCCGCGAGGAGCAGGACCAGTACTCCGTCGACCCGTACGCCGACACCGTCAAGGACGTCGTCCCGGGCCAGGTCGTCCGCACCAAGGAGCACACCGCCACCCCGATGAGCGTCGATGACGCCCTGTCGGAGATGGAGCTCGTCGGGCACGACTTCTACCTCTTCATCAACGAGGAGAACAACCGTCCGTCCGTGGTCTACCGTCGTCACGCATTCGACTACGGTCTGATCTCCCTGGCGGAAGAGTCCCAGTAGGAACTGCATCAGTACCACGCGAGGCCGTCGTCCCCATCCCGGGGGCGGCGGCCTCGCGCTTGTTGCGTACAATGACGCGGAAGAAACTAGTTCCCATCTGATCCTAAGGACGACTGCACGTGTTTGGACTGTCCAGGCTGCTTCGCGCCGGTGAAGGGCGCACCGTTAAGCGTCTCCACAAGATGGCGGAGCAGGTGATCGCGCTCGACGACGAGTTCTCCGCACTGAGCGACGCCGAGCTCAAGGCCAAGACCGACGAGTTCCGGGCCCGCCTGGCAGACGGTGCCACGCTCGACGACATCTTCCTCGAGGCCTTCGCCACCGCCCGTGAGGCGGCGTGGCGTGTCCTCGGCCAGAAGCCCTACCACGTGCAGATCATGGGTGGCGCGGCCCTGCACTTCGGCAACGTCGCCGAGATGAAGACCGGTGAGGGCAAGACCCTGACCGCGGTGCTCCCCGCCTACCTCAACGCCCTCGAGGGCAAGGGCGTCCACATCGTCACGGTGAATGACTACCTGGCCAAGCGTGACGCCGAGATGATGGGCCGTGTCCACCGCTACCTCGGCCTTGAGGTCGGCGTCATCCTCTCCGAGCTCCAGCCGGACCAGCGTCGTGCCGCCTACGAGGCGGACATCACCTACGGCACGAACAACGAGCTCGGCTTCGACTACCTGCGTGACAACATGGCCCGCAGCCTCAGCGAGCTGGTCCAGCGCGGCCACAACTTCGCCATCGTGGATGAGGTCGACTCGATCCTCATCGACGAGGCCCGTACCCCGCTCATCATCTCCGGTCCCGTGGACGGATCCTCGCAGTTCTACCACGTGTTCGCCACCCTGGCGCCGCGCATGAAGGACGGCATCCACTACGAGGTGGACCACCGCAAGCGCACCGTCGGTGTGCTCGAGGAGGGCGTCGAGTACGTCGAGGACCAGCTGGGCATCGACAACCTCTACGCCCCGGAGCACTCCACCCTGGTCAGCTACCTGAACAACGCGCTGAAGGCGAAGGAGCTGTTCGTCCGCGACAAGGACTACATCGTCCGTAACGGCGAGGTCCTCATCGTCGACTCCTTCACCGGCCGTGTCCTCGCCGGCCGCCGCTACAACGAGGGCATGCACCAGGCCATCGAGGCCAAGGAGAATGTGGAGATCAAGAGCGAGAACCAGACCCTCGCGACGATCACGCTGCAGAACTTCTTCCGCCTCTACGACAAGCTGGCCGGCATGACCGGTACCGCCGAGACCGAGGCCGCCGAGCTGCACCAGATCTACAAGCTCGACGTCGTCCCGATCCCGACGAACCGCCCGAACCAGCGCCAGGACCTCACCGACCGCGTCTACAAGACGCAGGAGGCGAAGTTCGCGGCCGTCGCCGACGACATCGCGGAGCGTGTGGAGAAGGGCCAGCCGGTGCTGGTCGGCACCACCTCCGTCGAGCGTTCCGAGTACCTGTCCGAGCTGCTGCAGCGCCGCGGCATCGCGCACAAGGTGCTCAACGCGAAGCACCACGAGCAGGAGGGCCAGATCATCGCGCAGGCCGGCCTGCCCGGTGCCGTCACCGTGTCCACCAACATGGCCGGCCGTGGTACCGACATCGTCCTCGGTGGCAACCCCGAGGTCATCCTCGACATCAAGCTGCGTGAGCGTGGCCTCGACCCCTTCGAGGACGAGGAGGCCTACCAGGCCGCGTGGGACGAGGAGCTGCCGAAGGCCCGCCAGCGCGCCAACGAGCTCGGCGACAAGGTCCGGGAGGCCGGCGGCCTCTACGTCCTGGGCACCGAGCGCCACGAGTCCCGCCGCATCGACAACCAGCTGCGTGGTCGTTCCGGCCGTCAGGGCGACCCGGGTGAGACGCGCTTCTACCTCTCCATGCGCGATGAGCTCATGGTCCGTTTCGTGGGCCAGACCATGGAGAACATGATGAACCGCCTCAACGTCCCGGACGACGTCCCGATTGAGGCGAAGATGGTCACCAACTCCATCAAGGGTGCGCAGGCGCAGGTGGAGAACCAGAACTTCGAGATGCGCAAGAACGTCCTGAAGTACGACGAGGTGCTCAACGAGCAGCGCAAGGTCATCTACGCCGAGCGCCGCGAGATCCTCGAGTCCAAGGACATCCGCGAGTACATCCGCCACATGATCGACGAGACCGTCTCCGCCTACGTCGACGGCGCCACCGCCGTCGGCTACGTCGAGGACTGGGACCTGGACCAGCTGTGGAACGCCCTCGAGTCCCTCTACGGCCCGACGTTCACCTGGCAGTCCCTGCTGGAGCAGAACAACGGCGAGCTCACCGCCGACCAGCTGCGGGAGGCCCTCCTCGCCGACGCGAACGCCCAGTACGACGAGCTGGAGGCCAACGTCTCCCGCCTCGGCGGCGAGGCCCAGATGCGCAACATCGAGCGCATGGTCATCCTGCCGGTCATCGACACGAAGTGGCGCGAGCACCTCTACGAGATGGACTACCTCAAGGAGGGCATCGGCCTGCGTGCCATGGCGCAGCGCGACCCGCTGGTCGAGTACCAGAAGGAGGGCGGCGACATGTTCAACGGCATGAAGGACGGCATCAAGGAGGACACGGTGCGTAACCTCTTCATGCTGCGTAAGCAGTTCGAGCCGCAGCCGGAGCCGGAGACCACCCAGGTCTAGCCTCCCGTGGACGATCTGGTCCGGGAGCTGCTGCTCAGCCGCGGCATCCCCGTCACCGAGGGGGAGGCCGAGGTGCTCGCCGAGCGGCACCGCGCGCTCCGCGAGCTGCGCCCGCCGAGCCCGGGGCCGGAGGAGTGGGCCGGTGACTGAGCTGCTTCTCGACGACGCCCTCACCGCCGGCCGCGCCCTCGCCGCCGGCGAGATCACGCCGGTCGAGCTTGTCGACGCCCAGCTCGCCCGCATCGACGCCCAGGACCCGGGCATCGGGGCCTATATATCGGTGCGTCACGACGCCGCCCGCGCCGAGGCCCGCGCCCTCACCGCAGAGCTGGCGGCGGGGCACTCCCGGGGGCCACTGCACGGCGTGCCGGTGGCACTCAAGGACAGCATCCACGTCGGCGGCGAGGTGACCACGCTCGGTTCGCGGACCCACCGCGACTTCGTGGCGCCCCATGACGCGACGGTGGTGGCGCGGCTGCGGGCGGCGGGCTGCGTCATCCTGGGCAAGCTGCAGATGAACGAGTACGCCTGGGGCGTCACCGGCGACAACCCCTGGTACGGTCCGGCCCGCAATCCGCGGGTCCTCGGCACGCTGGCCGGCGGCTCCAGCGGCGGCAGCGCGGCGGCCGTGGCCGGGCACCTGGCCTTCGCGGCCCTCGGGGCGGACGCCGCCGGTTCCATCCGCCTGCCCGCCGCGGTGTGCGGGGTGGTGGGACTCAAGCCGACGCACGGGCTGGTACCCACCCACGGGGACGTGCCGCTGGCCCCGACCCTCGGGTGCCTCGGCCCGCTGACCCGTTCCGTCGCGGACAACGCCGCGGTGCTCGGCGCTCTCACCGGCCGCACCTACCGGTCCTCCGGCGGGCCGCCGCTGGTCATCGGCGTGGAGGAGGAGCACCTCCTGGCGGGCGTCGGGAAGCGGGTGGCGGAGCTGTTCCACGCGAGCGTCGGGAAGCCGGGGTGGGAGGTGCGTCCCGTGTCCGTGCCCGCCCTGCGCGACGCCTCCTGGGCGACGTCCACCATCGCCCTGGCGGAGGCCGCGGCGATCCACCACCGCACGCTGCAGGAACGCCCGCAGGACATCTCCCTGCCGGTGCGTCTCAACCTCCAGCTCGGGGAGGTCGTCTCCGCGGTGGACTACCTCGAGGCGCTCCGGGTGCGGGAGGCAGTCCGCGCGGACCTCGACCGTGCGCTCGCCGAGGTCGACGTCATCCTCGCGCCGACCCTGCCCTCCCCGGGTCTCTCCCTGCGCGGGGACCTCACCGCGCTGCTCGTCCCCGCGAACCTCACCGGCCATCCGGCCCTGACGGTGCCGGTCGGAGAGATCGACGGCCAGCCCGTCGGGGTGCAGGTCATCGGACGCCACCACGACGAGGAGACGGTCTACCGCGCCGGGCAGGCCCTCACAGCACCCGGAAGCTGACCAGCCGCCGTTCCGCGACGCGACCGGTGAATGCGTGGGCGCGGCCGCCGGAGACGGCGGTGCCGAAGACCTCGCCGTCGGCACGCAGGTGGAGGGTGTCGAGGCGCACCTGCCCCCGCATCCCCTGCCGTTGCCGCGCGGCGACGTGCACGCGCACGGGCCCGTCGAACTCGGTGGGGCGCAGGTGCGGCAGCGGGCGCATGCCGAAGGCGGTCTCCAGGGCGATCCGCACGAGGGCCTCCGCGCGGCGCTGCACGCCGGTTCCGCGGGGCGGGGGCGGGGGAGGAGTGGCGTCTGCGGGTGGTGGGGCGGGAGTGAGCACCTTGAGGTGCGTGAGGCCGGGGACGGGGGACAACATGGCTGCTCCAGTGGGTCACCGGGCACGGACGCGGGGTGGGCTGGGTATCATTGTGGCACGTAGTAAGCGAATTGACATGAGGGAGCAGCGAGTGCGTGGACTGATCGTCGACTTTGTCGGGGTACTGGACGGACCTGAGGAGGATCAGCGCCGCTGGCGTGAGCTTTTCGCGGCGGCGAAGGCGAACGGTGTCTCCACCGCGATCCTCTCGAATGACCCGGGCGGCCCGGGGGCCGAGCACATCCGTGAGTGGGAGTTCAAGGGCATCGTCGACGCCGTCGTGCTCTCCGGGGAGGTCGGCGCCGAGAAGCCGGAGCCGGAGGCGTTCGCCGCCGCGGCCGCCGCCCTCGACCTGCCGATGAACGACTGCGTTCACGTCGACGACTCGATCCTCAACGTGCGTGGCGCCGTCGAGGCGGGCCTGGTCGGCGTGCTGTACCAGGTCTTCGACCGCGCGGTCATCGAGATCTGCTCCATCTTCGACATCGAGGGCGAGTTCTAGGTGCGCGTCTACCTGCCGGCGACCTTCGCCATGCTCACCGGGCTGCACGAGACCGGCGTGATGTCGGCACGCTCCGGCTGGGGCTTCGCGGCCACTCCCGCGCTGCTGGAGTTCTACACCTCCGGCGACGAGGACGAGATCGGCTACGCCGCCTTCCTCGACGCGGCGGAGGCCTCGCTGCGGCTGCTGGCCATCGGCGACGAGGAGACCTTCCCGTACCGCCGCGTGGTCGTGTCCGTCGACGTGGCCGACGAGGTGGTCACCCTGACGCCGGAGAACGGCGAGTCGGTGGTGTCGCTGAACCCCGCGCAGATCCGCGTGGAGGACATCGCCGCGATCCACATCGACACCGAGGAGTCCGAGGAGGCGACGAAGGCGGCCATCGCGGCGGTCGACGCGGCGGATCTCGGCGACGAGGACGCGGAGCTGACCGTGGGGGACGCCCAGGACAACTTCATGGCCTTCTACGACCCGACTGAGCTGCCGTTTCTCATAGAGCTCCTCTAATTGGTTTCGTCCGGTGATGGACAAGGGGGTTACGTTGGCGTAGGCTACGCTGACGTAACCAACTGACTGAAGGAGGGGCCGATGACCGAATCGCCCGATGGACTCGCACGCTTCCGCGGCATTCTGCGCCGATTCACCACCCCGTTGCTGCCGGACGACTACACCGTCCTGGCCAACCCGCTGTGGTCGAGGCGCGAACTGCGCGGCAAGATCGAGAGTGTCGAACGCTGCCCGGACGACACCATCCACCTGGTCATCCGCCCCGGCTGGGGCGTGCCCGTCACCTTCGAGGCAGGCCAGTACATCGGCATCGGTCTCCGCGTCGACGGACGCTACACCTGGCGCTCCTACTCCCTGACGAACGTCCCGGACACCCGCGACGGACTGTTCTCCATCACCATCCGCGCCGTGGAGAAGGGCAAGCTCTCCACCCACCTGGTCGGCACCGCCCGCCCGGGCATCAACGTGCGCCTGGCCGCCCCGGCCGGTGACTTCCACCTCACCGACCCGCTGCCGGAGAAGCTGCTGTTCGTCACCGCCGGTTCCGGCGTCACCCCGGTGATCGCCATGCTCCGCAGCATGGAGGGCCGCCGCGACAGCACCGACATCAAGGTCGTCCACTCGGTGCGCAACCGCTCCGACCTCATCTTCGAGGACGTCCTCGCGGACTACGACGCCCACATCCAGGTCACCTCCGAGGAGGGCCGCGTGTCGCCGCAGGTCCTGGAGAAGCTGGTCCCCGACTTCCGGGAGCGCGTCGTCTACGCCTGCGGACCGGCCACCATGCTCGACGAGCTGGAGTCCTGGGCCTCCGACAACGACATCGAGATCCGCGTCGAGCGTTTCACCCTCGACCGCGCCTCCGACGCGAAGGGCGGCACGATCACCTTCGCCCGCCAGGGTGTGCAGACCACCGTCGACGGTGCCACCACCATCCTGGAGGCCGGCGAGGCCGCCGGCGTCCAGATGCCCTTCGGCTGCCGCATGGGCATCTGCCAGACCTGCGTCCGTGAGCTTGTCGACGGCCACGTCCACGACCTGCGCACCGGCGACACCAAGGAGCCCGGCTCCCGCATCCGTACCTGCGTCGGCGTGGCCGCCGGCGACGTCACCATCGACGCATAAGGAGACCTCACCATGGCTATCGACAACATCAAGGCATACTCCCACCTCAGCGACGAGGACATCCGTGAGATCGGTCGTCGCCTCGACGCCATCAAGGAGGAGTTCGAGGCGGACCTCGGCGAGAAGGACGTCCGCTACATCAAGAGCCTCATCCGCACCCAGCGCTACATGGAGATCGCGGGCCGTGGCGCCCTGATCTTCTCCGGCTGGCGTCCGGCCTGGCTCGCGGGCGTCGCGCTGCTGTCGCTGTCCAAGATCCTCGAGAACCTCGAGATCGGCCACAACGTCATGCACGGCCAGTGGGACTGGATGAACGACCCGGAGATCCACTCCACCACCTGGGAGTGGGACAACGTCTGCCCCTCCTCCCAGTGGATGCACACCCACAACTTCGCGCACCACAAGTACACCAACATCCTCGGCATGGACACCGACGTCGGGTACGGCGTCCTGCGCGTCACCCGTGACCGCAAGTGGACCCCCATGCACGCCTTCCAGCCGGTCATCAACGTGACCCTGGCGTCGCTGTTCCAGTGGGCCGTCGGCTTCTACGACGTGGAGCTGGGCAAGGTCGCCGCCGGCCGCGCCACCTGGAAGGAGACCGCCCCGAAGTTCTGGGAGACCATGCGCAAGGCCGGCACCCAGGGCCTGCGTGACTACGTGCTCTTCCCGGCCCTGTCCGGCCCGAACTTCATGCGCACCGTCTCCGCCAACGCCACCGCCAACTTCGTGCGTTCCGTGTGGGCCTACGCCGTTATCTTCTGCGGCCACTTCCCGGATGAGGCCGAGACCTTCACCAAGGAGCAGTGGAAGAACGAGACCCGCGACGAGTGGTACCTCCGTCAGATGCTCGGCTCCGCGAACTTCCGGGGCGGCAAGATCCTCACGATCCTGTCCGGCAACCTGAACTACCAGATCGAGCACCACCTCTACCCGGACATGCCGTCCAACCGCCTGGCGGAGATCGGCAAGCGCGTCGAGGCGATCTGCGAGGAGTTCGACCTGCCCTACAACACCGACTCCTTCCCGGTGCAGCTGCTCAAGGTCCAGAAGACCCTGCTCAAGCTGACCCTGCCGAACAAGTACCTCGCCGCCGACCGCGACAACGCCCCCGAGGTGCGTTCCAACGCGGCGTTCACCAAGTACCCGGAGGTCTCAGAGAAGCTCTGGGTCGGCGCCGACGAGAACGGTCAGCGTGCCGGCCTGCGCACCGGTCTGCCGCTGCTGGCCCAGCTGCGTCCGACGGTGAAGGAGGCCATGCTCAACTTCACCGGCCGCACCCCCGAGTGGCGCCGGAAGGTCGCCGCCGCCGAGGCCCAGAAGGCCGTCTAGGCTCCTGCTTGTCGACGCCCCACCCTCCCCGGCCTGTCCCGGGGAGGGCGGGGCGTCTTCCGTGGTTCAGCGGTGGGGGAGTTCGGTCCAGGTGATCTCGACCTCGGCGTCCGCGCCCTCCGCCACCGCGTGCAGTTTCCCGGCCCAGTGGGCGATCGAGTCGAAGGCGTCCTCGCCCTGCGACACGATCCAGGCGGTGGTGTGCAGGTCGTTGAGCCGGAGCAGGTCCGGGATCTCGCACCCGCCGGCGTGGGTGACGCCGCCCTCCCGGGGCAGTGCGTCCCGCCAGGCGGTCAGTGCCTCCCACACCTCATCGCCCCGGTGGTGGGAGTGCAGGTCCACCTGCAGGGTGACCACGGAGTCCTCGCTCCACTGCGTCGGCCCGATGCGGGCCCAGCCGTAGTTCAGTTCGTATCGTTGTGCCATGACCACAGCGTAGGTGCGTCACCTGCCGCGGAAACAGGGCCGGCGGGACAGTGTGCGTGAGTCCGCAGACAACGCCCAGTCAGTCCGCAGACGAGGACGCGACCGGGGCGGGGTCACAGCTCCCACTCCTCCTTGGAGCGCAGCGCCTCCAGCAGTTTCCGTACCGCGTCACGGCGCCGCGCCGAGGCAGTGTCCGGCTCGAAGTCGTCCAGGGCGCACTCCGGGTCGGCCGGGGGACCGAGGTGGGAGCAGCCGCGGGGGCAGTCCTCGGCGGCGGCCGCGAGGTCGTCGAAGACCCGGATGACGGTGTCGTCGTCGACGTGGGCCAGGCCGAAGGAGCGGATGCCGGGAGTGTCGATGATCCAGCCGCCGTCCTCACCGGGTAGGCGCAGGGCGACGGACTGGGTGGAGGTGTGGCGGCCCTTGCCCACGCCGGAGACCTCGCCGGTCTCCCGGTAGGCGTCGGGGACGAGGCGGTTGACCAGCGTGGACTTGCCCACGCCGGAGTGGCCGACGAGGGCGGTGACCTTCCCGGCGACCAGGTCGGTGACGGGGTCGAGGGGGTCGTCGACACCCGCGATGACCACGGGGACGTCGAGGTCGGCGAACTCGGCGGCGAACGGCGCCGGGTCGGCGAGGTCCGACTTGGTCAGGCACAGGACGGGCTGGACGTTGCCCACGAAGGCGGCGATGAGGGCACGCTCGACGAAGCCGGAGCGCGGCGGGGGATCGGCGACGGCGCTGACGATGAGCAGCTGCTCCGCGTTGGCCACCACGATCCGTTCGTAGGGGTCCGTGTCGTCGGCGGTGCGGCGGAGAACGGAGGTGCGTTCCTCGAGCTTGACGATGCGCGCGAGGGTGCCCTCGCGGCCGGAGGTGTCGCCGACGACGCCGACGCGGTCGCCGACCTCGACGGGGGTGCGGCCCATCTCGCGGGCCCGCATGGTGACGATGGGGTCCTCCCGGCCGTCGAGCACCACGCCCCAGCGGCCCCGGTCCTTGGTCACGACCATGCCGAACTCGGCGTCGTCATGGGCGGGCCGGTCCTTGGTGCGCGGACGGGTGCCGCGCCGGGAGGGGCGGATGCGGACGTCGGATTCGTCCCACTGTCGTCTACTCATGAGGCCTGCGTCCTACCCACGTGCGACCATGTCCTCCCACATCGTCTCGAAGCCCGGCAGCGTCTTCGCGGTGGTCTGGACGTCGTGGACCTCGACGCCGTCGACACGCAGGCCGATGATGGCGCCGGCGGTGGCCATGCGGTGGTCGGCGTAGGAGTGCCACACGCCGCCGTTCATCACGGTCGGGGTGATGCGGAGGCCGTCGGGCAGCTCCTCGCAGTTGCCGCCGAGGTTGTTGATCTCGGCGGCGAGGGCCGCGAGACGGTTCGTCTCGTGGCCGCGCAGGTGCGCGATGCCGGTGAGCTCGGAGGGGGTCGACGCGAGGGTGGCCAGGGCGGCGACGGTGGGGGTGAGCTCACCGATGTCGGACATGTCCAGGCTGATGCCCCTGAGCACGCCGGCATCGGGGCCGGTGACCTGCAGGTCGTGTCCCGGACCGGAGTCGGCGGTGAGGATGTCGACCTCACAGCCCATGGTCTCGAGGATGAGGCGGATCGCGTCGCCCGGCTGGGTGGTGTCCAGCGGCCAGTCGCGGACGCGGACGGTGCCCCCGGTGACGGCGGCGGCCGCGAGGAACGGGGTGGCGTTGGACAGGTCGGGTTCGACGTGCCAGGTGCGTCCCTGGATGGGGCCGGGGTGGACCTTCCAGGAGTTCTCGGTGACGTCGACCTTCACGCCCGCCTTGCGGAGCATGTCGACGGTCATCTCGATGTGGGGCAGGGAGGGCAGGCGGCCGCCGACGTGGCGGACGGTGATGCCCTTCGTGAAGCGGGGGCCGGCGAGCAGCAGGCCGGAGACGAACTGGGAGGAGCCGGAGGCGTCGATCTCGACGACGCCGCCCTCCGGGGTGCCGTTGCTCGTGACGGTGAACGGCAGGGAGTCGCCCTCGATGCTGACCCCGAGGGTACGCAGGGCGTCGAGAATGGTGTTCATCGGGCGGACGCGGGCCTGCGGGTCGCCGTCGAAGACGACGGTGCCGGAGGCCATGGCGGCGACGGGCGGGACGAAACGCATGACCGTGCCGGCGAGACCGCACTCGACCTCACCGCCGTGCAGTGGTCCGGGTTCGACCCGGACGACCCCGTCGACGTCGAGAATGTGCACTCCGAGGGTGCGCAGGGCACCGGCCATGAGGTCGGTGTCGCGGGAGTGCAGCGCGTTCTCGATGACCGACGGGTAGTCGGCGAGGGCGGCGAGGATGTAGGCACGGTTGGTGATCGACTTGGATCCGGGGACGTGTTGGGTCCACCTGATCGGTCCTGAAGCAGTGGGCGCAGGCCAAAGGGCAGTCATGGGGTCCATAATAGAGACTATGTGCGGCCGATTCGTTCTGTTCACCTCCGACGAGTCGCTTCTCGACGCCGTCGGCACCCTCCCGGGGGTCACCGAGGTCCATGCACCGGACGGCACCCCGCCGCCCCGCTACAACCTGGCGCCCACCCAGATGGTGCCGCTGGTGCGCCTCGCCCCGCCCCGGGCGCAGGTCGACCCCGCCCGGTGGGGGCTGCTCCCGCACTGGAAGAAGGACGACTCCGGCCCGCCGCTGTTCAACGCCCGCGGTGAGACGGTGGCCACCAAGCCGAGCTTCCGGGACGCCTTCCGCAGCCAGCGGGGGCTCATCCCCATGGACGGCTACTACGAGTGGCACGACGACGGCACCGGCAAGCAGCCGTACTTCGTCTCCCTCGGGAAGGTCATGTGGGCGGCCGCGTTGTGGGCGACCGGCCTGGACCGCCTCTCAGCGACGATGGTCACCACCGACTCCCACGGCCCGCTGGAATGGCTGCACAACCGCCTGCCGCGCCTGCTCGCCACCGAGGAGATCGAGCAGTGGACCACGGGTACCCCCGAGCAGGCCGCCGAACTGCTGCACCCCACGTCGGCCGACTACCTGGAGCGGCTCACGGTGCGGCCCGTCGACAGGGCGGTCGGCAACGTGCGCAACGACTACCCGGAGCTGATCGCCGAGAACTGAGCCCCCGTCAGCCGCGCCAGGTCCTGCGGGTCGAGCGCGATGTCGAGGCCGCGCCGTCCACCGGAGACGTACACCTGCGGCTGCTTCTCGACGCTCGCGTCGATCACCGTCCGCAACCTGCGTTTCTGCCCCAGGGGAGAGATGCCGCCGGTGACGTACCCGGTCGCACGCTGCGCCTTCGCCGGGTCGGCCAGATCGAGGGACTTGACCCCGAGGGCTGCGGCGGCCTTCTTCAGGGAGAGTCGGCCGGTGACCGGCACGCAGCACACCGCCAGTTCCCGCCCGGTGTCGACGACGAGCGTCTTGAGGATGAGGTGCGGGTCGACGTCCAGTGCCGCGGCCGCCTGCTCGCCGAAGTCGTCGGTGCCGGCCTCGAAGGTGTGGAGGAGGTGGGGCACGGCGGCGTCGAGAAGCACGCGCACGGCGGCGGTGGGGGCGGAGGGTCGTCTGGCCACTCATCTACAATGGATGAGAATCGACCTGGAACACAAGAAAGGCGCCGATGTCGGATACTTCGGGTGCTTTGGGCACTCAGGGCACTGAGCTCGCGAACCGCTTCGAGGAGGAGGCACTGCCGCTCCTCGACCAGCTCTACGGCGGCGCCCTGCGCATGACCCGCAACCCCACGGACGCCGAGGACCTGGTGCAGGAGACGTACCTCAAGGCGTTCCGCGCCTTCGACTCCTTCAAACCGGGCACCAACCTCAAGGCCTGGCTCTACCGGATCATGACGAACACGTACATCAACGTCTACCGGAAGAGACAGCGTCAACCCGTCCAGGCCCCCGCCGAGGAGATCAGCGACTGGCAGCTCTACACCACCAGTTCGCACGATTCCACGGGTCTGGAGTCGGCCGAGGTCGAGGCCCTGAAGAACATGCCGGACGGCAAGATCGCGGAGGCGATGAACCAGCTCTCCGAGGACTACCGCATGGTGGTCTACTACGCCGACGTCGAGGGCCTGGCGTACAAGGAGATCGCCGAGATCATGGACACGCCCATCGGCACCGTCATGTCACGACTGCACCGGGGAAGAAAGCAGCTCCGTCAGTTGTTGAAGGAAGTGGCGCATGCACAGGGCATCGGCCTCGATCACCCTGACATGGACATCACGACCCCGGAAGCGAGCAAGTAATGAAGGAACCCTGCATCGGCCGTTGCGAGGAGATCCAGGCCCAGCTGTGCACGCTCTTCGACCCCTCCACCACCCCTGAGCAGGCACGGGAGATCCTCGCGGTCATCGCCGAGTGCCCCCACTGCCACGGTCGTCTGCGTTCGGAGCGGGAGATCCGGGCGCTGCTGCAGAAGTGCTGCAACGCGGAGGCCGCGGCGCCGGCGACGCTGCGGCAGCGGATCTCGATGCAGATCCGTGAGGTCCGGGTGACGCGTTACCAGGGGTGAGGCCGGGCGGGGCCGGGGGCATCCGGGGGAGAAAAGCAGAGACCGCCCACCGAGCGTGTGCTCGGTGGGCGGTCAAGCCGCTTTACATCCTGCTTTAGGAGTTCGGGCGCTTACCGTGGTTTGCGCTCTTCTTGCGACGGGCACGGCGCTTGCTACCACGCTTGCTCATGTGATTCTCCTTGGGTGAGAGGGGTTGTCAACTTCCGACAACTCTAGCGCTCGGGCCCGGTCGCGAAAAATTGAGGTCTTGTTTAGGAACCTGGTTATGCAGCGACGCGGGTGCGACGGCCGCGGGAGTTGCGACGCTTCAGTGCGCGACGCTCGTCCTCGGACATGCCGCCCCACACGCCGGCGTCCTGGCCGGTCTCCAGGGCCCACTTCAGGCACTGGGAGGTGACGGGGCAGCGGTTGCAGACGATCTTGGCCTTGGCGATCTGGGACAGGGCCGGACCGGAGTTGCCGACCGGGAAGAACAGCTCGGGATCCTCGTCGCGGCAGACGGCCTCGTGGCGCCAATCAGACATGGGTTATTCTCCTTACACAGTTGGAACGCGGGCGAAACGGTGCACACCAGAATGGCGGCCACGGGTGTGGCCGACTGAAAAACAAGTTGCATCCCCCACGATGTCGGGTCCGGGCGCGGGGCCCTCACCTCGTTCATGTGGCGTTAACCCCGTGGTGTGTCAGGGTTAAGGGCCGATTTACCGACCGGCCGTTTTGCTACCCGAGAATAATGGCACGTGAACACAAAGTGCGCTAGGGGTAAACGCCGAATTGTGTCGTAATTCACACAATATTATCCATTGTTAAGGTTGCAAAGTGTTCTGTGTCACTGTTTTGGGGCTTTGTCATCGACGCTATGACCTGCGCAAACGCTAAAGTGCCTGCAAGCATGCCGAGGCTCCGAACGTCAAGTTCTCCGTCCCTCCGGCCGTTACGCAGCCTGTCAAGTCATGTCCGGCGCGCCGCAACCGCCACCTGACGTCCGGCCCCTCGGGAGCATCCGCCCAGCGGAGCGGGGGTATAGAGTAATGAGCCGTGACTGACGTGAACCCCAGCCCCCAGCGTCCCCTGCCGCCCGCCCCCATCCGGTGGGCCGGCCTCATCGCCATCGTGCAGTCGGCCATCGTGCTCGCCTTCGCCGGACTCCTCGTCGCCCGGGACATCATGGGCGCACGCGAGGCGGACCTCGTCTCCGACAGTGCCAACATCAGCTGGGTCGGCACCGGCACAGCGGTCTTCCTCGGCCTGATCTTCGGTGCCGCGATCTTCGCCGCGATCTGGATGATGCGCGGCCACCAGTGGGGCCGGGGCCTCGTCATCTACCTGGAGATCATCACCCTGGGTCTGTCGTACTTCATGTTCACCGGCGGCCTGTGGCCCGCCGGCGTCGCCACCGCCGCCTCCGCGATCGCGGCGCTGTTCTTCCTCTTCAACCCCCGCTCACTGGAGTGGGCGGAGGCCAGGCACGGCTTCTAGACCTCCGGGACGAGCCCCACGACGAGGTCGCCCCGCTTCTCGACGACCGTCCCGCCTGCCACACCCAGCGTGACCATCCCCTCGTACCCGCCGCGGTCGACGGGGATGGTCCTCTCTGTCTCACCGGTCGTCCAGTCGACGACGCTGATGCCCTCCGGCACGGGCACGAGCAGACGCTCGCCCACCGCGACGCCGGTACCCAGCGCCGGGATCTCGTGCTGCACCTCGAGATCGCCCGGGGAGAAAAGGAGGAGGCTCCCGCCGTCGAACCAGGTGAGGTGGTGCGGCAGGTCCGCGGCGACCGGGGCGTGGGGCAAGCCCTCCGCTGCGGTGGGCAGGGGAGCGCCCCGCTCGTGGCGGTGCAGCTCGACGCCCTCGTCCGAGTAGGACACGACGGCCCCCTCGGTGACCACAGCCGCGCCCTCCTCGCCGACGGCGACCAGGAAGGCGCCTGCGTCGGAGAGCTGTACCGAGGTCCTGATCTCCGGGGTGCGGGACTCCTCCGGGGTGGCCTCCTGGAAGCGGAGCCAGACGCCGTCGTCGCACACCTCGGTGACCGCCAGCAGCTCGGTACGGGTGAGGGCGGAGGTCAGCTCACACCCCGGGTGCGGCTGCAGGTTCGGTTCCTGCCGTCCCTCCACGTGGCCGTACTCGACGGTGCGGACCATGTCCGAACGCCACAGCTCCAGGCGGTCGGCACCCACCGTGCCGATCCGGTCGTTCGAGGCCACGGCGACGACGTCATCAGGGGAGATGGCGGAGCGGGTGCGCTCGTACCTGCCGGTCGAGGTGTCGATGGAGACCACGTCGCCGCATCCGTGGTCCGCCCGCCACGTGGTGACGACCCGGCCCCACGCCGCACCGAGGGAACACAGCTCGAGGTCACGCTCGTAGTCCCACACGACCCCGCCCGTGGGGGAGGGGTCGACGGCGAAGACACGGTGACCGTTGTTGGTCATGACCAGCCCGTCCGAGATGACGGGCTGGTGGACGCCGGGCAGGGGCACGTCAGGCAGGGACCATGACTCGACCAGGGCCCGGGGGACCTCCTCCAACGGTTCCGCGGCGACATGCTCCACCTCGGCGGAGTTGAGGTGGGAGGAACGGACGGGGGAGGTCAGCCACACGCCGGCGACGGCGGCGACGGACACGGCGGTGATGACACCGGTGGCGATGAGGTCACCACGGGTGCGGCGGAGCGGACGATTCATCGGCGGCGACCCCGCCCGCCGCGTTCGCCACGGTCGCCGTGCTCACCCCGGGGAGCGCGCGCGGAACCGGAACGCGGGCCGCGCGGGGTGCGGGGGCCACGGCCCCGCACGGCGGCGGCCGCCCCACCGAACACCCGTCGCGGCTTGCCCACGGACTCCTGGGCGCCCTCGGGGATCGAGAGGGCGTCGAAAAGCTCCGGTGACGTGGAGAACCACTGCGGCGGCTCCGGCAGATCCAGGTCGAGTTCCTCGTTGATGGCCTTCCACTTGGGCAGCTCGTCGTAGCCCACGAGGGTGATGGCGGTGCCGGAGTGTCCCGCGCGGCCCGTGCGGCCGATGCGGTGGACATAGGTCATCGGGTCGTCCGGGGTCTGGTAGTTGATGACGTGCGTGACGTCGTCGATGTCGATGCCACGCGCGGCGACGTCGGTGGCCACGAGGATCTCGATGGTGCCGTCGCGGAAGGCGTTGAGCGACTTCTCACGGGCCGGCTGCCCCATGTCACCGTGGACCGCGCCGACGGTGAAACCACGACCGGCCAGCTCCTCGGCGACCTCCGCGGCGGTGCGCTTCGTGCGCGCGAAGATGATGGTGCGCCCCCGGCCGTTCGCCTGCAGGATGCGGGCGGTGACCGCCGGCTTGTCCATGCGGTGCGCCATGAAGACGACCTGCTCCGTCGTGGAGTGGGTCTGCGCGGCACCGGCCTCCTCCGCGCGGATGTGCACCGGCTGGCTGAGGAAGCTGCGCGCCAGGGTGATGATCGGACCGGGCATCGTCGCGGAGAAGAGCATCGTCTGGTGCTCGTGTTCGAGAGCGCGGAGGATCTTCTCGATGTCCGGCAGGAAACCGAGGTCGAGCATCTCGTCGGCCTCGTCGAGGACGAGGATCGCGACGCGGTCCAGCTGCAGGTCACCGCGCTGGTAGAGGTCGATGATGCGGCCCGGGGTGCCGACCACGACGTCGACGCCCGCCTCCAGCGCCTCGATCTGCTCCTCATAGGGGCGGCCACCGTAGATGGTGGTCAGACGCACCGGGATCTTCGCGGCGGCGCGGGCGAGGTCCTCGCCCACCTGGACGGCGAGCTCACGGGTCGGGACCACGACCAGGGCACGCGGGGTGCCGTCGAGCTCCTCGACGTCGGCCGAGTCGAAGACGCGGTCGAGCAGCGGCACACCGAAACCGAGGGTCTTGCCCATGCCGGTGCGGGCCTGACCGATGAGGTCCGTGCCGTCGAGCGCCAGGGGGAGGGTCAGTTCCTGGATCGCGAACGTGCGGGTGATTCCCTCGGCGGCGAGAGCCTCACAGATCTCCACCGCCACACCGAGTTCAGCAAAGGTCGGGGAGGCGGACCGGGACGAGGAATGCGAGGTAGGTGCAGACACAACCTAGATACTATCGGTCCCGGTCTATGATGGGGCCCATGGATATCAAGATCGGTTTTGCAGATTCGCCCCGTGAGCTCGTGATCACCACCGAGGACAACCAGGAGGACGTGGCCAACCAGGTCGCCGCGGCCCTGGAGAATGACCAGGCGACGCTGCAGCTGACCGACGCCAAGGGCGTCCGCTACATCGTCCGCGCCCGTCAGATCGCCTGGGTCGAGCTGGGCACCACCACCCAGCGTTTCGTCGGTTTCGCCGGCGCCTGACCCTCCGGACCACGTACTCCATGAGCTCCCGCTCCTCCGGGTCCGTGCTGGCCCGATACGCCCGTGACCTGGGATGGCGTGCCTACGCCATCCCGGTTCTCGTCGTGATCACCGTCTGGGTGCTTTTCGACGTCTTCACGTCCCCCGCGGAGACGGACACGATGGACGGCGCCGTGAGCGCCACGTCACGGACCGAGAACCGGGACGCCACCGAGGGCGACGGGACCAGGCACGGACCGAACCCCGCCGACGACCCCGACCAGGCGCTGCCGATCAACCAGCTCCCGCCCGGCGGCCCGTTCACCGAGCAGGGCGAGGGGACCTTCCGCACGGTGGGTACCCCCGGCATGACCGCGGGTGAGGGGCTGGAGACGGTCATCCGTTACGTCGTGGAGGTGGAGGACGGCGTCGACACGGCCGGTTCCGGTGGCGACGACGCCCTGGCCGCCATGATCGACGCCACCCTGTCCAACCCCAAGGGCTGGACCAACGACACCGCCTTCCGCTTCGAGCACGTCGCCCCCGACCAGGAGCCGACCATGCGGATCCAGCTCACCAGCGTGGGCACCACCCGCGAACTGTGCGGCGGCCTCGACCTCGAGATGGAGACCAGCTGCCACATCCGCATCGACGGCGTCTCCCGCGTGCTCATCAACGAGTCCCGCTGGGTCCGCGGCGCCGCCCCGTTCAACGGCGACCTCGGTTCCTACCGCCAGTACCTGGTCAACCACGAGGTCGGCCACGGCCTGGGCTACGCCGCCCACGAGCCCTGCGGGGCCGACGGCGAGCTCGCGCCGATCATGATGCAGCAGACGCTCTCGCTCAACAACGCGGAGCTCCACGCCATCAACCCGGACGAGGTCTACCCGGACGAGAACGTCACCTGCCGCTACAACCCGTGGCCGTACCCGCGGCCCGTGGTGCTGTAGGGAGCGCCCGCATGATGTACCAGGAGACCGTCCCCGCCCACGTGGTCAACGCCTTCCAGGGCGAGTCCGGCATGCCGGAACCGGCCGGTCACGCCTGGGACCACGGCTGGCGGATCGGCCCCGTCGTGTACTCCCGGGCCTCCGGCGTCGCCGCCGGCTGGTCCGCGAAGCTGCGCGGCTCCCTCCACGTCGACGGGGTGCGTCTGGCCCGCCCCGTGCGGTCCACCGACGGCCGTTTCATCGTCGCCGGCTGGAAGGCCTCCACCTGGATCGACGGGGAGCTGGCGCGCCGGGTGGATGAGACGGTGCTGGTGGCGCTCCGGCTGACGGAGGCCCTCGCGGGGCTCAACGGGCATGCACTGCCCCCGGAGCCGGAGGCCTCCGACCCCTTCGTCCTCGCCGAGCACCGTGCGTGGGAGGAGGACGCCCCGGAATACCGGGAGATCACCGGGCCGCTGCAGTTCGGACACGCGGATCTGCTGGCCTGTACCCTCTACCACGGGAATCAGGCTCCGGCGGTGACGGACCTGGTGCCCTTCGCCGCGCCCCGCCCGCCCGCGTACACCGCCGCGCTGGTCATGGTGGACGGCCTCATCGCGGGGGCCGTCGACGACGGCATCATCGACCGTTTCCGTCACCTGCCGGACATCGACCAGCTGCTGCTGCGGGCGGTCGCCTACCGACGCCACGTCAACGAGCTGCACCCGCGGGGGTCCTCGAACGCGCGGGCCCACATCCGGAGGGTGGAGGATCTCCTCATGTCGGAGGCAGCTGATACAAACTAGGGCATGACGTCTCCTGCCCCGAAGCCCGTGGTCCGCCTCGTCGCGCGGAACCGGGATCTGCCCACCCGTACCTGGCCCGGCGAGCTGCCCACGAGCGGTGTCTGGCGGGTGACGGGGCCCGCGGGTTCCGGCGTCACCAGCCTGCTGGTGGACACCGTCCTGGCGCGTATCGACGCCGGCGTGGACCCCACCGGCATCCTCGTCGTCGCCGCCTCCAAGGAGACGGGCGCGCTCATCCGCCGGGAGCTCACGGACCGTCTCGCGGGCACCGACTTCGCCTCCGAGGCCCCGCTCGTCCGTTCGGTGCACTCACTCGCCTTCGCGCTGCTGCGGGACGCCTCCGAGGACCCGGTGCGCCTCATCACCGGCGCGGAGCAGGACGCCGTCATCCGGGACCTGCTGCGGGGGCACGCCGAGGAGGGGCGGGGGACCTGGCCGGCCGAGCACCGTCCCGCCCTCACCTTCGTGGGTTTCGCCCGCCAGCTGCGTGACTTCCTGCTGCGTGCCGCCGAGCGGGGCCTGTCCCCGGAGGACCTCGAGCGCCTGGGGCAGCAGTACCGCCGTCCCATCTGGAGCGCCGCCGGGGACTTCCTGCGGGAGTACGAGCAGACGATGGCGCTGTCCGCGGCGTCGAGCTACACCAGCTACTCCGCATCGGAGCTGGTCAGCGCGGTGCTGGAGAAGCCCGTCAGCTCCCGCTGGCACACCCTCGTCGTCGACGACGCCCAGCACCTCGACCCGACCTCCGCCGAACTCATCCGCCGCCTCATCCCGGGCACGGAGCTGGTGGTCGTCGGCGGTGACCCGGCGCAGTCGATCTTCCGCTTCCGCGGTGCGTCCCCGGAGTTCCTCACCGACCTCCCCGTCGACCGGGAGATCGTCCTGCCGGAGTCCCGCCGCGACCCGGAGCGTGAGGTGGTCATCGTCGACTCGACCACGGTGCAGAACGCCCTGATCGCCGACCGTATCCGGCGCGCGCACCTGCTGGAGGACGTCCCGTACTCCGACATCGCCGTCATCGTGCGGTCGACCGGCCAGATCGCCCCGGTGCGTCGCGCGCTGCTCGCCGCGGGGGTGCCCGTCCACCTCAACCCGACGGACGTGGTGCTCTCGGAGCAGCGCATCGTGGCCAACCTGCTCCTCGGCGTCCGTGCACTCACCGAGGAACTCCCGCCCGCCGACCTGGAGGACCTGCTCCTCGGCCCCGTCGGTGGCGCCGATCCGGTCACGCTCCGCCGCCTCATCCGCGGTCTGCGGCGTTTCGACCCGGCCACCCGCGGCATGGACACCCTCCGCGGCCTGCTGCTTCCCGACGCCCCCCTGCCCGACTTCGGCGACCTGCTCACCGACCGGGAACGCGCGATCCTCGACCGCATCCGCGGGGTGCTCGAGGCGGGACGCGCGGCGCTGGGCAGCCGCAACGTGGAGGAGGTCCTGTGGGCGGTGTGGTCCGCCACCGGCCTGGCCGACCACCTGCTCGCCGCCTCCCTGCGCGGCGGTGCCACCGGTTCGCAGGCGGACCGCGACCTCGACGCCATGATGTCGCTCTTCGACGCCGCCGGCGACTACGCCGAGCGCCGCCCCACCGGCTCCGTCCGCGGCTTCCTCACCCACATCGAGGAACAGGAGCTGCCCACCGGCGTCCGCGACCGCCGCACCGCCACCCCGGAGGCCGTCACCCTGCTCACCGCGCACGGCACCGTCGGCGGTGAATGGGGCCACGTCGTGCTGGCCGGAGCCCAGGAAGGGGCATGGCCCTCCCTCGGCTCCACCGGATCGCTCTTCGACCAGGAGGAACTCGTCGAGCTCCTCGACTCCGACATCGACCCCGACCTGCCGATCTCCCACACCGCCGAACGCCTCAAGGAGGAACGCCGCCTCTTCCACGTCGCCGCCTCGCGCGCGACAGAGCGGCTGCTCATCACCGCCGTCCACGTCCCGGAGGGCGATGACCCGACCGAACCCTCCCGCTTCATCGAGGAGTTCTGCACCACCCACGGGCTGGAGGCGCAGCGCCACGCCGTCGACCCGGCGGACGACACCGCCGACTACGACCCCCTGCACGTGCGGCTGCTCTCCGTGCCCGGCCTGCTCGCCGAGCTGCGGCGCGTGGTCTGCGACGAGTCCGCGCGTGCCGACGAACGCACCCAGGCCGCCCGCCAGCTCGCCCGCCTCGCGGCGGCCGGGATCCCCGGCGCCGCACCGGAGGAGTGGTGGACGACCACGGAGGCGTCGACAAGCACGCCCCTGCCGGCGGTGACCGCGCTGTCGCCCTCCCGCATCGAGGGACTGCTGACGTGCCCGCTGCGGGAGGTCGTGGGCAAGCTCTACGACGAGGAGGAGTCCCCGGTCGCGCTCACCCGCGGCAACCTTGCCCACTACTTCCTCGAGGCACTCGGCAGGGGAGTGGACCCGGAGGTCGCCGCCCGGCTCACCGAGGAGGCCTTCGCCGCGATCCAGGATGACCCCGTGTGGCGGGAGGAGACCGCCAGGCTTGACTTCGCCCGTCTGCTGTCGCGTACCCGCGAGTGGTACGAGTCGTCGCAGGTCAACCACTCCCTGGTGGGCGTCGAGATCCCGGTGGACGTGAACGTCGCCGAGGGGGTGCGTATCCGTGGGCGGATGGACCTGCTCAACGTGGACCCGGAGGGGCGCCACACGATCGTCGACCTGAAGACGGGCCGCTCCCTCCCGAGTCAGGAGAAGGTCCAGGAACACGCCCAGCTCATGGCCTATCAGCTGGCGCTCACCCGGGGCGCGCTGATCGACGGCACTGTCACCGACTCACCACCCGGCACCCCGACGCTGGAGGTGGAGGGCGGGGTGCTCGTCTACCCGGGTGCGGACAACGTCAGCGTCCCCACCCGCACACAGGCAGCGAAGTCCGCGGAGGAGCTCGAGGAGTTCGCCGCACTGCTGCCCCCGCTGCTCAGCGAACTCACCGGTCCGCAGCTCACCGCCCGGGCCAACGACACCTGCGACAACTGCCCCATCCGAGCCCTCTGCCCGATCCAGACCGAAGGAATGCTGACCACCCATGCCTGACCACCACGCACCCAAGGTGACCCCGGAACTGCTCTCCGCCTGGCTCGGGCAGGAGCACCGGCCGACTCCGCAGCAGTCCGCGATCATCGGCGCACCACCCGGCCCGCTGCTCGTCGTCGCCGGCGCGGGTGCCGGAAAGACGGAGACCATGGCCGCCCGCGTCGTGTGGCTGGTGGCCAACGGCTACGTCACCCCCGACCAGATCCTCGGTCTGACGTTCACGCGCAAGGCGGCCCAGGAACTCGCCGCCCGTATCCGGCACCGCCTCGGCGTGCTGGCGGGCATCCCGAAGATCAGCCAGCTCGACCCCTCCGGCCAGCTGGCCGATGACCTGGCGCACCTGGCACCCACCGTGTCCACCTACGACGCCTACGCCGCCCAGCTGGTCCGCGAGTACGGGCTCCTCGTGCCTGTGGAACCGGCCGGACGCATGATCACCGCCGCTGAGCTGCACGGTATCGCCCACCGGGTCGTCTCCGACTACCGCGGCAGGCACTCCTCGACGAACCAGGTCAAGACCGTCACCGAACGCGTCCTGGGTCTCATCACCGAGATGGGCAACGCCGTCGCGCAGGAGGAGGACGTCGTCGAGGAGACCCTGGCGTTCATCCGGGAGCTCGAGTCCCTGCCGCCGTACGGAAAGAAGGCACCCGACTACTTCACCAAGGACCAGCAGACGTGGCTCAAGGCGCAGCGCGAGCGCCTCGATCATTTCCCGCTCATCCACGAACTGCGTGCTGAACTGGCCTCCCTCGGAGTGACCACCTTCAACGAACAGATGTCGGTGGCCGCCCGCCTGGCCTCCACCCACGCGTCGGTGGGGGAGTCCCAGCGTCGTCGCTTCAAGGTCGTCATGCTCGACGAGTACCAGGACACCTCCCATTCCCAGCGCGTCTTGCTGTCCAGCCTGTTCGGCGGTGAGGACAGGGACATCACCGTCACGGCGGTCGGCGATCCCATGCAGGCCATCTACGGCTGGCGTGGCGCCACCTCCGAGAACCTGCGCGAGTTCGTCAATGACTTCCCCGCGGACGGTGCTCCGGCCCCGAAGAGGCAGCTCACCACCTCCTGGCGCAACCCCCCGGAGATCCTCGACCTGGCCAACGGCATCTCGGGGCAGCTGCTCGGTACCGGCCCCGACCGTGCGGTTGAGCCCCTCGACCCACGCCCCGGAGCGCCCACCGGGGACGTGGCCCTCGGCTACTTCCGTACCAGGGAGGAGGAGATGGACTTCGTCGCCGACCGTCTGGCCGCGGAGTTCCACGCCAAGCAGGAGGCCAAGGCCGCGGCGGCCTCCATCCGGGACGAGGAGGAGCGGAGGAAGGCGCTGAAGAAGGCGACCTTCACCGGTGCTGTGCTGGTGCGCAAGAACCGGCACACCGCCGACATCGCCCATGCCCTGGAGGTCCGGGGCATCCCCTACGAGATCTTCGGTCTCGGTGGGCTGCTCAGCCTGCCGGAGATCGCCGACGTCGTGGCTGTCGCCACCATGCTCGTCCGGCCCCAGGACTCCCCCGCGGCCCTGCGGGTGCTCACCGGCCCGATGGTCGGTCTGGGACTGTCCGACCTGGTGGCGCTGCGTAACCGGGCACGCAACCTGACCGCCGGCGGAGAGGGGCACACCCGCCACGACATCGACCCTGACCTGCCGGCGGAGGACCGTCTGCGCGCCCAGTTGGCCGCACTGGTCGACGAACCTCCGGAGCAGGTCTCCGGCCTGACGGACGCCGTCGCGGACCTGGGGGAACTCAGCCGCTACTCGGAGGAGGGGGTGCGCCGTCTGAAGCGGCTCAGCTCGCAGCTGCGCCGTCTGCGTACGAACAGCCTCAGCAAGTCCCTGCCGGACCTGTTCGCCGACATCATCGAGGTGTTCGGCGTCCGCACCGAGGTGCTCACCCGACCGGGCCCCACCGGTGCCGTCAACCTGGACGCGTTCCTCGACATGGTCGCCGCCTACCCGGGGGACAACCTCGGCGCGCTGCTCGACTACTTCGACCTGGCACGCGAGCATGAGGACGGACTCGCTCCGGGAGACGCCGCGGTGAAGGACGAGTGCGTCCAGATCATGACCGTCCACAAGGCCAAGGGACTGGAGTGGGACGTCGTCAGCGTCATCCGGGCGGACCAGTCGACCTTCACGGGTAACACGGAGACCTTCCTCACCCAGTCGCAGAGGATCCCCGACGCAGACGACGTCGACACGACCGAGGCGGAGAACCGGTCGCAGTTCTCCAGGATCTACGGCGAGTACAGGGAGGGGAAGAAGGCGGAACTGGCGGAGGAGAACGCCCGTCTGTTCTACGTCGGCATCACCCGCTCCGAACGGGTACTCACCGTCACCGCCTCCCCGGCGGGTCGTTCCCCCAAGCCCTACGAGCACCTGGAGACCCTCCGCCGGCTCGCGCCCGACGCCGTGGTGGCCTGGGAGACGGACGCGGACGTCGAGAAGCAGGAGCAGGAGCCGGAGAACGGCACGTTCCCGCAGCTGGACCCCCAGCCCGCGGCCCTGGCCGGCGCAGAGCTGGTGCGTCAGGCCCTGGCGGAGCTGCCCGCCCCTGCGGCGGGCGAGACCTTCGACTTCTGGGAGGCGGAGGTCACGGCGCTGATCGAGGAGCACGAGGCCGCGCAGGCCCCGGTCGTGGAGGTGGCGCTGCCCGGTGAGCTCACCGCCACGGACCTGGTGAATCTGCGGGCGGATCCGCTGCAGTTCGCGCGTCGGCAGCGACGTCCCGTGCCGTTCCGGCCGAACCAGTACGCCAAGCGCGGCACGGCCTTCCACGAGTGGCTCGAGGACCGTTTCGGGGCCACGGCGCTGCTCGACGAGGATCAGCTGCCGGGCCTGGACGAACAGCCCGTCGACGCCGATGACCTGGTGAAGCTCAAGGAGTCCTTCCTGGCCAGCGAGTGGGCGGAGCGGACCCCGGAGTTCGTGGAGCAGCCCTTCGAGGTGACCATCGGCGGGTCGGTGGTGCGCGGACGCATGGACGCCGTGTTCCGTGACCCGCAGGACCCGGAGGGCTGGCTGATCGTCGACTGGAAGACCGGCCGGCCGCCGAGCGGTCCGGACCGGAAGGCCGCGATCATCCAGCTGGCGGTGTACCGGGAGGCGTGGCGCCGGATCATCGGCGAGGACGTCCCCGTGCGTGCCGCATTCCACTACGTGGGCTGGGGCGAGACCCTCGAGCCGCACGATCTGCCAGGTCATGCGGAACTGGAGCAGATGTTGGCGGAGGCGGTCGTCGACAAGGAGGCGTAGGCAGTAGAGTCAGGGAGCAGAAACAGGAAGGAGTCGGGCATGCGCAACCGCATCCGCGCGAGATTCCGCGGTGACACGGAGCTGAGCAAGCTGCCGGATCACGCACTGCTCGGGATCATCAACATCCCCGGCTCCGTGGCGGCGAGCCCGTGGGCGCTCATCGGGCGCCGTGTGCTCTACGCCTATCTCCTGCTGCTCCTGGTGGCGACCATCGTCTACCTGGACAAGGACGGCTACACCGAGGACCTGACGTTCATCGACGCGTTCTACTACTCGGCCGTGTCCCTGTCGACGACCGGTTACGGCGACATCACCCCGGTGACGCAGTCCGCGCGACTGATCAACATCGTGGTGATCACACCGATCCGAATCGCCTTCGTTATCCTCCTCGTCGGTACGACCCTGTCGGTGCTGACGGAGAATTCCCGCAAGACCCTGCAGATCCAGCGTTGGAGGAAGTCCGTGCGCAACCACACCATCGTCATCGGCTACGGCACCAAGGGGCGTTCCGCCGTGTCGGCGCTGCTCGCCGACGGCGTGCCGGCCAACCAGATCGTCGTCGTCGACACGGACAAGCAGGCGCTGGCCCGCGCCGAGAATCAGGGTCTGGTCACCGTCTACGGTTCCGGCACCAAGGCGGAGGTGCTCAAGATCGCCGGTGTCACGCGCGCCCGTTCCGTCGTCGTCGCCCCGAGCATGGACGACACCGCCGTGCTGGTCACGCTGTCGGTCCGGGAGATCGCGCCGTCGGCGATGATCGTCGCCAGCGTCCGCGAGTCCGAGAACCAGCACCTGCTGGAGCAGTCCGGCGCCGACTCGGTGGTCATCTCCTCGGAGACCGCCGGCCGTCTCCTCGGTCTGGCCACCGTGACACCCTCGGTCGTGGAGATGATGGAGGACCTGCTCAGCCCCGACGAGGGCTTCTCCGTCGCGGAACGTCCCATCGCGGAGGACGAGGTCGGCGCCAACCCGCGTCACCTCGCCGACATCGCCCTCGGACTGGTCCGCTCCGGCGAGCTCTACCGCATCGACTCGCCCGAGGCCGAGACCGTCGAGCCGGGCGACCGCCTCCTGTTCATCCGCCACGTCACCGGGGAGGACGTGAAACATGTTCCTGCCGATCGGCCCCGCGGGTGAGGTCCCCGTCGCGGAGGACGGCGCACCCCTGCGCTTTCCGACGTCCCCTTTCCCCGGCCTGACCGTCCAGGTCACCGCCGACCTGCACGCCGTGCGTGTCAGCCGGGAGCAGCTGGAGTCCCTGCTGCCCGCCGGTGGGCGGGTGGCCGACCCACGGGTCTTCGGGCATGACCGCACGATCTCCCGGGCGATCGCCCTGCTGCGGCACCGGGAGCTGTCGGGTTTCGACCCGGTCGACGGGACCCCGCTGTCCTACGGGGCGGACGGGGTCGTGGCGGTGGGTGGCGCGGGCCGCCGGATCTTCCCGCGCCTGGACCCGGCGGTCATCGGTCTGGTGGAACTGGCGGGGGAACAGCGCATCCTGCTGGGTCGGAACGCACGCCGGGGCTCCTACTGGTCGCTCATCGCGGGGTACGTCGAGCCGGGGGAGAACCTCGAGGAGGCCTTCGCCCGGGAGGTCCGGGAGGAGACCGGCCGCCGCGTGCGTGACGTGCGCTACTGGGGCAGTCAGCCCTGGGCGGTGAGCAGTTCGCTCATGGTGGGGTTCACGTCCCTGACCAGCGACGAGAATCCGGTGGGGGAGACCGACGGGGAGCTCGTCGAGACCCGCTGGGTGGCGCGTGCCGAGCTGGACGATCTACCCCTGGCCCGTCCGGGTTCGATCGCACATGCGATGATCACCGAGTGGAGGAACGCAAGGAGGACCACCCAGTGATCGACCTGTCCGAGCTCGACGACGACCAGCGTGTCGCCGCCACCGCCCCCCGCGGGCCGGTGTGCATCCTGGCGGGTGCCGGCACGGGTAAGACCCGCACCATCACCTACCGCATCGCCCACCTCATCGACCGCGGTTTCGTCAGCCCGAACCGGGTACTGGCCGTGACGTTCACGTCGCGGGCCGCCGGGGAGATGCGGCACCGCCTCCACCTCATGGGCATCGGCGGGGTGCAGGCGCGGACGTTCCACGCGGCGGCGCGTCGGCAGCTGTCGTACTTCTGGCCGCAGATCGCCGGATCCCTGCCGTGGCGTCTGCTGGACAACAAGTTCCCCCTCGTCGGCCGCGCCGCCCGGGGCGTGGGCGTGGAGTCCACCACGGAGAACGTGCGTGACCTCCTCGGGGAGATCGAGTGGGCGAAGGCCAGCCTCATCACCCCGGACCAGTACCCGGAGCGCGTCGAGAACTCCGACCGCACCCCGCCCGTCCCGGCACTCAAGGTGGCCGAGGTGTACCGCCGTTACGAGGCGGCGAAGACCACCGAGGAGGGCATGCTCCTCGACTTCGACGACCTGCTCCTCCACGTCGCCGCCGCCCTGGAGAACGCGCCGGGCGTGGCCGACGAGTTCCGGGAGCAGTACCGCACGTTCGTCGTCGACGAGTACCAGGACGTGACCCCGCTGCAGCAGCGGGTCCTGCAGGCGTGGCTCGGCGACCGGGACGACCTCACCGTCGTCGGCGACGCCAACCAGACCATCTACTCCTTCACCGGGGCGACCCCGCGGTACCTCCTCGACTTCCCGCGGACGTACGAGAACGCGACCCTGGTGAAGCTGCAGCGTGACTACCGTTCCACCCCGCAGATCACGGACCTGGCGAACACCGTCATCGGGCAGGCCACGGGCCGGGCCGCCGGCACCCGTCTGGAGCTGCAGGGCATGCGTCCCGACGGCCCGGCGCCCACCTTCAACGCCTACGACGACGAGCCCACCGAGGCCCGTGAGGTCGCCGGGCAGATCCTCACCCTGCTCAACCGGGGGGTGCCCGCCAGTGAGATCGCGGTGCTCTACCGCATCAACGCCCAGTCGCAGGTCTTCGAGCAGGCGCTGGCCGACGCCGGCATCGTCCACCAGGTGCGCGGCGGGGAGGGCTTCTTCACGCGCCCGGAGATCCGGCAGGCGATCTCGGAGCTGGTCCGCGTCGCGCAGCGCACCGACCTGCCCGATGACCCCGTCGCCGTCACCCGCGCCGCCCTCGCCCCGCTGGGGCTGACCCCCACGGAGCCGGAGGGCGCGCAGGCCCGCGAGCGCTGGCAGTCGCTGGTCGCGCTCGTCGACCTCGTGGAGGAACTCGTCCGGGCCCAGCCGGACCTCGACATGACGGGTGTGCTCCAGGCGCTGCGCCAGCGTGCCGAGTCGAAGCACCCGCCGACCATGGAGGGCGTGACCCTGGCCAGCCTCCACGCGGCGAAGGGTCTGGAGTGGGACGCGGTGTTCCTCGTCGGGCTCGTCGAGAACACCCTGCCCATCTCCCACGCCATCAAGGCCGGTGCGCATCAGATCGAGGAGGAGCGCCGCCTCTTCTACGTCGGCATCACCCGCGCCCGTGAGCACCTCCACCTGTCCTGGTCCCTGGCCCGGCAGGAGGGCGGCCGGAAGTCGCGCACCCGCTCCCGCTTCCTCGACGGGGTGGTCCCGGAGCTGGAGATCGAGAAGGTCCCGGCCCGCACGGTCCGCCCGAAACGCTGCCGCGTGTGCGGCGGGGAACTGACCACCCCGGCGGAGAAGGTCCTGGGCCGCCACGAGGACTGCCCCTCCGGCGCCGACGAGGAGATCTTCGAGACACTGCGCGCCTGGCGCGCTGAGGCCTCCCGGGAGGCCGGCGTCCCTGCCTACATCGTCTTCTCCGACGCCACCCTCATGGCGCTGGCCGAGGCACTGCCCGCCGACCGCAACGAGCTTCTCGACGTCCCCGGCGTCGGCCCCGTCAAGGTCCAGCGCTACGGCGCGCAGCTGCTCGCCGTGCTCGAGACCTTCCGCTCGTAGACGAAGCACACCGGGCACCGCGGGTGGACGTCGAGCACCTCGCGGGAGACCCCGGCCCACGGGTCGGTGGTGAGCAGATCGCCCGGCGCGGGGGAGGGGAGCACCACCCCGGGCGGGGCGGGGACGTCGACCAGCGACGCGACGACGGCCGTGGCCTGCGCCGCCACCATCGCCAACGTGGCCGGCACCGGACTCACCGGCCCACCGGGCAGCTGCGTGACCACCCGGTGCCAGAAGGGGTCCCGGTCGGTGAGGTGCAGGTCGGCGCAGAGGGGGCAGGGGCCGGTGTCGTCGATACGCAGCGGACCGATGACCCCGCGGTGGTCGAGCACCGACACGCTCACCCACGTCCGCGCGAAGCGGGTGAGCATCGGCGCCATCGCCCGCGAATGGGCGAGCCGGTCCACGACCACCACCGGGACGGTCACCTCGGCCGCCGCCAGGTAGGCGTACTCGGACTCGCCCCGGAGCGGGGTGCGCACGTCGATGCCCGAACGGTGCAGCAGCTCCGATAGCGTCTGTGCCAGTCGGCCGCGCCCCAGCAGGATGACGCCGTGTTCCCGGCGGGGCACGAGGATGCGGTAGGCGAGCAGGTCATCGAGCAGGCTCACTGCCGCGGCACGGGACAGCCCCGCCGCGCACAGGCCGGTGAGCAGGGCCTCCCGGGGGCGGGCGCGCCGGGCCCCGAGCAGCGTCGCCATGATGAGCGGGGCGTGCGACGTCTCGATGACGCCCGCCCGCGTCGCGTCCAGACCGAACTGCAGTGCGTCCCGGCCGCGCAGATAGACGTGCGCCCCGTCGGCCAGTCGCAGGCTGATGCCTTCCCCCATGGACACATCTGACCACAGATACAATGCCGTGGCATGCCCACCGTTGAGGTCATCCGTTCCGCCCGCCGCACCCGCACCGTGCAGGCCCGTCTCGTCGGCGACACCGTCGAGGTGCGTATCCCCGCGCGGATGACGAAGGCGGAGGAGGAGCAGGCCGTCGCCGACATCCTCGCCCGCCTCCGGCGGAAGCAGATGTCCACGGCCACCTCCGACGAGGCGCTGCGGGCCCGGGCCGAGGACCTCAACGCCCGGCTTCTCGACGGCCGCGCCACCATCGGCTCCATCCGCTGGGTGTCCAACCAGCGCACCCGCTGGGGGTCATGCACGCCCTCCACCGGGGCGATCCGCATCACCGACCGGCTGCAGCAGGTGCCGGACTACGTCCTCGACGCGGTGATCCTCCACGAACTCGTCCACACCTTCATCCCCGGGCACGGGCCCGAGTTCTGGGAGTGGGCCGACCGCGCCCCGCAGGCGGAGCGGGCGAAGGGCTACCTGGAGGCCTATCAGCGTTTCGGGTGAGAGTGCGCGCGTGCCGCGGACACGGCACCTTCCACGGCCTTCCGTGCCTGGGGCGAGTTACGCCAGCACGTCGAGCCGGTGGCGGCTGCCCCGCCGTCGAGGATGTCCGCGGGGTCCGCGGCGGCGAGCGCCCCCAGGCTGGTGTACCCGAGCTGCTCCAGCCGGGAGACCACCGCAGGGCCGACGTACCGGACGGCCAGCAGGATCTCCCGTTCGGCCGGGTGGAACGGCACTACTTCTCCCGGTTGTCCGGGTTCTCCGGGTCCTCAGGGGACTCCGGGTCCTTCCCCTCCTGCTCCCGCAGCATCTCCTCGAGCTTCGCGAACTCGCGGTCGAACTCGTCGGAGTCGCCCTCGCCGAGCAGGCCGTCGATGAAGTCGGCGGAGTTGTCCAGCTGCTCCGCGGAAGGCATGAGGTCCGGGTGCTCCCAGATCCCGTCGCGACGCTCCTGGCCGACGGCGACGTCCACGCGGCGCCACAGCTCGACGGCCTCGGCGACCTTCGGGGCGGCGAACTCGATGCCGACGATCTTGGCGAAGGCCTGCTCGGCGGAACCGCCGGTGGCACGGCGGCGGCGCCACGCCTCGGTCATGACCGGGGTCGAGGGGATGCGCTCACCCATGGCCCGGTCGACGACGTACTCGACCCAACCCTCGACGAGGGCCAGCAGCGTCTCCAGGCGGGAGACCGCCTGGGCGTTGCGGGAGGAGATCCGCGGGGAGAGGTCCATGCCCTGCAGGCGCTGCATCGCGTCCTGGATGGCGGCCGGGTCCCCGGACTCGAGGTTGAGCTCGCGGGTGGCCTCCTCGATGTGGGAGGTGTCGATGACCAGGCCGGCGGCGTACTCCTCCACGGAGGACACCAGACGCTCGACCAGCCACGGCACGTGGCGGTAGAGACGCTGGCGTGCGGACTCGCGGGCCGCGATGTAGACCATGAGCTCCTGGCCGGCGACGGTGAGCTCCTTGCCCGCGGCGGTGATGTTCGCCGGCAGGAGGGCGGTGACGTCGGTCGGGGCGACCGGCAGGCCGAAGTCGGAGCCGGTGAGGGCCTGCTTGGCCAGGTCACCGAGGGCGTTGCCCAGCTGCATGCCGAAGTTCATGCCGGACATCTGGTTCATCATCTGCAGCATCGGGCCCATCATCTCGCGGGCCTCCTCCGGGAGGGAGGCGAGCTGGGCGTCGGCCATGTGCTCGGCGACCGGGCTGACCAGGCGCTTCCACATGGGCAGGGTCTGGGTGAGCCAGTCCTCGGCGTTCCAGGCCACGACGCGGCCACCGGCGGTGGGCATCTGGGTGGCGTCGTCGAGCCACAGGTCCGCGAGACGCGCGGCCTCCTCGACGGCCGTGCGGTCCTGGTCACGCACCGGGGTGACCTGTCCGATCTGCTGCCGTGCGATCCGCTCCGCGAGGGCGTAGTTCACCGGTCCCTGGCCCTCGGGGGAGTTCATCGAGGAACCCATGCCCGAGAGCATCTGGCCGAACTGGCTGAGCATGTCGCCCAGCCCGCCCGATCCGTCAGCACCGCCGAAACCGAACGCGCCGAACGGGTTCTGGTCGCGGCGCGACTTGTCGTCGTCATCGTCGCCTGGTCCGAAAGAGAAGCCGAATCCGCCTGTGTTCATGGCACCCAATCTACCGGCCGCCGCGGACCACGGGCCATGATGTCGGCAACGCTGACAGCGAACACAGGTACCCTGATCTCTCGTGAACGCGACATCGACCCCAGCCAGCCGCCGCATGCGCACCCTCGTGTGGGGTGGAGTACCGGTCCTGGCCCTGGCCGCGCTGGTCTCCATGGACCACATCCCGGGCACGGACATCTCCCTGACCGTCCCGTACGCGGCGGAGGGGCCGGGCCCGATGTTCGACACCCTCGGTGAGGTCGACGGCATCCCGGTGGTGGAGATCGACGGGGCGGAGTCCGACGACACCGCCGGGGAGCTGCGGATGACCACCGTCTCCGTGCGCTCCGGCATGACGCTCGCGCAGGCGCTGAGCCGCTGGCTCACCACCGACGACACCCTCGTTCCCATCGAGCAGGTCTTCCCGCCGGACCTCAGCCCCGAGGAGGTGGAGCAGGCCAACAAGCAGGCCTTCACCTCCTCGGAGGCCGCGGCCACCGTCGCCGCGATGAACCATCTGGGCCGTCCGGTGGAGATCGTCGTCGCCGACACCATCCCGGAGTCGGCGGCCACCGGCCGTCTGCTCAGCGGTGACGTGATCGTGGGGGTTGACGGGCAGGGCGTCGACAAGCCGGGGCAGGTGCAGGAGATCGTCCGGTCGAAGAAGCCGGGCGACGACATCACCCTCGAGCTGCGCCGTGACGGGCGGACCGTCACCGAGACCATCGAACTGGGGGAGAACCCGCACGACGGGAGGGTCCCGATGCTCGGCGTCTACATGAACTCCCAGCCGGTCAACGGGCTCGAGGTGTCCTACAACCTGCAGGACATCGGCGGTCCGAGCGCGGGCATGATCTTCTCGCTGGCGGTGATCGACAAGCTGACGCCGGGGGAGCTCAACGCGGGGCGCACCGTCGCGGGCACGGGCACCATCGCGGAGGACGGTTCGGTGGGCACGATCGGCGGCATCGAGCACAAGGTGCGGGCGGCGGCCGAGGACGGCGTCGAGCTCTTCCTCGCGCCGGCGGGCAACTGTGCGGGGGCGCTCAAGGGGCAGAAGGGCGACATCGTCGTGGCGAAGGTGAACAACCTCGCCGAGGCGATCACCGCGATGGAGGACTTCGGGGCGGGCCGCGACGTCGTCACCTGCGGTTAGGCGTTGGTCTCCTCAGCTTCTTCCGGCTCCTCGGAGGGGCGTTCGGCGAGGCCGAGCTCGTAGATGCGCTCCTCCGGGTCCACGCGGTCGGAGGAGACCATCTGCTGCATGACCAGGCCCTCGTCATTGTCGACGACCGTGATCACCGCCGTCGTCCCCAGCGTCGACCAGCCCACGACCCGGCGGCCCGTGTCCTCCACGACACGCGAGCTGCGCAGTTCCGTGATGAGCTGCGTCGTCGACGCCGCCTTCGACATCGACTGGAAGAACTGGAACTGTCCGACCTCCGGGCCGGAGCACTCCCACGCGTTCGCGATGCTGTCGTTGCACGCCTCGAACTGACGGAACAGCGACGCCGGCGCCACGGAACCGAAGATCTTCTGGACCTTCTCGACGTCCGCGGGCACCCCACGACTGCTTGTCGACGACACCGTCGTCGACTTCGACCCCGTCTCCCGGGGAGCCCGGGTGGTCGTCTCCTCGGAGGTGGTCTCCTCGGTGGTGGTCGCCGCCGAGGAGACGGTGGTGGGGGTGGCCGTGGTGGTCGGGGCGGCGCTCGTCGGGGATGCCGTGGTCTCCGACGGCTCCGGGGCCTCCCCCTCGGAGGAACACGCCACGAGGCCGACGCTGAGCAACGCCGCCGAGGCGACGGCGGTGGCGCGGGCGAGGCGGGCAGGGCGGTGAAGTCGCACGGGGCTCAGGCTCCTTGGGGGAATGATGTTCCGGCCCAGTCTAGTCGACCGGATCCGGGTCCTGCTCGAGTCCGAAGCGCAGCGCCTGGAGCACCCCGGGGGCGACGTCCGGGCCGCCCCGCAGCTCGATGTTGTCCTCGGCGAAGGCGCCACCCTCCTCCAGTTCCTCCTCGGTGGGACGCAGCTGGAGGAGCGTCAGTTCGACGCCCTCCTCCCGCAGCACGCCGGAGAAGAGGCGGGCGGGGCGGGCGTCGGCAAGCGTGGGGTCCGCGGAATCGCGGAACATGATCTCCTGCGCCAGCACCACACCCCCGACGAGCTCCGGCCACGCCAGACGGGAGAGGTAGTCGCCGAGTTCATCGGAGCCCGGGAGGATGTGTTCGGGCAGGTCCTGGACGACGAGCGTGAGCGGGGCGGCCTCGTCCGGATCGGCCAGCTGATCGGCCAGCAGCCGGGTGGGCACGAGCGCGAACAGGGTCGGTGCGGCGTCCCAGCCCTCGGCGTGCACGAACTCGACGGCCTCCATCATGGCCTTGTTCAGCGCCTGCGCGGTATTTTCGGGAACAGTCACGGGCCCTCCTTCGTTGGTCACACAGGGGTGTACTTCTCTAGGCTAAGGACAGTACACCGGCAGAAATGTATGTCTTAAATATTTAGGAGAAGGACTTTGGCCACCGGCCTCTCACAACCCTCCCCGTCCGTCAGCAGACCACCCAAGGTACTCAGCTGGATCATCGGCATCGTCGCCGCTCTGTTCATCCTGGCTCCCCTGGCCATCGGCTTCTACACCGACTGGCTCTGGTTCGGCGAAGTCGACTTCCGTGGCGTGTTCACGAAGGTCCTGCTCGTCCGTTTCGCGCTGTTCTTCGCGTTCGCCCTGATCGCCGGCTTCATCATCTGGCTGGCCGGCTTCTTCACGTGGCGCAACAGACCGGACACGCTGGAGACCATGGACCTCAACTCCCCGGTCCACCAGTACCGCCAGGCCCTGGACAAGTCCGTCCGTGCCCTGCTCATCGGCATCCCCGTCGTCGTGGGCCTCTTCGCCGGCTTCGTCGGCCAGGGCACCTGGCGCACCGTGATGATGTTCCTCAACGGCGGGAACTTCGGGGTGAAGGACGCCCAGTTCGGGCATGACCTCGGCTTCTACGCCTTCAACCTGCCCATGATCCGCCTCACCGTGGACACCCTGTCCATGCTGCTGGTCGTCGCGTTCATCATCTCGATGATCGGCCACTACCTCCTCGGCGGCATCCGCATCGGCAACCAGGCGATGGGCATCAAGGGCTACATCTCCCGCGCCGCCCGCATCCAGCTCGCCGTCACCGGCGGCCTGTGGATGGTGCTGCAGGCGGTGTCCTACTTCCTGGACCGCTACACCCTGCTGTACTCCTCCCAGGAGACCTTCACCGGCGCCAGCTACACCGACATCCACGCGCACCTGCCGGCCAAGATGATCCTCATGATCATCGCGGTCTTCGTGGCCGTGGCGTTCTTCTCCGCGATCGTGCTCAAGGACCTGCGCATCCCGGCGCTCGGCGTCGTCCTGCTGCTGCTGTCCTCCTTCGTCATCGGCGTGGCCTGGCCGCTGCTCATGGAGCGCTTCTCCGTCCAGCCGAACCGTGTGGCCAAGGAGGCGGAGTACATCTCCCGCAACATTGAGGCCACCCGTCACGCCTACGGCCTGACCGACGAACAGGTGACCTACCTCGAGGACTGGGGCGCCGGCGGCGCCTCCGACGAGGCCGTCGCCGCCGACGAGGCCACCATCTCCAACATCCGCCTCCTCGACCCGGAGATCCTGTCCCCGACGTTCACGCAGATGCAGCAGCTGCGTAACTTCTACGGCTTCCCGGAGACCCTCAACGTCGACCGCTACGAGGTCGACGGTGAGATGCGTGACTTCGTCGTCGCCGCCCGCGAGATGGACCCCAACGCCCTGCGCGAGAACCAGCGCGACTGGATCAACCGCCACACCGTGTACACCCACGGCAACGGCTTCATCGCCGCGCAGGCCAACACCGTCGACGAGGCGGCCCGTGACGCCGGTTCCACCCGCGGTGGCTTCCCGGTGTTCACCGTCTCCGATCTGCAGACCAACGCCGCTCGCCAGGCAGCGGAGGAGGCCGAGGAGCTCGGCATCAAGGTCGACCAGCCGCGCATCTACTACGGCCCGGTCATCGCCAACTCGAACGACGGCGCCGACTACGCCATCGTCGGTTCCGACGGCTCCGGCCCGGTCGAGTACGACACCGACAACTCCTTCTACACCTACGACGGCAAGGGTGGCGTCGACATCGGCAACATGTTCAACCGTGCCGCCTTCGCCATGCGCTACCAGGAGATGAACCTCATCCTCTCCGACCGTGTCCACGGCGAGTCGAAGATCATCTTCGAGCGTGACCCGCGGTCCCGCGTCGAGAAGGTCGCCCCGTGGCTGACCACCGACTCCAAGACCTACCCGGCCGTCATCGACGGTCGCGTCAAGTGGATCGTCGACGGCTACACCACGCTGCGTGCCCTGCCGTACACCGAGCAGACCTCGCTCACCGAGACCACCGTCGACGCCCTCAACCCGGATGGCACGACCCGCGCGCTCATCACCGACAACGTCGGCTACATCCGCAACTCGGTCAAGGCCACCGTCGACGCCTACGACGGCACCGTCGAGCTCTACGAGTTCGACACCGAGGACCCCGTCCTCAAGGCGTGGCAGGGCATCTTCCCGAACACCGTGAAGCCGGAGTCCGAGATCTCCGACGAACTGCGTCAGCACCTGCGCTACCCCGAGGACCTGTTCAAGGTCCAGCGTGACCTGCTGGCCCGCTACCACGTCTCCGACCCGGGCACCTTCTTCACCAACGACGCCTTCTGGTCCGTCTCCGAGGACCCGACCGCGCCGGAGGGCCGCTCCAACCTCAACCAGCCGCCGTACTACATCGTGGCCGCTGACCCGGAGACCAACGAGTCCAGCTTCCAGCTGATCACCCCGTTCCGTGGCCTCAACCGCCAGTTCCTCTCCGCGCACATGGCCGTCAGCTCCGACCCGGAGACCTACGGCAAGATCACCGTCCGCGTCCTGCCGACCAACACCCAGACCCAGGGTCCGAAGCAGGCACAGGACGCCCTCATGTCCTCCGACCAGGTGGCGCGTGACCGCACCCTGTGGGAGGGCACCAACGAGCTGCACAACGGCAACCTGCTGACCCTGCCGGTCGGCGGCGGCGAGATCCTCTACGCCGAGCCGATCTACTCGCAGCGCAAGAACCAGGAGTCGGCGTTCCCGAAGCTCCTGCGTGTGCTCGTGTCCTACAAGGGCCGCGTCGGATACGCCCCGACCATCTCCGAGGCGCTCGCCCAGGTCGGCATCGACCCGCGCGCCGCCCAGGACATCGCCGGCTCCGAGACGACCCCCGAGCCGGAGACCCCGGACACCACGGACGAGGACGCGGCGGAGGAGACCCCGACCCCGCCGGCCTCCGGCACCGGCACCGAGGGTGAGGCCATCGACCGCATCAACGAGGCGCTGCGCAAGCTCGAGACCGCCCGTGACGGCTCCTTCGAGGAGTACGGCAAGGCACTCGACGAGCTGGACCGCGCGGTGGCCGAGTACCGTTCCGCCAACTAGCACCCACCTGGCCTGGGGATTTGCCTGAATCCCCGGGCGGTGGGTATAGTTCAACACCTGCTACGGAAACGTGGCCAGGTGAAAGTGAATAGCACCCGTCGCGGGGTGGAGCAGCTCGGTAGCTCGCTGGGCTCATAACCCAGAGGTCGTAGGTTCGAATCCTGCCCCCGCTACCAATTCACCACGGAACCCTCCCGACTTAGGTCGGGAGGGTTTCGTCGTTCCCGGGGTGCTCGGACAAGGTCGAGTTCACTTCTTCGAGAGGAGGCCCGTGGGGGCCGGACATGTTCGAGACGAGTCTCCGCTCGACCATGTCCTCTCGTCGTTGCGGTGGACCCCGCACTCCACGCCTGTCCCCGGGCACTGGTCTTGCCCGCCCGTGTCCCGCGGAAGCGTCCTGAACTGGCGATTTGGGTTCCGGGTGGGGAGGTTGGTATAGTCACACATGTCGTTACGGCGACGGTGTAAGTGAATAGCACCCATCGCGGGGTGGAGCAGCTCGGTAGCTCGCTGGGCTCATAACCCAGAGGTCGTAGGTTCGAATCCTGCCCCCGCTACCAATTCACCACGGAACCCTCCCGACTTCGGTCGGGAGGGTTTCGTCGTTCCCGGGGGCGGCGCGGTGGTTTCCGCGTAACCTTTCGGATACGACATCCATGTCCATGCTCGGTCGCGGGAACGACGTGGCATGATGTGAGGGTATTCCTGCAGCTCCACCAGAAGAGGACCCCACCCCTATGCGACGGCACGCCCGCGTTAAGAACTCCATGACGGCAGCGATCGTGACGGGTGCGGTGATGCTCGCGGTGCCCGCGGTGGGCGCCGTCAGCTCGGAGGGCGCGACGTCGGACACCACGCCGCTGACCTCCTCCGTCGTGGACTCCACCACCGAGATCACCGGCACCGAGGTCGACTCCGCGGATGTCGTCAACAGCGTGCGTGCCCAGCTGGCGGCACTGGGGGTGCAGGTGCCGGGCGTCGACAGGGCCGTGACCGACGCCATCGACCACGCCATCGTCACTCACGTGCCCCACACGCGGCTGCGTGCGGAGGAGGTCACCGCCGACAACACCGACACCGCCGACACCACCGCAGCAGAGGAGCAGACCACCGAGATCACCGGCGACACGCCGCCGAGCATCCGGGGGCTGTCCTCCCTGCCGGGGGAGCGGGCCGCCTACTCGGACGGTGAGGCGCTGGTCCCGGAGGAGCAGGCCGGTCTCGACCAGAACTACCGCTGGGTCAATGACCCGATCGCCAAGGTCATGGCCGGCAAGCCCTCCTCGGAGTGGATACTCCACCGTGTGCCGGTGTCCTGGTTCGACGCCCCGCGCATCCCGGAGGAGTCGATGGTTGTGCAGGAGCAGGGGGCGTCGCTGTACGGTCCGGGTACGCCGATTGTCGTCGGCAAGTCGAAGATGTGCACCATCGGTGTCGTCGGCACCGACGCTGAGGGCCGGAAGGTCGGCATCACCGCCGGCCACTGTGGTGATCCGGGGGAGAAGGTGTGGTCCGCGGACTCCTGGCAGGTCGGTGCGTCCGGCACGGTGGTCACGAGCAACAAGCTCCACGACTACTCGGTCGTCGAGCTGGGTTCCAACACGCAGATCACCCGCAGCTACAACGGCGTGACCGTCAACAGCATCGGTGGCCCGGCCCGTCCGGGTGACATCCTGTGCAAGCAGGGCGTGGCCACCGGTCACACCTGCGGCAACGTGTGGACCTCCGACGCGGAGATCCACATCTCCCAGCTGTGCGCGATGGTCGGCGACTCCGGTGCGCCGGTCATGGCGGGGGACCGCATGGTCGGTCTGATCTCCGGTGGCGTGCTCTCTGACCAGCGCTTCTCCTGCCGCACCCCGCTGCAGGGCCAGCTGTTCATGCCGACCGTCTCCACCAGCATGGACACCGTCCTGCAGGATCTCGACGCCCGGGGTGGCGTCGGCGCCGGCTTCCGCCTGGCGGACTGACCTGCACAGAAGCACACGCAGACACTGAGAAAGGGCCTCGTTCTCCCGGGAGAACGAGGCCCTTTCTCGGTGTCCGGGGCCTAGCGGTTGAGGGCGGACAGGGCGGCGTCGTGAAGCAGGCCGTTGGTGGCGACGGCGTCGCCGCCGTGCGGGCCGTCCTCGCCGGCGAGGGAGGAGAAGCGGCCGCCGGCCTCGGTGACCAGGATCGACAGGGCGGCCAGGTCCCAGAGGGAGACCTCGGGCTCGGCGGCGATGTCGACCGCGCCCTCGGCGACGAAGCAGTAGGAGAGGAAGTCACCGTAGCCGCGCAGGCGCCAGGTCGCGTCGGTGAGGCCGACGAAGTGCTCGCGCAGGCCACGCTCCTGCCAGCCGGAGAGGGAGGAGAAGGAGAGGGAGGCGTCGGCAAGCTCGGAGACGCCGGAGACGCTGAGCTTCTTCGGGGAGCCGCCGTTGAAGGTGCGCCAGGCGCCGGAGTCGGCGGCGGCGTACCAGCGGCGGGCGAGCGCCGGGGCGGAGATGACGCCCACGACCGGCTCGCCGTCGACGAGCAGGGAGATGAGGGTGGCCCAGACGGGGACGCCGCGGACGAAGTTCTTCGTGCCGTCGATCGGGTCGATGACCCACTGGCGGCCCTCGTGGCTGGCCTCGCCGCCGAACTCCTCGCCGAGGATGGCGTCGGCGGGACGCGCCTCGGCGAGCTTCGCGCGGAGCGCCTCCTCGCAGGCGATGTCGGCGTCGGAGACCGGGGTCATGTCCGGCTTGGAGGTGACGTTGAGGTCGGTGGCCTCGAAGCGGTCGAACGTGAGGGAGTCGGCGAGGTCCGCGAGTTCGAGGGCGAGGGCGAGGTCATCGGTGTAACTGGTCATGCAGACATACTAACCAGCGCGGACGCGACCTGTTCCACTGCGCGGGAATTGCCGGCCACGCACCACGTGACCCCACCGGCCTCAACCTTCACGCCCTCACCACCGGCACCGGCGACCAGCGCGAGGCCGGGCAGCCAGTCCCAGTCCTCGACGGAGTGCTGCACCCACAGGCCGAGGGACCCGTCGGCCACGGAGGCCAGATCCACGCTGCCGGCACCGAGCATGCGCAGCGTCGCCACCTTCCCGACGGCCCGCATCCACGCCTCCGCCCGCTCCGGCCGCGCCAGGGAGGTGGGGTGGATGTAGGTGCCCAGGCACAGCTGGTCGGCGTCCACGTCCTGCAGCTTCGCGACGCCCTGTCCGTCCCGCGTCGTGGGAATCTCCGGGCCCCCGAGCCACGTGTAGCCCATCGCCGGACGGTGGACGGCACCGAGGATGAGCGTGTCCGGGTTCGCCGGCTCCCCCTCGACCAGGGCCAGGGCGGAGCACCAGTAGTCGGAGCCGGAGGCGAAGTTGTAGGTGCCGTCGACCGGGTCGACCACCCAGTGGCGGCCGTAGGTGGAGGTGCGCTCGGCCCCCTCCTCGCCGAGGATGCCGTCCTCCGGGCGCAGCTGGGCCAGCGCCCCGGAGATGAAGTCCTCCGCCGCGCGGTCGGCGATGGTGACCACGTCGGACACGGAGGTCTTCTGCTCCGTGGGCACACCCTGCTCACGCAGACGCCAGGCCAGGCGGCCGGCGTTGTAGACGAGCGCCTGGGCGAGGTGCTCATCGGAATCCTGTTCATGGGCGATGACGAAGGTCTTGGTGATCGCGGCGATCATGTCGTCGAGGCTGGCGGCAGGGTGCTGTTGAGTCATGCGGTCCATTGTGCCCCGTGCGGTGACACACCTCAGGACGAGGGCGGACCTATCGTGGGGGACATGACCCTCCTCGGACTCCTCGTCATCGGGCCGGTGCTCTTCCTGCTCATCGCCCACCGGGGGAAGCCGGGGGCGGTGCCGACCATGCTGATCGCGTTCCTCGGTGGCCTGGTGGTGTGGCTGGCCACCATGAGCTGGCCGCTCGGTCCGCACGGGGACTACCTGCCCTGGCAGGTCGTGCTCTCCGGGTCCCTCATGGTGCTGCTCACCGTGGTGGCCGCCGTCCGGTGCCCCGCCGTGGGCGGGCCCGTCGGCTGGAGCGCGGCCAGCGGTTTCGCCCTGGCCTGGGGTGTCTGGGCCTTCGCGCAGGACGACACGGGGCAGTCGGGGGTCGGGCTCATCTTCCTCCTTCTCGGGGCCGGTGGATCCCTGGCGTTGGTGGGGCTGCTCGTCGGCGCGCTGCGCAGGCGCGTGGGTTGAGGGGCTGAGGGTCTGCGGGCGGGCGTCGGCAGGCACAGTAGAGTAGGGGGTTATGCGACCGGAACTCTCTGCAGCACTCGACGACCTCAACTCCACCCTCACCACCATCGAGAAGGTGATGGACCCGGAGGAGATGTCCGCCCGCGTGCGGGAACTCGAGCAGCAGGCCGCCGACCCCAGTCTGTGGGACGACCCGGACCACGCCCAGCAGGTCACCTCCGAACTCTCCGCCGTGCAGGGCAAGCTGCGCAAGCTCACCGACCTGCGCCAGCGACTCGAGGACCTGCCCATCATGTACGAACTGGCGGAGGAGGAGGGCGAGGGCGACGAACTCGCCGACGAGGAGCTCGCCGACATGCGCGCCCAGATCGAGGCGCTCGAGGTGCAGACCATGCTCTCCGGCGACTACGACCAGCGTGAGGCCCTCATCAACATCCGCTCCGGCGCCGGTGGCGTCGACGCCGCCGATTGGGCGGAGATGCTCATGCGCATGTACACCCGCTGGGCGGAGAAGAACGGCCACAAGGTCGACGTCTACGACATCTCCTACGCGGAGGAGGCGGGCATCAAGTCCGCCACCTTCGTCATCCACGGCGACTACATGTACGGCCAGCTCTCCGTCGAGCAGGGCGCGCACCGCCTGGTGCGCATCAGCCCCTTCGACAACCAGGGCCGCCGCCAGACGTCGTTCGCGGAGGTGGAGGTGCTGCCGGTCGTCGAGAAGGTCGACTCCATCGACATCCCCGATGCCGACGTGCGCGTCGACGTCTACCGTTCCTCCGGTCCGGGTGGACAGTCGGTGAACACCACCGACTCCGCCGTCCGTCTGACCCACATCCCGACGGGCATCGTGGTGACGTGTCAGAACGAGAAGTCGCAGATCCAGAACAAGGCCTCCGCGATGCGCGTGCTGCAGGCGAAGCTGCTGGAGCAGAAGCGCCAGGAGGAGCGCGCCGAGATGGACGCCCTCGGTGCCGGCGGCCAGGCGTCCTGGGGCAACCAGATGCGCTCCTACGTCCTGCACCCGTACCAGATGGTCAAGGATCTGCGCACGAACTACGAGGTCAACGACCCGTCGAAGGTGCTCGACGGGGACATCGACGGTTTCCTCGAGTCCGGCATCCGCTGGCGGATGGCGCAGCAGCAGGCGGAGTAGCCTGCCGCCGACGCAGCCCCAGGTGTCGCGTTCCCTGTGAATCCTCCCACCCGCCCCGATCGCCGCAGGCCGTTGGCTAAGGTGTGAGACGTGATCACCTTCGACTCCGTCACCAAGGTCTACCCGACCTCGACGCGTCCGGCCCTGGACAACATCTCCCTGACCATCGACAAGGGTGACTTCGTCTTCCTCATCGGGCCCTCCGGCTCCGGCAAGTCCACCTTCCTGGAGCTGCTCATCCGGGAGGAGAACGTCACCGAGGGTGACATCCACTTCGCGGATTTCCACGTGAACAAGCTGCGCGGCAGGCAGATCAACGAGCTGCGCCGCCGCATCGGCTACGTCTTCCAGGATTTCCGCCTGCTGCCGAAGCTCAACGTGCACGACAATGTGGCGTTCGCGCTGGAGGTCATCGGCAAGTCGCGCGCGCAGATCGCCAAGGCGGTCCCCGACGTGCTCGACATGGTCGGCCTGGCCGCCAAGGCGGACCGCATGCCCAACGAACTGTCCGGCGGTGAGCAGCAGCGCGTGGCCGTCGCCCGCGCGGTGGTCAACCGGCCGCTGCTCCTGCTCGCCGACGAGCCGACCGGCAACCTCGACCCCGAGACGTCCGACGGCATCATGGCGCTGCTCAGCCAGATCAACCGCGGCGGCACCACGGTCGTCATGTCGACGCACAACGCCCGCGCGGTCGACGACATGCGCCGCCGGGTGATCGAGCTGCACCTCGGCAAGCTCATGCGTGACGACGCCCGCGGCGTCTACGGCGAAACCCGCTAGAAGGAGACACCCATGACACTCGGATTCGTTCTCCGTGAGGCCCTGCGCGGACTGGGCCGGAACATCACCATGTCCATCGCGCTCATCATCACCACCGCGATCTCGTTGGCGCTGCTGGCGACCGGTTTCCTGGTCACGCAGATGACCGAGGACACCAAGGGGATCTACCTCGACCGCGTGGAGGTGATGATCCAGCTCGACGAGGACATCTCCGCGAACGACAGCGACTGCTCCTCCGAGGCGTGTGTCGAGGTCAAGGGGCTTCTCGACGGCGCCGACGGCGTCGAGTCCGTCATCTTCCGCTCGCGTGAGCAGTCCTTCGAGCGTTTCGTCGAGGTCTTCGAGCACACCGACCCGCAGCTGGTCGCCGAGACCTCCCCGGACGCCCTGCCCGCCGCGCTGCACGTGCGCCTGAGTGATCCGCTGGACCAGCGGCCGCTGGAGCCGGTGCGTGACCTGGAGCAGGTGGACACCATCGTCGACCAGGTCGATGACCTGCGGGGGGCGACCGACAACCTCGACGCGGTGCGCAACGCCACGTTCCTGCTGGCGGCGGTGCAGGCGGTGGCGGCGGTGTTCCTCATCGCGAACATGGTGCAGATCGCGGCCTTCGCGCGCCGGGAGGAGATCTCCATCATGCGCATGGTGGGTGCGTCCCGGTGGTACACCGAGGCGCCCTTCGTGCTGGAGGCGGTCCTGGCGACGCTCATCGGCGCGGTCCTCGCGGCGGCGGGGCTGTTCCTGGGCAAGGAGTTCGTCATCGACAAGGCGTTGGGCGGGCTGTACGATTCGCAGCTCATCGCACCGCTCACCACGGGCAGTATCTGGCTGGTGATGCCCCTCGTGGCCGTCGCCGGCATCCTCTTCGCCGGCCTCACCGCTCAGGTGGCGCTCCGCAGCTATGTGAGAAAGTAGACCCCATGACCTGGACCCTGGCACTGACCGCCACCCCCCTCGGACTCGGCACCGCGAAGCTCGGGGCGTCGGGCATCATCGAGATCACCGGCTTCTTCCCGGAGGTCGACCGCGCCGTGCGATTCTCCGCCGAGGGGGAGGAGACCCGTGTCCCCGACAAGGTCGTCCTCATCATCGAGTCGGATCTGCAGCCGCACGAACTCAAGTGGTACCTGGGTGAACTCGTCATCGCGGGTATCCCGGGGCACAACGTGCAGGTGCGCAACGACGTCGAGGTGCTCTCCACCGCCCTCGGTGAGCAGGCCACGCTGGTGACGTACCCGACGGCCGCCCCGAAGAAGAACTTCTTCGGTCCCCAGCCGGAACCGCGGCCGACCCCCGTGACCGTCTCCTTCCCGACGCTGGGGGAGAGGTCCTACGAGCGTGTCGACGTCGCGAAGCTGGCGCTCGAGTTCCCCACCGAGGACTCCCTGGTCACCATGCCCCCGCCCTCGGATACCCCCGTGGAGCTCAACCCGGAGCGCAACATCAACACGACGCGCATGGTGCTCATCCTCGTCCTCGCGCTCATCGTCGTCCTCGCGGTGGTGTTCCTGCTCTGATGTGGGAACTGGGTCTGTCGTACGGGGATGGCGGCGTCGGGTGCGCGATCACCGGTGCCGCGGGCGTGCAGCTCATGGGTTCCTTCCCGACGCTCGCCCGGGCCGTCGATGTCGCCGCCCGCGCGACCGACGGTGCCCCGCAGCGTGTCGTCCTCGTGCACCCGGCGGACCTGCCCGTCACGCAGCTGGGCAGGGTCGTCGGGGACCTCGCCCTCGCGGGCGTCACCGGGGACGACGTCCAGCTGCTCACCGACGTCGAGGTCCTCCATCGCCTCACCGGCCACCGGGTGCTGCTCATCGACGCCGACCGTGACCTCCTCACCGTCCATCCCGGGCGCAGCGAGCGTTTCGACGCGGACCGGGTGGCGGCGCTCGTCGCGAAGCACCCTTGGGAGACGACCGTGGCCCTGACCGGGCACCCCGAGAACCGCGACCGCTACCACGTGGCGGTGCGTGACCACGGACCCATGATCGTGGAACGCGCGGCGCTGGCCGCCCTCGCCCTGCAGGTGCCCGCGACCACCGCGCTCAGCTCCACCCCGCGGACCGCCGGGGCGCTCCGCCGGCGTCCGGTCGCGCCGTGGGTGCTGGCGGCGATCCCGGTGATCGCGCTCATCCTGCTGATTCTCCTGCTGTAACATGGTCCTGACTATGGGCAAGAAGAAAAAGAATCAGGATCGCAGCATCCTGGCCACCAACCGCCGGGCCCGGCACGACTACCACATCCTCGAGACCTACGAATGCGGCATCGTGCTGGTGGGCACGGAGATCAAGTCGCTGCGCGAGGGCAAGGTGTCCATCGCCGACGCCTTCGCCACCGTCGACGAGGGCGAGGTGTGGCTGCGCAACCTCCACATCCCGGAGTACTCCATGGGGTCGTGGACCAACCACCCGCCGAAGCGCACCCGCAAACTCCTCCTGCACCGCCGCGAGATCGACTCCATCATGGGCAAGGTCCGCGACGGCAACCGCACCCTCGTACCGCTCCAGCTCTACCTCAAGAACGGATACGTCAAACTCGAGCTCGGCCTCGCGCAGGGTAAGCAGGACTACGACAAGCGCCAAGACATCAAACGACGCACCGAGGAACGCGAGATCACCCGCGAACTCGGCCGCCGGGTGAAGGGCATCACGGGATGATCCACACCGCCAAGGTCCACGACGTCCTCCGTGGCGACGCCACCGTCCACGGCCGGGGCGTGCTCACCGACCGACTGTGGCCCCGTGGGGTGGCGAAGGCGGACATGGAGTGGGCGTGGCTGAAGAACGTCGCCCCCAGCACCGAACTGCGGAAATGGTACGGCCACGACCCGGAGAAGTGGACGGAGTTCCGGAAGCGCTACCGCGCGGAACTCGATGAACTGGCGGCGGAGGGACAGGAGGACGTCGAGAAGCTCCTGCAGTGGGCGGAGGACGACCTCACCCTCCTCTACGGTGTGGCCGACCGGGAGCACAACCAGGCGATCGTTCTCGCGGAGTGGTTGACGAAGCGGCTTCACAAGAGTTAGCATGAACCATCCTGCGGAACGATTGCACAATCCCGCCGCAGAGTACGGGGCTGATTCAGGTTTCGACTTCGTATATTGAGCCAGGGGAAGCGTGCCGGTGCAGGCTGAGGACCACCGTAAGCGTCGCAGCAAACCCATAAGCGCCGAGAACACTCAGCGCGACTACGCCCTCGCTGCCTAAGTAGCGACCGCGTGTCTGTCAGACCGGGCTCGTTCCCGACCCGGACCCTGGCATCGACTAGGGAACTTGCCGTCCGGCCGCGTCAGCGGGGTTGGACGGGACACCCACCGCTGACTGGGCCCATCATCCGGAACGTGTTCGTCCGAGCCGGAGGGTCGAGCAGAGATCCAGCGCGAACTGCGCACGGAGAAGCCCTGGCGAGGTTGCGGAGGACCCGGGTTCAATTCCCGGCAGCTCCACAGAAGGCAAAACCCCTGGTCGTCACTGACCGGGGGTTTTGTCGTGTCTGTGCAGGTGGTGGCCCTGTGCGGCCCCGAACGGTGAGGTCCCGCAAGGGCCCAGAATGAACCTGTTACGGGAATATTGTAGGAATCCCACCCCCCACGTTCTGCGTGCGCTGCGACGTGCAGGACCCGGTAGTAGCATCGCCCGCATGACTGACTTCACCCGCCTGGATGCCGCCATCTCGACCACCCTCCGGGAGGGTGTCGCCGAACTGCTTGCCGCCGACCCGACCCTGACTCTGATGGCCTGCGGCGTCGTGGAGGACCTGACGGGGTTCTACGTCGCCGGGGCCGGGGCGGAGTGGCTCGCAGAGGCGCAGTCGGGAGGTGAGGAGGATCTCGCAGCCCTGTGGTACCCGTCGGAATGGCCGCTGGAGGCAGAGCACCCCGAGGATGTCCCACCCGGACGCGTGGCCAGCGCCATCTGGGAACTGTCGGGTTGTCAGGCGTTCGGTACCGGGGACGTGATCGACGATGACGCCTACGCCGCCCTGACCCGTGATTACGAGGAGCGGATCGTGCTCGCCCTCCGGGAGCTCCGTGAGGAGGGCGTGCTGCGCAACGGGTCGGGGGAGCAGATCCTGGTGTGGCTGCACTCCTCCGATGAGTCCGCCCCCGACCTCGACGCCCGGACTTTCGCCGCGCTTCAGGAGCCGGCGCTGGCGGCGCTCTTCAGGGACCGTTTCGGGGACGGCGGCAGGGTCCTGGTGGAGAGGATTCTGGGCCCGTAGCGGGCACGGAAGAATCCCCTGGGTGGTGGCGGTTTCCGTCCATCTCTCGGCGCTCCGACGTGGGGCGTCGACAAGCAGCTTGTCGACGCTCTGTGGCGGCCCGCCACCGGGCGGTACTTGACGTGACCGCATTCTCTCGCTATCCTTTGTTGTAGATACGTCAACAACTTAGCGAGGAGCAACAACCATGTCCTTCATCTCCGATGCCATTCTGCGCGGCGTTACCGGTGCCTTCATCACCAACTCCGGTGTGGGCAAGATCGGCATGCCGGCCGAGTACTCCGCCGGCATCCAGCAGGCCGCCGCCACCGGCATCCCGGCCCTGGCCAAGCTGCCGTCCGACAAGTTCGGCACCTGGCTCGGCTACGCGGAGACCGCCATCGGCGCCTCCCTGCTCGCTCCGTTCGTCTCCAACAAGCTGGCCGGCGCTGCCCTCACCGCCTTCTCCGGTGGCCTGCTGTCCATGTACTTCCGCAACCCGGAGAACACCGAGGCCGACGGCATCCGCCCGTCCCAGGAGGGCATGGCCCTGTCCAAGGATGTGTTCATGCTGGCCATCGGCCTGGCACTGATGACCAAGGGTGGCAAGTAGTCGGCTTAAGCAAAAGTAAAGTGCCGCCGTCCCCGGGTTGGGGCGGCGGCACTTTCATCTCTTCGGCAGCCTAATTGTCACGAAGGGCTGAGACCCGGGCCCGGAGGGCATGCGAGTGCTCGTAAATATCCTCGATATCCCCCAGGTCGTGGTAATGCTCCCTGCGGTTTTCGTCGAAAATCCCGATGCGAGGAACCTTTCGGTCGAAGTAGAGCCGCGCGATCGGCTTGCGGTTGTTGTCCTGGTAAAGGATCGCGCAGTAGGACTTGGCGTCACGCATCGTGATGTCTGCGCTCGGGACTTCGGCGCAGCCAATGGCACGGATGATGCCGTAGGCGTGCAACTCCTCCTCCGTGGTGACGATGCCGTCCTCGGGAAGAATGTCCTCCTCCTGCGGGATCTCTGCGGGGTCCTCGGGAGACGCCACTCGGTCGGCGCGGTTTTCGTCAAGTTCCTGGGCGGACCTGAGTCGCCGGTTAGCCTCGTCCTTGAGGAACTGCGACTGGGCAGTGGACACCAACTTCTCGAACACCTCGAGATTTGCGGCGGTCATCCGCTTGCTGGTCACGCGGGCGGCGAGCTGTTTGACCCATTCGGTGTCCGGCTCGCGGAACTGGGAGGACAGGACCTTCTTGAGCTCGGCGACGTACTTGAGTTCTTCCGCGCTGGCGGCAATGGTGTCGAAGTCAAACTTCGACTTGGTGCACATTTCCAAGTGCGGGAAGACACGGTCATCGACGTTGGAAAGGTCGATGGTCATGAAGGGTTTCTCGTCCATGCGGTTAGCCGCATCGAGCTGGGCGTAGAACTTGTACACCTCGCCATTGGTGAGGATGGCGAACTCGGTGTCGGTGACATTGAAGTACCGGACGAGCTGGTTCGCGTGATCGAGATGGAGGGGAGCGCCGACCTTCTTGCACTCGATGAGGAATCGGAAGTCGTCGCCGATCTTGATGGCGAAATCGACCTTCTCGCCCTTCTTGATCCCCACGTCTGCGGTGTACTCGGGAATGACCTCGCGCGGATCGGTGACGTCGTATCCCAGAACATTATTGATGAACGGGATGACGAATGCGGTCTTTGTGGCCTCCTCTGTCTCAATTACAGACTTCAGCTCGCGAACGCGATTTGCGAGGTTGTAGATCTCCTGGGCAATGGACATGGATCGTGCTTTCCTTAACTGACGTGTGGATTCGGCGGGGCAAGTGTTTTTGCTTGAGAATGCATACAGGTTATCCGTTACCTGCGGAATCTTCAGGGCATTGAGGAGGTTGCAAGTAGTCACCAGGCGCGCCGGACGCGGGAGATCTGGTCGATCCGGAACGTCCGGTCCTCGCCGCGGAGGTGGCAGAAGCCGCGGAGCAGGGTGTTGCTCACCAGGGTGGGGTTGGTGATTGTGCGGCGCGACTCGACGCCCGCCTTGTTCCGGTAGTCGATGGTCACCGCGGTGCCCAGTGTCAGGGCCTCCGCGAGGATCTGGGCCTCCGCGGCGGGAAGGTCGTCGTACAGCCTCATCCCTGTCCGTGCGATCTCTGCTCGGATACGCGTGGGGCGCTCCGGCGGAACCTCCTCGACTGTCGTCCGGCGGGTGAGCAGCAGGGACGTGACGTCGCGTCGTGTCGCCAGGAGATTGCCGCCGATGACCCGGGGATCGTATGTGCGCAGCAGGGGGTCGAGGGCGACCGACGTCTCGGAGAGCGGGGAGTCGAAGGCGTAGAGGTAGTGCCGGCCGAGGGCACGCACCGGGGACGTCGTCTGCGTGGCGGGGGTGCGGACGGCGAACTCCGGGTACGTCCACAGTTCGGCGGCGCTGAGGTCGGTGCCGTCGGGAATCCACGAGTGGGGATCTGGCTCCAGCAGTGCCCGGTACTCCTCCACGAGGGAGGCCTGTGGATCGGCGGCGAGCAGGTCCTGTAGTGGTCCGATGGCGGGGTCCGGGCTCTGCCAACCGAGGAGTCGGCTGGTGGCGTCGACCCCTGCGGGGAGGTCTACCGGGGAGGGGTGGCCCAGAGGGTGTGTGTCCGCGATGGTGCGGGCTGCCGCCGCCATCACCCGGGCGGGGTCGAGAGGTTCGGGCATGGCGGCGATGTCCTCCCGGAAAGTGGGGGAGGCCAGGAGGTACACGACCGCGCGCGTGAAGATGTCGCCGGCCGCGGGGTGTTCCTGGGGCAGGCTGCGACGCAGCCGGTGGGCGACGAGCAGGAGCGCGACGGCGCTGCGGGACAGGGCCTGCCGGATGTCGGAGTTCCACTCGGTGACAGCGAACACGGGGTGGTCGGGCGGGTCGGTCAGGGCCGGGCCGAGCAGTTCCTCGGGGTCGATCCGGAAGCGCGTGCCCTCGGGGAGGACGTGGCCGGAGTTGACCAGGTCGTGGAGCAGCCAGGCCACCCTGTCGCGGTCAGGGGGTACGGGCCAGCCGCAGGGGTCGAGGCTACGGAGGGTGGCGGCGGCGTCGTCAAGCGTGAAGGTCTCGCCGAGGTGGGGGAGAGCACGCAGGAGTGTCCGGGAGTCGTTCATGCCTCCAGCGTAAGGCGCTTCCCCGACATGGTCGGGGGGACGTGTTCGAACCTGCAGGTGGGAGGATGGATCTCCGGCACGGTGGAGGTAAGCCTTGCCTTAGTTAGGGTTGCCTTGTATCGTCTCCGTCCGGGGCGCCCTCACCTCACCACCAGGACGCTGGTGCACGACAACAACCCATGAAGGACACCACTGACACCATGGCACGCTTCCGCCACACCTTCCTTGCCGCCGTCGCCGCCTCCGCCCTGCTGCTGACCGCCTGCTCCGACGCCACCGGCACCACCGCCGGCACCGATGCCGACGTGAGCACGGCGGCGTCGGAAAGCACGATCACCGTCGAGGACAACTTCGGCACCCAGGAGATCACCCTCCCCGTGGAGAGGATCGCCTCCACCGACAACCGCACCTTCGAGGTTCTCGACGCCTGGGGCGTCGACCTCGTGGCGGCACCGAAGCGGCTCGTGCCGTTCACCGTCGAGGGCTACAAGACGAATGACGAGATCATCGACCTCGGCACCCACCGCGAACCGGACCTCGAGGCACTCACCGCCGCGCAGCCGGACCTCATCATCAACGGTCAGCGCTTCGCGCAGCACTACGACGCCGTGAAGAAGCTCAACCCGCAGGCCGTCGTCGTCGAGTTCGAGCCGCGCAAGGGCGAGCCGCTCGACGCCGAGCTCAAGCGCCAGGTCGAGGAGCTGGGCAAGGTCTTCGGCAAGGAGTCCGAGGCCGAGCAGCTCATCGCCGACTTCGACGAGGCGCTCGAGCGCGCCAAGGCCGCCTACGACCCGCAGCAGAAGGTCATGGCCGTCAACGTCTCCGGCGGCACCATCGGCTACATCGCGCCCAAGGTCGGACGCACCTACGGCCCCGTCTTCGAACTGCTCGGCCTGACCCCGGCGCTCGAGGTCGCCAACGCCTCCGACGACCACCAGGGCGACGACATCTCCGTCGAGGCCATCGCCTCCGCCAACCCCGACTGGATCCTCGTTCTCGACCGCGACGGCGCCACCGACACCCGCAACACCGACGAGTACGTCGCTGCTGCGCAGGTCATCGAGGGTTCCGATCCCCTGAAGAACGTCACCGCCATCCGCGAGGGCCAGGTCGTCTACGCGCCGGCGGACACCTACACCAACGAGTCCATCATCACCTACACCGAGATCCTCAACGGTCTCGCGGACGCCTTCGAAGCGGCCAGGTAAGACCCGCAGAAAGCTGGCCAGAGCATGACCACATCAACGACAGAGACGGCACAGACGCAGAAGACACAGACGCCCCCGGCCCGGAACGCCCGGACGAGGAGGAGACTCCTCGACTGGAGGTTGGCCCTCGGGGTCGTGGTCGTCCTCGTCCTGCTCGGCGTGTCACTGTCGGTGGGGGAGTACGACATCCTCGGCACCGACGACGGCTGGGAGATGTTCGCCGCCACCCGCATCCCACGCACCATCGCGCTGGTCCTGGCCGGCGCCGCGATGGCGATGTCGGGCCTGGTCATGCAGCTGCTCACGCAGAACCGTTTCGTCGAGCCGACGACCACCGGCACCACCGAGTGGGCCGGCCTCGGTCTGCTGGCGGTGACCTACTTCATCCCGGCGGCCTCGATCATGGACCGCATGCTGGGCGCGGTGGTCTTCGCGTTCATCGGCACGATGGTGTTCTTCCTCTTCCTCCGTCGTGTCTCGCTGCGGTCGAGCCTCGTCGTGCCGATCATCGGCATCATGCTCGGCGCGGTGGTGAGTTCCGTGTCCACCTTCTTCGCCCTGCAGACGGACATGCTCCAGAGCCTGGGCGTGTGGTTCGCCGGGTCCTTCACGGACATCCTCCGCGGACAGTATGAGGTGCTGTGGGTCGTGGTCCTCGTCGTCGTGGCCATCTTCCTCTTCGCCGACCGTCTCACCGTCGCCGGCCTGGGCGAGGAGATCGCCACCAACGTCGGCCTTAACTACCACCGGCTGATCCTCATCGGGACGGGGCTGATCGCGGTCGCTACCGGCGTGGTCACCGTCGTGGTCGGCAGTCTGCCGTTCCTGGGGCTCATCGTGCCGAACATCGTCTCGATGTTCCGCGGCGACGACCTGCGTTCCAACCTGCCGTGGGTGGGGTTGCTGGGCGTCGGCATCGTCACCGTCTGTGACCTCATCGGACGCACCATCATCTCGCCCTTCGAGATTCCGGTGTCCGTGATCCTCGGCATCATCGGTGCGGCCGTCTTCATCACCCTGATCGTGAGGCAGCGCCATGGATAGCAACACTCGCGTCGAAAACCTTCTCATCGGGGATGTGCGGTCGGCCGGCCCGCGGTCGTCGCGTCCGGTCGGCGCCTTCCGGACGGCCGACGCCGCCCGCCGGTACTGGATCATCCTGTCCGCGCTCGTCGCCGCCGGACTGCTCTTCGCCGGCGGGCTGCTGGCCTGGAACAACCCGATGCCCTTCGGCACCGAGACGTTCTGGCTCATCGCCGAACGGCGGGCCGATGCCCTCATCGCGATGGCCGTCGTCGCCGTCAGCCAGGCGGTGGCCACCGTGGCCTTCCAGACGGTGACGAACAACCGGATCATCACCCCGTCGATCATGGGTTTCGAGTCGCTGTACACCGCGATCCACACGACGACGATCTACTTCTTCGGCGCCGCCGGGCTCATCGGGGCGCGGACGCTCGGGACCTTCCTCGTGCAGCTGGTGCTCATGATGGGACTGTCCCTCCTGCTGTACTCGTGGCTGCTGACCGGTCGCCGCGGCAACATGCACGCGATGCTGCTCGTCGGCATCGTCATCGGCGGGGGCCTGGGCTCGGTGTCGACGTTCATGCAGCGCATGCTCACCCCGAGTGAGTTCGACGTGCTCACCGCGCGACTCTTCGGCTCGGTCAACAACGCCGACCCCGCGTACTACCCGGTGGCGATCCCGCTGGTCGTGGTGGCCACGGCGCTCCTGTACCTCAACTCGCGCCGGCTCAACGTCATCTCCCTGGGGCGTGACGCCGCCACGAACCTCGGCCTGAATCACCGGGCGGTGGCGATCTCGACGCTGGTGCTCATCTCGGTGCTCATGGCCGTGTCGACCGCGCTCGTCGGCCCGATGACGTTCCTCGGGTTCCTCGTTGCGACGCTGGCCCACCAGTTCGCCGGCACCTACGACCACCGGTACCTCTTCCCGATGGCCACGGCAGTCGCCTTCGTGGTGCTTACCGGCGCCTACTTCATCATGAACCACATTTTCGACGCCCAGGGCGTCGTCTCGATCATCATCGAGCTGGTCGGTGGTTCCGTGTTCCTCTTCGTCATCCTCCGAAAGGGTCGGTTGTGATCACTCTCCGGAACGTCCGCAAGGACTACAACAGCGACGTCGCCATCGGCCCGGTGGATCTGGAGATCCCGGCCGGCGGCATCACCGCCCTCGTCGGCCCGAACGGTGCCGGCAAGTCGACGCTGCTCACCATGATCGGTCGGCTGCTGGGCATGGACTCCGGTGACATCCGGGTCGCCCAGTTCGACATCACCACGACGAAATCGAAGGATCTCGCCCGTGTCCTGTCGATCCTGCGCCAGGAGAACCACTTCATCACCCGGCTGACCGTCCGTCAGCTCGTCGGTTTCGGCCGCTTCCCCTACTCCCAGGGACGTCTCACCGCAGAGGACGAGGAGATCATCTCCCGCTACATCGACTTCCTCCGCCTCACGGATCTTGAGGACCGCTACCTCGACCAGCTCTCCGGCGGCCAGCGGCAGCGCGCCTATGTCGCGATGGTCCTGTGCCAGGAGACGGACTACGTGCTTCTCGACGAACCCCTCAACAACCTCGACATCGCCCACTCCGTCGAGATGATGAAGCACCTGCAGTCCGCCGCCCGGGAATTCGGCCGCACCATCATCGTCGTCCTCCACGACATCAACTTCGCCGCCCGCTACGCGGACTACATCTGTGCCGTGAAGTCGGGACGCATCGCAGAGTTCGGTACACCGGAGGAGGTCATGCGGGACGACATCCTCACCGACATCTTCCACACCCCGGTCCAGGTGATTGACGGACCCCAGGGCCTCCTCGCCGTCTACCACTAGGGCTGCTCGCTTATCGACGCCCCGGGCACCTGCCGTTCACGCGGCGCAGCGTTTGCATGGTGTCCGGAGGGCCGTTGAAGAGTGTCGTTTAATGCGTCTGAACTGGCGATTTGCCTTATCGCGAGCAAACTTCGTATAGTTTTCATCGTTGCCAAGAACGGTTACCGAGAGGTTGCTGGGAAGGGAACAGAGAAAAATAAAAACAAGAACTTCACAGCCTGGATTTGACACAGTCAGTCCGATAGCGTAAGTTCAATAAAGCCGCTTGAGAGCCGGAGTCCGAGAGGGAAACGGGGAAAAGCGTGCGGATGTTGTGTGAGAACTCAATAGTGTGCCAATGTACTTTTGTTTGTGGTCTATTGGTTGTGTGTGCCGGCCAGCCTCGGGCGTATGATGTTCGGGTTGGTGGGTGTGTGCCGGGTGGTACCTTCTTCTATGACAGGGTGCCACTGGAAATAATGCGCATCAGTGTTGTCTGGTGTGAGTTGTTGTGGCGCAGACATGATCATGACCGTGAATTTTTTCCGGCCTCCTTCTTCTTCCTCGTCGAAGTGGTGGGGGCCGGGTTGCGGACATGTCCCCGGTACCAGCCTGTGGTTGGTGTGGGGGTGTTTGTGAATCATCATTTTGGACAATCATTTTCATCATCGCCCGGTTGGGTGGTGGTGTGCTGGTTGTTTGTTTTTGGTTGGGTTTGGGCTTTCCTGCCTGATTCTTCTGATAGAAGTTTTTGTGGAGAGTTTGATCCTGGCTCAGGACGAACGCTGGCGGCGTGCTTAACACATGCAAGTCGAACGGAAAGGCCCCAGCTTGCTGGGGTACTCGAGTGGCGAACGGGTGAGTAACACGTGGGTGATCTGCCCTGCACTTCGGGATAAGCCTGGGAAACTGGGTCTAATACCGGATAGGACCCTCCTTTAGTGTGGGGGGTGGAAAGATTTTTCGGTGTGGGATGAGCCCGCGGCCTATCAGCTTGTTGGTGGGGTAATGGCCTACCAAGGCGTCGACGGGTAGCCGGCCTGAGAGGGTGGACGGCCACATTGGGACTGAGATACGGCCCAGACTCCTACGGGAGGCAGCAGTGGGGAATATTGCACAATGGGCGGAAGCCTGATGCAGCGACGCCGCGTGGGGGATGACGGCCTTCGGGTTGTAAACCTCTTTCGACAGGGACGAAGCCTTTTGGTGACGGTACCTGTATAAGAAGCACCGGCTAACTACGTGCCAGCAGCCGCGGTAATACGTAGGGTGCGAGCGTTGTCCGGAATTACTGGGCGTAAAGAGCTCGTAGGTGGTTTGTCGCGTCGTCTGTGAAATTCCGGGGCTTAACCTCGGGCGTGCAGGCGATACGGGCAATACTTGAGTGCTGTAGGGGAGACTGGAATTCCTGGTGTAGCGGTGAAATGCGCAGATATCAGGAGGAACACCGATGGCGAAGGCAGGTCTCTGGGCAGTAACTGACGCTGAGGAGCGAAAGCATGGGTAGCGAACAGGATTAGATACCCTGGTAGTCCATGCCGTAAACGGTGGGCGCTAGGTGTAGGGGTCTTCCACGACTTCTGTGCCGTAGCTAACGCATTAAGCGCCCCGCCTGGGGAGTACGGCCGCAAGGCTAAAACTCAAAGGAATTGACGGGGGCCCGCACAAGCGGCGGAGCATGTGGATTAATTCGATGCAACGCGAAGAACCTTACCTGGGCTTGACATACACCGGACCGGGCCAGAGATGGTCCTTCCCTTGTGGCTGGTGTACAGGTGGTGCATGGTTGTCGTCAGCTCGTGTCGTGAGATGTTGGGTTAAGTCCCGCAACGAGCGCAACCCTTGTCTTATGTTGCCAGCACGTGATGGTGGGGACTCATGAGAGACTGCCGGGGTCAACTCGGAGGAAGGTGGGGATGACGTCAAATCATCATGCCCCTTATGTCCAGGGCTTCACACATGCTACAATGGTCGGTACAACGCGTCGCCACACCGTGAGGTGGAGCTAATCGCTGAAAGCCGGCCTCAGTTCGGATTGGGGTCTGCAACTCGACCCCATGAAGTCGGAGTCGCTAGTAATCGCAGATCAGCAACGCTGCGGTGAATACGTTCCCGGGCCTTGTACACACCGCCCGTCACGTCATGAAAGTTGGTAACACCCGAAGCCAGTGGCCCAACCCTTGTGGAGGGAGCTGTCGAAGGTGGGATCGGCGATTGGGACGAAGTCGTAACAAGGTAGCCGTACCGGAAGGTGCGGCTGGATCACCTCCTTTCTAAGGAGCTTTTTCAAGTCCACGTCTGACAGTTGTCGTCGGTGGCGTCGGTCGGTTGGTGGTCACGAGTGTTGACCCGCCGGCCACAAGTTAATCGGGTGGACGCGCATCGTGCGGCCACGCAGCCGAGTGTGATCACAGATTTGTGGGTATGTTGGCACGCTGTTGGGTGTCTGGGACAACATGGTTGTTTCCGGTGATCGCTCATCTTTCCCGCCTGCCGGTGGGGGGACGTGGATGTCCTCGTGCTGGTGGTTTCGGGGGTGGGTGGTGTGTTGTGTGAGAACTGTATAGTGGACGCGAGCATCTTTATTTTTTGTGTGCCGCACATCCCTGGCTCCTTTTGGGGGTTGGGTGGTGTGTGGTTGTTTGTTCAAGTTGTAGTTCACCGGTCGGCCGTGTCGTTACGCGGTCGGCTGTTGTGTGTTTGTGTAAGGGCACATGGTGGATGCCTTGGCATGCTGGGCCGATGAAGGACGTGTAAGGCTGCGTTAAGCCTCGGGGAGTTGCCAATAGAGCGTTGATCCGAGGATGTCCGAATGGGGAAACCCGGCCACCGTGATGGGTGGTCACCCCACGATGAATTCATAGTCGTGGTGGAGGTTGACGCGGGGAAGTGAAACATCTCAGTACCCGTAGGAGGAGAAAATAACAATGATTCCGTTAGTAGTGGCGAGCGAACGCGGATGAGGCTAAACCGTGTGTGTGTGATACCTGACAGGGGTTGCGCATGCGGTGTTGTGGGATGCATCTTCCCGGGGGCTGTCACCCCCGGGCGCACAGTGTCGTGGTTAGCGGAAGTGGTCTGGGAAGGCCCACCGAAGAGGGTGAGAGTCCCGTACGTGAAGACCAGGAGCTGTGCGTGATGTTGTTCCCGAGTAGCAGCGGGCCCGTGAAATCTGCTGTGAATCTGCCGGGACCACCCGGTAAGCCTAAATACCCAGTGTGACCGATAGCGGATAGTACCGTGAGGGAATGGTGAAAAGTACCCCGGGAGGGGAGTGAAATAGTACCTGAAACCGTGTGCCTACAATCCGTCAGAGCACCTCTTGTGTGTGATGGCGTGCCTTTGGAAGAATGAGCCTGCGAGTCAGCGGCATGTCGCGAGGTTAACCCGTGAGGGGTAGTCGTAGCGAAAGCGAATCCTAACGAGGGTGAGTAAGTGGCATGTCCTGGACCCGAAGCGGGGTGATCTACCCATGGCCAGTGTGAAGCGATGGTAAGACGTCGTGGAGGCGCGAACCCACTTAGGTTGAAAACTGAGGGGATGAGCTGTGGGTAGGGGTGAAAGGCCAATCAAACTCCGTGATAGCTGGTTCTCCCCGAAATGCATTTAGGTGCAGCGTTGCGTGTTGCTTGCTGGAGGTAGAGCTACTGGTTGGTTGAGCGGGACCACAATCTTAGCAATGTCAGCCAAACTCCGAATGCCGGTCAAGTTAGCGCAGCAGTGAGACTGTGGGGGATAAGCTTCATAGTCGAGAGGGAAACAGCCCAGATCGCCGGCTAAGGCCCCTAAGGGTGTACTAAGTGGAAAAGGATGTGGGATCGCGAAGACAGCCAGGAGGTTGGCTTAGAAGCAGCCATCCTTGAAAGAGTGCGTAATAGCTCACTGGTCGAGTGGTTCTGCGCCGACAATGTAATGGGGCTCAAGTACACCGCCGAAGCCGCGGCAAAAACAGTAGTTTTTGGGTAGGGGAGCGTCGTGCATGCTGTGAAGCAGTACCGTGAGGGGCTGTGGAGTGTGTGCGAGTGAGAATGCAGGCATGAGTAACGAATTGGCAAGTGAGAATCTTGCCCGCCGGATGACTAAGGGTTCCTGGGTCAAGTTCGTCTTCCCAGGGTGAGTCGGGACCTAAGGCGAGGCCGACAGGCGTAGTCGATGGACAACGGGTTGATATTCCCGTACCCGTGTATGTGCGCCCGTGGTGAATCAGTGATACTAACCACCCACAAACCTTCTGGCAGCATCTTTGATGCTGTTAGTTGGCGCGTGCGTGGGGCCTAATCTGGTAGTAGCCAAGTGATGGGGTGACGCAGTGGGGTAGCCGTGCCACTTATTGGATTGTGGTGTAAGCGTGTAGCACGAGGGGACAGGCAAATCCGCCCCTCATGATGTGTGAGACGTGATGCGTAGCCCGTTGTGGGTGATGTCGGTGATCCCGTGCTGTCGAGAAAAGCCTCTAGCGATGTACATACATGGCCCGTACCCCAAACCGACACAGGTAGTCAGGTAGAGAATACTAAGGCGTTCGGGTGAACTGTGGTTAAGGAACTCGGCAAAATGCCCCCGTAACTTCGGGAGAAGGGGGGCCGTCACTGGTGAAGCATCTTGCATGTGGAGCTGGTGGTGGTCGCAGAGAATAGAGGGAAGCGACTGTTTATTAAAAACACAGGTCCGTGCGAAAACGATGAAGTTGAGGTATACGGACTGACGCCTGCCCGGTGCTGGAAGGTTAAGAGGACCTGTTAGCGACCTTCGGGTTGCGAAGCGGAGAATTTAAGCCCCAGTAAACGGCGGTGGTAACTATAACCATCCTAAGGTAGCGAAATTCCTTGTCGGGTAAGTTCCGACCTGCACGAATGGCGTAACGACTTCCCTGCTGTCTCAACCACAGGCCCGGTGAAATTGCAGTACGAGTAAAGATGCTCGTTACGCGCGGCAGGACGAAAAGACCCCGGGACCTTCACTATAGCTTGGTATTGGTGTTCGGTTCGGTTTGTGTAGGATAGGTGGGAGACTTGGATCACATGACGCCAGTTGTGTGGGAGTCGTTGTTGAAATACCACTCTGATCGGATTGGACACCTGAACCTTGGCCCATGATCTGGGTTGGGGACAGTGCCTGGTGGGTAGTTTAACTGGGGCGGTTGCCTCCTAAAATGTAACGGAGGCGCCCAAAGGTTCCCTCAGCCTGGTTGGCAATCAGGTGGTGAGTGTAAGTGCACAAGGGAGCTTGACTGTGAGAGTGACAGCTCGAGCAGGGACGAAAGTCGGGACTAGTGATCCGGCACCAACTTGTGGATGTGGTGTCGCTCAACGGATAAAAGGTACCCCGGGGATAACAGGCTGATCTTCCCCAAGAGTCCATATCGACGGGATGGTTTGGCACCTCGATGTCGGCTCGTCGCATCCTGGGGCTGGAGTAGGTCCCAAGGGTTGGGCTGTTCGCCCATTAAAGCGGTACGCGAGCTGGGTTTAGAACGTCGTGAGACAGTTCGGTCTCTATCCGCCGCGCGCGTTGAAACTTGTGGAAGGCTGTCCCTAGTACGAGAGGACCGGGACGGACGTACCTCTGGTGTGCCAGTTGTTCCGCCAGGAGCAGGGCTGGTTGGCTACGTACGGAAGGGATAACCGCTGAAAGCATCTAAGCGGGAAGCCTGTTTCGAGATGAGGTTTCTTTTGAGGTTCCCCATAGATGATGGGGTTGATAGGCCGGATCTGGTAGCACTGTAAGGTGTGGAGGTGACCGGTACTAATTGACCGACAAAAACACACAAACAATCCCCCTCTTGGGGGTGTGTGCAACGCAACGTAACAAACAACAAGCATGAAGTATCGTGCTCGCGTCCACTATGCAGTGTCTGACACAACACGCCCGTCACCGGGACCCCCACCTGTGTGGTGGTGGTTGTCCTGTGGGTGTGTCGGTGGTTGATAGCGGCAGGGAAACGCCCGGTCCCATTCCGAACCCGGAAGCTAAGCCTGCCCGCGCTGATGGTACTGCACTCGGGAGGGTGTGGGAGAGTAGGTTGCCGCCGACGCTAAAAATTACATAACTGAATATTCGAGGCAGCAGCCTCCACCCTCGGGGGGATGATCCCCGGGGGTGGGGGCTGCTGCTTTTGTGATTCCAGAAACCGCCGACCCCGCAGCCGCAGATAGTTTCAGGGACGAAATCAGGGTGTCCACGGATGGTGGCGTGATGCCTTCTGGATGACAATGGGGGTACGGCGACAATCTCGCCCTTCCCGTTGACACAGAGATGAGCAGACATGGACCACCAGCAGAAGGACCACCCCGAGACCCCTCTCCCCGCGGCCCGCGCCGTCAACCTGCACAAGCAGTACGGGGAGGGGGAGACCGCCGTCCACGCCCTCGACGGGGTGACCGTCGACCTCGGACGGGGGCAGTTCACGGCGATCATGGGTCCGTCGGGGTCGGGCAAGTCCACGCTGATGCACTGCATGGCGGGCCTGGACGCCCCGACGAGTGGCGCCACCTACATCGGCGAGACCAACCTCGCGGAGCTGAAGGACAGGGAGATCACCGCCCTGCGGCGTGACCGGCTGGGCTTCATCTTCCAGGCCTTCAACCTGGTGCCCACCCTCACGGCCGAGGAGAACATCACGCTGCCGACGAAGATTGCGGGAGGGGACGTCGACAAGCAGTGGTTCGATGAGGTGACCGCGCGCTTCGGCCTCACCGACCGCCTGAACCACCGCCCGGCGGAGCTGTCCGGCGGACAGCAGCAGCGCGTGGCCTGTGCGCGGGCGATCGTCGGTGGGCCGGACATCATCTTCGGTGATGAGCCCACCGGCAACCTCGACTCCAACTCCTCGCACGAGGTGCTCGCGATCCTGCGGGCGGCGGTGGATGAGATGGGGCAGACGGTGGTCATCGTCACCCATGACCCGAGGGCGGCGGCGTGGGCGGACCGGGTGCTCTTCCTGGCGGACGGCCGGCTGGTCAACGAGCTCCATGAGCCGACAGCCGAGGACATCCTCGCGGTGATGACGGGATTCGACCAGTGAAGTCTCTGAGCATCCTGCAGAAGATCTCCCTGCGCAGTCTGTCGGCGCACTGGCTGCGCTTCCTCATGACGCTGCTCGCCGTGGTCCTGGGGACCACCTTCGTGGCCGGCGGCTTCATCCTCACCGCCTCCCTGTCGAAGGCCTTCAACGACATCACCCACGGGCAGTACAAAGGCGCCGACCTGGTGTTCAACGCCACCATGGATCATCCGCTGACCCTCGACATGGCCGCGGAGATCGCCGCCCGCCCGGATGTGGAAAAGGTCGAGCCCACCGACATCCTGCCCATCGTGCTTCTCGACGCCGCCGGCGACGCCTACCAGTCCGGCGGCGCCGGCACGTGGCTCCTCCCGTTCCTCCCCACGGAGAAGACGGTCACCTCGACCTTCGAGATCTCCGAGGGGCGCGCCCCCGAGACCTCCTCGGAGGTGGTGATCAACAGCGGTGCCGCCGCCCGCGGGGACCTCCGGGTGGGGGACAGGGTGACGGTCATCGACGCGCAGCGGCGCACCGAGATGGAGATCGTCGGCATCACCGAGGCCGACATGGCCAGTGGCGGCTGGGCCGGCGTGCAGGTCGCCGAGGACGTCTTCCACTCCGTGTACTCCGACGGCGTCCACACCGGCCGCATCCTCGTGCGTGGCGACGTCCCCCTGGAGACCCTCCGGGCCGAGTACCCCGGCTTCGACCTGCAGACCGCCGACCAGGCCGCCGAGGAGGAGTCGAAGGAGATCAGCGAGGTCCTGGCGTTCTTCACCTACCTCATGCTCGCCTTCGGATTGATCGCGCTGCTGGTGGGCACGTTCATCATCTCCAACACGTTCTCCATGACCGTGGCGCAGCGCACCAGGGAGTTCGCGCTGCTGCGTGCCCTCGGCATGTCCCGCGCGCAGCTGACCGGTTCCGTGCTCGTGGAGGCGGCGCTCATCGGTGTCGTCGGTTCCGCGCTGGGCATCGTCTTCGGCGTCGGCCTGGTGAAGCTCATCGTCGCGCTCATGGAGCACTTCGGCCTCGGTCTGCCCAACGCCGGCGTCGGCCTGGACGCGATGAGCGTCGCGGTGCCGCTGGTGGTGGGTGTGATCGTCACCCTCATCAGCGCCTGGGTGCCCGCGCGCCGCGCCGGCCGCGTCCACCCGGTGCAGGCCATGCGCTCCGGTGACCAGTCCAGCACGCAACCGGTGACGGGCCGCGGCATCGCCGGCGCCGTCCTGCTGCTCGCCGGCCTGGCGGCGACCCTGCTGGCCGCCTTCTGGACCGACTGGTCCACGAACACCCGGACGGTGCTCCTCGGTGCCGGGGCGGTGCTGCTCATCCTCGCGGTCCTGCTGCTGCTCGCGGCGGTCGCCCGGTACCTGTTCACCCTCCGGCCGCCGGGCAACGCGGTCGTCCCGCTGCTGGCCGGCACCAACCTTTCCCGCAACCCGCGCCGCACCGCGGCGACCGCCTTCGCGCTCACCCTCGGCGTCGCCCTGGTCACCGCGGTCGGCATCCTCGGCGCCTCCACGAAGGAGTCCGTCTTCGGGGCCATCGAGGAGGAGCTCCGCGCGGACGCCGTCATCAGCGGCGGGGTGGTGAGCAACCAGTCCATCCCGGCGCAGGCCCTGGACAACATCGCGGGGATGGACGGGGTGGAGGGCCTGGTCACCGTCACCTGGGTGCCGGCGACCGTCGGGGGACGCGCCGGATCGATGGACGGCACCGGCGGCGTCACGGCCGTCATGGAGGCCGACCCCACCCTCGCCCTCAACCTGGAGGTCGTCGACGGTGACTTCGTCGGCATCGCGGACCGCCCCGGCGTCGGGCTCAGCAGGGACACCGCCCGTGACCTCGGCGTCGGGGTGGGGGATGAGGTGGAGGTGGGCTCCTCGCTGACCACCGCCACCGTCCGGGCGCCGGTCCGGGTGATCTGGGAGGACACCTCCTCCTACACCCCTCTGGCCGTCTCCCGGGCGACCGCCGCCGAACTGCTGCCCGACACGCGTGCCTGGTTCACGCAGACCGCCTACGTCAGCTTCGCCGGGGACGGGGACCACGGTCCCCTCTTCGAGGAGGTCGCCGACGAGGTGAAGAGCTACGGCATCCTCCAGATCATGACCCCGGAGGAGTTCCGCCTCTCCGCCGCGGAGCAGATCGACCAGCTCCTCATGCTGATCTACGCACTGCTTGCGCTGAGCGTGGTCATCGCGGTGCTGGGCATCATCAACACCCTGGCGCTGTCGATCATGGAACGCACGCACGAGTTCGGGATGCTGCGGGCCGTCGGCATGCAGCGGCGTCAGGTCCGTCGGATGATCACGCTCGAGTCGGTCCACATCGCCCTGCTGGGGGCGTTCGCGGGCATCGTCACGGGCGTGTGGCTCGGGTGGTGCCTGGTGCGCACCCTCGCCTCGCAGGGCATCGACCGCTGGGCCATCCCCTGGGACCAGCTGGCCGTGGTGCTCGTCGCGGCGGTCCTCGTCGGCGTCCTCGCGGCGCTGTGGCCGGCCCGCCGGGCGGCGCGCACCTCACCGCTGGCGGCGGTCGACTGACGGCTAGAGGACCAGCAGGTTGAACTTCGTCGCCTTGGCCTCGTCGAGACGCCTGCGGGCCTTGTCCAGGCGGGACCACTGGTCCTCGGGGATGGCGCGGCGGGCGGCGGTGACGATCTCCTGGTCCGGGGTGCCCCAGGCGATCGGCATGGGGGAGATCTCGTCCCAGTGCTCCTGCTCGCCGAGGCTGCGACGGCCCTGCACGGCGACGACGGGGATGCGGGTGCCGAGCTTCGGCTCGGTGACGCCCTCGATGCGGTTGACGGTGCGCAGCGCGACGCCCCAGCGCGGCGGGGCCTCCGCGTTCACGTTGGTGTTGACCAGCGCCATGATGACGTAGTCCCGTTCGTTGACCTCGGCGATCATGGCGGGGGCGAGCGGGTAGGTGTCGTAGAGCTGCTGCGCGCCGCCGACCTTGCGCGGCACGACGACCGCCAGGAAGAGGCTGAGCAGGCCGAAGGTCAGGGCGATGATGCCGCCGATGAGCCCGACGGCGGAGCCCTGCCCCCACCAGGCGAAGAGGCCGGCCGCGGCGAGGATGAGGAGCACCCCGAACACGATCGCGGAGACCTGCAGCCGCTTCGTGTCCTTGAGCATCTCGTTGTTCTTCTTCGTGAACGCCTCGTCCACCTGGAACTTGAATACCTTCATGGGCAACAGCCTAATTGAGCTGGTCGAGGTCGTCCGCATCGACGATGCGGTAGGCGTAACCCTGTTCGGCGAGGAAGCGTTGACGGTGGGCGGCGTACTCGGAGTCGAGGGTGTCGCGGGAGACGACGGAGTAGAAGTGGGCGTCGCCGCCGTCGGCCTTGGGCCGCAGCAGACGGCCGAGACGCTGGGCCTCCTCCTGCCGGGAACCGAAGGTGCCGGACACCTGGATCGCCACCGCGGCCTCGGGGAGGTCGATGGAGAAGTTCGCCACCTTGCTCACCACGAGGACGCTGAGATCCCCGGAGCGGAACCGGTCGAAGAGCTCCTCGCGCCGCCTGTTGGAGGTGCGGCCCTCGATGACGGGGGCGTCGAAACGCGCGGAGAGCTCCTCGAGCTGGTCGAGGTAGGCGCCGATGATCAGCGTCGGCTGCCCCCGGTGCCGTTCCAGGAGCTTCTCGACGACGCGCATCTTCCCGCTGGCGCTCGCCGCCAGGCGGTAGCGGTCGGCGGTCTCCGCGGTGGCGTAGGTCATGCGCTCCGACTCGCTCATGGTGGTGCGGACCTCCACACACTCGGCGGAGGCGATGAAGCCCATGGCCTCGATGTCCTTCCAGGGGGCGTCGTAACGCTTGGGGCCGATGAGGGAGAAGACGTCGCCCTCGCGGCCGTCCTCGCGCACCAGCGTGGCGGTCAGCCCGAGGCGGCGGCGGGACTGCAGGTCGGAGGTCATGCGGAACACCGGGGCGGGCAGGAGGTGGACCTCGTCGTAGATGATGAGGCCCCAGTCGCGGGAGTCGAAGAGCTCGAGCGCCCGGTACTCGCCCTGCGTGCGGCGGGTGACCACCTGGTACGTGGCGATGGTGACCGGGCGGATCTCCTTGCGCTCACCGGAGTACTCGCCGATCTCCTCCTCCGTCAGCGTGGTGCGGCGCAGCAGCTCGTTGCGCCACTGGCGGCCGGCGACCGTGTTGGTCACCAGGATGAGCGTGGTCGCCTGCGCGCGGGCCATCGAGGCCGCCCCGACCATTGTCTTGCCGGCGCCGCAGGGCAGGACGACGACGCCGGAGCCGCCCTCCCAGAAGGAGTCGGCGGCGTAGCGCTGGTAGTCGCGCAGCTCCCAGTCCTCGTTCGCGGTGGACAGGGCGATGGGGTGGGACTCGCCGTCGACGAAACCGGCCAGGTCCTCGGCGGGCCAGCCGACCTTGAGCAGCTCCTGCTTGAGCCGGCCCCGCTCGGAGGGGTGGACCGGGATGTTCTCCGCGTCGATGGGCTCGCCGAGCATGGGGCGGATCTTCCGGTGGCGCTGGAGTTCCGCGAGGATCGCCGGCTCCGCGGACTCGAGGATCAGCCCGTGCGCCGGGTGCTTGTGCAGGCGGACGCGGCCGTAGCGGGACATGGTCTCGGCGACGTCGACAAGCAGCGGCTGGGGGACGGGGAACCGGGAGTAGCGCTCGAGGATGTCGACGACCTGCTCCGCGTCGTGCCCCGCGGCCCGGGCGTTCCACAGCGCCAGGGGCGTGATGCGGTAGGTGTGGACGTGCTCGGGGGCGCGCTCCAGCTCCGCGAAGGGGGCGAGCGCCGCGCGGGCCTCGTCGGCCTTCGCGTGGTCGATCTCCAGCAGCACCGTCTTGTCGGACTGCACAATCAGGGGTCCATCACCAAAAGCCATGCGGACCATTATGTCAGCCGGGTCAACCCAGCAGGACCTCCGTGATCCGGTGCAGCATGAAGCGCTGCACCTCGCCGGTCGCCTCGTCGAGGGCATCGACCTGCCCGCCCGTCACCGTCAGCGGCGTCACGGAACGGTGCACGGCCCGCCCGTGCTTGTCGACGAAACCCACCGTCACCGACCGCCCGCCCCGCGCCGCGGCCTGCAGGATCGCCAGCGTCGTCTGCGTGTCCTTCGGGGAGACCGTCTCACCCGAGTCGTGGCGCCGGATGGCGGCGACGGCCGCCGCGATCCGCGCCTCATCCGGGGTGCGGGAGGTCCGGACCGGGATGTCCGGGGCCGGCAGGCGGGCCGGCTGCGGGCGGATGTCCAGGGCCGCGCCCGTGGCGTCCTCGGCGACGGGCTGGAAACCGGCGGCCCGCAGCTCCTCGATGACCTCCACGAGCGGTGCCTGGGCGACGGCGACGGTGGGGGCGATGATGTGCAGGGCCACCTTCTCGGCGGCCGGGGTGCGGGCGGCCTCGGCGAGCAGCGAGGGGTCGTCGCATCGCAGGTAGCTCAACGCCGGGCCGCCGCGCAGGGTGCCGTGGCGGCGGGCGACGTCGTCGATGAGGTAGTGGATGGCCTGCGGCACCTCACCGAGCGTGTGGTCCGCCAGCCAGGTCCGCAGCTCCTCCGCGGTGCGGCCGGCGTCGAGGGCGCGACGCAGGGAGGCGTCGGTGACGCGGTAGACGCTGGCCAGTCCCGCGGACTCGAGGTCACCGAGCAGGTCGAGCTCCGTCTGCAGGTCACGGGGCAGGGGACCGGGGGCGAGGATCGTCATGTCGCCCTGCGGGATGAGGCGCTCCACCGTCCCCGGGGTGACCTCCTCCGCGACGGCCAGCGGGTCGGCCGTCGGGTCGAGCAGGGCCCGCAGCAGGGAGGTGGCCGTGTCCTCCGCGCCCCCGGCGAGCAGCCCGATCCAGCGGGCCTCCGCGAGGATCGCGTCGACCGTGACGTCCGGCAGCAGGGTGGCGGCGATGGGGTGGGTGAAGAAGAAGTCGTCGCGCATCTGCTCCTCGGTGAGCCCGATGCCCGGCGGTGGGAGCGCGTAGGTGCTCATCACGGTGCGGCGGTGCTCGGCCAGCGGCGGGCGCTTCATCGCGTCGGACAGCAGCCGGATCGGGGCCTTCTTCTCGTCGTGCGTGCCGATGAGCCACGGCGCCCACGGCGAGGACAGCCACCCGGCCGCCATGGTCATCCAGCGGGTGGCCAGGTCGGCGTCCAGCCACTCGTCGGCCGCGAGAGTGGGGGCGAGGCAGTCCTCGTCGCGGACGTCACCCCGTCCCAGCAGACCGGCCGCCATGCCCAGGCTCACCAGGCGGTGGATCTCCTCCTCCTCGACGGTGAGCGCGCGGGCCAGGGCGGTGACGGTGCGCACGCCGACCCCGCCCTCCTTGAGCAGCGGCGCCGGTTCCGCGCCGAGCAGCTCGATGAGGCGGCGCAGATGCCGCGCGACCTCCAGGCCGGCGCCGGCCCCGACGTGGTCGGCGCGGGTGCAGGCCCGGTCGTCGGCGAGCAGCTCACCGAGGACCCGCGGCGAGGGGGTCAACGGGCGGCGGACGATGTCCCGCCCCCGCAGCGCCGCCCGGACGCGCCGGGGGAGTCGGACCGTGGCCGCGTCGACCCGGATGAGCAGCCCCGCGTTGATCAGCTGCGGGATCGGGTGCGTCGGGTCGGCGTCCGGGGCGGCGTGCTTCGTGCAGCCGACGCCGCCGGAGTGGGAGAGGGTGTTCATGATGGCGCGCTGCTTCTCCGACAGCCCCTCGATGGTGGCGGGGGTGAGGGTGGCCGGGGTGTCGTCGAGAAGCTGCCAGTCGGCGGGCAGGGAGGCCATCACCTCACCGGCCACCCGCAGGGCCGCCTCGTCCCCGTAGAGCAGGGCCAGCCCGCGCAGGCGGGTGATCGCGGCCTCCACGAGTGCGGGATCCGCCGGAACCTCGTTGACGACGTCGGTGGCGGTCACCGGCCGGAGCTCGCCGCCCAGGTTGGCGGCGGCCTCCAGGGTGGCCAGTTCGAGGGCGGTGAGGCCGCGCGCTGCCCGTCCCACCGACGCCCGCAGCTGCAGTCGCGCGGCCAGGGGGGTGATTCCCGGGGGTAACGGGAGGACGACATCTGGGCGCGCACGCAGCAGATTCGCCAGCTCGTGGTCATCCAGAGACGACAACCAGGTGCGGAAATCAGGGGTTTCGGGGGTGGCAGACATGGTGCCGCCGATTTTAGTTGCAGTTCAAGTTACTTTTCCGGTCCAGGTTTGCAACAATATGGGGCATGGCTAACGTTGAGAAGAAGGGCTACGTCGATCCGGGCTGGCCGAAGCACATCCCGCGTACCGACGGCCACGTGGTGACCGAAATTACCTCCACCCTGGCTGGTGCGTCCAGCCCCTACGGTGACGACCTGGTTCTGCCGCTGCCTGCGGAAGAAATCGCGTACGTCCACCCGTACACCCGCATCAACAAGTAGGTAGTACGGACCCTTTCCAAGACGCCGCGGAGCCCCCGCGTGCCCACCGGTTCTCCGGTGCGGCACGCGGGGGCTCCGTCGTTGTGTCGTCGCTGCAGGGCGCTGCGGGGGAGGGCAGGGCAAAAACACAAAACCCCCGTCCTCCGGGGGAGGCGGGGGCTGCGGGGTGACGCCCGGGGGCGTCGGCAAGCGGCGGGAGCCTAGCGCGGCAGGGTGATGCCGTACTGGAGAGCCTGCTCGCGGATGAGCTCGTAGACGTCCGGGGTGACGGTCTCGGAGGAACCGGCCGGCAGGAGGGCGGCGACCTCGGCCGGCAGGGCCTTGGCGGCCTCAGCCTGGGCGGCGACCGGCGCGACGTACTGTGCGGCAGCCGGGGTGGCGGCCGGGGCTGCGGACGGGGCCGGAGCAGAGAGGTTGCGCGGGGTCGGGGCGGAGTTCAGGCCCAGCTTGCGGGAGCAGGCGGGCCAGGCGCCCCAGCCCTGGCCGGCGAGGGTCTTCTCGGCGATGGCGATCTGCTGCTCGCGGGAGGCCAGGTTGGCGGTCGGCGCGAACTGGGTGCCACCGTAGGCGGCCCAGGTGGACGGGGAGAACTGCAGGCCACCCTGGTAGCCGTTGCCGGTGTTGATGGCCCAGTTGCCGCCGGACTCGCACTGCGCGAGGCGGTCCCAGTCGGAGTCCGGGGCTGCGGCGGCGGCCGGGGCCAGGAGGGCGGCGGCGGTGCCGAAGGCGGCGGCGGTGGCGGTGAACTTGGCTGCGGTGACGGACTTACGGAAGTGACGTGCCATGGTTTTTTCTGTGTTCCTCTCATGTCATCGCCTGCGAGGTGAGCTGTCGGGTTCGGGCGGAGGATCACTGTGCCCGGCCTCTGTGAGGCTTCACCCCGAGGAAGACTGTTCCGGAGGAACGGCCGACCGGTGCGGATCGGGGTTGATCCGCGGTGGTTTCCCCGCCCCTGTCCACATGGGTATTCACGTTTCGGATGCACATGCCGCGCAGTCGTCCGCCTCCTGGACAGGGTTCGGCGTGGGTGGCGGGAACGGTTCTGCGCTGTGCCTGCGGGATACGATAACGGTTTATAACGGTTTAGTCACGTGCATCTCTCGTTTTGGTGGCGGGGAGGCGGGGGATGGTCCGAGAAGCCGCCAAAGCCGCTGGTCACAAAGTTTGGTCCCCCTAATATGATTCACGTCACATAGGGTGGTCGTGTCAACGAGTCAGCGAGGCGGGTGCCCCTGTGTAACGAAGTTGTCCCCGCGAACGAAATATCGTCACACGATCGGGCGGGGGTATACTGATTCCTTCACGATCGACCGTGGAAAACACACGATCAACAGGAAGGAAAGGTGAACACTGTGCCGATCGGCAAGGTGAAGTGGTACGACGCCGATAAGGGCTTCGGTTTCGTCTCCAACCCGGGGAGCGAGGACGTCTACGTGGGTAAGCAGGTGCTCCCCGAGGGCGTGGACGAGCTCCATCCCGGCCAGCGCATCGAGTTCGATTTCGCCGCCGGCCGTCGCGGCCCCCAGGCACTGCGCGTCAAGGTGCTCGACACCTCGCGTCGCCGCGCCGTCAACCGCCGCAAGCCGGAGGAACTGGGCAGCATGATCCAGGACCTCACGACCGTCCTCGAGTCCCAGGTCCAGCCGGGACTGGCCGCCGGCCGCTACCCGGACCGCCAGGTGGCGCGTCAGGTCGCGGAGATCCTGCGCGCCGTCGCCAAGGAACTGGACGCATAAGAGAAGAACCCCACGGCCACAGGGGCCGTGGGGCAGGGGAATCAGAGGGGGAAATCTAGGGGGTTGCGGGGTCCTCGGGGGCCCGGAGCTCGCGCTCACCGTCCATGGTGCTCAGGGACCACACGGTGGCGTAGGGGGTCTCCTCGCCGTCGGCGTCATGGCCGATCATGGCGGAGGAGATCTCCACCACCATCAGGCGGGGACGGGGATCGCCCTCGTTGACCGGATCGACCGAGCCGGGGATCTCCACCGAGTCGGTGTCGTAGGCACCGTGGAACTGCTGGTCGTTGACCGCCGGATCGTCGTAGATCATGAGCAGCTGCCAGTCGTGGTCGTGGATCGGCTCGGGGATGTCCAGGACCAGGGTGTCGTCCGGCCCCATCGGCAGGTTCGGCACCTCACCCTCCGGGCACTCCAGGCCCGGCTCACACACGAGATAGGGGGCGACCTCGATCTGCGTCCCACCGACCGTCGCCGTGACGGTCACGTCCTGCGGTTCCGGCCCCGGCCGGTTGTTCCACCAGTTCTGGGCGAGCACTGCCGCGACGACAATGATCACCACGGCGATGAGGAGGGTGAGGAACTGCAGCAGCGACTTCTGACGCGCCTTCTTCGGGGTGGTCATGGCTCCACATCCTACTCAGCGGGCACGAGCTCGACCTCGTAGAGGTCGGGCCAACGCTTGCCGGTGAGCAGGAGACGATCCGTCCCCGGCAGGTGCGCGATGCCGTTGAGCACGTGATCCGGGTCGGGGACAGCGTTGTTGGGCAGGACCCCGCCGTCGATGACGGCGGTGACGGTGCCGGGGGCGTCCCCCGCGACGTCGATACGCAGGATGTCGGTGCTGAGGAAGACGTTGGCGTAGACGTCGTCGCCGACGCACTCGAGCTCGTTGAGCGCCGTCCGGGCGACCCCGTCGAGGGTGACGTCGATGCGTCCCAGCTCGGCGAAGGTGTCGGGGTCGAGGCGGCGCAGCTGCGTGGTCCCGTCCGACATGATGAGCTCCTCGCCGGTGGAGCACAGGCCCCAGCCCTCGCCGGGGTACGTCACCCGGTCGATCTCCTCCAGGGTGGCGGCGTCCCGCTTGAGCGCCACCCCGGCCTTCCACGTCAGCTGCCACACGTGGTCACCGTGGCGGGTGATCCCCTCGCCGAACCACGTGGGGTCGATGTCGGCGGACGCCAGCTCCTCGCCCTCCAGGGTGGTGCGGTAGACGCGGGACTCGCCGTATCTGCCGGTGCTGACCAGCAGCGTGCCCTCCTCCTCCACCTCGAGGCCCTGCGTGAAGCTGGTGGAGTCGAAGGGGTGGGTGTCCACGATCCGCGGCACCAGGCGTTCCACCGCCACCGGTGCCCCGTCGGGGGTTCCCGGGGTGTCAGGGGAGCAGGAACTGGTGCCCAGGGCAGACAGCGCGAGGAGCGTCCCGGTGGCGACGCGGAGGGGGAGGAGGAGAGCCATGCCACTCATCATGCCGCACATGGCCCATAATGAGGAGCGTGTCCACTTCTTCTCAGCACCGTCGCAAAAGCCCACTTCTCGACGCCCACGCCGTCGACCTCGCCCGCACCGCTCTGGAGGAGCTGGGGGACGGACCCGTCGGGGAACACATCGGTGTCCAGGGGCTGACCCGCAACGTCGCGACGCACCGTTTCGCCGCCGACGTCCCCGGCTACAGCGGCTGGGAGTGGAACGCGGTCCTCGCGTGCGCCTCCGGGTCCCGCCACGTCACCGTCAACGAGCTGGCCCTCGTGCCGGCCCCCACCGGCGAGGCCCTGCAGGCCCCCGAGTGGGTGCCGTGGGCGGACCGCATCCGGCCCGGTGACCTCGGCCCCGGCGACCTCATGCCCCCGGAGCCGGGCGACGAACGCCTCACCGAGACAGAGGACGGACGCACCGTCCTCTCCCGCAAGGGCCTCGAGGACGCGAAGCAGCGCTGGCGCACCGGCGACTACGGCCCGACGAGCGAGTTCGCCGAGAAGGCCACCCTGAACTGCCGGACCTGTGCCTTCTTCGTGCCGGTGGGGGACACCCTCGGCGAGAATTTCGGCGCGTGCGTCAACGAGTACTCCGCGGACGGTCACGTCGTGCACGCCACCTACGGCTGCGGCGCCCACTCGGACACCCCGCCGGACACCCTCATCGAGGAGGCCCCCGACGCCTTCGACGACGAGTCCCCGATCTTCTAGACCTCCTGGGCCAGCTCCCACATCCGCTCGTTGAGCTCCCGGTGCGTGGGAGCCCCCATACGGGGTGGGTTCGGGATTCGCGGGGGCAGGACGGAGCCGTACTCCAGCCAGCCGGTGACCTTCCGGATTCCCTCGACGGAGCTGAGCAGCCACGTCTCGTTGGCCCGCAGCTGCGGCATGGTGAACCCTTCAGGGTGTTCAACAACACGTACGCCGGCCTCTGTGAGCATCTCGAGGGCGGCGTTGAGCGTGATGGAGTCCGCCGCCCGCGGGTGCGCGGAGACGTTGGCTGTGCCTTCCCTGAGGAACAGGACGGCCGAGAAGATCCCCTGGATGACCATGCCCTGCTCGTCGATGAGCAGTCCCGAGTCGGAGCCGGAGTGGCGCAGCATGTTGAGCTGACGGGCCTGCCAGCCGAAGTCCGGGCCCTTGCGGGTGGGACGTCGCCGCTGGTCGAGGATGCCCTGGGCGTCGACGACGGCCTCGTCGCTGACCTGCATGGAGGGGTAGAGCTCCACGTCGATGGTGGTGCGGCCGACGCGGATGAGGGGACGGTAGACACCGGGACCGGCCTCGCGCAGCCGGGCGCGGACCTGCTCGACCGCGTCCGGGTTGTAGGACGCCTCCTCACGGAGCCGGTCGAGGTGAGCATCAAGATTGGCGACACGGCCGTCGCGCATCATGAAGGTCGAGGTGTACAACACAGGGCATCTCCTTGGCTCAGGTGCGCACCTGAATCTACCTAAGTTTTGTGCAAATGAGGCCGGGGTGAGAAATTAGCGTCGTACCCACAACCTGATCATGAACAGGGGAACCGCGCATGAGCACATCCGTGCCGCAGTCCGTGTCGTCTGACGCGCCATCTTCCGTACCTCCGCAGTCAGGGGGCGCCCTCGACCGCTACTTCAGCATCTCGGAGCGCGGCTCCTCGATCGGCGCGGAGATCCGCGCCGGCGTGGTCACGTTCTTCGCGATGGCCTACATCATCATCCTCAACCCCCTGATCATCGGCACCACCGCCGACGTCAACGGCACCGTCCTCGGCGTCCCGCAGGTTGCGGCCGTCACGGCCCTGACCGCCGGTGTGATGACCATCGCCTTCGGCCTCATCGCCCGCTACCCCTTCGGCATCGCCGCCGGCCTGGGCCTCAACACCCTCGTCGCCGTGACCATGGTCGCCGGTGAGGGCCTGACCTGGCCCGAGGCGATGGGCCTCGTCGTCATCGACGGCATCATCATCGTCCTGCTCGCCGTCTCCGGCTTCCGCTCGGCGGTGTTCCGCGCCATCCCGTCGTCCATGAAGGCCGCGATGGGCGTGGGCATCGGCATGTTCATCGCCATGATCGGCCTTGTCGACGCCGGCTTCGTCCGCCGCATCCCCGACGCCGCCGGCACCACCGTGCCCGTCGGCCTGGGCATCGACGGCTCCATCGCCTCCTGGCCGACCGTCACCTTCGTCCTCGGCCTCATCATCTGTGGCTTCCTCGTGGTCCGTGGCGTGCGCGGCGGCCTGTTCATCGGCATCCTGGCCACCACGATCATCGCCATGATCGTCGAGGCGGTCTCGCACTCCGGCCCGTCCTTCGTCGACGGCCAGCCCAACCCGACCGGCTGGTCCCTGGCCGTGCCGGTCCTGCCCGAGGGCTTCGGCGGACTGCCGGACCTCTCCCTGGTCGGTGCCGTCGACATGGTCGGCGCCTTCACCCGCGTCGGCGTCCTCGCCGCCTCCCTGCTGGTGTTCACCCTGGTCCTGGCCAACTTCTTCGACGCCATGGGCACCATGACCGCCCTGGGCAAGCAGGGTGGCCTGGTTGACGAGACCGGCGTCCTGCCCGACATGAAGAAGGCCCTGGTCGTCGAGGGCTTCGGCGCGATCGTCGGTGGCGCGACCTCCTCGTCCTCGGCCACCGTCTACGCGGACTCCGCCGCGGGCGTCGGCGACGGTGCCCGCACCGGCCTGGCGAACATCGTCACCGGCGTGCTCTTCCTGCTGGCCATGTTCCTCACCCCGCTCTACGAGGTCGTCCCCATCGAGGCCGCCGCCCCGGTCCTGGTCATCGTCGGTGCGCTGATGATCGCCCAGATCGTCGACATCGAGTGGACCCAGTTCCACATCGCCCTGCCGGCGTTCCTCACCATCGTGGTCATGCCGTTCACCTACTCCATCGCCAACGGCATCGGCGTCGGCTTCATCGCCTTCTCCCTCATGGCCGTCGCGGCGGGCAAGGCCAAGGAGGTCCACTGGATCATGTGGCTCGTCTCCGCGCTGTTCGTCGTCTACTTCGGCATGGACCCGATCCTCGCGGCCCTGGGTTAATCTGGGCTGATGCGACTGCGTATCGACGACCCCGCCGACCCCCGCCTCGACGACGTCCGGGACCTCAACCGTTCCGACGCCGCCGACCGCCGCCTCGTCATCGCCGAGGGCCCGCTGGTGGTGGGACGTCTGCTGGAGTCGCGTTTCCCGGTGCGCTGCATCGTGGGCTTCGGCCCGAAGCTCGACGCCCTCGAGGCGGAGGGCGTGCCCGAGGACATCCCCCGCTACGAGGTGAGCCGGGAGACGCTCGCCGCGGTCGCCGGCTTCGACATGCACCGCGGGCTGCTGGCCGTCGCGGACCGCGCCCCGGAGACCCCGCTCGCGGAGATCCTGGCCACAGCACGCACCGTCGTCGTCCTCGAGGGGGTGGGCGACCACGAGAACATCGGCGCCATGTTCCGCAACGCCGCGGGGATGGGCGTCGACGCCGTGCTCTTCGGCAACGGCTGCGGCGACCCGCTCTACCGCCGCGTCGTCCGCGTGTCGATGGGGCACGTGCTGCGCCTGCCCTACGCCCACCTGGAGGGCACGTACACCACCTGGCAGCGTTCCCTGCAGCAGCTCTCCGACGCCGGCTTCCACCTCGTCTCCCTCACCCCCGACCCCGCCGCCGAGCACCTCGCGGACGCGCTGGAGGGGCGGGAGAAGGTGGCGCTGCTCGTCGGCGCCGAGGGACCGGGGCTGACCGAGCACGCGATGAGGGCCACCGACGTCCGCGCCCGGATCCCCATGGCGCCGGGCACGGACTCACTCAACCTGGCCACGTGCGCCGCGATCGCGTTCTACGAGCGGGACCGCTCGACCCGCTCGCTGGGCTAGTCGCGGTCGGAGTGCCGGATCCTCTCCTGCGCCCAGCGTCGGGCGGCGTTCAGCCGTCGTCCGGCCGTCCCGGCGGCGCGTCGGAGGGTCGCCAGGGAGCGGTCGGCCCAGTGGGTGACCTCCGGCTCCTCGGTCGGGGTCTCGTAGTCGTCGTAGCCGCTGGCCAGTGACACCGGCTCCCGCCGGGCGTCGCGCTCGCGCTGGCGGCGGGGGCCGTCCACCGCGCGTGGTGCGGGGCGCCCGTCCACGGCGTAGGCGACGATGTGGATGTCCGGCCCCTCGGGGGAGACGTCCACTCCGAGCCAGGCCTGCTGTGCCGCGGCGACCAGGTCGACGGGCTCGAAGGGCAGGGAGATGCCGCCGATCGCCTCGGCCCGCTCACCGGCCCAGAAGGGGGCCTCGAAGGGGACGGGCAGGCCGACGTCCTCGTAGGTGCGGGAGCGTTCGGCGCACAGGGAGCGTTTGAGCACCCCGCCACGCCAGTGCGCGATGCCGCCGTAGCCGGACTCCTCGTTCACCGCGAAGGCGTAGACCTCGGCGGCGGGGACGGAGTCGAGCAGCCGGGGGCTGATGTCGGAGAGCGCCGGAGTGTCCGTGAGGATCGTCTGCACGATCGTCACCCCGGGGAAACCGGCGACGTAGTACTCGCCGGCGGAGGCGTGGGCGGAGCGGTTGAGCGGGAACTCCCCGATCGGGGTGATCGGCCACGCGGGGTTGAGCTGCGCGAGGTACTTACGTCCGAAGCCCCGGTCCGCCCGGGGCTCTGCGGCGATGATGCGCGCGGGATCGGCCGCGGTGACGAACCACAGGGTGACAACAGTCTCCACGCGCGCCCCCTAGTTCCGCGGGCGCTTCGTGTTGGTCCGCACGCCCAGCAGCACGTCCTCCCAGTGCGGTGTCACCGCTTTACGACGCCGCCTCGTCGGCGTCCTCTCCTCCGGGGCCCGGTCGACCTCCTCGCCCTCGATCTCGTCGGGCACCGCCTCGATCCCGGAGCCCCCGGCGGGGGTGCCGGTGTCCTCGTCGTCGAAGCTGTCCTCGGGGGTGTCGTCGTAGCGGGAGCCCCGGCCCACCGAGGTGAGGGTGCGCACCGGCTGGACGAAGTCGGGGTCGGTGAGGTCCGCGGCGACCGGGTTGCGGGCCTCCGCCGTCGGCTGCGGGGAGGAGTAGCCGTGGATCGCCCACTCGGCCTCGTTCTCGGAGAGGCCGGCGGTCCAGCTGACGCGCGCCACCCAGGTGCCGTCCTCCTCGCGGAAGGCGTCCCACGTGGTGTCCGAGACCGAGTTCCCGCGGGCGGCGAAGGCGGCGGCGAGCACCTCCCACAGGGTGAGCTTGGCGGGGCCGTTCTCCCGGACCGGGTGGGCCTGCTTGGCCAGCTCGGTCATGCGGGCGCGTTCCAGGAGCACGGGGTGGGCGAAGGGCTCGACCCGGGACGGGGCGACCCCCATCTCCTCGGCGAGCTCGTCGACGGAGGCACCCGCCCGGATGCGGCCCTGGATCTCACGCGGACGCATGGTCAGAGGGGCGGTGAGCAGCGGGTCGGGGGCGGGCAGGACCCGCTCGCGGGCGGCCTCCTGCGTCTCCGCGGGCTCCGGTGCGGACTCCTCCGCCGGGGTGACGTCATCGACGGCGGTGACGGCGGCGGTGCCGGACTCCGTGGGGGAGGGGTCCTCCGGGACGTCGGCAAGCAGGAGCGCACGGGTGGAGGCCACGTCCAGTGAAGTGACGTCGAGGAAGAACTGTCCGCCGTCCTCGGTCCGGAACACCAGGGAAGTGGCCGAGGACTCTTCAGGGACGAGGAACAACTCGCGCATGCGTTCTCCTTCTCTCGTGATGAATACCACCCTAACGCAGACATGCGCCGGACCGTGTGAGGTCCGACGCATGTTGGGTGGTGTGCGGGTGCCCGCGACTACCTGGCGACTACTTGGCGGCGACGCCCGAGTCGAGGACGTGGTCGATCGCCTTGGTGAGGGTCACGATGTCCTGGGAGTCGATCGCCGGGAACATGCCGATGCGCAGCTGGTTGCGGCCCAGCTTGCGGTAGGGCTCGACGTCGAGGATGCCGTTGGCACGCAGGACCTTGGCGACGACCGCCGCGTCGACGGAGTCGTCGAAGTCGATGGTGCCGACGACGAGGGAGCGCTTCGCCTTGTCGGTGACGTACGGGGTGGTCTCCTCGCGGGCCTCGGCCCAGTTGTACAGGGCGTCGGAGGAGGCGGTGGTGCGGGCGACCATGCCGTCCAGGCCACCGTTCTCGTTCATCCACTTGACCTGGTTGTCCAGCATGAGCAGGGTGCCCACGGCCGGGGTGTTGTAGGTCTGGTTCTTCAGGGAGTTCTCGACGGCGGTCTGCAGGTCCAGGAACGCCGGGATGTGGCGGCCGGACTCCTTGATCTTCGCGATGCGCTCCATGGCGGCCGGGGACATGGCGGCGAGCCACAGGCCACCGTCGGAGGCGAAGCACTTCTGCGGGGAGAAGTAGTAGACGTCGGTGTCGGCGATGTTCACCGGGAGGCCGCCGGCGCCGGAGGTGGCGTCGATGACGATGAGGGAGCCGTCGGAGCCCTCCGGGCGGACGATCGGCACCATGGCGCCGGTGGAGGTCTCGTTGTGGGCCCAGCCGATGACGTCGGTGCCCTCCATGGCCTGCGGCTCCGGGGCGTCGCCGGCCGGGGCCTCGATGATGGTCGGCTCATCCAGCCACGGTGCCTGCTGGGAGGCCTTGGCGAACTTGGAGGAGAACTCACCGTAGGACAGGTGACCGGACTTCTTCTCGATGAGGCCGAAGGTGGCGGCGTCCCAGAATGCGGTGGCGCCACCGAGGGACAGGATGATCTCGTAGCCCTCCGGCAGGGAGAACAGGTCGGAGAGGCCCTCACGGACCGAACCGACGACATTCTTCACGGCCGGCTGGCGGTGCGAGGTGCCGATGATGTCGCGGCCGCCGTCGACGATGGCCTGGATCTGCTCCGGGCGGACCTTGGAGGGGCCGCAGCCGAAACGACCGTCTGCCGGGAGGAGATCTGCGGGGAGGGTGGGGAACTCGGTCATGGAGATGACGTCCCTTTCGTGGTCGGTGAAGTGCTGTCCAATCGAGAACAACCTTAGTATCTCCCCTCCCACCCGTTGACCGGAACCCGGGTGTTAGGGTTGACACCGACAACGGGGGTAGTTGCTGGGGTAGGCAAAGGGGCTTATCCTCGCAAATTCAATGGGGGTGACCTGCTTTTCTGAAATCTGTTGCCTCCATCACATCATTTGCTAAACTGTGCCCTGTTCCACCTCATGGACGGCGGCCCTCCCCCCAAGGGAGCAGCGCAAACACCGTGCGGTGGCAGCACAACTGCACAGGCACGGACCGGTCTGGAGAGCCCCACTCAGAGCAGTGGGGGGAAGTAGACTGGAAAACCGTCCACACCATAGTGATAGCGTCCCCTAAGCTGATACATGGCTCACCGCCATGTCGGAGTTACGGTGGGCGTCACACTCATCGAAGTTCCTCACGACGGCTGACCCCCTACCGGGGCAGGTCGACAACGAAGTCTGAAAGGTACACAGTGGCTACTGACAACATGGATAAGGCCGTACTCAACTACCCCGGCGGCGAGTTCGAGATGGACATCATCAAGGCCACCGAGGGCAACGATGGTGTCGTCCTCGGCAAGATGCTTGCCGACACCGGCCTGGTCACCTTCGACCCGGGCTACGTCTCCACCGGCTCCTGCGAGTCCGCCATCACCTACATCGACGGCGAGAACGGCATCCTGCGCCACCGCGGCTACGACATCGCCGACCTGGCAGAGAACGCCACCTTCAACGAGGTCTCCTACCTCCTGATCAACGGCGAGCTGCCGACCGTCGAGGAGCTCCACCAGTTCTCCGACGAGATCCGTCACCACACCCTGCTGGACGAGGACTTCAAGTCCCAGTTCAACGTGTTCCCGCGTGACGCTCACCCGATGTCCGTCCTCGCCTCCTCCGTCAACATCCTCTCGACCTACTACCAGGACGAGCTGGACCCGCTGAACGAGGCCCACCAGCACAAGGCGACCGTCCGCCTCATGGCCAAGGTCCCGATGCTGGCCGCCTACGCGTACCGCGCATCCAAGGGTGCCCCGTACATGTACCCGGACAACTCCCTCAACGCGCGCGAGAACTTCCTGCGCATGATGTTCGGCTACCCGACCGAGCAGTACGAGATCGACCCGGTCATGGTCAAGGCCCTGGACAAGCTCCTCATCCTGCACGCCGACCACGAGCAGAACTGCTCCACCTCGACCGTCCGCATGATCGGCTCCGCACAGGCGAACATGTTCGTCTCCATCGCCGGCGGCATCAACGCCCTCTCCGGCCCGCTGCACGGTGGCGCGAACCAGGCTGTCCTCGAGATGCTCGAGGAGATCAACGGCCAGGGTGGCGACGCGACCGACTTCATGAACCGCGTGAAGAACAAGGAGAAGGGTGTCCGCCTCATGGGCTTCGGACACCGCGTCTACCGCAACTACGACCCGCGTGCCGCGATCGTCAAGGAGACCGCACACGAGATCCTCGAGCACCTCGGTGGCGACCACCTGCTCGACCTCGCCATGAAGCTCGAGGACATCGCCCTCAACGACGAGTACTTCATCTCCCGCAAGCTGTACCCGAACGTCGACTTCTACACCGGCCTGATCTACCGCGCCATGGGCTTCCCGACGGACTTCTTCACCGTCCTGTTCGCCATCGGCCGTCTGCCGGGCTGGATCGCCCACTACCGCGAGCAGCTGGCGACCACCACCAAGATCAACCGCCCGCGTCAGATCTACACCGGCAACACCCTGCGCACCGTCACCCCGCGTGAGGAGCGCTAGTACCTCCGTCTAGTACGGACGTCATGAAACCGGGCACGACACCACCTCCATATACTGGGGGCGTTGTGCCCGGTTTTTCCATGCGACAATTCTGAAGGAGACACATCATGACCAAGCCCCAGATCGAAGCCCAGACCGGTCCCGCACCGGAGGAGCTCGTCTCGGTCGACCTCGTCGTCGGTGACGGCGAGGAGGCCAAGGCCGGTGGCCTCGTCGAGGTGCACTACGTCGGCGTCGATTTCGAGTCGGGCCAGGAGTTCGACTCCTCCTGGGACCGCGGCCAGTCCATCGAGTTCCCGCTCAACGGCCTCATCGCCGGCTGGCAGGAGGGCATCCCCGGCATGAAGGTCGGCGGACGTCGTCAGCTGACCATCCCGCCGGAGCTCGCCTACGGTCCGGCAGGTGGCGGCCACCCGCTGTCCGGCCGCACCCTGGTCTTCGTCATCGACCTGCTCAGCGTCGGATAGGCGAGCGTCGGAAAGCACGCCTCACGCAGTGACGCCCCGGAACCACAGGTTCCGGGGCGTCGTTGTCTTCGACTAGGAGTTGGCGGCCGCCCAGGCGGCGGCGACGGCCTTGCTCACGGCGGGGGCCACGGCGGGGTCGAGGGGGGAGGGGACGATGTGCTCGATGTCGAGGTGCTCCTCCGCGACCTTCGCGATGGCCCGGGACGCCGCGACCTTCATGGCGGGGGTGATCTCCGTGGCGCCGGCGGCGAGGGCGCCGTGGAAGATGCCCGGGAAGGCGAGGACGTTGTTGATCTGGTTCGGCAGGTCGGAGCGGCCCGTCGCCACGACCGCACCGTAGCGGTAGGCGAGGTCCGGGTCGATCTCCGGGTCCGGGTTGGCCAGGGAGAACAGGATCGGGCGGTCGGCCATCACCTGCAGCGCCTCCTCGGGGATGGAGCCGGCGGACAGACCGATGAAGGTGTCGGCGCCCCGGAACGCCTCCACGACGCCGCCGTTGACGCTGCGCGGGTTCGTGGACTCCGCCAGCTCCTGCTTGACGGCGCTGAGGTTGCTGCGGTCCTCGTGGATGACGCCGCGGGAGTCGAGCATGACGATGTCGGTGACTCCGGCGTCGGTGAGGATCTTCTGGCAGGCCACACCGGCGGCACCGGCGCCGGAGATGACGACCCGCAGATCAGCCATGTCGCGGTCGAGGAGGCGGCAGGCGTTCGTCAGGGCGGCGAGGATGACCACGGCGGTGCCGTGCTGGTCGTCGTGCATGACCGGCATGTCCAGCTCCTCGATGAGGCGACGCTCCACCTCGAAGCAGCGCGGCGCGGAGATGTCCTCCAGGTTGATGGCGCCGAAGGAGGGGGCGATGGCCTTGATGACGTCCACGAGGCGGTCCGTGTCCGTCTCGTCGAGGACGATCGGGACGGCGTTGAGTCCGGCGAAGCGGTCGAAGAGCTGGGCCTTGCCCTCCATGACCGGCAGGGCGGCGCGCGGCCCGATGTCCCCCAGGCCGAGGACGGCGGTGCCGTCCGAGATGATCGCCACGGTGTGTCCCACCCCGGTGAAGCGGCTCGCGAGCGCAGGGTTCTCCGCGATCGCGGTGCACACGCGGGCGACGCCCGGCGTGTAGCAGAGGGAGAGGTCGCGCTGGGTCTTCAGCGGGCGGGCGGTACGGATCGACAGCTTGCCACTCTCGTGGGCGGCGAAGATCTCATCGTCGGACAGCTCCGCGATGTGGTGGACGTGGGGGTTTCGGACATCAGTCATGGATCCAATCCTATTGGCAGAACCGGAGGTCTTCGGGGTGTTCCACGCCTGTCTCGGGTGTTTGGGGGCACAATGGGGGACATGCGCATCCCCCCGACCCTCACCCTCAACGACGGCACCGAGATCCCCCAGCTCGGGTTGGGTACGTGGAATCTGACGGGGGAGGAGGGGAAGCGGGTCATCCGCGAGGCCATCGCCCTCGGCTACCGGCACATCGACACCGCCTCGGCCTACGGCAACGAGGAGATCGTCGGGCAGGCCGTCGCCGACGCCATCGCCGCGGGGGACGTCACCCGCGAGGAGATGTTCATCACCACGAAGGCGTGGCAGGACGAGCAGGGCGCCGAGAACATCCCCGGTGCTTTCCGACGCTCCCTCGACCGCCTGGGTCTCGACTACGTCGACCTCTATCTTGTGCACTGGCCGCACGCCGCGCAGAACCGTTACGTCGAGAGCTTCGAGGCCATCGCCCGCCTGCAGGGGCTGGGCCTCGTGCAGGCGGTGGGGGTGGCGAACTTCTATGAGGAGGTGCTGCGGGAGGTCGTCGAGAAGGTGGGTGTCGTGCCCGCCACCAACCAGGTGGAGCTGCACCCCGGCTTCTCGCAGGCGTCCCTGCGTGAGGTGCACCGGGAGCTCGGCGTGACGACGGTCGCGTGGTCGCCCCTCGGGCGCGGCATCGTGCTGGCCAACCCCGTCGTCGGCGCGGTGGCGCGGAAGGTGGGACGGACCCCAGCGCAGGTGGCCCTGCGGTGGGCGATGCAGCTCGGGTGCGTGGTCATCCCCAAGTCGGCGCGGCCCACGCGTCTGGCGGAGAACCTGGCTGCGATGGACTTCACATTGACCCGGGAACAGGTCGAAGCTGTGACATCTCTGGACACTCAGCCGGGCTTCGGTAGGATCTTCGAGGACCCGCGGGTTTTCTGAGGAATTGCGGTTGCCTGAATAAAAAATCCCCTGACCTGGGGAAATAGCTTAAGAACTCAATCATGTGAACGTCTGTGGTCAGTGTTCGCCACATTTGTGAAGATCGCGGAAGTTGCGAAGTTTGGCTTTGCAAACTTAGCGAGACGACATGAGTTCCCGAGCGGGGGTAGTTGTGCTACCAATCCCGATGCAGGTCGCACGGGGTCGTGGGGGTGATGCGGGGCACATTGTGGGGCAATGTTGTCCGTTCACTTCAATGTTGCAATGTGAGCCAGGTAACTTACATTTGCAGCACAGAGTGTGATTACTTACACAGGGCGCCCGTCCTGAGGTGAGGGTCACCGAAAGCTCGACCCCCGGAGGTTCCGGGGCCAACACGAAAGAGAGAACACAGTGAGCGCGACTCCAGTTGTCCGACCGGATGGCCGGCGCGAGCCGACGTCCGAGGAATTTATCTCGATGCAGGCGAGTCCGCAGTTCCAGGAACTGCGCTCCGTCTTCCGTAAGTTCACCTTCCCCATGTCCGCAGCCTTCTTCATCTGGTTCCTCGTGTACCTGCTGACGGCAACTTTCGCGGCTGACTGGATGGCTACCCCCGTCGGTGGTGGCTTCAACTACGGCATCATCTTCGGCCTTCTTCAGTTCTTCACCACGTTCCTGATCACCTGGATCTACGTGAAGTTCGCCAACAAGAACATCGAGCCGCGCACCGCCGCGATTCGCCAGGAAATGGAGGGTTAGGACAATGGACCTCACCTACCTTGCACAGGAAAACACGGGCAACCCGCTCCTGAACATCGCGGTCTTCGTCGTGTTCATCGTCGTCACCATGACCGTCGTCATGCGTGCCGGCAAGACCACCTCCGAGGCCTCCGACTTCTACACCGGTGGCGCATCCTTCACCGGTACCCAGAACGGCCTCGCCATCGCAGGTGACTACCTGTCGGCAGCCTCGTTCCTCGGTATCGTCGGCTCCATCGCACTGAGCGGTTACGACGGATTCCTCTACTCCATCGGCTTCTTCGTCGCCTGGCTGGTCGCCCTGCTGCTCGTCGCCGAGCCGCTGCGTAACGTCGGCCGCTTCACCATGGCTGACGTGCTCTCCTTCCGTCTGCGCCAGAAGCCGGTCCGTGTGGCCGCCGCTGTCGCGACCCTCGCGGTCTCCCTCTTCTACCTGATCGCCCAGATGGCCGGTGCCGGCTCCCTGGTCTCCGTCCTCCTGGACCTGCACGGCACCACCGAGCAGGCCATCGTCGTCGCCGTCGTCGGTGTCATCATGACCGCCTACGTCCTCATCGGCGGCATGAAGGGCACCACCTACGTCCAGATGATCAAGGCCGTCCTCCTCATCGGTGGCGTCGGTATCATGACGATCTGGACCTTCATCGCAGTCAAGGGTGGCTTCTCCACCCTGTTCAACGACGCCATCTCGGCACACCAGGTCTACATCGACGCCAGCCCGGACGTCGCCTACGCGGCCGAGGACATCATGAAGCCGGGCCTGAAGTACGGCGGCACCCTCACCAAGCAGCTCGACTTCATCTCCCTGGGCCTCTCCCTGGTCCTCGGTACCGCTGGTCTGCCGCACGTCCTCATGCGCTTCTACACGGTCCCGACCGCCAAGGAAGCACGTAAGTCCGTCACCTGGGCCATCGTCCTCATCGGTACCTTCTACCTCATGGCCATGGTCCTCGGCTACGGTGCCGCTGCACTGGTCGGCCCGGAGCGCATCCTCAACGCCCCTGGTGGCGCCAACGCCGCAGCCCCGCTGCTGGCACTGGACCTCGGTGGCTCCATCTTCATGGCCCTGATCTCCGCTGTCGCCTTCGCCACGGTTCTCGCCGTCGTCGCCGGCCTGGCGATCACCGCCTCCGCCTCCGTCGCCCACGACGTCTACAACAACGTCCTCCGTGACGGCAAGGCCTCTGAGGAGGAGACCGTCCGTGTCTCCCGCATCACCGTGATCGTCCTGGGCATCGTCTCCATCATCCTGGGCATCCTGGCCATGTCCCAGAACGTCGCGTTCCTGGTCTCCCTGGCCTTCGCCGTGGCAGCCTCCGCGAACGTCCCGACGATCCTGTTCTCCCTGTACTGGAAGCGCTTCAACACCGCCGGTGCCGTCGCCTCCATGTACACCGGTGTCATCGCCTCCCTGGTGTTCATCTTCTTCTCCCCGGCCGTGTCCGGTGTTCCGAGCGCCATGTTCCCGAACGCCGACTGGTCCTGGTTCCCGCTGACCAGCCCGGGTCTGGTTGCGATCCCGCTGGCCTTCCTGGCCGGTATCATCGCCACCCTGGCCACCAAGCCGGACAACCTGGATCACCTGGCCGCCGAGATGGAGGTCCGCTCCCTCACCGGTGTCGGCGTCGAGGCTCCGGTCGACCACTAGTCGCCTGACCTCCCGCCAGACCGGGCAGCATCCCAGCGCCGCCATCCACGTGATGGCGGCGCTATCATGTTCAGACGTGTCAACAAATTTCTCCCGGGCGGTGATCGCCGTGGTCACCACGGTGCTGCGCGCCATCCCGTTGGTCGCGGTCCTCGGCCTCCCACGTGAGGCCCCGCTTCCCGACGCCGCCGGGGACCCCGCCGGGGGCGTCGAGAAGCAGCAGGTCCGGCCCGTCACCGTCGACGGACCGGACCTCGAGTCATTCGTGGAGAACTCCACAGGCTCCCAGGTGAGCTTCTACCGCATCTCCGACGGGAAACGCACCGGCACCGCCACGGAACGCTTCGCGCGGCCCGCACTGAGCCTCATCAAGCTCTACATCGCGGAGTACGTCATCGAGCACGGCACCCTGACCGAACAGTACGAGGCGATCAACATGATCAGCTCCTCGGACGACAGGTCGGCGGGGGAGCTGTACCGGAAGTACCCCGACTCCATCGACGTCGTGGCGAAGAAGTACGGACTGCTGTCCACACGGGCCGCCGACCGGTGGGGATTCTCGGTGACGTCCACCTACGACGCGGTCAACTTCATCGCGCAACTGCTCGAGAGGGACCCCATGCACCCCATCCTGGTGGCCATGGCGGAGGCGACCCCCATCGCCGCCGACGGCTACGGCCAGGACTTCGGGACCTCGGTGCTGCCCGGGGTGATCGGCACCAAGTGGGGATGGTCGGACAAGAAGGACCTGCACTCCTCCGTGTCCTTCGGCGAGAACTTCGTCGTCGCCGCCGCCGTCACCGGCAGCGCCGACGACCTCACCGACCTCGTCGAGTTCCAGCTCACCGACGAGGTGGAGGAGGCCGGCAGGGCTACAGGCTCGAAGCCGTCCGCAGCAGGTTGAGCAGCTGGGTCAGCTGGTCGGTGGACACCTCCGGCGCCGGGGGAACGGGCGGGACCGGCACGTGGGGCACGTGCGGGGTCCACTGCCCCCAGTCGCTGGCGTACACGTTGTTGATGTCCACCTTGACGCCGTCGATGACCCGCTGATCCTCCCGCGGGAGCTGGTGGATCGTCGTGCGCGGGTGGATGCGCCCGCCGGATCCCCAGTCGTGCATCCAGAAGAACTCACCGATCCCGTCCTGCGTGCACCACTCGATGACGTGGTAGTTGCCGTACACGCCCGTCTGGTAGCCCGCCGCGTGCAGGGCCGCGCTGAAGGCCTGCAGGTAGGGGCGGATCTGGTTCTCGTACTGGGCGCGGGTCGGGTTGTCGTCGATGGCGATGTAGATCGGACGACCCTTCGGACCACCGGCGGCGACGTGCAGCGCAATCGCCTGCGGGGCGTGCTCCAGGGCGCCTGCGGCCCCGCGCAGCCAGTCGGCGGTCTCGGCGCGGCCGAACTGGTACACCGAGGCGGTCTGGAGGCCGTACTGGGCGAGGGAGACGGTCTCCGCGAGGGTGACCGGCTTGCCCAGCATCCAGTTCTCCGTGCCCGGGCGGCGCTGCGAGACGTAGCGCACGGCACCCAGGTGGCCGGCTCCCCGGATGGCGGCGGCCGAGGGGACCCCGGCGGCGTAGTCGATGACGGTGCCCAGGATGCGGCCCTGGGCGGCGGCCTGCGGGGCGGCGACGCCGATGGTGCCGGCGGCGAGGGCGAGGGCGGAGGCGCGGAGGAAACCGCGGCGGTTCATGGGCATGGTGGGTCTCCTGGAGGTATCACACTGACAACACCTGTCACAATAGCAACGGACGGTGGGGGAGCGTCGGCGGCGGCGTCGATCGCCGGTGAACAGTGGGCTCCGGGGCGGCCGGATCGGGCGATGCTCACCGGCCATCGACCGTGGCGACCCATGAAAGAACCCCCGTTGATACAGGTCAACGGGGGTGTGCTGCGCCCCTGAGAGGAATCGAACCTCCGACACCCGCTATACGCATCTGCGTAATAATACTGGTAGAGGATCGTGTCATTTAGCTGGTAGCCAGCGAATTTCTCGAACTCCAGCTGGTGCGAATGTGTGCGTACGTGTCTGCTTGTGTGGCGTAAACCGGTGGATAAGTGGTGGATCACCTCCCTGCGTAATCACTCACCCACTCAGTCAGGCAGATCAGCCCGCACCTCCATCGGCGGCGTCGGCCACCTACTACGGTCCGGGTGCGCCTCACGCCAGTCCAGCACATGACGACGCCACGCATCATCCTTACGCTCCAACGCCTGCAGCCGACCATCCAGCCGGCCGATCTTCTGATCTCGCGCGGCGAAACCCTCCTCCATGACCCCAAGAACCCGGTCCACCGCCGTCTGAATCTTCCCGTCCTCCTTCTCCTGCGTCACCGTCTGAACCTTCGCACGTGCCGCCACCCGCGCCGAAGCGTAGGACAGCCACGCAGCAATGACGACACCAAGGAAGCTAAGAACGTGCTCGGGCTCGACCTGCACTATGCTCCCCCTCAATCGGTCTGATCTGGATCTCCGTCCGGGCACCCCTCCACAGGGACCAGAACGTCAGCAGGACCAGCGACGAATAGACGCTGAACCCGACATAGCCGCGGGCGAAGTCCCCCACCAGTGCACCACCAAGGTGACTGGCCGCCCACAGTGCATGGATACCGACGACCGCCCCCGTCGCCAGGGTGGCGACCAGGTGTCGATGCCACACTGCCCCGGCGAGCGCGAGCACCCCGACCCCGGCCCACACCAGTGCCCACACGTGGAATCCGAAGTACGCTTCCGCCGGGTGGGTGACCTGGGTGTGAATCCACTGGTAGGCGGCCGCGTGACCCCACGCGCTGTATGCCAGGACCAGCAGGGCCGAGGCGTCGCTGAGCAGCCACCCGCGGAGGCGGCGGGCCCACGGCTGGACAGGGGCAGGAAGGTACTCGATTGGCACGGGGAACCTGACCTAGTGGTAGACGGAGAACCCGGGGCGGAGGTTCTCGACGACCTCACGGCCCGCCCTGATCGTGTCGCCCACCTGGCGGGCTGCATCCACGGCAGCGGCCGGCACCGGCATCTGGGCCTGGTACTCCCGGGCAGCACGCGAGACACCAGACGGAGTCAGCGCCTGCGGGGTGGCGGCGTGGATGACGACCTCAGCCGTGCCGATGATCAGCGCGATGACCGCGGACACCCACAGTGGGGCACCCACCGCGTACACCGTGGCAACCTGGGCGATCTGCAGGACCACGCCGGCTACCGCGGTGAGGGAGTCCTTGCGGCGCAGGAACCACGACTGCTTCGCGATCGCCGCGGCGCCGGCCTGCTGGACGGGGGAGAGCTGGGACATGGCTTAGGACTCCTTCTCGGAGGCGGTCATGGCGGAGTCGGCCGTCGGGGCGGGGCCGGTGGTCATGACCCGCTCGAAGGTGGCCTTGGCATTGCGGGCCGCATCCGTCAGCCGATCCCAGATCGCTGGGAGCATGTTGGCGTGCATGTCCTCGATCTTCCGGTCGTTGTCGAGGATGTAGCCCACCAGCGTCTCGCGGTGCTCAGACCGCTCACCGTCGGCGTTCTCGTAGCGGGACTGGAACTTGTGGGTGAGCTCGAAGTGGATGCGGTCGATCTTCGCCGCCAGCTCTTCCTGGCGCTCAACGGGCAGGGACATGAATAGACCTCCTGTGGTCTCGGTAGTAAACGGGGGGTTGTCGATCAGGTGCTGGACGTCACGACGGAACGCGTCCATGTTCAGGTTGGGGTCAACCTTGCGGCTGGGGGCGTACTCCTTGTGGCCGGGCAGGTGGGCACGGTCGGCGGTCAGGCCCTTGTACCAGAGCACCGCAGCCGCGGAGCGCACGCACGCGTCGTACAGTTCGGGCTCCCACGGCTCCCGGCCGGAGTTCTGTGGCTCGATCCCGATGTAGCGGGCATTGCCCGAGGTATACAGCTTCGGGCCGGTGGCCGACGGTCGGGTGACGTAGCCCTGGCCGGCGGCACCACCACACCCCGGGTCTGCCAGGCCGGCGTGGTAGGCGATACCGGCGCCGAGAATCTCCACGGTGCCGTCGCGGTGACCGAACAGCGTGGCGGACAGTCCACCGCCGACGCCGGGGTTGTCGGCGACGTAGCCGGGGGAGGTGCGGTCCGGGGTGGAGCCGCCGGTGTGGTGCATCATGAAGCCGACGATGTCGGTGAAGTCACCGTGTCCGCGGGTACGCCACCCGGGGTGTTCGATGACGGTGACTCCGAACAGGCGCAGGACGTCGGGAAGCCAGGTCGGGTCGCCGGTCCCGGTCGGGTCCGGCTGGATGCTGGTAGCGCTCATGGGTGCTACCTCCTTTCGGGTCGGGGACGGGGCGACAGTGGGTGGGTGCTGTCCCCAGTAGCTGTGGCGGATGTCGTTGACGTCGACGGTCACACCGTCGATGACGGGGCCGGGCGTGGAGGGGGTGTCGACGATCCGCTGGTACAACACAGCACCGGGGTGGATCACGCCTGCCGACCAGGAGCGGGTCTGCCACATCAGGTGCTTGCTCCCACCGAGGTCAGCGATCACCGCGTCCTCGCGGGCCCAGTCGCACACCCGGGAGTGGCCGTAGATTCCTACCCGGTCCCGGCCGAGCACCCGGCAGGCGGCCCGGAAGTACTCCGACGCCACGAGGTTCCACTGGGCCAGGGTGATGTCGAAGTCGACGGCGAAGAACACCGGCCACCCGTCCATGCCGATGGAGCGCAGGTGCTCGTCGGCGGCACGGGCGTCGAGTTCCCCGCCGACTTTGCCGCGGAGGACGTCGGGGTGGCGGTCCTTGCCGAACTGCCACACCGCGGCGACGTCTACTCCGTTGTTGTGCAGGTCGTTGATCTCGTCGCGGTGGACGGGCTTGCCACGCATCCACTCGGCACCCCGACGCGGTGGGCTGACGTACCTGACGACGCCCGAGTGGCCGGCACGTCTGATCGCTGCCGCGGCCGGTACACCGGCGGCGTAGTCAACGGCGGTAGCCAAGGAGTTCCCCTCTCAGTTTCGTTACAGTCCGCACGCTAAGGGGGAGGGGTGACGGATCGCCGTCGGAATGCGTAACACTCGGACTATGGTTGGCGATGTAAGTACTGAACCTGCCATGGAATTCGAAAGGAACTCGCGATGAACGGTGGCCCCATGTATCAAGGACTTGAGAGCTCGAAAGACCCTGGCCTGTGGGTGGGAGGCATCTTTTTTGGTGGACTTCTGTTGAGCTTCATTTTCAAGCTCATCAATGGAATCCCGCTCACTGAGCAGCGATCCAGCTAGACAGCTTCCTGAACTCAAAAGGTAACTAGCGCTCGAGAGCGCATGAGGGTGCCGTCCCGACGAACTCGGGACGGCACCCTCGTTGCATCTTTGTTCTAGATGCGTGCACCCCAGTAGTTGAGGTGGTTGATGGAGTGGCCCAGGGCGGTGCGGCCACCGAAGATCGGGTAGGACGGATCGTTGTAGCGACCGTGGGCGTTCTCGTTCTGGTAGCGCATCATCGCCTCAGCAGTGTTGATGGTCTTGGCGAGGTTAGCCGGAGTCGCAACCGCGCCGTTGATCAGCGCGATCAGCTTCATCACGCTGTCAGTGGTAGCTGCCTGCGCCTGCGGGTTGCCGACGCCGGTGTGCTCCAGGATGTCGTGAATCTCCTTGCCCCAGGTGTTATCCAGGTCAGTGTTGGTGAACAGGTCGTCGGCGTGGGCGTAGGCGAAGTAGTCGATCGGCCAGGTGTTCCAGACCGGCTGACCTGCGACACCCTCGAACTTGAGGCGGTTCGGATCATCCAGGTGGAAGGACTTGCCCTTCGCGCGGTACGGGGAAGCGAAGACGTGTGCCCAACGGCAGTCACCGACGCGGTGCTGCATGTCGCCTTCGACGAGTGCCTTGACCACCAGGTCGGCGACAGCACCGCCCTGGGAGAAGCCGGCGATGCCGAAGGTTCCCGGGGTCTCGTTGATGAGGCGCTTGACCTCGGCAACGCCCTGGTCGCGAGACTCAGCGTAGGACGGGGAGCCGAGGTGCAGGACCTGACCCCTGTTTGGTAGACACCCGACAACCCGGCTTTCTGCCGGGGAAGAAAGGTAACCTGCCACCATGCCGATCAAGACCTACACCGAGGAGTTCCGCCGCGACGCGGTCGCCCTCTACGAGAACTCACCCGGGGTATCGATCAACGCCCTCGCCACAGAACTCGGCGTCAACCGCAACACGCTCCAGATCTGGGTCCGCAAATACGGCACCGGCGCCCGCACCAGCAGCTCGGATTCTTCCTCCAGCTCTGACACACCGACCGTGGTGACCGAAGCGGAACGCATCCGCCAGCTGGAACGAGAAGTTCGCAGACTCCGGGAGGAACGCGACATTCTGCGCAAGGCCGCGAAATATTTTGCGGAAGAGACGAACTGGTGATCCGCTTCCAGTTCGTTGACGACGCCCGGAACGACCATTCGGTTAAGCGGTTATGCGAGGTCCTCCAGCTCAATCGGTCCTCGTACTACAAATGGAAAAACACCTCCGCCACCAGGAAGAAACGTCTGCTCAGCGACGCGATCCTCGGCGCAAGGGTCAAGGCCGTGTTCACCAAGGAACGCGGATGCTACGGGGCGAAACGCATCACTGCGGAACTCAACGACGATTCGACCGCAACCCCGGTCAACCACAAGAAAGTCGCCCGCATCATGCGCTCGTTGAAGCTGTTCGGGTATTCGAAGAAACGCAAGATCACCACCCCGGTGTCCGAGGGAAAGAAGTCGGTTTTTCCGGATCTCGTGGGAAGGAAATTCACCGCTGAGCATCCCAATCGGGTCTACGTCGGCGACATCACCTACCTGCCGATCGCGGACGGGTCGAATATGTACCTGGCCACCGTCATCGACTGTTTCTCCCGTCGGCTGGTCGGCTTCGCGATCGCCGATCACATGCGCACCTCCCTGGTCCAGGACGCGCTGGTGATGGCGAAGGGACAGCGTGGAAGTCTAAAGGATGCTGTTTTTCACTCGGATCACGGAAGTGTCTATACCTCGCATGCGTTCCAGGACACGTGCGGGGAGTTAGGGATCCGGCAGTCGATGGGCGCGATTGGTGCCAGTGCTGACAATGCCTTGGCGGAGTCATTTAACGCCGCGTTGAAGCGCGAGGTCCTCCAGGACGCGAAGACGTTTACCAATCAGTTGCAGTGCCGGCGAGATGTTTTCCGCTGGTGTACCCGCTACAACACCACGCGTCGACATTCCTGGTGTAAATATCTCGCGCCAGCAGTGTTTGAGGAGCGGTGTCCTGTTATGCTGAGATCTGCTTCCTGATCACATCCCCTGTGTCTACTTTCCGGGGGTCGGGCCCGCAGGAGGGGGTCACGGTCGCCCGGGATGACGCCGAAGGATGCCGGGTAGTTGACGAACTTGACGTCCCAGACATTGCGGTCGAGGTCAGTCGCATACGGCGCGAGCAGACCAGTCGGGGTGCTCGGGGTGGAACCCGGCTTGATCTCCCAGGTGCCCGGAATGACGAACAGAGTATGGCGAGCCATTACTGTCCCTTTCTGCCGATCATGTCGGCGAGTAAGAAGGTGAAGTCGCACGTCTGTACGACCACCCCGGAACGTAGAGACAGGGGGTGACACGTCAGATCGCGATGCCCCAACCCCGAAACTCCGCACTCTGATCCGGCACAACACCCCACACCCCACGCATCTGCGACGCCGACAACGCACGCGTGAACACCGCCACCGGCCCCGCCTCACCCACCAACGGCGACGCCCCCGCCGCACTACGCCCCACCACCACCGGAGTAGTCATCTCCAACCGCACCGCCCGACCGAACAACCCCGGATCGATGTACCCCGCCCGGGACCAGTCATCATCAACCCACAGCCGCACATCCACACCACCGCTGTCCAGCCCGAACGGACCCGGCCGGCGAGTGACCACCACACCGATCAGGTGCCAGTGGCCATCGTCAACACGCCGCCCACCCGGCACCCGGATCGACCACCCACCATTCGTCGACGCAATCCCCGTCGCCGGGAGACCATCACGGCCGACCTCGAGGGTCACCCACGTCGAACCGTTCTCCCGGCCCACCAGCCGCCTCGTACTACTGTGTGCACCACCCCGGAACCACGCCAACATGGTGAACGTCCGTGCCCCCGTCAGGTCAGGAAGCGACTGCACCCGCACCTCACCGCTGAGAAGCCGTGTGACCTGCCCACCCAGCCCGGGCACCACCTGCGCCCCCTGGTGGGACAGCACACCCGCACTCGCCTTCGGCGCCCCGCTCTCCGCGTGCACCAGCACCGCGGGGGACAGCCCACGCAGAGCCTCAACAACCGCGGTCACTTCGTTGCCACCTCCTCCATCCGCAGCGACACGACAATCCCCGCCGCATCCGTCGCCTCCACGGTCACGGGGATGGACTGACCGTCCGCCCGGGCGATCTCCACGACCGACGTCGTGGCCTCCGCCCCAGCTGTCACCGTGACCCGGTGCCCAGCCGCGCGCACCACCACCGGCTGCGACCCCGGAGTGCCCACCACCACCGTGATCCGGGTGATCGTGGCCGCCGCGTCCGCCCGGATCAGGGGTGCTGTCACCGTCGACAACGGAGCATCCGTGACCGTGAAATCCCGGTAGTACACCCGCGGCGCCAGATCACTCGCTGTCAGCCGGCCCTGCAGCGCGCGCGTCAGATCCTCGTCATTCACCAGCGTCGACAAGTCCAGGCCCGTCAGCTCCTCAAGCAGAGTGACCGTCTCCGCTGGGAGACGCAGCGTGACATCCGTCTCGAGGGTGCCCCCACCCTCAAGGCCGGCACCCGCGGTGATCCTGCGGCCCAGCGGCGGGTACTCGCCCGAGCCCTGTAGCTCACGGAGACGGGCAATCATCAGGTCGACTGTCTCCGACGCGCGGTTGTCCTGCGGGGTGGTCTGGTTAGGGGTAGTCATGGGGGATCGTCTCCTAGCTGGTGGGGAACTCGAACTGGCCGTACAAGGTCGACCCGTTGGCGTCGAGCGTGAAGCCCTGGTTGTACGGGTTGCCGGTCGCGTTGCCGTTGCTGTCGTTCCAGATTTGGAACGGAGCAAGCCGGGTGTCGGTCTGGGATTTGGACACCTGGAAGTGCACGTTGCGCGACCCAGGGATCACCACCGGTGTCGCGTTCATCAAGAAGTTGGCGGCCGCCGAGTAGTAGATCCCCGACCCGGGAACCTCGGGAATAGTCGACGGCGGGGTGACCGGCAGAGTGAGGTACACCCACCCACCACCAGAGGACGCGCCCGTTCCCCACCGGACTTGGTAGAAGCAGCGGAACATCCCCCGGTCCTGCCTCCACCGGTAGCGAAACGACCCACCGGCGCCCAGGTTGATCGTCCCACCGTCACGAAATGTCATGCCCGTGCTCGACCATCCGGGCACGGTGTAGTCCTGGCCGTCACGGCCAGCCGGGCCCTGCGGTCCGGTGGCACCCGTCGCACCCTGGTAGCCACGCGGACCCTGCTCACCCGTCGGACCCTGCGGCCCCTGCGGGCCACGGAACGCCACCGCCGGGGACCAGCCCACCGGAAGGCGCTGCACCGCTGTGCCGTCGGCCAGGGCGTAGGCGTCACCCACCTGCGCATTCGACGGGAGATCGCCGATACCGGTGACGCTGCCCTTGAGCAGGAAACCCGCACCGTCGGCCCCGTCCACACCGGCCGGTCCCTGCGGTCCGGTCGCTCCCTGGGTGCCGGTGAGCCCACGATCTCCCTGCTCGCCCTTCTCACCCCGCGGGCCCACCGGGCCGGGCTCACCCTGTGCACCGTCGGCACCAGCCTGCCCCGCCGGGCCGGTGGCACCCGGAGGGCCCTGGTCGCCGACCGGGCCGGGATCACCCTTCGGCCCCGGATCGCCCTTCGGGCCACGCACCGGGCCCACATCGGTCCACCCGGTGCCAGACCACACGTGCAGATGCCCGTCATTCGCGGTGACGTACCCCTGGCCGGCATCCCCGGTACCCAGCCCAGTCGGCAGGTCCGCAGCGGCTGCGACAGTGCCGGCGATCGCCACGCTCTTACCGTCCTCACCACGCTCACCCGGCTCACCCTGCGGGCCCGCCGGGCCACGATCACCCTGCGCACCAGTCGCGCCGACAGGACCCTGATCACCACGCGGCCCCTGCAACCCGCGCTCACCCTGCGGGCCAGGCTCACCCACCAGCGACGCCAGCCACTCGTCCTCAGTGCCCTCGAAACCCCGCAGGACAGCAATCTGGTAGGCGTCCTTCCCGGACTCACCGGCCGACTGCTTCGCCTCCTCCGCCGCGTCAAGCGCGATCTTCGCCGCAGCCGAGGCGATACCCCCATAGTCCAGGAGCTCGTCACGCAGCACCTGCACCCCGGCCTCCAGGGCCTGCACCGCACGGTCAGCCAGGTCACGGGTGTTGTCCCGCAGGGCAGAGGCATCACGGATGATCTGGGTGAGGTCCGGCCAGTCCACCACCCACTCCCGGGACGCCCCTTCATCAACGCCGACCGTCACGATCAGCTGCGCGTCGGTTGCCCGCATGCCCAGGATGCGCTCGCCAGGAAGCGTCGTAGCCCCCAGCTCGATGAGATCCCACACCTCCTGCATCGTGGGGAAGTACTCGGCAGCGGCCGGCTCCTCGATCATGGCGACCACGTCGACGTAGTTGCGGACGACGTGCTGCTCCCAGAACTTCGTCCACCGGATCACCATCGTCTCCCCGCGGCGCAGGAAGGTGGTGGACACCAGGCCGCGGATACGGACGAACGTGCCGACTTGCGGGAAGTGGTAGTAGTCCTCGCGCCGTTCACTCGGGTAGGGGGTCACCAGGGCCCGACCCCCGGAAAGTAGACACAGGGGATGTGATCAGGAAGCAGATCTCAGCATAACAGGACACCGCTCCTCAAACACTGCTGGCGCGAGATATTTACACCAGGAATGTCGACGCGTGGTGTTGTAGCGGGTACACCAGCGGAAAACATCTCGCCGGCACTGCAACTGATTGGTAAACGTCTTCGCGTCCTGGAGGACCTCGCGCTTCAACGCGGCGTTAAATGACTCCGCCAAGGCATTGTCAGCACTGGCACCAATCGCGCCCATCGACTGCCGGATCCCTAACTCCCCGCACGTGTCCTGGAACGCATGCGAGGTATAGACACTTCCGTGATCCGAGTGAAAAACAGCATCCTTTAGACTTCCACGCTGTCCCTTCGCCATCACCAGCGCGTCCTGGACCAGGGAGGTGCGCATGTGATCGGCGATCGCGAAGCCGACCAGCCGACGGGAATAGCAGTCGATGACGGTGGCCAGGTACATATTCGACCCGTCCGCGATCGGCAGGTAGGTGATGTCGCCGACGTAGACCCGATTGGGATGCTCAGCGGTGAATTTCCTTCCCACGAGATCCGGAAAAACCGACTTCTTTCCCTCGGACACCGGGGTGGTGATCTTGCGTTTCTTCGAATACCCGAACAGCTTCAACGAGCGCATGATGCGGGCGACTTTCTTGTGGTTGACCGGGGTTGCGGTCGAATCGTCGTTGAGTTCCGCAGTGATGCGTTTCGCCCCGTAGCATCCGCGTTCCTTGGTGAACACGGCCTTGACCCTTGCGCCGAGGATCGCGTCGCTGAGCAGACGTTTCTTCCTGGTGGCGGAGGTGTTTTTCCATTTGTAGTACGAGGACCGATTGAGCTTGAGGACCTCGCATAACCGCTTAACCGAATGGTCGTTCCGGGCGTCGTCAACGAACTGGAAGCGGATCACCAGTTCGTCTCTTCCGCAAAATATTTCGCGGCCTTGCGCAGAATGTCGCGTTCCTCCCGGAGTCTGCGAACTTCTCGTTCCAGCTGGCGGATGCGTTCCGCTTCGGTCACCACGGTCGGTGTGTCAGAGCTGGAGGAAGAATCCGAGCTGCTGGTGCGGGCTCCGGTGCCGTATTTGCGGACCCAGATCTGGAGCGTGTTGCGGTTGACGCCGAGTTCTGTGGCGAGGGCGTTGATCGATACCCCGGGTGAGTTCTCGTAGAGGGCGACCGCGTCGCGGCGGAACTCCTCGGTGTAGGTCTTGATCGGCATGGTGGCAGGTTACCTTTCTTCCCCGGCAGAAAGCCGGGTTGTCGGGTGTCTACCAAACAGGGGTCAGGTCCCCATGACCGGGGCCGTCCTCTCAACTGGGGGGTGTTTGCCCTGCATGGTGCCGATAGGCGGTGACCGCCTTCGGTCAGACAGCCTCCGGGTAGGCCCACAGCAGAAGCGTGTTCGAGAACGCCTCCGTCCGGGCGACGTAGTGATCCGGGTTGGCGTAGCCGTCCCGGTTCCACCACCGGTACGGGGTGATCAGCGCGGCCCGGAACCGAACATCAATCGACTCACCCACCCCGACGCGCACCGGCTCAAGCATGAGCGAGGACTCCGGCATCGACGCCCGGTACTGGCCGTAGCGGGGTGAGACGCCACCACCCTCACGACCTTCGACTCCGATGTCGATGCCACCACCCCACTCGGTGTTCCACACGCTGGTGGGGTCCGGCTCCGGGGCCAGCACGTTCGTGAGCTGGTCAACGCCAACCCGGTGGGTGTAGCGCTCACGGATGAACGCGAAGTTAGGGGCAGAGAGGTACATGGTGCGCCGTGCCCGCTGAATCTGGGTCTGCACCACCACCGGCACGCCGTAGTCGTTCTTCCAGTGCACCCGCTGGTCGATCATCGTCTTGAGGGCAGGGGAGTTCGACGACTCCTCCGGGACCACCGAGGCAGCGGCGTGTGCCCCGTGGTTGCCGTCGCCGGTGGACTGCACCGTGGACCGTGCCACCACCCTGGACATGGCGGAGCGGTCCAGGCCGAGCACCCCACCGTTGGTGGTGAACTGGCTGGTGGTGAACTGGGTGGGTTGCGTCATGGCTACTCCTTGTCGACGGTGCGGGGCTCAGCTGCGGCGAGGGTGTCCCGCCGGCCGGTGGGGATGTGGTCTGCCACCAGATCACCGGTGACGGGTGACACCGACACCATCCAGTTGCCCATGCGGATACTGCGGGGGTTCTCCAACGCGGTAAGTCGCTTCTCGACGCGGCGGGCCCATTCGGCGTCACTGGTCGGGGATGTGTGTAGGGACACTGTGGTCGTTCCTTTCTGGCCGATTTGTCACCCTGGGAGTGACATTGTTCACAAACATGGGGACAATCTGGGCGCTACACCGGGGGAACAGCCACCTCGTCCTGCCCCTCCACACCAGCCGCACCCGACCCCGTACCCGTGTGCTGCGACGCCGCCAACTCCTTCTCATACGGCGACCGCCAGTCCAGGTCCGCCGGGTCCGGCAACTCAGCCACCACGTCAGACGCATTGACCTCCGAGAACGTCACCGACACCTCCTCACCACTGGCATCGGCCGTGACCTCCACCTCGGTGATCTGCATGACCGACCCGATCACCACACCGGTCTGCCGCGTCGACACTGGCACCCGCACCCCAGGAACCAGCTCCTCAATCGTCACCGGCGCCGTCGGCAGCAACCGGGAACCCGACGGCACCTCCACCCGCCGCGGCGCCACCTTCGCATCCCGAACCACCCGCTCAGCCTGCTGCTCACACTCCTCCGCCCGCACCAGCCCATCAGCCTTCTCGATCGACTGCACCAACCCCACCGGCGTGGACCCTACGGTGTACTGCCCCCACACCCCCTTGCCCACGACCAGAGCGTCGGTGACCACCTCCGACCCGTCCTTGACCACGGTGATCTGCCCGTCGACGTGATGGTCCGTGACCTGTGCTGTCGTGTACTCCGCGGCGACCGGGCCGATGAGCAGGCGGCCGGCGTTCACACACCACACCAGGCCGAGCTCCTCCAGGTGTGCCACGACGTCACTGAGCATGCACTCCGCCGCCGTCCACCCCGCGGTGACCCACAGGCGCGACTCCCTCGCGGTGATCGCCTCCACCAGTCCGGTGACATCGGCGTACCCGCACGCATCCTCGACCATCGTCCGCATCACCTGGGTGGCATCGTGCTGCGCCCACGTCCGGTTGTGCGGCACCCGACGCCGGGAGAACAGGACACTTCCGTCCGCGGCGGTGATCTCCGCCCTGGTGCCTGACACCCGGGTCGTCATGACCACGCCGTGCCACACGAGCAGGTCGTTGCGGTACACGCTCATCAGATGCACCCACGGTTCCAGGCGGTGCGCCACATCCGGCCGCATGAGCGCCACCACGGTGGCCTGCGTCGTCGCGTTCCGCTCCCGCCGCCACGTGACCGTCTGCTGCGTCTGATCCGTCGTCTGCCACAGCACCCGCCCCGACCACGCCTCCCGGAGAGTGACCGAGTACTCCCCGGCACCAAGGACACCTCGCACGGTCATGGCTGCCTCACCAGCCCATCCACGTCGACGCGCACCTGATCGTGCACATTCTGCAGGGTGTCGATCACCAGGGTGTACGGCTGGGAGCACCGCAGAACAGGGGATCGCCACGGCCCACCCCACCGGCCTGTGACCACCGGGGTGGCGTCGAGAAGCAGCCCATCAGCCGTCACCACGGTGGCATCCCCGGTCACCGCATCGAGCGTCAGCGACGAGTTCGGCGGGATGTACCCGATCATGGCCTCACCCAGGCTGCCACAGGTGATGTCCGACTCTGACGCCACGACACCCTGCACCCACTGCACCCGGACTGCCCGCTCGGCCTGCGGGCCCGTCGTGACCGTCACCGACGGCACCGCCTCCGCCCACCGGGGCAGACGCCCCGCATCCAACGTCCACTGTGTCCGCCGCGACAGCAACGGCTGCATCCCCACCGTCGCCGCCGGACTCACCGGCCGTGGCAACGACACCAACGGCGCCGCCGCCGGGTCCACCAACAGGCCCACATCCTGCTGGCACTGCTCGAACACCCCACCAGGGCCGACGTTCTCGAACCGCAGCGACAGCGGTTCACCGGCCGCCGGCTGCAGCCCCGACACCAGGCGCGTCGGGGTGCGCCACACCCACGGCACACCCGCCGTCAACGTGAACGACACCCGCGCCACCGTCGCCCCACGATCCTCTGCGGTCCACGGGGAGAACGACTCCTCCACCCGCAGACCCTCCGTCTGGGTGACCTGGGCAACCATCCGGGACTGGGCGTTCCCCAGCGCCTGCACCTGCGACGGGGTCATCTGCGCGTCGAACGCCGGCGCCGACTCGAGGAACAGTAGGTTACGTGGGCGGCCACCGTCCTGGCAGGTATCTCCCCGCAGGGCAGCCCCCAGCCACCCCAACCCGTAGGCCAGTCCCGCCGGCGTCGCGCCGATGACCAGGGCCTCGATCTCGATCTCCCGCGGTGGAGTCCGAAGTACGCCGAACCCACCACCGGCGACCGCCCCCTCGATCACCTCCCGGTCCAGGGGAGTGGAGTCCAGGCCGTCGACCCGCAGCGGCCACACGCCGGCGAACTCGGCGCTGGCACTGTCGGTGCGGTCGTACCACGGGCAGTCCTCGTCCACCTCCGGCAGCACCCAGTTGGTGGTGCGACCCAGCCAGTACGGCAACATCGGCCACGAGTCATCGGTGACGATCTGCGTGCTGGTGTTGCGCACCCCGTTGCGCATGTAGGCCACGGTGCGGGCGGTGTTGGCGATCTCGGTCTGACCGAGCTGTAGCCACCCTCGATGCATCCGGGTCTCCTTCCTAGACGAGCAGTCGGGTCAGGCGGTCCTCGACCGCGTCGGCCGCGGCCTTCGGGTCCGGGGTGACGATGTTCTGGGTGACGTGCACCTGCCTGCTGACACCGCCACCGTAGGGCCCGCCGGTGCCGCCGTTACCCTGGCGGATCACCGGCTCCGGGGTGGCATCGAGCCAGTCCACCAACCGTTCGAAGCTCTCGGTCTGCCGCGCGGACAGCACCCGCTCCGGTTCGAACGCCGTCTTGTGGAACCACCCCTGGCCTTCGCCCATGATCCCGCCGAGGTGGTAACCCCCGGCCCGGTCGTACCCGGCCGGCAACGAGCCGTAGGTCGCCATGGTGTACCGCATCGACGCTGCAGTGTTCGCCCGGGGGTCCCAGATGTTGTTCGGGAACCGCAGGTCACGCCATCGGGCGAACGTCGAGCCGATGACCTGCATCAGCCCCTTCGACGGGTCGCCCCGCATAGCGTTGATGTCCCACAGGTTGATCGCCCTGGGGTCACCACCGGACTCCTGATTCATGCGGCGCAGCGTGTTCTGCAGCCAGGAGGCGGGGTGCCCGTACAAGCGCAGCAGCGCCGACACCATCGGCGCCCACTGCTCCACGTTGCCGCCCCCGCCGGTCATGGAGAACGACTTCTCGAACTCCTCCTCGGCCTTCTTCCGCACCGCGTTGTGCAGCTTGTCACCGATCTTCGGCGGCCACTGGTCCACAAGGCCACCACCCTTCGGGGCGTTCTTGATCGCGTCGGTGAGCTTCTTCTCGGCGTCACCGGCGAACATGGACATCCAGTCCATGTCGACATCCCATCCCGCGCCGTCGAAGCTGCTGGTCACGTTCCCCGGGGCGGGCAGGGGAACACGGCTGGCGACGTGCACGTGGTTGCGGTGCTGCGCGTTCGTGGCCGGCCCGTAGTTCAGGGGGCGGCCGTTCTTGATGTTCTGCCAGCCCCGCAGTGGGTAGTGGATGAGCTCGGCCAGCATCCGCCCGTAGTTCTGGTGGAAGAACCTCGCGGCGGCCTGCATGCCCGGGGTCGTGTCATATCCGTCGGAGAAGTCCACGGCCATGCCCGCGCCGTGCAGGTCCGGGGTGTTGCGGTAGGTGGAGGTGATGCTCATGCCGGGGAAGAAGCGGCGCACCAGGGCGGTGATGGAGGGGACGACGCCACCGCCGGCGAACCTGCCGAGGTACTTCTCGACGCCCTTGACACCACCCAGGCGGGCAGCGGCATTCAGCCCGTCGATCTCGTGCGTGCCCAGCGCGCGGGTGACTTCCGGACGCATGATCGCCTCACCACCGGACAGGTCGACCGCAGCACCGGTGGCGGGGTTGATAAACCGATAGACGTCCTTGCCCGGGGTGTATCCCGGCAGCACGTCGTACACACCACCACGGTTGAACCGCACAGGGTAGGGGGACATCTTCGAGGTGCCCAGCAGGTCAGCCACGCTGTTCCACATCCCGACGACACCGTCGTTGAAGATCGACGTGATCGTGAACCGCACCGGCGTGGCCGTCAGGTCACGCATGCGGCTCATGTGCTGGCCCACCGCGTTCGCACCGTTGGCGAAAGCCCCCACCACGGTGGACAGGCCGCCGCGGATTCCTGCGAACGCCGGATCAATCGTCGACACCTTCGCCTGCATGATGCCCGACGCCATGCTCGCCCACGCCGGGGTGATCTGCGACCCGGTGGCGGTGGCCACAGCCGCGGCGGTCGCCGCCATGTTCTGCTGCACCCCGGCCAGAGCCGGGGCGATGATCCTGCCCTGGGCCGTAGCCACACCAGCGGCCATGTCCGCCCACGCCGGGGTGATCACCCCCGCGGCCTGATCCACCGTCGTGGTCGCCGTGTCGGCCATGGTCTGCTGCAGGCCCACCAGAGCAGGGGACAGCGTGTCGTCGGTCGCCGCGACCACCGCGGCGGTCATCGACTCCCACGCCCCACCATCCGGTGCGGCCGCCACCGTCGGCACCACCGCCGGCGACAGGCCACCCGTCGGAGTGGCAGCGTCCACGAGCCCGCCGGCAGCAGCACTGACCGCCGCCTGCATTCCGCCGATACCCTCGATCAGGCCTTCACCGATGTTCCGGCCGTACTCCGCGAACACCCTCGACGGTGAGGCGATGCCCATGCCCTCCTTGAACGCGTCCTTCGCCCACCCCGGCACGACGGACAGGAACGCATCCCGCATGGCCCCGGCCTTCGACTTCACACCAGAGATCAGACCGTTGACGATGTCCGCACCAGCGTTGTACAGCCATGACCCGGCGTCACGGAACCAGGCGACGACGTTGTCCTTCCACCCCTTGATGGTGTCGGACAGTCGCTGGAACCCGCTGACCACCCAGTCGATCATCGGGGCGACGTACTCCTGCCATAGGCCGACAGCCGCGCGGCCAGTGGTAGTGAACCAGCCGATGACGACGGTGAGCATCGCCACCACCCGGTCCCGAAGCCAGACGAACCCGCCGACCACCGCGTCGACGACTGGTTGCCCATAGGAGGCCCACTGGACACCCAGCCAGGCAGTCACCTCGTTCCACTTCTCCGCGACCCAGTCCAGGCCGGCACGGACCCGATCACTCAGCCACGCGAACTTCTCGACGACCCAGTCCACGACCGGCTGGCCGTAGTTCGCCCACGCCAGGCCCAGACCCACCACGACGACGTTCCACAGGCCAGCAAGGTAGCGGAGGTACCAGGACACACCCGTCCACAGACCCCCGAACACCGCGACCACAGCGTCGATAACGGGCTGACCGTAGGCATCCCAGCCCGCGCGCAGCCCCTCGACCATGCCGGTCCAGGCGTCCCGAACCCACTGCGCCGCGTCTCGTACCGCGTCGACCACCGCGACGAACGCCCCGGCCAGCTTCTCCACCAGCCACGACACCACATCCGCGATGACACCGATCAGCGGGGCCAGGACGTTCTCCGCCAGCCACCCGATGACCTTCGCCACGACCTCCACGACCTTGGCGACCGCCAGCAGCGCCCCGATGAACAGACCAAGAGCGGCCAGCACGACCCCACCGATCACAGCGCCGAGCACCTTCAAGATCGGTAGCAGAACCGGGGCCAGTGCCTTCACCACCTCCCACACGGTCTTCACGACCGCGCCGACGACCTGGGCAAGGGACTGGAACACGGACCACAACGCACCGGCCACCGACCCCAGGGCAGACCACACGGCCGACCCCGTAGCCTCGAACACCCCCCGCATCACGTCCCAGACCTGGGACACCACACCGGCGGCCTTCTCCCAGCCCTCCTGGACCGTGGTGATCGTGTCCATGATGAACCGAGCTGCCCCGGTACCGATCAACTGCTCCAGCGCCCCGTAGCCACTGTCACCACCACGCAGGGCCGTCGTCAGCTCCTCCCACGCCTTACCAACGGTGTCCAGAGCGTCCTGCACCCATTCCACCGCGGGCGCAGCAGCACTCTTGACCGACTCCCACAGCCCGATCCAGAAACCCCGGAACGCCTCCGACCGCTTCCACAGGATCACGAACCCCGCGACCAGGGCAGCAACCAACCCGATGACAATGCCCACCGGGCCAGTCGCCGCCCACACCGCAGCACCCAACGCCTTCAGGTGGACTCCCAGCGACATGACCAGCCCCACAACACCCGGGGTAAACGCCAACGCCAACCCCGCCCCGAGAGCCTGAACCACACCAGCAGTCACCTCAGCAGCCCGGCCACCCTCCTCGAACCAGCCGATCAGCCGCTTCAACGGAGCCACCGCCCCCTTGGTCACTGCGATACCGAACTCCACCGCCGCAGTCATCCCCGGGATGAACGGCTCCAGAATCGTCGCACCAAGGTTCTTGATCGCCGTCTGGAAGTTGCTCATCTTCGCCGGCAGGGTCTCACCCATCTCCTTCGCGAAGTCACCCATCCCGGCGTTGATCGCCCCGATCACGTCCTCGAACGTGATCTTGCCTTCCTCACCGAGCTTCTTGACCTCCTCCACGCTCTTACCCATGTACTCGGCGACGTAGTTGTAGATGTTGATGCCCGCCTGCTGCAGCTGCATCGCATCCCCACCCATCAAGCGGCCGGCCGCGCTGATCTGCTGCAGCACCGCACCCACATCCGTGCCCGACCCCTGGGCCGCGGCCGACAGGTTGGTGAACGCCTTGATCGTGTCATCCATCGGGGTGCCCATCTTCACACCCGACTGGGCGAACATCGCCGAGTACTTCGCCGCGTCCGACAACGACACACTCGTCCCGGTCACCTGGTCCGACAGCTTCGCCATCTGCGCTTCGGTCTGCTCCGAGGTCAATCCGATGTTCTTGAACATGATCTCGGCACGCTGCATGTCCATCAGCCGGTCGAACCCACCTTTGAGCATCGCCATCGGCCCCGCGACGGCCACGAGAGCCCCGGCGATGCCCGTGATCGCGGGTGGGATCCGCAGGGCTGCCTGCTCCGCCCCATGAAAACTGGTGGTCAGGTGGGTACGGATACTGCCCGCTGCACGGCCCGCAGCAGACGCCGCCTGACTGAGCACCCCCTGAACCCGCCCACTCATCCCCTGGAACGCAGTGGACGTGGCCTGCGCTGCCCGCGACGCATGGTCAGCAATCCCCCTCAGACTGCTTCCCGCCCCGCGCGCGGCCTGATCCGCAGCACTCGACACACCCCGCATGCCGGAGGCCATGCCACTGGCTGCCTGCTCACCGGATCGCGCACCAGCGGTACCGACCGTCCCCAAGCTCCGGGACGCACTCTCAGCCGCCCGCTCCGTCACCCGGGCCGCGGCCTGCGCCCCACTACCCAGGCCCGTGGCCACGGACTCACCAGCCCGCTGTGCAGCCTTCTCCACCGCAGGGAAACCGCGCTTACCGACTTGATCAACGGCCCGATCCGCGCGGTCAGCGCCATCCTCGACGTGCTTCCCGAGGGCATCACCCGCCTGCCGGGCACGCTTCTCGACGCCAGTGGGAAGGCGGTCGAGGATCTTGTCGATCTTCGACAGCGCCAGCTCCATCTTCTCGACGAGCACGTCAGAGACCTGGCCGACATCAGCCTCGAACTTGATTGATGCCTTACCCACCTGAGTCATGAACAACATGCTGCCGAGCAAGGGTGACAGCATTAGGCTGTCGGCATGACCACACCCGACGACTTTGACGATCAGGCAGATGTTCTCGAGCGAGCCGAACGGGCTGCGCATGTTCGCGGGCGTCCACAGCACGAGTGGTGGGACGAACTTGATCGACTCCAGGGGTCAAGTCCGCGGGAGTGGTGTATCTGCCTTTCGATAAAACAAGCAGCATGACGGTGTCAGGGACCGGCACGAGCCCGATGGTGAGACTGGCTCATGCGACCTCCTGAGTGGCTTCGCCGGCATCGATGAGGTGGGCAGCCATCATCGCCTTCGTCTGCTCCAGGCTCGTCAGCGACATGTAGCGCTTCTGCTGGATCCAATCATCGTGCTGCTCCGCCAACACGGCACCCACGAGGCGGACCACGGCCTCGCGGTTGGGGAAGATCCCGACGACGTCGGTGCGCCGGCGGATCTCCCGGTTGAGCCTTTCGGTCGGGTTGTTCGACCACACCTTCGTCCACACCGCCTTCGGGGCGTGGGTGAAAGCCAGCAGCTCGTCGAGGGACTCCTCGAGGTAGTCCGCGACATGCGGGAACTTCTGCTCACAGAAGCCCACCACCTCCCGTGCCTGATCCCACACAGCCTGGGCATCGGGTTGCTGGAAGATCGTCTGAAACATCGCCGACAACGTCGGCCACTGCGTCTTGGGCACCAGCCCGGAGAGGTTCTTAGCGAAGTGCGTGCGGCACCGCTGCCAGGAGGCGTTGGGCAGCACCTCGCCGATGGCGTGCTGGATCCCCAGGTGCGCGTCGCTGGTGACCAGGTACACCTGGTCCAGGCCCCGGGCCTTGAGATCGCGGAAGAAACCGGTCCAGGAGGCCACCGACTCCGAGGTGGCGACCTGCATACCGAGTAGTTCCCGATAGCCTTCGGCATTGACGCCGGTGGCCAGCAGGACGGAGGTCTTGACCACCCGCCCGCCTTCACGGACCTTCATGGTCAACGCGTCGCAGGAAACATACAGATACGGGCCAGAATCCAACGGGCGGGTCCGGAAATCCTCCACCATCTGATCAAGATCTTTGGCCATCTCTGAGACCTGTGATTTCGAGAGATTGTTGATCCCCAAGCTGGCGACCAGGTCGTTCATCCTGCGGGTCGACACGCCTTTGAGGTAGCAGGTGGCGATCACGGTGGTCAGGGCCCGTTCGGCCCGGGTGCGTCGTTCCAGCAGCCAGTCCGGGAAGAAGGAACCGGTGCGTAGTTTCGGCACGGCGACGTCGATGGTGCCGACTCTGGTGTCGAGGTCTCGGTGGCGGTAGCCGTTGCGGACGTTGGTGCGGGACTCGGATGTGGTGGCGTAATCGGCGCCGCAGATCTGGTCGGCCTGGGTGGACAGGATCTGGTTGATGAAATTCTGCAGCATCTGTCTCATCAGGTCCGGGGAGGCTTGAGACAGTAGGTCGTCGAGGTAGGTGGTCGGGTCGATATGATGGGGGCCAGCGGCCATCGTGGGTTGTCCCTTTCGAGGAGATGTAGGAGTTGATTCGAAAGGTACTGCGGTGGTCGCCCACATCTTCCATGGGGTCCTCACCGGCAGTTACAGATACACCACGCTAACGGACGTCACCGACTCCAGGCGGCAGGCGACCTGGCAAGCTCAGAGACCTTGCTCGAAGAGATGCGTGACGCTGTGGAGCGAAGCTCAGAAATCGCGGGCTGGGGCATCCCATTTGCCCCGACACAGGGGCTGGTAGCGATCTATCTGCATCAACAGGATGTTTCTTCGGCCAAGGCAGCCCTCGAGCGATACTTGGCTGCGGTCGATCGTTACCGCAAGCACGAGCCTGTCGGGGGAGACACCGGCGTTAGACGGGCCCACGAGTGGCTGGCGGTAATCAGATCCCGGGAGTGAAATTGAGTCGGACTGCCACACGGTAGTGAATGGAGCTCTCGTTTTCCTACATGAAACCGGAATACCCGCAGGTCACTTCTCCTCAGCGAACCTGAAAACAAGCAAGTCGTCGACGGTGAACTGCGAAATCACGCTTCCTCGCGGCCGCTGCCATCTTCCTTCGAGGCAGGCTTCCACCGGGCTTGGTTCACCGGACGGATCAGCACGCCGGCACCGCTGAGGAAGCCGAGAACACCCATCGCAATGGCGAATGGAGTGTTCCCGATCAGTGCCAAGCCGACAGCGGACAACAGAAACAGGACAGCCAAGACAGTGAACATCCACTGGCCTCGGCGAACTGCATAGGCATCTTCCCGGATCGAAGAAGCCAGCGCATTGTTGACCTCAGCGTTGGAAAGCGTCGCTGCGTTCGCTGCATCCGCCGACTTCTCCGCCATCGCCACAATGCGATTCGCCAGCCCCGGTTCAATCTGGTCGTACTCCAGAAGTTCTCGAGGCTCAGGAAGTGGGGCGATCCGAGTCACGGCCATCACTTGATGAGCGATCTCTTCCCTTACCGCCTGGTCGAGCAGTTCGCCTTCTAGCGCATGGTCTTCCGCTGCGTGTCCATAGCTGTTCGCAGGAACCGTCCCGTCTGCCCCCAAGCCTTCTGCACGTTCTCCATCGGGTCGTGCACTCGGGCCGCGTGAATCACTCGACCGTCGCTCGAGCGAGCGATCACGCGACGGCCCTCCGTCGCCTTCGGCATGATTGGTGTGCTCATCGGTCATCACTCCTCCTTATCGAGACCATGCTGTTGGCAATTCACAGGACAGATTCAGTACCAAGCTCACAGGCTATGGTGCCTCGATTATGCCACCAGAAACCGCGAGAATCACTACGTCTTGCAACAAGATACAACATCCTGCAACAAGTTTCGGGGTTCCGAGGCCTAGAATAGCCCGTCGAGCTCGGCTCCGTCTTCCCACCCAGGTGGAGGCCCCGCGGTGGAGGTATCCCGGCGGTACAGGTCACGAAGGAAACGCTCCCGATCCTCCTGCTTCTCCATGCTGTCCAGCAGCATCACCTCCACGACGTCGAGAAGTGCCGTCAGCGACGGCAGGGACCGCAACGGGTCGGGAATGCCCTTGTCGATCAGACGGCCGCGAATAGTGGACCACTGGGTGACCGTCGTGCGGCACAACCCCACGGTCGAGCGCCACGGCCGGGCAGTACCCACCTCGAGGACGGCGCCCACCAGGTCGAGAACATCAGGCTCACCGTCCATGTCGGCAACGACGTCGACCACCGCTGCCGTATCGAGACCCGCGGATTCGAGGACGGCCACGCAGGACGGCATGTAGTCCGCCGGGTCGGATGACGCGAGGCGGGCGACGTGCCCCGCGGCGGTAGGGGGCAACTCCTGCGGATCCCACCATCGGCCTGCCCATTCGACGGTCACCTCACTACCTCGGCAAGAGCATCAGCGGCGCGGACCGTTCTTCGGGGCCTTCGCCTCAGCACTATCCGCTGCCACGTCGATGACGTGGTTCATCAGGTCGCCGAACTCATCGTCACCGAACTCGTCGGCAGGGTCGGACATGCGCTCGAGAAGACTGTCGAAGGACTCCTCCAGCAGGTGGAATGACAGGAACTGCTGCATGGTCCGCATCATCAGCTCACCGTTGCGACGGTTGGCGGTGCCCAGGCCGAAGGCCATCAGCGCGGCCGGCTTCGGGACGTGGAACTGGAACACCGTGCCGGCGACGGTGGCCTCGTGAACCTTGGACACCTCAACGGACGTGTCAGGGGCGCCAGGGTCGATGATCTCGACGGCGGGTTCAGTGGGGGAGTGCTGGCGTGCTTCGAGCTCAGCAATCCGGGCGCGCATGGCGGCGACGTCCTCAGGATCGTTCCGGTTCGCGTCGGCGTCGAAAGCGACGCTGGAGTCAGGCTGGTGCATGGCGTGGTTCCTTTCTCGGGGATGGATAGTGGGGAGGCTAAGAAACAGGGGTGACTTCGAAGCCGAGGCGCGTGCCCTCCGCGCGGGCGGAGTTCAGCAGCCACGGCTGCGGCCTGCTGCCGGGGTGGTTCACTGACCGGGCGAAGACCCGGCCCGCTCCCTTCCCCCATGTGAGCGCCTTTACGCGGCGAGGCCGGATGACGTGCGGGCGGGTTCCCTCGTGGACGGCCAGGGCGTAGTCCTGCTCAGCGATGACCTCACCGCTGACGCGGGTCCCCTGGACGATGATGTTGCCTGCGCGGTGAGAGTTCTCCAGTTGGCCGGTGTCGAGCGGGGAGCGGTGGATGGCGGCGTTGAGGGTGCGGCGCTGGGCGGTGCGAATCAGCTTGGTTGCTTCGGCGCGCAGGTGGTCGCGCAGTGCACCTCCGTCGAGTTCGAACCGGGAGGCCATCGGTTAGTCCTTGACCTTGGTGACGTAGCCGCCCTGGAGGAGGGAGCGGATGTGGTCAGTGAGGGTCACGGTGGTTGTCTCTCCTGCACGCAGGAACGTGGTGGAGATCCGCCCCCGAATCGTCACAGTGTCCTTACGGGTCCGTACTCGAGTAGGGCGGTTCTTGACCGTGGTGGGCCTCGATGTGTCGTTCAGGTCGGTGGTGGTGTTGTCGGACATGCTCTTCCTCTCTCAGTGGGTGTACATCCCTGTGTGTAGCGCCGACTGGTGACTACGCCAGCTGAACAGTCAGCGACATCACCCACGCCAACACCCCACCCTGCGGGCCGATGGGTTCAGCTGCCGACCACGTGGCGGAGTGGATCAGGTTCTTGTCCTCGAGTCGGCGCGCAGCAAGACACAGGGCACGCTCAAGACGCGCCGCATCGTCCAACCCGACCAGGGCGTCATGCTCCATCCGCTCAGCCGAAGGCGGGTAGCCCTGCGCGTCGACGGTGCCGACACACCGGGCCGCACCCACCTGGATGATCGCCGCCGGCGTCCCTCGGCACGGGGCGATCGTGTCGGACTCCGCGGGGAACTGATCCGTGCGGAACAACCGGATGACGTTCGTCCACACCAGGCCGGGGCAGTCACCGACGAACAACCCGTCAAGGGCGACGTCCATGCCGGGGCGGTGCTCGACCTCCGGGACGACGCCACCCAACGGTGGGGACACAGGGTCCACGAACTGATCTCGGAGCGCTTCGATGACCTGGCCGGTGACGGGGATGATTCCACGCATAGGTCACCACACCTCCTGATCCGGGGACCACACGACACTGGGCTGGGCCTGCCGGTACGGGTTGTGCGCCCGAATCCACAGGTCGACTTCGGTGATACCGGTGGAGCCGGTGTCGTAGATTGCCTGCGGGTCGACCATCTGCACGGTCACTCCCTGCCTCTGGACCTGGGTGGCGCGTTGCGGCAGCCGGCATGTCCCACCGCTGGTGGCGGCCAGGATCTCCTTGGCGAGGTTGGCGACCATTCCATCGGCACCTGGTGGTGGCAGGAGTCCACGCTGGTAGCGAATGCCCCAGGTGCCGTACTCGGTGGTGGGCAGGGACAGGTCCTGCTGAGGCCAGGTCCCGGTCCTGCTCCACACGCGATCACCGTCGCGGTTGAGTGTGCCGTCTGGCATTTCCTGCCCATCCACAACCCACCCCAGGATGGTGTGGACAGGCCCGGGCAGGAGGATGCTGCCGGACCGATCGCAGGCCACTGCCTGGCAGACAGGTGCGTTCCTGCTGATCCCGGTGTCGAGAACCGGCACCCATCCCAGGCCGGGGGACAGGGGGATGCCCCGGTGCGGTGCACCGGGTGGGCAGGGGCGTGCCTCAACATTGGTGAGACCGTAACGGCGACCGGTCAGGGCCCAGAGGATCCCGATAGCCGCGCGGACGGCCTCAGTGACATCGTCAAGGTTGTCGTCGGTGACAGGTGGCAGGAGGTCCCAGTTCACGGGCCAGGACGGTGGTGTGGGCGTCGGTGTCATGGGGCTCATGCTGCCGCGCGGGGGTGACCACGCTCCTACCCACGAAGACCGGGGGAAGAAGTTACATACCGAGCGCCGAGAATACGATCGGTGCGATCTGGGCAACCACTGGCGCGGCGATCAGGTTAGTTGCAATCCAGCCGCCGGCCTTCCGGATGGCGGACAAGGCGCCGTTGATCTCGGCTTCCTGCTCGAGCTCGTCGGCCTTCGTTTCCTCGCCGTGCTGACGGAGGATCTCGACGACCTTCGTCAGGTCCTCTTCGTGGGCGATGTGCTGGGTGGCGGTGTTGTGGTTGCCGACTTGGTTGATGGAGGGGCCGTGGTTGTTGAAGGTGTTGGCGTTGATGATGGCTCCTTGAACAGCATTTCGAGCGAGCTCTTCGACTGACGTGCCGGTCTCAACGAAGTTGGATCCGAGGGGGGTAATGCTGACGCGGACTAATCCACCGCCCCACGTAGTGGGGCCTTCTACGAGTTCTTGCTGTGCAAGCCAGTCGACTGCAGCGTCGATTTCTTCGCGTGTAGCCGCATCTTCGCCCAAATGAGCCTCAATGGCGGAAACGCTAGGAAAGGAGTGGTTGAGTTCGTACACCGCGCGCAGCACGCGATCACGGAGGGGCCAATCGATCATAGGACCACTGTAGACAGCTCGGGCCAAGCAACGCAGCAGGGAACGCAGAAGCGGCCACCGCTAGCACCATCAGCACCGGCGGTGGCCGCTTCCCTCGGAAGAACCTCACTCCATGACGCGTACCCCGAAGAAGCGGACCTCGCCGGATTCGGAACCACACCAACACCTCGACGCGGTCCGTTCCCTCGGGGTACGCCGTGAAACTAACGGCGAGGGGTGACAGCGAACCTAGCCGCCGGCTTCCTCCCCGCCACCCACAGCCGCGAAGTACGGCGTCGGCAGCGTCAGCTCCACCGCACCATCAGTCACCGCCGGCGGGGCGATCGTGGTGCGTTCGAAATGCAGGTGCTCGTCCGCGCCGAACGGGCTGAGCAGACGACCCGCGGTGTTCTGCGCGTCCTGGGCGACGACGTTGTACGGACCCTTGCCCCACATCGGGGCGGCACCGGTGATGCCGGAAATGGTGAACGTCATGACGTTGGCACCGATCTCGAAGTCACCCATCGTGGCTTCCTTGATGTAGGGGAGCACGAAGTAGCCGAACGCCGGGGCCGTGGCCGTGGCCTCCGACAGGACACTGTCGTCGGTGGGCAGGACACAGTCATCGGCGCCGACACCGGTCCACAGCTCCACGCCGGCACCTTCGTTGACCTTGACCCGCTTGGAGGAGCGGAAGCCGACGGGCTTGTTGGCGTAGTCGAGGACGAGGGCGTCGTCGGTGAAGAACGACAGGAGTTCAGGGTCGACGGCGCAGAACTCGGCGGAGAACTCGTACCACTTGAGCTCCGGTGGGGTGCGGTCGGCGATGCAGATCTGGCCGTCGGCGTTGGCCTGTTCAAGGTCTTCGGCGTCTCGCATGGCCTTGGTCATGCTGACGGTGACGAAGCCGCTGGTGACGATGGTGGACTTCTCTCCGGCGATGGGCAGGCCGCAGTGTCCGACGCGGGTGGCGCGCAGTCGCTTGCCGCGCACGATTCCGGTGGCAACCATGGGGTGTCCTTCCTGATGGGTTGTTGGTGGCGCGGCCTCATCTGGGCCGTCACACCTTGTTGTAGGCGGGTGGGGTGACTACGCGAGCCCTGCAGTGGTGGCAACGGACGCCGGTACGCGCCACCCCGAGGGGGAGGTGACGGTGGCGACCTGGGCGGGGTCGTCGGCGGCGTCGAGAAGCCGGCGGGCGAGTACGGGAGTGTCGGCCGGGTCGATCGGGGTGATGATCACGGTGTCGCCGTCCACGCTGGTGACATGCCCGGGTGTTTCTTCGCCCGGGTCTCCGGCGGTGTCTTTGGCAGGTTCACCGTCGGCGGCCGCCTGCTCGGTGGCGGGATCCTCTGGGAAGATGTCGTCAGCGGGGGTCTCCGCGGGCTCCTTCTCCGGGGTGGCCTTACGGGCCGTGGTCTTGCGGGGGGTGGACACAGTGTTTCTCCTAACGGTTGACGGGGACAGCGAGAGTGGGTGACTCCCACCCCACGGTGATGACGCGCTCTGCCAGGGCAGCGCGAGTGTTGGTCACTCGGTCGAAGCTCATGCCGGTGACCACCGACCCACGGCGGATCATGACCGGGCCAGTGGCAACGAGCGTGTTCTCGAGGGCGCCGTAGCCGGAACCGAACACCCACCGGTGCCCACCGGGGGTGTACAGAACACCGCCCTGGCGGACGATCAGGCGCGAGTCGATCTGAGCGATCAGCCCGCGGCGGGCATGCACCACACCGGGGTAGCCAGCCTCACCGAGGGCGTCCTCGATGACCTCGAGCGCGTCCGCGACGCTGGACACAGCTGTTGCCGGGGTGATCGTGAGGAGTTGCTCGGCAGCGAACTTCTCGACGTCGACCGGGGCGGTGAGACGCAGGAGATGCGCGGCGCGAGCCTGAGCTTCCTCATCGGTGATACCCACCGTCTTGCACTCGTCAACGGCCCACACGATGGTGGAGGCGAAGTCCTCCGGGGTGGGGCGCTGGCCGGTCTTGTCCGGGGTGTCGTCCGGGGTGGGGCAGACAGTCGGCCAGTGGCCGTGCCCACCCTGGTTGGGAGAGGTGAGGGTGATGCCGCCGATGTGGCGGGACAGTGCTTCATCGGTGATCGTGGCCGCGTCGAACAGGCCGTGCGGCAGGGGATTAGCCGGTGGGGCGGTCACCGGGACGGTGGGCAGGGTCATGGTGCTCCTCTGGAGAAAAATGGGGTGACGCCCGGGGCGCACTCGGAGCCTGAGGGCCCCTGGTGAACCCCGGGCGTCATTGGGATACGGACAGGACTAGGGAGCAACGGCGGCGGTGTAGCGGGCACCGACCTCACCGTTGACGGCCACCGGGATGGTCACCAGTCGGGACTCCGGGCCACGCTTGCCAACGGCCACACCGTCCTCGGTGAACATCTGGACCTGACGGTTCTGCTTGATGAGGGTGGAGTCGTGGATGATGCCGAGGTTGATGACCGGCTCCGTCGCGGACCACCAGGTGCCGGCCGGGTACAGGACGACCTGCACCTCAGTCGGCCAGGCGACGGCCGGGGTCTTCGCGCCGATGACGTCGTTCTGCCAGTCGACGACGAACTGCAGGTTCGCGCCCAGGTTGCGGAAGTGCGCCTTGATCTGCTCGTCGGTGACCTGTGCGGGGAGCACCTCGTCGCGGTAGGCGAGGTCCGCACGCAGGACCGACAGCAGCCACTCGGGGGCGATGCCTTCCACGGATCGGGTACGCGGAATGCGGTGACGGGTGCGCATGTCTGCGACCTGCAGTTCGAGGGCGGACAGGACAGCACCGGCGGTGCCGAACATCGGGCCGGTGAGAGTTCCGACGACGGTGGAGCCGTCGACGACGGTCTTGATCCGGCGGGCTGACACCTTGTGCTGGTGAAGACGCAGTGCCTCGTCCACGAACTTCTTGGTCTGCTCCGGCCACGCCTTGTCCTGCAGGATGCCGGAGGTGATGCACACGCCCTCGACGTCGAGGCGGATCTCCTCGAACTCGCCGCAGGGAATCTCGATGCAGTTCTTTTCGGTGTTCGCCTGCGCCTGTGCTTCGGTCTGGTGGAAGCCGATGTCGTCGTAGAGCTTGTCGAAGTCGGGCTCCTTCGGGAAGCGGATACCGCCGCGCCGGATGGTCAGCTCCGGGAGGGACAGCAGGCCGGTGGGGGCCTCGACCGGCAGGAAGTCGTAGATCGTCTCGGAGGGGGCGCACCAACCACCGGCGGCGACGAGGCTGCCACCGTCGAGGCGGGACTCGTCAGTAATCTTCTCGAGCACTGCGAGAGCGTCGGACTCGTCGCTGACGGTGAACTCGGCCGGGGCGTTGCGGTCGAGGTAGGCGACGGTCGTCACGGAGCGGCCACCGGCGCCGATGACACGGGCGGCACGCCCCTGGGCGAGGTTGCCGAACTCCTCAGCAACACGGAGGGTGTCGACAACACCAGTCTCGTAGTTCTTCGCGCTGGTGGTCAGCCGGAAGCCGTGCTCCTGCTTCGGGAGATCGGTCTTGGTGCTGCCGGCCGCGGCGGAGAAGCGGGTACGGGAACCGGATGCGGCGACCGACTCCTGGGCTTCCTCCTCGTCGGAGGGCTCGCCGGGGGTGGCCTCCTCCGGGGTGTCGAGGGTGGGAGTGTCGACGCTGTCGTTCTGGGTGTCGTCGCCGCTGGTGTCGTCGCTGTCGGGGGTTGCCTTCTCCGCGAGGGCGGCGGCCATGTCGGCGGCGCTGGTGGCACGCTCGTCGGCTGCGGCCTGATCAGACAGGGCCGTGTCGATGGTGTTGATGCCTTCGACGAGGCGCTGCATGTGTGCCAGCTCCTCTTCGGTGGGGGCCTTGTCGGTGTCGTAGACATCGTTGAAGGCTTCCACGGCCTTGGCTCGGAGGTCGGCCAGGGCGTCGGCGTCGGTGGGCAGGGTGTCGGGGAACTCGAAGGGCATGTCGTCCCGTGTCCTTCCTGTGTGTTCGGAGGTGGCCCCGGCCTGTCCGAGGGCTCACGGTGAGTTGTAGGTGGGAGGGGTGACAGCGCCGGTCAGGTGACCAGTTCGATGCGGCCACCACCGTGGGAGGTGGCGTAGATGCGGGCCTCGGTCTCGCTGAGGAACAGGTGCTCGCTGCCGTCGTTGAGGGTCACCTTGTAGCGGCGGGGTGGGCGGGCCGAGCCGCAGAGTCCGCAGCTCACGGTCGCTCCCGCTGAACCTGGGAGGACAGGACCTGCGCGGCGAGGGTCCGGGCCTGGGTCTGCCGCTGGGTGGTGGCGGCTTCGGTGGCGCGGCGCTGTTCGTGGCGTCGGATCCCTTCGGCGACGGCGTCGGCAAGCCGGTCGTCGCGGGTGCGGCGGGGAACAACGGCGGCGGCGACCAGGGAGAGTTCCTCCCCGTGGGTGGCGGAGAAGCTGCGCGGGACGGGGAACCCGGGGGTGTTGACGCTCAGGGCAGCGACGAGCTCGAGGTTCCCGCCGACGTTGCGCCAGTCGCCCGACAACGGGGCGGAGGCACCGGCCCTGACGGTGGCGGCGTCGGCGTCGGGGTTGATGATGCCCGCGACCCAGATGCCGTGGGCGTCTTCACCTGCCCGGACGTAGGCCCAGCAGGTGCCGGTCTGGTCGTAGTGGGCGGTGGCGTCGGGGGCGGTGTACCGCGGTTCGGCGTGCCCACAGCCGACGGTGAGCCGACCGCAGGGCAGGGGGCCGGTGTCGGTGATCACGGTGGAGACGTGGAACAGGGCGTAGTCGGTGCGGGAGTGCGGTGGGGTGACACCGCGGCCGGGCATGCCGACATGCTCGGTGCCCCACAGGGCGAGGTGCCCGTACACGTGCCCGTCGTCGGTGACGGTCAGCGCGGTCGGCCCGGGGAGTCCGGGATCACTGAAGGCTTCCGCTGGGGCGGTGTCCTCGACGATGGTGGCGGCAGCGACCAGGGCGGCGGTTTCGGCGTCGGCGTCCGCGGGGGCCGGAACCTGGTCGCCGATGGTGATCTTGGCTTCCGCGAACGCCGGCTTCGACACCAGGGTGGCGGCCATGATGGTGCATGCGCGGACGTGCATGACCTCGGTGAACTCCGGGGACCATTCGATGTCCGCGTCGTCCGGGTCGACGGGGTTGCCGTCGGCGTCGAGGATCTGCCACTCGGTGACCATGTCGCACATGTCCACGCTCGGGCGGATCACTCCCTCGGCCAGCAGGTTCTGGGCCTCGATGCCGTCAGGGGTGTCGAACAGTTCTCCGGTGGCGTGGATCGCATGGGCGTCGACGGTGGCGGCGCTGATCTTGCCGACGACAACCGCGGTGTCGTGGCCACCGGAGGTAGCCCGCTGGAACAGCAGCGGCATGGGGAACTCGCGGAACTCGATGGTGGCGTCCGGGTCGATGATCCGGCCGTCGCCGGTGGGCTTGTTGATGGGGGCCAGCAGGCCCGACCAGGTGGTGCGCATGGGGGTTGTCTCCTTCACGGCGGCGGTCACAGGCTGGGGTTCACTATCACGGGCACGGGTGACACCGTCAGCTGCGCGGCGCCGCACCTCCGCCTGGGGGTCGCGGACCGTGCCGTCGGAGCGTTCACGTTCGGTCTGCCGGTCCGACTCATCCGGGAGGGGCTCGTCAGAGGTGAGGATGATCGTGGTGCAGCGGCAGTTGATCGATTCGTGCGGTGGCAGATGCGGATCACCGGGGTAGTCGGCTTCGTGGCCGCCGATGAGGAACTTGCCGTCCAGGGGGACGCGCTGGCCGTCGGCGGCGAAATGCGAGTCCCGGGTACGAGTGTCGATGCCACACACCCACACCTTGTGCAGCTCTTCCCCGGTGGTGGTGGCCTCCGTGCGGGCGGCCTGCAGATCAGCGGCGTTGATGATCCGGTTCGTCTCGGTGCGGGAGATCCGGTGTGCGCGGGTCATCCACTGCTCGTACCCGCCCTCGGTGGTGATGTCGAGGTAGTCGCGGGCCAGGCGTGCACGCTCCCACGGGGCCATGCCTTCCCGGGTCGCGGACGCCAGCTTCGTGACGAGGTCACGGTAGGCAGTCTCCGGCATGCCCTGCACCAGGTTGACCGTCTGCCGGGCGTACGCGTCGATGAAGTCCACCCAGGACGGAACCCACAACACCTGGTCGAACCCCACCGTGGGCACCCCGGCACGCGTGAGAGCGTCCACCGCCCGATTCACCAGGTCAGTGACTGCCCCGCCGGACGGGGGTGTTGTCGCGAGCTGCTCCCAGGTCATGCCACGGGCAGTGGACATGTCGATGAGCCGGCGGGCCGTCAACCCCACCAGCAGAGGAAGCACCTCGTCGTCGATGACCAGGTGCCACGCGGTGATGGCGGCCAGTAGGGCCTCCAGGTTCGGCAGGGAGTCGTCGGAGGCGTCGGCCAGCATCACCGGGTGGAGTTCGGCATCGATGGCGCGCAGCCACGTGTTGATCGCGTGCATGATCGCCTGGTCGATGATCGGGGTCCAGGTGTCGAAAGGGTCATCAAGGAACACCGGCATGGGTTTAGTCCTTCCGTGGTGGCGCCTTGGTAGGGGTAGGGGTGGCAGGGGTGGTGCTGGTGCCGATCGGGGCCAGTGGCTGCGTGGTGTCTACGTCCATGCCCAACAGGCGGGCGAGCATCGGCAGGAGACTGGGAGCGCCCTTCACGAGGGAGACCGCCAGCTGCTGTTGCTCCGCGCGGGTCATGTTCTCGGCTGGGGCGTCGTCGTCACCGAAGCCGAGGGCCTGGCGCAGGGCGGTCGAGCTGATCGCCCCGCGGTCGAAGGCGTTGACGGCATCCTCGCCACGGTTGGGGGTCTGCGCCAGGTCGGCAAGGTCGAACCACACGGTGAACAAGGTGCCGTCGATACCGGCATGCGCCAGCAGGGGGCGCAGGATCGCCTCAGTCAGGGCGTCGCAGATGAGGGTGGCCAGCGGGGCGAAGTGGGTGTTGATGGCGTCCTCGTCGACCAGCCACGCGTTCCAGTGGTTCGTTCCGCCGACGCCGGTGAGCAACTCCGGGGGAATGTCCAGCGACAGGGCCAGCCGGCGGATCGCTGAGTCACGGGTCTTGAGGTTCGTTTCGGTGACCTCGGACTCGAAGCGGATGTGGCGGATCTTGTCGAGGTGTTCACCGGAGGCCTTGAGCACGATCGGGACCATCGCCGCGGCGGAGGTCGGGTCGCTGATCGCGGTGGTCATGACCTGCTGCAGCTGGACCATGACGTCCTGGGCGGTGACCGACTTCTCGACGGTGACGGGCGCTCCTGCAGGCAGGCCGGGGGCGTCGGGGTCGGGCTGGGGTGCCTCGGTGACGGGCATGCTGATCTCAGAGGGCAGCAGGAGGATGCCGTTGCCCGCCAGGCGGGACTTACCGGCGCCGTCGATGGCCTGGGAGGTGCGGGTGATCTCGTTGAGGGTGGGTAGGGCGGCGCGGACGGGGGAGTCGGATTCGCGGCTATTTTTCGGGTGCGGGCGGTGGATGCGGGTGAGGATGTCGGTCGTGGGGTCGAAGGGGTGGTCGGTGCCGTCCTGGAGGCGGAGAGTGATGCGAGCACCGCGGGAGGTGATTTCGTCGGCGGACAGGACGTGCCATTCTTCGACGGCCTGTCCGTCGATGCTGCGGCTGATGACGGCGATCCAGCCTTCGCCGGGGACGGTGAGGTGGGTGACGAGTTTGGAGATCAGGGCGGCACGTCCGGCGGGGCCGCCGGCGATGTCGTTGACGATGCTGGCGGCGGTGGGGTTGTCGGTGGGGGAGGTTGAGGGGCGTCCGGTGGTGGGGTCGATGTCGGCGGCGTACAGGGTGACGCGGGACAGGCTGTTGGCGATGCGTTGGCAGACGTAGCGGAGTTCGCCGACCTTGTCGTAGGCGTCCCAGGCCTGTTTCTTCCAGCCGGTGGTGTCGGTGACCTGGTTGGTGGTTGTGGTGGTGTCGACGGTGGTGGCCGCGGCGGTGAGGCTGGGGGAGGCGAGCTCGCTGGGGATGGTGCGGGCGACGCGGGACATTTAGTTGTTCTCCTTGGTGATGAGGATTGCGGCGAGGTAGGCGACGGCCAGGGCGGTGGCGGGGAGGCCGTACCAGGTGGGTACGGCGAGGTGGTGGGTGGCGTCGGCGAGGATCCAGGCGGTGGGGGTGAGGGCGGCGGCGATCCAGATGCTGAGGCAGTAGGAGCAGTGGAAGAGGTAGGTCCACCAGCCGTCGTCGCCGTTGTAGCGGATGATCCAGCGTCGGAGGGGTTCGGCGAGTTTGTCGATGGTGATCAGGCGGGTGAGGCGGGCGACGGTGAGGGTGGTGATGAGCAGGAGGGTGAGTGTGGTTGCCATGTCAGGGGAGGGTAGGGGTGTGGGGTGACGTGGTGAACCACTTGCGATGTAGCACGGTAGCGTGCTACAATGTGATTAGAACTTAAGAGAGGAGGTACATGGACAACATCCCCTGGTGGATCGCCGGACTATACGCAGCCTGGAAAGCCGCCAACGAAACACTCAAAATCATCCTGGAACACAAGGCCAGAATGAAAGAGATCGAAACCAAGAAAGGAGAAAAGGAATGAACCCCGGGGCCTGCTCGAATCAGGCCCCGGGGAACATCCCCACACTACAACCATGAAGAACGCCATTACCAGCGCAGGCGTCATCGCCCTCATCGCCATCGCCATCACCCGCGGCCCCACCCCCCTGGCCATCGCCATCGCCCTGCCGCTCACCGCCCTCCTGGCCGCCGAGTCCATCCACCTCTATCGCACCTGGAGGGCCCTGTGAGGCCCACCATCATTGACGCCGACACCGGCCGCACCCTCTGGCGAGTCGCCGACTGTGCCGCCCACTGCGGAATCAGCGACGCCACCTGGCGCAGCTACGCCCGCAAGAACATGCCCCCACCCCCCGTCGCCCACCTCGACCCCCGCATCCCACTCTGGGACGCCCAGGCCGTCCAGGACTGGCACGCAGGGCGGCCCGGTGCGGCGAAAGTGTAAAGAGTCGCTCTGATCTGGCGAGATCTAAGCGCCCGCGGGCCTATGATCTATTTGGGCCAGTTCGGATGATGTGGGCACCTTCGAGCGTTGACTAGGAAAGGCGTGATCTAAGGCGTGAGTAAAGAGGACAGCGGACTGCCGAAGTTGCTGCCGCCACCTAAGGCCGCCCCGCCAAGGGCGGTCGCGGTTGATGATCTTCATCTTGATGAGCGAAATCCCCGCAATCGAAGTCAGCTGACCGACTATTCCGATCCGCTGCTCCACATGCTTGAGCTTCACGGAAAATCTTGCATTGACATGCTCCGAGACATCGTCTCTCAAGGGAAGTTGAATCCAAGTGAATTTCCCATCGTTACCCGGGAGAACGGAAAACTCGTTGTACTCGAGGGTAACCGCCGTTTAACCGCACTTAAGTTGTGGCGGGACCCATCAGTACTGGACTCCTCGTCCGCGCTGGCAGAAAAGTACGGTAAGCGGGTGGAAAGGGCAGTCCTCTCTTCGCGTTATTCGCCCATAGAGACAATCTTCGTGCACGAAGTTTCATCACGAAACGAAGCGCGGCACTGGATTGCGATCAAGCACGAAAGCGGCCAAGGGGGTCGGGCTACCTCTCGATGGAATGCTTTAATGCAGGAATCGTTTACTGCTGAGGAGGACCCGGCGAAACGTCCTGTGACGCTAGCTTTCGTGGACTTTGTGCAGGAAACTTGGCCTGAAGATTCCACTCTCAAAGAGTCGCTCAATAGCTGCCTTTCTCGGTACACAAACCTGCAGCGAGTTATCAAGAAACCCTTGGTGCGGGATTATCTAGGTCTTTCATTTGAGCATGGTTCGATCATCCCATTGTACCCCAAGGATGCTCTCCTTCCTCTCGTTAGACGGTTGATTGAAGATCTCGCGCGAGAAAAGTCAAGCTCTGGTGATTCTTGGTCGCGGATTTTCAACCTGAACAAGGATGCCAAAAAGTACTTCGAAGAAACGCCAGAACTCTTCGCGAAGAACTTGGCGCCCAAGCTGAAGCAGCCACTGCCTGAGTCGGCTAACAATCGCTCCACGGCTCAACCGCAGTCATCGAATATACGCACTACCTCTGAACCTCCGAGGAAAGCCAGCCATTCCCAAGAACTCCCTCCTTCGACTAACTCAGGCCAGGGGGACTTTTTCCCAGATCTTCCTCAGTCGCAGAAGCGTCGAAAAGTGGCTGCGCGATACATCTTTCGTGGCGTTCCGACAGATTTTTTCCCCGACCGGCTGGGGGATCTTATTCGCCAAACATCGCAACTGCCAGTTGATGACTATCATGAGGTGCTCGCAGGCCTGATCCGTCAAATTGTTGATCTGACGACGGCGTGGTACTTGGAGAAATACAAACCTAATTCTGGAGGGACTATAGAGGCAAGGGTGCGTAAGGTGATTCTGCTCGTCGACCCAGATGCGGAGAATCTCCCAAAGAAGGTTGAAGAATGGACAGAGTTGCAAAAGTTGCTCCGCGAGGCGAACAAAGATAATGGCCAAGCTCTGCAGCTGGGAGTTCATTCATGGAGGCTCTCCAATTCTCCGAATGAAGTATATACTCGGGCGAGTCTATGGACCCCGCTTCTGGTGTCTATGGGAGAAAAGTTGAGGCAGAATCAGCAGTCATGAGGTACCTGTCTCCGCTCCGATACCCTGGTGGCAAAGCCCGCCTGGCCCCCTATCTGGAGCGTCTTGTCGCGGCCCAGGACCGCCGACCGGCTCGGTACGCCGAACCCTTTGCTGGCGGCGCCGGAGCCGCGCTCAAGTTGCTGCGAGATGATGTCGTTGAGCATATCCACCTTAACGATCTCAACCCCGGCATCGCGGCTTTCTGGCGCTCCATCACCGAGCAGTCAGACGAGTTCTGTAGGCTGATCGAATCCACGGAACTGACGATCGAGCAGTGGCACATCCAGCGCGATCGTTACCTCCACCCCGATGATCACGCTGACCTGGAGCTCGGGTTCGCCACCTTCTTCCTCAACCGCACCAACAGGTCAGGAATCCTGGGGGCCCGTCCAATCGGAGGACTTAATCAAGAGGGAAAGTGGAAGCTCGACGCGCGCTTCAACCGCGAAGGTCTCATCACCCGCGTGGAGCTGATCGCAGCGATGCGTGATCGCATCCACATCACCCAGATGGAAGGTATCCACTTTCTAGAATCGGTTTCCCATTACGGGGATGATCTTTTCGTCTACGCAGACCCTCCCTATCTCGTCCAGGGCGAAGGGCTCTATCTGCACGCATTCGATGAGAATGACCACCTCCAGCTGGCGCAGAATCTTGCGTCGTCAGCATGCCCCTGGATGCTCACCTACGATGACGACCCACGAATTACCGATGCCCTCTACGGTGACGGTCGCTGTGCACGCTTCCCTATCGCACACACGGCCCACAAGCAGCACGTGGGAAGTGAGGCCGTCATTTTCTCGCCGAACCTCATCATTCCCGACATGGAGCTCACTACGGGGCGTGTGGCCCAGTGGATCACCTAGCAGGCTGTCGTCCGTCATCCGATGGGTGAGGCCCAGAACGCGCCCAATCCGGTGGACGGCGTCGCAACCTGTCCTGGTGTGGCGATCTCGGACTGCGAGCCCACCAACTGCATGCAGCGCTCGAACCCGTTGACCAGGGCGTCCATCCGGTCGGGGGAATCCTGCCCGGGTAGCCATCGGGTGGCTTGCTCCTCGAGTTCCGGGTGGCTGCCCACCATCCGTAGACGGCCTGTAGCTGAGGCCTGCCGGGTACCGGCCGCGCGGGCAACCTTGTCGCCCTTCGCCCGCCACGGGTGGATCCGAAAGGGCGGATCCGTCTGGTCGGGCACTGCGATCCCGTCGACCTGACGAAGTGCGGCCAGGGGATCGGTGGGCCGGTCCTCCTGGGCGGCGTAGGTAATCGGGCTCTTCACGATTTGGAGTGCGTAGCTGACCACGGGGTGGGGTTCGGGGTGGCACAACATGTAGAGGTCCTGGCCGGTACAAGATGAGAGTTGCGAAGCTTCCATCTGACCGAACCAGGACCCTACTGTGCAGCCTAGTGGCAACCTCGTCGCCGACACCATCTGCCGCACGGCAGAAATCGGCCTGACCATCACCGGAGCCGCTGACGCCGGCAACATCACCATCATCGACGCCACCCCGGTGGCCGTGGCCACCACCTGTCCCGAGTGCGGACACCCCGGGACGAAACGTGATCACGTGGTCCGGACTCTGGTCGACCTGCCGGTGGTGGGGTTCCCCACCCGCCTGCATGTGCGCGTCCCCAGATTCCTGTGCACGATGGCGTCCTGTCCCCGCAAGATCTTCCAGGCTTCACTGGCCTGCGCGGATGACCGATCCAAGCTCACCCACCGCGTCACCCGCTGGGTCCTCCAGCGACTAGCGATTGACCGGATGAGCGTGGCTGCGACCGCCACAGCGCTGGGCGTCGGGTGGGAGCTGGTCAACCAGGTCGCACTGGATGCCTGCCGCCAGCTCGTCTACGACGATGCTTCCCACCTCGATGGAGTCCGGATCCTCGGTGTGGACGAACATGTCTGGAAGCACACCCGAAAGCCAGGCCAGCCGTCCAACCTGGTGACGATCCTGGTCGACCTCACCCCGCTGGTCGACGGACGTGGGCCGGCCCGACTACTGGATATCCGCCCAGGCCGCAGCGCAGACGTGCTGCGCACGTGGCTGCAGGAACGCGACCCTGGCTTCCGGGAGCAGGTGCAGGTCGTGACCATGGACGGGTTCACCGGCTACGCCAGCGCTGTCGACCAGGTCCTCCCGGGCGCCACCAAGGTCATGGATCCCTTTCACGTGGTCCATCTGGCAGCTGACAAGCTCACCGGATGCCGGCAACGGCTCCAACGAGAGACCACCGGACGCCGGGGCCGCAAGGACGATCCGCTGTACAAGCACCGTCGCACGCTACTGACCAGGACGGACTACCTCACCGAGCGGCAGAAACAGCGACTGGACATGCTGTGGGCCACCGATGACGACTACGTGGCCCTGGAGGTGACGTGGATGTTCTATCAGGACGTGATCCAGGCGTACGGGCATCCGAAGAAGTCGGAGGGCAAGAAGTTGATGGACCGGATCATCAACACCCTGCGCAAAGGCTTGCCGAAAGGTCTGGAGGAGCTGGCTCAACTCGGGAGAACCCTGTGGCGTCGGCGGGAAGATGTCCTGGCGTACTTCGATATCGGGGCGTCCAACGGTCCGGTCGAGGCGATCAACGGACGGCTTGAGCATCTACGCGGGATTGCTCTGGGGTTCAGGAATCTCAACCACTACATCTTGCGGTCACTGATCCACTCCGGCCAGATACACAACCGGATCAACGCACTCTAAATCGTGAAGAGCCCGTATGGGGTGTCATCCGTGCCCTCGTGCAAGACCCCGACCGCCGATGCGTCATCGCCTCCTACTCCGATTACCTCGCTCGCTCGACCGCCCGCCAAGCCCGCAACATCATCCGCGAACACGGCCACGGCGCCACCGACCCCCTCACCGGCGCGTCCCTCCCCGACAAACTCGGACTGTCCCTCGCCGACGACAAGTCCGCGGCCGGCAACTGGAAACTCGCCGGCCACCGCGGCGGTCTCTACGCCGTCGGTGTCGGCGGATCACTGACAGGACAGCCCGCAGATGTGCTGGTCGTCGACGACCCTTTGAAGGGCATGGCCGAAGCCGACTCACAGGTCGAACGCGAGAAGGTCATCACCTGGTGGGAATCCGTCGCCCAGACCCGTCTTGCCCCGGGAGCCCCGGTGATCATCATCCAGACCCGCTGGCACGAAGCCGACCTCGTCGGTCACGTCCTCGCCCAGGACAAGCTTCGCGCGGAACCGCTGTGGAAGGTCGTGAACATTCCCGCCGTGGCCACGCCCGGTGTCCCCGACGCCCTCAACCGGCCAGCCGGGGAAGCGATGGACTCTGCCCGCGGCCGCACCCCCGACGACTTCGCCCGGATCCGGCAGGATGTCGGCGAGCGAGTCTGGTCCGCCCTCTACCTCGGGCAGCCCACCCCCGCCGGCGGTGGCCTGTTCTCCCAGGTGGACTTCAACCGGCACCGCGCCCCCACCACGGGCGGTACCCCAGCCGCACGGATTGTGGGCTCTTCACGATTTAGAGTGCGTTGATCCGGTTGTGTATCTGGCCGGAGTGGATCAGTGACCGCAAGATGTAGTGGTTGAGATTCCTGAACCCCAGAGCAATCCCGCGTAGATGCTCAAGCCGTCCGTTGATCGCCTCGACCGGACCGTTGGACGCCCCGATATCGAAGTACGCCAGGACATCTTCCCGCCGACGCCACAGGGTTCTCCCGAGTTGAGCCAGCTCCTCCAGACCTTTCGGCAAGCCTTTGCGCAGGGTGTTGATGATCCGGTCCATCAACTTCTTGCCCTCCGACTTCTTCGGATGCCCGTACGCCTGGATCACGTCCTGATAGAACATCCACGTCACCTCCAGGGCCACGTAGTCGTCATCGGTGGCCCACAGCATGTCCAGTCGCTGTTTCTGCCGCTCGGTGAGGTAGTCCGTCCTGGTCAGTAGCGTGCGACGGTGCTTGTACAGCGGATCGTCCTTGCGGCCCCGGCGTCCGGTGGTCTCTCGTTGGAGCCGTTGCCGGCATCCGGTGAGCTTGTCAGCTGCCAGATGGACCACGTGAAAGGGATCCATGACCTTGGTGGCGCCCGGGAGGACCTGGTCGACAGCGCTGGCGTAGCCGGTGAACCCGTCCATGGTCACGACCTGCACCTGCTCCCGGAAGCCAGGGTCGCGTTCCTGCAGCCACGTGCGCAGCACGTCTGCGCTGCGGCCTGGGCGGATATCCAGTAGTCGGGCCGGCCCACGTCCGTCGACCAGCGGGGTGAGGTCGACCAGGATCGTCACCAGGTTGGACGGCTGGCCTGGCTTTCGGGTGTGCTTCCAGACATGTTCGTCCACACCGAGGATCCGGACTCCATCGAGGTGGGAAGCATCGTCGTAGACGAGCTGGCGGCAGGCATCCAGTGCGACCTGGTTGACCAGCTCCCACCCGACGCCCAGCGCTGTGGCGGTCGCAGCCACGCTCATCCGGTCAATCGCTAGTCGCTGGAGGACCCAGCGGGTGACGCGGTGGGTGAGCTTGGATCGGTCATCCGCGCAGGCCAGTGAAGCCTGGAAGATCTTGCGGGGACAGGACGCCATCGTGCACAGGAATCTGGGGACGCGCACATGCAGGCGGGTGGGGAACCCCACCACCGGCAGGTCGACCAGAGTCCGGACCACGTGATCACGTTTCGTCCCGGGGTGTCCGCACTCGGGACAGGTGGTGGCCACGGCCACCGGGGTGGCGTCGATGATGGTGATGTTGCCGGCGTCAGCGGCTCCGGTGATGGTCAGGCCGATTTCTGCCGTGCGGCAGATGGTGTCGGCGACGAGGTTGCCACTAGGCTGCACAGTAGGGTCCTGGTTCGGTCAGATGGAAGCTTCGCAACTCTCATCTTGTACCGGCCAGGACCTCTACATGTTGTGCCACCCCGAACCCCACCCCGTGGTCAGCTACGCACTCCAAATCGTGAAGAGCCCCCATACGCCGACGCGGGTGGTCTTGCCTTCCTGTGGTGGGAAGCTGATCGCCAGGCGGGCGTCACGGGTGGTCAGGGCCCACTCGAGGGCCTGGTCGATGGTTTCCAGGGCGGGGGTCTGGACGGTGGTGGGGTCGATGGACTGGGCGAGGGCCCCGGCGGTGGGGTAGCGGTGGCCGACATCGATGCGGGTGGCTTCGCGGGCGAGGCGGTGCAGCAGGGCTGCTTTCTGTGCTTTGGTCCATCCGGCGGTTTCAGCGGCGACGACGTTGCGGAGGAGGTCATCAGGTGTGGTCATGCCAGCCATGCTGGTGGAGGCGGGTGACTGGTTAGAACGCGGTGGCGTAGATCGTGAGGATCGTGCTGAGGGCGGACAGGAACATCGCGTCGGCTTGTTCCTGGGTCAGGGTGGGGTCGGCGATGGTTTCCCCGAAGAAGTCGATGGCCTGGTCGATGGTGTCGATGTTGAATACGTGGCGGCAGAATCCGATTCCGATGTCGTGGCCGAGTCGGTTGTCGGGGTGGTCGTCGAGGGTGTCCTCTATAAGGGCTGCGGCGAGGTTGATGTTGGGTGGGTGCCCGTGGAGGTCTGCGATGAGGGGGCCGGCGACGGCCAGGGCGGCGAGGCCGACGTCGATGTTGGTGTTGCAGACGAGGGTGATCAGGTGTGCTGCGTGTTGTTCAGGGTGGGTGGTGAGGTCGGGGTTGGGCCAGACGAGTTCGACCGCGATTCGTCCTGCGAGGTGACGAATCGCGGCCTGCCGCCGGTCGTGTTCCAGCACGGTCCTAGGCGATTACAGCTCGCGGACGCTTCGTGTCCGGGTTGGCCGTTCTTGTCGGGAAGACCACGCTGAAGTAGGACGTCGCCGGGTAGTAGGTCTCCGTGTCGTCGACGACGATCTTGAGTGTGCCGTCCGTGTAGAGGGTCGCCATCTTGACAGCAACGGTCTGGCCGTCTTCGCGGGAGAAGTTGATGCGGATCGAGTCGTTCTTGACCTGGCGGCGAGTCGGGAAACTGATAGATCGGTTGGTGTCACTCATGAGGTGCCTTTCGGTTAGTAGTTGGATGTGCTCAATATTACCGAGATAGGCAAAAAAGTTTAGTATCCCTGGAAAAAGAAAACTCCCCATCAAAAAAGATGGGGAGTTTTAGATTTGGTTTGCTGAGGAATGCGTCATCTACGCGCAGAGTTCGCGTTTGCGGCTAGGTGAATTAGACACCCATTCGTCGACCATTTCGATGTGAGGCGCAGCCGGGCTACCCTTGCTGGGCCTTTCCTCCAGCTTCTGGAAGCTGATGATCGTAATTCCAAGAAGATCTGCAAGGCCGAGGGTGAAGATCTGAGCACCGTTCCAGTCCTTTGCGTCAATGTCAAAGGTGAGCTGGGGGGCGGAGGGGTTTTCGACCAGGGAGGAGCCGGGAATATCATCCAGGAAGTCGTAGTGTGCTTCCCAGTTGTTGTCTTCCACTTCAGCGGTGATGATGCAAACGGTGTAGTTCCTCATGGCTTGCGTTATCCTAATTCGTCTTAAAATTATTGGGGATCTTTGCCCCAGCTTTTCGGAGATCTGAGATGGAGTTTTTGTCACTCCGGTGATCGGAAGGGGTCTTTGAGAAAACGACGGGATAAGCCACTTGGCCATTGTCGTTTTTCAAATCTGGCGGAGGGGTGAAGCGGGGGTGGCCCCTGCTAGTGAAGTCCTGCGTCCAGCCCTGCTTGTCCAGAATCTTCTTGAGTTTGCTGAGACGCCGGGGGAGTTTTTTGGATGCCAAGTAACCTCCTGCGACTCTTTGTTGCGTGTCTTGACTCTAGCGGAGCTTCCGCAAAGCCGATAGCCCGGGTCGTTCAGACCTTGGACACCGGTAGGCAAGTTTTCCCTGTTCAGCGAGGGTGAGTGTTTCGCTTTCAGTCCACCCATACCCCAAGATGGGGGTAGTGGGGGGTTCGGGATTATCGGCCTTTACTCCTCTTCCGGGGTGTCGCGGAGTGGTAGATGCAGGATCTCGACGTCCTTGCCCTGGAGGTGGAGCTCCAGGGCGGCGAGGGCGGCGTGAGCGACGGCGTGGGTGTGTTCCAGGTGGCTGTTCAGGCGGAGGATCTCGGCCGCGAGGAGGCGGAGCGAGATGGTGGTGAACAGGGTCAGGGTGATGAGGCCGACGGTCAGGGTGGTGGTCATGGTGCGAGGGCTTCCTGTAGTGCCTCTGCCAGGGTGGGGTGGGTGGTGTCGGGGCGGGCCCAGAACTTCCACCGTTTGCGGGGCCTGGTCTTGACGGTCACGGGGCGGCCGGTCTCGACGCTGAGGTACATGGCTATCTGTCGGTCGAGGGCGGTGATACGTCGGTTGGGGGTGTAGTAGGTGATGGGCTGGGTGTCAGTCATGGTCGGGTCCGAGGGTTCCGGCGGTGATCTGCTGTCCCCAGGTCTTGAGTTGGTCTAGGCCGCCGTTGAGTCCTTCCTGGACCATGCGCATGGCGGTGCCGTAGGCGGGGTAGACGCTGCTGAGGAGGAGGGTGTTGGTGATGTCGGCGCGGGCGAAGGCCTGGATGAGGTGGTGGCTGAAGCTGCCGGGTTGGCGGGCGCCGGGTGCGGTGGGGTCGAAGTACCAGAGGACTTGCATGTAGGCGTCGTGGTCGCGGGGTGTGATGGTGGGGGTCATGGTGGTCTTTCTAGAGGGTGAAGAGGGCGGGCTGGTCAGTGCTCTTGGTGGCCGGCGGTTGGGTGCGGGGTGGTCGGTGGGGTGGGGCGGGTTGGCGGTGCTCGAGGGGGACGGTGGGGCCGTCGGCCCAGGGGTCGTAGTGGGTGCAGCGGTAGCCGTTGCCGAGGTCGGTGGTGTGGGCGTGCTGGTGTTCAGTGGGGGTGAGTTCGACCTGGACGCGGTTGGTCATCAGCCAGTGGACGCGGGAGGGGGTGCCGTGCCAGTCGATGAGGCCGATGATGAGGGTGTCTTCGATCCAGACGTCGAGGAGTTGGCACCAGTGGGCTGGTGTGGTGTCCGGGGTGTTGTGGGGGCGGGCGAAGACGTGGCGGCCGGGGTAGCGGCCGAGTTGCCAGGCGTCGATGCTGGCGTGGTGGGTGGGGTCAGAAGGGTGGGGTGTCGGTGTCATCGGGGGTGGTGGGTGGTTTGTCGTGGTCGTCGCGGTGGATGTCGACGACTTGGGTGAACAGGGCGGGGCTGATGGTGTCGGCGATCATGGTGACGATGGGTTGTTCGCCGTGGTCGCTTGCCCAGATTTCGGTGCGCATGTTGCCGGTGGCGATGATCTGGTGGCCTTTGCGGAGGGAGTCGACGGCGTTTTCGGCTTGGCGGCCGAAGACGGTGATGCTGATCCAGGTGGTGGGGCCGTCGATGTAGGTGCCGGTGCGGTCTTTGTAGCGTTCGGACCAGGCGAGGCTGAGGCGGGTGTAGATGGTGCCGGTGGTGGATTGGTGGAGTTCGGGGTCTTTGCCGAGGTGGCCGATGATGGTGGTGTGTGCCATGGGTCAGGTCTCCTCGAGGACGTGGGGGTCGGCCCCTGCCAGCTGGCGGGCTTTGATGTAGTCGGCGGCCTGTTGCTGTGCTGTGCGTGTGGTTGGGGTTCCGCTGTCGGGGGTGATGGTGCAGTTGCGGAAGGTGCGGTAGATGGGTTGGCCGTCGGGGCCGGTGGTCTGGACGGTGATGGTGTGGGGGTCAGACATGCTCGATGGCCTTGATGGTGTGGAGGAGGCTGAACCCGTCGTCTTCGTCAGGGTCGAAGATCTCGACCTGGTGGCCGGTGAGGGAGTCGGGGTCTGCCAGGACCTCTGAGGGGGAGATCCAGGACAGGAGTGCTGTGGGGCGGGTGAAGCCGGCGAGGGTGAGTTTCTTGGTGTTTGGGATGTGGGCTTCGGAGCCCCAGCAGGTGAGGGTGCCGTCGGGTTCCTGGTGGATGTGGAGGGGGCGGGGGATTTTGAGGGGGTCGTGTTCGGGGGAGTTGAAGTGGATGGTGGCCACAGGGTTGTCAGTCATCCTGGGCCTCCTTCTCCTGGTGGCGGCGGGCGTGGTCTGCTGCGGCGAGGCGGATGAGCTTTTCCAGGGTGTCTGTGTGCCAGTCAGTGGTGGACAGATTCAGCACGTGGGTGAAGGGCATGGCCTGACGCAGGGTGACTGAGTGGTGGCTGTCGGGGTTATGCCAGACGACGATGTTGACGGCGAACTGCACTCCGGACAGGTGCACGTCGAAGTCGATGTTTGCTGCGTCTTTGAAGGTGCCGGTGGTGAAGGCTTCCCCTTGGTCTCCGAGGAGGGCGTTGGCCAGGGCTGTTGCCCTGGTGGTGGCCAGGGTCTTCATCGTGGTGGTGGCGTGTTCGGGCAGGAGTTGCTTGGCTTCCTGGGCGACGTGGGTGAGGACGGATTTCACGCTGGTGTCGGGGGTGGTTTCTGCTTCCTGTTCCCAGGAGGTGACGAGCTGGTCCAGTTTCTGGGGGTCGATGTAGGTGGTCATGGTGTGGTTCCTTTCCGGGGTGGGGGTGGGTTAGCGCTCGGTGCCTTGGAATTCGGAGTAGTCGTGGTCGCAGGTGAAGTGGTCTGTGGGGTAGCCGTCGTCCTGCATGGCTTCGAGGGCTGCCTGCTCGTAGGTGTCTTCGCAGGCATCCACCTGACCTGTCCACAGGAAGTGGACGGTGAAGGTGCCTGGGTCCTTTGGGTCCTGCTCAATTTCTTCCACCAGGTCCAGGAGCTCCTTGTCAGGTAGGGCTGCCAGGAGTTCATCAGTCAGCTCTGCACGGTGCTCATCGTGGTAGGTGGGCACACCTTCAAAGGTGTGTGTGGCTCTCATCCAGACTTCCCAGGTGCCGCTGCTGGCGCGGTGGACTGAGGCGATGTGGGCGAGGGTGGCTTGGTTGCGGGTGTGGCGGGCTTTGGCTGCTGGGGTGGGGTTGGTGGGGGTTTTGAGGGTGGTTCCGGTGCAGGTTGTGCAGGTCATGGGTGGGGTCCGATCAGGAGGAGGGCGACGAGGAGGGGGTAGGTGATGGTGAGGATGGCGAGGGCGTAGAGGAGGTCTTTCCAGGTGATGGCGAGGGGGTCGGGCACCTGGGGAGGGGTATCCGGGGATTCGTTCGGGATTTTCATGGAAGAGCCTTACTGCGTGGGGCTGCGTACGTCTCGCATGGTATTCGCAAATGTACGCACTGAAAACGGGGTTCCCCATTCCGGGGGTGGTTAGTGGGGTGCTGAGCTTCGTTTCCCCGTGCCGAGCTGCGACAACGTCGCCATGACGTGAATGTCGTTTCGCGTCTCCAGCTCAGCGCACCGTTCAACGAGGCGCGAGTTGTCGCGCCGAACATTCGCAAACCTTCTCTCTGCCTGTGCGGCTCGTTCGCGCTCTTCGGCCAAGAGTCCCATCACCTCCGTCAGCAGCTCCGCTCGCACCCGCTTCACCTGCCTGGTCGAGCACTTCAGCCACCCAGCGATCTCCCGCACCGAATAGCCCCGATGGGTCAGCTCCGCCACCACCCACCGCGAATCCGGCATCGACAACTGCCGATAGTCCCTCCGACCATCAAGGACCGCCTCAGTCACATGATCATCAGGCATCCACGACTCCACTGGATCCCTCCTCTCCGTCCTTCACGCGAACAGCTGCCTGCGCCGCCTCCAGGACTTTCGCCACGGTCGCGTCCAGGTCGACATCCCCAGCGCTGAGCTCAACCTGCTGCGGAGCATCCAGCCCGAACAGCCGACAACGACGGTCGATGATGCGCAGCACCTGGTGGCCGGCATCCAAGTTGCCGAGCATCGCCTTCTCCCACACCGCGGCCTGCAGCGCGTCCAAACGAGCGCCCTCGACCTTGCGCAGCGAGTCCGCCTCAGCCCGGGGAATATCCCCCAGGGCACGCGTGTAGTCGTCGTGAACCGTGGACACCGATAGCTCTTCGGCGTCGGCAATCGCGCGAAAGCTCCGGCCCTCCAGACGAGCCTGAAGGACACGCTTACGCCGCTCAGCAAGAGCAGCAGCTCTCACCGGATCCGGCCTCCGCGCCACTACGCCACCTCCTTCGTCTCGATCTCCAACCACAGTCTCGAACGCCGGGGTGACCGATTAGCCGGATGAATCACCGGCTCCGGCGCCGACACGAACACCGCACTGTCATCCGGCACCAGGCCGTAGTCGACAAGACCGTCGATGCACGCCTTGACCGTCGGATACAGGTTGTGCCGATCCCGCCGGCGTCGAGTCGTCGGCAGGTAGTGAAGCGTCACCGTCGCGAACGAACAGCCCTGGGGGAGCTTCGCCGCCCGGGCGAGGATGTGGGTGTCGTCGCGGAGTTGGCGGGTGAGCTTGGCTCGGACGGCCCAGTGGTGTCGTTGGTTGGCGTGGAGGGGTGGGGTGGTGTGGGGGAGGTGGAGGGTGTGTTCGGTGGTCTTGTGTTCGGTCATGCGGTTTTGGTTTCTGGGTCTGTGTGGTCGTTTGCGGGGTTGGGGGTGTGGTTTGGGGGTTGGGGTGCGGGGTGGGGTTGTTTGTCGTCTGGTGGGTCGTTCTGGTGTGTTTCTGACGGGTTGCGGGTGGCAGTGTTGATGAGTTGTCGGCGTAGGGACGCGGATGTTCGTGGTTTGTGGGGTTGTCGGGTGGTGGTGATGGGGGTTGGGGGGTTGGTGTGGTCGCAGCGGATGGCGATGGGGATGCCGGCGTCGTCGAAGGTGTCGATGAGGCCGCGGTCGTCGCAGAGATGGCAGTTGTTGATGGCGGTACGGGTCAGGGATGCCTGGGTCTTTGCCTCCCGGGAAGCGGAGGCGTCGTCTACGAGGTTGCGGAGCAGCCCGGGGCCGGCGTCGGGGCGTGCCTGCCATGCCTTGAGCCCGGCGATGATGTCCTCGTTCGCGTAGCCCTGGCGGGTGAGGTTCTTGACAGCTGAGGTGAGTCCAGGGCGTGAGCCCGGACGGACCAACACCGCATGATCGATTGCTGCTGCCAGCTTGGCTGGTTTGTCGCTATCAACGTTGTAGCTAGCAGCTACCTCTACCCCTGTATTGGTCGGGTCGGGTCGGGTCGGGTCGGGGCGGTGTGACACCTGTGTGTGACTCACGCGCTTGTCACGGGAGGGTGTCACGTGTGAGTCACGCGTGACATTTTCCTGTTCGTGCTGGTAGTGGCTGTTGGGGCTGTTTGATTCAGGACGTGTTCTCGTTCTATTTGTGTGCAGATTGGGTCCATGTTCGGAGGCGAGTTCCGTTCTATTTGAGGTCACATTGGGGTGCAATTCGTGCTCAGATCGAGTGCGAATTGAGTCAAGATTGGCTCCAACTTGGCGTCGTTCCCGGGATCTTCTCTGTCGCTCTGCGCTATTCGCTCGCTCCTGGAGCTTCTGTTCTCGGGTGGGCTGAAAGTCCTCCCAGTCATGGAAGCGGTAGCACTTTGCACCGGAATCCGATTCGCATTCGACCCACAAGCCGACCTCAAGCAACACGCGAATCTGTGCTGGAGTTCCCTTGAGAACACGCACTTGAGAGGCTGGAATGACACCGTCGGTGAGATGGCGACCGCACCAAGCGCCGGCCTTAGCCCATAGACCGACAGCAGCGTTCGGCAGATCCAGGAATTTCGGATGATCGTAGAAACCGTCGTCGATCTTGAACCAGGTCATGGACTACCTTCTTTCGTTGGCGCGGGCGGCGAGTTGACGGATCGCTTTGTTCGTGGGGCGCGACGCGCTGGGGTGAAGCCCGATCCACACCCCGGCCCGCACGACACCGACGTCGCGATGAGTCAGGGCGTCCTGAGCGCACTCCGCCCGCACGGGGCACCCGGCACACAGCTGGAACGCAACCCTGTCGCGCTTGTCAGCTGGCACCAGGTGCGGTTGCTCGTCGAGGACGAACCGGGTGGGATCCTCACCCCGGCACGCCGCCCGATTCGCCCAGTGGCCCATCAATCAGAGCCCCTCCGACGGCTGCTGCTCAGCGGATGGTTCCACCGGCTGCCCGTCAGGTTCTCCGATGACCTCACCGTCGACATGCTCGGGGTAGTCAATCGCGGCCGGGGTGAGATCCACCCGGACTGAGCCGTCGGCCTCCAGGCCCTGGGCCATCTCCGTGGACTTCGGCAGCCACTTCGCCAGCTGGCGGACAGTGGTCTTCAGTGCCATGCCCTCGAAGTTCGTGGCCCACGGGCCGACGACCTTGCCGTCGCGGGTCTTCGCTGTGGCGTGGGCGTCCCGGTACTCGAGCATCTCGTCGTGGCTCATGATGTAGAACGCGTGGCCACCGGTGGTGAACTTCGCGACCGCGTAGTACGCGATCGGCTCTCCCTTCGGGCCGCGCATCACGGGCTTGTGGACGAGCTTGTCCTCCAGGCCATAGTCGACGTCGAAGGTGTCGTTGGCGTACACGGTGCGGGCGATCAGCGACTTGATCTGCCCCGACCGGTGGGCCAGCTCCACCAGGCCCTGGTAGCCGACCACGAGCTGGGCCCTGCGGGTGCGGGACTTGTTGTCCCAGAACGGCAGCAACCAGGCGTGCCCGAGGACACCGGGGCGCAGACCGAGCTGAGCGCAGGTCATGAGCCCACCGAGCACGGTCGCGGGGTCGCATTCACCGAGCTGGGGGTTCTGCCGCAGAGCGGTCAACGCGTCCCGGACGAGCTGGGCGGCCTCCATGCCGCGGGGCATCGCCATACGGAACTGCCCTTCCATCGACCGGACCTGATCCGCCAGGGTGACGGCCGGCCGCTGTGCGGGCGTGTTGGTGGTGGACTGGGTGAGTCGGTTCTCGAGATCTCGAGCCATGATGATTCTTCTCCTTGGGTGGGGTGGGTTAGTTCTTCGGACGGATGCTGACGGACTGGTAGCGCCGGTACAGCTGCTCGTGGTCGACCTTGAATGCCTCCAGGTCGAAGGAGGGGACGCGCATGTAGGTGGCGACCAGGTCCGGGTGGTCGGCTGTCAGACGCTTGAGGTCGATCCGGCCACGCTGGGTCTTCGCCCAGACACGGTTGCCGGTGACGAGCTCGTTGTGGCCGTCCATCAGGGCGGCGATCTTCGCGACCGCTTCCGACTTGCGTGCCTTGGCGTCCTTCTCCGCGGCGTCGGCCTCACGCCACGCCTCCCACACGTCCTCGATCTCCGCCGCCTGGACCTCCCTCACTCCGGGCTTGTGTGCCCACTCGCGGGTGATCGACTGCATCGTGCGGACGTGCCCGTCGACCGGGGGAGGGGTGTCAGTGACGACGTACTCCCAGAAAGTGGCCTCCGCCTCGGTGATGATGTCGACGATGGTGGGGTTGATCTCGATCTCGTGGATGAACAGACGGTTCCCGCCGACGAGGCCGGCGACGATCGCGTGGTCAGTGCCGAGGACCGCGGCGGAGTGGTGGACCTGGATTTCGGCGTGGTCCGGGATCTGCCCGTTCCACAGGTGGGAGTTGCGGAAGTGGGTGTTCTTCGCCTCGAACAGTGCTCCGGTGTCGGTCAGCCCGTCCGGGTTGCTGCGCTGCCACACTCGCTCCGGGTGAGCGAACGCGTGATCGGGCTTGGTGATCGTCAGGTCCAGACGGCGGGCGGTTTCCTCCCGGATGATCGGCTCCAGGAGGTGTCCCCAACGGCGGAGCTCCTCCGTGGCGTCGTCGACCGGTGGATCGAGCGGGACCTTGCCGGTCTTCTGCTCCCACAGGGAGTAGGCCGACTCGTAGGTCGACAGGCCGAGAATCGCGGACGCATCGGAGGATCCGACGCCTTCGCGGCGCTGCTCGAGCCATTCCTGGTAGGTGGCGGCTGGGGGAAGGGTGACGGGATGCAGTGATGTGGTCATGATGTGGTTCCTTGTCTGTGGTCTAGAACAGTGGGGAGGGGTCGTCGAGGTGGCGGGCGAGGTTCGTCATGGTCGGCCCCGGGTTGAGAAGGGGGAGTTGGCCCACTGGTCGATGTCGGAGCGGCGGTAGCGGACGGCGCGGCCGAAGCGGACGTACGGCGGGCCGGCGGGATCGTCGTCGGAGCGCCAGCGGCGCAAGGTGTTCTCGTTGATGCCGGTGATCTCGGCGACCTGCAGCGTTGAGAGGAACTCGGGTCCATCTACAGGTGACGGGTTGGGGGCCTTGAGCTGGTCGACGAGTTGGCTGACTTCCTCGCGGACGGCTTCGCGGACGGCGGCGGTGATCGCGGCGGTGATCAGGTCGGTGGTGTTCATGCTGCGTCCTCGGTGGCGGGGATGAGCATGGACTTCGGGACTTTCAGGACGGCGGCGACACGGCTGATGACTCGGCCGTTGGGGGAGCGGCGGCCGCGGATGAGGTCGTTGATGTAGGAGACGGAGAACCCGGTCTCGCGGGCGAGGGTGGTCTGGGTCATGCCGTCTCGGTCGAGGAAGGTCTGGGCTTCAACCCAGGGGCGGCGGGGTGTGTGAGGTGGGGTCATGGGCCTCACACTAAAGCGTAGAAATGCGAATGTCAACCAATGTGTGCGCGAATGTGGCGCAAGGTGGTGTGACCTGCAGTGTTCGAAAATTACATCCATGAAACTGCGTAAATTGGACAGGGCTGGCTGGTACGCGTACGCATAACTACGCTGATGTTCATGACCACACCGCAAGATGACCGGACCCCGGAGGGACAGCTCGTTGAAGCTGCTCGCACCAACCGCTCTCCGGTTCTCTCGATACGTAAGGCCGCGTCTATGGCCGGCATCTCCGAGGGCTGGTGGCGCCAGATAGTAAAGGGCTACAGGACGGTAAAGGGCGGGGTTCGCATCTCTGTCGACGCGCCTGCCGACACCTTGGCTGCAATGGCGCTGGCCGTCGGGGTGACGCCTGCCGAACTGCGAAGGATCGATCGTGGGGACGCTGCAGCTTCGCTCGAGCTCCTACTGCAGTCAACTCCCGATGGGTGGGATGGTGATCTGTCGGCGGTGCCCGATGATGAGCTCATCGCGGAACTCGACCGGCGGCTGCGGGATCGCCTCGGCGAAACTGCTCCACCCCAGCTACGCGCAGTCGCGCGGAGAGTCGACCCGGCAGACCGCTCCACCTTCGAAGGTGACTAGTTCGAAAACCCGGGAGCCCTCATGTCGAACCAATGTGCTAAACCGTGGGGTATGAAACCACACCACACCATCATCGACACCATCCCACTCCCCGACGGCATCGCCGGCATCACCGACGGCACCACCATCTGGCTCAACCCACGACTCACCGAAGCCGGCCGCCGCTGCACCCTCGCCCACGAACTCATCCACGTCGACCGCGGACTCCCACCACCAGGCCTAGAAGCCAAGGAAGAAACCAAGGTCGACAAAGCAACCGCACGCCAGCTCACCCCGGTCGAGCAACTTCTCGACGCCGTCATCTGGACCCACGGCGGCCACAACCACACCACCCTCGCCTGGGAACTCAACCTCGACCTCCCCACCCTCCGAACCCGCCTCGACGTCGTCACCCCCGATGAGCTCCACCTCATCAACCACGCCCTCGCTGAACTCGAGCAGGTGCCCTGATGGCCGGACGACCCCGCACCCCCATCGGCTCCTGGGGAGACATCCACGTCTTCACCACCCCCACCGGCGCCAAGGAAGCCCGCGCACGGTTCCGCGACGCCGACGGCAAACTCCGACGCGTCAGCGCCCGCGCACAATCCACCACCGCCGCCAAGCGCAAACTTCTCGACCGGCTCACTGCCCGCACCGCCGCCACCGCCGCTAACACCGGAGGAATCTCACCCGACACCACCATCGCTGACCTGTGCACCTACTGGCTCGACCGCAAGGACCGCCTCCGCCCCCAGTCCAAGGATGACTACCGGCAAACCATCACCGGCACCATCACCCCTGCCATCGGCAGCATCACCGTCGCCGAAACCACACCCGGCCGCATCGCCCGTTTCCTCGAAACCGTCAGCCCTGGCGTTCGTGCTCGCGCCCGCAGTATCCTCTCCCAGGCCTTCGCTCTTGCCATTTCCCACGACGCTATCCCCGACAACCCCGTGACCAAACTCCCCAAGGGGAAGCTCGTTCCTCGAAACATCGTCGTCCTCACCCCGGATGACCTCGTTGACCTCCGCCACGGCGTCCAGAAGTGGCAAGCAGGCCTCGTGGACGATAACGGAGCACCAAGCAAGCCTGATGGTCGTACCGCCGGCCGAGGGCACGACCTGCTGTCGTTCGTAGACATCCTCCTAGCCACCGGCTGCCGTCCTGGGGAAGTTGCCGCACTACGCTGGTGCGACATCGACTTCGACGCGGAGACCCCGACCGTCACGGTCAGTGCCACCATGGTTCGTACCAAGGGGCAAGGACTGTTCCGTCAGCCGTTCACCAAGGCTTCCGATGTCCGTCTCCTGGCGCTGCCCCCGTATGCGGTGCAGGTGCTGGCTGAGCTTCGCTCGAAGCAGCTCGACCCCGGTGACTCCACCCCGGTGTTCTGTACCGCAGTCGGTACTCACCGCGATCCTGACACCATCCGCAACCAGTGGCGCCGCGCGCGACAGGCGGCCGGCCGGGGCGACAACGAGAAGTTCAACTGGGTGGACTTCCGCGTGATGCGGCGAACCGTGGCCACGCTCATCGACGAGCTGTCCGGTGACAAGGACGCCGCCGCGCAGCTGGGGCATGCCTCTACCGCAATGACTCGGAAGCACTACATTGCTGCCCGGGCTGCCCAGGCACCGGATCTGACGGACATCCTGGAACGATTTGCCGAAACGCGGTTACGCAAGAATGCGTCATAGCTGGTCAGCAAAGTGGTGGATAAGTGGTGCACAGTGTCACATCGGGTCGAACTTAAACAAGAAAAAACCCCGCTGACCAGCGTCAACGGGGGTCTCGGCGCCCCTGAGAGGAATCGAACCTCCGACACCCGCTTTAGGAGAGCGGTGCTCTATCCACTGAGCTACAGAGGCAGGGCAGGTTGGGAACGTGATGTTCACCAAAGGTGAGGGTACCGTACATGGGCGGAGTGTTGGAAACCGGGGCGGGCCAACTATCCTGGAAGGGAACGTATTATTCCTGCCAGAAAGGACCACGCCGTGGCCCAGAACCAGCCGACCTTCATCGACGTCCAGCGACGGGACATCGTCGCCGAGATCGTGACCAAGGATGGTGTCCCGGTGCTGTCCATCGACAAGCAGGTGCCGGGCGGCTCCTCGAAGCGGCTGCTGCTGCTCAACAAGGTTGACGCGAAGCAGCTTTCCGACGTCCTCGACCACTACCTCAAGCAGGTCTACTCCCTGGAGCTCGCCGGCCTCAACGCCTCCCTGTCCCCGGAGGACATGGTCGCCCTCTTCGGTGAGGAGGACGAGGACTAGGAGCTGAGCTCCTCGAGCTTGCGGCGCACGGCGGCGGCCTCCGGGTTGGTGGCGTGCGTGCCGTCGGAGTACCGCACGGTCGGCACGACGCGGTTGCCGTCGTTGACCGACTCGACCCAGGCGGCGGCATCGGCGTCGAGTTCGACGTCGATGAGCTCATAGGGGGTCTCGGTGCGGTCGAGGCGCTTCTGCAGGTTGATGCAGTAGGGGCACCAGGTCGTCGCGTAGATGGTCACGTGGTTCTCGGCCATGTCAGGCTGCTTCCTTTCTCTCGTACCGCAGGAAACGGTAGCGCAGGGGAAGATCACTGGGCTGGTCGTCCAGGATCAGGCGTCCATTGTCGGACACGAGCCAGTCCGTGTCGGACACCAGCCCGAAGTTGTGGGGGATCTCGGGGGCGTACACGGCACGGTCGCCCAGCGCGTCGCCCAGCTGCACGCCGATGAGGGTCACCTCGAGGACGTCACAGTCCTCGATCGTCGCGGCGTACACCTGGCCGCCGCCCATGATCCATGCCTCGGGGGCGTCGATAAGCGGGATCTCGGAGACCACCGTGCCGCCGGCCGACCAGTCGCCGGGGGAGCGGGTGCTGAGGATGAGGTTCTCGCGCTGCGGCAGCGGACGGAACCTCTCCGGCAGGCTCAGCCAGGTACGGCGACCCATGATGACGGGGTGGCCGCTGGTGACCTCCCGGAAATGCGCGAGATCCTCCGGCACGTGCCAGGGCATGCCGGCGCCGTCGCCGATGATGCCGTCGAGGGACTGCGCCCAGATGGCGCCCAGCACCGCCATCAGACGGACACCCGGCCCCTGATGACGGGGTGCGGGTCGTAGCCGACGACCTCGACGTCCCCGAAGGTGTACTCCGTGATGCCCGCCGCCTTGCGCAGGTTGAGCTGCGGGTAGGGGCGCGGCTCGCGGGAGAGCTGCTCACGCACCTGGTCCAGGTGGTCGTTGTAGATGTGGCAGTCGCCGCCCGTCCAGATGAGCTCGCCGACCTCCAGGTCCGCCTGCTGCGCGAACATGTGCGCCAGCAGCGCGTAGGAGGCGATGTTGAAGGGCACGCCCAGGAACATGTCGGCCGAACGCTGGTAGACCTGCAGCGACAGGCGGCCGTCGACGACGTAGAGCTGGAACAGCAGGTGGCAGGGGAGCAGCGCCATCTCGTCGAGCTCCGAGACGTTCCATGCGGAGACGACGTTGCGACGCGAGTCCGGGTTCTCCCGCAGCATCGTCAACGCCTGCTCGATCTGGTCGATGTGGGAGCCGTCCGGCGTCGGCCAGGAACGCCACTGCACGCCGTAGACGGGACCCAGCTCGCCGTTCTCGTCGGCCCACTCGTTCCAGATGCGGATGTTGTTGTCCTGCAGCCACGTCACGTTGGAGTCGCCGCGCAGGAACCACAGCAGCTCACCGACGACGGAGTGCAGGTGCACCTTCTTCGTCGTGAGCAGCGGGTAGGAGTCCGCCAGGTTGTAGCGGAGCTGACGGCCGAACACACTGAGGGTGCCCGTGCCGGTGCGGTCACCCTTCGGGGCACCCTCCTCGAGGATCTCCCGGAGGAGGTCCTCGTAGGGCGTGGGAATCGAAGCGCTCATGGACGCCACGATACTCAACTTGCGGGTGTCCGAGGCCACCGCCTCTAGTAGTGGCCGTTGTCCCGGAAGTACTCCGCCGCCATGGTGAGGATCTCGTCCTTGAGCTCCGGACGGCAGATGACGATGTCCGGCATGTAGGTGTCCTTGTTGTTGTAGGTCAGCTCCGAGCCGTCGAGACGCGAGCAGTGCAGACCGGCCGCCGTGGCGACGCCCACCGGCGCGGCGGAGTCCCACTCGTACTGGCCGCCGGCGTGGATGTACGCGTCGTAGTCACCCAGCAGGACGTGCATGGCCTTGGCGCCGGCGGAGCCGATCGCGGCGGTCTGGAAACCCAGACGGTCGGCGATGCGCAGCGCCACCGCCGGCGGGCGGTTGTGCGAGATCGCGATCTTGCGGGAGAAGGGGCCCGTCACCGCCCGGGACTCGTCACTGCTGAACACCACACCCAGGTCCGGCAGGCCCACCGCGGCGTGAGTGGGGAAACCGTTCTCCACGAGAGCGACGTGCACGGCCCAGTCCTGGCGGCCCGTGGCGAACTCCTTAGTGCCGTCGAGCGGGTCGACGATCCAGACGCGGTCCTTCTCCAGGCGGGCGGGGCTGTCCGCCATCTCCTCGGAGAGGAAGCCGTCCTCCGGGCGGTGCTGCTCGAGCACCCGGGCGATCCAGTTCTGGGCGAGGTCGTCGCCTGCATCGCCGAGGCTGCGGCCACGCAGGGCACCAACATTGCGGACGCCCTTGAGGATCTCTCCCGTCCCCTGTGCGATCAGGCGGGTGAGGCGGGCATCGTCGAGATGAGCAGTCATGCAGAAAAGAATACCGCGCGGGTTAGAGTTGGGCATGACCAGAAGCATCCTCGACCGGTTCCGCCCGCAGGTGGCCACCTGGTTCGAGGAGGTCTTCGCCGCCCCCACCCCCGTTCAGGAGGCCGCCTGGGAGGCGATCTCGGCGGGGGACCACGCGCTCGTCGTCGCCCCGACAGGCTCCGGCAAAACGCTCGCCGCGTTCCTCTGGGCACTGAACAACCTGGTGGAACGGGAGGGGCAGCTGGCGTTGCCGGTGGGAGCGTCGGAGAGCGACGGCGAACGGGGCGTGCGGGTGCTCTACATCTCGCCGCTCAAGGCGCTCGGCGTCGACGTGGAGAACAACCTCCGCGCCCCGCTGACGGGCATCTCCCGGGTGGCGCAGCGCCTCGGGCTGGATGTGCCGAACATCACCGTCGGGGTGCGCTCCGGGGACACCTCGCCGGCGGAGCGGGCGCGGCAGGTACGCAGGCCGCCGGACATCCTCATCACGACGCCCGAGTCCGCCTACCTCATGCTCACGTCGAAGGCCGCGGGCATCCTGCAGAACGTCGACACCGTCATCATCGACGAGATCCACGCCCTCGCCGGCACGAAACGCGGCGTCCACCTCGCCCTCAGCCTCGAGAGGCTGGCGCGGCTGGCCGGCGACTTCCAGCGCATCGGCCTCTCCGCGACCGTCCGGCCCCTGGCGACCGTCGCCGACTTCCTCGGCGGCGACCGGCCCGTGGAGATCATCGCCCCGCCCGCCTCCAAGGAATGGGAGCTCGGCGTGCACGTCGGCGTCGAGGACATGTCCGACCTGCCGGTCCCCGAGGCGGGCTCGACGATCGGGGAGGCGACCATCGACGACCGGCTGGGCCTCAGCGCCCCCGAGGAGTCCGTCGAGGCCGCGCTTCCGCAGCAGCGGTCCATCTGGCCGTACATCGAGCAGGACATCTACACGCAGGTCATGGAGCACCGTTCGACGCTGGTGTTCGTCAACTCACGACGCACCGCCGAACGCCTCACCAGCCGCCTCAACGAGCTCTACGCCCGGGAGCACGACCCCGAGTCTCTGGCCCCGCCGCTGCGGCGCGACCCCGCGCAGGTGATGAAGTCCGTCGACACCGCCGGGGCCGCCCCACCCGTCATCGCGCGGGCCCACCACGGCTCCGTGTCCAAGGACGAACGCGCCCTCACGGAGCAGATGCTCAAGGAGGGTGCGCTCCGGGCGGTGGTCGCCACCAGCTCCCTGGAACTGGGCATCGACATGGGCGCGGTGGAACTCGTCGTGCAGGTCGAGTCCCCGCCGTCGGTGGCGTCCGGTCTGCAGCGCGTCGGGCGCGCCGGGCACTCCGTCGGCGCGGTCAGCCACGGCACCTTCTACCCGAAGCACCGCTCCGACCTCGTGCAGTCGGCCGTGACGGTCGCCCGCATGCGGGAGGGGCTCATCGAGGAGCTCCACGTCCCGGCCAACCCGCTGGACGTGCTCGCCCAGCAGACGGTGGCGGCCGTCGCGGCGGAGTCGCTGCGGGGCCGGGACCTCGACGTGGAGGAGTGGTACGCCACCGTCCGCCGGGCCCGCCCCTACCGGGATCTGGCACGTGACGTCTTCGACGCGGTCATCGACCTGGTGAGCGGCGTGTACCCGTCGACGGACTTCGCCGAGCTGCGGCCCCGCGTCATCTTCGACCGGATCACCGGCCGGCTGTCCGCCCGCCCCGGGGCGCAGCGCGTCGCCGTGATCTCCGGCGGCACCATCCCGGACCGCGGGATGTTCGGCGTCTTCCTCGTGGGCGGGGAGGGGGCGCCCCGGCGCGTCGGCGAGCTCGACGAGGAGATGGTCTACGAGTCCCGCGTCGGCGACGTGTTCACCCTCGGTGCCTCCAGCTGGCGCATCGAGGACATCACCCGCGACCAGGTGCTCGTCAGCCCCGCGCCGGGACACACCGGCCGCCTGCCCTTCTGGACCGGCGACTCCGCGGGCCGTCCCTACGAACTCGGCCTCGCCCTCGGCGCCTACCGACGCGACGTCCACGCCGACCCCACCCGCATCCGCGACCTCGACGACCACGCCCGCGACAACCTCCTCGCCTTCCTCGCGGAGCAGGAGGAGGCCACCGGAGTCCTCCCCGACGAGAGGACCCTCGTCCTCGAGCGTTTCCGCGACGAACTGGGGGACTGGCGCGTCCTCCTCCACGCCCCCTTCGGCCGCGGCGTCAACGCCGCCTGGGCTCTCGCCGTCGGGGCGCGGATCGCCGAACACACCGGCATGGACGCCCAGGCCGTCGCCGGTGACGACGGCATCATCCTGCGCCTGCCCGAGGGCGAGTCCGACCCCGACGCCTCCCTCTTCCTCTTCGACGCCGACGACATCGGGGAGGTGGTCACCCGGGAGGTCGGCAACTCCGCCCTCTTCGCCTCCCGCTTCCGCGAGTGCGCCGCCCGCGCACTGCTCCTGCCCCGCCGGCACCCCGGCAAACGCGCCCCCCTGTGGCAGCAGCGCCAGCGGGCGGCGCAGCTTCTCGACGTCGCCCGGAAGTACCCCAGCTTCCCGATCATCCTGGAGACCGTCCGCGAGTGCCTCCAGGACGTCTACGACCTGCCCGCCCTCACCGAGGTGTGCCGCGACCTGGCGACCCGCCGGATCCGCATCTCCGAGGTCACCACCGACCAGCCCAGCCCCTTCGCCTCCTCGCTGCTGTTCAACTACACGGGCGCCTTCATGTACGAGGGCGACAGCCCGCTGGCCGAGAAACGCGCCGCCGCCCTGGCCCTCGACCCGGCGCTGCTGGCCAAGCTGCTCGGCACGGTGGAGCTGCGGGAACTGCTCGACCCGGAGATCATCGCCGAGGTCCACGAGCAGCTGCGGCGGCCCCCGCGGACGCCGGAGGAGCTGGCCGACGCCCTGCGCCGCCTCGGCCCGCTGCCCCTCGACGAGATCCCCGTCCCCTGGGACAGCCTCGGCGACCGCGTCATGGAGGTCCGCATCGGCGGCCGCCCCCACCTCGCGCAGACCCTCGACGCCCCACTGCTCCGCGACGGCCTGGGCATCCCCGTGCCACCCGGCGTGCCCGCCCAGGTGGAGACCATCGTCGACGCCCTCGACCAGCTCGTCTCCCGGTGGGCGCGCACCCGCGGCCCCTTCGTCCTCCGCGACCTCGCCGACGCCTTCGGGCTCGCCGTCAGCGCCGCCCACTCCGCCCTGCAACCCCTGCTTGCCGACGCCCGCCTCATCGACGGCCACTTCCGCCAGGGCATCGACGACCGGGAGTACTGCGCCGCCGACGTGCTCTCCGTCATCCGCCGCCGCTCCCTCGCCGCCGCCCGCGCCGCCACCCGCCCCGTCATCGGGGCGACCTACGCGCGTTTCCTCGTCGACTGGCACCAGATCGACGGGCCTCTCCGGGGCGCCGACGGCGTGTTCAACGTCCTCGAGCAGCTCGCCGGGGTGCGGCTGCCCGCGAGTGCCTGGGAGACCCTCGTCCTGCCCTCCCGGGTCCGCGACTACGACCCGCTCCACCTTGACGAGCTCACCGCCAACGGCGAGATCCTCATCGTCGGGGCGGGCACCGCCGCCGCCCGCGACCCCTGGCTCATGCTCCTGCCCGCCGACATCGCCGCCGACCTCGTGCCCCACGTCGAGGCGGAGGGACTGACCTTCATCCAGGAGCAGGTCATGGAGGTCCTCCGCTGGGGTGGCGGCTTCCTCTTCGCCGACCTGCAACGCGCACTCACCGACCTGGTCACCGCCGCCGAACTGCGGGAGGCGATCTGGGGACTCGTCGACGCGGGGCTCGTCAGCCCCGACGGCTTCGGCCCCGTCCGGGCGCGCCTGGCCACCACCGGCGGCACCACCGCCCACCGGGCCCGCCGCCGCCCCAACCGCTCCCGGCTGCGCTCGGGGCCGCCCCTCGACATGGGCGGACGCTGGGCCCTCACCGTGCCACCCAGCCAGGACGCCACCACCCGCTCCGTCGTCCAGGGGGAGACCTGGCTCGACCGCTACGGCGTGGTCACCCGCGGCAGCGTCGTCGCCGAGGAGGTCCTCGGCGGCTTCGCCCTCGCCTACAAGGTGCTCAGCGGATTCGAGGAGTCCGGCAAGGCCCTGCGCGGCTACTTCATCGAGGGACTCGGCGCGGCCCAGTTCTCCACGCCGGCGGTCATCGACCGGCTCCGCGGCCTCGACGGTGACGGCCTGCCCCCGGACCTCCACGACCCGCAGCTCCACGTCCTCGCCGCTGCCGACCCCGCCAACCCCTACGGCGCGGCGCTGCCCTGGCCGGAGACCGGCCCCTCCCGCGCCGCCGGCGCCATGGTCGTGCTTGCCGACGGCGTCCTCCTCGCCCACCTCACCCGCGGCGGCCGCACCCTCACCGTCTTCGCCGAGGACCACCTCGACCTCGTCGTCAGGGCGCTGAGCAGCCACAACATCACCGTCGAGAAGCTCAACGGCCAACCGGTCTTCGACTCCCCGCTGCTGGGGGCGTTGCGGGAGGCGGGGGCGTCGATAAGCCCGCGGGGAGCGCGCATCGGCGGACGCGCCGCACCTCCCCGTACCCCCGTGAGGGGGCGGCGTGTGACGGACGTGATCGGGGAGATCAGCTTCGACGACGAATAGATGCAGCTGGTGTGACCCCGCCCACTGAACTGGGCAGAGTTACACCGGTGTCGGACGGCGCCGTTCCCCATACTTTCCCCGGGGGGATTACCCTCTGCGGGGCGCGGCCGGGGGACCGCGCCCCGCGGCTGTAGCGTGGAGGAATGCCCGAAGGTGACTCCGTACTCCAGCTCTCCCGGCGCCTGCAGTTCATGACCGGCCGGGAGGTCCTCCACACCTCCCTGCGCGTGCCGTCGGTGGCGCTGACCACCTTCGACGGGGAGATCGTCGATCGCGTCTGGCCCTACGGCAAACACCTGTTCATGCAGTTCGGCGACCGCATCCTCCACACCCACCTCAAGATGGAGGGCACCTGGGCCGTCCACCGCGTCGGCGACCGGTGGCGCAGACCCGGACACACCGCCCGCGTCGTCCTCCACCTCGCCGACACCCGGCCCATCGAGGTCGTCGGCCACTCCCTCGGACTCGTCCGCGTGTTCCCCACCGACCACTACCACGAACAGATCAGCCACCTCGGCCCCGACGTCCTCGGGGAGGAGTGGACCACCGGCGGCCGGGAGGAGGCCCGTCGACGCATCATCGCCGACCCCACCGCCACCATCGGCGAGGCCCTCCTCGAACAGCGCAACCTCGCCGGGGTCGGCAACGAGTACCGCGCCGAGATCTGCTACCTCTGCGGCATCCACCCCGCCCGCCGCGTGGCCGACGTCGACGTCGACCACGTCCTCGACGTCACCCGCCGCGTCATGTGGGCCAACCGCGACGCCCCCGTCCGCGTCACCACCGGCATCCGCCGCGCCGGGGAGACCACCTACGTCTTCGGCCGCCACAACCGCCCCTGCCGACGCTGCCGCACCCCCGTCCAACGGGCGATGCTCGGCGAACGCATCATCTGGTGGTGTCCGGCGTGCCAGCCTCCCGCCCCCGACTACGTCGCCGAGCCCGTCGTACCAGCAGGACCAGTACCCCGAGGAGCGCGATACCGGAGATGACGTACACCACCGTCGAGTACTGGCCGACATACCGCTCGACCAGGTGATAGTTGTCGCCGAGCACGACACCCGCGTAGACGAGCACCGCATTCCACAGGGCGGAACCGGCGAGCGTCATGAGGGCGAAAGGCACAGGATGCATCCGGCCGACACCCGCCGGAATCGAGATCAGCGAACGGATGCCCGGCAGCAGACGCCCGAAGAACACCGACCAGCGCCCGTACCTGTCGAACCAGTCGAGGGACCTGTCGACGTCCGCCGGATCCACCAGCCACATCCGGTCCGCGACCCGCCGCAACCGTTCCGCCCCGACCGCCGCACCCAGCCAGTACAGCAGGAACGCACCGGCCACCGACCCCGCCGTCGCCCAGACGAAAGCCGCCCACACGTTGAGCTCACCCCGCGAGGCGGTGAAACCCGCCAGCGGCAGCACCACCTCGGAGGGGATCGGCGGGAAGACGTTCTCGAGGAAGATGGCGACGCCGACGCCGGGAGCCCCGAGGACCTCCATGAGACGGACGACCCAGTCGACGATGGTGGTGATCATGGGGCCGACGCTACTCCAGCTCCCTCAACCTCCGTTTCGCACGCTCCAGACGGGCCTGCCGGGCCTCCTCCTCGGCCTTCTTCAGCTCCTCGTAGGCCTTCTCGTCGGAGTCGGAGAAACGGTTGACCAGCCGCGGGATCATCATCGCCGCACCCATGACCGGCCACACGACCCACGCCCAGGACACGCTGAACGCGAACATGAGGATGAAGAACGCCGCCAGGGTCACGCCGCCGATCACCCCGTCCCACTTCTCGATGAGGGCTCCACGCGTACGGATCCGCTCCAGTTCGGCGTCCTCGTCATGCTTCTCGACGAGTTCCCCGCCCCCACCCAGCGCCGCCTCCAGACGGCCCGGCAGGTCATCGAACAGCGGCCGGATCTCACCCCGGGTCCTCGCCTGCGACACCGCGAGGGTGCGCTCGTCGAACTCGACCGTGTCGATGCGCCCCTCGGTGAAGTGGTTGCCCAGGGCGGACATGGCGGCGAGACGCTCGGCGTCGGAAAGGCGGAGGTAATCGTCCATGGCGGCCATGATAGTGCCACTCTCCACTAGATTCGGAGGTGTGAAACTCCTGCTGAACATCATCTGGTTCATCACCGGCGGTTTTCTCCTGGCCGCCGGCTACGTCCTCTTCGGCATCATCGCGTGCCTCTTCGTCGTAACCATCCCGGCCGGCGTCGCCTCCTTCCGGATGGCCAACTACGCCCTCGCCCCGTTCGGACGGTCGGTCGTCCAGCCTGTCGGCGGGGTCGGCGGGATGTCCACGGTCGGCAACGTCATCTGGTTCCTCGTGGCCGGCCTGTGGCTGGCGATCGGCCACGTGTCGACGGCCGCCGCGCAGGCCGCCACGATCATCGGCATCCCGCTGGCGTGGGCGAACATCAAGATGATCCCGGTCACCTGCTTCCCCTTCGGCAAGCAGATCGTCGACTCGGAGCGCATCCCCTTCGGCTATGAGCCGATGGTCAAGCTCTAGGCAGGCTGACGCCCGGCCGGGTCAGCCGGTGACCAGGCCGCGGGCGGACAGGGCGCGGATCGGGTGGGGGTTCTGCCGCGGTGGGCTGCCGTCGGGTGGGTGGAACACGACTCCACCGGGTTCCCTCTCCACCCGTCCGTGCCGTGGGGGCTGGGACGGGTCGTCGTCGTTGCGTCCGTTGTGCAGCCGGCACAGCACCGTCATGGCCTGCACGTTGGTCTCCCCGCCCTTCTTCCAGGCGGTGATGTGGTGGATCTCGCTCTGATCCGCCGGGGTCGAGCACATCGCCTCGCAGGTCAACGACTCGGTGACCAGCATCATCCGCTGCTTCGGTGAGGCGGTGCGTTCGGAACGGTAGGCGTTGACGGGGCCCGCCACGGGGTCGTAGATGCCGGCGACGTGGTGGTCGGCGGTGACCTGCTCGACGAGTTCCTTGCCGGTCATCGTCGTGCCGTCGGTCAGGCCGAAGACGGTCTCGTCGCCTTCGTGGCGCAGGACCTTCGCCCACTCGGGCAGCGGGATGACCACGTAGGGGATCGGCGCCACCGGGCCACCGCCCCCACCCCGGGAGGCGAGGAAGGAGTCGTACATCGCCTGCTCGTAGCTCAGCGTCGGGTCCTTGAGACGGAGCGACTTCGCGCCGGCGCGCACGTGTCTGAGGAGGCCCTCGATCTCGCGTTCCGGGCCGGTGACCGTGAAGGTCCGCAGGCCCAGGGCGTCGGTGTTCTTCCCGCCCTTGAGGGCCCGGCGGCTGCGGGCCTTGCGTTCGGCGTCGGCGACGTCGCGGTTGTACTCGCGGACCCGGGCGGCTGCGGCGCGGTCGATCTCCTCGACGGTGCCGGTCAGGCCGCACAACTCCACGCGCAGCTCCCACTCGGTGACCGCCGCCCCGGACAGCAGCTTCCGGGTGTGCTTCTCGACGACCATCAGCGCGTCGAGGGACAGCCCCGCCCCGACGTCCCGGGCGGCGGCCTGGAGCTTCCAGGAGCGGGTGGGCCCGTGGTACACCTCGGCGAGGGTCACCCAGGCCCCGGCGTCGCGGTAGCCGAGCGCGTCGAGGTCGGCGCGGGTGAGGGTGCCGGCGGAGAGGTCCGCCAGGACCGGCATGGCGCGCAGTGCCTGCAGCAGCTCGAGGGTGCTCATGGCCTGCACGGTAGGCGGCGGGCACGGGGGCGTCGAGAAGCACCTTGCCGGGCCTGTGGACAACACCGGGTTATCCACAGAAAAGCCGGTCGGGAACGATCCCCACTTGACTAGGGCGTGATCCTCCAGGTGTGAACCGGCTCGCCGGTGGCCTGGTTGTCCAGGTAGCGGCGCAGCATCTCCGCCAGGGCGGCGCGCCGCTCGGGGGAGTCCGGCTTGGAGCCCGCGGGGGTGAGCGCCTTGACGGTGCGCAGCTGCCACATGGCGCCGTTCTGGCGGGTGCGGGCCCGCTCGCGGATGATGTCGAGGTTCTGGGTGATGAGGTCCTCGTCGACGTCGAGGGCGCGCAGACCCTCCCGGGCCTGGTCGAGGAGGTGGTCCTGGATGAGGGTGGCGACGTCGATACGCCCCAGCGTCGGCCAGTCGAGGCGGGCGAACATGCCGGCGCGGGCGGCGTAGAAGAAGTTCTGCTCGGCGTCCTTGAACGTCAGCCGCGACCACACGGGGCGGGTCTCGGACGACAGGTACTTGACCAGCCCGTAGTAGAAGGCGGAGTCGGCGACGATGTCGGTGACGGTCGGGCCGGCGGGCAGGATGCGGTTCTCGACGCGGATGTGCGCGCGCTGCTTGCCCGGCGCGTAGATCGGCCGGTTCCAGCGCCACACCGTGCCGTTGTGCAGGTTGAGGTGGTGCAGGGTGGGGGACTGCCCCTCGAAGACGGGTTCCCCGGAGGCGCCGCGGTCCTCGGGCAGCAGCGGGGAGAAGTAGCGGACGTTCTCCTCGAAGAGGTCGAACACCGAGGTGATCCAGCGTTCGCCGAACCAGACGCGGGGGCGCACGCCCTGGGCGACGAGCTCGGGGGTGCGGGTGTCGATGGACTGCTGGAACACCGGGATCCGGGATTCGTGCCACAGTTTGCGGCCGAGGAAGAGCGGGGAGTTGGCGGCCAGGGCGACCTGCACGGAGGCCATCGCCTGGGAGGCGTTCCACGCGTGGGTGAACCGGTCCGGCGGCACCTGGAGGTGCAGCTGCATGGAGGTGCACGTGGACTCCGGGGCGATGTCGTCGAAGTCGAGGCGGCACTCCTCCTCGTTGGACAGGTCGATGTGGACGAGTTCGCCGCGGCTCTGCATGATCGCGTTGTTGAGGCCGCGGTAGCGGTTCTCCGGGGTCATCCACGACGGGTCGGCGAGGAATTCGGGGGTGACGGTCGGGAGGGTGCCGATCATCGCGACGCGGGCCCCGACCTTCTCCGCCGCGGCCTGCACCTCGGCGAGGCGGGAGGTGATGCCGTGGTACAGCTGGCGGAGGCCGTCACCGGCGACGGACAGCGGCGGGTGGTTGAGCTCGACGTTGTACATGCCGATCTCGGACTGGTACTCGTCGCCCAGCTGGGCGAGCACCTCCTGCCCCTTCAGCGCGGGCTGCATGTCCTCGTCGACGAGGTTGAGCTCCAGCTCCAGGCCGATCGTGCCGCGGTTGCCGAACTCCGCCTTCTGCAGGTGCCGGTCGAAGACCTCGAGGTCATTGTTCAGCTGCTGGCGGTAGCGCGTGCGCTGCTGCGGGGTGTACGTGTCTGTCGATACTGCGTCGCCCATAAGACAAGACACTAGTGCCCGGCGCCTTCCCGCGGGGCGGAAATGCCTGGTGGGGTCACCCGCTCGTCCTGCGCTTGCAGACGCAAGGGCCTAGGATCCCCGGTATGTCCAGATCCTTGCCGTGGCCGGTGGCGATCCTGCTCCTGTACCTGGTGGTCGCCGCCAGCACGGGCGTGAGCGTGTTCACTCTCCTCTGGGGCACCGGGGTGGTCGCCTTCGGGCTCTTCCTCACCGCGGTGGTCCTGGCCGTGATCAGCACCCTGCGTAGCGGCCCGGCACCGGTCGAGTGGCCGGACGCGAAGGTCGGGGTGGCGACGGTGTGGGAGGTCCAGTCGGTCACCGAGCTCAAGGACGGCCGCCGGCTGGTCACCGTGGGAGTCCAGGTAGAGCCCGCCGACGGCGGCGTGCCCTTCAACTCCACCTTCACCCGACGGGTGCCGCAGGCGTCGGTCGCCGGGATCCAGCCCGGCCTGCAGTTCCCGGCGATGTACCGTCCGCAGCGGCCGGAGAAGGTCAAGATCGCGCGCGGCAGGAAGCAGCAGGCGGCCCAGGACTTCTTCAACCACGTCCGCGTGCGGGACGGGATGGTGCAGCCGCTGGAGCTGCAGGCCGCCCGGGAGGGGGTGCTCACCGAGGCGGACGTGGTGAGCATCAACCCCACCGGCCAGGTGCGGGGAAGCTTCCCGGTCTATGACGTGGTCCTGCGGGTCCGGCGCGCGGGGGCCACCCCCTACGAGCACCGCAAGTCCATGCCGTTGAGTAGCTTCGAGCACGGTCTGCTGGCGGCGACCCCGAGTGTCCGGGTGAAGTACCTGCCGGAGAATCCGCAGGCGGTGGCGGTGGCCATCGAGAATCGACAGGAGGAACTTACATGATCCGACGTTTCAGTGAGCGATTCGGCCGTCAGGAGGCCGGTGGTGCGTCGACAGGGGGCGCGGACCCGTTCAGTGAGTCGGCCAGCTTCTGCAACGGCTGGGCCGGCGTCCTCGACTTCGGGGGCGACAGCTCCGACGCGGGCGGCGGCGACAGCAGCAACAACAATAACAACAACAATAACAACAACAATAACAATGGATGACCTGCTGTTTCACCGGGCGATCAAGCTCACCTTCGTCCCGAACCAGTTCTGCAACCTCGGCTGCACGTACTGCTACCTCGGCGACCTGACCAACAACCGTGACAACCCGGACGACGTCGTCGCCGAGTTCTCCCGCATCTGCGACCACCTCGGGCACCAGGGCATCCTCGTCGACCAGCTGCTGCTCCACGGCGCGGAGATCTCCACCCTGCCGGAGCCGGTGCTGTGGGAGCTCTTCGAGTTCTACACCGCCTACCGACGCACCCACCGCCTCGAACTCAAGGCCCTCGGCCGGGGCGGCGCGGCGATCCACATCAAGACGAACCTGTACAACTTCCACCAGCTGCGCCCCCTCTTCGAGGAGTACGAGGTCTCCATCTCCGGCAGCTTCGACCTGCCGTTCTCCCTGCACGAGAAGTTCCGGGTGACCAAGGCCGGGAAGTCGACGCTCCAGCGCACCATCGACAACGTGCTGCTGCTCGGCGAGTACCCGCACCGCAAGCAGATCAGCTGCGTCGTCGGGCGCGAACACCTGGAACGGATCGACGAGTTCGTCGCGGACCTCATGTGGCTGGACGAGCACGGCTTCGACATGGTCACCGACTTCTACATCATGTTCGCCTACGACTCGGTGAACTCCGGTGACTCCAGCCAGCTCAACCAGGCGCAGATGGTGGAGTTCTTCGAGGGTGTCCTCGACCGCGTCCGCGGCACGAAGTTCGAGCGCGCCGTGTACTACGAGTGGTTCAAGGAGTTCACCCACGGCTACTGCACCCACCAGATCAACTGCGGGTCCAACAACTTCCTGGTGCAGAAGAACGGCGACGTCTACCCGTGCCACCGCGCCCAGGCGGAACCGGAGCTGAAGTTCGGCAACATCCACCACCTGGGTCTCCCGGAGATCGCGGAGAAGGGGGCCGCGACCATCCGGGCCTACGAGGCCGCCAACGAGGAACTGTCGCAGGACTGCATCAACTGCGAGTACTTCTACCTCTGCTACGCCGGCTGCCCGATCGAGCGCAACAACAACCGCGGCAACCGTTCCTACACCTGCGGCATCCAGAAGGCGCTGTACCGGGCGCAGCCGCGGCGATTCCCGCCGAAACCTGAGGCGAGCCGCCGCCTGGTGGACTCCTTCATCCGCCAGAACCAGCCGCACATCTACGACGACCTCAGCGTGCCCCGGGTCGCCCGGTTCAACCCGGAGATCCTCGACGAGGACAACGCGATCACCGCGATCATCGCCCGCGACCCCCAGCTGCAGACCCTCTTCCGGCGCGGGGCCGTCACCCTGGCGGTCAACGGCCACGAGCGGGAGCTGTTCAGCAGCCACCTCTACGGCCGGATGACCCAGGCGGCGCTGACCCCGGACGACGAGGTGCTCCTGCACATCGCCGACGACCTGTGGGAGCTCAATGCCGGGGAGGGGTCCCTCAACGCGGTCAAGCTGCAGCTGCTGCGCGACACCCGCGTCGTCTACGGCGATGAACAGCGCGAGAAGATGGAGCACGTGGCCACCGTCGACCTGTACCCGGCGGAACTGACCCGCACGGGGGAGGGATGGAGCCTCGACCTGGTGCCCTTCCTCCGGCAGTACGCGCACCTGCTGCTGCCCGGCTACGGCAACCTGCTGTCGGTGACCACCCTCCGGGCCCGCGAGTACCACTACTCCAAGCACGCCCGGAACGCCTTCTACCACCTGGAGACCGTGAACCTGCCGTTCCACGAGTTCCGGTTCAGTTACGGGGAACGGGGCGACGTCGAGAAGCAGAGGGCCGGCACCCCCCTCGGGATGCCGGCCCTGCCGAACTAGCGGTTCGCGCGGTACCAGCGCACGAGCGCGTCGGTGGAGGAGTCGCCGGAGTCGACCTCCTCGGCGCCGGAGACGGCGGCGGCCAGCTGGTTGGCCTGCTGCTTGCCCAGCTCCACGCCCCACTGGTCGAAGGAGTTGATGTCCCAGATGACGCCCTGGACGAAGGTGATGTGCTCGTAGAGGGCGATGAGCGCGCCGAGCACCGCCGGGGTGAGCTCCTCCGCGAGGATGGTCGTGGACGGGCGGTTGCCCGGCATGACCTTGTGGGCGACGAGGTCCGCGGACACTCCCTCGGCGGCGATCTCCTCGGCGGTCTTGCCGAAGGCCAGCACCTTGCTCTGGGCGAAGAGGTTGCCCATGAGCAGGTCGTGCATGGAGCCCTCGCCGGTGGCGGTCGGCAGGTCGTTCTTCGGGCGGGCGAAGCCGATGAAGTCGGCCGGGACGACGCGGGTGCCCTGGTGCATGAGCTGGTAGAAGGCGTGCTGGCCGTTGGTGCCCGGCTCGCCCCAGTAGATCTCACCGGTGGCGTAGTCGACGGCGGTGCCGTCGTGTCGGACGGACTTGCCGTTGGACTCCATGGTCAGCTGCTGCAGGTAGGCGGCGAAACGGGAGAGGTCCTGAGAGTAGGGGAGGACCGCGTGGGTCTCGAAGCCGTGGAAGTTGACGTACCAGATGCCCAGCAGCGCCATGAGGACGGGCACGTTCTTCTCGAAGGGGGTCGCGCGGAAGTGCTCGTCCATGGCGCGGAAGCCCTCGAGGAAGCGCATGAAGTCCAGCGGGCCGATGACGGCCATGAGGGACAGGCCGATGGCGGAGTCGACGGAGTAGCGGCCGCCTACCCAGTCCCAGAAGCCGAACATGTTGTCGGTGTCGATGCCGAACTCGGCGACCTTCTGGGCGTTGGTGGACACCGCCACGAAGTGCTTCGCGACGGCCGACTCGTCCCCGTCGAAGGCCTGCAGCAGCCAGCGCTTCGCGGCGTGCGCGTTGGCGAGGGTCTCCTGGGTGGTGAAGGTCTTGGAGGCGATGATGAACAGGGTCGACTCGGGGTCGAGCTCGTCGAGGGTGGCGGACATGTCGGCCGGGTCGACGTTGGAGACGAACTCGGCGGTGATGCCGGCGGTGGCGTAGGAGCGCAGCGCCCGGGCGGCCATGGCCGGGCCCAGGTCGGAGCCGCCGATGCCGATGTTGACGACCTTCTTGATGGTGCGGCCGGTGTGGCCGAGCCAGGTGCCCGCACGCAGGGAGGAGGCGAAGTCGCGCATGCGGCCGAGCACCTCGTGGACGTCGGCGGCGACGTCCTGGCCGTCGACCTCGAGGTCCTCCTCGACCGGCAGACGCAGGGCGGTGTGCAGCACGGCGCGGTCCTCGGTGTTGTTGATGTGCACGCCGCTGAACATCGCCTCGATGGCCTCGGTGAGCTGCGCCTCCTTGGCGAGGGCGACGAGGGAGGCCACGGTGGCGTCGTCAAGCAGGTTCTTGGAGAGGTCGACGTGGAGACCGGCCGCATCGAAGGTCAGCTTCTCCGCACGCTGCGGATCCGCGGCGAACAGCTCCCGCAGGGTCTGACCCTGGGTGCGCTCGAACTCGGACTCCAGGTTCTTCCATTCAGCGGAGGTGGTGATGTCGGCCATGGGTCGGGCTCCTCAATGCGGGGATATGTTCGGGACACTCACGAATCTAGTGACTTTCCCGGGTGTCCGCCGGGGAAGCGGCCGGTTGGGCACAATGGGGGGCATGAGCATCGTGAAAATCAACGCCATCACCGTCCCCGAGGGCGCCGGCCCGCAGCTGGAGGAGCGCTTCGCCGCCCGGAAGAACGCCGTCGACCAGGCACCCGGCTTCGAGGGTTTCCAGCTTCTCCGCCCCGTGGCCGGGGAGAACCGCTACTTCGTGGTCACCCGCTGGGCCGACGAGGAGTCCTACATCGCCTGGCGCGACGGTGACGCCCGGGCCGCCCACGGTGGGGACCGCAAGCCCGTCGCCACCGGCGCGGAACTGCTCGAGTTCGAGGTCGTCCTCGACTCCACCCGGGATTAAGGAGTAATGGTGGGGGTATGAACCCCACCACACTTCTCGCCTCCGCCCCGAGGGGACTCTTCCTCGACGGGGCCTTCGTCGATTCCTCCGACTCCGGCACCCTTGAGGTGATCAACCCCTCCGACGGCACCGTGCTCACGGAGGTGGCCTCCGCCACCGAGGAGGACGTCCGCCGCGCCCTCGACCTGGCCTGCGCCGCTCAGACGGAATGGGCGGCGACCCCGGCGCGCGAGCGTTCCGAGATCCTCCGCCGCGCCTTCGAGCTCATCACTGCGCACACCGAGGAGCTCACCTGGCTGCAGTCGGCGGAGCTGGGGCGCGCGCTGCCGGACTCCCGCGCCGAGGTCGCCTACGGGGCGGAGTTCTTCCGCTGGTTCGCCGAGGAGGCGGTGCGGGTGCGCGGCGACTACCGGCACAGCCCCGCCGGCAACGCCCGCATCATCGTCCACCACCAGCCGGTCGGCCCGTGCCTGGCGATCACCCCGTGGAACTTCCCGCTCGCGATGGGCGCCCGCAAGATCGTCCCGGCGCTGGCCGCGGGCTGCACGATGATCGTCAAGCCCGCCTCGAAGACGCCGCTGACCATGCTGTACCTGGCGAAACTCCTGCAGGAGGCGGGCCTGCCCGACGGCGTCCTCGCCGTCGTGCCCACCGCCTCCTCCTCGCGGGTGTCCGCGCTTCTCGACGACCCCCGCCTCCGCAAACTCACCTTCACCGGTTCCACCGAGGTCGGGCAGATGCTCGCCGCGCAGGCCGCGCAGCATTCGCTGCGCGTCTCCCTCGAACTCGGCGGCAACGCCCCCTACATCGTGTGCGAGGACGCCGACCTGGACCTCGCCGCCGAGGCCGTCGCCGTGGCGAAGATGCGCGGTGCCGGCCAGGTGTGCATCGCGGCCAACCGCTTCCTCGTCCACGCGGACGTGCGTGAGGAGTTCGTGGCGCGCGCGGTCAAGGTGATGGAGTCCTTCCGCATCGGTCGCGGCACCGACGAGGGCGTCACCTACGGCCCCCTCTCGGGTGCGGACCAGCTGGAGACCGTGTCCTCGCTCGTCGACGACGCCCTCTCGCGCGGTGCCTCCCGCCCCCTCGGCGGCACCCTGCCCGCGGACCTGCCGGAGGGTGGCTTCTACTTCCCGACGACCGTCCTCACCGACATCCCCGCCGACGCGGAGATCCTGTCGACGGAGATCTTCGGACCCGTCCTCGCGGTGGCGACCTTCGACACCGACGACGAGGCCGTGGAGATGGCCAACGACACCCCCTTCGGCCTGGCGGCCTACCTGTTCTCGGAGAACCTGGAGCGCGCGTTGTCCCTGGCCGAACGCATCGAGGCCGGCATGGTCGCGGTGAACAAGGGGGCACTGTCCGACCCGGCGGCCCCCTTCGGCGGAGTCAAGGAGTCCGGCCTGGGACGGGAGGGTGGCTTCGAGGGCATCCACGAGTACCTCGAGCCGAAGTTCATCTCGCTGCCTCTCTAGGGTTTCGTCCAGCGCAGCAGATAGCGGTAGTAGAGGCCCCGGCGGATCCGCGCGCCGGGCAGGAGCTGCCGCGCAGTGGAGCGGATCTCGGCGAGGCTCTCCCGGGGTGCGGCGACGGGGACCCCGATGTCGCGTGTCTCCCCGTGCAGCCACGATCCGAGGCGGACGGGAAGGACCTGCAACGCGGAGATGATCCAGTCGCCGGGGCTCCGGTTGGCGGCCAGCCCGACGACGAGCAGCTCCCGGGCCTTCGTCAGCGCGGCGGTGAGATCCATGTGGTGGAGGCTGGCGACGAAGATGATGACGTCGTAGGGGTGTTCCGGGGAGTGGTCGGCGAACGATTCCTTCTCGACGCGCGCGTGGGGGAGGTGCGCCAGGCGTTCTGCGGCCCGGCGGGCGGTCGCGGAGTCGGGCTCGAGGCCGACGACGGCGTCGGCAAGCGGGGCCAGCTTCTCCAGGAGAAGACCGTCGCCGCACCCGACGTCGAGCACGCGGGAACGTGGCTGCCCGGCAACGATGCCGAGCAGCCACGGGTGGTAGGCGGAGTTGTGGTTCCAGCAGGTGTGCACGGCGGGGGAACTCCTCTCTGGGGCTGGACAGGCCCGCCCGTCGGCTCAGCAGCGCCTGAGGTTCACGTGGGTCTGGAAGCCCGGGAAAGGGTCGCGTTCGGTGGGGCCGCAGAAGAACAGCTGCTGGCGCACGGTCTCCTCGTGCTCCGGGTCGAGTGAGAGGACGCACTGCACGGTGAACAGCTCGAGCGGGTCCGGGTCGAGTCCTTCGTGGACGGCGGTCTCCCGCAGGGAGGCGAGCAGCCCGGGGTCGTCGGCCGACTCCGGGTACGCGGAGAGGAAGTGGACGGTGGCGTGGCCGGGAGGGATGGCGGCGACGCGGGCGGCGAAGAGGTCGGAGGCGGCGTCGAGAAGCGCAGGGTCGGCGACGAACCAGGTGGTGACCAGCAGGCTATCCAAGGCGGCCGCGGCCCAGCTGCAGCAGGGCGTTGGCGATGACGGGTCCCTCGGGGCCGAGTTCCTCGCGGAACTGGTTGATGATCGCCACCTCGCGGGTGTGCACGAGGCGGGTGCCGCCGGAGCCCATGCGGGTCTTGCCGATGGCACGGGAGACCTCCGTACGGCGCTTGACGGCGTCGAGGATGATGCGGTCGAGGCGGTCGATCTCCCGGCGGTACTGCTGGATCTCCGCGTCGGACAGCGGGTCATCGGTGCCGGAGGGCATGCGGATCTCAAAGTCGCGGGCAGCATCAGTCATGGGTGACATTGTGCCACGGGAGGTCATGTCGGCAGCGACTAGTAGGTTGTTGTACATGCAGCCAACCTCCACTGATCTCACTCTCGGTCTCAACGAACAGCAGAAGGCGGCGGTCGAACACGCGGGTTCGCCGCTGCTCATCGTGGCGGGCGCGGGGTCCGGCAAGACGGCCGTGCTCACGCGGCGTATCGCGCACCTCATGCGCGACCGTGGGGTGGCGCCGTGGGAGATCCTGGCGATCACGTTCACCAACAAGGCCGCCGCGGAGATGCGGGAGCGTGTCTCCGCGCTGGTGGGGCCGGTGGCGGAGCGGATGTGGGTGGCCACGTTCCACTCGGTGTGCGTGCGTATCCTGCGGCAGCAGGCGCAGCTGGTGCCGGGCCTGAACACGAACTTCACGATCTACGACTCGGATGACTCGCGGCGGCTGCTGGGCATGATCGCGAAGGACCACCAGCTGGACCTGAAGAAGTTCACGGCCCGGGTGCTGGCGAACGCGATCTCGAATCTCAAGAACGAGCTCATCTCCCCGGAGGCGGCGGCCGCGGACGCGGAGGTGATCCGCAACCCCTTCGACGTCACCGTCGCGGAGGTCTACGCCGACTACCAGCGGCGCCTGCGGGCGGCGAACGCCGTCGACTTCGACGACCTCATCGGCGAGGTGGTGCGCATCTTCCAGCAGCACCCGCAGGTGGTGGACCACTACCGTCGGCGTTTCCGCCACGTGCTCATCGACGAGTACCAGGACACCAACCACGCGCAGTACATGCTGGTGGCCACGCTCGTCGGCACGGGGTCAGACGCCCCGGAGCTGTGCGTGGTGGGTGACTCGGACCAGTCGATCTACGCCTTCCGTGGCGCGACGATCCGCAACATCGAGGAGTTCGAGCGCGACTACCCGCAGGCCCGCACGATCCTCCTGGAGCAGAACTACCGGTCGACGCAGACGATCCTCAGCGCCGCCAACGCGGTGATCTCCCGGAACGACGGCCGCCGGGAGAAGAAGCTGTGGACCGCCCTCGGGGAGGGCTCGCAGATCGTCGGCTACGTCGCCGACAACGAGCACGACGAGGCCCGTTTCATCGCGGGGGAGGTGGACGCGCTCGTCGACAAGGGGCGCAGCTACCACGACATCGCCGTCATGTACCGCACCAACAACGCCTCCCGCGCGCTGGAGGAGGTGTTCATCCGCGCCGGCATCCCGTACAAGGTGGTCGGCGGGACGCGCTTCTACGAGCGCGCCGAGATCCGCGACATCGTCGCCTACCTGCGCGTCCTGGAGAACCTGGACGACACGGTCAGCCTGCGGCGCATCATCAACACCCCGCGCCGCGGCATCGGCGACCGCGCGCAGGCCTTCCTGGCGCTGCACGCGGAGAACAACGGCATGTCCTTCGGACAGGCGCTTCTCGACGCCGCCGAGGACAAGGTTGCCCTCCTCGGCGCCCGCGGCCGCAACGCGGTGCTGAAGTTCAACGAGATGATGGACGGCATCCGCGCGGAGATGCCCACGCTCGACATCGGCGAGCTCATCTCCCTGGTCCTGGACGCGACGGGCTACCGCGAGCAGCTGGAACTGAGCAACGACCCGCAGGACGGGGCCCGCCTGGACAACCTCAACGAGCTGGTGTCCGTGGCCCGTGAGTTCGCCTCCGAGGCGGCCAACATGGTCGCCTACGCGGAGATGGACGGCGGGGAGTTCTCCCTCGAGGAGGGCGAGCCGGAGCCGGGTTCCCTGCAGGCCTTCCTGGAGAAGGTCTCGCTGGTGGCCGACGCCGACCAGATCCCCGACAACGAGCAGGGCGTGGTCACGCTCATGACGCTCCACACGGCGAAGGGGCTGGAGTTCCCCGTGGTGTTCCTCACCGGCTGGGAGGACGGCCAGTTCCCGCACCTGCGGGCCCTCGGGGACCCGGAGGAGCTGGCGGAGGAGCGGCGCCTGGCGTACGTGGGCATCACCCGCGCCCGCGAGCAGCTCTACCTCACGCGCGCGATGCTGCGCTCCTCGTGGGGCAACCCGATGACGAATCCCCCGAGCCGTTTCCTGGCGGAGGTGCCGGAGGAGCTCATCGACTGGCGCCGGGAGGAGCCGGAGCAGTCCTGGGGTTCCTCGTGGGGCGCCGGCGGGAGCGGCGGGGGCGGCGGCTGGGGCCGGCACACCCCGCAGCGCACCGCACCGCGGAAGCCGGGCCTGCCGAAGGCCCGCCCGACGAACAACAACCTGCAGCTCGTGGTGGGGGACCGCGTCAACCACGACAAGTACGGGCTGGGCACGGTCATCGCGGCCGACGGTTCGGGGGCGCGCGCGACGGTGACGATCGACTTCGGTTCCGCCGGCAAGGTGCGCCTCATGCTCATCGGCGGTGTGCCGATGGAGAAGCTCTAGCCTGCCGGGGTCCTAGCGGACGGTGATGCCCTGCTGGGAGAACCAGCCCACCGGGTCGATGGCGGCACCGCCACCCGGGCGGATCTCGAAGTGCAGGTGCGGGCCGGTGGAGCGGCCCTCGTTGCCGATGGTGGCGATCTGCTCGCCGGCGGTCACGCGCTGGCCGACGGAGACGTTGATGGTGTGGACGTGGCCGTAGACGGAGATGGAGCCGTCGTCGTGACGCAGGCGCACCCACTTTCCGAAGCCGTTGGCGCCGCCGGCGGAGATGACCTCGCCGTCCATGACCGCGAGGACCGGGGTGCCGATGGGGTCGGCGATGTCGATGCCCTCGTGGGTGGCGCCCCAGCGGGCACCGTACCCGGAGGTGAAGCGACCGGAGGTGGGGAACACGACGGTGGCGCCGTCGGCGGTCTGGCCGCGGACCGGCGACATGCGCTGGGCGGTGCTGACGAGGTCCTTGAGGTTGACGTCCTCGGAGGAGACGACGGAGAAGGCGCTGAGCAGGGCCTCGAGGGGGTCGAGGATGACCTGCAGGTCGGAGCTGCCGAAGGCGGGGGTGTCGCTGGGCTGGGAGTTGCCGACGGTGTCGGCGAGCATGCCCAGGGCGGTCAGTGCGGTGAGGGCGTCGTCGAGGTCGAGGCCGGTGACGCCCTCCTCGGTGATCTGGAACGAGGCCTCCTGCGCCTGTGCGGAGGGGGCGGCGACTGCGCCTGCCAGGGCGGTGCTGAGGATGAGGGCCGTGGCTCCGGCGCGTCTGAACATGGGTCCTGCCTTCGTGGGTTCGGGATCGAGTCAAAAGTACCGGGGGCAGGGGGTGTCGGCAACGTAAAACGTGCTGGTCACGGGCGGCAACCGGGACGGAACGCGAGATCCCCGCAGCTCAAACCCCCTGTTACTGGTGTTACTGATGTTGCAGAAATGTAACGATGGGGTGAGGGCTGCGGGGGTGATTTTCCGGCCGTACGGCGCGTGTGGACTAGGTCTCGCGGTACTCCGGCTCCCCGACCCGGCGGTGGACCAGCCGCCCGATCACCCACGCCACGAACGGGGTGACCACGAGCAGGATGAGCAGGATCCGCCAGTCCGGCACCAGATGCCCGACGGTGCCGGTCTCCAGCACGACCCCGGACTCCAGGACCCGCGTCCGGGAGGTCAGCAGGAGGGCGGCGAGGTAGCCGAAGAACACGCCGACGGTCGAACCTGCGAGGGCGAGCACGGCGGCGAAGGCGCCGGAGACCCGGGAGGGCAGGGAGGGATGGGCGCCGACGGCGTCGAGAAGCGCGAACTGCCGACGGGACCCCTGCCAGGACAGGGCCATCACCAGCGTCACCACGACGACGACACCGGTGCCGAGGATCCCGGCGAAGGCGGCCGGCCACCAGTCGGCGAGCCACTGGGCGGGGCTGACCCGCACGGAGATGCCCACGGTCTCGTCGGCGACGCGCCTCCGCAGATCCTGCTGCTGCCCCCAGGTGAGCCGCTCCTCCGGGACGAGCACGGTGCCGACGTAGTCGACCGGCGCCCCGGTCTCCGCGAGGCCCGCCGGGGTGATCAGCGCCATCTGGGTGAGCTCCGGCAGCACGGGGACGGTGGGGAGCACGGTCTCGGAGAGGACGATGACCTCCTCACCCACGTCATCCCAGGCGACCTCCCGCACCGGCAGCTCGGTCTGCTCGGCGTCCACCGGGACGAGGATGCCGGGGGTGCTCAGGGCGGTGAGGGCGCGGGTGCGGTCGGCGTCGTCGAGACGCAGCAGGTCGAGGATCTCCGGGGAGGCCTCGAGCAGCGAGACGGGGGCCCACTCGAGGACGCCGGCGACGTGGTCCCGCCGGTCCCAGGCCCGGATGTCCGTGCCGTAGTCGATCTCGTGGTGGGTGGACTCCGGGAGGAACCGGACACCGCGCAGGTCGATGCGTTCCGCCGTCCCCGTCTCCGCCTGCACCGTGGCGACGACATCCTCCACCGCCGCCGGGTCCGGAGCCGCTCCGTCGGCGAACGCCGGGGTGAGAAGCACCGACTGTCCCTGGTAGACGCTGTCGTGGAGGGCCCGGTCGCGGGCCTGCGAGGCCGACTGGTCGGCGTAGATGCCCACCGCGATCGCGAGCACCGCCATGATCGCCGCCAGCGCCGGCACGCTGCGCATGGACTGCCGGCCCGCGTCACGCAGGGCGAGCCGCAGCGGCAGGGGTGCACCCCGCCCGAGGCGCCCCAGCCCCCACACGAGCGCCGGGGCACTGGCCGCGAGCAGCAGCACCAGGGCGAGCGCCGGCAGGGTGGACCAGAAGTAGCGCGTCGCCGGTTCGGCGAACACCCACAGCACGGCCATGATCACGGTGAGGTGGAGCAGCCCGAGAGGGCCGGCGGCCATCCACGGCCGCCAGCGCAGCAACCGGTCCGGGGAGGCCCCCTGGACACCCGCGCTTATCGACGCCCGCGAGGCCACCCACGCCGGCAGCAGCGAGGCCACCGTCGAACCGGCGACCGCGACCGCCCAGAGGGCGAGGAGCTGCAGCCACGGGACGGGGAAGTCCCATCCGGGGTAGCGGAGGAACCACGACACCGCCGCGGCGCCGACCCCGAGGACGACGCCCAGGGAGGCGCCGACGAGCCCCGCGACGAAGCCGTAGGTGAGCACCGCCAGGCGGATATGCCGCGGGGTGGCGCCCTGCGCGCTCATGAGGGCGAAGATCCGCGCCATGCGGGAGGTGGCGATGGTGAAGACCGGGGAGATCACCAGCACGGCCAGCAGCCCGATGGTGAGGACACCGGCGAGGGCGACGACGAGGGAGTCTAGGTCGGACGTGAGGTACTCGAGGCGGTTCCTCTGGATCTGCCCGTCGACGGCCTCCACGGGCGGAGGGTTGTCGATGACGTCCTGCGAGACGACCGTGAATCCCACCGCGTTGAGCGCCAGGACGTCATCCCAGGTGAACTCCCCTGGCCCCGTGATCGACCAGGAACCGCCCAGGTCGGAGTCCGGCCGGAGAGTGGCCGGGTCCACGAGACCCGGTTCCGCGACCAGCCCGGTGTAGCCCGGCATCGTGCCGGCGACGGTCAGCTCCACCGGATCACCGGAGTTCTGCGGCGTGAAGGTGATGGTGTCCCCGGTGCCCACGCGCAGCTCCTGCGCGGTGGTGGTGGTCAGCCACACCTCGCCCGGGGGCGGGACACGGCCCCCGGGGCGCTGCTGGAGGGGGAACTCGGAACGGTACTGCCCGTGGGTGGCGACACCCCACGCGTGCCCGTGGAACCCGGAGGTGAACCCCTCCGGCAGGTTCTCCTCGAGGATCGCCTGGATCGGACGGTCCTCCGCGGGGTCCGCGGGGGTGCAGTCCCCGTTGGTGCCGTCGATGCTCTGGACGCAGGTACCGCCGTGCCACGTCGCCCGGGTGCGGTCCGGGTCCCGGCCGGCGGCGTGCTCCTCGGCGTAACCGCTGGTCCCCATCCACGAGAGGACGAGGACGGGCAGGGCGATGAGCAGGATCGCGGCGAGGATCCGGAGGGGGTGGCGGGCCATGTCGCGCCGGGTCGGGCGCGAGGCGGCGAGTAGGGCGCTCATCACAGCTCACCCCCGTCGTCGACGAGGCGGCCGTCGCGGACCACGATGGTGCGGTCCGCCCAGCCGGCGAAACGGGGCTCATGGGTGACGATCATGCCGGCCGCGCCGGCGTCGACGCGGTCGCGGAGGATGCGGAGCACGGCATCGCCGGTCGTCGTGTCGAGGGCTCCCGTGGGCTCGTCGGCGAGCAGGACGGCCCGCTCACCGATGAGTGCCCGGGCGATGGCCGCGCGCTGGGCCTGACCACCGGAGATCTCCTCCGGGAAACGGTCGGCGAGGCCGTCGAGGCCCACCTCCTGGAGGGCGATGCGGGCGGCCTCCCGGCACTCCGCGGGGGCGCGCCCGTCGAGCTCCAGCGGCAGGGAGACGTTCTCCCCGACGGTGAGGGTGGGCACGAGGTTGTAGTGCTGGAACACCAGGCCGATCCGGGTGCGCCGCAGCTCGGCGGAGCGGGTGGGGGAGAGGTCGGCGGCGTCGACGCCGTCGACGAGCACGCGGCCCGAGGTCGGGGGCTGCAGGAGCCCGGCGACGTTGAGCAGCGTCGACTTGCCGGAGCCGGAGGGTCCCATGACGGCGACGAGTTCCCCCGGCTCGATGACGAGGGAGACGTCCTCGAGGGCGACGACCCGGCGGGGGCCGGACCCGAACACGCAGGTGACGTTCTGCAGCTCCAGGGGAGCGGGTGAGGTGGGGGACATGTCAGGACTCCTGGGGTCGGGGGGTGGACAGGGCCTCGACGCGGTCGAGCCAGCGGGCCTCCGACTCGAGGTCGAGGATGCGGCGTTCGACCTGCAGGCGTTCGGCCGTGCGGGTGTGGTCGAGGGTGCGGGAGAGACGGGTGAGCTCCCGGAGCTGGGCGATGGTGGCGCGCCGTTGCCGGTCGAGCAGCCCGATGAGGTCGACGCTGCGGTTCTGCGCGGCGAGGGAGACCTTGATGACCAGTTCGTCGCGGTCCGTGGGGGGACGTTGGACGGGACGGGACCACCAGTCGTCGAGAAGCTCGGTGCCGGCGGTGGTGAGGCGGTATGTGTCGGCGGGGCGGTTGTTGGCGCCGGTGATGGTGCCGGCGGTCTCGATGAGGCCGTCGCGCTCCAGACGGCCGAGCGTCTGGGTGACCTGGCCGATGTTGAGGGGCCAGACGGCCTGCGTCCGCTCGCTGAACTGCTGCTGGAGCTGGCTGGCGGAGTGTGGTCCGTCGGCCAGCATCGCGAGCAGGGAGTGCTTGATGGGCATGGCGGTTCCTTGCGGGAGGTGACGGTGCCGGGCAGGTTACCCGGTAACCTCTTGGGGGTGAGGTTACCGGGTAACCTGCGGGGCGGCAAGAGGTGCGATGGCTGTCAGGGGCCGGAAAACGCCAAAAAGCCCCGGCCAGAAACCTGGCCGGGGCGAAAATCTGGTCTAGTTAGGCGATGGTGATGCCGCGCTCAGCGAACCACGGCACCGGGTCGACGGCACCTGCGCCGTTCGGGTGGATCTCGAAGTGGAGGTGGGAACCGGTGGAGAAGCCACGGTTGCCCATGCCGGCGATCTTCTGGCCGGCGGTGACGGTCTGGCCGACGGAGACGTCCAGGGTCTCCATGTGGCCGTAGATGGAGATGGAGCCGTCCTCGTGCTGGATGCGGATCCAGTTGCCGTAGCCGGAGGCCGGGCCGGAGTCGATGACGACGCCGTCCATGACGGCGAGGATCGGGGTGCCCACGGCGTTGGCGATGTCGATGCCGGCGTGGAGGGTGCCCCAGCGCGGGCCGTAGCCGGAGGTGAAGACACCCTCGGCCGGCTTGGCGACGGACGGTGCGCGCAGAGCCTGGTCGGCCTCGGCGCGGACGGCGGAGTACTCGACGGCCTTGGCGATCTGCTCCTCGATGTACGTCGCCGGCTTGAACTCGGCGATCGCGAGGATCTGCGGGGTGGCCTCCGGGGCGGAGCTGCCGGAGAGCTCGGCGGTGTCGGCGGCGAGGGCGTACTCCGGGGTGGCGGCCTCGGAGACCTGCTCGGTGTTCTGCGCCTGGATCTGGGCGGCGGCTGCTCCGCCGATGCCGGCGGTGGAGACGGCGCCGGTGGCGACGGTGACGAGGGCGATGCGCCCCTTGGTGGTCTGCGAGGTGGTGATCTTGCGGTGCTTACCTCGGGCCGACCGCTCAGTCGTCATGCGCATGAAGCCTTCTTCCGTCCTGGCCACATCACGATTAGCTACGGGATTGTGACCTCTTTGTTACCTACGGTCGGTAACAATAGCGTCTCGATTCATGGGTGGCAACCGGTCCGGAGGAAATTGTCTACATCGTTGGTTGCTCCGGGAACGTTACATCCCGCGCGGGCACGGTCGCGTCACTCTCTCGCGGCGGGGTCCGCGTGGCACAGTGGGAAGGTGATGAGCAGAAAGACCAGTCCCCAGTCCAGGCCCGGTCGGCGCCCCCGCAACATCCGCGCCGGCTGGACTTCCGCAGGTAGTACGGCCGCCCGCGGCGCGGCCTCCACCCGCGCGTCCCGGGAGGCCCCCGCCCCCGTCGGCACGCTCGGGCGGGCCCGCCGTCATCTCGGCGTGTACCTCGTGCCCTCCCTCGTCGTCGTCCTGGCGATCATCGCCGTGGCACTCACGGGACTCCTTGTGACTCGTACCACACTGGCGGCCCTGCCGGCCACCATCGCGCAACTGTGGCTCATCATCAACCTCGTCCCGGTCTCCGCGGACGGCATCGTTCTCGGCGTGCTCCCGCTGTTGCCCGCCATCGGATTCATCGCGCTCGTGTCACGCCGCATCCATGTGTCGGTGCGCGACAGGGTGAGCATCGCCGACCTCCTCGTCATCACGGTCGGCGTCCTCCTCGTCCCCCTGGCCCTGACCCTCATCGCCGCGGCCATGATGTGGGACGCCGGACGCGTCTTCGACGTCGGCCCGCCGCCGCTCGGCCATGCGGTGGCCCGCACGCTGCTCGTGCACGGACTCGCCCTGGCGCTGGGCATGGGTGGCCGCCTGTGGCGGGCGCTGCTGCGGCGTTACGGCGCCCCCGAGTGGCTTGCCGACGCCGCCGCCACCGCCGTCCGCATCCTCCTTCTCTGGGCGGGGGCGGCGCTGGTGCTGGTCCTGGTGCTGCTCGTGGCCGGCTGGTCCCGCCAGGTCGAGGTCCTCTCCGTATATGACGGTGGCGCCGGCTACGTCGGCACGGCACTCATCTCCCTGCTCTACCTGCCCAACGCCGCCCTCGCCGCGGCGACGGTGATGCTCGGCTCGGAGTTCCACATCGGCGCCTCCTCCCTCTCCCTCTACGCCATCGACCTCACCGTCCTGCCGCCGATGCCGCTGTTCGCGCTCATCCCCGGCTGGGCCCACCAGTGGTCCATCCTCCTGCTGCTGGTCACCTCCATGGCGGTGGCCTATGTCCTCAGCGGCGTGCGCTTCACCGTGGTGCAGACCCTGGCGACCGCCGCGATCGTGACGGTGCTCGTGCTGGTGGCCTCCTACCTCACCACGGGACAGGTCGGTCACCTCGGCGTCGCCGGCCCGATGGCCTGGCTCACCGCAGGCCTGGCCTTCGCCTGGACCGGCGGTATCGGCGTGGCGGCGGCGCTCGTCGGCAAGCTGGCGGACCGCCGGGCCCGCACCGCAGCCGCCGCCCCGGTGGAGGAACCCCCGGCGGAGGAGCCGGCGGAGCCGGAGGATGAGGAGCCGGAGATCCTCGAGGGCGAGGTCGTCGAGGAGGAGCCGGAGGAGGAAGAAGAAGCCGAGGACGCTTCGGACACTGAGGAAGCTGAGGAGGCCGAGGCGGAGTCCGACGAGTCTGCAGGGGCCGAAGAGGCCGAAGAAGCCGCAGAAGCGGAGGAAACTGACATCCCGGTTACCCCAGTTTCTGCGGAAGAGGACGAGAACGCCGTAGATCCGGGGCCCAGGGACTAGGATCGGACGGGTGACTTCCACCCTCGATCCAGTTAATGTCGTCGTGCTCGTTTCCGGTAGCGGCACCCTGCTGCAGTCCATCCTGGACAATCAGGACAGCCACTACCGGGTGTCGCTCGTGATCGCCGATGTGCCGTGCGCGGCACTGGAGCGTGCGGAGGCCGCAGGTGTCGGGACGCGGGTCGTGGAACTCGGTGAGGACCGCGCCGCCTGGAATGTCACGCTCGCCGATGTCATCGAGGAGGGGAACCCGGGGATCGTCGTGTCCGCCGGGTTCATGAAGATTCTCGGTGCCGGCGTCCTCGACCGCTTCGGCGGCCGCATCATCAACACCCACCCGGCGTTGCTGCCGTCCTTCCCGGGGGCGCACGCCGTCCGGGATGCGCTCGCCCACGGGGTGAAGGTCACCGGTTCCACTGTCCATTACATCGACGCGGGCGTGGACACGGGCCCGATCATCGCCCAGCAGGCGGTCGAGGTGGAACCGGGTGACACCGAAAGCTCCCTCCACGAGCGCATCAAGAAGGTCGAACGCCAGCTCATCGTGTCGGTGCTGCGGTCGGCAACCATCGACGAGACCACCAGGAAGGTTGAGTTCATCCATGAGTGATGATCGCAAGGTAATCAAGCGCGCGCTGATCAGCGTGTACGACAAGACCGGGCTTGAGGGCCTGGCACAGTCGCTGCACGACGCCGGCGTGGAGATCGTCTCCACCGGCTCCACTGCAGCGAAGATCGCTGACCAGGGCATCCCGGTCACCCCCGTCGAGGAGCTCACGGGCTTCCCCGAATGCCTCGAGGGCCGCGTCAAGACCCTCCACCCGAAGGTCCACGCCGGCATCCTCGCCGACACCCGCAAGGACGACCACCTCGCCCAGCTCGCTGACCTCGGAGTCGAACCCTTCCAGCTCGTCGTGGTCAACCTCTACCCGTTCACCGAGACCGTCGCCTCCGGCGCCGACTTCGACGCCTGCGTCGAGCAGATCGACATCGGCGGCCCGTCCATGGTCCGCGCCTCCGCGAAGAACCACCCGTCCGTCGCCGTGGTCGTCGACCCGGCCCGTTACGACGACGTCGCCGCCGCCCTCAAGGACGGCGGCTTCACCCGTGCCGAGCGCACCCGCCTGGCTCTCGACGCCTTCCGCCACACCGCCGCCTACGACGTCGCCGTCGCCACCTGGCTCGGCGAGCAGGCCGAGGCTGCCGAGGAGGGCACGGAGTTCCCGGCCTGGATCGGCAGCTCCCACGAGCTGACCGCCACCCTGCGTTACGGCGAGAACCCGCACCAGGCGGCCGCCCTCTACGCAGACAAGGGCACCGGTGGCCTGGCCAACGCCGAGCAGCTGCACGGCAAGGAGATGAGCTACAACAACTACCAGGACGCCGACGCCGCCTGGCGCGCGGCCTGGGACCACGAGCGTGCCTGCGTCGCCATCATCAAGCACGCCAACCCGTGCGGCATCGCCGTGTCCGACACCTCTATCGCCGACGCCCACCGTCGTGCCCACGCCTGCGACCCGATGTCCGCCTTCGGTGGCGTCATCGCCGCGAACCGTGAGGTCACCGTGGCCATGGCCGAGCAGGTCGCCGACATCTTCACCGAGGTCATCATCGCACCGTCCTACGCGGACGGCGCCGTCGAGGTCCTCGCCCGCAAGAAGAACATCCGCGTCCTCCAGGCGGAGCCGCTGACCCGCTCCGGCCTCGAGGTCAAGGAGATCTCCGGTGGCGTCCTCGTCCAGGAGCGCGACGTCCTGCAGGCGGAGGGCGACACCGCCGCCAACTGGACCCTCGCCGCCGGCGAGCCGGTCTCCGACCAGGTGCTTGCCGACCTGCAGTTCGCCTGGACCGCGGTCCGCGCCGTCAAGTCCAACGCCATCCTGCTGTCCCGCGACTCCGCCACCGTCGGCGTCGGCATGGGCCAGGTCAACCGCGTCGACTCCGCCAAGCTGGCCGTCGAGCGCGCGAACACCCTCGCCGGTGACGTCGAGCGCGCCCAGGGCGCCGTCGCCGCCTCCGACGCGTTCTTCCCGTTCGCGGACGGCTTCGAGGTGCTTGCCGACGCCGGCGTGAAGGCCGTCGTCCAGCCCGGCGGATCCATCCGTGACGACGAGGTCATCGCCGCCGCCGAGAAGGCCGGTGTGTCCATGTACTTCACCGGGGCACGCCACTTCGCGCACTAGTCAGCGTCGCTGAAGAGACGAGGCGCCCCGACGGATCCTCCGTCGGGGCGCCTGCTGTCTCGGAAACCACGGCCCGCCACCACGGTCTGTGCCACGATGAGGGGGAGGGACTTCGACTCGCTGAGCAGGCGGGAAAGGCTGGCCGTGATGACGACACCGACGAACCCCGGCGACTGGGAGCCGGAGAAGCCGACGCAGTATTTTCCTCCGCAGCAGCCCCCGCAGGCGGTGGAGTACGGGCAGTACGTCCACCCGGAGGTGGCGGCGCAGAGCAGGAGGAATCCTGTCTGGATGATTCTCGCGCTGCTGCTGGTCGCGGCGTTGGCGGTCCTGGCCACGGCGGGCTACTTCCTCGGCTGGTTCAATGTCGCCGGGGGTGGCAGTGGTCCCGTGACCTCCACGTACACCAGTACCGTCCGCGCCACCACGGCGGATGACTCCCCGACGCCACCACCACCGCCTGCTCCGGAGCGGGCGGCGGTGCCGGCGGGTGCCATCCCGGCGAATGAGGCGGCACGCACCAATGCGCCTACCGGCGACTACAACAGTGTCTGGCGGGGCACGGAGGTCACCAGTGAGCCCTTCGCGCTGGCGGTGCGGGATGTGTTCGTCAACAACTACCTGGCGACGAACCGCACGGAGGACACCATCTTCGTCTACAGCACGGTCACCGGTCAGACCTACGAGATGACCTGCCGGGACAACGGTTCGTACATCACGTGCCGGGGCGGCGAGAACGCCGTCGTCTACATCGCCTGACGGATGATCAACGCGTGACGGTCGCCTGCGCCAGGTAGTCCGTGGCGCTGCGCTGTCCGGGCAGGTAGAGGAAGGACAGTGCGATGAAGCACTCCACCAGCAGCAACGGGTGATCGAAACCGGCCGCGAGGAGCAGGGCGGGCAGGATCCACAGGTTGCGAGCCGCGGCCCGCACGGGGAGCATCCCGGGGCGGTGCTCGACGCGGAGGCCGAGGAGGGCCTTGCCGGGCGTCGGCACGCGGAGGCTCTCGGAGGCGATCCTCAGCACCGCCAGGACTACCAGGCCCCACGCCCACCACGACCAGTCGAGCCAGTTGTCCAGCGCCCAGCCGGCGAGTGCGGAGAGCGTCATGTCCACCGCCCACGCCAGGGCACGGCGCGGGGAGGTGCGGTCGACGGGATCGGGGACGCGGCGGGGCGCGTTGGAGTCGATGACGTAGGCACCCGCGAGCAGGTCGGCCACTGAACGGCGGTCGGGGCCGAGGATGATGGAGACCGCCACCACCACGACCGCCGCCCACACGCTGAGGATCATGTCGCCGAGCAGGATCGACAGGGGGATCACCCACAGCCAGCTGTTGCGCAGGATCGACAGCGGCAGGCGCAACAGGCGGGGCGCGCCGGGGAACTTCACGCGGATGCCGGTCAGCCACTTGCCGGGGCTGCCACCCCACACCGTCTCGGCGAGGATGCGGATGTTGGCGGTGGTGAGCAGCGCGGCGATGGTGAACATGTCGGGGTCGAGCGGTTCCGTGACCAGTGTCTGCACACCGAGGCCGAGCAGGAGGACGAGAGTCACGTCGACGAAGGTGGCGGCACCCCGGAGGAACAGCCCTGCCGGGGCCGGGGCAAGCTGAGGCGCTGACGTCTCCATGCCACTGATGCTACATACTTGTTCCATGGAAACGATCCCCTTTGGTCCGTCCCTGCTCTTCGCTCCGGCGCACCGTGGTGACCTGATCCCCAAGGCATTCGCCCGTGCCGACACGGTGATCGTCGACCTGGAGGACGGGGCCGGCTCCGGTGGGCGCGGTGATCTGCATGACACGGTGCGGGCCGCGGAGCTGGATCCCGGCCGGACGATCCTGCGGACCATCGGCCCGGAGTCCCCGCATTTCCCGGCTGACGTCGCCCTGGTCCGGGAGGTGGGGGTGCGCACCGTCATGGTCCCGAAGGTGGGTGCCTCCCTGCCGGAGGGGCTGGAGGGCCTGGACGTCATCGCCATGATCGAGACCCCGCAGGCCCTGGTGAACATCGCCGCCATCGCCGGTCATCCGCAGGTGGTGGGCCTGTTCTGGGGTGCGGAGGACCTCATCACGCTCCTGGGAGGGACCCATTCGCGTCGCCAGGCGGATGAGCCCGGGGTGGGGGAGTACCGGGACGTCATCCGGCACGCCCGTTCCCAGGTGCTCGTGCACGCGGCGGCGGCGGGGAAGTTCGCGGTGGATGCGATCCACGCCGATTTCCGTGATGAGGAGGGGCAGTTCGCGGAGGCCCTCGACGCCGCGCGTTCCGGTTTCCTCGGCACCGCGTGCATCCACCCGGCGCAGGTGGACGTCGTGCGTAGGGCGTTCCTCCCCGAGGAGGCGCAGGTCGAGTGGGCGCGGGCCGTCATCGCCGGGGCGCAGCGGCATACGGGGGCCTTCCAGGTCGACGGGGTCATGATCGACGCCCCGCTGGTCGCCCAGGCGGAGAGGATCCTCTCCCGCCTGCCCTGACCCTCCCCGGAATCGGGTGGCTGTATCGTTATCCATCCCTGTGTGTGCATTAATGAGGGGTATGACCTGGAACGAGCAGTCCGCCGCCGGCGGGGGGAACAGCTGGGGTAACCGGAATCCCTGGGATGAGGCCCCGCCCCCGTCCGGCACCACCCCCGGGCCCCGGGAGAGGGAGTGGGCGACCGACTCCTTCCCGCCAGTGCAGCCTGCGCCGGCCGCACCGGCTGCGCAGCACCCGCAGTCCCGCCCCTCGTGGGTCCTGCCCGTGGTCGCGGTGGGTGCCCTGATCGGCCTCGGCGGACTCGGCGCCGCCGGCTGGTCCCAGGGTTGGTTCGGTAGCTCCGCCGCCCCCGAACCAATTGTGGTGACCAGCACCTATGTGGTTCCCGCGGAGCCGGCCTCCCCGGCGCCGGTCCAGATACGTGAGCCCGTCCCCGCCGGTGCGCTGCAGGTCGGTGGCACCACCTCCGGCATCGGGGAGGAGGGACGCTTCACGCGGTTCTACGCCGGCACCGAGGTCACCAGCGCCCCCTTCGCGGAGGCCGTGGCCCGGGAGTTCCGCCGCGTGTACACCCCGGACGCCAGCCCGTCGCTCACCCTCACCGCCTGGAGCCCGGTCACCGGTCAGAACTACAGCATGACCTGCTCGGACAACGGTTCCTACGTCACCTGCCGGGGCGGCAACAACGCGGTGGTCTACATCCAGTGAGCATCCGGATACGGTTCGTGGCGGGACTGTGCGTGACGGGACTCGCGGTGAGTTCCTGCACGATCGGGGAGGTGGGGGAGACCCCCGTGAGCACCCTGGTGGTCACGTCCACGGCACAGCCGACGCCCGCGACCACGGAGGCGTCGGCAAGCAGTGACGCACAGCTGCAGGAACTTGTCGACGCCGCCGTGGCCACCTTCGGCGGCGGCGCCGCGCTCGCCGTGGCGGACGGCGCGGTGATCACCGCGGGTGAGGCCGGTGGGGCGCCGGTGGCGTGGTCCACCATCAAGGTCCCCATCGCGGTGGCGGCCCTGCGGCAGGATCCGGGGCTGGCGCCGGTGGCGGGGGAGGCGATCCGGTCCTCGGACAACGCGGCGGCGGAGCAGCTGTGGGCGGCGCTCGGGGAGCCGACCCGGGCGGCGGCGACGGTGGAGTCGGTGCTGGCCGAGGCCGGTGCCCCGGTCCGCGTCTCCCACGAGCACACCCGCCCCGGGTTCAGCAGCTTCGGCCAGACCGCCTGGCCCCTCGACGCCCAGGCCCGTTTCGCGGCGCAGCTGCCGTGTCTGCCGGGCACCGGCGAGGTGCTGGCGGACATGGGGATGATCGTGCAGCGCTACGGCCTGGGGCAGTTGGAGGGCGCCCGCTTTAAGGGCGGTTGGGGGCCGGAGCCGGACGGACGCTACACCGTCCGCCAGTTCGGTCTGGTGCCCGGCGCGGCGGCCGGGACGGGTGACGTGGCGGTCAGCCTGTGGGTGATGCCCGCCTCGGGGACCTACGAGGACGCCCAGGCGATGTCGGATCTCCTGGCCGCCGGGCTGCCGGCTGTGCTGGGGAGCGTCCCGGCGCACTCCTGTGATTGACGCGTTGAGCAGCGGCGGGGCGTCCGCGGAACCGGGGTGGGCGTCGGGGCCGTCGGGGTCCATCAAGTACATTGGCATGAGGTAGGACCATTCGGGTCCGACGGAGAAACAGGAACGGGAGACCTGGTAGTGGCGACCGCACGAGAGATGGCCAAGGCGAAACGCAGGCAGGAGATCCTGTCCGCCGCCGCGACGATCATGGCTGCGAAGGGGTTCCACCAGACGCGCCTGGGGGACGTCGGCGCTGCGGTGGGAATCTCGGGTCCGGGCCTCTACAGGCACTTCGACAGCAAGGAGGCCCTGCTGGCGGACATCCTCACGGAGATCTCGATCCGTCTGGTGGACGGAGCGCGGGACGCGTTCCTGCGCAATGAGCTCACCGCGGAGTCCGATCCGGAGGCGGTGCTCAATGAACTCATCGCGATGCACGTCGAGGTCGCCGTGACCGAGGCGGACCTCATCCGTGTGCAGGGGCGTGAGATCGAGAACCTGGAGGAGAGCGTCCGGGAGAAGGTCAAGTCGCTGCAGCGTACCTATCTGGGTCTGTGGGCGGATGCCCTGCAGCGGGCGCGGCCGGATCTGGACCGTGCGACGGCCCGAATCCGGGTGCAGCTGGTGGCCGGTCTGGTGAACTCCGCACGCTATGTTCTGCACTGGGCGGACCTTGAGGAGCTCCGTAAGGACGTCACGAAGATGGCCCGGTGCGCACTTTTCGTTGAGTGATGCGGGGGGAGCCCCCCGCCCCACTGTGAGCCCCGTCACCGCAGGTGGCGGGGTTTTTGTGATTCAGGAAACACTTCCAGCGGGGGTGATGTGGGTGACGTTGGAGGCGTGACGTGTTGTGGGCCACATTTCTGCGATGTACTGTCCTGAAACAGAGTTAATCACCGTTAACTGAAATCCTCACAGACCGCTTCGATCCCACGGAGAACCCATGACCGCAACAGAGACCAACCGCGAAAGGCACGAGTCGCTCGTCGCCGATCTGCGCGGAGTGCTGGCCCGGACCGCCGAAGGAGGCAATGAGAAGGCACGCGAGCGCCACATCAGCCGCGGCAAGCTCCTCGCCCGTCAGCGCATCGTCGAACTGCTCGATCCGGGCAGCCCCTTCCTCGAGGTGGCCCCGCTGGCCGCCCACGACATGTACGGTGGCCAGGTCTCCGCCGCCGGCGTCGTCGCCGGCATCGGACTGGTCCACGGACGTCGCTGCATGGTCGTCGCCAACGACGCCACCGTCTCCGGCGGCACCTACTACCCGATGACCGTCAAGAAGCACCTCCGCGCCCAGGAGATCGCCAACGACAACCGTCTCCCCTGCATCTACCTGGTCGACTCCGGTGGAGCCATGCTGCTCAACCAGGACGAGGTCTTCCCGGACCGCGACCACTTCGGCCGTATCTTCTACAACCAGGCCAACATGTCCGCCAAGGGCATCCCGCAGATCGCCGCGGTCCTCGGCTCCTGCACCGCCGGTGGCGCCTACGTCCCGGCCATGAGTGACGAGGCCGTCATCGTCAAGGAGCAGGGCACCATCTTCCTGGCCGGCCCGCCGCTCGTGAAGGCCGCCACCGGTGAGGACGTCACCCCCGAGGACCTCGGCGGCGGTGACCTCCACTCCAAGGTCTCCGGCGTCACCGACCACCTGGCACTCGACGACGCGGACGCCCTGCACCGGGTGCGTGCGATCGTCGACACCCTCCCGCTCGACCCGGCACCGGTCTGGGAGGTCCGCGACACCGTCGAGCCGCTGCGCCCGCAGACCGACCTCTACGACATCGTCCCCGCCGACTCCAAGGTCCCCTACGACGTGCGCGAGGTCATCGAGGTGCTTGTCGACGGCAGCGAGTACACCGAGTTCAAGGAGGAGTTCGGCACCACGCTCATCACCGCCTTCGCCCGCATCCACGGCCACCCGGTCGGCATCATCGCCAACAACGGCGTCCTGTTCGCGGAGTCCGCCCAGAAGGGCGCGCACTTCATCGAGCTGTGCGACCAGCGCGGCATCCCGCTCCTCTTCCTCCAGAACACCACCGGCTTCATGGTCGGCCGTGAGTACGAGTCGGGCGGCATCGCCAAGCACGGCGCGAAGATGGTCAACGCCGTCGCCACCACCCGCGTCCCGAAGTTCACCGTCGTCATCGGCGGCGCCTTCGGAGCCGGCAACTACTCCATGTGCGGCCGCGCCTACTCCCCGCGCTTCCTGTGGATGTGGCCCAACGCCCGCATCGCCGTCATGGGTGGCCCGCAGGCCGCGATGACCCTCTCCACCGTCCGCCGCAACCAGATCGAGCGCTCCGGCGGCGAGTGGTCCGCCGAGGAGCAGGAGCAGTTCGAGGCACCGATCCGCGAGAAGTTCGAGGAGGAGTCCCACCCGTACTACTCCTCGGCCCGCCTCTGGGACGACGGCGTCATCGACCCGGCCGACACCCGCCGCATGCTCGGCCTCGCCCTCGAGACCGCCTCCGGCGCACCCCTTGACGACACCGCCTTCGGCATCTTCCGCATGTAGGAGAACGACAACAATGACTACCCACAACATTCACACGGTGCTCGTCGCCAACCGCGGGGAGATCGCCTGCCGCATCATCCGCACCCTCAAGGACCAGGGCGTCCGCTCCGTCGCCGTCTACTCCGACGCCGACGCCGACGCCCCGCACGTCCGTGACGCCGACATCGCCGTCCACATCGGCGCCTCCCCGGCCCGTGAGTCCTACCTGGTGATCGACAAGATCATCGACGCGGCCCGCCGCACCGGCGCCAACGCCATCCACCCGGGCTACGGCTTCCTCGCCGAGAACTCCACCTTCGCCCAGGCCTGCGCCGACAACGACATCATCTTCATGGGCCCGCCGGCCTCCGCCATCGAGACCATGGGTGACAAGATCTCCGCCCGCGCCGCCGTCGAGGCCCGCGACGTCCCGACCGTCCCCGGCATCTCCCGCCCGGGTCTGACCGACGAGGAGATCATCGCCGCCGCCCCCGAGATCGGCTTCCCCGTCCTCATCAAGCCCTCCGCCGGAGGCGGAGGAAAGGGCATGCACCGCATCGAGGACCCGGCCGACCTCCCGGAGGCACTGGTCACCGCGCGTCGTGAAGCAGCCGGCGCCTTCGGCGACGACACCCTGTTCCTCGAGCACTTTGTGGACACCCCGCGTCACATCGAGGTCCAGATCCTCGCCGACGCCCACGGCAACGTCGTCCACCTCGGTGAGCGCGAGTGCTCCCTGCAGCGCCGCCACCAGAAGGTCATCGAGGAGGCCCCGAGCCCGCTTCTCGACGCCACCACCCGCGAGGCCATCGGCCAGGCGGCCTGCGACGCCGCCCGCTCCGTCGGCTACGTCGGCGCCGGCACCGTCGAGTTCATCGTCCCCGCCGCCCGTCCCGACGACTTCTACTTCATGGAGATGAACACCCGTCTCCAGGTCGAGCACCCCGTCACCGAGATGGTCACCGGCCACGACCTCGTCGCCCTCCAGCTCGCGATCGCCCGCGGCGAGGAACTGCCGATCCGCCAGGAGGACATCACCCTCACCGGCCACTCCATCGAGGCCCGCATCTACGCCGAGGACCCGGCCAACGGCTTCCTGCCGACCGGTGGCCGCATCGCCAGCGTCGTCAAGCCGGAGGGCCCGGGCGTGCGCGTCGACTCCGGCATCACCGACGGCTCGGAGATCTCCTCCCTGTACGACCCGATGCTCATGAAGGTCATCGTCCACGGCGCCGACCGCGCCGAGGCCCTCAGCCGCCTCGACCGGGCACTGGCGAACACCGTCGTCGCCGGCGTCGGAGTCAACACCGACTTCTGCCGCTTCCTCATCAACGTCCCCCAGGTCGTCGCCGGTGACCTGCACACCGGACTGCTCGACGAGGTCGTCGACGACTACCGGGTCTCCGACGTCCCGGACGACGCCCTCGTCGCCTCCGCCATGGTGTGGCTCGCCCAGCGCTGGCCGGACCAGCCCGGCTCGGCCTGGGCGATCCCGGACGGCTGGCGCCCCGGCCTCCCCGCCGAGCAGCGCGTCCGCTTCGCCTGGGAGGGCGGCTCCAGCCTCATCTCTCTGCGCGGCACCCCGGCCGCCGCGGAGGTCACCGTCCACGACGCCGTCGCCGGACTCACCTCCGAGGACGAGGCGGCCCGGGCGGAGCCCCGCACCGTGTCGGCCACCGTGCACCGCGACGGCGACTCCTGGCGCGTCACCGTCGACGGGCTCACCCGCCACTGGCAGATCGACGCCATCGGCAACGGCTCCACCCCCGAGACGGTCGTCTCCTCCGACGAGGGCACCTGGGTGCTGCGTCAGGAGCACGTCGCCCGCTCCCGGGCCGACGAGGACGCCGACGGCGACGGCACCCTGGCATCCCCGATGCCGGGCACCGTCATCGCCCTGTCCGCCGAGCCGGGCACCCGGGTCTCCGCCGGAGACGCGGTCCTCGTGGTCGAGGCCATGAAGATGGAGCACGTGCTCCGGGCCGCCCACGACGGAATCGTCGCCTACCACTGCTCGGCGGGCGACCAGGTCCCCGCCGGCAAGGCCCTGGCCAGCGTCGCCGCCGACGACTGACCCACCCACAACCTCTCACCCAGCACAGAAAAATCTCCCGAAAGGAACCAGCATCATGACCGACATCAACATCACCGACCTGCCCGAGGAGTACCGCGAGCTGCAGAACGTGGTCCGCGAGTTCGCCAACGAGGTCGTCGACCCCGTCTCCGCACAGCACGACCGCGACCACACCTTCCCCTACGAGGTCGTCTCCGGCATGGCCGAGATGGGCCTGTTCGGACTGCCCTTCCCGGAGGAGTACGGCGGCATGGGCGGTGACTACCTCTCCTTCGGCATCGCCCTCGAGGAGCTGGCCCGCGTCGACCAGTCCGTGGCCATCACCCTGGAGGCCGGCGTCGGTCTCGGTGCCATGCCGATCTTCCACTTCGGCAACGAGGAGCAGAAGCAGCAGTGGCTCCCGGACCTCACCGCCGGCACGAAGCTCGCCAGCTTCGGTCTGACCGAGCCGGGCGCCGGCTCCGACGCCGGTGCCACCCGCACCACCGCGCGTGAGGACGGCAGCGACTTCATCATCAACGGCTCCAAGCAGTTCATCACCAACTCCGGCACCGACATCACCTCCCTGTGCACCGTCACCGCCGTCACCGGCGAGAAGGACGGCAAGAAGGAGATCTCCACGATCATCGTCCCGAACGACACCCCGGGCTTCACCGTGGAGCCGGCGTACGACAAGGTCGGCTGGAACGCCTCCGACACCCACCCGCTGACCTTCACCGACGTCCGCGTCCCCCAGGAGAACCTGCTCGGTGAGCGCGGCCGCGGCTTCGCCAACTTCCTGTCCATCCTCGCCGAGGGCCGCGTCGCCATCGCCGCCCTGGCCACCGGTGCCGCCCAGGGCTGCGTCGACGAGTCCGTGAAGTACGCCAAGGAGCGCACCTCCATGGGCAAGCCGATCTCCGACTTCCAGGCCATCTCCTTCAAGATCGCCCGCATGGAGGCCCGCGTCCACGCCGCCCGCCTCGCCTGGATGGCCGCCGCCGCCAAGATGGTCAAGGGCCTGGACTTCCGCAAGGAGGCCTACATCGCCAAGCTCATCTCCTCCGAGGCCGCGATGGACAACGCCCGTGACGCCACCCAGATCCACGGTGGCTACGGCTTCATGAACGAGTACCGCGTCGCCCGCCACTACCGCGACTCCAAGATCCTCGAGATCGGTGAGGGCACCTCCGAGGTGCAGCTGATGCTGATCGCCCGCGAGCTGGGTCTGTAAAGGAGAGAACTGAAATGACCGACACCGCCGTGATCACCCGCTCCGTCGAGCAGCGGGGCCTGTGGTTCGAGGAGTACGAGGAGGGTGTGCGTTACCTCCACCGCCCGGGCCGCACCGTCACCGAGGCCGACGACGTCGTCTTCACCACCCTCACCATGAACACCCAGCCGCTGCACCTCGACGCCCACTGGTCGTCCGGGCAGCCCGGGTTCGACGGCCAGCGACTGGTCAACTCCATGTGGACCCTGTCCACGGTGGTCGGCCTGTCCGTCTCCCAGCTCACCCTCGGCACCATCGTCGCCAACCTGGGCTTCACCGAGGTCGCCTTCCCGGCCCCGATGTTCCACGGCGACACCCTTTACGCCGAGACGATCTGCACCGGCAAGCGACTCTCCAAGTCGCGTCCCGGTCAGGGGATCGTCGAGCTCGAGCACATCGGCCGTAACCAGCACGGCGACGTCGTCTGTCGCGCAGTCCGCTCCACCATGGTGCGCTGCCGCCCCGAAGAAGGAGAAGAGTAGATGAGCACCTGGATCCCCGCCGGCCCGGCACTGCTGTTCGCCCCGGCCGACCGCCCCGAGTTCTTCGCCAAGGCCGCCGACCGCGCCGACCTGGTCATCATCGACCTGGAGGACGGCTGCCGCCCCGCCAACCGCGAGAGCGCCCGTGAGGGCATCCGCCTGGCCACGCTCGACCCCTCCCGCGTCATCATCCGCGTGAACCCGGCCGGCACCTCCGACCACGTCGCGGACCTCGCAGCCGTGGCCGGCAGCCCCTTCCGCCAGGTCATGCTCTCCAAGACCGAGGGCGCGGCGGACGTCGAGTCCGTCACCCGGGTGCTTCCCGACGCCGCCGTCATCGCTCTCGTGGAGACCCCGCTCGGAGTCCTCCGGGCGGAGGAGATCGCCGCCGCCGAAGGTGTCGTCGCCCTCTTCTGGGGCGCGGAGGACCTCGTCGCCGGCCTCGGCGGCACCACCTCCCGCTTCGCCGACACCACCTACCGTGACGTGCCCCGCTTCGCCCGGGCGCAGGTGCAGCTCGCCGCCGCCGCCCACGGCAAGGCCTCCCTCGACTCCGTCCACGTGGACATCGGGGACATCGACGGCCTCCGTGCGGAGGCCGAGGACGCCGCCGCCCTCGGCTACGTCGGCACCTGCTGCATCCACCCCTCCCAGGTGTCCGTCATCCGTGAGTCCTACCGGCCCAGTGACGAGGACCTCGACTTCGCCCGGCAGCTCCTCGCCGCCGCCGAGCACAACGACGGAGCCTTCAGCTTCAACGGCCGCATGGTCGACGCCCCCCTTTTCCGCCAGGCCCAGGCCATCGTCCAGCGCGCCCAGTCCTGAAACCAGAAAGAAGAAGCAGACATGATCACCAACACCCTCACCACCCGCTCCACCCCGTACGGCTCCATCGTCGTCGACGAGAACGGCAACAAGCTCTCCCACGTCATCGGCTGCACCATCGACCAGGGCGCCGCCCCGCTCCGCGAGGAGACCCTGGGTCAGATGCTCCGCTCGATCGTCGAGAAGTACCCCTCCCGTGAGGCGGTCGTCGACGTCTACGCCGACAAGACCTACACCTACGAGCAGTTCTACAACACGGTTCTCCGCCTGGCGTCCGCCTTCATCCGCCACGGCTACCGCAAGGGCGACCGCATCGGCATCTGGTCCACCAACCGCTGGGAGTGGCTCGTCGTCCAGTGGGCCTGCCACCACCTGGGCCTCATCCTGGTGAACATCAACCCGGCCTACCGTCAGAGCGAGCTCAACTACGTCCTGGCCAAGGTCGGCGTGAAGATGGTCTTCGCCGCCCCGCGCTTCAAGGACTCCGACTACCGCACCATGCTCAACGAGGCCCGCAAGCAGCGCGGCGTCCAGCTGAAGAACATCATCTACTTCGGTTCCACCGACTGGTACGACGCCATCCACGGTGAGATCGACGACCTCTCCGAGTACACCCGCGACCTGGACAACAACGATCCCGTCAACATCCAGTTCACCTCCGGCACCACCGGTTTCCCCAAGGGCGCGACCCTGACGCACCGCAACATCCTCAACAACGGCTTCTTCGTCGGTGAGAACCTCGGCTACACCGAGCAGGACCGCGTGTGCACCCCGGTGCCCTTCTTCCACACCTTCGGCATGGTCATGGGCGTCATCGCCACCTTCACCCACGGTGCCTGCATGATCATCCCGGGCCCGACCTTCAAGTCCCGTGAGACCCTCAAGGCGGTCCACTCCGCGAAGGCGACCTCGCTGTACGGCGTGCCCACCATGTTCATCACCGAGCTGGAGGAGGCCCACGACCACATCGAGTACGGCAGCCCCTACGACCTGTCGACCCTGCGCACCGGCATCATGGCCGGCACCTCCTGCCCGTCGAAGACGATGCGCGACGTCATGACCCAGTTCAACATGGAGGGCATCTCCATCTGCTACGGCATGACCGAGACCTCCCCGGTCTCCTTCCAGACGCGTGCCGACGCCCCCCTGGACAAGCGCGTCAACACCGTCGGCCAGATCATGCCGCACCTCGAGTGCAAGATCGTCGACGAGGACACCGGCGAGACCCTCCCCATCGGCGAGAAGGGCGAGATCCTCGTCCGCGGCTACTCCGTGATGAAGGGCTACTGGGACCACGAGGAGAAGACCGGCGAGGCCCTCACCCCGGACGGCTGGATGCAGACCGGCGACCTCGGCGAGATCGACGAGGAGGGCTACCTCTCCGTCACCGGCCGCCTCAAGGACATGCTCATCCGCGGCGGCGAGAACGTCTACCCGCGTGAGATCGAGGAGTTCCTCTTCACTCACCCGGACATTGTCGACGCCCAGGTCATCGGCGTCCCCGACGAGCGTTACGGTGAGGAGATCATGGCGTGGATCATCCTGCACGACGGCGTGGACGACCTCACCGCCGAGCAGATCGCCGAGTTCGCACACGGCAAGCTGGCCCGTCACAAGGTCCCGCGCTACGTCGCCGTCGTCGACGAGTACCCGATGACCGTCTCCGGCAAGGTGCGCAAGGTCGCGCTGCGCGAGATGGCTCCGAAGGTTCTGGGGTGGCTCTGATGGGAATCGACAAGCGCAGGAACGACGTCCGCGAGCTCATCGCGGAGCACGTCAAGGACGGCATGACCCTTGCCGTCGGTGGGTTCGGACTCTGCGGTGTCCCGTACGTCCTCATCGAGGCACTGCGTGACGTGGGCCGCAAGAACCTCACCATCGTCAGCAACAACATGGGCGTCGACGGCCAGGGCCTCGGCATCCTGCTCGAGAACAACCAGGTCAGCAAGGTGTGCGCCAGCTACGTCGGTGAGAACCGCGAGTTCGCCCGCCAGTACCTCGCCGGCGAGCTCGAGGTCGAGTTCAACCCGCAGGGCACCCTCGCCGAGCGGCTCCGTGCCGGCGGCGCCGGAATCCCCGCCTTCTACACCGCCACCGGTGTGGGCACCCTCGTCGCCGAGGGCAAGCCGACGAAGAACTTCGACGGCCGCACCTACGTCATGGAGCGCGGCATCGTCGCCGACGTCGGCCTGGTCCACGCCTGGCAGGGCGACATCAGCGGCAACCTCGTGTACCGCGCCACCGCCCGCAACTTCAACCCGCTGTGCGCCGAGTCCGGCCTGGTCACCATCGCCCAGTGCGAGGAGATCCTGCCCCTGGGCGGCATCGACCCGGCACACGTGACCACCCCCGGTGTCCACGTCGACCACATCGTCCCGGCGGACGACCGCGAGAAGCCGATCGAGCAGCGGACCACCCGCCCGCGCGCGACCGTCGGAAAGGAGATCTGACATGTCCACCACCACCGTGACCACCAAGGGCTGGACCCGCGACCAGATGGCCGCCGAGGCCGCCAAGGAACTCAACGACGGTGACTACGTCAACCTCGGCATCGGCATCCCGACGCTGGTGGCCAACAACCTCCCGGAGGGCGTCAACGTCGTCCTCCAGTCGGAGAACGGCATCCTCGGCATGGGCCCCTTCCCCTACGAGGGGGAGGAGGACGCCGACCTCATCAACGCCGGCAAGCAGACCGTCACCCTCATCCCCGGCGCCGCGATCTTCGACTCCGCCACCAGCTTCGGCATGATCCGTGGCGGCAAGGTGAAGATGGCCGTCCTCGGCGCCATGGAGGTCTCCCAGTCCGGCGACCTGGCCAACTGGATGATCCCCGGCAAAATGGTCAAGGGCATGGGCGGCGCGATGGACCTCGTCGCCGGCACCCCGCGCGTCCTGGTGCTCACCGAGCACGTCACCCGCGACGGCCAGCCCAAGCTGAAGAAGAAGTGCGACCTGCCGCTCACCGGTATCGGCGTCGTCGACCGGATCATCACCGACATGGGGAGCTTCGACGTCGCCGAAGACCACCTCATCCTGCGGAAGATCGCCCCCGGCGTGACCCTCCGTGACATTGAAGAGAACACCGACGCGAACTACGTCGTCGAGCTGGAAGAAATGGAGTAAGCCCCACCATGAGCAACCTCACCCCCCACGCCGATGACGTCGTCATCCTCGCCGGAGCCCGCACCCCCCAGGGCAAGCTCCTCGGTTCCCTCGCCTCCCTCAGCGCCGTGGACCTCGGCGCCCACGCCGTCCGCCACGCCGTCGAACGCGCCGGCATCCAGCCCTCCGACGTCGACCACGTGATCCTCGGCCAGGTTCTCCAGGCCGGTGCCGGACAGAACCCGGCCCGCCAGACCGCACTCAAGGCAGGCCTCGACCCGCGGGTCGTCGCCGAGACCGTCAACAAGGTCTGCCTCTCCGGCCTCGACGCCGTCATCCACGCCGCCCGCCTCATCCGCCTCGGTGACGCCGACGTCGTCGTCGCCGGTGGTCAGGAGTCCATGACCAACGCCGCCCACGTCGTCCGCGGCGCCCGCCAGGGCAAGGGCTACGGCGCCATGGAGCTCGCCGACACCGCCGAGGTAGACGGCCTCACCGACGCCGCCGAGGGCATCTCCATGGGCGTGCTCACCGAGGGCCCGCTGTCCTCCCTGAACATCTCCCGCGAGGAGCAGGACGAGATCGCCGCCGCCTCCCACCAGCGTGCGGCCGCCGCCCAGTCCGCCGGCGTCTTCGACTCCGAGATCGCCCCCATCTCCATCCCGCAGCGTAAGGGCGACCCGGTGGTCGTCTCCGCCGACGAGGGCATCCGCGCCAACACCACCACCGAGTCCCTCTCCGGCCTGCGCCCCGCCTTCACCCGTGACGGCTCCATCACCGCGGGCAACGCGTCCCCGATCTCCGACGGAGCCGCAGCCGTCGTCCTCACCCGCCGTTCCTGGGCGGAGGAGCGCGGCCTCGACTACCTGGCGGTCGTCGGCGTCGCCGGCCAGACCGGTGGCCCGGACAACTCCCTGCACTCCCAGCCCTCCGACTCCCTCAAGGCCGCGCTCGACCGCGCCGGCTGGGAGGCCGGTGACCTGGACTTCGTCGAGATCAACGAGGCTTTCGGTGCCGTCGCCGTCCAGTCCCTGCGCGACCTCGACTACCCGGCCGAGCAGTGCAACATCTACGGCGGTGCCATCGCCCTCGGACACCCGATCGGTGCCTCCGGTGCCCGCCTGGTCCTCACCGCGGCGCGGGAGCTCGACCGTCGTGGTGCCGGCAAGGCAGGCGTGAGCCTGTGCGGTGGCGGTGGCCAGGGCGACGCCCTGCTGCTGTACCGGAACTAGTAGGGGAGAGCATGAGCAGCCACCTCTTCACCCGCACCGGTGACATCACCTTCCAGCCCACCCGCCACGCGGAGGGAGCCTGGTCGACGGAGGACTACCACTTCAGTTCCCTCGCCGGCCTGATGATCCACGAGATCGAGCGCACCCGTCCCCACAAGGACCTCGTCCTCAGCCGCATCTCCTACGACATCCTCGGTCGCCTCCCGTTCGCGGAGGTCGAGGTGATCGTCGAGACGCTGCGCCCCGGACGCACCATCGAGCTCGTCCAGGCCACCGCCACCATCGGAGGCCGCAGCGTGATCAAGGCCCGCGCCTGGTACCTCGCCACCTCGGACACCACCGAGGTCGAGGCGGTCAGTGCCGAGCCGCTCACCTCCCCGGAGGACTCCGCCGAGCGTGATCTCACCGAACTGTGGGCCGGCGGCTTCATCCGCCAGCTGGAGGTCCGGCAGGCGATGGAGCGTCGACCGGGTCGCGGAGCCACCTGGATCCGCACCCCGAACGTGCTGGTCGAGGGCGAGGAGCCCATCGAGGTCGCCCAGTACTTCACCAGCATCGACGTCGCCAACGGCATCAACCCGCAGCAGGGACCCGAGGAGTGGGCGTACCCGAACGTCGACCTCACCGTCCATCTCTTCCGCCAGCCGACCGGCCCGTGGACCGGTCTGGACACCACCGTCACGTGGGGTGCCGAGGGCATCGGCCTGACCAGCTCCGTCCTCCACGACATCCACGGCCCCGTCGGCCGTGCCGAGCAGAGCCTCACGCTCCGCAAGCTCTGATCCACCTGTAGTCGGGCCCCTTCCTCCGGGAAGGGGCCCTTCTGCATGCTTATCGACGCCCGCTTTCCTCGAGGTGTCAGGGGAGTGCGCAGCTGCGCACTAAAAACATGCGTCTACCAGCTGTTTCGTTTTGTAACTCTGCGAGGAAGCTGTCGTTCAGGAGCGTGCGTTGCGCACCCGTTGTGGCGGACCACGGCCGTCGCGCAGCGTGGTCCGGGAGTGCGCAGCTGCGCACTCTGGGCGGTGTCGGAGCACGCTGTCGGCTCTTGTCAGAGGGCATGGCGGCAGTGTCCGGGGGAGCGCTGTCGACGCCTAGAGGGTGTTACGAAAGTCGTTTCAGCCAGTAGCGGATATTCGCCAACTGCACCGTGGCCTCGAAATGCACCGCTAACTTGTCGAAACGCGTGGCACACCCACGATGCTGCTTGATCCGGTTGATACCCCGCTCCACGGCATTACGCCGCTGGTAAGCCACGGCATCGAAGGCAGGGGGTCGGCCACCGGCCGACCCCCTGCGCCGACGGTTGGCGACCTGGTCCTTCGGCTGGGAGATCGTCGCCTTGATCCCCCGCGCCCGCAACCACGCCCGGTTCGCCCGTGAGGAATACGCCTTGTCCGCCAACACCCGCTCGGGTCGTTTCCGCGGCCGACCACGCGTGGCGGACGGCACCCGGATTTTCTCCAGTACCCGCACCATCTGTGGACCATCACCGGCTTGACCTGGGGTGATCGCAAAGGACAGCACCCCGCAGTCAGCGTCAATGGCCACATGGATCTTGGTCGACCACCCGCCCCGCGAGCGGCCGAACCCATGATGATCCGGCTCCCCCGGGTGGCGGAGGGGGCTGTCTTTCCGTGCACCCGCGGCGTGGATATGTCCACGGGTGGTTGTGGAATCCACGCTGACCTCCCAGGAGAGTTTTCCTTTCTCCTGGGCGTGGGTGAGCAGCCGGGTGTGCACGTTCTCCCATACTCCGTTGGCCCGCAGCCGGGCGAACAGATCGTGGACCCGCCACCAGGGGCCGTAGCGCTCATGGACATCGCGCCACGGGCAGCCGGTGCGGATGCGAAAGAAGATGCCGTTGACCAGGGACCGTAGGTCCCAGGTGCGGGGGCGTCCCCGCCGTGACGGGGCCGGTAGCAGTGGGACAAGCAGGTCCCATTCAGCGTCGGTGAGGTCATGGCGTGCTGAGGGCGGTACAGTAGGCAACGAGGGTTTCCTTGCGAGCGTTGATGATTCGACACCAACAGCGTGCGCGGGGAGACCCTCGTTGCTGTTTATGACACGCCGGTCTCACTCACCGGATTTTCGTAACACGCTCTAGTGGAGTGCGCAGTTGCGCACTAAATACCGGTGTTGACCAGCGGGTTCCCTGGGAAAGGTTCACGGGTTTCGGGGCCTGAGGGCGAGGCGGGGGAGTCCGCAGCTGCGGACTGCAGAGGAGTAGCCCGCCGTTCGTGGAGTGCGCAGCTGTGCACTGTGGGGAGTGCTGGGGTGTGTTGCGGTGCGCCCTCCGAGGGAGCGTTGTCGATGCCTGAAGGAGTGCGCAGCTGCGCACTGAATACCGGTGTTGACCAGCAGATACGTTATTGAACTCTGGAGGGCGTTGCTGCTGAGTGCCCGCAGCGACGGACTGTGACGGTTGCGCAGTGCGCTGACAGATAGTGCGCAGCTGCGCACTGAACACCTGTGTTAGCCAGTGCTTTCGTGGTTGAGCGCAACGGGGATCTGGGCCCGGAGGCCAGCGTGGGAGGCGTTGGTCAGTTGCACGGAAAGGTGCGCAACTGCGCACTCTGTTCAGTGCTGAAAACTCTGTCGCTTGCCGGCAGAGGGCGTGCCGGCAGTGTCCGCAGTGGCGGACCGGGGGGGGGAACGCTGTCGACGCCTGGCGGAGTGCGCTGTTGCGCACTAAATGCCGGTGTTGACCAGCGGATTCGTATATGAACTCTGGAGGGCGCTGCCGCCTGCCGGTCGAGGACATGAATGACAGGAGGTGTAGCAGCGGCGGAGGGCGTCGAAAAGCATGGTCGGGGAGTCCGCAGCGGCGGACGGCGCCACGTGTGCTCGGGGGAATGCAGAAGATCACGGTGCACTGACGATGGGAGTGTCGTCTGCAACGGTGCTCGCCGACGCCCCCCTCCGGAGAACTCGACAGGTACACGTCCACGTTCGAGGACAGCACGCCGAGACGCAGCGATCAGTTCCAATCCACCTTGCGGGGAAAGGGCGGGTCCTTGGGGACTGTCCCGGCCCCAGCCAGAGCGGGTGGAATGAGGATGACTCGTGTACGGGGTGCCGGTTCGCGCCGCTGCCGGCCCCGGACATGAGAAAACGCACCCCGCGCGACGTGGGGTGCGTTTTCTGCAGCACAGAAAGTTGTGGTGGGTTATCTCGTGGTGACCTCCCCGAAAAGTCCGGCGACAGGGGAAATCAGGAGGGGGCGGGCGGCGAACCACGCGCCGGCGGTCACTGCGATGGCGACCAGGAGGACGATCAGTCCGGTCCAGTCCCCGGCGTACACGTCGGGATCAACGGAGCCGCGGGCGGCGAACATGTGGTTCAGGTTCCGCAGTGCGCCGGTGAGGAACACCAGGAGCACGTGCATGAAGATGAAGACCACGAAGTACAGCATCACCGGGAAGTGGACGGCGCGGGCGATCTCAGCCGGGTAGAGGGCGTTGAGCTTCTGGTTGTTCTTGGGCCAGATGGAGCTCATGCGCAGACCGGTGATGATCGCGAGCGGCGCCGCGATGAACACGGTGACGAAGTACGCCAGTTCCTGCAGTCCGTTGTAGTGGACCCAGCCGTTCTCGGTCGGCCAGTCGAAGGAGAGGTACTGGATGCCGGCGGAGAGGGCGTTCGGGAAGACCTCCCAGCTGGTGGGGACGATGCGCATCCACTGGCCCGTCGCGAAGAGGAGCACGAAGAAGACGGCACCGTTGATGACCCAGAGCAGGTCGAGGGCCTGGTGGAACCAGATGGTGAGGCTGATCTTGCCGCCCCTGCCGCTGCGTGCGGTGAAGTAGGCGGGTGGGCGCCGCTCGCCGCGGATCTGCAGGCCGGAGCGGATGATCAGGACCATGAGGAACACGTTGAGGAAGTGCGACCAGGCCAGCCACGCCGGCACGCCGACCGGAGCGGACTCCGGCATCGGTGCCGCACCCGGGTAGCGCTCGACGAACGCCGAACCGGTGTCGCTGCCGAGGAACCAGCGTGCGATGAACATCACGATCACGCCGAGCGGCACGAGCGCGCCCGCGCCGAGCAGCCACTGGACCAGGGTGAAACGTCCGTAACGCTTCGCCTCCGGCTTGGGTGCCGCATGGGACTTCGGCTTCTCGACGCCCGCCGTCTTCTGCGGCGCCACCGGCGCCACCGGCGCTGCGGCACCCGGTGCGGCGGGTGCCGCCGCCGGGGCTGCAGCTGCGGCGACCGGCTCCACGACCGGCTCCGGCTGCTTCTCGACGGCGCGGGTCGTCGTCACCGCTGCCGTCGCGACCTCCGGCCACGGGGCGCCACCGGCCACACGCGGCAGGCCGCGGCGCAGGGTGACCTCCTCGGTGACGGTCTCGACGGCCGGGGCGGCTGCGGCAGCGGGGGTCGCCGGTGCGGCAGGTGCCGCAGCAGCCGGGGCGGCGACGGCAGCCGGTGCCTCCTCCGCCACGGCGGCGACGGGCGTGACCGGGGCAGCCGGGGCCGAGACGGTGGCCGGGGGCCAGGGTTCCCCGCCCGGGACGCGGGGGAGGCCGCGGCGCAGTTCCTGGCTGACGGCGACCTGCGCGGGGGCGGGGGCTGCCACCTCCGGGGCGGCGGCGGCGACCGGTGCCTCGGGGGCGGCCGGGGCAGCCGGGGCGGCAGCGGGCTCAGGAGCAGCGGCGGCCGCGGCGACGACGGGTGCGGCGGGCGGGACGTGGGTGGTCTCCGTCTCTGTGACGGGCGGCCACGGGGCGCCGTTGGGGATGCGGGGCAGCCCCTGGCGGATGCGGGTGGTGACGGTCGTGGACACGGCGATCACGCCTTCCGGGCGTTGATCTCGTCGACGAGCTTGGGGACGATCTCGAAGACGTCACCGACGATGCCGAAGTCGGCGATGTCGAAGATGGGGGCGTCGGCGTCCTTGTTGACGGCGACGATCGTCTTGGAGGTCTGCATGCCGGCGAGGTGCTGGATCGCGCCGGAGATGCCCAGTGCGATGTAGAGGTCCGGGGTGACGGAGACACCGGTCTGGCCGACCTGGGCGGTGTGCTCGACGTAGCCGGCGTCGACGGCGGCGCGGGAGGCACCGACGGCGGCACCGAGGCTGTCGGCGAGGTCGTTGACCAGCGCGAAGCCCTCCGGGGAGCCGAAGCCGCGGCCGCCGGAGACGACGGTCTTGGCGCCGAGGAGCGACGGGCGCTCGGTGTTGATGACGGCGGGCTCGCTGCTCACGACCGACGCGGAGCGACGCTCGGAGGGGGTGAACTCGAGGGGGCTGAGGGTGCCGGCGGCGGCGTCGGCACGCGTGTCGACGGCACCGAGCCGGACGGTGATCGCCGGGGCGCCGAAGGTGGCGGCGGAGACCAGCTGGTAGTTGCCGCCGTAGACGGAGTGGTGGCCGATGATGCCCTCGTCGTCGCGGGAGACGTTGACGACGTCGGTGATGAGCGCGCGGCGGGAGCGGACGGCGAAGCGGGCGGCGATGTCGCGGCCCTCGACGGAGTGAGCGAACAGGACGGCCTGCGGGTGGCAGGTCTCGTCGGCGCTGATGACGGCGTCGACGGAGGGGCCGCCGAGCTGGTCGGCGGGCACCTCGGCGGCGAGGACCTGGGCGGCGCCGAGCTCACCGAGGCGGGTGGCTGCGGCGGCGGTGTCGGCGCCGGAGGTGTGGAGGAACAGGGCGACCGGGGTGCCCAGGGTGGCGGCTGCGCCGAGGAGCTCCGCGGCGTAGGCGGGGATGCCGCCGTCCATCGTGGCGGACACGACGGCGAGGATGGAATCGTCTGCGAACTGCATGGTGGCTCCTAGATCAGCTTGTTCTGTGCGAGGTAGTCGGCGAGCTGGGCGGCGGCCGAGCCGTCGTCGGTCACCTTGATGCCGGCCTCACGGGGCGGGCACTCGGCGACCTGGGTCATGATGGAACGGGGGACGGAGAAGTCCTCCGCGTTGACGCCGAGATCGGCGAGGGTGAGCTGGGTCATCGGCTTCTTCTTGGCGGCCATGATGCCCTTGAAGTTGGGGAAGCGGGCGTCGGGGAAGGACTCCGTGATGGAGACGACCGCCGGGAGCTCCGCGGTGAGGTTGAGCACGCCGTCGTCGGAGGCGCGGGCGCCGGAGACGGTGCTGTCGGTGGCCTCGAGGGTGGTGAGCTGGGTGAGGTGGGGGCGGTCGAGCCACTCGGCGATCATGGCGGGCAGGACGCCGCCGTTGCCGTCGGTGGAGAGGTTGCCGGCGACGACGAGGTCGTAGTTCTCACGCTCGATGGCCTTCGCGAGGACCTCGGCGGTGAGGGAGAGGTCGGCGCCGAGGAGGGCCGGGTCGTTGATGTGGACGGCGGCCTCGGCACCCATGGCCAGGCCCTTGCGGATGCTGGCGACGGCGGACTCCGGGGCCATGGACATCACGTCCACGGTGTGGTCGCCGGTGCCGGCGAGTGCCAGGGCGGCCTCGACGGCGCGCTCGCAGATCTCGTCGAGCACCGGGTCGCTGGCGGCGCGGTCCGCGAGGCCGGTCTCCAGGGAGATCTTCCGCTCCCCGAAGGTGTCGGGGACCTCTTTCACTAGTACGACGATGCGCATGGTGTGCTCCTGTTCATTCTGTGCTTGGGGGCCCTTCCGGACCATCTCAGTTAATGCTGATTAACTAAAATAATGCACAAATGTGAGCCACGCAACTAAAGGCCAGAAAAGTGACCCCGACCTCGGGATTCGAGATCGGGGTCAGGGTGCGTCACAGGGGCAGTGAACAACCCGTGCCACGTTGGATGACGGTGCTCCCGGCGGCCCTGTCCGCCCACGAGCGGTTGTCCGTCGCGAGGAGGGCGGAGACTCCCACGGCCACGGCGAACAGCGAGTACCAGGGCACCGCCGGCGACAGCATGCCCAGCGGAATCGGCAGCAGCAGCCACAGGTGGCGGATCAGCGGGGCCCAGCGGGGGCCGGTGACGTCGATACGCACGAGCATCTTGCCGGGGCTGCGCCGCCACAGCAGCTCAGGTACCGCACGCAGCGCCCACGTGATCGCCAGGAGTGCCGGCGCCGGGTCCACCCCGGCAGGCTCTGGCGCGCCGACGGCGACGTACACGACATAGGCCAGGGCGACGTCGACGAGGAACGCGACCAGGCGACGCGCCAGGCAGCTGCTCACCCGGCGGTCTGCTCCGCGATCAGCGTGAGCGTGCGTGCCACGCGGTCCTCCGGGGCCTCGGCGTGGAGGACGTCGAGGGCGGCGTCGGCGAGCATGACCGCGATCGGCGGCAGCGAGTCCGTGGACAGCGGGGCGGCGGGGGTGCCGTCGTTCCCGCGCATCTCGATGACGGAGAGCGCGATGTGGAACGGCAGATCCGCCCGCGGGTCATCCGGGCCCACGATCGAGGACGCCAGGGAACGGAACAGGTCCCGCAGCTCCGTGCGCTGCGCGTGGTACTCCGCGAACTCCGGGGACGCCGCGACAGGCAGCTGGTAGAGGCGGCCGATGTTCCAGCGCGTCGACAGCAGCAGGCGGGCCTCTGCGGCGACGAGCGCCCACAGCCGCATGGAGGGGGAGATGTCGGAGTCGCCGAGCGCGGTGGCCAGCTCGGTCGAGGGCTCGATCGTCGACTTGAGCAGCGTCAGGAAGATCTCCGTCTTCGACGGGAAGTGGTAGTACAGCGACGCCTGCCGGATGCCCACGGCATCGGCGATCTGGTGCGTCGACGTGGAGGCGAAACCCTGCGTGGTGAACAGCTCGGCGGCGGCGTCGAGAATCTCCTCACGCGCGGTGGAGCCCTGGCGGCGCGGGCTGTTCTTGCGCGGCCGTCCGACTGCACGGGCCATGCGGGACTCCTTCCTCCGGGTTTCTGTTCGTCTAAAGATACCAGCGTCAGGCGAGGGCGACGCCGTGGCGCCCTGCCAGCGAACGCAGGACACCCGCCACCATGCGGGCCGCCGCGCCGTACGCGCTGCGGTGCAGCGCAGGCAGATCACCCAGCGTGACGTCCTGCTTGTCGACGCGGTCCGCCCACCGCCGGAACTGCAGCGCCAGGGCCGTCTCCCACGCCTGTGCCAGCGCCTCCGCCTCGTCCTCGGTGAGCGCACCGGCCTCCAGGCCCGCCGAGAGCCGGTCCAGCGTCGACCGGGCGCCGGGGGCCGCCCAGCGGGCGACGTCCGAGATCGGCTGCAGCAGCGTCGCCGGGATGTCCACCGGCATGTCCGAGTCCGGCAGGCCGTCGGCGATCTGCAGCGCCGGCGGACGGTGCGCGACGGCCAGCTCCAGCAGGGGGCGCTGCGGGGTGGGGGAGGGGACCAGGCCGGCGTCGATACGCGCGGCGTCCGTCACGGCGGTGTCGCCGCCGACCTCCAGCCCGGCGGACCGCAGGAGCCCGGCGAGGGCGGCGTCCTCGCCGAACCACTCCACCGGGGAGCAGGGCAGGGCGTCGCCGCGCGCGTGGGCCCCCGTCAGCGTCACCGTGGAGGCGACCGCCGGGCACCGCAGGGTGTCCCGCACCACGCCGGAGAACCACCCGGTCAGGGCGGTCTCCGGGGTGCGGTGGTCGAGCGCGTTGCGCAGCAGCTGCTGGGCCTCGCACAGCACCCCCCGGGCGGTGGTGGTGGACGTGGACAGCGGGGCCTGCTCGGCGAGGTCACGCAGGGACTGGTGCAGCATGTCCTCGAAGATAACAAAAACCGCCCCGCCCGAGATTATCGGGCGGGGCGGTACTTTTACCGTGTCACGCAGCCAGCGGCAAAAGTGCGCTGTTGCGTCCTGTCAACCGGTTTAGCGGCTGGTGAACGGCAGGAGAGCCATCTCGCGTGCGTTCTTCACGGCGGTGGCGACCTGACGCTGCTGCTGCGGGGTCAGGCCGGTGACGCGGCGGGAACGGATCTTGTGGCGGTCAGAGATGAAAAGACGGAGGGTCTTGACGTCCTTGTAGTCCACCTTCTCAATGCCTTCGGCCTTGAGCGGGTTCTTCTTGGGGCGGCGGGACTGCTCCATCCGCTGCTTACGGGGGTTGGTGCGCTTCATGGTGGCCACTCCTTACCAGCTGGACTTACGGACGCCGGGAAGCTCACCGCGGTGAGCCATCTCGCGCATGCGGACACGGGACAGACCGAACTTGCGGAGGAAACCGCGGGGGCGACCGTCGTGGGAGTCGCGGTTGCGGACGCGCACCGGGGAGGCGTCACGCGGCTGACGGTTCAGCTCGAACTGTGCGTCGAGACGATCCTCGTCAGAGGTGTTCGGGTGGTTGATGATGGCCTTGAGCTCAGCGCGACGCTCGGCGTAGCGGGCGACGATTTCCTTGCGCTGCTCGTTCTTGGCGATCTTGGACTTCTTGGCCATAGATTATCGCTCCTCGCGGAATTCGACGTGCTTGCGGGCGATCGGATCGAACTTCATCAGCGAGATGCGATCGGGGTTGTTGCGCTTGTTCTTACGGGTGACGTAGGTGTAACCGGTGCCAGCCGTGGACTTCAGCTTGATGATCGGACGAATGTCATTACGTGCCATTAGTTAGATCTTCTCCCCACGTGCACGGATCTTGGCGACGACGGACTCGATGCCGTCGCGGTCGATGACCTTGAGACCCTTGGTGGAAACGTTCAGGGTGATGGTACGGCCCTCGGAGGGCAGGAAGAACCGACGACGCTGCACGTTGGGGTTCCAACGGCGCGAGTGGCGTCGGTGCGAGTGCGAGACGGTCTTGCCGAACTGCGGCTTACGTCCCGTGACCTGGCAAATAGCCGACATGGGTTTTCTTTCTCCTAGCCGCCCACGTCGAAAAGCATGCAAGGACCGCGCCGCACCGATGTTCTTCCTCGTACCCTCGTGACTGAGTACAGGATCGGGGCGCAGTCTATGGCCAGCTGACGGGGCGTAGACGTTTACTTCGACAACAGCAAGGGACAACTCTACAGGCCGAACCCTCCAGAACCTAATCCCGTGTTCAGGGGGCGGCCGACGGTGACCCATAGCACGGAATTTCAGAATCCGGCATCCGGGGAGTACCATGGTCCGAGTTGTCAATCTCCAACCCAACTCAGGCACGATCCGGGCCTCTGGAACACCTCATGTAGCAGGTGTGTACGCGCGGAACCGACCTGATGTTCAATCCTGAGGGAATCGAGACTTCATGAAGAAGGATATCCACCCCGACTACCACCCGGTGGTCTTCCAGGACGCCGGCACCGGCTTCAAGTTCCTGACCCGTTCCACCGTCACCTCCGACCGCACGGTCGAGTGGGAGGACGGCAACGAGTACCCGCTGATCGTCGTTGACGTCACCAGCGAGTCCCACCCGTTCTGGACCGGTGCGCAGCGTGTCATGGACACCGCAGGCCGCGTCGAGAAGTTCGAGAAGCGTTTCGGTGGCATGGCCCGCCGCAAGAAGAAGGCTTAGGAGGTAAGAAACCATGGCAGTCCCCAAGCGCAAGATGTCCCGCGCCAACACCCGCATGCGTCGCTCCCAGTGGAAGGCCGACAACGTCGCCCTCCAGGAGGTCAAGATCGACGGTCAGACCGTCCGCATCCCGCGTCGCCTCGTCAAGGCCGCACAGCTGGGCCTCGTCGAGGTCGAGCAGTTCTAGGTCCGTCCCCGTGTCAGCCCGGACGCTGACACGCTGACGTGACCGGCACCGGTCCCCTCCGCCTGAAGTGGAGGGGGCCGGTGTTTTCGTTTTCACACTGGTACATAATGGGTGTCATGAAAATTCTCGTGGTGGACGATGAGCAGGCCGTCCGTGAGTCCCTCCGTCGTTCCCTGATCTTCAACGCGTACGACGTGGTGCTCGCGGAGGACGGGGTGGAGGCGCTGGATCTCATTCCCCGGGAGCAGCCCGACCTCGTCATCCTCGATGTGATGATGCCCCGGAAGGACGGGCTGGAGGTGTGCCGCACGCTGCGCAGCACCGGGTTCGACAAGCCCATCCTCATCCTCACCGCCCGCGACGGCGTGGCGGACCGGGTGGCGGGCCTCGACGCCGGCGCCGACGACTACCTCCCGAAACCCTTCGCCCTCGAGGAGCTCCTGGCCCGCGTGCGCTCGCTGCTGCGCCGCGCCCACGTGGACAGCACCGCCGGGACCGAGGCCGAGAAGGACCTCGCCTTCGAGGATCTGCGCATGAACACCGAGACCCGGGAGGTCACCCGGGGCGACCGGGCCATCAGCCTCACCCGCACGGAGTTCTCCCTCCTCAACCTGCTCATGAGGAACCCGCGCCGCGTGCTCCCGCGCGCCACCATCCTCGAGGAGGTCTGGGGCTACGACTTCCCGACGTCCGGCAACGCCCTGGAGGTGTACATCGGCTACCTCCGCCGCAAGACGGAGGCCGAGGGTGAACCCCGTCTCATTCACACGGTCCGCGGCGTCGGTTACGTCCTGCGGGAGAACACTCCGTGACACTGCGCCGGACGGCGCTGCACGGCCCCGCCGATCACGCGGATGAGGCGACCCCCTCCTCCGTCGCCGCGGGCCGTACCGGTTCCTGGGCGGAGGGCACCCCGCTCCGGTGGCGTCTGGCGCTGCTGACGTTCGCCGGCGTGGCCCTCGCCGTCGGCGCGATGACCCTCCTCACCTACTGGTCGGTGACGACGGCCCTGACCGTCGGCGTCGACCGTGACCTCGACTCCCAGGCGACGGTCCTGCTCAACAGGACCGTCGACCCCTTCTACCTCACCAACCTGGAGGGGGAGATCCAGCAGTTCAAGGCCTTCCACCCGGACACCCGGGTCTCCATCTCGCCGCCCGGCTGGTCCTTCTCCCGGGGCGACGTGATCCCCGTCGGCGGTGAGGTCCACGGTGCCAGTGGTTCGGAGCGGCGTTCGGTGCGCACGGTCGGCAATGAGCGGATCCTGTCCCGCTCGGACTCCGTCGGCGGCACGGTGGTCCTGGCGAAGGACATGAAGGCCACCCACGACCTCATCACGACCCTGGCCAGCGTCCTGCTCATCATCGCGGCGTCAGGCACCATGCTGGCGATCGCCGCGGGCACGCTCGTGGCCACGGCGGGCCTCAAGCCTCTGAAACGTCTGCAGCGGGCCGTCGACTACGTGGCCGAGACGGACGATCTCCGCCCCATCGCGGTGCAGGGCAACGACGAGATCGCCCAGCTGACCAGGTCCTTCAACAAGATGCTCGGTGTGCTGCAGGAGTCCCGCACGCGGCAGTCCCAGCTGGTGGCCGACGCCGGTCATGAGCTGAAGACGCCGCTGACGTCGATGCGCACGAACATCGAGTTCCTCATGATGCTCAACCGCCCGGGGATGGGCGACCGCATCTCCGAGCAGGACCGGCAGGACCTGGAGCGGGACGTCCTGGCGCAGATGACGGAGCTGTCCACGCTCATCGGCGACCTCATCGACCTCTCCCGCGAGGACGCGGGGGAGACCGCCCGGGAGCCCGTCGAGCTCGATGCCGTCATGGAGTCCTCGCTGGAGCGGGTCCGTCGTCGTCGCAGTGACATCGACTTCGACGTCGACCTCATCCCGTGGAACCTCGTCGGCGACCAGTTCTCGCTGGGGCGCGCGACCCTCAACCTCCTCGACAACGCCGCGAAGTGGTCACCGCCCGGGGGCGTCGTGCGGGTCCGCATGACACAGCTTTCCGACGACCGCGTGCAGCTCTCCTTCGCCGACTCCGGCCCCGGCATCCCGCCCGACGACCGCACACGCGTATTCGAGCGCTTCTACCGTTCCCCGGAGGCGCGTTCCCAGCCGGGTTCGGGCCTGGGGCTGGCGATCGTCAAGCAGACGGTGGTGCGGCACGGCGGCACCGTCCGCGTCGAGGAGAGCGATGACGGCGGGACGATGGTCGTCATGGAGCTGCCCGGTAAACCGCAGGTGGAGGCATCCAGGTAACGTACAGAAAGGCCGCAGGGGCGGCCCAGAGGGGAAGAGGACAATGACAGACATGAATAATGACCCGACCACCCCGACCACGGGGCGTTCCCCCGGGGACGACTATCAGCAGGTGACCTCGCCCTACCAGTGGCAGACGGCGGAGGGGCCGCAGGAGCCCGCGGGGGAGGGGAAGCCCTCCGGGAAGCGGACCGTCGGACTGGGTACCGCCCTGGCTCTCATGCTGGTCGGTTTCATCGCCTCCGGGTCCATCGTCGGCCTTGTCGCCGCGAACTCGGGCTCCGGCGCGGATGACGCCGGCGTGGTCAACTCCCTCCGTGAGCCCAGCGCCCCCGCCCCCGACACCCCGGTCGGCGGCGTCGAGCAGGTGGCCGCGGACGTGCTGCCCGCCGTGGTCTCCCTCCAGGTGGCCACGCGCATGAGCGCAGGGGAGGGGTCCGGGTCGATCATCTCCTCGGACGGCTACGTGCTGACGAACCACCACGTGGTCTCCGGCGCCGACAACCAGTTCGGGCAGATCAACGTCACGCTCAACGACGGCCGTTCCCTCCCCGCCGACTACGTGGCCTCCGACCCCGCGACCGACATCGCGGTGGTGAAGATCCGGGACGCCTCCGGTCTGCCCGTCGTCCAGTTCGGTGACTCCGAGCAGCTCCGCGTGGGGCAGGAGGTGGTGGCCATCGGCTCGCCGCTCGGGCTGAGCGCCACCGTCACCTCCGGCATCGTCTCCGCGCTCAACCGCCCGGTCCGGGCGTCCGACGCCGGCGGGGAGTCCTCGCTCATCGACGCGATCCAGACCGACGCCGCCATCAACCCCGGCAACTCCGGTGGTCCGCTGGTGGACATGAACGGGCGCATCGTGGGCATGAACTCCGTCATCGCGTCGCTGAGCTCGGGCGGGGAGGCCGGGTCGATCGGGCTCGGCTTCGCGATCCCGGCGAACTTCGCCAAGCGGGTCGCCGACCAGCTCATCACAACCGGACGGGCGACCCACCCGATGATCGGCGTCCAGGTGGCGGCCCGCCGGGACGTCGACGGTGCGTTCATCGCGTCCGTGGAGCCGGGCGGTCCGGCGGACCGGGCCGGGCTGCAGGCCGGGGACGTCGTGCGGCGGGTGAACTCGCGCGTCATCGACCACTCGGACGCACTCGTCGCGGCCATCCGTTCCCAGGAATTCGGGCAGACGGTGACCCTGGAGGTTCTGCAGCCGGATACGGGGCAGAGCCGGCAGGTAGAGGTTACGCTGACCTCAGAGTAGATTCAGACACATTAGACAGAAGTAATCTCAGACGATGGAGAACACCGTGCACACCGCCGAAGAAATGCCACGAACGTCCGCGCTACTCGACGTGGCGGACCCGGACGAGGCCTTCCTGCTGGCCACCGAACAGGAGGAGACGGTCCCGGCCCGTCGGCGCGCCCTCGTGGTGCTCGTGTCCGATCATGTGCTCGGGTCCGGGGAGGACACCGACCGCCTGGTCACCGAGCTCCTCATGGAGGCCGGTTTCGCCGTCGACGGTGTCCTGTCCGTCCGTTCGAAGAAGTCCCAGATCCGCCAGGCCATCGAGACCGCCGTCGTCGGCGGCGTCGACCTCGTGCTCACGGTCGGCGGCACGGGCGTCGGTCCGCGGGACCGCACCCCGGAGGCCACCCGCTCCGTGCTGGACCAGCTGGTGCCGGGCATCGCCCAGGCGCTGCGTGCCTCGGGCCTGGCCTGTGGCGCCATCGACGCCTGCACCTCGCGTGGCATCTCGGGCGTCTCCGGGTCCACGGTCGTGGTCAACCTCGCGGCCTCCCGGGCGGCGGTGCGCGATGGCATGGCGACGCTGACCCCGCTGGTCCACCACGTCATCGACCAGCTGCAGAAGCACACCGTTGAGTAGCCGCGAGCGGCGGCCGCGCCGCCGGGTGGTGCGTCCCTCGGATGCCCCCAGCATCGACAGGGACGCAGACCGCCCGGACTCCCTGTTCAGGGGTGCCCGGGCGGCCGATGAGGAGAGGGAGGTCATCCTCGACCCTGAGATCGAGGACTCCGTCTCCGCGGAGGAGTTCTGGCGCGAGCAGCGCCCTCCGCACTACTGACTAGCGCTTGAGCAGGTCACGGATCTCGGTGAGCAGCTCGACGTCGGTCGGCTGCGGCTCCTCCTCGTCCTGCTTGATGCCGCGCTTGGCGGCGGCGATCTCGTTGAGCTTGTTCATCGGCGCGACGATGACGAAGTAGACGACGGCGGCGATGAGCAGGAAGTTGACGGCGGCGGTGATGACGGCGCCGAAGTCCAGGAACGTGGCGTCGTTGCCGGAGACGATGTGGAAGCCGAGGCCGGACATGTCGTTGTTGCCGAGGGAGGCGATCAGCGGGTTGATGAGGTTGTCGGTGAAGGCGGTCACGATGGCGGTGAATGCGCCGCCGATGACCACGGCCACAGCCAGGTCAATGACGTTGCCGCGCATGATGAATTCCTTGAAACCCTGGAACATCTGAGATCCTTCCGTGTGGAATCTGAAATTGCTTAAGAACGAGAGCACTCTAAACCAGTTTCCCTCATTTCGGGAGAGTCGGCGTGAGAACCACCGCGAGAGGGGTGCCCAGGGACGCCGCCGCCACCCGGTGGGCGTCCTCCTCCGGCAGTCCGATGAGCAGGGTGCCTGGTGACTCCCGGGTGTCGGCCAGAATCACCCTCCCACCTGTGGCGATGACGTCCGTTCCGGCCCGGTCATGTCCGTCTGTGACCACATTGACGACATCCCCGTGGTGCAGCAACGGCAGGATCTCAGGTTCCGCGAGTCGCAACGGCACCATCGTCGTGATGTTCCCCACAAAGCTCCCCGACAGGTCCTTCCCCACGAAGCGGGACAGCGTGGCGACCTCCCCCGCCTCCGCGGCAGCGGCGAGGACGCGCCCCTCCACCTCCGCCGGATCACGCAGGGCGGAGGCGGGCAGCAGGTGCCCGGGGACGGTGACCGGGTGGACGTCGTCACGCGACACCACCTCCCCGGCGGGGACCGCCCGGGTGAACACCAGGGCCCGCGGACCGGAGGAACCGGCGTCGCGGAGAGCGAGCAGGAGGGCGGCGAGAAGGAGGACGGCGGCCAGCGCCCGGCGGAGCAGGACGGAACGGCGCCAGCCGGGCGTGCGGAGGACGGAGAACAGGCTCATGCAGTATTGGACTGCCCCCGCCCCCGGAAGGTTCCCCCGTCAGGAGAAGTGACGCACCCCGGCGGGGGTGATCGCCATGTCGACGGGCATGTCATGGTCCTCGACGGGGATGTCGTCGCGGATCTCCCCATTGTAGAGGAGCACCGCCGTACGGGGCGGATCATCCGACTCCGCGAACCGGGCCAGGGCACGGTCGTAGAAACCGCCCCCCTTGCCCAGGCGGATGCCCTCCGGGGAGACACCCAGGGCCGGGATGAGGATGAGGCGGCACGAGTCGATGGCGTCCGGGCCGAGCCGCTCGCCGGTCGGCTCCGAGATGCCGAGCGCCCCCGGGCTCAGGGCGAGACGACCCTGGTAGAGGGCCCAGTCCAGGCGGCCGCCCGGGAGGGAGACCGGCAGGAGGAGGGAGGAGGCCTCGCCGTGGAGGGCGTCGAGAAGCAGGGAACCACCCGGCTCACCCGGCAGCGGCGAGTAGGCCGCGACGGTGGTCTCGTCGGGGGTCATGGAACGCAGGAGGGCGGCCGCGTGGGCGATGATCGCGGAGTCCTCGGCGCGGACGTCCTCCGCGGACATGCCCCGGCGCGCCTGGGTCAGCGACGCCCTCAGAATCGACTTCTTCTCCCGGATGTTCATGACACCAAGCGTAACCGTGCGGGGTAGGGTGTTGCTTTATGAGCTTGTCACCCTCCGCCCATCCACACGGCGTCAAGACCGTCATCGTGCCGGCTGCCGGCCTGGGGACCCGCTTCCTCCCCGCCACCAAGACGGTGCCGAAGGAGCTCCTGCCGGTGGTCGACACCCCGGGTATCGAGCTGATCGCAGAGGAGGCCAACGCCCTCGGCGCCTCCCGTCTGGCGCTCATCGTCGCGCCGAACAAGCAGGAGGTGCTGCGGCACTTCGAGCACTTCCCCGACCTCGTCGAGACCCTCTCCGAGCGGGGCAAGACGGATCAGGTGGAGAAGGTCCAGCGCGCCGGGAAGCTGATGACCCCGGTCGCGGTCGAGCAGGAGAAGCCGCTCGGACTCGGCCACGCCGTCGGCCTGGCGGAGAGCGTCCTCGACGACGACGAGGACGTCGTCGCCGTCATGCTTCCCGACGACCTCGTGCTCCCCATGGGCGTGCTGGAGAAGATGGCCGCCGTCCGCGCCCAGCTCGGCGGTTCCGTGCTGTGCGCCGTCGACGTGCCCCGCGAGGACGTCTTCAACTACGGCGTCTTCGACATCAAGGACATCCCCGCCGACTGCGGCCTCGACAGCGAGGACGTCAAGCGCGTCGTCGGCATGGTGGAGAAGCCGGACCCGGAGGACGCCCCCTCCACCTTCGTCGCCACCGGCCGCTACCTCCTCGACCGCGGCATCTTCGACGCCCTGCGTCGCACGCAGCCGGGCAAGGGCGGCGAGATCCAGCTCACCGACGCCATCGAGACGATGATCCAGGAGGGGCACAAGGTCCACATCGTCGTGCACCGCGGCAAGCGCCACGACCTGGGCAACCCCGTCGGCTACATCCCGGCCTGCGTCGACTTCGGCCTGTCCCACCCGCAGTACGGCCCGGCTCTCAGGCGCGCGATCACCGAGATCCTCGCCGAGCACGAGGCAGCTGAGACCTCCGCGGGAGAGTAGGTCCTCCCTGACCAGACAAGGAGTGTGCAGTGCGTTCCGTTGAGCAGCAGCTCGCGCTCGTCACCGATGCCGCGGTCACCCCGGAACCCGTCCGCATCGCCATCGCTGACGCCCTCGGCCTCATGTGCGCCGAGGAGGTGCAGGCCACCCGCCCCCTGCCCGGCTTCCCGCAGGCCGCGATCGACGGTTACGCCGTGCGTGCCGTCGACGTCGGCGGCGAGAAGGGGCTGAGCCCCCGGGTGACCGACCCGGACGCCCCGGCGGAGCCGCTCGAGCGTTCCCTGCCCGTGGTCGGCGAGGTCGCGGCCGGCTCCCAGCAGCCGATCCGCCTGCAGCCGAAGCAGGCGGTGCGCGTCCACACCGGTGCACCGCTGCCGACGCTCGCCGACGCCGTCCTCCCCCTCGAATGGACCGACCGCGGTCGGAGGCGTGTCACCGCCCAGCGGGTCGTGCGTTCCGGTGACTTCGTGCGCCGCACCGGCGACGACATCCAGCCGGGTGACGTCGCCGTCACCGCGGGCGCGATCCTGGGGCCGGCGCAGATCGGTCTGCTGGCCGCCGTCGGCCGTTCCAAGGTGCTCGTCTACCCGCGTCCGCGTCTGTCGGTGATCTCCGTCGGCCGGGAGCTGGTGGACACCGACCGGGAGCCGGGGCTCGGCCAGATCTACGACGTCAACTCCTATGCGCTGGCCGCCGCCGGCAAGGAGGCGGGCGCCGACGTCCACCGCGTCGGCATCGCGGTGGGTGAGCCGCGTCGTCTGAGGGAGATCGTCGAGACGCAGATCCAGCGCAGCGAGGTCATCGTCCTCTCCGGCGCGGTCGGCGGCCAGGGGTCCAGCCTGTTCCGTTCGGTGCTGGAGGAACTCGGCGACATCGACACCTCACGCGTCGCCATGCACCCCGGCTCGGTCCAGGGCTTCGGACTGCTCGGCGCGGAACGCATCCCCGTGTTCCTGCTGCCCAGCAACCCGGTGTCCGCGCTGGTCACCTTCGAGGTGCTGGTGCGTCCGCTGATCCGTACGTCGCTGGGCAAGCGCAACACCGCCCGCCGCGTGGTGCGGGCCCGCGCCCTCAACCACATCGCCTCCCGCGAGGGACGACGCGGCTACATCCGCGCCCGTCTCATGCGTGACGCCGAGACGTCCGACTACCTCGTCGAGGGCATCGGCGCCGCCACCGGCGCGCCCGCCCACCTGCTCGCCGGCCTGGCGGAGGCCAACGCCCTCATCCGCGTGCCGGAGGAGGCGACGGAGATCCGCCCGGGGGACATCGTCGACGTGATGTTCCTGGCACAGGGCAGCTGATCGACAGGTGTTCGACCCCTTCGGCCTGGCGACCCGGTCCTTCCGGGAACCCGGGAGCGGACCACGTGGCATGCTCCACCCCGGATGGCCCGAATCGACGCCCACGGTGCGGCTCCCGGACGGCGGCCGTCTGCGCCTGCGTCCCCTGACCAGCCGCGACGGCAACGACTGGCGGGAACAGCGGCTTCTCGACGAGTCCTACCTCCGCCCCGTCGAACCCACCGCCCCCGACGGCTGGGAGGCCGCCCACTCGCCCTCGGCGTGGTGGAACTTCTTCTCCGGCCTGCGCGACGCCAGCCGCAGGGGCCAGGTCGTGCCGCTGGTCATCGAGCTCGACGGCCGGTTCTCCGGGCAGGTCACCCTGGGCACGATCCAGCACGGCAGCATCTCGGACTGCTGGATCGGCTACTGGGTGTTCTCCGCGGCGCAGGGCAGGGGAGTGGCCACCGCGGCGTGTGCGCTGGGCACCGACCATGCTTTCCGACGCGTCGGCCTCCACCGCGTCACCGCCACCTACCTGCCCGACAACCCGGCGTCCGGCCGGGTGCTGGCGCTCAACGGCTTCCGCGACGAGGGGTACCTGCGGGGGAACCTGCACATCGACGGCCGCTGGCGTGACCACCACTTCGTGGCGCAGAACGTCGAGGACCACCGGGAGTCGTGCGTCGAGAGATTGCGCCGCAGTGGCCGATTGCGGTGACACCCTTCGGCGTGGCGGGAGGCACACCCGCCGTCACGTCGATACCCTTGACTGGAATCCCTGTCCCCGTCCGAGGAAGGTGCACGACACGTGTCCAATGGCCTGATCATCATCCTGATCATCGTGGTGTGGCTGTTCGTGCTGGCCCCGCTGCTGATGCGTGGGCAGAAGTCGATCCGCCGGGCCGGTGAGGCCTTCGACGACACCCGCGTCATCCACGAGGGTGGCTCCGGCGACCTGCCGGCCCGTCGTCGTCCGCGGCTCACCGCCGCCGACGTCCGTCCCACCCCCCGCACCGAGCCCGAGGAGGAGGACCTGGAGCTCGTCGGCGTCGATGAGGTGCTCATCGACGACCCGGCCCGTCCCTCCCGCAGCTTCCGGGGCCTGTTCACCCGGCAGACGGGGGAGGAGACCGACGTGGAGGCGGAGCAGGAGGTCGAGGTCGTCGACGGCGACATCGTCCACGAGCTCGAGCCGGGTTCCCGGGTGGAGGCCGACGAGGAGGACTCCGCCGTCGTGGTCGCCGCCGTCGGGGAGCCGGAGGACGAGTGGGACGAGGAGACCACCTACGCCTACGACGACTCCTACACCTCCCCGGGTGACCTCATGTACCCCGACCCGGTGGACTCCGTCGTGGAGGACGCTGAGGAGGACGTGGAGGACGAGGACTCCACGCGTGCCGGGGACATCGGGGACGCCGAGCTGCTGGAGGACGCCGACGACCTCTCCGAGGAGGACATCGAGTTCGCCGAGCACCGCGCCGGACGCGGCGGCTGGGACCCGGTCGCTGACGCCGAGTACTCCCTCACCCGTTACCAGCGCCGCCAGCGCACCCTCATCGGACTGGGCGTGGCCGTCGTGGCCACCGCCGTCCTGGCAGTCGTGCTCGGCGGCTGGGCCTGGGCTCTCGCCGGCGTCACGGTGGCGGTCTCCGGTGCCTACCTGATGGCCCTGCGTACCCAGGTCCGCGAGGAGCAGGCTCTGCGTGCCCGCCGCATCCGTCAGCTGCGTCGCGCACGCTTAGGGGTGCTCAACGCCGCCGACGAGGAGCTGGCCATCCCGCGTCGACTCCGCCACCCGGGCGCGGTCGTCCTCGAGCGTGACGACGAGTCCCCCGACTTCGACCACCTGCCCCTCGGCGAGCTGCACCTCAACGACGAGCCGGCCCCGACCCCGACGCGGGTCTTCCGTCGCCCGGAACGTTTCTCCGACGACCGTCGCGCCGGTTGATCCCCGCGCTCTCACCAGCTGTTCCGCACGTTGCCACCGGTGGTGGTGACGTGCGAAAATGATTCCACAGTCGGATAAGGGGCTATAGCTCAGTTGGTAGAGCGTCGCGTTCGCAACGCGAAGGTCAGGGGTTCGATTCCCCTTAGCTCCACAAAGCGTTCAGGCAGTTCCTGTTCAGTCGCGGAGAAGCGGGTACAGCTCCTCGTCGGTGAGCTGCCGGCCGAGCCAGTCGCTCAGTGAAGGTGCGGTGGCCTCCATTTCCCGGAAGAAGCCCTCGTGATCGGTGGACCACACGGCCGGGTCCCCGGGGTGGGGGTCATCCGCGTTGATGAACAGGTAGTTCGGGTAGCCGTCGCTGTAGGTGAGCAGGACGGCGCGGGAGGCCCGCGGGTCACCGACCAGCTGCCGGAACTTCTCCAGCTCCTCCACCGCAGCGTCGTCAGCGGTGAGGTCGACGAGGGGGAGGTCCCGACCCCGTCCCTCGTCCCACGGGTAGGTGATGTCTCCCGCCTGCCATTCGTGGCCGCACCAGCGCACGCCGCAGGGCAGGGCGACGGGGACGTCGGGAAGCGGGGCGTCGAGGGCGATGAACGCCTCGACATCGGGCAGGCCGACTTCCGCGGGGTGGAGGTAGGGGACCTCCTCGGCGCTGACCAGGCGTTTCGGGAAGCTCAGCGCCTCCACCCGAGCCAGCGGGCTCGCGTCGGTGGGGACCTCCCGCCAGGTGCCGCCGAGGCGTGCTACCTGGCGGAGGACATCCGGGGAGAAGGGCAGCGCCATGCGCCTGACGATAGGGGCGGGACGGAGACGCGGCAACAGGTGGACCGAAATCTCGTGAAGGGTAGCCGTGGCGAACGCTCATGATGAGGCCATGAATCTCAAGAACATCCTCAACGTAATCGGCACGGTACTCATCGTCGCTGGTGCCGGCCTCGCCCCCTACTTCTACTTCCAGACCGGGTCGCTCGGCTGGGATGCGCCCTGGGTCATCCCGGCCGCCATCGGCGCGGTCCTCCTCGTCGTCGCCAGCACCCTGGGCAGCCGCGAGGACAAGGAGGCCTTCAGGGAGCTGGATGAACTCGAGGAGATAATCGACAGGGAGCTCGAGCAGAATACGGGCATCAGGACCGGGGAGGATCCGTCCGGTGTCCTCCTGGGGACAGGAACGGTCCAGAGCGTCGAGCGCACCTCCTGGACGATCAACGACATCCCCCAGTTCCGCGTCAACCTCCGGGTCCGGGGTGCTGACATGCAGGAGTTCACCGGGCACATGAAGGTGCTGCTCATGCCCCACGAGATGTCGGCCTTCAGCCCCGGCACCGTCGTGCCGGTGGCCTACCGGGCGAAGAAGCCGGGCCGCCTGTTCACCGTCCCGGAGGACCGCCGGGAGGAGGCGCAGGAGCTGATCTACCGCCAGCACGTGCAGCTGGGTCTCGTCGACCCGCGGGCGGCCGACGTGTACAGGCGTGGGGTGCCGGTCACCGGGGTCGTCATGTCGACGACGCCGACCGGGGAGATCCGCCACGGGTACACCAGGATGGAGACGACCGTGCGGTTCACCAACCCCCACGGCGTCATGGTCGAGCGGTCCAAGGGGATGTTCGTCCCGCCGTCCGCGCTCGAGCAGGTGGGCGTCGGCCGGCAGGTGAACCTGCGGGTGCTCCCGGAGGATGACACCCAGCTGGTCCTGGAGCTGGCCACCGGCGGAGCCTAGTCCCACACCCCCGAGGTGCCGCGCCGGTGCGATCCGAGAAGGTGCGTGTCCACCACGCCGACGGCCTCCATCAGCGCGAAACACATCACCGGCCCGACGAAGGTGAACCCCGCCTTCTTCAGGGCCTTCGCCAGGGCCTCCGACTCCGGTGAACGGCTGGGGATGTCCGCGAGGGTCCGCGGCCGCAGGTTCTCCGCGGGCCGGTGGGACCAGACGAGGTCCACGAGCCCGCCCTTCGCCCGCAATGCGACCGTGGCCTGCGCGTTGCGGAGCACCGCCTCGATCTTGCGGCGGTTCCGGATGATCTCCGGGTTCTCCAGGAGCTTGTCGACGTCCTCCTCGTCGAAGCCCGCCACCACGTCCGGATCGAAACCGGCGAAGGCCCGGCGGAAGCCCTCCCGCTTGCGCAGGACGAGCTCCCAGGACAGGCCGGCCTGGAAGGCCTCGAGGGAGAGCCGCTCGAACAGGCCCTGCTCGGTGCGGACGGGCATGCCCCATTCGGTGTCGTAGTAGTCACGGAGGAGGTCGGTGCCGGCGGCCCAGGCGGGGCGGGCGAGGCCGTCGGAGCCGATGATGAGGTCGTCTGTGTCAGTCATGTCCTATTGGACTGCTCCCGGGGCTCAAAGGTTCCCGCGGACCCGCTTCTCGTGGTCGAGAAGCCAGGTCTTGGCGTCGAGCCCGCCGCGGTAGCCACCGAGGGAGCCGTCGGAACGCAGGACCCGGTGGCAGGGGCGGATGACGGGGACGGGGTTGCCGGCGCAGGCGGAGCCCACGGCGCGCACCGCCCGCGGGTTGCCGCACAGCGCGGCGAGTTCGGAGTAGGAGACGGTCTCCCCGTAGGGGATGTCCGCCAGCGCGGCCTGGACCCGGGCATGGAAGCCCTCGCCGGGGAGGTCGAGGGGGACGTCGAAAAGCAGGCGACGGCCCTCGAAGTACTCGGTGAGCTGGGCGGCGGCGTGGAGAAGCAGCGGTGACTCGGGGCCGGGCTCCCCGCCGAAGTCGATGGACGTCAGACCACGGTCGGTGCCGCGCAGGGACAGGGGGCCGATGGGTGTGTCGATGAGCATGCGGGCTCCAGTCAACGGGGGGCGGGGTGTTTCGGGGTAGTCTAATCGCATGGACAAACCGGCTGTGAGGGATGCTGCGCTGCTGCTACTGCGTATCGTCCTCGGCACCGTGTTCGTCGCCCACGGGTGGGACAAGCTCATGATCACCGGCCTCACCGAGACCACCGGGCAGTTCAGTGCCTGGGGGGTGCCGCAGCCGCAGCTGTCGGCCTGGCTCGTCATGATCGTCGAGATGCTCGGCGGCGCGCTGCTCGTGGTGGGACTGCTCACCACGTTCATCGCGGGTCTGCTGGCGCTCCTCATGGTCGCGGCGGTGTGGCTCGTCCACCTGGACGCCGGATTCTTCACCGCCCACGGGGGCGTGGAGTACCCGGTGGTCATGCTGGCGGCGCTGCTCATCATCGTGGTGTTCGGATCCGGCCGGGTGAGCCTTGATGGAGTGTTGACACGTGATTGACCACGACCAGGTGCAGGCGGCACTCTCCGCCCGGATCGACGGCGAACCGTCGCCCCTCGATGACGACGTCATCGACGCGCACCTCGCCGGCTGCGCCCGCTGCCGGCAGTTCCACGACGAGGCCCTGGCACTCAGCCGCCGGCTGCGGTTCATCGACCCCGCCGACGGTGGCATGGCCCCGCCCGCGGACCTCTCCGAGGTGATCCTCGCGGGCATCGAACCCGAGTGGCGGCGCACCGCCAACGCCCGCATGGTCGGCCTCGCCGTGGCCCGCTTCCTGCTCGTCATCGCGGGCATCCTCTGGGTCGTGTGGGGCGTGCAGCTGCTCGGTCAGGCCGGCGGCCTCAACCCCGTCGGCGCGGAGGGCGTGGTCTCCCCGGACGCGGACCCGCAGACCGCCACGCTGCTGGTCAACGCCGCCGCCATGCGCTTCTCGCTGGCGCTCGGCCTGTTCACGGTGGCCTGGAAACCGCGTCTGGTGTCCTCGCTGCTCGTCTTCGTCGGCGCGCTGTGGACCTTCATGTTCGGCTTCCTGGTGCGCGACGTGGTGCTCGACACCGTCGCCGACGGCCAGGTGATGGGCCTGCTGCTGCTCTTCCTCACCCTCATCGCCATGGCGTGGACCTGGCTGAGCCACCACGGCTACGTGGTGCTGCGCGCCGGGTGGCGGGAGCTGGGCGCGAACCCGGTGTAGCGCGCCGGGCGCCGGTCAGGTCCAGCTGGGCAGCCACATGAGCGACTGGTACCAGGACTCCGGGACCATGTACCCGTAGAGGATCGGCGACCAGTACAGGAACGACGCCAGCACCAGCGACAGGTAGCCGATGACCGCCACGGTGCCCCAGCGGATCTCCCCGTCGGCCAGGCGCCGCACCCACGACCACCGCACCGGGGCCCCGGTGCCGTGCAGCTGCCCGAGCGTCAGCGCCAGCATCGCGATGATGAAGGGCGACAGCGCGGTGGCGTAGAAGAAGTACATCTGGCGGTCGTAGCCGATGAGCCAGGGGAGGAAACCCGCCACGAAGGCGACCACCGGGATGAGGAAACGCCGGTCGCGGCGGATCACCAGGCACCACACGGCCCACAGCAGGACCGGCACGGTGAGCCACCAGATCGCGGGCGTGCCGAAGAGGTAGATCATGCGGCGGCACTCGCCCCCGGCGGAGCAGTCGATGCCGGTGGAGGAGAAGTAGAGGATGGGGCGGGAGGCGACGAGCCAGGACCACGGCTTCGAGTCCCACGGGTGCGAGTGGCCCCCCGAGGTGGTCAGCGAGGCGTGGAAGTTGAGCACGGACTGGTGGTAGTGCCAGAAACCCGCCGCCCAGTCGGGGAGCACCTTCCGCAGGATCCCGGCGTCCATCTGCCCGTCGACCTTGGCGTGCCGGTAGACGGAGGTCTCGCCGGCGAACCAGGCGCGCCAGGTCCACAGGTAGAGCAGCACGGGGAGGACGACCAGGGAGGCGAAGGCGGGGACGGCGTCACGCAGCAGTGCCCCGAGGAAGGGGCGGGGGACGGCGTAGCGGCGGCGCAGGGCGGCGTCCATGAACACCGCCATGAGCCCGAAGAAGGCCATGTAGTACAGGCCGGACCACTTCACGCCGAGTGCCAGGCCGAGGGCCACGCCGGCGGTGAAACGCCACCAGCGGAAGCCCAGCCGCGGACCCAGGGGGGAGTCGCCCATACGGCCCTCGAGCCAGGCGGCGTGGAGCCGGGCGCGCACCTGCTCATGGTCGTTGACCAGGGCGAACGCCGCCGCCACGATGAAGAACACCTGGAAGATGTCGAGCATGCCGAAGCGGGAGGCGACGAGGAGGACGCCGTCGAGAACCGCGATGAACCCGGCGAACGTCGCGACCTGCCAGCTGCCCGCCAACCTCCGCACCAGCAGCATCGTCATCACCACCGTCGCCGCGCCGAAGAACGCGACCATGACGCGCCACCCCAGCGGCGTGTAGCCGAAGATGACCTCACCCACCGCCAGGAGCTGTTTGCCCAGCGGCGGGTGCACGACCAGGCCGTAACCCGGGTTGGACTCGATGCCGCCGATGAGGGGGTTGACCGCGGAGCGCACCATGTCCCACGCCTGCGGGACGTAGTGCTTCTCGTCGAAGACCGGCGTGCCGGAGGACACGGCGGTGGTCAGCCCGATGAAACGGGTGAACAGGGCGAGTGCGGCGATGATGAGCGTGCTCACGGTGTCCGCGCGGGTCCACCCCCAGGTCCGGGGGGTCACCGGACGGACGCGGCGGGCGTGGCGGGGTGCTTCGACGGCGGTACTCACCCGACTGAGTCTAGGATACGGCCCCCTGCCACGGGGTCTAGCATGGCAGTCATGGTCACTCCCGCCCCACTTCTGCCCACCCGTGGTGTGGTGCTCGCCGCGACTCCGCTCGGCAACATCGGCGACGCCTCCCCGCGTCTGCGTGCCGCGCTCGCCGAGGCCGCCGTCATCGCCGCCGAGGACACCCGCCGCGTGCGCAACCTCGCCACCGCCCTCGGGGTGGAGATCACGGGCCGGGTCGTCTCCAACTTCGACCACAACGAGGAGGGGCGGGCACAGCAGCTCATCGACGCCGCCCGTTCCGGCGTCGTCCTCGTCGTCACCGACGCCGGCATGCCGCTGGTCTCCGACCCGGGCTTCTCGCTTGTCGACGCCGCCCACACCGCCGGCATCCCCGTCACCTGCCTGCCCGGCCCCTCCGCGGTGCCCACCGCCCTGGCCCTGTCCGGTCTGCCCGTGGGGCGTTTCCTCTTCGACGGCTTCGCGCCACGCAAGTCAGGTGCGCGCCGGGAGTGGCTCGAGTCGCTGCGCACCGAGGAACGCGCCGTCTGCTTCTTCGAGTCCCCGCACCGCCTCGCCGAGACCCTGGAGGTCGCCGCGGAGGTGCTCGGCCCGACGCGCCGGGCGGCAGTGTGCCGGGAACTGACCAAGACCTACGAGGAGGTCCGCCGCGGCACCCTGCCGGAACTGGCCGACTGGGCCGCCGAGGGAGTGAAGGGGGAGATCACGGTCGTCATCGAGGGCGGTGCCCCCGACGAGGCCGACGTGGCGGCCCTGGTGCCCGTCGTCGAGTCGCTGGTGGCGGAGGGGATGCGACTCAAGGACGCCTGCCGCGACGTGGCCGCCGGGCGGGGCGTGTCCAACCGCGAGCTCTACGAGGCGGTGCTGGCGGCCCGGTAGACCGTTTGTTACAGCTTTGTGAGGCCCTGTGCAGACATTCCCCCGGTGAGCTGGGGATACCGGAGGTCACGAAAAGGACACACGCCTGTTTTCGGGGCCGGAACAGGCCCGTGACCGGGGCTTTTTGTTTGATACCCGCGGGGTATCCCGAGAAGCTGAGGGTATGACTGCATCTGACTCCTCACCGGGACACCCAGATACCGCCACCCACGAACTCGCGGCCATGATGGACGACGCGGACGCCATCGGTGACCGCCTCGAACAGGCCGCCGGGGAGACGGTCGTCCACGAATCCGCCGCGGGACAGCCGAGGTTCGACTGGTGGATCATCGGCATGGCCGCCCTGGTCGTCACCGGCACCGTCTCCTGGGGACTGCTGGGCGCGGACAGCTTCGCGGACTTCGGGTCCGCCGCGCTCTCCTTCGTCATGGACAACCTCGGCTGGGCCTTCATCATCTTCGGCACCGTCTTCGTCGGCTTCATGATCGTCGTCGCGGTGTCGCGCTTCGGCTCGATCAGGCTCGGCGGTGACGAGGAGGAGCCGGAGTTCCGCACCGTCTCCTGGATCGCCATGATGTTCGCCGCCGGCATGGGCATCGGTCTGCTCTTCTACGGCGCCACCGAGCCGCTCACCTTCTACCGTGACGGCGTGCCGGCCCACCAGCCGCACGAGGTCGGGACCGCCATGGCCTCGACCCTCTTCCACTGGACACTGCACCCGTGGTCGATCTACGCCATCGTCGGACTGGCCATCGCCTACTCGACGTTCCGCCTGGGCCGCCGGCAGCTGATCTCCTCGGCGTTCGTCCCGCTCCTCGGTGAGCGGGGTGCCCGCGGGCCGGTGGGCCGGGTCATCGACATCCTGGCCATCGTGGCGACCATCTTCGGCACCGCGACCTCCCTGGGCGTCGGTGCGCTGCAGATCCGCGCGGGGCTCTCGGCCTCGGGGCTCATGGAGGATCCCGGCGCGGGGGCCATCGTCGGCATCATCGGCGTGCTCACCCTGGCGTTCATGATCTCCGCGATCTCGGGAGTGGGCAAGGGCATCCAGTACCTGTCCAACACCAACATGATCATCGCCGCGCTCCTGGCGATCTTCGTGTTCGTCCTGGGGCCGACGGTCTCGGTGCTCAACCTCATCCCGACGTCCCTGTCCTCCTACTTCTCCCAGTTCTTCCAGATGACCGGCCGTACGGCCATGTCCGCCGACGGCACCGCCGGCGAGTGGCTCTCCGGCTGGACCATCTTCTACTGGGCGTGGTGGATCTCCTGGTCCCCGTTCGTCGGCATGTTCCTGGCCCGCATCTCCCGCGGCCGCACCATCCGCGAGTTCACCATCGGCGTCCTGGTCGTCCCGTCGCTCGTGTCCCTGGTGTGGTTCTCCATCTTCGGTGGCACCGCCATCATCCTCGAGCAGAACGGCACATCCATCTGGGGTGACGGCACCGCCGAGTCGCAGCTGTTCAACCTCCTGCACCAGCTGCCGGGCGGTACCGTGGCCGGCTTCGTCGCCATGATTCTGCTGGGCACGTTCTTCATCACCTCCGCCGACTCCGCCTCGACGGTCATGGGCACTCTCTCGCAGGGTGGCCGCAGCAACGCCACCCCGTGGGTCTCCGCGATGTGGGGCCTGATGACGGCGGCGGTCGGCATGGTCATGCTCACCTCCTCCGAGGACTCCCTGGGCAACCTGCAGGCGATCACCATCGCCGCGGCCAGCCCCTTCCTCGTCGTGATCATCCTGCTGATGGTCGCCCTGTGGAGGGACCTGAGCAACGATCCGCTCTACCTTGACCAGCGCTCCCACCGTGAGTTCGCGGTCCGTCTGGCACGTGAGCGACGGATCCACGCCGAGCACCGGCAGGCGGAGGAACGGAGGGTGCAGCGCGCCGAGCGTTTGGCCAAGCGCAACAAGCCGGAGGCCATGAAATAAGGTGTATCCCATGACCCAGTCTGTGCTTGTCTCCGTCGCCTGGCCGTACGCGAACGGCCCCCGCCACATCGGACACGTCGCCGGTTTCGGCGTCCCCTCCGACGTCTTCGCCCGCTACCAGCGGATGATCGGTAACGAGGTCCTCATGATCTCGGGCACCGACGAGCACGGCACACCCCTCCTGGTCCAGGCCGACAAGGAGAACGTCACGGTCAAGGAACTGGCCGACCGCTACAACCGCCAGATCGTCGAGGATCTCGCCGGTCTCGGCCTGTCCTACGACCTGTTCACCCGCACCACCACCCGCAACCACTACGCGGTGGTGCAGGAGCTGTTCCGTGGTCTGTACGACAACGGCTACATGATCAAGGAGACCACCATGGGTGCCGTCTCCCCGTCGACCGGCCGCACCCTGCCGGACCGCTACATCGAGGGCACCTGCCCGTTGTGCGGCGCCGACGGCGCCCGTGGTGACCAGTGCGACAACTGCGGCAACCAGCTCGACCCGGCCGACCTGATCAACCCGGTGTCCAAGGTCAACGGTGAGACCCCGGAGTTCGTCGAGACGGAGCACTTCCTCCTCGACCTGCCCTCCCTGGCCGAGGCGCTGGGGGAGTGGCTGCGCGGCCGCGAGGACTGGCGTCCCAACGTGCTCAAGTTCTCCCTCAACCTGCTCGAGGACCTGCGTCCCCGCGCCATGACCCGCGACATCGACTGGGGCGTGCCGATCCCGGTCGAGGGCTGGGCGGACAACAACGCCAAGAAGCTCTACGTCTGGTTCGACGCCGTCATCGGCTACCTCTCCTCCTCCATCGAGTGGGCCTGGCGTTCCGGCAACCCGGACGCCTGGAAGCAGTGGTGGCAGGACCCGGCCGCCGAGGGCTACTACTTCATGGGCAAGGACAACATCACCTTCCACTCCCAGATCTGGCCGGCCGAGCTGCTCGGCTACGCCGGCAAGGGCGCGAAGGGCGGGGAGGTCCACAAGTACGGTGAGATCAACCTGCCGACCGAGGTCGTCTCCTCCGAGTTCCTCACCATGTCCGGCTCGAAGTTCTCCTCCTCCAAGGGCGTGGTCATCTACGTCAAGGACTTCCTCGCGGAGTTCGGCCCGGACCCGCTGCGCTACTTCATCGCGGTCGCCGGCCCAGAGAACACCGACACCGACTTCACCTGGGACGAGTTCGTCCGCCGCGTGAACAACGAGCTGGCCAACGGCTGGGGCAACCTGGTCAACCGCACCGTCTCCATGGCGCACAAGAACTTCGGTGAGGTCCCCACCCCGGGCGAGCTCACCGACGCCGACACCGCCATCCTCGACCTGGCGGCCCGGACCTTCGACATCGTCGGCGAGAACCTGGCGCTGTCGAAGTTCAAGAACGGCATCACCGCCGCCATGCACGTCGTCGGTGAGGCCAACGCCTACATCGCCGACCAGGAGCCGTGGAAGCTGGCCAAGGACGAGTCCCAGCGTGAGCGTCTGGCCACCGTCCTGTGGACCGCCCTGCAGGTGGTCTCCGACTGCAACACCCTGCTCACCCCGTACCTGCCGCACATCGCGCAGCAGGTGCACGAGACCCTCGGCCGGGAGGGCGTGTGGGCCGCGAAGCCGGAGATCCGGGAGGTCACCGACGACATGCCGGTCGAGCTCGTCGGCGTCGGCCTGCCCGAGGAGGGCGCGTCCTACCCGGTGATCACGGGTGACTACACGCAGCAGCAGGCTGTGTGGGAGCGGGTCGAGGTCGTCCCGGGTACGCCGCTGAGCAAGCCGCAGCCGCTCATCCAGAAGCTGGACCCGGAGCTGGCGGAGACCGGCCCGGAGTGGGCCCCGGTCCAGTAAAAGGTGTGACGTACTAGGCTGGGCCTCCACACAACGCTAGGAGGTCCAGTGTGAGTACCCCACGTCCGCGGTCGACGCAGGCCCTGTCTGCGCTCCTGCTCTTCGCCGCCGTGTTCTTCGCGGCGGTCAACCTGCGCTCCGGCATCTCCTCCCTCGGCGCCGTGCTCGGCGACGCCCTCGAGGCCTTCGGTGCCGGCGGTTCCCTCGCCGGCGTCATCACGGCGATCCCCGGCCTGTTCTTCTCCCTGCTGGGTCTGCTGGCGGTACCGCTGGCCACCCGGCTGGGGCTGTCGCGCACGCTCTTCATCGGCATGGCGTTGTCGCTGCTCGGCCTGGCGGCGCGCCCCTGGGTGGGCGACGTATGGGCGTTCATCGTGCTCACCGTCTCCGTCACGGTGGGTATTGCGCTGGCGAACGTGCTGCTGCCGGCGTGGATCAAGAACCACGGCGGCCGCCACATCGTCGCCCTCATGACGGTCTACGGGTCGGTGCTGGGCATCTCGGGTGCCGCCGGGCCGCTGACCGCCCTGCTCTCCGACGACTTCCGCTGGGCCCTGTTCCTCTGGGCCATCCCCGCTGCCCTGCAGGTCGTCGTCTGGTTCTTCGTCGTCCTGCGCGTCGGACGCGACGTGCCGACGTCCACCTCGCCGCGGGCGGCGGGGGAGCAGGGGGGCGTCGTGAAGCAGGTGTCCCTGTGGAGGTCCCCGACGGCGGTGTTCCTCATGCTGTTCTTCGGTCTGCAGTCGATGCACGCGTACATCCAGATGGGCTGGCTGCCGAAGATCTACGTCGACCACGGGGTCCCCGCCTCCACCGCGAGCCTGGCGCTGGCGCTGGTCGGCAGCTTCAACATCGTCGGCGGGCTCATCATGCCGGTCATCATCGACCGGCTGCGTTCCATCGTGTGGCTGCCGGTGCTCTTCTCCGCGCTCATGGGGGCGGGGTACGTGGGCCTGTGGCTGGCGCCTGCCGCCTCGCCGATGCTGTGGGCGTCACTGCTGGGCGTCGGCGGCTTCTGCTTTCCGACGGCCATCGCCCTCATCCCCGCCCGCTCCCGCGTCCCGCTGGTCACCGCCCGGCTCTCCGGTTTCGTCCAGCCGGTCGGCTACGTCATCGCGGCAGTCGGTCCGCTCGTGGTGGGCGTGGTGCGCGAGTCGACGGGGGACTGGTCGCTCATCCTCCCGGTGCTCGCCGCGATCTGCGTGCTCATGGGAGCGGTGGGTTTCCGGGCCGCCCGCAACGTGTACATCGACGATGAACTCGCAGCTCAGGCCTAATGTCGGGGACGTGGTCTAGCGTGGGGGCCATGCAGGCAACCAGAGATCGGGCCAATGAACTCCTCACCGGCATCGCGGGGCCGGGCGCGCAGCTGCGCGACGACCAGTGGACCGCGATCGACGCACTCGTGAACGCGCGGCGCCGCATGCTCGTCGTGCAGCGCACCGGCTGGGGCAAGTCGGCGGTGTACTTCATCGCCGCCAAACTGCTGCGCGACTCCGGGGCCGGGGCCTCCCTCATCATCTCCCCGCTGCTGGCGCTCATGCGCAACCAGGTGGCCGCCGCGCAGCGCGCCGGCATCCGCGCCGCCACGCTCAACAGCGCGAACATGACCGAGTGGGAGGAGATCCAGGGCCGCGTCGCCGCCGGGGAGGTCGACGTGCTGCTGGTGTCCCCGGAGCGGCTGAACAACCCGGGTTTCCGGGACGAGGTGCTGCCCGCCCTGGCGGCGACCGTCGGCATGGTCGTCGTCGACGAGGCGCACTGCATCTCCGACTGGGGGCACGACTTCCGCCCCGACTACCGTCGCATCCGGGACCTGCTCGCGGGGCTGCGGCCCGGGGTGCCCGTCCTGGCCACCACTGCGACGGCCAACGACCGCGTTGTCGCGGATGTGCAGGCCCAGCTGGGGGAGGACACCGGCCTGCTGCGCGGCGGGCTCGACCGGGAGTCGCTGCACCTGTCCGTCGTCCGCCTGCCGGACACGACGGAGCGCCCCGCCTGGCTGGCCACGCACCTCGCGGAGCTCGAGGGCTCCGGCATCATCTACTGCCTCACCGTCGCCGCCGCGGAGGATCTCGCGGAGGCGCTGGAGGCCGCCGGGTGGAACGTCGCCGCCTACACCGGCCGCACCGAGGCCACGGAACGCGAGAGGCTCGAGCAGGCGCTGATCGACAACGAACTCAAGGCGCTGGTGGCCACGTCGGCGCTGGGCATGGGCTTCGACAAACCCGACCTCGGTTTCGTCGTCCACGTCGGCGCGCCAGGCTCGCCCGTGAGCTACTACCAGCAGATCGGCCGCGCGGGCCGTGGCACCGACCGCGCCGACGTCATCCTCCTGCCGGGTGCCGAGGACCGTGACATCTGGGAGTACTTCGCCTCCGTCTCCTTCCCCGACGAGGCCACCGTGCGCCACCTGCTCGGCGTGCTGGGGGAGGAGGCCCAGTCGACCATGCGGCTGGAGGCCCAGGTGGATCTCTCCCGCTCCCGCCTGGACCAGGTGCTCAAGGTCCTCGACGTCGACGGCGCGGTCCGGCGCGTCCGCGGCGGGTGGGTGTCCACCGGTCAGCCCTGGGAGTACGACGCCGCCCGCTACGCCGGCCTCGCGCAGGCCCGGCGGGCGGAGCAGGAGGCGATGGTCGCCTACGAGACCACCGACTCCTGCCGCATGCTCTTCCTGCGCGGCCAGCTCGACGACGTGGAGGCCACGCAGCCCTGCGGGCGGTGCGACAACTGCACCGGCCGGCGCCGGGAGGCGACGGTGGACCCGGCCGTCGCCGAACGTGTCGACGCCCGCCTCACCGCCCCCGGCGTCCGTGTCACCCAGCGCCGCCAGTGGCCCACGGGGATCTCCGTCCGCGGCCGCATCCACGGCGTGGAACCCGGCCGCGCGCTGGGCCGCCTCAACGACATCGCCCGTGGCCCGGCGTTGACGCAGCTTCTCGACGACCCCTCCTGGCGCCCCACCTCCCCGTGGCAGCAGGACACCTGGTTGCCGCGCATCGTCGCGGTGCTCTCCGACTGGGGCTGGCCACAGCGGCCCACCACCGTGGTGGCGCTGGGCTCGCACGATCCGGAGCGCACCGCGTTCGTCGCGGCGCTGGCCGAGGCGATCGCCGCGGTGGGCCGGATGAGCTTCGCCGGGGTGCTGCCCGTGCGCCCCGGGGCGGGGGAGGTCACCGCCCAGAACTCCGCCTACCGCGTCACCGCGCTGCTCGACCACTGGGACTTCACCGGCGTGGGGGCCACCGACGGTCCGGTGCTGCTGGTCACCGACCTCATCGACACCGGCTGGTCCGTCACCGTGGCCGGCTCGGCCCTGGCGGAGCGTACCGGTCAGGTGGTGCTGCCGTTCGCGCTGGCCAGCAGGGGGTGATCCAGGAGCTGGTCCAGGGAGGCCAGCGCCCGGACCGCCGTCCGCTGGCGCCGACGCAGTTGCGCCCGACGCTCGGCAAGTAGTCCGGTACGGTGGCCTGCCGCCATCTCGTCGAGTCCGTCGCGGATCTGCGGAACAGACATCCCGGACCTGCGGAGCGTCTTGATCAACCGGGCGCGGTTGACGTCGCGACGGGTGAAGACGCGGTAGTGGGTGGCCGGGTCTCTCGCAGGAGTGAGCAGCCCCTCCCGTTCCCACACGCGGAGGGTGCTGGTGCGGACCTGCAGATGACGTGCGAGTTCCCCGATGCTGTACTGGGCGGACGGCAGGCGGACCCGTTGCCGGGGAGCCTTCCGGAGAATCGCGTCGAGGTCGTTCACCTCCTCGAGATCGGTGTGGAGTCCACTGATGAGCGAGGTGACTGCATCCAGGGCGGAGTCGGTGTCGCCGCCCCACAGGAGGGTGAGGACCCGGCCGGCTGCCGCGTGGTCGAAAGCACGGGAGAGGTGGAGGTAGGCGTGGAGCGCTGACACGTGGACCTGCCCGTAGCGGCGGTAACCGTTGGGCTCCCTGTCAGCGGCCGGGATGAGTCCCCGTGCCTCCAGGTTCCGGACGGTCTGCGTGGACACACCGCATGAGGCGGCCAGCTCCCCGGTTCTCATTTCCTTCAACTCCTCTTTGAGGGTCAGGGCAGGAAAAGGCTGTTCATTCCGTGTGAACTACCAACCAGCAGTTCAAGGATACGGTTCATAGGGGTCGGAAGGTCTCCGACGGTGTGAATCGCTGAAAGAAGGATGAGATGAGACTGACCTTGAGCATTGATCTGGACGCTGTGTCTGACGACCCCACCGCCGAGGTGGGCCGGATTCTCCGGTACTGGGCCGGGGCCGTCGGGCAGATGGATCTGACAGAGGAGGCTGAGCACCCCCTCATGAACTCCACCTACACCGCAGAGGTCGGACGGATCAGGCTTCACCGGGGGTGAGGGACCACCGCCATCGCCCGGCACGGGAACGATGACCCACCCGCGGGCACCGGCCAGGACACCCACACCTGCGCGCCCGTGGCGGGGACCGCGTCCAGGCCGGCGAGCAGCTCCACCTGCCAGCGGTCGTGTTCCAGCCACCAGCGCTGCGCCGGGTATTCCCCGCGGTCGGTCAGCTCGGCCGGGTCGGTGTTGAGGGTGTCGTGGCCGATGGCCCGCACCCCGCGGGCGTGGAGCAGCTGCACCGCCTCCAGCGACCACCCGGGCTGAGGGGCACCCGGAACCCACCCGGTGTGCAGGGCGGCGAAGCACCCGGCGGGCACGGGGCCGTGGACGTCCTCCCAGGCGAGGACGTGGGCGGCGGTGAGGGAGGGGGACGCGGGGGCGTCGGCAAGCGAAAACACGACGAGCGGCAGCACCATCTCGGGGAGGGGGATGTCGGCGAGGGTGCGGCCGCCGGGCAACACGTGGGAGGGGGCGTCGACGTGCGTGCCCGCCGGACCGACCAGTGAGTAGGCGCAGACCTGGAAGGAGTCCGCAGCTGCGGACTCCAGCTCGCTGACCTGCAGCGGTGGGTCGGTGGGGAAGCGGGGCATGTCGGGGTGCAGCGGGCGGGTGAGGTCGACGAAGCGGGGCATGTCCCTAGAATGTCAGCCATGTCGAAGAAGAAGCCCCGTCCCACGCCCGTGCCCGCTGATCCGATCCCCGGCATCGTCGACGCCCACACGCATCTGGCGTCGGCGGGGGCGCGGACCCCGGAGGAAGTCGACGCGATTGTCGCGAGGGCGGTGGCGGCGGGCGTCGAGAAGCTGTGCACCGTCGGTGACGGGCTGGCGGAGGCGGAGCTGGCGCTGGCTGCCGCGCAGCACAACGAGCGCGTGTTCGCGGCGTGCGCGATCCACCCCACGCGGGCGCGCGAGCTGGATGACGCCGCCCGCGCGCGGCTGACCGAGATGGTCGCCGATCCGCGGTGCGTCGCCGTCGGGGAGACCGGCCTGGACACGTACTGGATCCGGCATGAGCCGGAGCGCACTGCGCCGTTGGAGGTGCAGGAGGAGGCGCTGCGCTGGCACATCGACCTGGCGGTCAGCTCCGGGAAGGCGCTCATGCTGCACAACCGGGAGGCTGATGAGGAACTCATGGCGGTGCTGGCTGACGCGCCGCGGCCGGTGGAGACGATCCTGCACTGCTTCTCCTCGCCGCTGGCGGTGGCGGAGGAGGCCCTGGAGCGGGGCTATGTGCTCAGCTTCGCCGGGAACGTGACGTTCAAGCGGAATGAGGAGCTGCGGGAGGTCGCCCGGATCACGCCGCGGGGGCAGCTGCTCATCGAGACGGATGCGCCGTACATGACGCCGGAGCCTTTCCGTGGGGGTCGTAACGAGCCGGCCATCATCGGGCACACGGCGCTGTGCGTGGCGGAGGCGAGGGGGCAGGACGTGGCAGATCTAGCGCTCGAGCTCTCGGAAACGTTTCAGCGGGTGTACCAGCGGGGGTAGTGACAACATTCACAGAGCCCTCTGAGCTGCGTTTTTGTGAAGGAAGGGGCCTCAGTTAACTGAGTTTCCTGAGAAGCTGACGTGTCTCAGGTTCCCTGGCGGTCACATTACTGTTACCGTACTGTGATCAACGAGCCAGCGGCGCCTGCTGCAGGATGGCACGACTTCCCCGAATGAGATCGAGAACTTAAAACCCCATGGGCCTGAACAAGACTTCACGAATCACGCGGATCAACAACTCCGGCACCTCCACCCCCAAGCGACTCGCCACCGGCGGAGTCCTGGGTGCCCTCCTCGTCGGCGGCGTCACCGTCGCAGGTGCCCAGAAGGACGTCACCCTCGACATCAACGGTGAGACCACCGAGCTGACCACCCTGTCCCGCGACGTCGCGGGCGCGCTGGACGCCGCCGGCGTCGTCGTCGACGACGCGGACCTGGTCTACCCGGCCCCGAGCGAGGCCCTCACCAAGGGCGCGACGATCACCGTCCGCACCGCGAAGCCGGTCGCCGTCGTCATCGACGGTGAGGAGACCGAGCTCACCTCCACCGCCCTGACCGTCAACGACCTCATCGGCGAGCTCTCCGACCTCCGCCCGTCCGCGAAGGTCGCCGAGTCCGGCGACACCCGCGTCACCGACGGCATGCGCCTGGCCATCACCACCCCGAAGATCGTCGCCGTCAACGACGGCGGCAAGGTCGTCTACACCGAGGTCGCCGCCTCCAACGTCAAGGAGCTTCTCGACGCCCGCGGCATCGAGCTCGGCGAGCACGACCGCGTCACCCCGGGTCTGGACACCGCCCTGCGCAACAACACCCAGGTCACCGTCGAGCGCGTCAGCGTCACCGAGGAGACCGTCACCGAGTCCTACGAGGCCCCCGCCGAGTACGTCGACGACCCGCAGTCCCCCGAGGGCACCGAGACAGTCCTCCAGCCCGGCACCCCGGGCACCCGCGAGGTCACCACCCGCATCACCACCGTCAACGGCGTCGAGTCCTCCCGCGAGACGGTCGCCGAGCACGAGATCACCCCGGCGACCGCCGCCCGCATCTCCCGCGGCACGAAGGCCGCCCCGAGCGCACCGTCCGTGGCCGGCGGCTCGGTGTGGGACACCCTCGCGCAGTGCGAGTCCGGCGGCAACTGGGCCATCAACACCGGCAACGGCTACCAGGGTGGCCTGCAGTTCTCCCCGTCCACCTGGGCCGCCTACGGTGGCACCCAGTTCGCGCCGACCGCCAACCTGGCCACCCGCGAGCAGCAGATCGCCATCGCCGAGAAGACCCTCGCCGGCCAGGGCTGGGGCGCCTGGCCCGCCTGCACCGCCCGCATGGGACTGCGTTAGGCGTCTGCGCCGGAGCCCGGAAATCATTACCCTCGGGGCATACCACCCCCCGAGAAAGGTAATGAGCATGTCTGACTCCACCGCACTGCAGAACGTCCGGGTCGCCGTCATCGCGACCCACGGATTCGAGGACTCCGAGCTGACCAAGCCTGTCGAGGCGGTCCGTGCCGCCGGGGCCGAGGTCACCGTCCTCGCGCCCGAGGCGGGGACCATCGAGGGCAAGAACGGCACCGAGGTCACCGTCGACGGACTCACCGCCGACGCCGACCCGGCCGACTTCGACGCCCTCATCCTGCCCGGCGGCACGGGCAACTCCGACAAGATCCGCATGGACAAGCCGGCGGTCGCCTTCGTCCGCGCCCACGTGGAGGCGGGCAAGCCGCTGGGCGTGATCTGCCACGGCGCGTGGATCCTCACCGACGCCGACGTCCTCGCCGGCCGCACCCTCACCTCCTACCCGTCGATCCAGACCGACCTGCGTAACGCGGGTGCGACCTGGGTGGACGAGGAGGTCCGCGTCGACAGGGGCATCGTCTCCTCCCGCACCCCGGACGACCTCCCGGCCTTCAACGAGAAGATCGTCGAGGAGTTCGCGGCGGGCGGTCGCTGACACCCGACACATATACTGAACGGTCAGTTGGTAAATCCCGTAGTCCCGGAAAGGACCACCATGACCGTCACCCCGTTCGAGCCCGGCATCTTCGCAGGCCAGTCCGTCAACACCCAGTTCATCGGCGGCGAGTGGCGTGACGGGCGCTCGGAACGGGTCGCGGAGATCACCAACCCCTACGACGACTCCGCCGTCACCAGCATCCGCCTCGCCGACGCCACCGACCTTGACGAGGCCTACCGCGCCGCCGCGGAGGCCCAGCGGGAGTGGGCGGCGGTGGGGCCGGCGGGGCGTCGCAAAGTGATGCTCGCCGCCGCCGAGATCCTGCGCTCCCGCCGCATGGAGATCGTCGAGTGGCTGGTCCGCGAGGGCGGCTCCACCACCACCAAGGCCCACATCGAGGTCACCCTCGCCGTCACCATGGCGCAGGAGGCGGCGTCCTTCCCGACGCGCCTGTCCGGCCAGCTCTTCGACACCAACACGCCGAACCGTGAGGTCCGCGTCGAACGCGGCCCCGTCGGCGTCGTCGGCGTCATCAGCCCGTGGAACTTCCCGCTGCACCTCACCCAGCGTTCCGTCGCCCCGGCCCTCGCCGTGGGCAACGCCGTGGTGATCAAGCCGGCGAGCGACACCCCCGTCACCGGCGGCCTGCTGCTCGCCCGCGTCTACGAGGAGGCCGGCCTGCCCGCGGGAGTGCTCTCCGTCGTGGTCGGTGCCGGATCCGAGATCGGCGACGAGTTCGTCGCACACCCCGTCCCCGGCCTCATCAGCTTCACCGGCTCCACCCCGGTCGGCCAGAACGTCGGCCGCGTCGCCGTCGGCGGCACCCACCTCAAGCCCGTCGCCCTGGAGCTCGGCGGCAACGCCCCGCTCGTCGTGCTTGACGACGCCGACCTCCCCGCCGCCGTCCACGCCGCCGTCGTCGGCTCCTTCCTCCACTCCGGCCAGATCTGCATGGCGGTCAACCGGATCATCGTGACGGAGGGGGTGCGGGAGGCGTTCGTCGGGAAGCTGGTGGCCGCGGCCGGCAGGATCCGCACCGGCGACCCCGCGCTCAAGGACACCCTCGTCGGCCCCATCATCAACGACTCCCAGGTGGAGGCCCTGCACGCCAAGATCGCCCGCGCCCGGGAGGAGGGGGCGACGGTCGCGCTGGCGGGGGAGACCGAGGGCCGCGTCATCCCGCCGCACATCTTCACCGACGTCACCCCCGACATGGAGATCGCCCGCGAGGAGATCTTCGGCCCCCTCATCGGCATCCTCACCGCCCGCGACGAGGAGCACGCCCTGGAACTGGCCAACGACAGCACCTACGGACTGTCCGCCAGCGTGTTCACCCAGGACCTCGACCGCGGCCTGCGATTCGCCCGCCGTATGGAGTCCGGGATGGCCTTCGTCAACGAGGGCCCGATCCAGGACGAGGCGCACGTCGCGTTCGGCGGCACCCGCAACTCGGGGCTGGGCCGTTTCAACGGTCCCTGGGCGATGGAGGCGTTCACGCGGACGCAGACCCTCGGCGTCGTCCGAATCGGTGACTAACCGCTGGTGGTCTAGATTGGTTGCATGACCTCCAGTGAACAACCCGCCGACCTGCTCGGCCCCGTGGAGATCCGCGCCCTGGCGGAGAAACTCGACGTCACCCCGACGAAGAAGCTCGGCCAGAACTTCCTGCACGACCCGAACACCGTCCGCATGATCATCGCGGCCGCGGACCTCTCACCGGAGGACCACGTCGTCGAGGTCGGGCCCGGCCTCGGTTCGCTCACCCTGGGACTGCTGGACACCGTCGACCGCGTCACCGCCGTGGAGATCGACCCACGCCTCGCCGCGGAGCTGCCCAGCACCGTCGGGTGGCGCGCACCCGCGCAGGCCGGGAAGCTGACCATCGTGCAGAAGGACGCCCTCCGCGTCGAACCCGCCGACCTGGGCGAGCCGACGGCACTGGTCGCGAACCTGCCCTACAACGTCTCCGTGCCGGTGCTGCTGCACCTGCTGGCGACCTTCCCGTCGATCCGCCGCGTCCTCGTCATGGTGCAGGCGGAGGTGGCGGACCGGCTCGCCGCGGAGCCGGGCTCCAAGATCTACGGTGTACCCAGCGTCAAGGCAGCGTTCTACGGGGCGGTGCGGCGCGCGGGGTCCGTGGGCAGGCACGTCTTCTGGCCGGCGCCGAACATCGAGTCCGGTCTGGTCCGCATCGACCTCTTCGCCCCCGGCACCGAGCCGTGGCCGATCACCGACGAGTCCCGCGCCCGGGTATGGCCGCTCATCGACGCCGCCTTCGCCCAGCGCCGCAAGACCCTGCGCGCCGCGCTCTCCGGCCACTACGGTTCCGGCGCCGCCGCCGAGGAGGCTCTCCGCGCCGCCGGGATCGATCCGCAGCTGCGTGGCGAGAAGCTCGACGTCACCGACTTCGTCCGTCTCGCGGGGCTCACCTCATGAGCGGGCGCATGCGGACCATCAGTGCCCGGGCGCACGCCAAGGTCAACCTGCATCTCGGGGTCGGTGACCTGCGTGAGGACGGCTACCACGACCTCACCACCGTCTTCCAGTCCCTGAGCCTGTCCGACACCGTCACCCTGGAGATCGGCCCCGACCGTGACCTCGTCGTCGAGGGGTCCATCGTCTCGGGGCTCTCCGCCACGGGGCTCGACGCCGCCTCCGTGCCGACGGATGACTCGAACCTGGCGTGGCGGGCCGTCGACAAGCTCGTGGAGTACTACCGGACGCACCACGGCCTCGCGGAGTCGCGCAGCGTGCACATCCAGATCCACAAGGGCATCCCGACCGCCGGGGGCATGGCCGGCGGTTCCGCCGATGCCGCGGCCGCCCTCGTCGCCGCCCACGCCTTCCTCTCCGAGACGCACCCCGCCGTGCCGATGTCCGTGCTGGTCGACATCGCCGCGGAGCTCGGCTCGGACGTGCCCTTCACCCTGCGCGGCGGGACGATGCTCGGCCGCGGGCGCGGTGAACTGCTCACCCCGCTGCTCTCCCGCGGGACGTACCACTGGGTGCTGGTCTTCTTCCGGGAGGGACTGTCGACGCCGCGGGTGTTCGCGGAGCTCGACACCCTCCGCGAGCAGGGCACGTCACTCGGCTGGAGCATGGAGACCGACGACCTGGCCAAGGCCCTCCTGTCCGGCGAGGCCCGGCAGGTGGCGGCCCACCTCCACAATGACCTGGAGGCCCCTGTCCGCCAGCTCCGTCGCGACGTCGACCGGATGCGTGAGGCCGGCCTCGAGGCGGGCGCACTGCGGGCCGTGGTCTCGGGTTCCGGCCCCACGGTGGCCTTCCTCTGCGAGTCGGAGCTCCACGCCCGCGACGTCCTCGACGATCTGCTCGCCGACGGCGCCTACTCCGGCACCGTCGCACACGGTCCGGCGAAGGGTGCCCACCTGCTCACGTAGTGGGGTCGGAGTCCGCAGCTGCGGACTCCGGGTCGTCGAAGCTGTCCTCGTGCTCCCAGATCTGCAGCAGATGCTCATCGCCGGGAGGCACCGCGCCGGAGGTGTAACGGTCACCCCACCGGCCCATCGCCTCATCCGACACGGCGAGGCCCCGGTTCTCCGAGGTGAAGGACTCCCCACCCGGCAGACGGAAGCGGAGGAACCGGGGATCGGTGTCGATGATGATCGTCATGACCCCCGCCGACACCAGCATGTGGCACCCCGAGCACAGGGGCAGGAGGTTGGACAATTCAGTGGCTCCGCCGTCCCTCCACGGGACGATGTGGTGGAACTCGAGGAAGCGGGTGTGGCTGCAGCCCGGCCCGGCGCACTGGTAGCCCCACGCCACGAGGAGCGCCTTGACCTGCGCGGACGTGGCCAGACGCTGGGAGCGTGTCGTCTTCAGCGTCAGCCCCGACCGGTCAAGCAGGTGGTAGCGGACCGCCCCGTTGAGCACCAGGCGCATGAGGTCACCCGTCATCCCGCCGGGGTGGCCGGGGATGTAGGCCCGCTGGTCCTGGGTGAACAGGACGTTGACCTCCGCGCCGGGGGCACGCACGCGGCTGATCGGATGGCTGCGCACCATGTGGACGAGCCCCATGAAGGCGGTGAACACGGTGACGGTCAGTCCCGTGCCGAAGCGCGAGCGGTTGTGCCGTGGTTCCGTGTCGCCGGCTGAGTCGGGGTCGGGGGTCTCCCGTGCGTCGTCAATGAGCTTCTCGACGGCCACCGGATCATCCAGCACCTCCTGGTCGATGGTGTCCAGGTCGATGAGGTTGGCCAGCTCCGAGATCTTCAGTGCGGCCTTGAACTCCGCCCCGCGTTCGGGGTCGAGCTCACCCCAGAAGCGGACACGGCCGGTCTCGGGGTCGGTGACCACGGAGATCTTGTTCGCGCGCGGGGTGGCGCCGGGTTGATCGCGTCCGGCGAGCAGCGCGGTGAGTTCTGCCAGCGGGTGGGCCCTGGCGAGGGTGAGGAGCTCCTCCTGGTTGTCCTCGGTGAGGTAGCGCAGCAGGAGGCGGACGACGGAGTAGGAGAACTCGGCGTCGAGAAAGGCCTGCGCGAGCAGCGGGAAGACCCGGAGCTTCCGGCCGACGCCCAGGTACTCGAAGGCGGTGGAGCGGGAGAGGTGGAACGTGCGTTGGAGCCACGCGGCGGTGCCCGGCGCGGCGTGGGTACGGGCGAGGTCGCGGGCGTCGAACTCCGCGACCGAGAGGATGAAGCGGGCCTTGAAGTGGGTGAGCTGGCGGTGGGCGGAGGTGAGTTCGGCAGTGAGTTCGGTGTCGGTCCGGTCGATGATGGTCGCGAGCAAGTTATCCCCCAGAAGTCGAATTGCTGTGCGATCGACTGCACCGTAACATGCGCCCCCGACATGAGATCCTGCATGGGAAAACCGCAGGTCAGAAGGGGTCCGCAGTCCGCAGCTGCGGACCCCTGCCGCCACGTGACTAGTGGTCGTGTCCCTCGTGGTCCCCGTGGTCCCCGTGATCATGGTCGGCGGCCGCGGCGTCGACAGCCGCGATACCGTCGACGACGGCGATCTCGAAGGGGGTGACGTCGAGGCTGAAGCGCTCCTTCACCTCGCCGCTGAGCAGGTCGATGAGGACGAGCTCCTTCTTGGCGGGGTCGGTGACGTAGGCGGTGTGGCCGACGACCTGGAGGATCGGGCCCGGCTCCTGCCAGTTGTCGTTCTCGCGCCACTCGGAGATGGCCGGGATGTCTGCGGTGATCTCACCGGACTCCGGGTCGATGACCTTGAGGGCTCCGTCGCCGGTGAGCACCAGGGCCTCGCCGTGCGGGCCGCGGGCCAGCGTGCGGAAGGAGTAGGCGCTGTCGAGCTCCACGGCCTGCATGGTGTTGGTGCGCGAGTCGATGAGGCTGATCCGGGTCGGGCGCTCCCGCTTGCCGTCCTTGTCGGCCTGCTCGTCGGTCTTGTGGTCGCTGAGGAAGACAGGGGAGTCCGGGTGCCCGACGAGGGTGCCGGACTTTTGGAACTCCACGCCCGCCGGCAGCGGGACCTTGTGGAACTCCTTTCCGTCGAACACGACCGGCCCGCCGACGCAGCCGAATGCGGCGGTGCCGTCGGCGCCGGTGGCCTCGCCGTGGATCTTCGGGCAGTCCGTGGTCTCCGCGAGGACGGTGCCGTCGGCGGCGCGGTGCTGGATGGTGTCGCGCTTCTTGTCGTCGCCCACCGTGATGAGCACCGAGCCGTCCGCGAACGGCACTGCGACGCCGTGGTGCGGGGCACCGCTCTCGACGACCACGCCGTCGGCGGCCCGGTAGCCTCCGGCCACCTGGTCGGTCGGGATGATGCGCACGGAGCCCTCGCCGTCGGAGAACAGTGCGGTGAGGCCGTCGTTGACCACGACGTGGCCGGCGGCCGGGGAGTCGTAGGTGAGGTCGCGCAGCTCCGGCTGTCCGGAGTAGTGGTGGGCGTGGTCGCCGTGCGGGCGGGACTTGAGGGCGGCGTCGAAGGCGAGGAAGCGGTCGCCGTCGGCGACGAGGACGTGGCGGCCGTCGCCGGAAGGGCTCAGGCGCAGCAGTCCGCTGCGGTCGGTCCGGGAGATCGTCTCGCCGGTGGCGGTGTCGAGGACCGTCAGTCCGCCCTCGTGGGAGATGACCACGCGCGGGGTGATCGCGGAGACCTCCTGCAGCTCGGCTGCTGCCGCTCCCGGGGCCGCTTCCGCGGTGCTGCTCGTGGCCGGGGTGGCGGTGGCCTGGTCGGCGGCGGGGGTGGTCGGGCTGCCGCAGGCGGCGAGCAGGAGAGCGGTGAGGAGGGTGGGGACGGCCAGCGCGGCCGGGCGGAGTCGTTTCTGCATGGGCGGTACACTAATGCACATGAAAATCATGTGCAACAAGGGGGTCGGAGAGGTTCGCTCCCACCCCTGCCCACGGCCTAGACTGTGCAGTTGACATGACGAATCTGATTAATCTCGAGAACGTCTCCAAGACCTGGGGGCTCAAGACACTCCTCGACGGCGTGAGCCTCGGTGTGCAGACCGGCGACCGCATCGGCGTCGTGGGACTCAACGGCGGCGGCAAGACCACCCTCCTGGAGGTCCTCACCGGCATCGAGGAGCCCGACTCCGGCCGCGTCTCCCACAACTCCGACCTCCGCATGGCCGTGGTCACCCAGCGTGCGGAACTCGACCCGGACGACACCATCGCGGACGTCGTGGTCAAGCCCCTCGGTCTGCAGACCTACGAGTGGGCCTCCGACGCCCGCGTCCGGGAGGTCCTCGGGGGTCTCGGCGTCGCGGAGCTCGGCCTCGACACCCGGGTGGGCAGCCTCTCCGGTGGTGAACGCCGCCGCGTGAACCTCGCCGCCGCGCTCGTCCGCGACCTCGACCTCGTCGTCCTCGACGAGCCCACCAACCACCTCGACGTCGAGGGTGTGCAGTGGCTCGCGCAGCACCTCCTGGACCGCCGCATCGCCGTCGTCGTGGTCACCCACGACCGCTGGTTCCTCGACCAGGTCGCCACCCTGACCTGGGAGGTCCACGACGGCCGCGTCGACACCTACGAGGGCGGCTACAACGACTGGATCTTCGCGCGCGCCGAACGCGCCCGCCAGGCCGACGCCATCGAGCAGCGCCGCCAGAACCTGGCCCGTAAGGAACTCGCCTGGCTGCGCCGTGGCGCCCCCGCCCGCACCTCCAAGCCGCGTTACCGCGTCGAGGCCGCGGAGGCGCTGATCGCCGATGTCCCCGCCCCGCGCGACACCGTCGAGCTCATGGCCTTCTCCCGCCAGCGGCAGGGCAAGGTCGTCATCGAGCTCGAGGACGCCCGCATCGAGACCCCCGACGGCCGCATGCTCGTCGACCACCTCACCTGGCGTCTCGCGCCGGGCGAGCGCATCGGCCTCGTCGGCGTCAACGGCTCCGGTAAGACCACGCTCCTGCGGGCACTGGCCGGGGAGCACCCGCTGGCCGCCGGCCGCCGCATCGAGGGGCAGACCGTCCGCCTCGGCTGGCTGCGTCAGGAACTCGACGACCTCGACCCGGAACGCACGCTTCTCGACGCCGTCGAGGACGTCGCCACCTACGTCCACCTGGGCAAACGCGAGATGTCGGCCTCCCAGCTCGCCGAGCGCCTCGGCTTCTCCCCGAAGCGCCAGCGCACCCCCGTCGGCGACCTCTCCGGCGGTGAGCGCCGCCGCCTGCAGCTCACCCGCGTGCTCATGTCCGAGCCCAACGTGCTGCTTCTCGACGAGCCCACCAACGACCTCGACATCGACACCCTGCAGGAACTCGAGTCGCTCCTCGACTCGTGGCCCGGCACCCTCGTCGTCATCTCCCACGACCGGTACCTCATCGAGCGCATCGCCGACTCCACCTGGGCACTGTTCGGCGACGGCCAGCTCACCAACCTGCCCCGCGGCATCGAGCAGTACCTCGAGGTCCGCGCGCAGCAGGCCGAGGCCGCCGGGTCCGGACCCCTGGATCTGGGGGAGAGGGACCAGGCGCCCGTCGAGAAGCAGTCGGGCCTGAGCTCCCAGGAGGAACGCGAACTGCGCAAGCAGCTCAACGCCCTCGAGCGGAAGATGTCGCGTCTCGACGAGCGCATCGCCACCTTCGAGCAGGAGATGGCCGAACTGTCCGCAGCTGCGGACCCGGACTACGGGAAGATCGCCGACGCCAACACCGCCCTCACCGAGGCCCGTGCGGAACACGAGGAACTCGAGATGGAGTGGCTCGAGGTGGGGGAACAGCTGGAGGCCTGACCCCGATCTGGGGATAGGTGATATCTCAATTTCGGGTGCGAAAGGAACTCTGTCATCCTTCTCCCATGACCAACTTCCTCCGTCTCGCGGTCGCCGCAGCCACTGCCGCCACTGCCGCCACCGTCGCCCTCGCCCCCTTCTCCGTCGCCCACGCCAGCTCCTTCGGCGGCTCCTCCAACGGCTCCGCCGCCGTCGTGGACAAGCCCCAGCCGACCGAGCCCCAGCCGAGCCAGCCGGGCCAGACCGTCGAGCAGATCGACCGGGAGGTCAGCGAGACCCTGCGGAAGAAGTTCCGGGACGCCCTCAACAAGGCCGGCCACACCGAGAACGCCGACGCCACCGGCAAGGCGGAGGAGCTGGTGCAGCGTGCCCTGGCCGGCGAATTCACCCTCACCCACCGGGGCAACGGCGTCTACGCGTGGGAGGGTCCGCTGATCGAGGACGGCTACTACTACGGAGTGGTCATGCGGATGCCCAAGGCGGAGACCACCTTCGGCGTCCAGGTCATGGACCAGTTCGAGATGGAGTCGCAGGAGCACGCCTACCCCTACGGTGTCGCCACCGACTTCAACGACGACTACCACTTCCTCGCGGTCGTGCTGAAGCCCTTCTAGAGGGTGTTACGAAAGTCGTTTCAGCCAGTAGCGGATATTCGCCAACTGCACCGTGGCCTCGAAATGCACCGCTAACTTGTCGAAACGCGTGGCACACCCACGATGCTGCTTGATCCGGTTGATACCCCGCTCCACGGCATTACGCCGCTGGTAAGCCACGGCATCGAAGGCAGGGGGTCGGCCACCGGCCGACCCCCTGCGCCGACGGTTGGCGACCTGGTCCTTCGGCTGGGAGATCGTCGCCTTGATCCCCCGCGCCCGCAACCACGCCCGGTTCGCCCGTGAGGAATACGCCTTGTCCGCCAACACCCGCTCGGGTCGTTTCCGCGGCCGACCACGCGTGGCGGACGGCACCCGGATTTTCTCCAGTACCCGCACCATCTGTGGACCATCACCGGCTTGACCTGGGGTGATCGCAAAGGACAGCACCCCGCAGTCAGCGTCAATGGCCACATGGATCTTGGTCGACCACCCGCCCCGCGAGCGGCCGAACCCATGATGATCCGGCTCCCCCGGGTGGCGGAGGGGGCTGTCTTTCCGTGCACCCGCGGCGTGGATATGTCCACGGGTGGTTGTGGAATCCACGCTGACCTCCCAGGAGAGTTTTCCTTTCTCCTGGGCGTGGGTGAGCAGCCGGGTGTGCACGTTCTCCCATACTCCGTTGGCCCGCAGCCGGGCGAACAGATCGTGGACCCGCCACCAGGGGCCGTAGCGCTCATGGACGTCGCGCCACGGGCAGCCGGTGCGGATGCGAAAGAAGATGCCGTTGACCAGGGACCGTAGGTCCCAGGTGCGGGGGCGTCCCCGCCGTGACGGGGCCGGTAGCAGTGGGACAAGCAGGTCCCATTCAGCGTCGGTGAGGTCATGGCGTGCTGAGGGCGGTACAGTAGGCAACGAGGGTTTCCTTGCAAGCGTTGATGATTCGACACCAACAGCGTGCGCGGGGAGACCCTCGTTGCTGTTTATGACACGCCGGTCTCGGGTTAAGCACCAAAAAGTGTGTCTGGCCCGGGCGTGTCGTCTGGGCCAGACGAGGCGGGTCAGCGGCCTATCCATCCTTGCTGGATGCCCATGGAGTGCTGGTAGCTGGAATCAATCGCAGTGTCGTAGCCTGCAGGGGCACCGATTCCGTTTATGTCGGGGCGGGTGTTTTCGTGGTTGACCAAGTCCTGCGCCGTGGAAAGTGCGACTTGGCCCCAGGACTGACTCCTGGCGATCGCTACTGGATCGTCAGGAGTTTGTGTCTTCAGGTACAGCCACCAGTCAATGACGGGGTCAAGTCCTGGGAAGTGGTGTTTCTGCCTTTCTGGGCTTGCCCGCAAATCGTGGACAAATAGTTAAGCGGCTACCAGCGCCGCAGCTGGCTGATCAAGCGATAATTCATAGGCCACCGGACTCAGAAAGCCGATGGCGGAATGCCGGCGGTAGCGGTTGTAGAAGACCTCGATCCACTCACTGACACCGTCGTAAACCTCCACCCTGGTGGCGAAGGCATGCCGGTAGAAATACTCGACCTTCAACGTCGCCCAGAACGACTCGGCCATCGCATTATCCCAGCACACCCCGGTCTGACCCATCGACATCCGCACACCGACTTCACGGGCGGCCTCATCCAGCTGCCAGCTGGTGAACTGGGCACCGCGGTCAGCGTGCAAGATCACCTGCTCCGGGAGGCTGCCACGGGTGGCTCGCGCGTTGTTCAACGCTGTGAGCACCAGATCGGTGTCCTGCCTCGGTCCCATCGAATGCCCAATGACCCGACGAGAGTGCCCATCGCGGATAGCACACAGATACACCCAGCCTTCGCCGCAGCGCAGGTAAGTGAAATCCGTGATCCAGGCGGCGTCGAGACGTCCGTGATCCCAGGTACGCTCACACAGATCCTCGTGCCGGCACTGCGCCTGTATTTTACGCCCGGGCACCCGAAACGACCTGGTCGACAGTCCCTCCAGGCCTTGACGTCGCATGGATCGTGCGACCGTCTTACGGTCCACGTCCACACCGGCATCATGCAGGTCAGCGGTGATTCTCGGGGCACCGTAGGTGCCCCGGGAACGGTCATGGAACCAGCGGACCTGCTCATCCAGATCCTGCTGACGCGCACGGCGTTTACCAAGAATGTTCCGGCGCTGTGACCAGGCGTAAAACCCGGACCGGGAGACGTCCAGCACGCGTGCCATCATGGTGACCGGGTAGTTCGCCTTCTCTTGCGCCATTAGCTCGAACCGTTCCGGTGCTGTTGCTTGGCGGCGAAGAAGGCGCTGGCTTTTCCCAGGAACTCGTTTTCTGCCTTCAGGTCAGCGACTTCCTTACGTAGCCGGGCGATTTCGGCTGCCGTTTCCTCCGGTGACGGCTGTCCGGTGTCGGTGGAGGTGCGCCGGATGCGTTCTTTTTTGACCCAGCTACCGAGCAGTTGTTCGCCGAGGTCGAGCTGCTGGGCGACCGCCCGGATCGTTTGTCCGGTATCGAGGACCAGGCTCGCGGCGTCGCGGCGGTACTCCTCGGTGTATCGGCGTCGTTGTCCCATGTGAACATCCTTCCGCAGGGCACGGTGGCCCCGCTAGTTTAGGTGTCCACGACAAGAGGGTAACCCCATTCGATAAAACAAGCAGCGTGACGGTGTCAAGGACCGGCACGAGCCTGGGGCCGTGACTTGCTCATGCGACCTCCTGAGTAGCTTCGCCGGCATCGATCACAGCCGCGGCCATCATCGCCTTCGTCTGCTCCAGGCTGGTTAGCGACATGTAGCGTTTCTGCTGGATCCAGTCATCATGCTGCTCCGCCAACACGGCACCCACGAGGCGGACCACGGCCTCGCGGTTGGGGAAGATCCCGACGACGTCGGTACGCCGGCGGATCTCCCGGTTGAGCCTTTCGGTCGGGTTGTTCGACCACACCTTCGTCCACACCGCCTTCGGGGCGTGGGTGAAAGCCAGCAGCTCGTCGAGGGCTTCTTCCAGGGACCTGACCCCTGTTTGGTAGACACCCGACAACCCGGCTTTCTGCCGGGGAAGAAAGGTAACCTGCCACCATGCCGATCAAGACCTACACCGAGGAGTTCCGCCGCGACGCGGTCGCCCTCTACGAGAACTCACCCGAGGTATCGATCAACGCCCTCGCCACAGAACTCGGCGTCAACCGCAACACGCTCCAGATCTGGGTCCGCAAATACGGCACCGGCGCCCGCACCAGCAGCTCGGATTCTTCCTCCAGCTCTGACACACCGACCGTGGTGACCGAAGCGGAACGCATCCGCCAGCTGGAACGAGAAGTTCGCAGACTCCGGGAGGAACGCGACATTCTGCGCAAGGCCGCGAAATATTTTGCGGAAGAGACGAACTGGTGATCCGCTTCCAGTTCGTTGACGACGCCCGGAACGACCATTCGGTTAAGCGGTTATGCGAGGTCCTCAAGCTCAATCGGTCCTCGTACTACAAATGGAAAAACACCTCCGCCACCAGGAAGAAACGTCTGCTCAGCGACGCGATCCTCGGCGCAAGGGTCAAGGCCGTGTTCACCAAGGAACGCGGATGCTACGGGGCGAAACGCATCACTGCGGAACTCAACGACGATTCGACCGCAACCCCGGTCAACCACAAGAAAGTCGCCCGCATCATGCGCTCGTTGAAGCTGTTCGGGTATTCGAAGAAACGCAAGATCACCACCCCGGTGTCCGAGGGAAAGAAGTCGGTTTTTCCGGATCTCGTGGGAAGGAAATTCACCGCTGAGCATCCCAATCGGGTCTACGTCGGCGACATCACCTACCTGCCGATCGCGGACGGGTCGAATATGTACCTGGCCACCGTCATCGACTGCTATTCCCGTCGGCTGGTCGGCTTCGCGATCGCCGATCACATGCGCACCTCCCTGGTCCAGGACGCGCTGGTGATGGCGAAGGGACAGCGTGGAAGTCTAAAGGATGCTGTTTTTCACTCGGATCACGGAAGTGTCTATACCTCGCATGCGTTCCAGGACACGTGCGGGGAGTTAGGGATCCGGCAGTCGATGGGCGCGATTGGTGCCAGTGCTGACAATGCCTTGGCGGAGTCATTTAACGCCGCGTTGAAGCGCGAGGTCCTCCAGGACGCGAAGACGTTTACCAATCAGTTGCAGTGCCGGCGAGATGTTTTCCGCTGGTGTACCCGCTACAACACCACGCGTCGACATTCCTGGTGTAAATATCTCGCGCCAGCAGTGTTTGAGGAGCGGTGTCCTGTTATGCTGAGATCTGCTTCCTGATCACATCCCCTGTGTCTACTTTCCGGGGGTCGGGCCCGTGGGTTAACGTGCGGGAAATAGCTGTTCGGGAGCTATTAAACCCCGGTTTAGTGGCACTGTGCTGGGGCTACGCAGAGTCACGGACACACTTTTTAGTGCTTAACCCCCGGTCTCACTCACCGGATTTTCGTAACACGCTCTAGTCCGCAGCTGCGGACTCCTCCGCCAGCAGCGTCCCCAGCCACACGCCGAGGACCAGGTCGTCGATCTGGCCCAGCCACTTCTGGCGGACCCGGCCCTGCCGGTCGACGAGCATGGTGGTGGGGGTGCCCTCCAGCTGCCAGCGCTTCATGGTGACCGGCAGCACGCCGGTCTCGTCGGGGCGGTCGACGGCCACGGGGAAGGTGATGCCGAACTCGTGGAGGAAGACCTCCAGCGCATCCGGCCCGGTCACCGCGTGGTGCTCGAAGACGCTGTGGATGCCGAGCACCACCACCTGGTCGCCCTTGACCAGCCGGTGGACGCGTTTGGCCTGGGGGAGTGAGTGGTTGACGCAGCCGGGGCACAGCATCTGGAAGAACTCGATCAGCACCACCCGGCCGCGCAGGTCCTCCGGGGAGAGCGGTTCCGAGTTGAACCACTGTGTGACGTCGAACTCCAGCGGCTCGTATGCAGCCATGACGGCCTCCTTGTGCAGTAGGTCACAGTCTACCCGGTGGTCCGTCGGTACCCTGGGCACCATGATCCTCATCAACGTCCGATTCCGCCCGCTGCCCGAGTACGTCGAGAACTTCCGTGACCTGGTCGACGAGTTCACGCGGAAGACCCGCGAGGAGCCCGGCTGCATCTTCTTCGACTGGTCGCGCAACACCGACGACCCGAACGAGTACATCCTCATCGAGGCCTTCCACGACGACGGCGCCGAGGCGCACGTCAACTCCGAGCATTTCCGGGCCGCGACCGAGATGTTCCCGAAGATCCTCGCGGAGACCCCGCAGATCATCAACACCCTCATCGAGGGCAAGAACGGGTGGGACCGTATGGCCGAGTTCCAGGTCGGCTGAAGGTAGTCTGAGTTGTATGGCTAAGAAGGACACCGCTGACCAGACTCCGACACCGAAACCGAAGAAGCTGGACAACAAGGCCTACGAGAAGGAGCTCAAGAGGCTCCAGGCCGAGCTGGTGGACATGCAGCAGTGGGTCGTCGAGACCGGTGCGCGTGTCGTCGTCATCATGGAGGGCCGTGACGCCGCCGGCAAGGGGTCCGCGATCAAGCGGATCACCCAGTACCTCAACCCCCGTTCCGCACGCATCGAGGCGCTGCCCGCCCCGAGCTCCCGCGAGCAGGGGCAGTGGTACTTCCAGCGTTACGTCGAGAAGCTGCCGACCGCCGGCGAGATCGTGATCTTCGACCGTTCCTGGTACAACCGGGCGGGCGTCGAGCGCGTCATGGGTTTCTGCACGTCGCAGGAGTACCGCCGCTTCCTCCACCAGGCACCGATCTTCGAGCGTCTGCTCGTCGAGGACGGCATCCTCCTGCGCAAGTACTGGTTCTCCGTCTCCGACGAGGAGCAGATCGCGCGTTTCCAGTCGCGTCTGGAGGATCCGCTGCGCCGCTGGAAGCTCTCGCCGATGGATCTGCAGTCCATCACCCGTTGGGAGGACTACTCCCGTGCGAAGGACGAGATGTTCATCCACACGGACATCCCCTCCGCCCCGTGGTACACGGTGGAGAGCGAGGACAAGAAGCGTTCCCGCATCAACGTGATCGCCCACCTGCTGTCGACGATCCCCTACGAGAAGATCGACCGCCCGCTGCCGCAGATCCCGAACCGCCCGGAGTCCGACAACGGCTACGAGCGTCCGCCGCGCGCCGAGTTCCGTTACGTCCCGGACGTCGCGAGCAAGCTCGCCGTGCCGAAGCGGAAGAAGAACAAGAAGTAGCTCACTGCCGCAGCAGGTCGCGGAGGACGGTCACCACGCCGGCCTCCGTGTTCGGCGGGGCGATGTGGTGCGCGATCGCCTTGATGTCGGGGTGGGCGTTCTCCATCGCCCACGCCGTGCCCGCCGCCTGCAGCAGTTCCAGGTCGTTGAGGTAGTCACCGAACGCCGCGATCTGGTGCTTTCCGACGCCCATCGCCTCCGCGAGCGCCGTCAACGCCCGGCCCTTGCCCGCTCCGGCGGCCATGATGTCCACCCAGTGGGCGCCGGAGACGACGACGTTGGCGTCGGGGGCGGCGTCAAGAAGCGCCGGGTAGATCTCGCGTTCGGCGTCCCCGGTGGTGAAACCCGCCAGCTTGATGACGTCCGTCACCGAGTGCAGGTCCTCCGTCTCCTGGCGTGAGTGGTAGTACTTCGCCAGTTCGGCCTCCGTCGCCGCGGAGATCCCCGGCAGATGGTGGGCGACCGTCGGGGTGCACACCACGAGATCCATGTCGAGGCCCGCGGCGGCGTCGATGACGGAGTGGACGGTCGCGGCGTCGAGAAGCGTCGTGGACACGACCTCCCCCTCGTGGAAGACGCAGGTGCCGTTCTCCGCGATGAAGGTGTCGCCCGGGAAGATGGCGCGCAGCGTGGCCAGCTGCCGGCCGGAGGCGGGGGCGACGGCGACGCCGCGGGAACGCAGCTCCTCGAGGACCGGCCAGAAGGAGTCGGGGATCTGACCGGCGGCGTCGAGAAGCGTGCCGTCCATGTCGAGGGCGATGATCCGGAACTCCATTACTATGACCTTTCGCGTGGGTAGGCTGTCGGGCATGAATGAACAGCCCGTGCATGTCAGCGTCCGCCACACTACCGGCGTTCTGGAACTTGACCGACCCGAGGCGCTCAACAGCCTCAACCACGAGATGATCCGCATCATCACCCGTGCCCTCGAGGAGTGGCGTGATGACCCGGCGATCGAGCAGGTCCTTATCACCTCGCGTTCCCCGAAGGCGTTCTGCGCCGGCGGCGACGTGCGCTCGGCACGCGAGGGCATCCTCGCCGGGGACCACGCCAGCGTCGATGAGTTCCTCTCCGATGAGTACGCGATGAACAACCTCATCGGCACCTTCCCGAAGCCTTTCATCGCGGTGTGGGACGGCATCATCATGGGCGGCGGCCTCGGGGTGTCCTCCCACGGTTCCCACCGCGTGACCACCGAACGCGCGTGGGCCTCCATGCCGGAGCTGGCCATCGGCTACGTCACCGACGTCGGCATCTCCTGGTCCTCGCAGCGCTGGCCGGGCTCATCCCCGGCGATGGGCGCGTTCATCGGCCTGACCGGCTACCGGCTCAACGAGGAAGACATGCTCTACGTCGGCCTGGCCACCCACATGGTGGAGGACGCCGCCGAGTTCGCCCTCGACGTCATCGGCCTGGGCATCGACGCCGCCCTCGGGGAGCACGCCGTCGAGCCGCGGGAGAAGTCCCGTCTCGAGAGGTGGCGCGAGGACATCGAGGCCACCTTCGGCGCCGGGTCCTGGGCGGACATCGACGCCGCCCTCGAGGCCCACCCCAACCGGGAGTTCGTCGGCGACGTACGCCAGCTCATGGCCAAGGCTTCCCCGTCGGCGGCCGTCGCCGTCGCGGAGCTGTACCTGGCCAACCGTGACGCCCCGACGCTGCGCGACGGACTCGACAACGAGGAACGCCTCGGCGAGCTGGTCCGCCGCCAGCCGGACTTCGTGGAGGGGGTGCGCGCGGTCCTCGTCGACAAGACGCACGACGCACAGTGGAGCCCGGCCCACGACCCGGAGGTGTACCGGGCCGTGCTGGAGTGAGGGCCTGGGGCTGGTACCTGGGCATCGCCGCGGTCCTCGCGGCGTGCTGGTTCTGGCTGTGGACGAACTTCCACCTGGTGCCGGATCCCATGCCCATCCACTTCACGCTGGACGGTCAGCCGGACGCCTGGGCCACGAAATCACTGCCCAGCGCCCTGAGCCTCACCGGGTTGCCTACGCTCATGCTCGGGATCGTCGGGGCGGCGGCCGTCGGCCTCACCTCCGTCTCCGCCCGGGAGGCGGGGGAGCGGCAGAAGATGATCTCCACCGGCTTCGGCCCGGTACTGTCGCGCTGGATGTTCTGGATCTCCACGATCATCGTCGTCTCCTTCACAGCCTCCCTGCTGGGCCACTACGGGCCGCTGAACGACCTGCTGATGGTCAGCGGCCTCATCCTCAGCACGGTGTTCTTCGGGCTGCGGATCAGGACGCTGTACCGACGCGTCAGCGCCGTCTACCCGCCCGGGGAGAAGGAACAGCACATGCGGTACGGCTTCTACTGGAACCGGGACGACCCCGACACGGTGGTCAGCCTCGAGAACGGCATGTCCACCACCCTCAACTTCGCACGCCCCGGGGCGTGGGGCATCCTCGCGCTGCTGCTCGCCCTGCCGACGCTCGCGATCATCCTGGGTCTGCTGGCAGGGTGACGCCCCGGCGCTGCGCGTAGGCCTCCCGGGCCCTGCGCTTGTCGACGCCCTCCGGCACCCCCGCCCCCAGCACCATCTCCACGGCGCGCCGGGTCCGGGGGTCCTCCGGCCCCGGGAGGGTGAGGTGCGGGGCGTCGAGAAGCACGACGGCGTCCGTCTCCGGGGTGAGGGGGACGACGGCGTGGGTCCATACGTCAAGGACCGGCTTGGCCACGTCGATCAGCCCCGGGTCGAGGGGCAGGCGGGGGCGGACCAGGTCGATGATGCCGTGGTCCAGGCCGAAACGGCGCAGGTTCGCGGCGGGGGAGGGCGGCAGGTGCGGGTCCGCCCAGGCCCACGTCCACGTGCCGTCGGTGACGGTCGCGATGACGAGCGCCCGGGCCTCGTGCCCGTCGATCCGGGCCCGCCCGGCGGGGATATCCAACCGGATGTCCGGGTCCGGATGGAGCCCGTGCAGCAGCAGCTGATGCTCCCCGGACAGGTGGAGGGCGTCCGCCCGCACCTCCCGCAGGCTCAGACCCCCGGACACGTCCACGGGGCGGTCCCCCTCGAAGGTCACGGTCGTGCCGTCCGAGAAACCGAAGGAATCCTCCGTGGTGCGGACGCCGAGGCCGCGGGCGGCGGCGAAGGAGAGGAGGGCACGGCGGGCGTCGAGAAGCGGGGACAGCTGCGCCAGGCCCAGGGTGAGGGCGCTGCGGACCGGGCCGGGGGCGGTGTGGACGTCCACGGCGACGGCGCGCGCCCCGTCCGGGTACGGGGCGAGCAGCACCGGCACGTTGCCGTGCAGCGTGCGGGCGGCGCGGAGCAGTTCCTCACCGGCCGGCTGCGGGTCGTGGAGCTCCGGGACGTCGAGGTCGTGGTCCTCGCTCCAGGTCCACTCACCGTCGACGATGCGGGCCACCTCGCGGGCCGGGAGGTCCCGGACTCCGGCGCGGGAGTGGAGGCGCACGGTGTCACCGGTGAACTCCACCCCCGTGACCGTGCCCTGCGTGGCGGACCAGGTGGCGTCGACGTCGGCCTGCACAAGAGCACCGTCGGCGATGAGTTCATCCAGGGACGTGGGGGCGGGGAGATTCATGGATCCCAGACTAGTGAACACCCGGAGGTTGGCTGTGGGGACGTCCGTGGGTGATCATGGTCCAATGCACCGCATCCTCCGTACCCTCCGGTCGACCGCGCTCCTCGCCGCGACCACGCTGCTCCTCACCGCCGTGCCCGTCCATGCCCAGCCCCATGACCACGGCATGGACCCCGACGTGGTCGTCAACCCCGCCGACACCCCGAACCGACCGGACTACCACGGCCCGGAGTCCAGCTCCTGGCTGCCGGGCGGGCTGCAGAGGATGTCCTCGGACCCGACCGTCTACGAGGGTTTCATCCAGGATTTCCGCCCCCAGACCGTCAACCCCATGTTCCCGGGCGGCCGCGACCACCTGCCCAAGGCCGACATCGACATGGACCCGCAGATCCTCGCGCGCCTGCGTGAGTACGCGCGTGTCGACGGCGACCGGATCCGCCAGATCAACGCCTACTCGCCGTCCATGGGCCGGACGATCCCGCTCATCTGGATCGTGCCGGAGGACCTCTCCGAGCCGCGGCCGGTGGCCTACTTCCTCGGTGGCGGCGACGCCGGGCAGGGGCGCGACAACTGGATCACCAAGAGCGACATCGTCGACTTCTACTCCCAGCGCAACATCCACGTCATCATGCCGATGCTCGGCGCATACTCCATGTTCAGCGACTGGCTCGAGGACTACCCCGACCAGGGCGGGAAGCAGATGTGGGAGACGTTCCTCACCCACGAGCTGCCCGGCCCGCTCGAGGAGGCGCTCGGGGCGAACGGGAGGCGCAGCCTCGTCGGCATGTCCATGTCCGGCACGACCGCCCTGCTGTACGCCACCCACCAGCCCGGCTTCTACGACTCCGTCGCGGCGCTGTCCGGCTGCGGTGACACGAACTCGTGGATCGGGCGCCGCATCATCGCGTCGATCATCGAGAAGGGCAACGGCACCCCCGAGATGATGTGGGGCGCCCCCAACAGCGACTACTCCCGCTACCAGGACGCCATCATCAACGCCGAGCGGCTCCGGGACCAGCCCAACATGTACGTCTACAACGCCACGGGGCTGATGAACAGCGTCGACTTCGAGGGGCCCAACGCCCCGGAGGCCGAGTGGCAGCTCAAGGACCGCCTCACCATGGGACTGGTCATCGAGGCGGGCACCAACCTGTGCACCCACCGCCTCAAGGCCGCGACCGACGCCGCCGGCATCGACACGATCCACTACGACTTCCGCACCACCGGCACCCACTCCTGGGACGCCTGGTGGAACGCCGTCCTCGAGTTCTGGCCGCTCCAGGCCCGCGGCTTCGGCATCGACGCCGGTCCCGTCACCCCCGGCCTCGACGTCGGCTCCTCCGAGCCCGGACGCTTCCCGGACATCTGGGGCTCGGCCGCGCGCTCCTACGGCAGCGCCACCGTCCCGTCACTGTCCTCGCTTCTCGACGACCCCGTGCTCTCCACCCGTTCCTCCCTCACCGGGAGCAGCGCGGAGGGGGATGAGTAGAGGGTCGATGCCGACGGCGTCGAAAAGCAGGAGAGCCCCGGCCACCGCGAACGGTGACCGGGGCCTCAGCCTGTCAGGGGCAGGGACTACTTGATGCCCTGACGCTCCTTGAACTCACGACGCTTGGCGTGCAGGATCGGCTCGGTGTAGCCGGAGGGGGACTCGGTGCCCTTGAGGATCAGGTCCTTGGCCGACTGGAAACCGATGGAGTAGTCGAAGTCGACGGCCATCGGCAGGTAGGCCGGGTCACCCTCGTTCTGGCGGTCGACGACGACGGCCATGCGCTTGAGGGAGTCCAGGATCTGCTCCTCGGTGACGACACCGTGGACCAGCCAGTTGCACAGCAGCTGGGAGGAGATACGCAGGGTGGCGCGGTCCTCCATGAGGTCGACATCGTGGATGTCCGGGACCTTGGAGCAGCCGACGCCCTGCTCGACCCAGCGGACGACGTAGCCCAGGATGGACTGGCAGTTGTTGTCCAGCTCCTCCTGGATCTCCTCCGCCGACCACTCGGTGGACGGGGAGACCGGGACGGTCAGCAGGCCGTGGAAGGTGTCGCGACGGCCGGCGGCCTTGAGCTCCTCCTGGACCTTGAAGACGTCGACCTCGTGGTAGTGGGTGGCGTGCAGGACGGCACCGGTCGGGGACGGGACCCACGCGGTGTTGGCACCCTCCCGCGGCTGACCGATCTTGGCCTCGAGCATCTCGCCCATGAGCTCGGTCATGGCCCACATGCCCTTACCGATCTGGGACTTGCCGGACAGGCCGCGGGCCAGGCCGGCGTCGACGTTGGAGTCCTCGTAGGACTGCTTCCAGGTCTCCTTCTGCATGTCGGCCTTGCGGACCATCGGGCCGGCGTACATGGAGGTGTGGATCTCATCGCCGGTGCGGTCGAGGAAGCCGGTGTTGATGAAGGCCAGGCGGTCGGCGACAGCCATGATGCAGGCGTCCAGGTTGACGGAGGTGCGACGCTCCTCATCCATGACGCCGACCTTGAGGGTGTAGCGCGGCAGGCCGAGCAGGTCCTCGACGCGGCCGAAGAGCTCGTTGGTGAAGGCGACCTCGTCCGGGCCGTGCTGCTTCGGCTTGACGATGTAGATGGAGCCGGTGCGGGAGTTGCGCATCGGGTTGCGGACGTCCAGGCCCGGGATGGCGCAGACGACGGTGATGACGGCGTCCATGATGCCCTCGAAGATCTCCTCACCGTCGATGAGGATGGCCGGGTTCTGCATCAGGTGGCCGACGTTGCGGACGAACAGCAGGGAGCGGCCGTGCAGGCGGATGTCGGTGCCGTTGCGGCCGATGAACTCGCGGTCCTGGTTGAGGCGACGGGTGAAGGTCTTGTCACCCTTGGTGACCTCCTCCTTGAGGTCGCCGGTGTTCAGGCCGTACCAGTTGCGGTAGCCGATGACCTTGTCCTCGGCGTCGACGGCGGCGACGGAGTCCTCGAAGTCCATGATGGTGGAGACGGCGGCCTCGAGGACGATGTCCTTGACGCCGGCCTTGTCGTCCTTGCCCACCGGGGTGGACGGGTCGATCTGGATCTCGATGTGGAGACCGTTGTTGCGCAGCAGGATGGAGGCCGGGTCCTCGAGGGTGCCGGTGAAGCCGCGGTAGGCGGTCTTGTCCTGCAGGCGGAACCCCTCGTCGCCGACGTGGGCGGCCAGGTAGCCGTCGGTGATGGAGTAGCGGTCGACGTCGGCGTGGGAGGCGCCGTCCAGCGGGACAGCCTTGTCCAGGAAGTCACGACCCCAGGCGATGACCTTCTTGCCGCGGACCGGGTTGTAGCCCTGACCCTTCTCGGCGCCGTCCTCCTCGGAGATGGCGTTGGTGCCGTAGAGGGCGTCGTAGAGGGAGCCCCAGCGGGCGTTGGCGGCATTCAGAGCGAAGCGAGCGTTGAGGATCGGGACCACGAGCTGCGGGCCGGCGGTGGTGGCGATCTCATCGTCGATGCCGCGGGTGCGGATCTCGCCCTCCTCCGGGGCGTCGACGAGGTAGCCGATCTCACGCAGGAAGGCCTCGTGCTCAGCCGGGTCCGGCTGGCCCGGGTTGGCCTTGAAGTACTCGTCGAGCTGAGCCTGCAGCTCGTCACGACGTGCGAGCAGCTCCTTGTTGCGGGGGGTGAAATCCTTGACGATCTCTGCGAAGCCGGCCCAGAACTCGTCGGCGTTGACGCCCACGGCCGGGAGGACCTCATTGGCGAGGAAGTCGTGCAGGACCTTGGCGACCTGAAGGCCGGCAACTTCGATGCGCTCGGTGGTGTCCTTCGGCTCAGTCTGGGTCATCTGAATGCTCCTTGGATGCTGGGGAATGCGGAATTATTCGCGGCTAGGCGACGCCTCCACCCTAAGTGATTCCAGTCACGGGGTAAACGGTTTCACCAATTTAGCCGTGCACTACCCCTGCGGTGGCAGGTGTCTCTTTGCTGGATTCGGGTATGAATTTAATAGTCAGTGCCGGTACCAGCGCTTTTGTTTTTCTTTCGTTTGTGCAGGCCACGGGGCTGGGGGTAATTCGGGCATCGGGTTGGGTTTGCTTGTGGGATTTGCAAAGTTAGCAAAATCCCCCACTACCCCCGCACACAATTTAGACCCCCCGATCCATTGACGGCACGCACTTTTCCAGGCAACCTGTGAGTCATGCCACCGATTACGGTTTAAGACACCCAAAGGTGGATCCTCCTCCATCCCCACGCCGGCGGCCCGCGAGGTCCCGTCCGGCAACGAAGACAGGAAAGTGAGTCCTCTCTATGACCACTACCGGCCAGGCACGTACTGCAGCTGAAATCCAGAAGGACTGGGACGAGAACCCCCGCTGGGAAGGCATCAAGCGCGATTACACCGCTGAGCAGGTCGAGCAGCTCCAGGGCAACGTGATCGAGGAGCACACCCTCGCACGCCGCGGTGCTGAGATCCTCTGGGAGAAGGTTTCCAAGCGCGACGGCTCCTACATCAACTCTCTCGGTGCTCTCACCGGTAACATGGCTGTCCAGCAGGCCCGCGCCGGCCTGCAGGCTGTCTACCTCTCCGGCTGGCAGGTCGCCGGTGACGCCAACCTCTCCGGCCACACCTACCCGGACCAGTCCCTGTACCCGGCCAACTCCGTTCCGGCTGTTGTCCGTCGCATCAACAACGCTCTGCTGCGTGCCGACGAGATCGCCCGCGTCGAGGGCGACGACACCGTCGAGGACTGGCTGCTCCCGATCGTCGCTGACGGTGAGGCCGGCTTCGGTGGCGCTCTGAACGTCTACGAGCTCCAGAAGGCCATGATCGCCGCTGGTGCCGCTGGTACCCACTGGGAGGATCAGCTCGCTTCCGAGAAGAAGTGTGGCCACCTCGGTGGCAAGGTCCTGATCCCGACCCAGCAGCACATCCGCACCCTGACCTCCGCTCGCCTGGCTGCCGACGTCGCCAACGTTCCGACCGTCGTCATCGCCCGTACCGACGCTGAGGCTGCAACCCTCATCACCTCCGATGTCGATGACCGCGACAAGCCGTTCATCACCGGTGACCGCACCGCTGAGGGCTTCTACAAGATCCAGAACGGCCTCGAGCCCTGCATCGCCCGTGCGAAGGCCTACGCCCCGTACTCCGACCTGATCTGGATGGAGACCGGCACCCCGGACCTCGAGCTCGCCAAGAAGTTCGCTGAGGGCGTCCGCGAGGAGTTCCCGGACCAGCTGCTGTCCTACAACTGCTCCCCGTCCTTCAACTGGTCCGCACACCTCGATGCAGACGAGATCGCCAAGTTCCAGAAGGAGCTGGGCAAGATGGGCTTCACCTTCCAGTTCATCACCCTGGCTGGCTTCCACGCCCTGAACTACGGCATGTTCGACCTGGCCTACGGCTACGCTCGCGAGGGCATGACCGCCTTCGTCGACCTGCAGAACCGCGAGTTCAAGGCTGCCGAGGAGCGCGGCTTCACCGCCGTCCGCCACCAGCGTGAGGTCGGTGCCGGCTACTTCGACACCATCGCCACCACCGTTGACCCGGAGTCCTCCACCACCGCACTGAAGGGCTCCACCGAGGAAGGCCAGTTCTAAGAACTGACTGCTTCGACAAGCTAGTGCCGTAAGCGGCGTGCATCGTGAGTCACTCACGGGCACGCCGCTTCGTGCTTTTCAGATCCGATCCCACCACACCTACCCCCGAGAGGCTGATCCATGACCATCACCTTCATCGCCACCGCCGACCTCGTCGACATCATCGGCGAGGATGTCGTCCGCTCCTGCGACACCCAGTTCCAGAACTTCGGCGGCATCACCGAGTTCTGCGGCCCCATCACCACCATCAAGTGCTTCCAGGACAACGGACTGGTCAAGTCCACCCTGAACAGCCCGGGCAACGGTGGCGTCCTCGTCGTCGACGGTGACTCCTCCGTCCACACCGCGCTCATGGGCGACATGATCGCCGCCGCCGGTGTGAAGAACGGCTGGGCCGGCGTGGTCATCCTCGGCGCGATCCGCGACTCCGCGGTCATCCGTGAGATGGAGTTCGGCACCAAGGCACTGGGCACCAACCCGCGGAAGTCCGCGAAGGCCTCGGCCGGCGAGAAGGACATCACCGTCTCATTCGGTGGCGTCGACTTCGTCCCGGGTCACATCCTCTACGCGGACTCCGACGGCATCGTCGTCAGCGAGGAGCCGGTCGAGGCTCCGGCGGAGTAGCTCCGGACCTTTCCGCGCCCCGACGACGGCCCGGCTCCAGCGTGTCAGCTGGTGCCGGGCCGTTTCGTGTCCGCCGGGATAAGGGAATGCCGAGGACGTCGAGAAGCTCGCTGGCCACCCCCGTTTCGCCGAGGGAGAGCTCGTGGCAGTGGACCTGGCACGAGGAGCCCGCGCTGCGCTCCTTCGTCCGGCGCCTGCGCAACTAGGTCCCGGAGGCGTACTTCTTCGCCCTCGACATGGGACTCATGGAGCGGGATGCGATGACCATCAACGACAAGCTCGGCAGCGGGTGTGCAGTGGTCACGTCCTACGAGCTTAACGGCGTGTCCTTCGGCAAGCTGGGTGTCACCGTCTACGGCGTCGCCGGCCGCGACATCCCCGAGCTGCTCGCCGAGACCGCGCGGTCTGGAGCCACCACCCACAAGGCGGCACGGGCCCTCTCCCAGCAGCGAGTGCGGGCGGCGATGGAGTACCGCGGGGGAGTGCCCTCTGCCTGCCTGAGTCAGGCCAGCCGCACCACGTCGAAGGCCCGGCGGACCAGCTCCTCAGCTGCAGCCGGGTTCTTCGGCTCCGGGAGGGAGATGTAGTGCTGGAGGGCGGTCTGGGCGACAGCGGCGGCCGCGCGGATGGCCACCTCGGACTCGAAGTCGTCCATGCCGGTGGCGCGGGTGCGCAGTTTGTCGAAGAGGGGGCGCAGCTTCTCGTCCAGCTCGTGGACGGCGGCCGCACCCCGCATGGTGAGCAGCAGATCGGCCACGCGGAACAGGGAGGCGAAGGAGTCGAGGTGTGTGTCCACCCCGCCGTGGCCGCGCAGGCCTTCGATGATGACCCACTGGATGGCGTCGAAAAGCGAGGCGTCAGCGGGGGCGTGGCGCAGGTGTCCGAGCAGGTCGGTGACCCGGTCGACCATGAACTCCGTGAGGGCCTCGTCCATCGCGGCGAAGTAGTTGTGGAAGGTGCGCGTCGAGACGCCGACGGCCTCGGAGACGGCCGCGACCGTCAGTGCCTCAGCGCCCTGCTCGAGGGCCAGGCCGGCGGCGGCCCGGGCGATCCGGGCGCGGGTCGCGGCCTTCTTGCTCTCACGCAGTCCGGACATCCTTGAGCCCTTCCCCTTCCACGTCAACTGTAGGCAGGATACGGTCCAGCCAGCGGGGGAGCCACCAGGCGCGCTCGTCGAGAAGGAACATCGTCGCCGGGATGATCATCATGCGGACGACGAAGGCGTCGAGCGCCACGGCGACGGCGAGGGCGAAGCCCATCGTCTTGATGAACACCATGTCCTGCGCCATGAACGCCGCGAACACGGAGATCATGATGAGCGCGGCGGCGGTGACCACGCGGGCGCCGTGCTTGAAACCGTTGGAGGTGGCGTTGCCGGCGGTCTTGCCGTGCGACCAGCCCTCGCGCATGCGTGTGACCAGGAAGACCTGGTAGTCCATGGCGAGGCCGAACACGAGACCGATGAGCATGATCGGCAGGAAGCTCAGCAGCGGCTGCGGGTCGTCGATGAGCCCGAGCCAGCCCTCCTGGAAGAGTGCGACGGTGACGCCGAAGGTGGCCGCCACCGACAGTCCGAAGCCCAGGGCGGCGATGAGCGGCACCCAGATGGAGCGGAAGACGAGCAGCAGGACCAGGAACGCGAGCGCCAGGACGATGCCGACGTAGGGGAGCAGGACGTCCTGCAGACGGTCGGAGACGTCGTCGAAGATCGCGGTGGCGCCGGTGACACCGAAGGGGACACCGAGGTCGGTGTCGCGCAGGTCGGCCAGCAGCTGCGTGGCGGCGGGGTCGGTGGCCTCGAACTCCGGGGTGATGAGCACCTGCGCCGCCCCGAGGTCATCGGTGGTGGCGACGACCTGGGCGTTGGCCACGCCGTCGGTGGACACGAGCTTCTCGACGCCCCCGCCCATCACCACCGGACGCTCCTGCGGGTCGACCTCCGCGAGGTCGAGGAGGGCGATCATCGGGGCGTCACGGCCCGGGCCGAAGGCGTCGGCGGTGATCTCGTGCGCGATGCGCGGCGGGGTGCCCGGGGTGGCGGAGCCGTCGGTGGGCATGGCCAGGCGCATGTTCAGGGCGGGGACAGCCAGCAGACCCAGCAGGATGACGCCGACGAGCAGGTGCGCGACGGGGCGCTGACGCACGCGGCGCACCCAGCGCAGACCCATCGTGGGATGGTCGTCCTCCGGGTCCGGGGCCTTGATGCCGGGGACACGGGCGGCGAACACGCGGGTGCCGAACAGACCGACCAGCGCCGGCAGGAACGTCAGTGCGATGAGCACGGCGATGGCGACGGTGGCCGCGGCGGCCAGAGCCATCGTGGTGAGGAAGGGGATGTTGATGATCGACAGCGCTGCCAGCGCGATGAGCACCGTGAGGCCGGCGAAGATGACGGCTGAACCGGCGGTGCCGACGGCCATGCCCATCGCATGCGCGCGGGTGTCACGGTCCATGCCGCGCAGACGCTGCGCGAGGTCCTTCGGATCCAGGTCGTTGGCACCGGTGGCCTTGATGAGCTCCGTGCGGAAACGGGAGACGATGAACAGGGCGTAGTCGATGCCCACGGCCAGGCCGATCATGGTGGCCAGGACCGGGGTCATGTCGGAGACGTCGTCGCTGACCGCGGTGGTCAGCTGCACGCCGAGGAAACCGATGGCCACGCCGATGATCGCGGAGATGAGCGGCATGCCCGCGGCCACGACGGAGCCGAAGGTGATGATGAGCACCAGTGCGGCCACACCCAGGCCGATCGCCTCGGAGGTCATGTTGATGTCACCGGACATCGCGCCGAAGGTGTTGCCGTTGTAGACGACGGTGAGATCCCCCTCGTCGTAACGGTCGAGGATGTCGGTGACGGTGGCGACGTCGGAGGTGGGGACGTCGAGCATGGTGTCGGCGTCGAAACGCACGGTGACGATGCCGGTGGTCTCATCCGCGCTCAGCGGGCTGACGGTGGCCAGATCCGCCCGGATCTTCTCCTGGGGCATGCCCTGGGCCTCCATCTGGGGCACCATCTGCGCCTGCAGGCCCTGGGAGGCCATGACGGGGTCGACGATGGTCTCCGGGTCGCTCAGCAGGCCGGTGTCGCGGACCTCGGCGAGCATCTCGTCGACCTCGGCGGCGACGACCGGGTCGGTGAGGGTCGTGCCCTCCGGAGCCCGGATGACGATGTTGCCGGTGGGCGCGTTGGTCGGGTCCTCCGCAGCGGGGAAGATCTCCTGCATCTTCTCCATCGTGACCACGGAGTCGAGCCCCGGGATGGTGAAGGAGGACGAGGGCTTCTGCGCGAAGGCACCTGCCAGACCGCCGACGGCGAGCAGGAGGATGAGCCAGAAGGCGAGGAAGGGCCAGGAACGGCGGTACGCCGCGGATCCCAGGCGGTAGAGGAATGTTGCCATGCGCCCAGATTAGGGAATGTTGCACGTCGTGTGCAAACTTGCATGGCTGGTGCAGGAAAGTGGAGGGCTACTCCACCACGACGCCGAGGTTGAGGCCCTCGATTTCGTAGGCGCCGGCACCGCCGGCGACCTGTGCTGTCAGATTGTCCGCCACCGACGGAGTGAGTGGGATGATCCAGCCGCGCTTCGGGTCGTGGGCGGGGACGAGGCGCTCATCCTTCACCGGGATGAGGTTGACCACCAGCTCGCCGTCGACCAACGCGACCGCCTGGCGGGAGGCGGTGGCGTCGAGAAGCAGGGACGCCGTGGCGGCCGACACCGTGAGCACCACCATCGACTCGGCGGTGTGGACCGCCATGCCGTCGACGGGGATGCGGGGGAGGTCGGTGGGGACGTCGACAAGTTCCCGGCGACGGAACCACGCCATGCTAGTCAGCCACCAGGGTGTCCATGGTCAGGTGCGGCAGCTCGCGCTCGATGAAGGCGAGCTTCCACTTGTCGCCGAACAGGGCGATGAGCTCGCCGTCGGTGCGGGTGAAGATCTCCACGCCGCGCTGGCGGCCCAGCTCCGGGGCGGACTCGGCGTCGGTGCGGCGGGCCACGGAGTAGGGTACCGGTTCGGTGATGGTCTCGACGTTGTACTCCAGCTCCATGCGGGCCTGCATGACCTCGAACTGCATGGGGCCGACGGCGGCCATGACGGGGTTGGCCTCGCCGCGGGCGTCGTTACGCAGGATCTGCACGACACCCTCGGAGTCCAGCTGCTCGAGGGCCTTACGGAACTGCTTGTACTTGCCCAGGGACTTCGCACGCAGGGTGCGGAAGTGCTCGGGGGCGAACTGCGGCATCGGCGGGAACTGCACCTTGCGGCCGGAGTAGATGGTGTCACCGGGCGCGAGGGAACCGGCGTTGACCAGGCCGACGATGTCGCCGGGGTAGGCGGTCTCGACGGTCTCACGGGTGCGGCCGAAGACGGTCAGCGCGTACTTCGTGGAGAAGGAACGGCCCGACTGCGCGTGGGTGACCTGCATGCCGCGGTCGAACTCGCCGGAGACGACACGCATGAAGGCCAGGGTGTCGCGGTGGTTGCGGTCCATGCCGGCCTGCACCTTGAACACGACGCCGGAGAAGTCGTCGTCCAGGTCGCGGACCTCGTCGATGGCGGTGGTCGACTCCTCGACGGCCTTCGGGTCGGAGGCGCGGGAACGCGGTGCCGGGGCGATGGCGCAGAGGGTGTCCAGGATCTGGTGGACACCGAAGTTGAGCATCGCGGAGGCGAAGATGAGCGGGGAGGTCACGCACTGCTCGAAGAGGTCCTGGTCGTGGAGCGCGCCGTCGGCGGCCAGCAGTTCGGCCTCCTCGACGGCGGTCTCCCACACGTCCTCCTCGCGGGCCTCCGCCTCGTCGGGGGTGTAGTGCTCCTCCGGGGCGATGGTCGAGCCACCGGCGGTGCGGATGAAGTGGATGTACTCCTCGACCTCGCCCTCGTCGCCGACGCGGGCCAGGCCACGGAAGTCGCCGGCGATGCCGACGGGCCAGAACAACGGCGTGGGCTGCAGGCCGATCTCGGAGACGATCTCGTCGACCAGCTCCAGCGGCTCACGGCCCACGCGGTCCCACTTGTTGATCACCGTGATGATCGGCAGGCCACGGGCCTTGCACACGCGGAAGAGCTTGAGGGTCTGCGGCTCGAGGCCCTTGGCGGCGTCGATGAGCATGACGGCGGCGTCGACGGCCGTGAGCACGCGGTAGGTGTCCTCGGAGAAGTCGGCGTGGCCGGGGGTGTCGACGAGGTTGATCATGTACGGCTCGCCCTCGTGGCCCTCGGGGGCGTACTCGAACTGCAGGGCCGAGGACGCGATGGAGATGCCGCGGTCCTTCTCCATCTCCATCCAGTCGGAGACGGTGGCCTTACGGCCGGCCTTGCCGTGGGTGGCACCCGCCTCGGAGATGATGTGCGCGTGCAGCGCCAGCGCCTCCGTCAGGGTGGACTTACCGGCATCGGGGTGGGCGATGACGGCGAACGTGCGGCGGCGTGCGGCTTCGGCGGTGGTGCTCATAGTTACTTGAGCGTAGTCGTTGCCCTACCCCCAGGTCACACCGAGTGCGTCGGCTGGCGATGAGGCCCTCGTCGGGCCGGTCGATTTCGGTACCATTGACTGTGTTTACGTCAACAATTTCCAAGGAGTGCAGGCATGAAGATCGGTATTGTCATCGGGTCCATCCGCGAGGGACGCTTCGGGGAGGGCGTGGGCAAGTGGGTGACGGAGATCGCCCAGCAGCGTGAAGGCGTGGAGTACGAGGTCCTCGACCTCAAGGAGTTCGACGTCCCCCTGCTCACCTCCGCCACCATCCCGGGTGCGGCCAACAAGCAGTACGACGATGAGCGCGTCACCGCCTGGTCGCAGGCCGTCGACGGCTGCGACGGCTTCGTCTTCGTCACCCCGGAGTACAACCATGGCGTGCCGGGCGCGATGAAGAACGCCTACGACATCCTCGGCATGGAGTGGTACGGCAAGCCGGTCGGCTTCGTCGGCTACGGCGCCGCCGAGGGCGTGCGCGCGGTGGAGAGCTGGCGGCAGATCGTCGGCAACTTCCAGCAGTACGACGTGCGCAACCAGGTGTACCTGTCGACCTTCAACGACGCGGAGGAGGGCGTGTTCTCCCCGCAGGAGCGTCGCCTCGGCGAGCTGGAGACGATGCTCGGCGACCTGGAGAAGCTCGTCGCGCAGATGGCGAAGTAGATCCTGCGGGGCCGCCGGGGCCGAGGGGGTATTCGAACTGAGGCATTGATCGGGTAGCGCGTGGGCGTCACCCGATCAATGCCCCGACTCGAATACCCCCTTTGGTGCAGCAGCGCCCGGGGGCGATCACCGCGCGTGGATGACGTTCTGCGCCCTGCCCAGCCCCTGCTCGACGATGAGCCGCGCCGCCTCGGCGGCCAGGCGGATGTTCTCGCCGCCGTCGATGGGGCCGAGGACATGGTCGGTCACCGACACGCCCTGCGGCGGGCGGGCGATGCCGATGCGCACCCGCAGGTAGTCGCGGGTGCCCAGGTGCTCGGTCATGGACTTCAGGCCGTTGTGGCCGTTCTCGTTGCCGCCCTTCTTCACCCGCACGGTGCCCACCGGCAGGTCGAGCTCGTCGTGGATGGCGATGATCCGCTCCGCCGGCACCCCGAGCTGCTCCGCGAGTGGGGCGACAGCCTCGCCGGAGAGGTTCATGTAGGTCGTCGAACGCAGCACGAGCACGTCCTGCCCCGCGATCATCGTCTTCGCGTGCAGTGCCTTCGTACCGGGGAGGGGCTGGAGCGGGGTGGCGTCGAGAAGCTCGTCGACGGCCATGTAGCCCACGTTGTGGCGCGTGGCGGCGTATTTCGGCCCCGGGTTGCCCAGGCCGAGGATGATCCAGTCGGCGCTGAGCGCCGGGGTCGTCTGCTTGCGGCGGAAGAGGTCGAAGATCTTGAACACGCCCGATAGTCTCTCACACATGGACATCCCGCAGATCATCGTCGCGCCCATGGCCGGCGGCCCCTCGTCGCCCGCGCTTGTCGACGCCGCCGCAGCCGCCGGTTCCCTCGGTTTCCTCGCGCCGGGCGGCGCGCCCGCCGCGCTCCTGGAGGAGCAGCTGGCGCAGGTCACGGGGCCCTACGCCGTCAATCTGTTCACGCGGCAGGCGCCCTTCGAGTCGCTTGCCGACGTCCGCCGTGTCGCCGGCGACCGCCCCCTGCCGGAGGTCGACCTGTCGAACGACTTCGACGCCAAGTTCGCCGCCGTGCTCGCCGCGGAGCGTCCGCCGGTGGTCGTCTCCGCGACGTTCGGGCCCTTCACGCGGGAGGAAAACGACGCGCTGCACGCCCGGGGGATACATGCGTGGGTCACAGTGACAAATCCCACTGACGCGGTGGCCGCCGTGGAGGCGGGTGCGGATGCGCTCGTCGTCCAGGGGCCCGACGCCGGCGGGCACCGTTCGACGTGGACGGTCGCGGAAGAACCGGACACCCGCCCGCTGCCCGATCTGGTCCGATCTGTGGCGGCCGTCGTCGACGTGCCGCTCATTGCCGCCGGCGGCATCCGCGATGCGGAGGATGTGGCTGCAGCCCTGGCACTGCCCGGAGTGGTCGCCGTGTCCTGCGGTTCTGCGTTCCTGCTGGCCGATGAGGCCGGCACCTCGCCGCTCAACCGCGAGCTTCTGGCGGCGGGCGGGCGCAGCGTGGCGAGCCGGGCCTTCAGCGGCCGCGTCGCCCGCGGACTGGAAACGGACTTCACCCGGAACAACCCGGACATCCCGCCGATCTACCCCTACCTCGTGTCGCTGCAGGCCGCGGAACGGCGGGAACGCCCGCGGGAACTGGCCTACTGCCTCGTCGGGGTGGGCGTCGAGAAGCTCGGGGGTGGCCCCGCGGCGGGGATTCTGGCTCGACTCGCGCCTGAACAGGCAATTTCACGCTAAAGTCGTGGGGACGTTTCCCTTTACTTTCGGAGGTAAAAAGCAGTGACCGCCCACGCGCAGCCTGAGCACAACAACTGGAACGAGAAGATCGCCCTCGCTCAGGAGATGCTGCCGCTGATCGGCCAGCTCCACCGCAACAACGATGTCGTCGTCTCCATCTTCGGACGACTGCTTGTCGGCGCGACGGACATCGACATCATCAAGGCGCACCGTTACGCGCGCCGCGTCGCCGACCGTGAGATGAAGCTCGATCAGACCCTCCCGGTCCTGCGCGAGCTCGTCGACATGGACCTCGGCACCGCCTCCATCGACCTGGGCCGCCTGGCCACCGGCTTCGAGAAGTCCGGCGGCACCGACCTGCGTGCCTACCTGGACGAGCAGCTCGCCGACATCGTCGGCAAGCGCTCCGAGACCGAGCCGCGCGACGTCGTCCTCTACGGCTTCGGCCGCATCGGCCGCCTCCTGGCCCGCATCCTCATCTCCCGTGAGGCCACCTACGGCGGCGTCCGCCTCCGCGCGGTGGTGGTACGCAAGAACTCCGAGGACGACATCGTCAAGCGTGCCTCCCTCCTGCGCCGTGACTCCGTGCACGGCGCCTTCGACGGCACGATCACCGTCGACAAGGAGAACAACGTCATCTGGGCCAACGGCACCAAGATCCAGATCATCTACTCCAACTCCCCGGCCGAGGTCGACTACACCGCCTACGGCATCAATGACGCCATCGTGGTGGACAACACCGGCATCTGGCGCGACCGCGAGGGACTGTCCCAGCACCTGCAGTCCAAGGGCGTCTCCCGCGTCGTCCTCACCGCCCCGGGCAAGGGCGACCTGCCGAACATCGTCTACGGCATCAACGACGACATGATCACCGACGACGAGCAGATCATCACCGCCGCCTCCTGCACCACCAACGGCATCACCCCGGTCCTGAAGGTCATCAACGACCGCTACGGCGTCGAGCACGGTCACGTCGAGACCGTCCACTCCTTCACCAACGACCAGAACCTCATCGACAACTTCCACAAGGGCACCCGCCGTGGCCGTGCCGCCTCCCTCAACATGGTCCTCACCGAGACCGGCGCCGCCAAGGCCGTCTCCAAGGCCCTGCCGGAGTTCGAGGGCAAGCTCACCGGCAACGCCATCCGCGTCCCCACCCCGAACGTCTCCATGGCGGTGCTCAACCTCACCCTGGAGAAGGAGGTCGACCGCGAGGAGGTCAACAACTTCCTGCGCAAGGTCTCCCTGCACTCCGACCTGCGCCAGCAGATCTCCTACATCAACTCCCCGGAGGTCGTGTCCACCGACTTCGTCGGCAGCACCCACGCCGGCATCGTCGACGGCCTGGCCACCATCGCCTCCGGCAAGCACCTCGTGCTCTACGTCTGGTACGACAACGAGTTCGGCTACTCCAACCAGGTCATCCGCATCGTCGAGGAGGTCGCCGGCGCCCGCCCGGAGATCTACCCGCGTCGCCTGGAGGCCTCTGAGCTGAAGTAGCTTTTCCAGGATCAGCTTCAAGCTGCCGCAGCGACAGGCCCGGTTCTCCACGTGGAGAACCGGGCCTGTCGCATTCAGGAGGGGCGGCAGCGGCACAGGCAGATGAAGAATCGTCGTCGGTGTGTCCGCTCACTGCGCCTGGTGTTAGGCCCGTGCTCTACACCCGCCCGCTGCCGGTTACGGCAATCATGGCCAGGAGCAGGTGCTGACCGGTCTGACAGGCGCCTACGCTCACCCAGTCAACTGCTGACTGGGACATTGACTTGAGGATGCGTGCTTCCCGGCGTATGTGGTCCCTTGTCGAATGAGGGTCCAGTGGATGTGGTCCGGCGGAGCCCACCGTGAAGGTCACCTGGACATGTGAGGGGGAACCATCCGGCGCTGTCAGCCGGGCATGACAGGGGGCGTCGGGGTGCGGTTCATCGGAGATGACGGCGCGCATATCAATCTCGCCCACTGGAGTAGCGGTACGGGACTCCCACACCACCGTGCTGTCGTCGACGGGGGGAAAGGCAGAAGGAGATGCTGCGACTGTGAGAGAGAATCCACCGCAATGGAGGATGAGCGCGTTAGACTCCACAGGCTGACCTGACTTCCCGCCTTATGCCCGAGGCAGATCTACCTCCAGCATGGATTGTCGCGCTCACCCGGAAATCTCGGGAGCCAACTCCCCGGATACGGTGTGCTGTTCGCCAGTGGTTCCGCATGAGAACATCAGGAAAAAAACTGTACGCATGTTCGCTGAGCGTAGGGCGTGACCGGCTTCCTGCAACTTGAGAGATAAGGAAACGCCCCGTCTGCCTCCCCGGGTCGGGGGACAGACGGGGCGTCGATAAGCGGCTCTTCACGATTTAGAGTGCGTTGATCTTCCCCTGCAGCTGCCCGGAGTGGATCAGGCACCTCAATATGTAGTGGTTGAGATTCCTGAACCCCAGGGCAATTCCCCGCAGGTGCTCGAGCCTGCCGTTGATGGCCTCGACCGGACCGTTGGACGCCCCGATATCGAAGTACGCCAGGACATCTTCCCGCCGACGCCACAGGGTTCTCCCGAGTTGAGCCAGCTCCTCCAGACCTTTCGGCAAGCCTTTGCGCAGGGTGTTGATGATCCGGTCCATCAACTTCTTGCCCTCCGACTTCTTCGGATGCCCGTACGCCGCAATCATGTCCTGATAGAACAGCCACGTCACCTCGAGTGCCACGTAGTCATCATCAGTGGCCCACAGCATGTCCAGACGCTGTTTCTGCCGCTGCGTCAGGTAGTTCGTCCTGGTCAGTAGCGTGCGGCGGTACTTGTACAGCGGGTCATCTTTCCGTCCACGACGCCCGGTGGTCTCCCGTTGGAGTCGCTGCCGGCATCCGGTGAGCTTGTCAGCTGCCAGATGGACTACGTGAAAGGGATCCATGACCTTGGTCGCGTCCGGCAGGACCTGGTCCACAGCGCTGGCGTAACCGGTGAAACCATCCATCGTCACTACCTGCACCTGCTCCCGGAAACCGGGGTCGCGTTCCTGCAGCCACGTACGCAGCACTTCCGCGCTACGTCCGGGTCGCAGGTCCAGCAGGCGGGCCGGACCACGCCCATCGACCAGCGGGGTGAGATCCACGAGGATCGTCACCAGATTGGACGGCTGACCTGGCTTTCGGGTGTGCTTCCAGACGTGCTCATCGACCCCGAGGATCCGGACGCCGTCCAGGTAGTGCGGGTCGTCATAGACGAGCTGGCGGCAGGCATCCAGTGCGACCTGGTTGACCAGCGCCCAACCCACACCAAGTGCCTTGGCGGTGGCGGACACACTCATCCGGTCAATCGCCAGGCGCTGCAAGATCCAGCGGGTCACCCGGTGGGTGAGCTTGGCACCGTCATCAGCACAGCTGAGTGTGGCCTGGAAGATCTTCCTCGGGCAGGAGATAGCTGTGCACAGGAAGCGGGGGACGCGGACATGCAGACGGGTGGGGAACCCCACCACCGGCAGGTCGACGAGGCGGCGGAGGATGTGATCCCGCAACTTCCCGGCATGCCCGCAGTCCGGGCAGAGGCCGGTGACGACCACCGGTGTGGCGTCGATGATGGTGATGGCACCGGCGTCAGCGGCACCGGTGATCGTCAAGCCGATCTCGGCGGTGCGGCAGATGGTGTCGGCGACGAGATTGCCAGTAGGCTGCACAGTAGGGTCCTGGTTCGGTTAGATGAAAGCGTCGTAACTCTCATCTTGTACCGGCCAGGGCCCCTATATGTTGTGCCACCCCGAGCCCCACCTCGTGGTCAGCTACGCACTCTGAATCGTGAAGAGCCCGATAAGCGCCTGACTACAGCCAGCGCGGGGGAGCGGGGACCTCGCCCTGCGGGGAGGTCACGCCGCGGTCGCCGCGGCCGGAAGCCCAGCGGGCCAGGCCGGCCCAGCTGCCGTGGATCTCCACGGTGTCCTCACCGGGGGAGACCTCGATGCGCTCGTTGCCCTCGGGCACGAGCACCAGGCCCGCACCGTCACCGGCACCGCGCCACTTGGCGGCGATCTCCGGGACCAGCGTCTCCAGGATCACCTCCGGGATGTCGCTGAAACCGGCGTTGACGTCGAGGTCGACGGAATGGATCCACACCTCGCGGGCGCGCATCCACAGCGTCTCCGAGGCGGGGACGGTGCGTCCCTGCGCGGTCCTCACCTCGGCCTGCCAGGCCTCGTCGGTGGCGTCGCGCCAGGCGACGTCCAGGCGGACCAGGGTGTGGTCGTGCAGGTTGCGGATGGCGTCGGGGATGAGGGTGGCGCCGAAGTCGATCTCCTCGCCACGTGCCTGCGGGGAGGGGTACATGGGCTTCTCCACGCCCGTCTCCGCCCATTCCATCAGGTTGCACAGGGCGTTGGCGTTGTAGGCCACGTGCGCGGCCAGGTGCGCCACGGTCCAGCCCGGCAGGAGGGTGTCACGGCCGAAATCGGCGTTGTCGATGAGCGCCAGCTGGCCCGAGTAGTGGGCGGTGCCACGGCGGGTCAGGTTGAGGCGCTCCTCGATGGACAGATCGTGGAAGGAGCCCATTACTCGAACACCGTCTTGTTGGCGATGTGCCCGAGGCCGTCGATCTCGATCTTCACGACGTCGCCGTCGCCGATGTAGCGCTTCGGGTCACGGGCGTGCCCGACGCCACCCGGCGTACCGGTGACGATGACGTCACCCGGGTCGAGCGGGTAGATGTGCGAGATGAACTCGATGAGCTGGGCCGGGCTGAACACCAGGTCGTCGGTCGGGGTGCTCTGCATCTTCTCGTCGCCGAGGTAGGTGGCCAGCTCACCGCCCAGCTCGAAGGAGTCGGCGGTGGTCATCCACGGGCCGAAGCCGGCGCTCTTCTCCAGGGACTTGCCCTGGTGCCACTGGAGGGTGCGGTACTGGTAGTCGCGCATGGTGTAGTCGTTCATGACGGCGTAGCCGGCGATGTGCTCGGCCGCGTCGGCCTCCTTGACGCGGCGGGCCCGCTTACCGATGATGACGGCCAGCTCACCCTCCCAGTCGAGCGCGGCGGTGGCGTACCCGGGGACGAGGACGTCGTCGAAGGGGCCGGTCAGGGCGTCGGGGAACTTGATGAACAGGGTCGGCACCTCCGGGAGCTCGCGGCCCATCTCCCTGATGTGGTTCGCGTAGTTCAGGCCGACGCACACGATCTTCCGCGGGGCCGGGACGACGGCCTCGAGGTCGGCGGGCTCGAAGGAGACGGCGTCGCCGGAGGCCTGCGTGGCGATCTCACGCCAGTTGTCCTCCTGCAGCAGGTCACCGACGCCGGCGTAACCGTCGATGCGGACGGCGGTGGTGTCGGACTCGACGCGGGCGGCGAAGGTGCCCTGGGTGGAGCGGATGGTGGCGAGACGCATGATGATCAGATTCCTTCCGGAGTGTAGGTACGGGCCAGGTCCAGCTTCTCAAAGATGGGGTGGTCGGAGAAGCAGAACAGATCCACGCCCTCGGGGCCGGCCTCGAGGGACCAGGGCCGCCAGGACGGGACATTGACGACGTCGCCGTGGTTCAGACCGAAGACCTCGTCACCGATCCTGATGGTGGCGGAGCCCTCGAAGACCTGGAAGACACGGTTGCCGACCTCGTGGACCGGGGTGGTCACGGCCCCGGGACGCAGGCGGTGGAATTCGGCGCGGATGGTCGACATGACGTCGCCACCGGTCGTCGGGTTGGTGTAGCGGATCGCGGCGTGCCCCGGGCCGACGACGCCGGGGAAACCGGCGTCCTCGAGGGCGAGCTGATCCCGGAGCGCGGCGTCGGTGTGCTCCCAGGCGTAACGGCCGAGGGGCGACGCGGAGGCCTGGCCCGGGAACGCGACCGGCCGCAGGCCCGGGTGGGCCCACAGGCGCTCGGAGCGGGAGTGGTCCGGGGTGGACTCGTCGGTGAGCCGCTCGGAGCCGTACTCGAAGAATCCGCTGTCCATCTGGTGGGCGAAGGGGATGTCCAGGCCGTCCAGCCAGGCCATCGGCTCGGTGGCGATGTTGTGGTGGCCGTGGAAGTTCCAGCCCGGGGTGAGCAGGAGGTCACCGCGGCGCATCGGGACGGCGTCACCGTTGACGACCGTCCACACCCCCTCGCCCTCGAGGACGAAGCGGAAGGCGTTCTGGGAGTGGCGGTGCGCCGGGGCGTTCTCTCCCGGGGCCAGGTACTGGATCGCGGCCCACAGGGTGGGGGCGATGTACGTCGGGCCGCCGAGACCCGGGTTGGCCAGGCCGATGGCGCGTCGCTCGCCGCCGCGACCGACGGGGACGAGGTCGCTGGCGCGCCGGGCCAGGGTGATCAGCTCGGACCAGTCCCAGCGGTGGGCGACTGCCTGCGGCTCCGGCGCGTTCGGCATGAGGCCGCCGATCTGGTTCCACAGGGGCTTCATGTGGAGTTCGTCCATCCGGGCGTACATGGAGTCGAGTTCGGCCTGCTCCTCCGGGGTCGGCTCGGGGGCGGTGAACTCGACGTGCCGGGCGGCGTAGTCGGTGCTCTCAGTCATGAGCGAACCTCCTGAGTTGGTGGGTGGTGGCCTCCAACCTAGGGGTCCGGAAACAGCGGTTCAAAGGTTTTCCGTTATACGGAATTGTGTTCCGCGGGTGGAGAACGTCACCCCTTGAACGTCAGCGGGGCGATGCGGAGCTCCTCCAGGCGGCGGTTGAGGTCGCGGGAGTGCTTCAGCAGCACCTCCGCGCACCGCCGGTGCGTGCCCCGGAAGCGGCTCGTCGGCGTGGCCACCGTGACGGCCCCCAGGACGTCGCCGAGGTCATTGCGCAGGCACACCCCCACGGCCGAGACGTCGTGCTCGTAGAGGCCGTTGTTGATGGAGAACCCGCGGCTGCGCGTGCGGTGGAGCTGGCGGCGCAGGGACTCGAACTCGGCGTCGGGGAGCGAGGGGTACAGGGCCCGCAGCTCGGCGGCCGAGCGCTCGGCGAGCATGACCAGGCCACCGGAGTTCTGCTCGGCGGGCATGGCCTGACCTCGGCGGATGCCGACACGCACCGGGTGGGTGCCCTCCACCGTGTGCAGGAAGTGCACCTTGTTGCCCACCAGCACCATGAGGTGGACCGTCTCCGCGGTCTCCGCCGCGATGGCCTGCATGTGGGGCAGGCAGGCGGCGGTGGGCTCACTGCCGACGCCCGGCTCCAGGCTGGACGACGACAGCGCCGGGCCGGGGAGGTAGGTGCGGGACTCGCTGCGCGTGGCGAAGCCGCGGTACACGAGCATCGCCATGGAGCGGTGGACCGTGGAGGGGCTCACGCCGAGCGTGGCGGCGGCCGTCGAGATGGTCAGGGTGCCCTGGTCCCGTAGCAGCAGGATGAGGGTGAGGGCGAGGTCCACGGACTGCAGGAACTCGCGTGGGGGTGACCCGTGAGTGGGGCTGAGGCTCATAAAAATCACATCTTCCGCTATCTGGAATGTCATTGATTGTAACCCGGATCACCCAGATGATGGCCTCAAGGTCCCACACCAGAAAGGACAGCCCCCATGACCCAGCACATCCTGCAGGCCTCCGCGGAACTCCGGGGCCAGCGGTTCATCATCGCCGGCGGCGGCATCGGCGGCGCCGCCGGCGCCCTCGCCCTGTCGCTGCGCGGCGCCGACGTCACCCTCTACGAGCGTGCCCCCGAGTTCAAGGAGGTCGGCGCGGGCCTGCAGATCGGCCCGCACGGCGTGAGGATGCTCGAGAAGTGGGGCCTGAAGGACAAGGTCTTCGCGGCCGGCTACCTCCCGGAGCGCATGCAGTTCCGTGACGCCATCACCACCGAACCGATCCTCACCATGGATTTCGACGAGGACTTCCAGCGGCACTACGGCGGCCGCTACCTGGTGATCCACCGCTCCGACCTGCTGTCCATCCTCGTGGAGGCCGCGCAGGAGGCCGGCGCCACCCTGCACAACGGCGTGCAGGTGCTCGGTGCCGACACCCACGCCGACGGCGTGACCGTCCATATCGAGCACCGCGCCGAGGGCACCCGGGAGGACGTCGAGGCCGACATCCTCGTCGCCTTCGACGGCATCCACTCCGTGTTCCGCGGTGAGATCGTCCGGGACGAACCCGTCCCCTCCGCCTACGTCGCCTACCGCGGCACCTCCGAGCTGCCGACCGACCCGGACATGAGCGGCCTCAAGGACGTCATCGGCTACATCGGCCCGCGCTGCCACTTCATCCAGTACCCGCTGCGCCACGGGGAACTGCTCAACCAGGTCGCTGTCTTCCAGTCACCGCGCTATCTCAAGGCGCTGACCGAGGGCACCGAGGTCCCCGACGACTGGGGCAACAACGAGGAGTTCCGCACCGCCTTCGACCACACCCACGAGTTCATCCAGGGCCGCCTCGGCAGCATGTGGCTGGACACCTGGTGGCAGATGTCCGACCGCGAGCCGCTGGACAACTGGGTCGTCTCCGACCGCATCATCGTCATGGGCGACGCCGCGCACCCGCCGCTGCAGTACCTGGCCTCCGGTGCCGTCATGGCCATGGAGGACGCCGAGTGCCTCGCGCTCTACGCCTCCCAGGCGGCCGCGAAGGGTGAGCTCGACTGGCCTTCCGTGTTGGCGGAGGTCTCCGGTGAGCGCGCCCCGCGGTGTGCCCGCATCCAGATCACAGGTCGTTTCTGGGGGGAGCTGTGGCACGTCGACGGCGTCTCCCGCCTGATCCGCAACGAGACCTTCCGCCAGGCCGGCCGCACGTCCTGGTACCGCTACGTCGACTGGCTGTGGGGCTACGACGCCGGGCGTCGCGAGTATCTCCGTGACCCCTCGAAGGGGGAGCTGCCGGAGGAGCTGCAGGAGTGGGAGTACCAGATCCACAAGATCATCGCCCGGCGCGAGGGGGAGGCGGCCCCGGAGGAGCTCACCATCTAGACACCCGGGCAGCGTCCGGAACCTTCCGGGACCAGGTTCCACCCTGGGAGGTCAGAGGGCGCGTTCGAGTTCGTCGGCGGCGTCGGAGAGCAGGAAGGGCAGCTCCCCGGCCTCCTGGCGGGTGAAGGGCTTGAGCACGAAGGCGGCGGGGTCCATACGCCCGGGCGGACGGCCGATGCCGAGCGCCAGGCGCTGGTACTCCTTCGTTCCCAGCGACTTGGTCACGGACTTCAGGCCGTTGTGGCCGTGGTCGCCGCCGCCGGTGCGGAGGCGGTGCTCGCCGAAGTCCAGCTCGAGTTCGTCGTGGGCGACGATGATGTCGCCGGGGGCGATCCTGAAGAAGGTCGCCAGTGCCTTCACCGGTCCACCGGAGACGTTCATGTAGCCGCGGGTCCGGGCCAGCACGAGGCGACGGCCGCGATGACGGACCTCGGCGACCTCGGTGTTCGTGCGCTTGTGCACGGCGAAGCTGGCGGGGACGGGGGTGATGCGGGAGGCGAGCTCGTCGAGAAGCATGACGCCGATGTTGTGGCGGGTGTCGGCGTACTTCGCGCCCGGGTTACCCAGGCCGACGATGAGAAGTGGAGAATCAGTCACCCGATCAGTCTGGCACAGAAAAGGGGAGACGCCCCTGACCGGCCGGTCAGGGGCGTCACACGTGGCGGAAGGGGAGTGACTACTCCTCGCCCTCGGCAGCCTCGTCCTTGCCGGCCTCGCCGACAGCGTCTTCGGTGGCCTCCTCGCCCTCCTCCGGAACGTCGGCGACCTCCTCGAAGGTGATGTTGAAGACGAGCAGCTCGGCGTCGTCGACCAGGGTGACGTCCTCCGGCAGGGTGATGTCACCGGCGTTGATGACGTTGCCGGCCTCGATGCCCTCGACGGACACGACGATCTCCTCCGGGATCTCGAGGACGTCGGCCTCGACCAGGATGGTGTCGACCTCCTGGATGAGCATGGCGCCGGAGTAGACCTCGCCCTCGGCGATGACCGGGACCTCGACCTCGACGCGTTCGCCGCGCTTGATGCCGAGCATGTCGAGGTGGTCGATGTCCAGGGTCAGCACGTTCTGGTCGATGTGCTTGATCATGGTGAGGTGCTTCTCGCCGTCGATGTCGAGCTCGACGACGGCGTTGACGCCCTGGTTACGCACGACGGCGGTGAACTCGACGCGGTCCACGGAGAAGTGGACGTTCTCGGCACCGGCGGAGTAGATGACGCCCGGGACACGGCCGGCGACACGCAGACGACGGGCGAAGCCCTTGCCGAACTCGTCACGGGGGGCAGCGGTCAGGGTGGGGTACTTTGCCATGTGGCTAGCTCCTTGTTGTGTTCCGGCCGCCAGGCAAAAAGCCTGCGACCGACTCTGGATCTGAGGTGGAATGTCCTCGTCGAGTCATCGCAGGCTGAAATGAACCTTATGATCGCGTCGATAACGCCCCATGTGGGGCCTCGCCGAGACGTCGGGAATTTTATCACGCGCCGGTAGGGGGCTCCAAATATCTCGAGGCCTCCCGCCGCGTCAACGCCGCCACCCTGTGCGTGTCCAGGAACGCGCGCACCCACGCCGGATCCGTCCTCGAGTACTCGCGCAACGCCCAGCCGAGCGCCTTGTCGATGAAGAACTCACCCGACCCCAGGTTCGCGGCGAGGATCTCCGCGAGCAGTGCCGTGTCGGTGGCCTCCCGGCGCTTCAGCTGGTGCAGGATCGCCGCCCGCCGGACCCACAGGTTGTCGTCGCGCGCCCAGGCCCGCATCTGCTCCGGGGTGCACGACCGGCCGACGGGCGCGGCCAGGGCGTCGACGGTGTCCCACCACGACCTCGTGGTCACCAGGGTCCGCAGCCAGTCCGCAGGTGCGGACTCCGCCGTCCGCAGGTGGTCGCACGCGACGTACTGGAACTCGCGCTCGGGGAGGGCCCAGAGGGCGTCGACAAGCTCCCGGTCGAGGGTGCGGGGGAGCAGTCCCCGCGTTGCTTTGCGACGTTCCACTGCCCCCACCCCCAGAAACGCGAACTGATCCCGCATGTAGGCGGCCATGCCGACGGCCCGCCCGGGATCAGCCAGGGGACGCAGCGCCGATTCGATGGGTGCAGTGGTCACGGCCTAAGTTTAGGTGTCATGAGAAGACTGCAGATGGCGGCGATCCTGGTGGGCGGGTTCGTCGGACCCTTCACCGGGCAGGCGCTGGCTGTGGTGCTCACCGAGTTCGCCGCGACCTTCGGCATCAGCGTCGGCCAGGCGGCGTGGACCATCTCCGCGTACCTCTTCCCGCTGGCGACGATGATGCTCGTCTCCGGACGGCTGGTACGCCGCTTCCCGCCGCACCGCGTCGTGCTCACCGCCTACGCCGTGACGCTGCCGATGGCGCTCATGCTGCTGATCACCCCCTCGTGGGGACTGTTCCTCGCCTGCTACTCGACGATCGGTTTCGCCAACGCCTTCACCCTCCCCGTCCTGCAGAACATCCTCCGCGAACTCACCCCACCCGGCGAGCTGGGCAGGGCGCTGGGCACCTACGCCGCCATGCAGTCCCTCGGCATGCTCTCCGCCCCGCTCGTCGCCGGTGTGTCCAGCCTGGTGAGCTGGCGGCTCACCTTCCTGGTCACCGCCGCCTCCGCCGCCTTCATCCTCCTCGTCCGCCTGCCGAAGGTGCCGGCGCCGGTGGCCTCCCCGCAGCGGGTCCGGGGACGGGTCGAATGGGGGCCCACCCTCATCCACATGGCCACCGGATTCATCGTCGGCGCCGGCATCATCGGCCTGGCGGCCGTGACGGCCCTCCACGTCGGCGACGCCTTCGGACTCGGACCCGCCGGCCGCGGCGTGGTGGTCATGTGCGGTGGCACCGCCGCCTTCCTCGCCTCCCGTCAGATCGGGGCCATGGCGGACCGCCACGGCGCGCGGGCGGTCCTCATCGGCAGCGGGCTGCTCGCCGCGCTGGCGCTCCTCCTCCTGCCGCTGGCCCCGTGGGTGTGGGCGGCCGCGCTCATGTGGGCGGCGGCCGTCATGGCGGGGCAGGGGATGCAGGCGACGGTCAACCTGGCGGTCATCAGCGCGCCGGGCGGGCCCTCCCTGATCTCCACGGTGCAGGCCTTCCGCTTCTTCGGCTCCGCGGCGGCGCCGGCGACCTTCCTGCCGATCTACCTGGGCGTCGGCCCGGTGGCGTTCTGGGTGGCGGCGGCCGCGCTGGTCCTGGCCGCCGGGGCGCAGCGGCTCATTCCGCAGAAGGTGTGACCGGACCGACGACGACCTCCCCGAACATCGCCCGCAGCGGACCCAGGTCCTGCTTCTCGGCGGCGATGCGGCAGGCCTCGTCGTTGACGGGTCCCTCCACCGAGCGCCAGTCGAGCTCCCACCCCGCCTCGCGGGCGACCCGGGACCAGAAATAACGCTGGGCGCGGCCGTTGCCCTCCCGGAACGGGTGGATGTAGTTGAGCTGGTCGTAGTGGTGGGCCAGCCTCCCGATGAAACGGTGACGGGGCAGCCCCCGCAGGTACTTCTCGGCGCGCAGCTCCTCGAAGGCGTGGTGGGCGGCACGCTCGATCATCGGTACCGGGAGGAAGGGGTCGGCCGACTTCCGCAGGTCGACGGTACGCAGCTCACCGGCCCAGTCGTAGACGTCCTGGAACAGGTGGCGGTGGATGGCGCGCAGTTCGGCGAGGTCGGTGGTGTGGGGCGGGGGATCGTCGAGAAGCTCCAGCATCCGCGCGAAGCTGAGGTCCCCCTCCGCGGCGGTGAGTGCCTCCGGCGTGCGGGCACCGACCTTGTTGCGGAAGACGCCGGTCAGCGGGTCGAGGTACGGGTCCGGCCCGTCAGTGGAGGCCATATCGGGCTCGTGTGCGGGCGAGGAGTTCGGTGACGCCCAGTGCGCCGGAGATGTAGGCCTCGGCGTCGGCACGCATCGCGGGGGTCACCTCGACGCCCTCCATGCGGCCGTTGTGACGCGCGACGGACACCCGCCGGGCACGTTCAGTGGTGGTCGTGGTCCGGGTCATAGTGGATCCCATGCACCAATCCTTCCTGGCATTTGGTCCAGTTTACCCGAGGGATGGGGCGTCGAGAAGCAGAAAGATACCGTCAGGGCCCGCATCCGGGAGTGGAGGCGGGCCCTGACGGCATGAAAAGGTTGGCCTAGGCCTCGCCCTCGAAGAGGGTGGTGACGGAGCCGTTCTCGAAGATCTCGTGGATCGTCTTGGCCAGCAGCGGGGCGATGGACAGGACGGTGAGGTTCTTCCAGCCCTCGGTGGACTGCGGCAGGGTGTCGGTCGTGATGACCTCCTCCGCGCCACAGTCGGACAGACGCTCGCGGGCCGGGTCGGAGAAGACGCCGTGGGTGCAGGCGATGACGACCGACTTCGCGCCGGCCTCCTTCAGAACGCGGACGGCGCCGGCGATGGTGCCGCCGGTGTCGATCATGTCGTCGAGGAGGATGCAGTCCTTGCCCTCGACGTCACCGACGACGCGGTTGGACACGACCTCGTTGGCCACGTCGACGCTGCGGGTCTTGTGGACGAACGCCATCGGCGCACCACCCAGGGTGTTGGCCCACTTCTCGGCGACCTTCACGCGGCCGGCGTCCGGGGACACCACGCACAGGTTGTCCAGGGAGTACTTGGAGATGATGTAGTCCGTGAGGATCGGCATGGCGTGCATGTGGTCGACCGGACCGTCGAAGAAGCCCTGGATCTGATCCGTGTGCAGGTCGACGGACACGATACGGTCCGCGCCGGCGGCGGCCAGCAGGTCGGCGACCAGGCGGGCGGAGATCGGCTCACGGCCGCGGTGCTTCTTGTCCTGGCGTGCGTACGGGTAGAAGGGCAGGATCGCGGTGATGCGCTTCGCGGAGCCGCGCTTGAGCGCGTCGATCATGATCAGCTGCTCCATGAGCCACTTGTTCAGCGGCTGCGTGTGCGACTGGATGACGAAGCAGTCCGCGCCACGCACGGACTCCTCGAAGCGGATGAAGATCTCGCCGTTGGCGAAGTCCCGTGCCGTGGTGGGGGTGAGCTCGTAGTCGAGCTCCTTCGCCACCGCCTCGCCGAGCTCCGGGTGTGCACGCCCGGAGAACAGCATCATGTTCTTTTGGCTTTCAGTCCAGTGCGGAGTCATGATGTGCCGCTTAACCTTCCTGGTTGGTTGCGTTGTCGTTCTCAGATTCCCCGGCTGCCCGCGCTGCGGCCGCCGCCTCCGCGGCCGGGCTGCCCGGTCGCTTCCGTTCGACCCAGCCCTCGATGGTGCGCTGCGGTCCGCCGGACACGGCGAGGGCTCCCGGGGGAACGTCCTCGCGGATTACTGTACCCGCCCCGGAATACGCACCGTCACCCACGGTCACCGGAGCGATGAACATGGTGTCGGAACCGGTGCGGACGTGCGAACCGATCGTGGTGTGGTGCTTGGTCACGCCGTCGTAGTTGACGAAGACGGAGGAGGCGCCGATGTTGGACTCCTCGCCGACGGTGGCGTCGCCGATGTAGGTCAGGTGCGGCACCTTGGAGCCGCGGCCGATGGTCGCGTTCTTGGCCTCGACGAAGCCGCCGAGCTTGCCGTTCTCACCGAGGACGGTGTTCGGACGGATGTAGGTGTACGGGCCGACGCTGGCGTTCTCCCCGATGACGGAACGCTCACCGTGGGTGCGGATCACCGAGGCGCCGCGGCCCACGGTCATGTCGGTGAGGGTGGTGTCCGGGCCGATGACGGCGTTGTCGCCGATGGAGGTCGCGCCCCACAACTGGGTGCCCGGGTGGATGACCACGTCCTGCCCGACGGTGACGTTCACGCCGATGAAGGTCGAGGCCGGGTCGATGACGGTCGCGCCGCCGCGCATGGCGGCCTCCACGGTGCGGCGGTTGAGCTCACGGCCGGCCTCGGCGAGCTGGACGCGGTCGTTGACGCCGGCCAGCTCACGCGGGTCGGCGGCGACGTGGGCACGCACGGTGTGCCCGGCCTCGCGGGCGATGCCGAGGACGTCGGTGATGTAGAGCTCGCCCTGCGCGTTGTCGGTGTCGAGCTTGGTCAGCGCGTCGCGGAGGAGGGCACCGTCGAAGGCGAAGACGCCGGAGTTGACCTCGTCGATCTCCAGGACCTCCGGGGTGGCGTCCTTCTGCTCGACGATGGCGGTGACCTCGCCGGCGTCGTCACGGACGATGCGGCCGTAACCGGTGGGGTCGTCGAGACGCATGGACAGGACCGTGACGGCGGTGGGGGAGGCGGTGTGGGCCTCCAGGAGGGCGCGCAGCGTCTCCGGGGTGAGCAGCGGGACGTCACCGTTGGTGACCAGCACCGTGCCGTCGAAGTCCGGGATCGGGGTCAGCCCGCACTGCACGGCGTGGCCCGTGCCGTTCTGCTCCTCCTGGACGGCCTGCAGCACCTCGCGGCCCAGCTCCGCGGCCACGGCCTCGGTGGCCGGGGCGACCTGGTCACGCTGGTGGCCGATGACCGCGACGATGTGCTCGGGGTCGACCCCGGCGGCGGCGTGCAGCGCGTGGGAGAGCAGGGTGCGCCCGCCGATCTCGTGCAGGGTCTTCTGCTTCGCTGACTTCATGCGGGTTCCTGCGCCGGCGGCGAGTACCACCACGGCGCAACGGTTCTTCTGGGGCATGACTTCGATCTCCTTGGGGCGGTCGCAGGGCTCAGTCCGGTTCAGCATATCGGCAAGACAGGGCGGTGGGGCGCACAACAGGCGGGGAGGGATCACCCGCTCTCCCGACACCGCCGCTTCCCGACGCCCCCGTCCCCGGCCTCAGCGGCGCGTCGAGACGTCCGGCAGGCGGCGGGCCGCCACCACGCCGACGAGGCCGATCGCCGCGAGGAAGAGCAGCGCGGCGCCCGAACCCAGCTGGGCGACGGCACCGGAGAGCGCACCGACGAACAGCAGGATCACCCCCATGAGGGTGTTGGCGGCGCCGACGTAGCGGGTGCGTTCGTCCCCCTCGGCCATGTCGACGATGTACGTCTTCCGCGCCACGCGGATCGCGGTGTGCGCGAGGTTGACCAGGAAGAAACCGAGGGGGAAGAGCCAGGCGTTGACCGCGCCGGGCAGCCAGGCGGCCGCCGCGACCAGTCCGCCGATGACCACGGAGGCGGCCAGCGCCGCCCAGCTCATGACGTTGCGGGAGGAGATGTCCGACCAGATGCCGGAGATCCGCCCACCGAGCACCGCCGCCAGACCGGAGGCGATGAGGAAGGCACCCAGGCCCGTCAGCCCCTGGCCCACCTCCTGGCTGAGCGTGACGATGAACGCCGTCGACAACGCCGAGACCAGCAGCAGGGAACGCACGACGACGAAGCGGCGGAACTCCCGGTCCCCGGTGAACAGCCCCCAGGTGTCGGCCCACCAGCCGCGCTGCAGCCCCTGCGGCTCCCCCTCCGGGACGGGCTCGTCGATGGTGTGGAAGACGAGCGCCGCCACCGCCCACGCCGCCGCCGAGGCGAAGATGAGCCCGGCGAGCACCCAGGTGGGCACCGGGGTGCCCAGCCACTCCAGGAACAGGCCCACCACCAGCGAGGCGGCCCCGCCCACCGCGGCCGACCGCCCGGTGATCACCCCGCGCCGCCCCTTGCTGATGGTCCGCCCCTGCACGTCCTTCGACGCGATGGAGCACAGGGAACGGAAGACGGCGAGGACCGCCAGCAGGAGGGTGACGGTGAGGGCGAGGGGGAGGGCGTCGAGAAGCAGGGCCGCCAGGCCGATGAGCGCGGCGGCCACGGCCTGCCCCAGGGAGCCGATGACCCAGATCCGTCTGCGCGAACGCTGCGAGGTCACCCACGGGGTGAACGCGGCCTGGGGGAGCATCGAGCCGGCCTCCCGGATCGGGACGAGCAGCGCGATGAAGAAACCCGGCGCGCCCGCGGCCTGCAGCAGCCAGGGGAGGACCGTCTTCGCGGCGACGATCTGGTCGCCGACGCCCTGGAGGCCGTTCGACCAGATGAAACGGCGGGCGGCGTGTTCTTCGCGGGAGGGGAGGCTCACCGGACCGACTCTAATCCTGAATATTATTCCGGGCGGTCGGCGGGCATGTTCTACTCTTTCCAGACAAAGCAGTCTAGTTCCCCGAGGATCCCCCATGAGCACCTCCCTGCCCGTCATCTCCCTCGCCAGGCTCACCGGCACCGGCCCCGAACGCGCCACCGAGATCACCCGCCTCCGCCAGGTCACCCACGAGATCGGCTTCTTCTACCTCGCCGACCACGGTGTCCCCGAGGAACTGCAGGCCGAGATGTTCACCGTGGCCAAGGAGTTCTTCGCCCTGCCGCAGGAGGCGAAGGAGGAGATCGCCTTCACCGACAACCCGCACTACCGCGGCTACTCCCGCCTCGGTGAGGAGTTCACCCAGGGCAAGCTCGACTGGCGCGAGCAGATCGACTACGGCGCCGACCGGCCGGCCTGGAACGAGGGCCTCGACACCCACCCGTGGCGCGTCCTCGAGGGGCCCAACCCGTGGCCGAGCGCACTGCCGAGGATGAAGCCTCTCATCACCGACTGGCAGGACCGGCTCTCCGCCGTCGGCCTCGACCTGCTGCGCGCCTGGGCTGAGTCACTCGGCCAGGCCCCCGACTACTTCGACGACATCTTCGACCACCCGCACCCCATGATGAAGCTCGCCCACTACCCGGCGCCGGCCAACGGGGAGGCCGGGCAGGGCGTCGGCGCGCACCACGACGCCGGCGTGCTCACCCTCCTCCTCCCCGAGGAGGGCTCCGGGGGCCTGCAGGTGCAGCGCAACGGCGAGTGGATCGACGTGGAGGCGCTGCCGAACCTGTTCATTGTCAACATCGGGGAGCTGCTGGAGGCCGCCACCGACGGCTACCTCGTCTCCACCCCGCACCGCGTCCTGCCCTCCCCGCCGGGCACCGCGCGCTTCTCCATCCCCTTCTTCCTCACCCCGAACCTCGACGCCCGCTTCCCGCGCATCGAGCTCCCGCCGGAGCTGGCCGCCGCGGCCCGCGGCCTGGGGCGCGACATGGCCGGACAGGAGATCTCCGACATCTCCGGGCTCAACACCCTGAAGTCCCGCCTGCGCGCCCACCCCGAGACGACCGCCCGCTACCACGCGGAACTCGCCGCCAGCCTGGCGTGACCTTGGGCGTTACTCCTCGGTGGTCTCCACGCTGATCGGCGTGGTGCCATCCGGGGCGGTGAATCGGACTGCCCATTCGATGGAGTCGGGCGCGGCACCGAGAGGAGCATGAGGGGAATTGAAAGCCAGCGCCAAGCCGATCTCGCCCTTGTCAAAGGCCGGAGGGACATAGGTGCCGGATGCGTTCATCGCGGCAATGACATCTGGCGCACGGTCGTCGAAGACGGTCACGAGGACGGCGCCTCGGGCCCGCGCGATGGGGGAGTCCAGGTCGAAAGGCTCCGGGGTGTCGTTGGGTGTGTAATGGAGCATCGAGGAAAACTCGTGAAGGTCCTCGTCGCGCGGTTCCGTGCAGGGACGCCCGGATGCGATGTTCTCAAGGATGTAGGTGTACTTACGGTCGGTACCCGTGATGTCGTGACGATTTTCTCGACGACTGCGCTTGACCAGCGGAACAGGGAAATCTATCCCCGGCAGCGTGACCGTGTTCTTGTAGGCGTCGGTTCCCCGGGCACGCTGAGGTGAAGGGAGGATGATAGCGACCTCGGCAAAGTCAGACTGCTCCGGGTTGTGGTGTCGTCCGGTACCGATGAGACCCTGAAGGTACTTGATGCGCGGGGCGACGATGTCGGCGCGGTAATTGCCTTCCTTGTCATCGCCGTACCACTGCATGGCCGCAAAGAGTTCCAGAAACTCCGGGGCCGGAATGGTCCCGATGTGGGCGGTCGTTGTTCCCGCAGAGGGCTTGACGCTGCCGGACCGCTGTCCTTCGAGTCGGAAGTAGGCCAGCTCGGTGGGCTCGTGATCCAGTCGACTCAACAAGGGCAGGCCCACGGTGGTCATATTCTCCGCGAGCGCTTCCTTGTTATTCCGTTCCGGGAGGCTGTTGAACTCCATGGGATGGGGTGCACACGGGGAACTGACCATGTATGCGTTGAACATCTTGTTCTTGGCCGTGGGGCTCAGGTCGGGGAGCGACTGGCGGACCATCGGCGCCAGCTTCATCGGCGTCAGGAGCGGCTTGTTGTCCGACCCGGTGTGGGCGTACGCCTTGACGTTGTCTCGGAACACCTCCTCGTCGTGCATGGCGGCCTCGAACATCTCCACCAGTGACGGAGGGGCGTAGAGGCGCACCAGGTCCTGGTACCCCTTGCGGAAGCCGAACCAACGACCGGTCTGCATGAGGGTGTCCGCGCTTCCCGCTTTACGACGAAAGTAGCTGACCGTCAGACCCTCGACGGTGTAACCGCGGGAGAGCTTGGCGCCACCCACGAGGACCTTCCACACCCGGCCAATCTCGAAGTTGGGGGAGTCGTTGCCCACGGTGTCCACCTGGAGGATCGGGGTGCGGGAGCCGATCACATCCGACATGATTTCTTCGTAGGCCTCGAGAATAAAGGGCATGAGCTCCTCGTAGGTCTCGGGAACCTTGTACCCCTCGTTGTACCGGGCGACCCGCATGACGGGGAGCAGATCCTTCTCAAAGAGCGAACGCATCTCCGGGATCGGGCGACCGAGGTTGTAGCCGCGCTTGCGCCACAGGTCATCGAGCTTGAATCGGGCGTCGGCATGGATATCATTGCCCACACCCTCGTGAACCAGCATGGTGTGGTGCTTGAACACCAGACCGGGACTGTGGTGCTCGCGGTACTTCTTGATGGCTCCCGTAAGCACGAACATGTCCAGGCACTCTGCGAGTTCCGTGGACCTCACCTCATCGAATTCTTCCGGACCGAACGGGTCAGCCTCCTCAAGGTCGCGGATGAACGCCTTTGACTGCGAATTCTCAACGGTCGCTTCCTCCGGGTTGTCGGCGAAGTCGGCGCGGTCATGGAACCAGGTGGCACCCCGGTACGCCGGCGGCTCGTTGAGCATGAGGACGTAGTCGCGAGGGTAGAGGTCCTCCGGGTCGGAAGGATCGACGAAGACATTGGCAAAAGGAGTCGCGGTGTAACCGACATACTGTGCGCGGGGGCAGTTCTGCAGGAGTTGGGTGATCTGGCCGTTGACGGCAGTTCTCTCCTTTTCCTCCTTGGCATCGACCTTCGTGTTGTTCTTGGTGTTGATCGATGCCTGATCGGACTCATCGTCGATGATCAGCACGGGCAGATCCTTGAAGCGGGAATCCCGGTTGCCCACCTGCTGCAGGTTGGAGTTCAACTTCTTTAACACACCAGAGTGCTTCTTCACCACCGCGACCATGCAGGGCATAGCGGCCAAGTTATCGGGATGGTAGGTCGGCTTGTCCGGCTGCGGAACGAAGAATTCAATCGGATTCACACCAGACTTTGATCCTTGATAGTCCTGCCTCGACGTGGTCAGTCGCCGGATACGGGGGAACCACATATCGCCCACGTTGGGTCCGTGAGAGATGAAGACGCCGCCCGGTTCATTCCCGGAGCGATCCCACTCCTCATCGTTGACAAAGTATGACTCCTGCCGCAGCTCCCGGGCATCCATGTGTTCCACGGTGCGCCCGTCCAGAACGGCTTCCTTGCCGAACAGCTCTTTATCCAGGCGGCGCTGCGTCTGCTCGCGCAGATTGTCGAGCGTGCCTGCCAGAATGATGATCAACCGGTAGCCCGCGTCGATGGCCTTGGCGGCGACCGCGGTGAAGTTCGCGGTCTTACCGCTCTGGACGTAGCCGACCACCAGACCGCGGGTGGAAGAGTAGTGCTCAGCGGTGGGATCCTCGATCCGGCGCATCACTTGGCGGGCCTGCTCGCTCACAGTGTCCACGGAGACGGCATCCCAGCCATTTCGGCTGAGCATCTTTGCGTAGTCATCCCAGTAAGAGGAGTGTGCCTTTTCTCGCTCGGGGGTGTACCAATCGCGGAAATCCTCTTCGACGATGACCATCGGCTCGGGGTTGGGAAGCCGCTTCTCAATGGCCTCCGCCAGATGAGAGATGCCCAGCCGATCGAGCACCCAGGCCATGCGTTCGGGTGTCTTTGGTGCCGATTCAGGCTGAGGAGTGACGTTCTTGGCGTCAGCATCCCAGGCGGCGACGATGAAGCTGATGAGGGGCTGGATCTCTTCATCGGAGGTGTCAATGATGAAGCTGTCGAGCTCTTCCGGGGAGACATCAAGATCGCCGTTGAACTCCAGGGTCGCGAGAATCCCATGCTTCAGGCGCAGATTGCTCGGGTCGTAGAGGTTGAGGATCTCTGCACGGATCTCCTGGATGCGAGTGGTCATGATTCTCCCTGGTGGTAGTGGCGAACAGGCGTTCATTGGGCAGTGTAGGGCGGCTGGACGACATTGGGTGGTTTCACCCGAATAGTCGTTCTATTTCTTACTTCTCTGTTCCTGCTGATGGGCCGCGGCGTTGAGAATGGAGATCCACAACTCGGTGGTGGCCTCCGCCCGGCCGGTTCGTCGACCGCTGCTTGCGATTTCGTTGAACAATAGGTAGAGCAGCGCTTTTAGCACTGGCGCATCGTTGAGGCCAGTAGCGCCGTTGTTGAACAGGGCGCGATACCGATCGTTGATCACTATGCGATTGTCCTCGCGGAGAACTGACACGAAGTCGTCATTGCGAGTCTTACCCCATAGAACATCGATTGGTTCAACCGGTTTGAGGACAGCCTCGTATTCGACCACTGCTCGGATGGTGGGGTCCAGCCCTCTTCCAGCTTCCGCCAATGGGTATGGCTTCGAAGATTTACGGGCTCTTCACGATTTAGAGTGCGTTGATCCGGTTGTGTATCTGGCCGGAGTGGATCAGTGACCGCAAGATGTAGTGGTTGAGATTCCTGAACCCCAGAGCAATCCCGCGTAGATGCTCAAGCCGTCCGTTGATCGCCTCGACCGGACCGTTGGACGCCCCGATATCGAAGTACGCCAGGACATCTTCCCGCCGACGCCACAGGGTTCTCCCGAGTTGAGCCAGCTCCTCCAGACCTTTCGGCAAGCCTTTGCGCAGGGTGTTGATGATCCGGTCCATCAACTTCTTGCCCTCCGACTTCTTCGGATGCCCGTACGCCTGGATCACGTCCTGATAGAACATCCACGTCACCTCCAGGGCCACGTAGTCGTCATCGGTGGCCCACAGCATGTCCAGTCGCTGTTTCTGCCGCTCGGTGAGGTAGTCCGTCCTGGTCAGTAGCGTGCGACGGTGCTTGTACAGCGGATCGTCCTTGCGGCCCCGGCGTCCGGTGGTCTCTCGTTGGAGCCGTTGCCGGCATCCGGTGAGCTTGTCAGCTGCCAGATGGACCACGTGAAAGGGATCCATGACCTTGGTGGCGCCCGGGAGGACCTGGTCGACAGCGCTGGCGTAGCCGGTGAACCCGTCCATGGTCACGACCTGCACCTGCTCCCGGAAGCCAGGGTCGCGTTCCTGCAGCCACGTGCGCAGCACGTCTGCGCTGCGGCCTGGGCGGATATCCAGTAGTCGGGCCGGCCCACGTCCGTCGACCAGCGGGGTGGGGCCCGACCCCCGGAAAGTAGACACAGGGGATGTGATCAGGAAGCAGATCTCAGCATAACAGGACACCGCTCCTCAAACACTGCTGGCGCGAGATATTTACACCAGGAATGTCGACGCGTGGTGTTGTAGCGGGTACACCAGCGGAAAACATCTCGCCGGCACTGCAACTGATTGGTAAACGTCTTCGCGTCCTGGAGGACCTCGCGCTTCAACGCGGCGTTAAATGACTCCGCCAAGGCATTGTCAGCACTGGCACCAATCGCGCCCATCGACTGCCGGATCCCTAACTCCCCGCACGTGTCCTGGAACGCATGCGAGGTATAGACACTTCCGTGATCCGAGTGAAAAACAGCATCCTTTAGACTTCCACGCTGTCCCTTCGCCATCACCAGCGCGTCCTGGACCAGGGAGGTGCGCATGTGATCGGCGATCGCGAAGCCGACCAGCCGACGGGAGAAACAGTCGATGACGGTGGCCAGGTACATATTCGACCCGTCCGCGATCGGCAGGTAGGTGATGTCGCCGACGTAGACCCGATTGGGATGCTCAGCGGTGAATTTCCTTCCCACGAGATCCGGAAAAACCGACTTCTTTCCCTCGGACACCGGGGTGGTGATCTTGCGTTTCTTCGAATACCCGAACAGCTTCAACGAGCGCATGATGCGGGCGACTTTCTTGTGGTTGACCGGGGTTGCGGTCGAATCGTCGTTGAGTTCCGCAGTGATGCGTTTCGCCCCGTAGCATCCGCGTTCCTTGGTGAACACGGCCTTGACCCTTGCGCCGAGGATCGCGTCGCTGAGCAGACGTTTCTTCCTGGTGGCGGAGGTGTTTTTCCATTTGTAGTACGAGGACCGATTGAGCTGGAGGACCTCGCATAACCGCTTAACCGAATGGTCGTTCCGGGCGTCGTCAACGAACTGGAAGCGGATCACCAGTTCGTCTCTTCCGCAAAATATTTCGCGGCCTTGCGCAGAATGTCGCGTTCCTCCCGGAGTCTGCGAACTTCTCGTTCCAGCTGGCGGATGCGTTCCGCTTCGGTCACCACGGTCGGTGTGTCAGAGCTGGAGGAAGAATCCGAGCTGCTGGTGCGGGCGCCGGTGCCGTATTTGCGGACCCAGATCTGGAGCGTGTTGCGGTTGACGCCGAGTTCTGTGGCGAGGGCGTTGATCGATACCCCGGGTGAGTTCTCGTAGAGGGCGACCGCGTCGCGGCGGAACTCCTCGGTGTAGGTCTTGATCGGCATGGTGGCAGGTTACCTTTCTTCCCCGGCAGAAAGCCGGGTTGTCGGGTGTCTACCAAACAGGGGTCAGGTCCGTGAGGTCGACCAGGATCGTCACCAGGTTGGACGGCTGGCCTGGCTTTCGGGTGTGCTTCCAGACATGTTCGTCCACACCGAGGATCCGGACTCCATCGAGGTGGGAAGCATCGTCGTAGACGAGCTGGCGGCAGGCATCCAGTGCGACCTGGTTGACCAGCTCCCACCCGACGCCCAGCGCTGTGGCGGTCGCAGCCACGCTCATCCGGTCAATCGCTAGTCGCTGGAGGACCCAGCGGGTGACGCGGTGGGTGAGCTTGGATCGGTCATCCGCGCAGGCCAGTGAAGCCTGGAAGATCTTGCGGGGACAGGACGCCATCGTGCACAGGAATCTGGGGACGCGCACATGCAGGCGGGTGGGGAACCCCACCACCGGCAGGTCGACCAGAGTCCGGACCACGTGATCACGTTTCGTCCCGGGGTGTCCGCACTCGGGACAGGTGGTGGCCACGGCCACCGGGGTGGCGTCGATGATGGTGATGTTGCCGGCGTCAGCGGCTCCGGTGATGGTCAGGCCGATTTCTGCCGTGCGGCAGATGGTGTCGGCGACGAGGTTGCCACTAGGCTGCACAGTAGGGTCCTGGTTCGGTCAGATGGAAGCTTCGCAACTCTCATCTTGTACCGGCCAGGACCTCTACATGTTGTGCCACCCCGAACCCCACCCCGTGGTCAGCTACGCACTCCAAATCGTGAAGAGCCGATTTACGGTTAGATTCCTTGAGCGTCGCGGCCGCGGCCGCAAAGACCGTTTCGAGGGTGATAGACGGGTCATCCGGCGACTTAAGCGAACCTAAGAAGCGGTGGAAATCCTCGGAGAACCGCACTGACCCCTTCTGAGGACTGATGGTGATGTACCGGTCGATGATTCTGGGGTCGGACACATCGATACGCAGCAGCTTTAGCTCCTTGCGCGGCTCTTGAACACCACTCCAGTCGCCTTGAGTGATCAATCGGTCCGCGTCGTAGATGTAGAAGCCCTGGTGCCCGAGCTCGTCCTTGGCCTCGAGGTGGAAAGCGTCGTTGTTTGACCTGTTGGTCCAGATGTGGGCCGTGATGCCCGGGGCATCGGGGTTGCCACCCTGAGTGAGCAACCGCGGGTAGCCCCGCTGCCCCGACTTGTTGTAACCGAAAGGATTGATCGCGCGGATCGCCGGCGTAGGTGTCGGAGCTTCCCCGTCCCAACTGATGCGCAGACTCACGTTCAATCGCTCGGATTCAACAAAGCGGTGGTAACGGATGCCGATGTGTTTGCGTAGTTTCTCCAGCTGCTGGCTGACGAAGCGCTGACCTGCCTGCGAGTCATCTCCGAGGTAGACGTTTGTCAGGCCATCCCACAAGATGGTTGTGCCATGGGATAACGTCACCAGCCCGTGGCGAAGATTCCACGCCTTTGTGACGGCTCGTTCGTTGAGCACCCCGGCGGTGAAGCTGTCCTTCGACAGTTGATAACCGTGGGGATAGTCACCACGCCGACGAGAGAGGATAGTTGGCTGCTCTGAATTGGCGAACGACCCTTCCTTCAAACCCATGCCGTAGCGACCGATATTGGTTTCGGACTGGGCGGAGTGCCCGCCGAGACGTAGCACCTCCGTGATCTTCTCCTGGGACATGCCACGTCCATCGTCATGGATGGAGATCTGCTGCAGGCGGTGCCCATCCACGTGCAGGACAATGGCAATGTTCGTGGCGCCGGCATCGATGGCGTTGTCAATAAGCTCATCGAGGCCGGTGTCCAGATCGTGGTTAGCGCCGAGGGCATGGTTGATCGCGGCGTTGGGGGGTAAGTCGAGGACACCATCGAACTCGGTCGCTGAGATGTGGGAGGTCATTCAGCCGTGTCCTCCAGGCTCGCGACGATGCGGACTGTTTCCATTGCGACTCGGGTCACTTTAGCAATCAGATCAGCGATGTACCGCGGATTACCCACTTCATCAGCCCAGTCGTTGGGGTCGTTGACGATGCCAGAGGCCTTGTCCTTCTTTACCTTGTAGCGGTCGATGATCCACGCCAGCGCAGACCGTGACCCGAGCATGTACTCATCCGCTTCGGCCGGAATATCGGAGATCGTGACTTTCGGGTTGTAGATCATCCGCGTGACGTCATTGACCAGCTTCTTTGTCTCCGGGTCACGGTACTTCGCCCACTTCAAGGCGGTAACCCGCCAGGTCTCCCGGTCCGCGGGATCAGCAGACGGCTTCACCTCAACGGTCACCGGCCACGGCTCAACGTCCTCGTAGCGGACGTGCAGATCCATGAGCTGCTCGCCGCCCGCACGGACCTGATCGAAACGTGCCCGATCAGTGGGGGTTTCAATATGCGGCAGCATCTTCTTCAGATCTGCTTCATACATCTCGCGGTACTGCGGATCGTGTAGCTGGCCGTAGACGTAGTGGAAGATGTCATCTCCGGTCACATCCTCGCCGAGGGCATCCCGGTACAGCTTCTTGATCTCGTCGGTGATGTTGTCCACACGTCGGTACCCGTCAACGATTTCGCCGACATCGCCGTAACGGCTGGGCTCCGACTGCCTGGTGCCCGTCCCTCCCAGATCCAACTCACCCTCGGGGGCTTCGACGGCCTCCCAGGTGAAGCGCGGGAAGAACTGGCCTGTGTAGGTAAAAAAGGAGAGATCAGGCATCATGTTTGTTGCGAGCAACGCAAAGGTCGCTGCGTCCCGGGGAGCCATGACGACGAACCCAATGTTGGTGTGTTCCGGGGTCGGGAACATCGACGGCATTTGTGAGCGCTCGTGATTGAGGATTTGGTCGAAATAGCCAAATTGCTTGTTGAATGGCCGATAGAGTCCGGTGAATACCTTCTGTTCGGTGTAAGAAGCGGTCCGGTTTTGGGCTGCGGATGTACGGAGGCTTCTGCTCCATTTGATTCTGGTGGTGTTGTTGTGTTCGGGGAAGTCTTTGAGGAAGGCGTTGACTCGTGCTTCACCGGATCCTGTGGTGTAGTCATGCGCGTGCGTGGCAAAGGCAGCTGTTGCGGCGTTGTAACTATCGCTCAACAGTCGGACTTGGTGAGCAAGGCGCGTGGGAGAGGACTGGTACACCCACGGGTCGCGATTTGTTTGCAATCCGGCGGAGAATACTCTGAAGATCCGCGGTGTAGCTCCGTTTGACTTCTTCTCTCCCAGCACCGGCCATGTTTCAAAATCTTCCGAACGCTGTGACACCCAATCTCCGTAACGGTTGGGGGTGATGTTCTGCCAGTCGATATTGTCCACGGTTGAGCGATCGACGATGTTGAGCTTTTCTTCGGCGGTGAGGTAGTCGCCGATGTCGTGGTAGTGGATGGTGCAGCCGGTCTTATCCGGGTCGATGACTCCAACCGTGATCGCGATGGTTGTACGACCGCCATCGCGGAAGACGTTGCCGGCTTCCTTGCGACGGACGTCTCCCGCTGTCCGTGCATTTCCACGCAGGTTGAACACGTAGAGGTCGGTGAAGTCTTCGGTCATGGACAGGCGTACGCCGTCGCCGGTGTTGCCGTCGATCCAGCCGCCATTGGAGACGAACGCGACAACGCCCTGGTTTCCGATGCGGTCGGTGGCCCAGCGGTAGGCACGCAGGTAGGAGTCGTAGAGCGAGTTTTTGTTCGTGGCTGTGGACTTCGCGGCGTAAGTCTCCGAAATACGCGCGTCGAGAGTGGGGTATTTCAGGTTGGCGTTGAGGTCATTGGCTGAAGTCTGGCCCACGGAGTAGGGCGGGTTGCCGATGATGACCCGTACGGGGGCTTTCTTCTGTCGCTCGATGCGGGAGTTGTTGTCTACGAAGTAGTCGAGGTCGAGTTGGTCGTCTTCCTCATGCACCTGGAAGGTATCCGCCAGTGCGATGCCCTCGAAAGGCTCATAGGTGGGGGAGTCGGCACCGTCGCGTTGGGCGGCTTCCTCCTGCAGTGCCTGGTAGGTGGTCTCGATGTTGACGGCGGCGACGTAGTAGGCGAGCAGCATGATCTCGGTGGCGTGCAGCTCGGTGGCGTATTTACGCGCCAGATCCTCCGGCTTGATCAGACCCGACTGCAGGAGCCGGACCATGAAGGTGCCGGTGCCGGTGAAGGGGTCGAGGATGTGCACCCCTTCGTCGGTGAGGCCACGGTCGAAGTGCTTGCGGGAGACGTCGTCGGCGGCCCGGAGGATGAAGTCGACGATCTCGATGGGGGTGTAGACGATGCCCAGTGCCTCGGATTGCTTCTTGAAGGCCTTTTGGAAGAAGCGTTCGTAGAGTTCCTTGATCACGGTCTGTTTGCCGGAGGCGCTGGTGACCTCGGCGGCGCGGGTGCGCACGGACTCGTAGAATTTGGTCAGCGATTCGGTCTCGGATTCGAGCTGGGAGTCCGAGAGGGCTTGCACCATGCGGTTCATCACCTGGGCGACGGGGTTGTGGGAGATGAAGTCACTGTCGGCGAACAGGGCGTCGAAGACGGGGGCGGTGATCAGGTGCTGGGAGAGCATGCTGATCGCTTCGGCCTCGGTGATTGAGTCGTTGAGGTTGCCGCGTAGTCCTTCGACGAAGCGGTCGAACTCCGCCCGGACAGTGCCGTCGGCGGCGTTGATGAGCGAGGTGATGCGGATGATCTGGGCCTCGGCGATGCCGGCGACGTCGTCGGCCCACAGGTTCCAGTATTTGCGGTCCCCGACCTTGTCCACGAGCTTCGTGTACAGCGCCTCCTGCCACTGCTCCAGGGAGAACAGTGCAAGGGTCTCGGCAGTGAGGTCTTGATCGTAAGCTTCGGTTGTACGGTCGCCTTCATGCGCAGCGAGCTCCTTGCGGGGATCGGAGACCGAGTCGACTTCGATGGGTAGTGCTGCAGGCTCGCCTTCGTTGAGGGAGATGGAGTTGACCTGGGCGTTGAAGCGGTCGTCGTGGGCACGCAGGGCGTTGAGGATTTGCCACACGACCTTGAAACGCACGTTGTCGTTGAGCGCTTCAGAGGGGGAGGCGCCGGGCGGGACGGCCACAGGCAGGATGATGTAGCCGTAGTCCTTGCCCTCGGACTTGCGCATGACACGGCCGACAGACTGGACCACGTCGACCATGGAGTTGCGCGGGTTGAAGAAGACCACGGAGTCGAGGGCGGGGACGTCGACGCCCTCGGACAGGCACCGCGCGTTGGTGAGCAGCCTGGTTTCATTATCCGGCATGGTCGATTCCAACCAGGAGATCTTTCGGTCCCTGGTCTGGGCATTCATGCTGCCGTCGACATGATCAGCCTGGATATCGAGATCGGCATTAGACAGGTCAACGTCATTGAGTACCGCGTGGTCCCTGAGGGTCTCCTGGTGCTGGGAAATGAGCGCGGGGAAGGATTCTGCGATCTGCTTGGAGGTATTGATGTCCTTGGCAAACGCGACTGTCCGGCGCATGGGCTCCGCTCCATGGTCGAAGCCGGATTTCGTGCCCTGTTCCTTGCCGGAGCGTTTGGCCAGACCGTTCCATGCACCGATCATGGCCGAGGCCAGAGACAGGTTGACGGACTGTCCTGGGCCACGTGCCATGGCCTCCGCTGCGACATCCTCATCAACGGTCATGACGAGGACCTTGTAGTCGGTGAGCAGGCCCTTCTCCACGGCCTCACCGAAGCCGAGGCGGTGGAACTCCGGGCCGTAGACGGCCTCGTCGTCCATGGACGCCAGTTCGGCGGAGTGTTCGGCGGCTTTGCCCTTGACGGCGTCGTCGAAAAGCCGTGGGGTGGCGGTCATGTACAGGCGCTTGGTGGCCTTGATGTAGTTGTTGTCGTGGATGCGGACGAAGTTGGAGGCGTCCTCGCCGGCCAGGGTCACGCCGGTGGTGCGGTGGGCCTCGTCGCAGATGACCAGGTCGAAGTCGGCCAGGCCCTCCTGCTGTGCCTCGTGGATCGCGGGGAGGGACTGGTACGTGGAGAACACGACGTCCAGACCAGCACGCCGACGGCCCCGCTCGAAACGGCGGGCGATTGCCGTACCGTCCGTGGAGACGGGGATTTCCAGGTCATAAGAGGCGATGTCCTCAGCGCGCTTGTTAACCTTCGTGTCGGAACAGACGGCGTAGGGGCGCAGATCCACCTCTGTCTGGGCAGTCCACTCCTTGAGCGTCTGGGACAGTAGCGCGATGGAGGGGACGAGGAAGAGGACGCGAGCGCGGCCACCGTTGTTCTTCGCGACGCGCTCGGCAAGGCGCAGAGCCGTGAAGGTCTTGCCGGTGCCGCAGGCCATGATGAGCTTGCCACGGTCATGGGTGCTGAAGCCCTCAAGCACCTTCTCGATGGCAGTTTGCTGATGCGGGAGAGGCTTGTACACCTCACGCAGGGAGAGATTGATTTCGATCTCTGAATTCGGGAATGTCAAGTCCCAGTTGATGGGGGACTTCGAAATCGAATACATACCGATCCGGTTCGTGGGGATCAGCTGGTTCTCCAGCATCGCCTCCGCGGTGGAACCCCAGTGGTCGGTAGTGGAAATCACCAGGCGGTTGGCGAATGCCTCGGTGCCCTTGTCTGTCTGAAAGGTACGCCCGGAAGCTTCGAAGAAGGAATCCAGGTGCGGCTTCTGGATTCTCGTGGTGGGCAGGTAAAACTTGCACTGGATCGCGGTCCAGGTCTTGTCCTCACGTCTCCTGGCTACCAGGTCGATGCCGGTATCTATCTGGCCGCCGTTAAACTCCCAGTCCACCCAGCGGCACACCTGGTCGTACTCTTGGCTGAGCGTCGGGTCATGGCGGAAGTAGTTGACCATGAGCTTCTCGAAGGCGAGGCCGTACTTTGCCGGCGGCTGGTTGTTTCGAAGTTGCGCGATCGCGTCAGCAAAAGAAGACATGTATCGATTATGCCCGCTGTGCCAGTTGGAGGTGAACATCGACTGTCGGCAGTGAGGGAGTGATTACCACCGGGGAGCAACCTCTGTGGTTGGTTTCGCCGGAGCACAGCTCTTAGCTCTGGATCCTGCGGAAAGCCCGGAAGGATGAGAACGGACCGGACCATGACGTGGAACAGTTCCTTCTGTGGTGCGCACGCGGAACTCGCCGCCAGCCTGGCGTGAAGGGTGCCCGGCGGCGTCGGAAAGCACCGGAAAGCGGTGGAAAGAAGAAGCTTCCCCGCTAGGACTCGAACCTAGAAAGCTGGTACCAAAAACCAGAGTGTTGCCAATTACACCACGGGGAAAGACGTAGATCAGCGTACCTGAACCGTGGCTGGGGACTAAACGCCGCATCGGGATAGGCTGGTGGGCATGGTTCGACAGCGGATGACGGGCAAGGAACGCCGGGAGCAGCTCATTTCGATCGGCCGCGAGGTGTTCGCGGAACGCGGTTTCGAGGGCGCGAGCGTGGAGGAGATCGCGGCGCGGGCCGCGGTGTCCAAACCGGTGGTCTACGAGCATTTCGGCGGCAAGGAGGGGCTCTACGCCGTGGTCGTGGACCGGGAGATGATCCGCCTGGAGCAGATCATCACCGAGGCCCTGTCCCACGGCCGTTCCCGTGTGCGCATCGAGCAGGCCGTCATCGCCCTGCTCACCTACGTGGAGGAGGAGACCGACGGGTTCCTCATCCTCGTCCGTGACCTCGTGCCCGGCCAGGACCAGTCCTATGCGACGCTGCTCAACACCGCCGTTGGGCAGGTGTCGCACATCCTGGGCCGCTCCTTCGAGAAGCAGGGGCTCGACCCGGACGTCGCGATCCTCTACGGGCAGGCGCTGGTGGGCATGGTCTCCATGACCGCCCAGTGGTGGCTCGACGAGCGGGAACCGGCCAAGGAGGTCGTGGCCGCGCACATCGTCAACCTGTGCTGGAACGGCCTGGCCGGCATGAAGCCGCACCCCACCCTGTCCGATGAGGTCACCGCCCAGCTGGGGGAGAAGAAGTGACGCCTGCCATGCTCGCCGGCCTGCTCAAGGTCGCCGCCACCGACCCGAAGCTCAAGGGACTGGTCGCCAACGTCGGCGCCCGCCGCCTGCACCTGACCGGCATCGACCAGGTCCGGCCGTGGGCGATCGGCACGCTCGCGCACCACGCGCCCGTGCTCGTCGTCACCGCCACCGGCCGCGAGGCGGAGGACCTCACCGCCGAGCTGCGCGCCATGCTCGGCGACCGTGTTGCCTGGTTCCCGTCCTGGGAGACGCTGCCGCACGAACGGCTGTCCCCGGGCGTCGACACCATCGGCCAGCGGGCCCGCGTCCTCGACCTGCTTGCCGACGACCACCTGTCCGTCGTCGTCACCGCCGCCCGCGGCTTCTGCCAGCCACTGCTCGCCGAGGTGGAGGGCCGCGCCCCGATCCGCCTGCGGGTGGGCGCGGAGCACGACTTCACGGGCCTCGTGGAGGAGCTCGTCTTCCGCGCCTACAGCCACGTGGACATGGTGGCGCGCCGCGGTGAGTTCGCCACCCGCGGCGGCATCCTCGACATCTTCCCGACGACCGCCGATCAGCCCGTCCGCGTCGAGTTCTGGGGCGACGAGGTCACCGACATCCGCCACTTCGCCGTCGCCGACCAGCGCACCATCCCCGAGGTGGAGGTCACCCACGTCGAGGTGTACCCGGCGCGCGAACTGCCCATCACCGACGCCGTCGCCGCCCGCGCCGCCGACCTGGCCCGCGAGCACCCCGGCAACGCCACCCTCGTGGAGCTGCTGACGAAGATCTCCGACCGCATCCCGGCCGACGGGATGGAGGCGCTGATCCCGGCGCTCGTCGACACGCCGATGGTCACCCTGCCGGAACTCATGCCGGACAACACCCACGTCCTGCTCGTCGGCCCGGAGAAGATCCGCACCCGCATCGCCGACCTGGCCGCCACCGACGCCGAGTTCCTTGCCGCCGGCTGGGAGGCCGCCGCCATGGGAGCGTCCGGCCCCGTCGCCGCCGCAGGCCTGGACCTGGAGTCCTCCTCCTACCGCTCCTACGAGTCGCTGGAGGCCGGGGCCCTCCAGGCCGGCCAGCCGTGGTGGACCTTCGCCCCGCCGGGCATGTTCGAGGCCGACGACGCCGACACCCTGCCCCTCGACTTCGAGGCCGGCCCCACCCCGCGTGGTGACACCACCGAGATCGCCGCCATGATGTCCCTGCTCGTCGCCCACACCACCGCCGGCGGACGCGCCGCGTTCATCGCGCCCGCCCCCGGCGCGATCCGGCGCATGGTCGACCGCTTCGCGGAGGCCGGGGTCCCCGCCCGCGTGGCCACCCCCGGCTGGGAGCCCTCCCCGGGTGAGGTCACCCTCTACCAGGCGCTGAGTCACGCGGGCCTGGTCTTCGACAAGGTGCGCAAGCACCGGGACGCCGCCGCCCTGCCCCTCGTCGTCATCACCGAGACCGACCTCACCGGCAACCGCGTCGGCGACATCGCCGGCGCCAAGCGCCGCCCCGCGCGGCGTCGCCACCGTGTTGACCCCCTGGCGCTGAAGACCGGCGACCACGTCGTCCACGAGACACACGGCATCGGACGGTTCCTCAAGATGGCGGAACGGACGATCCACGCCGGGGACGAGACGTCGAGACGCGAGTACATCGTCCTCGAGTACGCCGCCTCCAAGCGCGGCCAGCCCGCCGACCAGCTGTGGGTCCCCATGGACTCCCTCGACCTGCTGAGCAAGTACACCGGCGGCGAGTCACCCACCCTGTCGAAGATGGGCGGCTCCGACTGGAAGAACACCAAGAAGAAGGCCCGCGCCGCCGTCCGCGAGATCGCCGGCGAGCTCGTCGAGCTCTACGCGAAACGCCAGGCCGCCCCCGGCCACCAGTTCGCCCCGGACACCCCCTGGCAGAAGGAGATGGAGGACAACTTCCCCTTCGTCGAGACCGAGGACCAGATGCTCGCCATCGACGCCGTGAAGAACGACATGGAGTCGAACGTCCCCATGGACCGCGTCATCGTCGGCGACGTCGGCTACGGCAAGACCGAGGTCGCCGTGCGCGCCGCCTTCAAGGCCGTGCAGGACGGCAAACAGGTCGCCGTCCTCGTGCCGACCACCCTCCTCGCCCAGCAGCACCTGGCCACCTTCGAGGAACGCATGGCCGGCTTCCCCGTCACCATCCGCGGCCTCTCCCGCTTCACCACCAACGCCGACGCGAAGGAGATCACCGCGGGACTGGCGGACGGGACCGTCGACATCGTCATCGGCACCCACCGCCTGCTGGCCACCGGCGTGCACTGGAAGAACCTCGGCCTCATCATCGTGGACGAGGAGCAGCGTTTCGGTGTCGAACACAAGGAGCACATCAAGGCGCTGCGCCACAACGTCGACGTGCTCACCATGTCCGCCACCCCGATCCCGCGCACCCTGGAGATGTCGATGGCCGGCATCCGCGAGATGACCACCATCCTCACCCCGCCGGAGGACCGCCACCCGGTGCTCACCTACGTCGGCGCGCAGGAGGAGAAGCAGATCGCCGCGGCCATCCGCCGGGAGCTGCTCCGCGACGGCCAGGTGTTCTTCATCCACAACAAGGTCGCCGACATCGAGAAGAAGGCCCGCGAACTGCGCGACCTCGTCCCCGAGGCCCGCATCGTCGTCGCCCACGGCCAGATGTCCGAGGAACTGCTGGAGAAGACCGTCCAGGGCTTCTGGGACCGCGAGTACGACGTGCTCGTCTGCACCACCATCGTCGAGACCGGCCTCGACATCGCCAACGCCAACACCCTGATCGTCGAGAACGCCCACCACATGGGCCTCTCCCAGCTCCACCAGCTGCGCGGGCGCGTCGGCAGGTCGCGGGAACGCGGCTACGCCTACTTCCTCTACCCCAAGGGCGCCACCCTCACCGAGACGTCCTACGACCGCCTCGCCACCATCGCCCAGCACAACGACCTCGGCGCGGGCATGGCCGTCGCCATGAAGGACCTCGAGATGCGCGGCGCCGGCAACGTCCTCGGCGCGCAGCAGTCCGGCCACATCGCCGGCGTCGGCTTCGACCTCTACGTCCGGCTCGTCGGCGAGGCCGTCGACGCCTACAAGGCACTCGCCTCCGGCCAGGTCCTCGACGCCACCGACCAGGGCCCCAAGGAGATCCGCATCGACCTGCCCGTCGACGCCCACATCCCCGAGTCCTACATCAACTCCGAGCGGCTGCGCCTCGAGGTCTACCGCAAGCTCGCCGCCTCCGCCACGGAGCAGGACCTGCGCCTGGCCGTCGAGGAGATGGAGGACCGCTACGGCCCCGTCCCCGAGGAGGTCTCCCGACTGCTGTCGGTGGCCCGCCTCCGCCACCAGGCACGCCGCGCCGGGATCTCCGAGATCATCGTCCAGGGCACCCGCATCAAGATCGGCCCGGTGGAACTTCCCGACTCCCGCCAGGTTCGCCTCAAGCGCCTGTTCCCCGGCGCGACCTACCGGGCGGCGGCGAAGGCCATCCAGGTGTCCTTCCCCAAGGCCGGCCGCGGCGCCGGGCAGCCCAACCTCCGCGACGTCGAGCTCATCCAGTGGGTCGCCGACTTCCTGTCCCGCATGTTCGACATCGGCGAGGTGGACGTCACCGGTGGCCGGCGGCAGGAGAAGAAGGTGTTCACCGTGACAGAAGTCAAGCGGTAGACTCCGCGCGGCGGCGTTTCTGTGGATAACCCGGTGTTGTCCACAGGGCAGGACAGTGCTTTCCGACGCCCACCCCGTCCACCCCCTATCGTCCGGGACATGGACATTGTCGCCGCGATGGAGGCCCTGCGGGGCGTGACGGTGCTGGAGGCCATCGCCTCCGGACACCTCACCCGGCAACGCATCGTCAGCCTCGGCTTCCGCGACGCCGGCGCCTGGATCCTTTTGGCCGAGGTGTTTCTCGGACCCACCCGACACCGGAAGCTGCAGGCCCAGGCCCTCGACGCGGCGCGGGAGGGCGGGCTGTCGCTGGATGCGCTGCGGGTCGTCGACAAGCACACCCGCAAACTCCTGCCCGGCGCCGCCGTCACCGAATGGGAACTCCGCGCCGAACTCTGCCACCTGCGCGGCACCGTCGACGAGATCGACCGGGCGGCCTCCGCCCGCGTCCGCGACCTCAACCGCACCGTGCCCGACGCGGAGAACAAGGCCTTCGCCGGACGCGCACTCAAGGGCGGCAAGAACACCGACGCCCGCGGCCTCCGCACCGCCACCATCACCCTGCCCGAACGGCACATGACCGCCTTCCTCGGCCGCCTCCTGCCCACCGCCCGCCGCCTCCGCCGCGACAACCCGAGACTCACCTACGAACAGGCGATGGCCGACGCCCTCCTTGCAGGTGGTACAGGCCCCAGTGGCCCGACCCCGCCGGTCCCCCTCGTCGTCGTCCCCGTCCCCGAGTGGGCGCAGGTCCTGCGCCGCGAAAAGGACGACACCATCTTCGGCCTCACCGACGGCACGACCATGACGGGCAGGGAACTAGTCGAGCAGGTCACCGCCGAACACCACTACGTCGGCGTCTACCACCCCGTGGAAGGCCCGGTGGACCTCTACCGCTCCGAGCGCACCGCCAGCCCCAAGCAGCAGAAACTCCTCGCCGCGGAGACCCTGCTGTGCCCCACCCCCGTGTGCACCACCTCCGCCGACGACTCCCAGGTCCACCACCTCAAGGCATGGAAGCAGGGCGGCAACACCAACGTGGCCGAGATGACCATCGCCTGTCAGGTACACAACGCCCGCAACGACGACGACCCCGACGCCCCGCCCCGCAACGGACGCCTGGAACGAGAACCCGGCGGGGTGGTGTTCCACCCACCCGACGGCGGGCCGCCGCAACGGAACAGACACCCGCTGCGGGAACTGTCGGCGATGGGACTCATCGCCGCCGGGCGGGCCTGACTACTCGCCCAGCCCCGACTGACCGACGGCGATCATGCGCTCGAGCGATTCGCGGGCCGCGTCGGCGGTCTCCTTCGGCACGTCCACCTCGTCGACACCCAGGGCCAGCGCGCGCAGCAGGGCGGCCGGGGTGATCATCTTCATGTAGGAGCAGGAGGCACGCTCGTTGACCGGCTCGAAGTCGATCTCCGGGGCGGTCTGACGCAGCTGGTGCAGCATGCCGATCTCGGTGGCGACCAGGACGGTGCCGGTCTGCTGGTTCTTCGCCTCGTCGAGCATCTGGCCGGTGGAGAGCATGTGGACGCGCTCCTCGTCGACCAGACCCTCACCGGCGAGGTAGATGGCGGAGTTGGCGCAGCCGCACTCGGGGTGGATGTAGAGGTCCGCACCCGGGTGCTCCTCCGTCTTGGCCACCAGATCCGGACCGGAGATGCCGGCGTGGACGTGGCACTCGCCGGCCCAGATGCGGATGTTGTCGCGGCCGGTCTCGCGCTTGACGTGGGCGCCGAGGAACTGGTCCGGGTTGAACAGGATCTCCCTGTCGGCGGGCAGCGACTTCACGATGTCGACGGCGTTCGAGGAGGTGCAGCACACGTCGGTGAGCGCCTTCACGTCGGCGGTGGTGTTGACGTAGGAGACGACGAGGGCGTCGGGGTGCTCGGCCTTCCACTCGGCGAGCTGCTCGGCGGTGATGGAGTCAGCCAGGGAGCAGCCGGCGCGCTCGTCGGGGATGATGACGGTCTTCTCGGGGGAGAGGATCTTCGCGGACTCGGCCATGAAGTGGACGCCGCAGAAGATGATGACGTCGGCGTCGGTGTCGGCGGCGATGCGTGACAGGCCGAGGGAGTCGCCGGTGAAGTGGGCGATGTCCTGGATCTCGGGGAGCTGGTAGTTGTGGGCGAGGATGACGGCGTTGCGTTCGGCGGCGAGGCGCCTGACCTCGGCCGCCCACTCCTCGTCGGCCTCGACACCGGTCCAGCCGGTGGGGCCTTCGGTGACCTTGTCGAGCAGGGGGGATGCGAGCGGGGACAGCTTCTGGGCCACTTCTTCTCCTTGGATTCCCGTTGTGTGGGGCCAAGTATCCCAGACAACGGGCATTTGGCCGAAACGGTGGGAGTCAGAGGCTGAGGGTGCCCTGGGCCAGTCCCCACACGGCGACAGCTCCGGCCCCGACCAACACTGCGACGACGACCGCCTCGAAACGGTTGAAGACCTTCTCGTTGGCCTGGAGGCGGGTCCACACGTAGGGGAGGAGGCCGGGCAGCACCGCGAGGGCGCCGAAGAGGACGAAGGTGAGGTCCGCGGCGTAGAAGAGCCAGGCGGCGTAGGTGAGGGCCAGCAGGCCGACGGCGAGGTGGCGGCGGTTGTCGGCGGGGGAGGGGGTGGGGCCGCTGTCGTCGAAAAGCACGCCGGCGTGGGGGTGGGCGACGCCGCGCCCGCGGACGGTGAGCAGCACGAGGTAGAGGGCGGAGAAGAGGTAGGGGACGAGGTAGAGGACCGTCGCGAGCTGCACCATCGAGATGTAGGCGGTCTCGTTGAGGAAGAAGATGATCACGGTGATCTGGATGACCACCGTCGACAGCAGCTGCGCCGCCCAGGGGGCGCCCGCGCGGTTGATGCTGCCGAAACGGCGCGGCAGCAGCCCGTCGTAGGCCATGAGGGCAAGCGGTTCGGCGCACAGCATCTGCCACGACACGTAGGCGCCGAGCACCGACAGGCACAGGCCGAGGGAGATCAGCGCCCCGCCCCAGGGGCCGACGACGGCCTCGAGGACGGCGGCCATCGAGTTGTCGGGCAGGGCGGCCAGCTCCTCCCGGGTGAGGACACCGTAGGAGAGCATCGACACCGACATGAGCAGCGCGAGGACGGTGAGGAAGCCGATGATGGTGGCGCGGCCGACGTCGGCACGCGTGCGCGCCTGCTTGGAGTACACCGACGCCCCCTCGATGCCGATGAACACCCACACGGTGAACAGCATGATCCCCTGCACCTGCCCGAAGACGGGCCCCCCGCCCCAGAAGTCCGCGGTGAAACGGTCCCAGCTGAAGCCGAGGAAGGCGACGAGCAGGATGAACGCGGCGATGGGGAGGAGTTTCGCCACCGTGGTGACGGCGTTCATGAACGCCGCCTGGCGGATCCCCCTCGACAGGCCGGCGAAGATCACCCAGGTGAGGGCGGAGACGGCCAGGGCGGTGGCGACGGGGTGGTCCGGCCCGATGCCGGGGACGTAGTGGCCGAGGGTGTTGAAGAAGAGGGTGGCGTAGCCGACCTGGGCGATGACGGAGCCGAGCCAGTAGCCCCAGCCGGAGGTGAAGCCGATGTAGTCACCGAGGCCCGCGCGGACGTAGGAGTAGACGCCGGAGTCGAGGTGGGGGCGGCGGACGGCGAGGATCTGGAAGACGAACGCTATCGACAGCATGCCGACCGCGGAGATCGCCCAGCCGATGAGTGCGGCACCGGGCCCGGCCGCGGAGGCCGCGTTCTGTGGCAGCGAGAAGATGCCGGAGCCGACGGTGGACCCGATGATGAGGGCCACCAGCGACCACACTGTCACTGTATGGATACGGGGTGATGTCACCCGTCCACTCTAGACCCCTAGGATTGGGGCCATGACTGTCCTGCTTCTCGACGACCGGTGGCCCACCCTCATCCCCCTGGAGGCTTTCGGGCGGCTCGGCGGTCCGCTGGAGTTCACGGACGAGGTGCCGGTGAGTGTGCGGTGGAACATCGACAAGCTGGTCGCCGCCGAGGGGGAGGGGGTCCTGGTGAGCACGAACGGCTTCGACCCCCGGGTGCTCCGGCGGGTGCGCGCCGGTGACGAGGTCATCGTCGCGGAGTCCCGGAGGGATCCGGTGCGGCACGCGGTGCAGGCGATGCAGCGGGCCTGTTCGATCGGGGAGTGGGAGTCGGGGCAGACGCACCGTTCCCTGCTGCCGTACCTGGCGGAGGAGGCGCAGGAGTTCGCCGACCAGGTCGTCGAGTGGGAGTCCGACGGTGATGAGCAGGCGCTGCTCCGTGAGCTCGGGGACGTCCTGCTGCAGGTCCTGTTCCACGCGGAGATCGCTTCCCGACGCTCCGCCTTCGACTTCGCTGACGTCGCCGCCAGCTTCGTCGGCAAGCTGCAGGTGCGTTCCCCCTATCTTTTCGACGGCACCGACCGAGTCGTGCCCGTCGAGGAGCAGGAACGCCTGTGGGCGCTGGGGAAGGCGCAGGAAAAAACCCGGGGGAACGAGATTCCCCCGGGTCTCTAGCAGAGAGCTACTTCTTGGCGACGGCGCTGGACAGGCCCTCGAACATCTCCAGGAACTGGGTGGAGCCGGCGATCGGGGACTTCGGGTCCTCCTTGACGATCTCGCACTCGAGGGCGCGGTCGGCCAGCTGGTTGGCGTAGGCGCTGGCGGCGACGTTGAAGAGCGGGTTGTCGATGACCTTGCCGGTCTCGGTGCGCAGCTTGGAGGCGAGCTGGTTGCGGGTGGTGTCCTCGTCGATGAGGTTGGCGGACTTGAGGCCCTGCTCGAGCTGGTTGCAGGGGAGCTGCTTGATGAAGGTGCCGAGGTCCGGGATGACCTGGGCGGAGGCGGCCGGTGCGAGGCCGACGACGGCGACGGTGGAGACGGCGATGGTGGCGAGTGCGCGACGGAGCATGAAGCGGTACCTTTCAGAGGGAAATAAATACGCTGGAAGCATACGTGGCCTGAGTGTCTGTTGTGATGCAAGTGGCAAAAGAGGGTGAACTCCGGGGGTGTACGGGTCACTGCCGTCCCGGGCGGGTCCATGCCGTAGGATCGTCCCCCATGAGTGGCGGCGCGCGACGGGTGATGGGCTGTGGCCTGGGGGTGGTTCTGGCCATCGTCATGGTCATCTCCCTGATCGGCTGGGCCCTGTCCTTCCTGGACATCTCGAGTCCCACGCGGCAGCTGCAGCCGGTGCCGGACAACGTGCCGCCGGCCGGTGCCGCGGAGGTCCCGCTCATCGACGTCCACGCGCCGGGCCGGACCTCCGACAAGCTGGACTTCTGGGCCGCGCCCCTGGCGGAGAAGACGGGCATCCCGGCGGCGGCGATCCGGGCGTACGGCAACGCCGAACTGATCGCCCGTGACGCCTGGCCGACCTGTCGCATCAGGTGGAACACCCTGGCCGGCATCGGCTGGGTGGAGTCCCGGCACGGCACGTACTCGGGTTCCTACTTCAACCGCAGCCACATCAACGAGGCCGGTTTCGCCGAGCCGAAGATCATCGGCATCCCCCTGGACGGCAGTCCGGGTTTCGCGGCGATCCCGGACACCGACGGCGGCCTCCTCGACGGTGACACCGAGTGGGACCGCGCGGTCGGGCCGATGCAGTTCATCCCGGAGTCGTGGAAGCGTTACGGCCGGGACGCCAACGGTGACGGGGTGGCTGATCCGCACCAGATCGACGACGCGGCCCTGGGGGCGGCGCACCTGCTGTGTACCAACGGTGGGGACCTCAGCACCCCGGAGGGCTGGTCCCGGGCGATCTACGCCTACAACCGTTCCGAGGCCTACCTCATCGACGTGCGTGACGCGGCCGCGTCCTATGCCCTGAACCAGCCGGCCCGGTGACGGCCACCCCTGGTTGCCCCCTGCAATCGTCGGGTTGTAGCCCCTGGTGGCGGTTTTTCTGGAAGAATTGTCCCCGGACGCGTGTCGAGAGCGCGCGACGATGACGAACTCCCATCTCATATGGCTATAGGAGGCCCCAAAAGTGGCTGACATCATTCACGTTTTCGCACGAGAGATCATGGATTCCCGTGGCAACCCGACCGTCGAGGCCGGCGTTGTGCTGGATGACGGAACCCTCGCCACCGCCGGTGTCCCCTCCGGCGCCTCCACCGGTGTCCACGAGGCACACGAGCTGCGTGACGGCGGCGACCGCTACCTGGGCAAGGGTGTCCTGAAGGCCGTCGAGAACGTCAACGAGGAGATCGCCGACGAGCTGGCCGGCTTCGAGGCCGATGACCAGCGCGCCATCGACCAGGCCATGATCCAGCTGGACGGCACCGACAACAAGGCCCGCCTGGGTGCCAACGCCATCCTGGGTGTCTCCATGGCTGTGGCCCGCGCCGCCGCCGAGTCCGCCGGCCTGCCGCTCTACCGTTACGTCGGTGGCCCGAACGCACACGTGCTGCCGGTCCCGATGATGAACATCCTCAACGGTGGCGCCCACGCCGACTCCGGCGTCGACGTCCAGGAGTTCATGATCGCCCCGATCGGTGCCGAGACCTTCTCCGAGGCTCTGCAGGTCGGCGCCGAGGTGTACCACACCCTGAAGTCCGTCATCCAGGAGAAGGGCCTGTCCACCGGCCTGGGCGACGAGGGCGGTTTCGCCCCGTCCGTCGAGTCCACCCGTGCGGCCCTGGACCTCATCGTCGAGGCCGTCGAGAAGGCCGGCTACAAGCTGGGCGACGATGTCGCCCTGGCCCTGGACGTCGCCTCCTCCGAGTTCTTCAAGGACGGCAAGTACCACTTCGAGGGCAAGGAGCTCTCCGCCGAGGAGATGTCCAAGGTCTACGAGGAGCTCATCAACGAGTACCCGATCGTCTCCATCGAGGATCCGCTGCAGGAGGACGACTGGGACGGCTACGTCGCCCTGACCGCCGCCATCGGTGACAAGGTCCAGCTGGTCGGCGACGACTTCTTCGTCACCAACCCGGCCCGCCTGAAGGAGGGCATCGCCAAGAAGGCCGCCAACTCCATCCTGGTGAAGGTCAACCAGATCGGTACCCTCACCGAGACCTTCGACGCCGTCGAGATGGCCCACCGTGCGGGCTACACCTCGATGATGTCCCACCGTTCCGGTGAGACCGAGGACACCACCATCGCCGACCTGGCTGTCGCACTGAACTGCGGCCAGATCAAGACCGGTGCCCCGGCCCGCTCCGAGCGCGTCGCCAAGTACAACCAGCTGCTGCGCATCGAGCAGGAGCTCGGCGACGCCGCCGTCTACGCCGGCCGCTCCGCCTTCCCGCGCTTCCAGAAGTAACTGACAGCGCTTTCCGACGCCCCCGTGCACCCCGGTGCACGGGGGCGTCCCCGTATCCGTGGGGGAGGACACCATGGCATTCTTCGGCAGACGTAGGGCACGGCCCCGGCTGGAGCCCGACTTCGTGCACACCTGGACCGGTGAGCAGCTGGTCCGGATCGCGGAGGGCGTCGACCTGGGCACCCTCCGGGCGGTGTACGGGCGTCTCGACGCCACCTCACGGATCCACTTCCTCTTCGACTTCGGTGCCCTCTTCTCCGACGGGTACCTCTTCGAGCTCTGGGAGCGGCGTCTCCTGGAGCCGGAGGATGCTCTGGAGCGGGTGGTCCTCGCGGCGGTCCACCTCGGGGCGGGGCACCGCGAACGGGCCCTGGTCCTGGCGTGGGAGGCCGGGCGGGACATCGTGCCGCTCCTCGTCGCGCAGCGGGCCTACGTCGGGGCGCAGGAGTGGCGTGACCTCGACCCGTACCACCCCCAGGGATTGCGGATCCTGGCGGAGCACCTGGACGCCGACGGGCAGGTGGAGCTGGCGGCGGACGTCGTGACGCATGCCCCGCCGGGGCACCTCGGGCACGGGGTGGTCCCGTACATCATCATGCGCAGCGGTGTCGCGGGGGAGTACCTGGAGCTGGCGTGGCGCATGTTCAGCGCCGGGCCGGCCCCGGACCTGCGGCAGGAGAGTGAGGTGCTCAACCGTTTCCTCTGGTGCCTCCCCCGGGCGGGGGAGAGGGAGCTGGCCCGGCAGGTGCTGCGGCGGCTCGACGGCCGGGTGTCGGGGACGGTGTGGGGTTCGCTCGACGCGTTCGAGGAGGCCCGTGCCGCCATCCTCGCCGGGGGCGACGAGTGAGTTAGACTCGGGGTTCTATGGCGACCGAACCTTCCCCCCGCTCCCGGCGTACCGTGCCGGTGGTGTCCCGTACCCGGGACGCCCGGCGTAAGCCCCCGCGTCGCCCGCGGATGCGTTTCAACACCGCCGAGTTCGGTGTGCTGGCGGCGGTGGCGATCATCGTGATCGTCACCATCTGGGCACCGGCGAACAACTACTTCCAGGGCCGCTCGGAGATCAACCGCCTCAACGAGTCGATCGCCGCGAAGCAGGCGGAGAAGGAGCGCCTCCTCGAGGAGATCGACCGGTACGGCGACGAGGCGTGGATCCGGGAGGAGGCCCGCCGCCGCCTCGGGCTCATCGAGCCGGGGGAGGTCGCCTTCCGTGTCATCGACCCGAACATGGAGGTCGACCCCACCGTGACCACCTCCGCGGAGGAGCTGACGGCGGACTGGACGTGGTACGAAATCCTGTGGGCGTCCATCGCAACGCCGCCCGCAGACGACCCCGGTGGTGTGCTCATGGAAGAATGAGCGCCATGACTGTCAACGATGCAGATCTGGCGGCCGTCGAGAAGCAGCTCGGGCGTGAGCCCCGTGGCGTCCTCGCGATCTCCTACCGCAGCCCGGACGGCGCTCCGGGTGTGGTGAAGACCGCGCCGAGGCTTCCCGACGGAACCCCGTTCCCCACCCTGTACTACCTCACCGACCCCCGGCTGACCGGCGAGGCCTCGCGCCTCGAGGTCGCGCACGTCATGAAGTGGATGGAGGAGCGCCTCGCCACGGACGAGTCCCTGCAGGCCGACTACCGGGCCGCCCACGAGCACTACCTCGCCGAGCGCAACGCCCTCGAGGACCTCGGCACCGACTTCACCGGCGGCGGCATGCCCGAGCGCGTGAAGTGCCTCCACGTGCTCATCGCCTACGCGCTGGCCGAGGGGCCGGACCGGGTGCGTTTCGGCACCGAGGCCGTCGCGCTGGCCGCCGACCGCGGTGGACTGCGCGGCACCGCGATCCCCGCGGACTGGCCGACGTGCGCGGAACTGGGCTTCGACGCCCACCAGTTCGACGACCTGTACCAGGAGGCCGCGAAGTGACCCGTGTCGCGGCCGTGGACTGCGGCACCAACTCGATCCGACTCCTCATCTGCGACATCATGGGCGACACCACCCGCGAGGTCACCCGCACGATGGAGATCGTCCGCCTCGGACAGGGCGTCGACGCCACCGGCCAGCTCGACCCGGAGGCCATCGAACGCACCCGGGAGGCGCTGGAGCGTTTCGTCGGGATCATGGAGTTCGAGCAGGTCAAGGCGGTCCGCATGGTCGCCACGTCGGCGACCCGCGACGCCTCCAACCGGGAGGACTTCTTCCGCATGACCGGTGAGCTCCTCGGCCGCATCACCCCGGGGGCCCGCGCGGAGGTCATCTCCGGCGAGGAGGAGGCGGCGCTGTCGTTCCGCGGGGCGATCACCGACCTCGACCCCTCCGACGGCCCGTTCTGCGTCATCGACCTGGGCGGCGGTTCCACGGAGTTCATCGTCGGCACCGCTGACGGCGAGGTCCTCGGCATGCACTCGACCCAGATGGGCTGCGTCCGCGTCACCGAACGGATCATGCGTTCCGATCCGCCGACCGAGACCGAGACCGAGATCGCCATGGAGTACGTGGCGGAGCGGATGGAGGACGTCGTCAAGATCGTGCCCATCCGGGAGGCCCGCACCTTCGTCGGAGTGGCCGGCACCTTCACCACTCTCTCCGCGCTGGCCCAGGGCCTGGAGACCTACGACCCGCGGGAGATCCACGGCTCCGTGCTGCGTTTCTCCGCGCTGCGTGTCCTCACCGCCGAGATCCGCCGCCAGTCCGCCGAGACCCGCGCCCTCAACCCGGTCGTGCACCCGGGGCGTGCGGACGTCCTCGGCGGCGGCAGCGCCGTCGTCGACGGGATCATGGACATGCTGGAGAAGGAGACCCGGGCGGACAGCTTCGTCATCAGTGAGAAGGACATTCTCGACGGCATCGTCGCGTCGCTGGGGGACAGGCTCCGCGCCTGATTCCGGTGGCCCTCCGCCTCTTCCTCCGCGCCTCCTGGGGCAGTGCGGTCCTCGGTGCGCTGGTGGTCGCCTGGCTGGCGGGCACCCTGCCCCGCTCGTTCGACGCCCTCGACTGGCCCTACTTCCTGACCGGTTACCTCGGTGTCGTGTGCTGGTCCGTCGCGGTCGGGGTGGCGGTGCTGGGGCAGGTCGGGCCGCGGCCCATGCTCATCGGCCACGCGGTGAGCGGCGCGGGACTGGCGTTGTGCTTCCTGGTATTCGCACTGGCCGGAGTTCCGGAGGCGCTGACCCTGGTTCCGGGCGTGTTCGCCCTCGGGCAGCTGCCCGTCCTGTGGCACCTGCTGCAGAGGCGGTCCGGACGCATGTCCTAGACTGTGTGTCCTCCCGCCCCCATAGCCCAACTGGCAGAGGCAGCGGACTTAAAATCCGCGCAGTCTGGGTTCGAACCCCAGTGGGGGCACTACATCTGCGCGACGAGTTCCTTCACCCGCGCACCCTGCTCCTCGTCCGGCCCGTCGACCGTGATCCCGGGGACGACGTCCTGGATCGGGATGGCGTTCACCGGGGCGGCGGGGTGGCCGAGCTCGGCGCGCCACTGCCCGATCTGGCGGGACGAGGCGGCGTAGACGATCCGTCCCAGCCCCACCCAGCCGTGGGCGGCGGAGCACATCGCGCAGTGCTCGCCGGAGGTGTACACGACGGCCTGCGCGCGGCCCTCGGGGGTGAGGTTCTCGGCCGCCCACCGGGCGATGGCGAACTCGGGGTGGCGGGTGGAGTCCCCGCCGGAGATGCGGTTGTGGTCGGCGAACAGTTCGGTCCCGTCGGCGCCGACGAGGACGGAGCCGTAGGGCTCGTCACCCGCCTCGAGCGCCTGTCGTGCCAGGTCAACGGCCCTGACGAGCCAGTCACGGTCAACATCGGTGATCATGGTCGCCAGCATAGGCACAATGGGCGGCATGCGTATCTTCGGTTTTCGCGCCCACGGAGGACCCGAGGTCCTCGAGCTTCTCGACGTCCCCGCGCCCACCCCCGGCCCCGGCCAGGTCCTCATCGATGTGCTGGCGACCTCCGTCAACCCCGGTGACCTGCGCACCCGGGAGGGCACCAACGGCTGGGAGGTGCGCTTCCCCATGGCGTTCGGGCGGGAGGCGGCCGGCCGGGTGGTCGGCACCGGGGAGCTGGTGTTCGGTGCCGCCGCCTCCGGCCACGGCACCTTCGGGGAGCAGGCGCTTCTCGACGCCGCCTCCGTCACCCCCGTCCCCGCGGGCATGGACGTGCGCCACGCGGCCTGCCTGCCGGTGGCATGGGGGACGGCCTACGACGCCCTCGACATGCTCGATCTGTCGGCGGGGTCGCAGCTGCTCGTGCTGGGGGCTGGTGGAGGTGTGGGGACCGCGATCACCACGCTGGCCACGGCCCGGGGACTCGAGGTCATCGGGGTGGCCTCGGACGCGAAGAAGGAGCTGGTGGAGTCCCTGGGGGCGCGGCACGTGCCCAAGGGGCAGTGGGCGGGGGAGCACCCCGCGGCGGTGTTCGACCTCGTGGGCGGGGACACGCTGCGGGAGGCGGCGGTGCTGGTGCCGGGGGCGCGGCTGGTGTCGGTGGCGGACAAACCGCTCGTCGAGAAGCTCGGGGGCAGTGCGGTGCCGCGCCGCCGCACCCGCGAGGTGTTCGAGCAGGTGGCGCGGCAGGCGCGGGTGCACGTCAGTGCCTACTACCCGCTGGAGCGGGCCGCGGAGGCCGTCGCCGCGGTGGAGGACGGCCACGCGACCGGCAAGGTGGTGGTCACGCTCGACTGACGCGGTCGAGCTCCTCCTCGATGCTGGGCCACAGGCGGGACAGGATGTCGTCCCAGGTGATGACACCCACGACCTCGCCCGGGGAGTCGGCGATGCCGTCCTCGGGGACGACGACGGCGACCTGCTCGTTGTTGCCGCGCATGAGGTTGAGGGCCTCCGACAGGGTGGTCGTCTGCGGCAGCAGGAGCGCGGGACGGGAGTAGATGTCGGCGATGTCGGCCGGGTCCGCGAGCAGGGTGTCGCGGACGTGCACCAGGTGCGGGGTGGGCTGCTCGGCGCCGGCGGGGGCGTCGAGAAGCACGCGCATGGAGCGGATCTCCCGGGAGCGGGCGCGGACCTCGGCGACGGTCGCGGTGGCCGGCAGCGGGCGGCGCGGGGTGACGGCGTCGCCGACGGTGATGGACTCCAGAGCGATGAGCCCGGTGATCTGGCTGGCAGACATGTCGTCGAGGGTGCCGGTGTCGCGCGAGTGCTCGACGAGGTGGCGCAGGGTCTCGGCGTCGTAGCCCTTGGCGGCGGCGCGTTCGACCGGGTCCTCCCCGGCCCGGCGGACCAGCGCGTTGGCCATCCGGTTGATCCACGACAGGAGCGGGCGGAAGAGCGTGATGAACACGCGCGCCGGCCCGGCGATGACGCGCACCGCGGTCTCCGGGTGGGCCAGGGCCCACGACTTCGGCGCCATCTCACCGACCACCAGGTGGAGGAAGGTGACGATGAACAGCGACAGGGCGAAGGACACCGCGTAGGCCACGCCGTCGGGGAGTCCGCCGAAGGCGGGCTCGATGAGGTGGTGGACCCACGGCTTGGTGATGGCACCGAGCGCGAACGTCGCCGCCGTGATGCCCAGCTGGGCGCCGGCCAGCATGAGGGTGAGCTCGTTGAGGCTGCGCAGCGCCGCGCGGGAGGAGGCGGAGGTCTCCGCAGTCTCCTCCAGGCGGTTGCGGCGGGCGGCGAGCAGGGAGAACTCGATGACGACGAAGAACGCCGAGAGCACGATGACCAGCACGGTCACCGGCAGGGCGATGTACCAGTTCATCATTTCTTCTCCTCCTCGATGAGTTCGATGCGGACCTCCGACGGCACGTGGCGGTCCACCTCCTCCACGCTCATGCGCAGGGAGCGGGTGGGGGCGTCCTCCCCCTCGACGAAGTCCTCGGGCTCGGCCTCCAGCTCGATGACGTGGACCTCACCCTCCTCGACGAGGCCGCCGGTGTGGGAGATGAGGAGACCCGAGATGGTCTCGAAGTCACCCTGCGGCAGGTCGTGGCCGATGGCACGCTCGATCTCGTCGAGTGGGGTGTCGCCGTCCACGAGCCACTCGTCCTCGTCGGTCTCGGTGATGTCCTCGGAGGACTCGCCGTCGTGCTCGTCGGTGACGTCGCCGAGGATCTCCTCGGCGAGGTCCTCGACGGTGATGATGCCGACGAAGCCGCCGTACTCGTCGATGACGCCGGCCAGCTTCTGCTGGGCGTCCTCGAGCTTGTCGACGGCGTCGGGGAGCGACATCAGTTCCGGCACCACGAGGATGTCGCGCATGATCTCGGTGACGGGCGCGGCGGCGGGAAGCTCGGTGTCCTGCACGTCGAGCAGGTGGACGAGGCCGACGGGGTTGTGCTCGTCGTCGATGACCGGGTAGCGCGTGTGCGCGGTGGCCATGAGCTGGCGGACCTCTCCGATCGTGGTCGCCGGGTCGACGACATCGGTGCGGGACCGGGGGACCATCGCGTGCTCGACGTCGTGCTCCGGGAAGTCGAGGAGGCGGTCGAGGACGAGGAAGGTCTGATCGTCGAGCTCGCCGCTCTCCCGCGAGGAGGACACGATGTGCTCGAGGTCCTCGGCGGTGGCGGTGGAGTCGATGTCCTCGACCGGCTCGATGCGCAGCATGCGCAGCAGGGCGTTGGAGGAGAAGTCGAAGAACCGGATGAGCCAGCCGAAGATCGCCAGGTAGATGTTCGTCGACCGGGCCAGCGCCAGGGAGGACTTCAGCGGGGCGGCGATGGTGTAGTTCTTCGGGAAGAGCTCACCGAAGATCATCTGCACGATCGTGGAGATCGCCAGGGCCAGCACGGTGCCCACACCGACGGAGACGGCCACGGGCACGCCGACGCCGCCGAGCAGCACGCCCAGCGACTCGCCGACCAGCGGCTCCGCGATGAAACCGACCATGAGGCCGGTGACCGTGATGCCCAGCTGCGCGCCGGAGAGCATGAAGGAGGTGCGGTTGGTCACCTTGAGGGCGGCGGCGGCCTTCTCGTCCCCGGCGTCGGCACGCGAGCGCAGCTCGGTGCGGTCGACGGACATGAAGGCGAACTCCTGCGCCACGAAATAGCCGTTGGCCACGATGATCAGACCGATGATCACCAGTCCCAGGACGAGCAGGGCGACGGCGGTCAGCATGTGACCACCTGCGTCAGGCTGAGCTGGGACGATGCGGGTCTGTCAGGGGGAGGCTCCATCGTGGAGTGGTCCGCCTTTCGGTTTGTGGAGACAAAAACATGGACAGTGTACGGGAACGGACACGGCGTCGGGAAGATTTTCCTCACCCGGGGAACTAAAGCAACGTTTGTTACGTTGTACGGGGTAGAACACAAGACGATCAGAAAGGCTCGGGGTTTCATCGTGCGTAGCAGCAACCCTGTCATGAACTCACTCACCACCGCCAAGGGTGGCATCCAGCGCGGTGCCTACCCTGCGGGAGCGCCGCAGGGTTACCAGGACCCGTACTCCGGTTACGGTCAGACCACGACCGGTGACCGTCCGATGACGGTCGACGACGTCGTCGCCAAGACCGGCATGACCCTCGCGGTCATCGTGGTCCTCGCCGTCCTGAACTTCAGCCTCGGCCTGGTCAACCCGGGTCTGGCGCTCATGCTCACCTTCGTGGGTGCCATCGGTGGCCTCATCACCGTGCTGGTGGCCACCTTCGGCAAGAAGTACGGCTCCGCCGCGGTCACCCTCATCTACGCCGCCTTCGAGGGCCTCTTCGTCGGCGGTATCTCCCTGCTCTTCTCCGGCGTCACCTTCGGTGAGTCCGCCGCCGACGCCGGTGTCCTCATCGGCCAGGCCGTCATGGGCACCCTGGGCGTGTTCCTGGGCATGCTCTTCGTCTACAAGACCGGTGCCGTCAAGGTCACCCCGAAGTTCAACCGCATCATGACCGGCGCCCTCGTCGGCGTCCTCGTCCTGGCGCTGGGCAACCTGCTGCTGGCGGTCTTCACCGGCGCCAACCCGCTGCGTGACGGCGGCATGCTCGCCATCATCTTCTCCCTGGTCTGCATCGGCCTGGCGGCCATGAGCTTCCTGTCCGACTTCGACGCCGCCGACAAGATGATCCGCGCCGGCGCACCGTCCAAGATGGCCTGGGGCGTCGCCCTCGGCCTGGCAGTCACCCTGGTCTGGCTCTACACCGAGATCCTGCGTCTGCTCAGCTACTTCCGTTCGAACTAGCCGCGCACACGAGAAATGCCCCGCCTGGTGCGGGGCATTTCTCATTCTCCGAGGTACAGCTCGAGGGTGCGTTGCGTCTGCGGCGTGTCGGCACCGGACCACTCCGCCGCCAACCGGCGGATGAAGGTCTCCTCCTCACCCTCGGCGGCGTCGGCGTCCATCGCCAGGTGGAGAGCCAGCGCAGCCAGGGAGCTGTCCCAGCCGATGCCGTTGACCGCGGGACCGTAGGTGTCCCAGTGTTCGTCGCGGGGCACGGTGTGGGTCAGCGTGAGGCGGGTACCTCGCTCGGCGGGGGAGAGGACGAGCTCCAGAGTGCCGGGGGTGCCGTCGTCCCACGCCAGGCGCAGGAGCTGCTCGGGCGTGCACGTGAGGATCTCCCCGGTGACGCCGCCCGCGCAGCGGACCGTGCCGCCGGCGCGCAGGTCGCCGGAGACCGGCTCGAACCAGTGCTCCAGCCGGGAGGGGTCGGTGAGGGCCTCCCACAGGTCGACGTCGGAGGCGTCGTAGGTGCGGGAGAGGGTGACGCCGACGGTGTCGCCGTCGTCGGTCACCCCGCGGGTGACCAGGGGGATCTGATCGAGCAGATGCACGGGGGAGGCTCCTCTAGAGGATGATGTCGTCACCGTCGACGACAAGCCTCGTGAACACGAGGCCCTGCGGGCTGTGGACCGGTTCCGACAGTTCCACCTCGACGCCGCGGGTCCTCTCGAAGGTGCCGCGGGCGCAGGACGGGTCGCAGTCGTTGGTCTCGCGGGTGGCGGTGCCGGACGCCGAGGAGGCGGTCCACTCGTCCCACGTGATGTCGATGAGCCGGTCGTTGTTGTCGGCGCACGCCAGCGCCAGGCGGCCGGGGCGCAGCTCCGGGCTGCCGACACAGTCGATGAAGCCCGGCAGGGAGGCCGGGTCGACCGGGGTGCCGGTGACGCGCGCCGGGGAGGTGGGGGCCGCCACGAACTCCGTGGCGGTGTCGACCTTGAGGTCGGAGGGCTGCTCGTTCGGCGGGGAGCAGGCGGAAATGAGAACACCCAGGCCGAGGATGCTCAGGGCCCGGGTGTGACGGGGGAAGATCACGGTCGGTGTTAGTTCTGGACCGGGGCTTCCTCGACCACGACGCCGTCCTGGATGACCGTCGTGGTGTCCTCGACCTCGGTGACCTCAGTGGTCGTGGTGGTCGTGGTGGTGGCGGTACCGTTCTCGGCTGCCGGGGCCTGGAATTCGGTGGCGGTGTCGACCTTGAGGTCGGAGGGCTGCTCGTTCGGCGGGGAGCAGGCGGCCAGGGCCAGGGCGAGAGCGGCAGCGCCGACGACAGCAGCACCCTTACGGGCGAAGATACGGTTCATGGTGGGGATCCTCCCTGTAGTCACTGATTCGGATACGAGATTACTTGGCCGCGCGCGGAGTTGCGGCAAGTTGGGAGTCGTAGGGCTTCGCCGACTCCAGAGTCACCGTGATGGTGGCCCCGTTCGGGGCGGTGTACTCGCGGGTCTCGCCCTCGCGGGCACCCAGCAGGGCGGCACCCAGCGGGGAGTGCTCGGAGTAGGTCTCCAGGTGCTCGTTGCCGGTGGCTGCGGCGCGGGTGCCGATGAGGAAGGTCTCCTTCTCGTTCTCGTCGCCGTTGTAGTAGACGTGGACGACGGAACCGACGAGGGCGACACCCTCGACGACACCCTCACGCTCGGTGGTGGAGTTGGCCAGCAGCTCGGAGATCTGCTTGATGCGGGCCTCCTCCTGGTCCTGCATCTCGCGGGCGGCGTCGTAGCCGGCGTTCTCCTTGAGGTCACCCTCCTCGCGGCGCTCGTTGATCTCGGCGGCGACGATCGGGCGGTGGTCGATCAGTGCCTGCAGCTCAGCCTCGAGCTTCGCCTTCATTTCCGGGGTGATGTACTGCTTGTGGTTGTCAGCCATAGCTACGTAGAGTCCCTGCCTTCCCTATCCCTCGGGCCGGTGGGAACATCATCCGGCGGGGAGCCCTTGCAGCCCCCGACACGCGCGTCACCCACCGGTGTGAACAATTGTCAGGGATTTTAACACACCGGCTGGGGCGGGGATCACTCGGCGATCTCGGTCGGTCCCGCGGTGAGGTACGGGGGGATCGAGGTGGAGCAGCCGTAGACGCTGCCGGAGACCGGCAGGTCGCGGGAGGGGATGTCGACCTGGAAACGCTGGAGGGCGTCGCCGCCCGGCTGCACGAGGATCTCGCGGCGCCCGACCTCGGCCATCTCGTAGTTCAGCGCGGTGACGATGCAGTAGGAGAGGACGTCCGGGTTCTTGCGGGTGACGTCGACCCAGAGGCGCATGTTGTCGTCGGCGGTGCGCTCGTGGGAGACCATCTCGACGGTGACGTCGCCGCGCTTGGCGTCGGCGTCCATGTAGCGGGCGATGGCGACGGCCAGACCGGCCATGAGGACCACGGTGACGATGGCGATCATCTTGCTGCTGAGGTTGCTGCCCGACTTCGGGTTACGGTCCGCTCCGTAGCGCTCGGCGGTGGTGTGGGCGGCGGGAGTGCTCATGATCTTCCTCTGCGCTGGCTGGGCTGGATGGAGGGGTGACCGCCTCATACTATCGGATGGTGCCCGTGAGCCCTGCTTTCCCATCGGGGGAGAGGGGCCACTAGGATGAGACGGGTTGACAACTCTCGATCCCCAGATAAGGACGCGACTCACGTTGAGCGGATTCCGGCTGCTGGCCATCCACGCACATCCCGATGACGAGGCATCGAAGGGTGCCGCGACCTCGGCCAGGTATGTGGCCGAGGGCAACCGTGTCATGGTGCTCACCTGCACGGGCGGGGAGCGTGGTGACATCCTCAACCCGGCGATGGACAGGCCCGGCGTGCTGGAGAACATTGTCGACGTCCGCCGGGAGGAGATGGCGGCCGCCGCCGCGGCCCTCGGCGTCGAGCATGTCTGGCTCGGTCACGTCGACTCCGGTCTGCCGCAGGGTGACCCGCTGCCGCCGCTGCCCGAGGGCTGCTTCGCGCTGGTGCCCGGCGAGGAGGTGGCGCGGGAGTTCGTCGAGATCATCCGTGAGTTCCGTCCGCACGTCATCGTCACCTACGACGAGAACGGTGGCTACCCGCACCCGGACCACCTCAAGGTCCACGAGGCCTCGATGCTGGCCTGGGATCTCGCCGGCGACCCGGATTACGCCCCGGAGCTGGGTGCGGCGTGGACCCCGCTGAAGCTGTACTACACGCACGGTTTCGTGCACCAGCGCATGAAGATGTTCCACGATCTCCTGCTCGCGGAGGGGCGCACCAGCCCCTACGGCCCGATGCTGGAGCGTTGGCAGCGCAACCCCGCCGACATCATGGCGCGGGTGACCACGCAGGTGGAGTGCGGCGAGTACTTCCCGCAGCGGGAGGCGGCGCTGCGGGCCCACGCCACCCAGATCGACCCGGCCGGCGCCTTCCTGGCGACGCCGGCGGAGGTGCAGCGGGAGCTGTGGCCGACGGAGGAGTTCGAGCTGGCCAAGACCCGGGTCGCCACGTCCCTGCCGGAGGACGACCTCTTCGCGGGCATCACGGCGGAGAAGCTCGATAAGCTGGAAGCCAAGTAGGAAGAGACGGAAGAATCCATGTTTGCTCTCACAGACCTCATGATCCTCGCCCAGCAGCAGCAGGGTGGCCCGCTGGGGCCGGAGTTCGGCAAGGCCTCGCCCATCGGCATGACGCTGCTGGTGCTGCTGGCCATCGCCGTGCTCTACATCGGCTGGGCCTTCCACCGCCGTTTCAGCCGCTACAACCGCCGCCGCATCTTCGCGGAGGCCCACGGCCTGGACCCCTTCGACCAGGAGGCCGTCGACAAGGCGATGGCCGAGGCCGGCCTGCTGGACCGCCGTAAGAAGAGCTGGTTCTAGGTCCGGGACGACTGTGCTACACTGCGTGGCATGTTCGTCCAGCGATTTTATTTTGGTGGGGCTCCGGGCCTGCAGTAGCAGACTCGAACGCCTCGCCGTTTCGCGTGCCCACTGAACAGCACGAGACGACGAACACCCCGGAGCCCAAGCAGCACCTCCCCGAGAAATCGGGTCGAGGGGCTGCTTTTTCTTTTCCACCCACCCGATGAAAGGCACCCACCAGATGACCACCGCAGTCCGCTACCCGTCCACCTCCAACCGCCGCGTTCTCGCCTTCCACGACCTGCCCAGCCCGGAGGAGGTGCAGGCCCGCGCGCCGTTGACACCCGAGCAGGAACAGAGGGTGGAGAGGGACAGGCAGGAGATCGCCGACGTCTTCCGCGGTGAGGACGACCGCCTCGTCGTGGTCGTCGGCCCGTGCTCCATCCACGATCCCGAGGCCGCGATCGACTACGCCCGTCGTCTGGCGCCGCTGGCGGAGACCCTGGCGGAGAACCTGAAGATCGTCATGCGCGTGTACTTCGAGAAGCCGCGCACGACGATCGGCTGGAAGGGCCTCATCAACGACCCGCACCTCGACGGCTCCTACGACATCAACCACGGCCTCGAGCTGGCGCGTGAGGTGCTGCGCGAGGTGGTCAACCTCAACCTGCCGACCGCCGCCGAGTTCCTCGAGCCCAACTCCCCGCAGTACTGGGCCGACCTCGTCGCCTGGGGCGCCATCGGCGCCCGCACCACGGAGTCGCAGGTCCACCGTCAGCTGGCGTCGGGCATGAGCATGCCCATCGGCTTCAAGAACGGCACCGACGGCAACCTGCAGGTCGCCATGGACGCGGTGTCGGCGGCCTCGCAGCCGCACTTCTTCTTCGGCACCTCTGACGGCGGTCGTCCCGCCGTCGTGGAGACCGCCGGCAACGAGAACTGCCACGTCATCCTCCGTGGCGGCACGTCCGGCCCGAACGCGGACGCGGAGTCGGTGGCGGGGGTCGTCGAGAAGCTCGCGGAGCGGACCGACACGCCGCGCCTCATGATCGACGTGTCGCACGCCAACTCCGGCAAGGACCATGTCCGGCAGGCGGAGGTGACCCGCGACGTCGCGCGGCAGATCGCGGACGGCAACCACGCCATCGCCGGCGTGATGATGGAGTCCTTCCTCGTGGGCGGCGCCCAGGACCTGGACCCGGCGAAGCTGCGCCGCAACGGCGGTGAGGGGCTCGTCTACGGGCAGTCGGTGACCGACGCCTGCATGGACATCGGCACGACTGCGGAGCTGCTCAGCGAACTGGCAGCCGCCGTCCGGACCCGGCGCGCGGGCCAGGCACTAGACTGAGAGCCGTGAAACTGTCCCGCCTGCTCTATCCGCTCTACGAGGCCCGGCTCGTCCGCGAGCTCAGGGGTGCGCGGCAGCCCAAGCACATCGCGATCATGGCCGACGGCAACCGCCGTTGGGCCCGCGAGGCGGGGCATGCCGACATCAGCCACGGGCACCGGGCGGGCGCGAGGAAGATCGGCGAGGTCGTCCACTGGTGCGAGGAGACCGAGGTCGAGGTCGTCACCGTGTACCTGCTGTCCACGGAGAACCTGGCCCGGGACCCGCGCGAGCTGCAGCTGCTCTTCGACATCATCGGTGACGTCGTCGAGGAGCTCTCCGGCCGCGACCACACCTGCCGCGTGCGGCTGGTGGGGCACCTCGACCTGCTGCCGCCGGAGGTCGCGGAGCGGTGGCGCGCGGCCGCCGAGCGGACCTGCGACAACGAGGGCATCACCGTCAACATCGCGGTCGGCTACGGCGGGCGGCAGGAGATCGTCGACGCGGTGCGTGACCTCATCGACGAGGAGGCCGCCGCCGGCACCACGGCGGAGGAGATGTCCGGGAAGGTGACCGTCGAGTCGCTGTCCCGGCACCTGTACACGTCGGGCCAGCCGGACCCGGACCTGGTCATCCGCACCTCGGGGGAGCAGCGGCTGTCCGGTTTCCTGCTGTGGCAGGCCGCCTACTCGGAGATCTGGTTCACGGACACCTACTGGCCGGCGTTCCGCCGCATCGACTTCCTCCGCGCGCTGCGGGACTACTCCCAGCGCAGCCGCAGATTCGGAAGGTAGGTTCCCCGTGGCCACCGTCCTCTACGAGTCCGCGTACGGCTCCACCGCGCAGTACGCGCACGCCCTCGCGGAGCGCCTCGGCGTCACCGCGGCGCCGCTTTCCGACGCGCCCCTGCCCGCCGGCGCCACCGGGCCCCTCATCGTCCTGTCCTACGTCCACGGGCCGAAGGTGCCGGCGGCGTCGTTCGTCTCCAGGCAGGACCTCGGGGAGCGTCCCGTCGCGGTGTGTGCGGTGGGCATGACGCTTCTCGACGTCGCCCGCGACAAGGACCAGCTCAAGGGCATGGTGCCCGCCGGCGTCGCGCGGTTCTACCTGCCCGGCCGGCTGAGCTACCCGACGATGTCGCGGCGGCACAGGATGATCATGTGGGGCATCGTCAAGGCGCTCCGGGCGAAGCGGGAGGCCGACCGCAGCCCCAACGAGCAGGCGATGATCGACTCCTACGACGCCGACACCGACCACGTCGACCTGCGGGAGCTGGACGCCGTGGTGGCCTGGGCGGAGGCGCGGGCCTAGATCTTGCGCATGCGCACGCGCTCGACCAGGTGGTCCGCGCCCTTGCGCAGCACCAGGGAGGCACGCACCCGCGTGGGCAGGATGTTCTCCACGAGGTTGGGCAGGTTGATCGACTGCCAGATCTCCCGGGCCTCGGCGCGGGCCTTCGCGTCGCCGTAGTCGGCGTAGTGGCGGAAGTGCGCGCCGGGCTCGCGGAACGCCGTGGAACGCAGCTCGAGGAAGCGGTCGATGTACCACTTCTCGATGTCCTCGGTCCGCGCGTCGACGTAGACGGAGAAGTCGAAGAGGTCCGAGACCATGAGCGTCGGCCCGGTCTGCAGCACATTGAGCCCCTCGACGATGAGGATGTCCGGCTGCTGCACCGTGAGCACCTCCCCGGGGACCCGGTCGTAGAGCTTGTGCGAGTAGACGGGCGCGTCGACGGAGGGGCGGCCCGACTTCACGTCGGTGACGAAGCGCAGCAGCGCCCGCTGGTCGTAGGACTCCGGGAAACCCTTCCGTCCCATCAGTCCCCGGGCGTGGAGCTCGGCCGCGGGGTAGAGGAAACCGTCGGTGGTCACCAGGTCCACGCGGGGGTGGGAGTCCCAGCGCTGGAGCAGCACCTGCAGCAGACGGGCCGTGGTGGACTTGCCGACGGCCACCGATCCCGCCACGCCGATCACGAAGGGCACGTGCCCCGACGATGCACCCAGGAAGGTCTCCGTCGCGGCGATGAGATTCTGCCGCGCGGCGACCTGCAGGTGGATGAGACGGGACAGGGGGAGATAGACCTCGGCGACCTCCACGAGGTCGATCGATTCGCCGATGCCGCGGAGCTGCTCGACCTCCTCCTCCGTGAGCACCTGCGGCATCGATTGACGCAGGGCACGCCAGGAGGAGCGGTCGAAATCCACGTAGGGGGTGGCGTCCTTGGGCCGAGACATGCGTCCCATTGTGTCATCTGCCCCGTCAACTGTGTCCCACTCACCCGGGGTGCGGGGGTATGAGGTGCCCTGTGGGCGGTATGCTGTCCACGAATGCCGTGTACCCCTAGAAAGGCTGGCTGTAACGCCCATGACCGCTGAGTCTTCTGATCTCCGTTACCAGGAACTGTCCGTCCTCGACCCGGAGGTCCACGCCGCCATCGGCGGTGAGATCGCCCGTCAGCGTGACTTCCTCGAGATGATCGCGTCCGAGAACTTCGTCCCCCGTGCCGTCCTGCAGGCACAGGGTTCGGTGTTCACCAACAAGTACGCCGAGGGCTACCCGGGGCGTCGTTACTACGGTGGCTGCGAGAACGCCGACATCGTCGAGGACCTGGCCCGCGACCGCGCCAAGGCCCTGTTCGGCGCCGAGTTCGCCAACGTCCAGCCGCACTCCGGCGCCCAGGCCAACGCCGCCGTCCTGCACGCGCTGGCCGACGCCGGCGACAAGATCATGGGTCTGTCCCTGGCCCACGGTGGTCACCTGACCCACGGCATGAAGCTCAACTTCTCCGGCAAGCTCTACGACGTCGTCGCCTACGAGGTCGACCCGGAGACCCACCGCATCGACATGGACCGCGTCCGCGAGCAGGCCCTGGCCGAGCGCCCGAAGGTCCTCATCGCCGGCTGGTCCGCGTACCCGCGCACCCTCGACTTCGAGGCGTTCCGCTCCATCGCCGACGAGGTCGGCGCGTACCTGTGGACCGACATGGCGCACTTCGCCGGCCTCGTCGCCGCCGACCTGCACCCGTCCCCGGTCCCGCACTCCGACGTCGTCTCCACCACCGTCCACAAGACGCTGGGTGGCCCGCGTTCCGGCCTGATCGTCGCGAAGCAGGAGTGGGCCAAGAAGCTCAACTCCGCCGTCTTCCCGGGCCAGCAGGGTGGTCCGCTCATGCACGCCATCGCCGCCAAGGCCGTGGCACTGAAGGTCGCCGGCACCGACGAGTTCAAGGACCGTCAGGCCCGCACCATCGAGGGTGCCAAGATCCTGGCCGAGCGTCTCACCGCCGCTGACGCGAAGGCCGCCGGCATCGACGTCCTCACCGGTGGCACCGACGTGCACCTGGTCCTCGCTGACCTGCGCAACTCCGAGATGGACGGCCAGCAGGCCGAAGACCTCCTCCACGAGGTCGGCATCACCGTCAACCGCAACGCCGTCCCGAACGACCCGCGCCCGCCGATGGTCACCTCCGGCCTGCGCATCGGCACCCCGGCCCTGGCCACCCGTGGTTTCGACGCCGCCGCCTTCACCGAGGTCGCCGACATCATCGGCACCGCCCTGGTCAACGGCAAGAACGCCGACATCGAGGCACTGCGTGCCCGCGTCGCGAAGCTGACCGACCAGTACCCGCTGTACGAGGGTCTGGAGGAGTGGAAGATCAACTAGGTCTTCCCGCCCTCCCCGTGCGCGTCCTCGTCATAGACAACCTCGATTCCTTCACCTGGAATCTCGTCGCCTACGTCGAGGACGTCACCGGTGTCGCCCCCGAGGTGATCACCAACAACGAACCCGGATGGGATGTCGACCGCGTCGCCACCTACGACGCCGTCATCATCTCCCCGGGCCCCGGCCGCCCGGAGCGTGAGAAGGACATCGGCATGTGCCTCGATGTCCTGCGCGACGGGCGTGTCCCGATTCTGGGGGTCTGCCTCGGGCACCAGGCCCTCGCCCACGCGTGGGGCGGCACCGTCGACCTCGCGCCGGAACCCGTCCACGGCCGGGTGTTCCCGGTGCGTCACGACGGCTCCGGCCTCTTCGCCTCCCTGCCGCCGCTCATCGACGTCGTCCGCTACCACTCCCTCCTCGTGACCGAGGTGCCCGACACCCTGCAGGTAACCGCCCGCACCGAGGACGGGCTGGTCATGGCGCTGGCGCACCGCCGCCTGCCGCAGTGGGGGGTGCAGTTCCACCCGGAGTCGATCGGCGGCTTCGACGGCCACACCCTGGTGGCCAACTTCCTCGGGATGGCCGCGGAACGTAACCGGCGCCTGCGGTCACGGTGGCGGCTGCACACCGTCACCGTCGACCACGAGGCCGACGGCGAGGCGGTGCACCACGCGCTCTTCGCGTCCTCCGCGAACTCCTTCTGGCTGGACTCCACCACCCCGGACCACGGGACGGGACGTTTCTCCTACCTGGGCGACGACTCCGGTCCGCTGGCCCGCGTGTGGACCGGACGGGCCGGCACCCTGCTCGATGAGCTGGCCGCGGACCTCGCCGCCAACACCATCGACGCCGGGGAGGTGGACTTCGGGTTCACCCTCGGCTGGGTCGGCTGGCTCGGCTACGAGCTCAAGGCCGAGTGCGGCGGGTCGGCGGCGTGGGAGTCGCCCTACCCGGACCTGGGCATGATCTTCGCCGACCGGGCGGTGGTCATCGACCACGCCCTGCGGCGCACCCACGTCATCGCGCTCATCGGCTCCGAGCACGACCGCGCCCAGCGTGCCTGGTGCGCGGCGACGGCGCAGCGCCTCGCCGACCTGGCGGGCGGCGCGGCGGGGGAGCACGGGGACGTCGGAAAGCTGCGTGCCCGGCACTCCCGCGGCGAGTATCTGGCGCTCGTGGACACCTGCCTGGAGGAGATCCGGCAGGGCGAGACCTACGAGGTGTGCCTGACCAACGAGCTGCACGCGACGGGTGAGCTCGACGTGCTGCCGGCCTACGCCGCGCTGCGGGCCGCCAACCCCACGCCCTTCGGGTCGCTGCTGCGGATCGGCGGGGTGGACGTGCTGTCCTCGACGCCGGAGCGGTTCCTGCAGGTCAAGGAGGGTGTCGTCGAGTCGCGTCCCATCAAGGGCACCCGGCCGCGCAGCGCCGACCCGCGGGAGGACGCCCGCCTGCGCTCCGACCTGGCGGTCAACGAGAAGGACCGCGCCGAGAACCTCATGATCGTCGACCTCGTGCGCAACGACCTCACCCGCGTCGCCGAACCAGGGACCGTCCGCGCCGAACCGCTCTTCGACGTCGAGTCCTACGCCACCGTCCACCAGCTCGTCTCGACGGTGTCGTGCCACCTGGCGACAGGGAAGACGGCGGTGGACGCGGTGCGGGCCACGTTCCCGGGAGGCTCCATGACGGGTGCGCCGAAGATCCGCACCATGGAGATCATCGACCGCCTCGAGCAGGGCCCGCGCGGCATCTACTCCGGCGGGATCGGCTACTTCTCGCTCGACGGGGCGATGGACCTGTCGATGGTCATCCGCACGATCGTCTCCGATGGTTCCGGGGTGAGCTACGGCGTCGGCGGCGCGGTCATCGCGCTGTCGGGCCCGGAGGGGGAGTACGAGGAGACGATCACCAAGTCCGCGCCGCTGCTGCGGCTGCTGGGACAGGACTTCCCGCAGTGACCCTGCTGCGCTGGGACGGTGCGGCGCTGGTGCCGTGCGCGGAACCGGGGACGACGCCTGACCGGGTGGACTCCTGGCTGGTGCGCGACGGCCACGTGGGCAACTGGCATCTGCACCGGGAACGTTTCGGGCACCCGGAGTTCATGGATGCGGTGCGGGTGCCGGCGGAGGGGGACTGGTTCCCGCGCGTCGAGAAGCACGGGGACGAGCTCTACCTGCGGATACGTCCCGCCCCACCGCTGCGCACGGAGACGGTGCTGTGGGTCCCGCCGACGCCCGACCCCCGGCGCGAACCGCGGGTCAAGGGTCCTGACCTGGAGGTGCTGGGGCGGTTGCGGAAGCAGGCGCAGGAGTTCGGTGCCGACGACGCCCTCCTGTGGACGCCCGACGGGCTGGTCGCGGAGGGGGCGCACTGCGCCGTCGCCTGGTGGGAGGACGGGCGTCTGATGGTGCCGGAGCATCCGCGCCAGCTGCCCTCGACGACGGTGGCGGCGACGCGGGAGCACCGGGAGGTGGGCACCCGGCCGATCACTGTGGAGGAACTGCAGACTTTTCCGGTCTGGGTGGGTAGTGCGCTGCACGGTTGGACCCCGGTGGTCCGCTGGGTCGGCAAAACGTACCTTTAGGGGCTTCCGCCGGACTGCCCGGAGGGCCTTCGCGGCATGGTTTGTTGCCGCCCCTACACCCGCCAGTCGCCGAGCGCGCCCTCCAGGGCTCCCAGCGCGGCCTCGATGAGCGGCCAGCGCTGATTCTCCGGGCAGCCGTCCTCCACCCAGTGCCGCCCGGCGGCCTCGAGGAAGCCGACCCAGCCCCACAGGGCCCAGGTGTGGCGGGGGAAGGAACCGATGCCGATGATCTCCCGCAGCTTCTCCACCAGCGCAGACGCCGCCGCCCGACGGTGGGCCACGGCAGCCTCGGGCTCGCCGACGCCGGCGACGAGCGTGTGGTCGGCGGCGAGGGTGTCGAGGTAGCCCTGCAACAGGGTGGACACCCGGTCGCGGGTGGTGTGGCCGGTGGGGAGGGGGGCGTCGATGAGCGAGCGCAGCGAGTCCTCGACCAGGGCGGCGTAGAGGCCGGCCTTGGAACCGAAGTAGTGGAACACCAGGGACTGTGAGCTGCCGGAGGCGGCGGCGATGGTGGGGACGGAGGCGTCGGGGTAGTGGGTGGTGGAGAAGTGTTCGCGTGCGGCGGCGAGGATGGCGGCGCGGCGTTCTTCGGTGGACAGGCGTCTGCGGGTGGTCACGGTTGACAACCCTACCCGTTGTTGAGTTAAGGTCAATAATAGTTACTGACTTCGACTCAATAGGAGTTCCCGTGCTCGACCACGCCATCTTCTGGCATGTCTACCCCCTCGGCGCCACCGGTGCCCGCATCCGCGACTGGTCGACCGAGGACGAGGGACACCGCCTCACCGACCTCATCCCCTGGCTCGACTACCTCATCGACCTCGGCGCGAACGGCCTGCTGCTCGCCCCGATCTTCGCCTCCACCACCCACGGCTACGACACCCTCGACCACTACCGCATCGACCCCCGCCTCGGCGACGACGCCGACTTCGACGCCCTCATGGCCGCCTGCCACGAACGCGGCATCAAGGTGCTTCTCGACGGTGTCTTCAACCACGTCGGCATCGACCACCCCATGGTCGCCGACGGCGGGCCCATCCGCCGCCTGCCCGACGGCACGCCGGAACCCTGGGAGGGCCACGGCGACCTCGCCCTCCTCGACCACGAGGATCCCCGCACCGAGGAACTCGTCGTCGACGTGATGAACCACTGGCTGGGCCGCGGCATCGCCGGCTGGCGACTCGACGTCGCCTACTCCGTGCCGGCCTGGTTCTGGGCGAAGGTCGTCGACCGGGTGCGCGGACAGCACCCCGACGCCGTCTTCCTCGGCGAGATCATCCACGGCGACTACCTGGAGCTGGTGGAGGAGGGCCACCTGGACACCGTCACCCAGTACGAACTCTGGAAGGCCGTCTGGTCGTCGATCAGGGACGTCAACTTCTGGGAGCTCGAGCACGCCCTCACCCGCCACGACGAGTTCGTCGCGCAGGCCCCGATGCAGACCTTCGTGGGCAACCACGACGTCGACCGCATCGCCAGTGTCGTCGGCCCCGAGGGTGCCGCCCTGGCCGCCGTGCTGCTGTTCACCCTGCCCGGCATCCCGAGCATCTACTACGGCGACGAACAGGCTTTCACCGGCGTCAAGGGCGAGGGCTTCTCCGCCGACGACCCGGTCCGCCCGCCGCTGCCCGCCACCCCGGAGGGCCTGGCGCCGCTGGGGCAGTGGATGTACGAGCTCCACCAGGGGCTCATCGCCGCCCGCCGCCGCCACCCCTGGCTGGTCCACGCCCGCGTCGAGGTGCTCGAGACGGAGAACGAGGCCATCTCCTACCGCGTGCACTCCGGCGACGATTCGCTGACCGTGCACCTGACCATCGAGCCGACGATGAGCGCCCGCCTCGAGTTCTCCGACGGCGAGACCGCCGAGTTCTCCTGGTAGAAAAAGACCCCCTGACCAGCTGGCCAGGGGGCAGCGGAGGGGTGGCTAGTCCTCCGAGTCCGCGGCGGACTCCTGGACTGCAGCAGCCTCAGCGGCCTCCGCGCGTCCCTCGGCGAGGGCGGTGCGGGCGGCGCGCAGCCACTCCGGCTGATCCTCCAGCAGAGCCTTGATCTCGGCGGTGGTCAGCGGCTTGTCCATGTCGTTGCGCTTGAGGGCGGCGATGGTGATGCCGAGCTTCTGGGCCACCACCGGACGCGGGTGCGGGCCGGTGCGACGCAGTTCGGCGAGCCACTCGGGCGGGTTCTCCACCAGCTGCTTGAGCTCGGCGTGGGTGACCGCGCCGGCCTGGAACTCCTCCGGCGTGGCGGGCAGGTAGATGCCGAGCTTCTTGGCCGCGGTCTGCGGCTTCATTGCTCGGCCGGACGGCTGACGTGCGGACTCTTCATTCACGCCCCCAACGGTAGCATTACCCCCATGTTGCGCCTGAGCTTCGTCACCGGCACCGAACCCGACAAGTGGTTCACCCGCTTCCGGGACCGCACCCCCCACCGTTTCGTCACCGCCGATTCGGTGGATCCCCTCGGGGAGCTTCTCGACGACCGCGCCGACCTCGCCCTCGTCCGCCTCCCGGACGCACGCCTCACCCCGGACCATCACGTCGTCGTCCTCTACCCGGAGGCGACGGGCATCGCGGTTCCCAAGGACCACGAGCTCACCCTGCTGGACACGGTCACGCCCGGGGACATCGAGGGGGAGATCATCAACTGGTCGACCCCGGACTCGGGGGAGGTCGACGTCGAGGAGGTGCGCGCCGGGCTGCAGGTGGTCGCCGCGAACGTCGGCGTGCTCATCGGGCCGCGCCCCCTCATCAAGGTGCTCTCCCGCAGGCAGATCGAGCACCGCGACTACGCCGGCGATGTCCCCGGCACCGAGATCGCCCTCGTGTGGTCCCGTGAGAAGGACTCGGAGGCGATCCAGGACTTCGTCGGCATCACCCGCGGACGCACACCCAACACCTCCCGCCAGGCGGCGCCGAAGCGTACCGCACGGGAGAAGGCCCTGGCCAGGCAGGAACGCCGGGCAGCAGAGACCCCGGGGAAGAAGAAGCCGCAGAGACGCCGGCGGCGTCGATAAGCAGCAAACGTAACCGAGATTTAATCTCACACCCATGTAGTTTCCACCTCACCGCGATAGATTCAGGACAACCGGGCGGCACCCAGTACCAGCCCCCACCCCGCCACCCGGCCCGCGCCCGTCGCGCTGGTACCGGCCTGGCGGGAGGCGCCACCAGGATCGCTGACAGGAGACGCTGCGGCACCGGGTACCCGGAGCCACGGCACTGGGGAGCCTGCCATGACCGAGCCGATCACCGCCCACCTGCCCGCGCACGAGCTGGACACACGCCGGGACGTCATCACCCGCACCTACGTCATCGATACCTCGGTGCTGTTGTCTGACCCGTGGGCCCTGCGCAAGTTCGCCGAACACGAGGTTGTCCTACCCGTGGTCGTGATCACCGAACTGGAGGCCAAACGACACCACCCCGAACTGGGCTGGTTCGCCCGCCAGGCCCTCCGGATGCTCGAGGACCTGCGCTCCACCTACGAGAGGCTCGACCAGCCCGTGCCCGTCAACGTCGACGGCGGCACCCTGCGCGTCGAACTCAACCACCAGGACCAGTCGCAGCTGCCCGCCGCCTTCCGCGGCACCGAGGGTGACCACCGCATCCTCGCCTGCGCCCTCAACCTGCAGCGCGAGGGCCACGACACGACGCTGGTGACCAAGGACGTGCCGCTGCGCGTCAAGGCCGGTGCCGTCGGTCTCGACGCCGACGAGTACCACGCCCAGGACGTCGTGCTCACCGGCTACACCGGCATGGCCACGGTCCACACCGACGCAGAGACCGTCGACCGGCTGTACCGGGAGGGGGAGGTGACCCTCGACGACGCCGCCACGACCGACGCCAGGGACTTCGTCGCCGAACTGCCCGTCCACTGCGGCATCACGCTGACCACCTCCACCCAGTCGGCGCTGGGCCGCATCACCGCCGACGGCGCCATCCGTCTCGTGCGCGGCGACCAGAACGCCTTCGGCCTGCAGGGTCGTTCCGCGGAGCAGCGCATCGCGCTGGATCTGCTGCTGGACAACCACGTGGGGATCATCTCCATCGGCGGCCGCGCCGGCACCGGCAAGTCCGCCCTCGCCCTGTGCGCCGGACTGGAGGCGGTGCTCGAACGTAACGAGCACCGCCGCATCGTCGTCTTCCGTCCCCTCTACGCCGTCGGCGGCCAGAACCTCGGCTACCTGCCCGGCTCCGAGACGGACAAGATGAACCCGTGGGCGCAGGCGGTGTTCGACACCCTCGACGGGCTGGTCTCCGACAACGTCATGGAGGAGATCCAGGCCCGCGACCTCATCGAGGTCCTGCCGCTCACCCACATTCGGGGCCGCTCGCTCCACGACTCCTTCGTCATCGTCGACGAGGCCCAGTCGCTGGAGCGCAACGTCCTGCTCACGGTGCTCTCCCGGCTCGGCCGCGGCTCCCGGGTGGTGCTCACCCACGACGTCGCCCAGCGCGACAACCTGCGGGTAGGACGTCACGACGGCGTGCAGGCGGTGATCGAGAAGCTCAAGGACCACGAGCTCTTCGCCCACATCACCCTGCAGCGTTCCGAGCGCTCCGCCATCGCGGAACTGGTCACCGACCTGCTCGAGGATGGACGCTAGCCCTTCCGGGGGAGAGGACGGACACCTGGCCCGCGGACGCGTTCCGTTTGCGGGCCCTCGTGGACGTGGGAGACAATCTCCGCATGGCAGACGCGACCTTCACGCTCCGACCCATCCGGCCCGAGGACTACCCTCAGGTCCGCTCCATCTACGAGACGGGGCTGGAGTCCGGCCACGCCACCTACGAGACGAAGGCCCCCACCTGGGAGCAGTTCACGCAGGCCAAGATCATGGAGACCGTGTTCGTCGCTGTCGAGAACGACAACCCCGACAAGCTCCTCGGCTGGGTGGCGGCCGCCCCCATCTCCTCACGCTCCGTGTTCCACGGCGTGGTGGAGAACTCCATCTACATCCACCCCGACGGCCGCGGCCGCGGCGTCGCCGGAGCCCTCCTGGACAAGCTCATCGAGGTGTGCCAGGACCTGCACAAGTGGGGCATCCACGCGTGGGTGTTCCCGGAGAACACCGGCTCCGCCCGACTGCACATGTCCCGTGGCTTCGAGAAGGTCGGCACCTTCCGGCACCTTGCCAAGATGACCTACGGCGACCTCGCCGGCCAGTGGCGCGACACCGACATCTACGAGAAGCTGCTCCCCAAGCCGGGCGAGGGCGGCGAGGACGGCGAGGAGACCGACAGCTAGGCGGGCCGGCGACCCTGTGAATCGTCGCCCGGTGTCCCGGGAACCCAGGAAGTGACCCACGGCATACGGTAGGTTCGTGCATGACACTGATTCCTGCAGAAAGTGACACCTCCCATGCTCCGTCTCCGAGCGGTCTCCCTTCTCGCCGCCTGTTCACTGGCCGTCGCCGGCGCAGGTGTCCCCTCAGCCGCAGCCGCCCCGGGACCGCTGGGGTCCTCTGCTGCGGCCGCGGATGAGTGGGTGCCGACCCCGCGTCCCGAGCGCGCCCCGCAGCCCGTGCCACTGCCCACCCCGGAACCTGCGCCGAAGCCGGAGCCTGGACCGAAGCCGTGGCCTGTGCTGACGCCTGAGCCCACGCCGACCCCCAGCCCCCGGCCCGGGCCCACGCCCTCCCCGGTGGGGGTGTGGGGCACCGGGGAAGGGGAACAGCCCCGGATCCACATCCAGGCCGACGGCAGGCTCGGCGGCAACGACGGCTGCAACGCCTTCGGCACCACCTGGCGTGAGTCGGGGGACGACACCATCATCATCGAGACCGACGAGTGGATCTCCACCCAGATGTACTGCGGCTGGGAGTGGTTCCCGGCGGCTCGGTCGGGCAAGGTCAACGGTGACGTCATGACCTTCTCCGACGAGTCGGGCAAGGTCATCGGCACGCTCACGCGCCAGGTGACGGAGACCCGCCCCTAGGCGTCGTCACGTCGCCCGGGGCTCCCGGTGCAGACGCCACCCACCCGGTCCTCGGGTGGGTGGCGTCAGTGTTTCTGCGTGGAGGATGTAGGGCGATCAGGGCGAAAGCGGGCATTCCCGGCTGTGTCCTCCATGGCCACCTGCACTTCGGGTGCGTCCACGGTCCGGTCCCCGGGCACGGGTCGGCAAAACGGCGTCGCGACGCGGCGGAGAGACCCTAGCGCGGAGGGAATCGGGGGCGTACTGTCGGGAACATATAATCCCCATGGAAAGTGAGCCATCATGTCCCGTCGTATCGTCACCTCTGTCCTCGCTGTCGCTCTGCTCGGTGCCGTCGGGGGCGTGGCTCCCGTGGCCACCGCCTCCTCCCTGCCGGATCTGCGGGGCCTGTCCTCGGTGCTGAACCCGGGGGCGCCGTCCGGTCCGGTCGGTGAGTGGGGGTCGCCCCTGCCGCGGCAGCCGCGCATCACGGTCCACGCCGACGGCACCCTCGGCGGCAATGACGGATGCAACACCTTCGGCACCACCTGGCGTGAGTCGGGGGACAACAGCATCATCATCGAGACCGACGAGTGGATCTCCACCCAGATCTACTGCGGCTGGGAGTGGTTCCCGGCGGCCCGCAGCGCCACGATCAACGGTCCCGTCATGACGGTCTTCGACGGTGACGGCGAGCGCATCGGCGAGCTGTTCCGCCTGGGCGCCGGCCTCTCCTAGTCGGAGGGGAACAGCAGCCCCAGGATCGAGGGGGAGCGGGTGACCGGCTCCGGACACCCGCTGGAGAACTGCCGGGCTGACTGGAGCTCCCGGTCCCCGGTGGGGGAAGGTTGCCCCAGGGCGATGGCCCCCGGCGCCAGTACCTCCAGCTCGGCATCCGCCACCTCGGAGGAGCGGAAGCGGTAGGCCTCGGGGCGGGCGTGGAGTTCCGCGTCGACGCTGATCATGTGTTTGTCGACGTCCCCCGGCGCCCCCTCCTTCTCCAACGTCCAGCCGTGCGGTGGCGGCGTGCCAGGCTCGAAGGCGGCCACACCGGTGAAGGGTGCGGTCGCCTTGTAGGAGAACGTGTGCCCGTCTGCCGTGACCTCTACCCGCGTCACGGTCTCCCCGCAGGTGTTGATGTGCGCCGTCCGGCCGCCGTCCCCGTCGTGGGAGACCCCGGACTGGCCGACGTAGGTGGTCTCCCCGATGGCCCCGATTGCGCTGAGCACCAGGGGAGAGGCGACCAGCCCCACCACCGTGAGGAGGGTGAGCAGGAGGAGCGTCGGTCGGGCGTGCCGCATGAGCTACTCGATCGTCTCCTTGAGCTTGTCCTCGCGGATGGGCAGGAGCAGCAGGAGGGCGAGGATGGTGAGGGGGACCATGAGCAGGTACACGGGGGTCAGTCCGTCGTTGTAGCTCGACAGCACGACCTCGCGGATCGGGCCGGGCAGTTGCACGACGGAGGCCGGCGTCAGAGAGTTCGCCGCCCCGCCACCCTCGGAGAAGGCCTCGGCGTAGGCCGCACCCTGCGGGCCCATCCGGGCGAAGGTGCCCGGGAGGCGTTCCGCCAGGTGGGACTGCAGGTTGTGGATGAACATCGAGCCGACCAGCGAGGCACCCAGGGAGGAGCCGATCTGGCGGAAGAAGTTGTTCGACGCGGTGGCGGTGCCGACCATGGTGATGGGGAAGGAGTTCTGCACGATGAGGACGAGCACCTGCATGACCAGGCCGAGTCCGAAGCCGAAGACGAAGAACAGGGCGCCCAGCTGCACGAGGGTCGTCTCCACGGAGAGGCGGGAGAGCAGGAACAGGGCGACGCTGATCACGCCCATGCCGACGATCGGGTACCACTTGTAGTTGCCGTGGCGGGAGATGAAGTACCCGGAGACCGTCGAGGTGCCGATCATGCCGAGCATCATGGGGATCATCATGAGGCCGGCGTCGGTCGGGGTCAGTGTGTGCACCATCTGCAGGTAGGTGGGCAGGTAGCCGAGTGCGCCGATCATCGCCAGGCCCATGATGGTGCCCGCGGCGGTGGTGAGCACCATGTTGCGGTTGCGGAACAGTTCCATGGGGATGAGCGGGTTCTGCGCCCGCAGTTCCACCACGACGAAGAGGATCGCGCCGATGACGGTGGTGGCGATGAGGCTGAGGATGACCGGGTGGTTCCACTCGTACTCGAGGCCGCCCCAGGTGGTGAACAGCACCAGGGAGGCGGTGGTGACGGTCATGAGCAGTGTGCCCAGCCAGTCGAAGCTGCCGGTCGCCCGGCCGCGACGCAGGCGGAGGACGAGCAGGGAGATGGTGAAGGCGAGGATGCCGAGGGGGACGTTGATCCACAGTCCCCAGCGCCAGCCGGGGCCGTCGGTGAACCAGCCGCCGAGTACGGGTCCGAGGACGGAGCTGAGTCCGAAGGTGGCGCCCATGACGCCCATGAACTTGCCGCGTTCGCGGGCGGAGACGACCTCGGCGACGATCGCCTGGGAGGTGACCATCATGCCGCCGGCGCCGAATCCCTGGATCGCGCGCGCGAGGATGAGCAGCTCCATCGACTGGGCGAAGCCGCCCATGGTGGAGCCGATGACGAACACGGCGATGCCGAAGAGGTAGAGCCACTTGCGGCCGAGCATGTCGCCGACCTTGCCGAAGATGGGCATGGCGATGGTCATGGCGACCATGAAGCCGGAGATGAGCCAGCTCATGTGGTTGACGCCGCCGAGTTCACCGACGATGGTCGGCATGGCGGTGGAGAAGATCATCTGGCCCAGGGAGCTCATCAGCATGGTGGTGAGCAGGGCGACGAAGACGAGCCCGACGCGGGGTGCCTGGGTCGGGGCGGGTGCCTGTTCGGCGGTGGTCACCATGGCAGCTCCTTCGCTAGGTGGGTGATGATGGCGCCGGTCTCCGGCAGGCCGAGGGCCCGCTCGGGGGTGGCGGCCGGGCAGTGGGTGAGGCGGTGGAGGTGCATCCACACGGTCTCACGGATGAGTCCGGAGATGATCGCCGCCTCCACGGGGACGGGTTGGTCGGGGAGGCGGCGGTCGGCGGGGTGGTTCTCGAGGTGCTTCTCGACGAGCCCGTGCACCAGCGCCGACTGCTCCCGGAAGCGGTTGACGGACATGAGTGCCACCGTCGGTTCGGCGGCGAAGATGCGGTGCCTCCGGGCGCGGACGGTGGCGAGGTGGTCGGCGTCGGCGCCGGCCTCGAGGTCCTCGCTCTCGGCGTCGTCGACGGAGGCGGCGATGTGCTCGAGCGCGGAGCGCACGAGGTTGTCGGACGGCGTCGTGAGGAACTCCGCCTGCCGTTCAGGGGAGAGCATCATCGGCGGGCGGCCGAGGACGGCCTCGTCCTTGGATTCCATGTAGTTGAAGAAGGTGCGCCGGGAGATCTCCGCGTCGCGGCAGATGTCCTCGACGGTGACGTTGTCGAACCCGTGCTTCTCGACGAGGCCGGTCGCCGCGTCCTCGATACGTCGGAGGGTGGCCCGTCGTTTGCGTTCGCGCAGGGGAGTCGTGTCGTTCATAAGATATGATGTTACACCGGGTGCACGTTTGCACTCAAGTGCAAAGTTTCGGGCAGTCGATACAGGTAGTCTCGGAGGCGATGATTCTCCGCCGCCTCCGTCGCCTGCGCGACCGGACTCGACCTGACCTGCACTTCCCCGGACTGACGAGGGGGCAGGCGGGCGAGCTCCGCTCCGCGCTGCGCCGCACCCTCGCCGAAAAGGGGGCCACCGTGCGTTACGACGGTCGCCACGCCGTCATCGAGCACCCCCGCCACGGACGGTTCACCGTCAACCTGGAGAACCTCATCGGCGACGTCGCCGCCTCCCAGCACCCCAAGGCGGCCCGCTCCATGGCCCGGGCCTTCGCCTCCTCCGTGCTCGACGCCGAGCACTCGGAGACGCTCGGCACCGCCGACCTCTACGCCCGTCTGCGCCTGCGGGTCGCCCCCACGACCCACCTCGTGCCCGAGGAGGAGGAGGTCATCACCGCGGCCACCCTGCACGGCTTCACGCAGGACACCGCGGTCACCCTCGTCCTGGACACCGAACGCTCCATCCAGACCATGCCCCTGGACCGGCTGCGCCGACACGATGACCTGGACACGCTGGTCCGCGCGGCGCGCAACAACCTGCGGAGTGAACTGCTCGACCTCACCGTCCACGCCCAGGTCCACCCCGGCTCCGAGGAGCACCCCGGGGCCCGCTTCCGCTCCTTCGAGTCGGCCAGCTACTACACGGCGTCCGCCGCGATCCTGCTCGCGGAGATCCTGCCCGCCTGGGCCCCCGACCTGGACCTCTCCCGCGGCGTGCTCTTCGCGATGCCGACCCGCCACATCCTGCTTGTCCGGGAGGTCACCACCGGCGAGGACCTGCTCGAGGGGCTGGGACGACTGGCGCCCGTCGCCGCCCAGGTGGCGGTCGACGGGTCGCACTCGGTCTCCCCGCTGCTGCACCTGTGGCACGACGGGGAGATCACCACGCTGACCTCCTTCAATCAGGAGGCGCGGGAACTCAGGATCACCCCGACGCCCTACCTGCTCGAGCTCATGGCCGGGGAGGACGGCGCGTTCTGACGCTCGGCGGCGGAGACCTGCTTCACGCGGTCGCCGAGCACCTTGAACAGCATGGCCAGGCCGAGCGACATGATGATGTGGCCCAGGCCGGCGATTCCCGAGATCGCGGCGTCCGGCATCGGCAGCTCGCCGCCGTCGACCTGCAGCAGACCACGCACCACCATGAGCGTCACCGTCAGGGCGAGGCCCACGTTATAGACCCACAGGGTGGAGCTGAAGAGCTTGTGGCCGCTGAGCTGGAAACCCCGGTCCAGGGCCAGCAGCACCAGGTGCACGATGAGGCCGAGGGTGAGCATGTGCGTGTGCAGGGTCGACAACTGCGTGGTGCCGGTGAAGTCGGCCAGCTTCGTCCACTCGCGGTAGAACACGCCGGACACCAGGCCGAGGATGAGCCAGGTGAGTGCGAGGTTGTACAGGGTCTTCAAGGGGGATCACTTCCAGGTGGTGGGGCGGATGGTTCCCCTCAACCATAAGTTGGACACCCGGCCCATCACCAGGCGAATCCGGTCTTCCCCGGGAGAATCAACCGATCCATGTACCCCGGCACGGGGAACGCCCCGGGCGTTCCTGCAGGGGGAACACCCGGGGCGTCGGAAAGCGGCGGTGACTAGTCGCGGTCGGTGTTGGCCATCGCGAGGACGTCGAGACGCTTGTCCAGCTCCTCCTCGGTGAGCTTCTCGCCGTCGACGAAGCCCATGTCGATGACGGTCTGGCGGATGGTCTTGCCCTCGGCCAGAGCGGCCTTGGCGACCTTGGCGGCGTTCTCGTAACCGATCGCGGAGTTCAGCGGGGTCACGATGGACGGGGAGGACTCGGCCAGGGTGCGCATGCGCTCGACGTTCGGCTCGATGCCGTCGACGAGACGCTCCGCGAAGACGCGGGCGGTGTTGGCCAGCAGGCGGGAGGACTCGAGGACGTTGCGTGCCATGACCGGGATGAACACGTTGAGCTCGAACTGGCCCTGGGAACCGGAGAAGGCGACGGCGGCGTCGTTGCCGATGACCTGAGCGGAGACCTGGGTGGCGGTCTCACACAGGACCGGGTTGACCTTGCCCGGCATGATGGAGGAGCCCGGCTGCAGGTCCGGCAGGTGGATCTCGGCGAAACCGGTCAGCGGGCCGGAGCCCATGAGGCGGATGTCGTTGGCGATCTTGTACAGGGAGACCGCCACGGTGCGCATGGCGCCGGAGAACTCGACGAGGGCGTCGCGGTTGGCCTGCGCCTCGAAGTGGTTCTTGGCCTCGGAGAGCTGGGTGACGCCGGTCAGGTCGACGAGGACCTCGGTGACCTTGGCGCCGAACTCGGCCGGGGTGTTCAGGCCGGTGCCCACGGCGGTGCCGCCGATCGGCAGCTCACCGAGACGCTCGACGGTGGACTCGATGCGCTCGATGCCCAGCTCGATCTGGCGTGCGTAGCCGCCGAACTCCTGGCCCAGGGTGACCGGGACGGCGTCCATGAGGTGAGTACGACCGGACTTGACGATCTCCTTCCACTCCACGGCCTTCTTGGCCAGGGACTCCTGCAGCACCTTCAGGCCCGGGATCAGGTCGTTGACGGCGGCCTCGGTGGCGGCGACGTGGGTGGCGGTCGGGAAGGTGTCGTTGGAGGACTGCCCCATGTTGACGTGGTCGTTCGGGTGGACCTCGACGCCGTTCTTCTTGGCGATGGAGGCGATGACCTCGTTGGTGTTCATGTTGGAGGAGGTGCCGGAGCCGGTCTGGAACACATCGATCGGGAACTCGGCGTCGTGCTTGCCGTCCGCAATCTCCTGGGCGGCGGCGATGATGGCGTCAGCCTGCTCGGTCGGCAGCAGTCCGAGATCCTTGTTGGCCTGGGCGCAGGCGGCCTTCAGCAGACCCATGGCGCGGATCTGCGCGGACTCGAGGCCACGGAAGGAGATCGGGAAGTTCTCCACGGCACGCTGGGTCTGGGCCTGCCACAGTGCGTTCACCGGGACCTTGACCTCACCCATGGTGTCGTGTTCGATGCGGAATTCCTGCTCGGTCATGGATAACCACCTTTATGTATCTGTAGTTAGGACGTGGGAAACTGGCCCGGCGGAGTGCAACTACTGCGAGGGACGCCGGGGAGAGTCCCCTCACAGTATGGCCGAAAAATCCGGACTAGGCGGACGGATTCTTGGAGTAGTCGATCACGGAGTACTCCTGCAGCTTCGCCAGCTGGTGACGGGACTCCACGAAACGGACGGTGCCGGACTTGGAACGCATGACCAGGGAACGGGTCGTCGCGCCGTTGGCACGGTAGGAGACACCACGCAGCATGTCGCCGTTGGTGACGCCGGTGGCGGCGAAGAAGCAGTTGTCGGAGGAGACCAGGTCGTTGATGCCCAGGACACGGTCCAGGTCGTGGCCGGCCTCACGGGCGCGGCCTGCCTCGGCGTCGTCGATCGGCCACAGCTTGCCCTGGATCTCGCCGCCCATGCACTTCAGTGCACACGCGGTGATGATGCCCTCCGGGGTGCCGCCGATGCCCATGGCGATGTCGATGGAGTTGGAGTCCTGCGCGGCGGCGATGGCGCCGGCGACGTCACCGTCACGGATGAGGCGGACCTTGGCGCCTGCGCGGCGGATGTCGGCGATGAGCTCGACGTGGCGCGGGCGGTCCAGCACGATGACGGTCACATCGGAGGAGGCGATGCCCTTGGCCTTGGCCACGGCGTTGATGTTGTGGGCGACCGGGGCCTCGATGTCGACGACACCGGCGGCCTCCGGGCCGACGGCGATCTTGTCCATGTAGAACACGGCGGACGGGTCATACATGGAGTGGCGGTCCGCGGCGGCGATGACGGAGATGGCGTTCGGGCGGCCCTCGGCCATCAGGGTGGTGCCGTCGACCGGGTCCACGGCGATGTCGACCTCGGGGCCGTCGCCGGTGCCGACGTTCTCACCGTTGAACAGCATCGGGGCCTCGTCCTTCTCGCCCTCACCGATCACGACCACGCCGTTCATGTTCACGGAGTTGATGAGCTGGCGCATCGCGTCCACCGCTGCACCGTCACCCTCCTCCTTCATGCCACGGCCGACCCAGCGACCCGATGCCAGCGCAGCTGCCTCGGTGACGCGGACGAGCTCCATCGCGAGGTTGCGGTCGGGTACTTCCGTACGGGGTGCATTCATGGTCAGTGGCCTCCTGCAGGCGGGTTCTTGTATGACAGCGTGCTTCTTCGGGGCGGCGGATGGTTCTCCGCCCGCCTCCTCGCTATTGTTCCACCGATTCGGGCTGCTCGTGTGGGTTTGACCACCCGAAAGAGGGGGCTGGCTCACAACCCCTGACGCAGATACCGCTCCGGGGGCCCGTCTGACATACTTGTCGGCGTGTCTGCAGCGGAAAAGCCCAGGATCTTCCAGGACGGCCGGGACATGTTCCTGTCCCTGGCCCTCATCGTCGTCCTCATGGTCGTCAGCGTCGGCGCCACCGGACTGTGCACCTATGAACCGGGTGCCCCCGAGGGTGGTCCCGTCCGCGAGGTCGACGCCCACACCTTCATGGACCTGGAGGCCCGCTCGGCGGCCTTCCCCGTCCGCATGCCGGAGAACCCCGACGGCTGGGTGACCAACTCCGCCCGGCGCGGCCAGGTCAACAGGACCCCCGCCCCGATCGTCGGCTGGGTCACCGCGGACCGCGGCTACATCCAGTTCACCCAGACCGGCGAGCTTCTCGACGACGCCGTGCGCGGCATCGACCCGCACCCGCGGGAGCTCGACCGCACCCTCCGGGTCGCCAACCACGAGGTGCAGGTCTACCACTCCGACGAGTCCGACGTGCGTGACCTGTGGGTCGTCGACATGGGTGACTCCCGCCTGCTGTTCTCCGGTGCCGGCCGGGACGAGGAGTTCGAGACCATCATCACGGCCGTCGTCGAGTCCGCGCCGCTGCCGGCCGCGCCGGCGCAGCCGCAGGGCCAGTAGCGTCAGGCCTCCGGTTCGGCGGCCCGCCCCAGGGCCTCCTCCACGCGGCGGGAGGCGCCGTCGAGGTGCTCCTCGCAGCGGCGGGCCAGCGCCTCGCCGCGCTCCCAGTAGCGCAGGGACTCGTCGAGTCCCATCTGCCCCAGCTCGAGGATCTTCACGGTCTCGATGAGTTCGTTGCGGGCCTGCTCGTAGCTCAGCGTGCTCACGTCCGGGAAGGCGTCGGGGCCTGCCTGGCCGCTGCCGATGGTGTTGTCGTTCATGATTCCTTCTTCGTGGGTCGGGGGAGGGTCAGTCTGCCGGCGTCGCGGACATGCCCGCGGCCGTGATGGAGCCGTCCGCCACGCGGATGCGCAGCTGACTGCCCGGCGGGGCCTGGTTGATGCTCATGACCACCTCGGGCGGCGTGCCGTCGCGCGGGACGACCTGCACCACGGCGTAGCCGCGGGACAGGGTGGCGGCCGGTCCCAGGGCGGCGACCCGCGCACGCAGTGACGCCACCTGGGCGGTCTCGGTGTTGAGCAGGTACTGCACGTCCCGGCGGAGGATGGCCACCGCACGGTCGATCTCCTCCCGGCGCTGCCGGATCGGGGTCATCGGGTCTGCCAGGGCGGGGCGGGAGCGTATCGACGCCAGCCCCTGCCTCTCCCGCTCCACCCAGCCGCGCAGGGCCGCCGCCATCCGGGAGCGGGCCTCGGCGACGAGGGCGCGTTCCTCCGCCACGTCCGGCACCACCCGCTTGGCGGCGTCGGTCGGGGTGGCGGCGCGCAGGTCGGCGACGTTGTCGAGCACCGGGTTGTCCGGTTCATGGCCGATCGCCGAGACCACCGGGGTGCGCGCCGCGGCGACCGCGCGCTGCAGCGCCTCCTCGGAGAAGGGGAGCAGGTCCTCGACGGACCCGCCGCCCCGGGCGATGATGATGACGTCGACGAGGGGGTCGTCGTCAAGCACCTGCAGCGCGGCGATGATCTCCGGCACCGCCGTCGCCCCCTGGACCGGCGTGTTGATGACGCGGAAGTCGACCGCCGGCCAGCGGTCCCGCGCCACGGACAGGACGTCGCGTTCGGCGGCGGAACCCCGGCCGGTGATGAGGCCCACCCGCCGCGGCAGGTAGGGGAGCGGCTTCTTGCGGGCGGGGTCGAAGAGCCCCTCGGCGGCGAGCTGGGCGCGCAGACGCTCGATGCGGGCGAGCAGCTCACCGATGCCCACCGGACGGATCTCCGTGACCCACAGCGAGAAGGAGCCGCGTCCCTCGTAGAAGGCGGGGCGACCGTGGATGACCACCCGGTCGCCGTCGCGCAGGGGCGAGGGCATTCCCTGGATGAGGGAGGTCGAGGCGGTGAGCTGCACGGAGGTCTCGGACTCCGTGTCACGCAGCGTCAGATAGGACAGCCTCCACGACGGCTTCATGTTCACCTGCGTGAGCTGCCCCTCCACCCACACCGTGCCCAGACGCTGGATCCAGCCCTTGACCTCGGCGTTGAGCCGCCGGACCGGCCACGGAGCCTCCGACGTGGACTTCCCACCCGTCATGTGACACTCCTGACAATGCATTCCCGGGACAGTGACGAGTCCCCAGTCTAGGCTTAACGCCTCCCGTTGGTTAGGGTGGGGCCATGAGCGAAAAGAAGATCCTCCTCGCCGCCCCCCGCGGCTACTGTGCCGGTGTGGACCGTGCGGTCGAGACCGTTGAGAAGGCGCTGGAGAAGTACGGCGCCCCCGTCTACGTGCGCAAGGAGATCGTGCACAACCGTTACGTCGTCGACAGCCTCGCCGAGCGGGGTGCCGTGTTCGTCGACGAGACCGATGAGGTCCCCGAGGGCTCCCACCTGGTGTTCTCCGCCCACGGCGTGTCCCCGGCCGTCCACGAGGAGGCCGCCGCCCTCAACCTCCAGACCCTCGACGCGACCTGCCCGCTGGTGACCAAGGTCCACAACGAGGTCAAGCGCTTCGTCCGCGACGGCTACCAGATCCTCTTCATCGGCCACGAGGGCCACGAGGAGGTCGAGGGCACCATGGGTGAGGCCCCCGACCACACGCACCTGGTCGACGGCCTCGAGGGCGTCGACACGCTCCCCGATTTCCCCGCCGACCAGCCGCTCATCTGGCTGTCCCAGACGACCCTCTCGGTCGATGAGACCCTGGAGATCGTCGCCGCCCTCAAGCGCCGCTTCCCGGACCTGCAGGACCCGCCGTCCGACGACATCTGCTACGCCACCCAGAACCGCCAGGTCGCGGTCAAGGCGATCGCCCCGAAGTGCGAGCTCATGATCGTGGTCGGCTCGCAGAACTCCTCCAACTCCAAGCGCCTCGTCGAGGTCGCCCTGGACGCGGGGGCCGACGCCGGTCACCTCATCGACTTCGCCCACCAGATCGACGACGCCTGGCTCGAGGGGGTCGACACCATCGGCATCTCCTCCGGTGCCTCCGTCCCGGAGATCCTCGTTCAGGACGTGCTGAAGTACCTCGCCGAGCGTGGCTACGGTGACGTCGAGGAGGTCACCACCGCCGCCGAGACCATCGTCTTCTCGCTGCCGCGCGTGCTGCGTCCGGCACGCACCTAGGATCTCTGCTCAGCGACGCCCGTGGGGCCCGCAGGCTGTGGCCTGCGGGCCCCACGTCTGTCTCAGGACCTCCGCTTGGACCCGTCCGCTTCCTCACCGGGGGCGACCGGCTCGGTGTGCTCCACGTAGACGAGGTTCACCGGCGGGTCATCGGGGTCGTAGTCGAGGTCGGCGTCGGCGAGCAGCTCGGAGGTCATGTCCTCCTCGAGCGCCGCGATGAACTCCTTGTCCGGGACGTTGGACTCCCGGATCAGACGCTGCAGCTCCCGCTGGTTCTTGCGGGTGTAGCGCTTGCGTGGATCGAGCTTGCGGGCCAGCAGCACGCGGGCCCGCAGACGGCGTCTGCCCTCCGTACTCACCTTCTCCCGGCCGCGCAGCCACGCCACCGAGATGACGAAGAGCATGAGGATGCCCAGGTAGCCCAGCACCGGGTACACGTAGGAGACCAGGTCACGGAAGCCCACGAAGCTGAGGCCGAAGCCGATGACGCAGGCGACGATGAACACCGGGCGGAAGAGCGCCGGCTTCCGGCGCGTGAGACGCCGCCCCAGCGCGTAGAACATGCCGATCGCGGTGTTGAAGATCATGCCGAAGACCACGAACGTCATCACCACACCCAGAATCGGGTGGAGCTGGTTGATGAGCGCCAGGACGGGCAGCTCCTCGCGGCCGACGGTGCTCACGGAGACGAACAGCGCGAGTACCAGCAGCATGAGCATGAGCAGGAAGAAGAAGCCGCCGATGAGCCCGCCGAGGCCGGCGGCGCGGGTGTCGAGGTTGGCGCCGCCGATGACGATCGCCATGGACACGGCCGTCATGATGGACAACCCGACGTAGTTCAGGGCGGCCAGCCACCAGTTGGGCAGCGAGGTGACGACGGTCGCCGACACCAGGTTGAGCGTGCTCCAGTCCGGGTTGGCGGTGGCCAGTGTCCACGCGGTCGCACCGACGATGAACACGATGACGAACGGGGTGATCGCCCCGATGACGGTGGACACCTTGTCGACGTCGAGCATGCCCGCCACCAGGACCAGCGCCAGCATGACCGTCGCGCCGATCCACGAGGGGATGCCGAACTGCTGCTGCAGGTTGGCGCCGCCGCCGGCGAACATGACGAAGCCGATGCAGAAGAGGGTGACGATCGTGGAGACGTCGAGGATCCACGACGTCACCCGGCTGCTGATCCGTCCGAGGACCGCGGTGTGCTCGGTGGCCTGGTAGTAGCTGCCCAGCTGGAGGACGGCGATGCCGGTGACCGTCATGAGCACCGAGGCGAGCACGGCACCACAGATGCCGCGGGTGCCGAAGGCGACGAAATACTGGAGCGCCTCCTGGCCGGAGGCGAAACCTGCGCCGACGATGAGGCCGATGAAGGCCATCGAGATACCCAGCGCTCTTCTGAACATGAGAAAACACTCCCGAGATAGGTCGTCTACCTTCCAGTAAACGCCATCCGGGAGTGAAAGTCATGCGTGGTCGAGCATGCGACGCGGGCCGCTTGCGGGGGCTGTGTCAGCTGTGGTCAGCTGTAGAGGTCGTCGTCGAAGCGACGGCGGCGACGCGGCTCGGGACGCTGCTGCTGCGGCACCTCCCGCTGCTGGCGCTGTTCCCGCGGGGGCACGGCGCGGCGTGCGGCCTGCCGACGGGGCGTCTGGCGGGCCTCCTCCGGGCGACGGGCCTGACGCTCACGGTTGCGGGCGAGCAGCTCCTCGACGGTGACCTGGTTGGTGCGCCGCCGCGCCCGGGAGACGGTGTCGCGGTTGCGCCGGTTGGCCTCGGCGGTGCGACGGCGGTCCTGCATCTCGGCGGACTGGGCGGCCCGGCCGGAGCGGTGGGAGAGCCAGACACGCAGCAGCGCGATGGCGGCGGCCGCCGAGGTGACGGACATCAGCGCCGGGAAGAACTGGGCGAGGGGGAAGACGGCGGTGGCGATGCTCGTCATCGAGAACGCGGCGGTGCCCTCCGAGGCGAGGGAGCGGGTCACGGCCCACGCGGAGACGACCGTCATGACGCCGAAGAGCAGCGGGATCGACGCGACGGTGAGGAACAACCCCCGGACCTCGGTGACGAGTGCGACGACGAGGGCGGCGACACCGAAGCACAGCAGGTACGGCAGGCCGACGGCCTGACCGTTGATGCTCAGCAGCAGGCCGGTGACGAGGGCCGCGAGGACGATGGCGATGCCGGACCAGGTCGGCAGACCGGTGCTGCGGGCGCGGGACCGGCTTCGACTCCGGTGGCTGGGGGTGGACACGGGGACCTAGTCTAGCCGGTGTCCTGTCGGGGATGGTCGTCAACAGACGGGGACGGGGTGCGGGGCCGGATGGTGATCTGCTCCAGATCGGTGGGGTGACGGTCGGTGCGGGCCGGCACGTCCATCTCCGAGAGGCGTCGCGCGGTGACCATCACGCGGGAGTCGAGGGAGCCGAGAGTGGCGTTGTACGCCTCGATCGTCTTCTCCAGCTGACGGCCCACCCGGTTGTAGTGGTCGCCCATGGTGTTGAGGCGGGTGTAGAGCTCGCGGCCGAGGCGCTGAATGTCGCGGACCTTGTCGGAGATGTCCTCCTGCCGCCACCCGAGGGCCACGGTGCGCAGCAGGGCGAACAGGGTCGTCGGGGTGGCGATGACGATGTTGCGGGCGAAGGCGAACTCGAGGAGCTCTGGGTCGACGCCGAGGGCCGCGTCGAGGAAGGGGTCGGCGGGGACGAAGAGGACGACGAACTCCGGGGTGGGGTCGAAGGCGTCGATGTACTCCTTGGCCGACAGCTGCGTCACGTGGGTGCGCAGGAGATGGGCGTGGCGACGCAGGTAGCCGGCGTGCTCCTCGGGGTCCTGTGAGTCGAGGGCGTCGAGGTAGGAGGAGAAGGGGACCTTGGCGTCGACGACGATGCGGCGCCCGCCGGCGAGGTTGACCACCAGGTCGGGGCGGACGACGCGGCCGTCGAGACGCGCGCTGACCTGGGAGTCGAAGTCGCAGTGGCGGACCATGCCGCCGAGTTCCACGACGCGTTCCAGCTGGATCTCGCCCCAGCGGCCGCGGATCTGCGGAGACCGCAGTGCGGTGACGAGCTGGTCGGTGCGGTCGTTGAGGCGGCTGGAGGTGCGCGTCATGGCCTGGACCTGGCTGGCCAGGGAGGCGTAGGTGGCGGCCCGGTCCTGCTCGAGTTCGCGGAGCTGGCCGCCGATGGTGCTCACGGCCTCCTCGAGGCGGATGATGCCGGGATCGGGGGCCGGGGCCGGAAGCTGGGCCGGGGTGGGTGCCGGGGGACGTCGGTAAGCATGGGCGAGCCAGCCGAGGACGGCGCCGAGCAGCACGCCGACGAGGAGGACGGGCAGGGCGGAACTCATGTTCCCACTGTGTCACACGCCCCCGACATCAACCGTCAGCGACGCCCGAATCTGCCGAACAGACGTTCTATGCGTCGGTTGCTCAGACGGAGGCGGCCGAAGCCGGCGCCACTCGTGGAGGTGGTCGGTGCGGGTTCCTCGCCGAGGTCGGTCGCAGGATCGTCAGCGGCGGGCGCCTTCTCCCGTGGTTCGTCGACGTAGACGACGGAGTCGCGCCACCGCTGCCGCAGGAGACGCCCCTCCTCCTCCGAGAGGCGGCCGTTAAGCTCGCCCTCCGGGGTGGCCCACGTGATGTCGGCGGCGAGTTTCTCACCGGACCGCAGGGAGGTCATGTCCTGCAGGTAACGGAAGGCGACGGCGATCATCGCGGCGACGGGCACGGCCAGGAAGGAACCGACCAGCCCGAAGAGGCCGCCACCGATGGTCACGGAGACGAGCACGATGACCGGGTGGAGGTTCATCGCCTTGGACTGCAGCCAGGGGGAGAGGATGTTGCCCTCGAGCTGCTGGACGGCGATGACGAGGCCCAGCACGATGAGCGCCTGCGTCACGCCCAGCGAGACGAGCGCCACGAGCACGGCCAGGGCACCCGCGACGACGGCACCGATCAGCGGGATGAAGCCGGCGAGGAAGGTGATCACCGCGAGCGCCAGCGCCATGGGCACGCCCACGATGACGAGGCCGAGACCGATGAAGACGGCGTCCACGAAGGAGACGATCGCCTGCGCGCGGATGAAACCGCTCAGGGTCGTCCACGCGCGGGTGAGGCTCTCGGTGAGGTGCCAGCCGATGCGGCGGCCCGCGATGGTGCGCGCCCACGGCAGGAAGCGGTGGCCGTCCTTGAGGAAGAAGAACGTCAGGACGATGACCACGAACAACGTGAAGATGAGGGAGGTGGCGGTGCCCACTCCCGTGAGGATCCCGCCGGCGATGGTGCCGGCCTGCTCCTGGACCCATTTCGCGGCGTCGTTGAAGAACTGCGAGAGGTCCTCACCGTTGAGGTTGAGCGGCGGGCCCTGGGCCCACAGCTGCAGGCGCTGCACACCCTCCAGTGACTGGAGGTAGAGGATCTGCGACTGCCGGGCGATGTCCGGTGAGATGAACGAGATGAGCGTGCCGAAGAACCCGAAGAAGCCCGCCATCGAGATGAGTGCCGCGAGCGCGGAGGGGAAACCCCTTCTGCGCATCCACGTGGTGGGCGGGGCGAGGACGGTGCACACGATGATCGCGAAGACCATCGGCATCACGCCCGTGCCGATCTGCTTGAGCAGGAACCAGCCGACGTAGAGGAACACCGCGATGATGAGCATGCGCAGCGCCCACATGGCGAACGACTTCAGCCACTCCGAGAGGACCACGGAGCGGTCGATCTGGTCCCTGTAGCCACCGAGCTCCTCCTGCTCGTCCAGGTCCATGCTGCCGAAGGCGGTGGACCCGGCGTCGCCGGAGGAGCCGGTCGGGGGAGTCTCGTCCCCGGGGATGCGGGAGGTCGGCTGGTCAGTCACAGACTCCATATTGCCTGACATCCCGGTGTGGTGTGACTAGTGGAGTTCCTGCGCGGCGAGGTGCTCGTCGCGCGCATGGTCCGCGACGCCCAGGGCGCCGGAGGTGTCATCGGGGTTCGCCCGCAGGTGCAGGGCGCTGGCGATGAAACCACCCCAGATGACGACCATGAACAGGACCATCATCATGATTGCGAGACCGCTCATCGGATCGTTCCTTCCTCGGTGGTGTGCTTGTCGACGCCCACCCGGTGGTCACCGTTGTACTTGCGCGGCGCGTGGAGCTCGCGGTGGACCTCCGGGTCAACACCGAAGTCGGAGCCCGGCGGACCGTTGAGCGGCAGGTTGCCGCGCCACGGCACCAGGGAGAAGACGAGGGCGTTGATACCGATGAGCGCCAGGACGGCCCAGCCGTAGATGGCGATCTGCGTCGTCGTGTAGCCGCCGTAGGGCTCCTGGATCAGGGAGATGAGCTCCTGCGCCAGGGTGAATCCCAGCACCAGGGTGGTGACGTTGACCACGAAGATGCGCCACAGCGTGCCCACCTTGAAGGAGGACACGGCGTTGATGTGGAGCGAGAACTCGTCGATCCGGCGCAGGACCCAATCGAGGATGATGACCGCGATCAGGGCGATGGCGACGATGCCGATGTTGTTGGTGAACTTGTCCATGATGTCCAGGGCCATGAGGCCGGACGTCGTGGAGAACAGCGCCAGGGAGATCAGCGCCATGAAGGTGCCGATGCCGATGGCGACGGTCTTGCGCGGCAGGTTCAGCTTGTCCTTGACGGCGGAGACGACGACCTCGAGCAGGGAGAACAGCGAGGTGAAGCCGGCGATGGTGAGGGAGCCGAAGAACAGGACGCCGAAGATCGGGCCGAAGGCCATCTCGTTGATGATCGCCGGGAAGGCCACGAAGGCCAGACCGATGCCCGAGGTCGCGACCTCGTCGACGGCGACCGACTGCTGCACGGCCATGAAGCCCAGGGCGGCGAAGACACCGACGCCGGCGAGGACCTCGAAGGAGGAGTTCGCGAAGGCGGTGGTCAGGCCGGTGCCCGTCAGGTTGGTGCGCGGACGCAGGTAGGAGGAGTAGGTGAGCATGATGCCGAAGCTCACGGACAGGGAGAAGAAGATCTGGCCGTAGGCGGCGATCCACACAGTGCCGTTGGTCAGGGCGTTCCAGTCCGGGGTGAACAGGGCGTCGAGACCCGTGGCGGCACCCGGCAGCATGAGCGCCTGGACTACGACGATGAGGAAGAGGACCGCCAGCAGGGGGATGAAGATCTTGGAGACCTTGCCGATGCCCTTGTCCACGCCGATCGCCAGCACGATGATCGCGGCGATCCACACGCCGGCCAGGGCCAGGGCGATCTGCGGGACGAAGTCGGTGGAGAAGGTGGCGGTCTCGTCGAACTGGAGGAAATCGCCGAAGAAGTAGCTGTTCGGGTCGGTGCCCCACGCCTTGTTGAAGGACTTGACCGCGTAGAGCGCGGCCCAGCCGATGATCGCGGCGTAGTAGATAGTGATGAAAAAGGACACACCGACCTGGACCCAGCCGACCGGCTCAGCCCAGGACTTGATGCGACGGAACACCAGCGGGGCGGAACCACGGTAGCGGTGGCCCAGGGCGTAGTCGAGGAAGAGCAGCGGGATACCAGCGGACAGCAGTGCCACGAGGTAGGGGATGAGGAAGGCGCCGCCGCCGTTGTCGTAAGCGACGTAGGGGAAGCGCCAGATGTTGCCCAGGCCGACGGCGGAGCCGATGGCGGCCAGCAGGAACGCCCAACGGGACGAGAAGATCTCGCGCCGCTCGCCCTGCTCCTGGCCCGACGGCGCGGGCTGCGGGGTGGTCGAAGACATGTGTATACCTGTCTGAGGTGGAGGATGTGTAGTTGGCTCCCGATGGTTAGGGAGAGGAAAACGTCCAGGGTGCGACGTATTTATCGTTGAAGTGGCCTGATCATATAATGACGTCCGTATCATCCCGCAACACAGGTACGGGCGCTGACCGGAGAGGCAAAACCGCTGGCTGCTAGGATCTACGCCCGTGAGCCTTACTCTTGGAATCGTCGGTCTGCCCAACGTCGGCAAGTCCACCCTCTTCAATGCCCTGACCCGAAACGATGTTCTCGCCGCGAACTACCCCTTCGCGACGATTGAGCCCAACATCGGCCTCGTCGAGCTTCCCGACGAGCGCCTGACCCGCCTCGCCGAGATCTTCGGCTCCGAGCGGATCCTCCCGGCGACGGTGTCCTTCGTCGACATCGCCGGCATCGTCAAGGGTGCCTCCGAGGGCGAGGGCATGGGCAACGCCTTCCTGGCGAACATCCGTGAGGCCGACGCCATCTGTCAGGTCGTCCGCGCGTTCTCCGACGAGAACGTCATCCACGTCGACGGTGAGGTCGACCCGGCCGACGACATCGCGGTGATCAACACCGAGCTGATCCTCGCCGACCTGCAGACCGTGGAGAAGGCCCTCCCACGTCTGGAGAAGGAGGCCCGCAAGGACAAGTCCCTGGCCGACACCGTCGCCGAGACCCAGAAGGCCCTGGAGATCCTCTCCGACGACCGCACCCTGTTCTCCGCAGCCAAGGCCGGCGAGATCGACCTGGAGCTCATCCGCGAGCTCCACCTCATGACCGCCAAGCCCTTCCTCTATGTCTTCAACTCCGACGAGGAGGTGCTCACCGACGACGCCCGCAAGGCGGAACTCGCCGCACTGGTCGCCCCGGCTGACTGCGTCTTCCTCGACGCCCAGACCGAGACCGAACTGCTCGAGCTCGACGAGGAGGAGGCGGCTGAGCTCCTCGAGTCCGTCGGCCAGGACGAGCCGGGCCTGCATTCCCTGGCCAAGGCCGGTTTCGCCACCCTCGGCCTGCAGACCTACCTCACCGCCGGCCCGAAGGAGTCCCGCGCGTGGACCATCCGCCAGGGTGACACCGCCCCGCAGGCCGCCGGAGTCATCCACTCCGACTTCGAGCGTGGCTTCATCAAGGCCGAGATCGTGTCCTTCGAGGACCTCGACGCCGCCGGTTCCATGGCCGAGGCCCGCGCCCAGGGCAAGGTCCGCCAGGAGGGCAAGGAGTACGTCATGGTCGACGGTGACGTGGTCGAATTTAGGACGGGGCTTACGTCAGGTGGCAAGAAGTGAAGACGAGACTGGGAGCGCTGGCATGAGTGTTCTGATTCCACTGCGTAACGCTTGTGTGCCACGAGAGGATGTGCTCGAGGGCGGTCTCGCCGATAACCACTTCGCAGCACAGCTCGACAAGGTTGTACGTGACGCCGAGCATTATCCGGTTTACGGCGACGCGGGGGCATTCTTTGCTCAGACCTATGAATCGCCCCGGGTCTGGTGGAGGCTCTGAATCCACGGGAGGATGAGGAGCATGGCAGCATCGAGGAAGTACCCCGATGAGTTTCGGGAGAGGACCACGAGGATGGCCGTGGACGCGCGGCAGGATCCAGCGACGAAGTCAGGCACGTTCCGCCGTGTGGGCGAGCAGCTCGGGATCAATCCCGAGACTCTGAGGAACTGGGTCGTGCAGGCCGAGATCGACGAGGGCCATCGGCCTGGGACCACGACCAGTGACGCCGAACGACTCGCTGAGCTGGAGAAGGAAGTGCGCGAGCTGCGCCGGGCTAACGCGATCTTGAGGTCGGCCTCGGCTTTTTTCGCAGCGGAGCTCGACCGCCCACAGCGTTGATCGTCCAGTTCATCGACATGCGCAAGCACGAGTTCGGCGTCGAGCCGATCTGCCGCACGCTGACCGCGGCGGGCACGCAGATCGCGCCGAGCACCTACTACGCCTTCAAGCCCCGACCACCCTCGAAACGGGCGATCCGGGACGAGGAGCTGCTGGTCGAGATCCGCCGCGTGCACGCGAAGAACTTCGGCGTCTACGGCGTGAAGAAGCTCCACGCTCAGTTGCGCCGGGAGGGTATCTCGGTCGCGCGCTGCACCGTGGAGCGGCTGATGAGAGCCGACGGGCTGCCCGGCATCAGCCGAGAGAAGGGCCCACGCACCACGACTCCGGGCGACGGTCCAGATTCCCGTAGTGACCTGGTCGAACGCGACTTCACGGCGACGGCCCCGAACCAGTTAGGGGTCGCGGACATCACGTACTGCCGCACGTTCGCGGGCTGGGTGTATGCCGCGTTCGTCATCGATGTGTTCTCCCGCCGTGTGGTCGGCTGGCAGCTATCGAAGTCGCTGCGGACCGACCTCGCGCTGGACGCGCTGGAGATGGGGATCTGGACTCGTGAGCACGCTGGTCACGACATCTCCGGGCTCACGCATCACAGCGACAAGGGCGTCCAGTACGTCGCCGTCCGCTACGCCCAACGGCTCGCCGAAGCCGGCGCGGTCGCCTCCGTTGGCTCCACCGGCGACTCCTATGACAATGCTCTGGCCGAGGCCTTCAGCTCGCTGTTCAAGGCCGAGCTGGTCCGCAACCGCGGCCCCTGGAAGGGCATCGACGACCTGGAGATCGCGACCGCTGAATACATCGACTGGTTCAACCACAGACGACTCCACGGCGAGATCGGCATGATCCCGCCCGTCGAGCTTGAGGACATCTATTATCACCACTAGACCGTGCCGGCGACCGCCGACCCGGCACTTGCGAGCCTCTAACAAACCCGGGGCGATTCACCAATAAAGGAGTCAGAGTTTTGCGCGCATACAACCTCCACTTTCAGTCCGCTAATGCCCATGCTGTGCCCCCCAAAGACGCTGTCGAGATTGGTTGGCTCGGCACCAATGGGCCAGCGATCGATGCATCCCTGTGGCCTCGGGGCACTAAGACTGGGCTGCCGATGATGCACGCGTTCACGATTCGCCTGCCCGAGGAATATCAGCGCCAGGGTCCCGAATATCCGGGAATTGCGTTCTTCCAAGGTGAGGACCAGTTCGCCACCGCGTTTGAACGGGAGGAGGGCGATCCGTTCGTGCAGCAGCTCAATGCATCGAGGGACCATCCGATGCTGCAGCGGCGCGAGGACTACACCGAGGGTCAGTTTGGGTTTATCTGGCTCACTGAGGCTGAGCTTCGCGGCGGTCCGACGGCTCCTCCTCGCGATGTGCGTCGCCAAGGCAAGCATTGCAACGACAACGAAGGCCCTAACGCTTGGGACAATCCGGTCGCGCACGGTCTCGTATATCGCTCAGACCGCAACGATCCGAACGCGGGCAAGGCACCGACAGAACCGGAAGTCGACGGCTATTTGTCGCCCGACGACTTTGACGGCCCGGCTCAGCCCTTCACCGAGTGGGCCGCAGAACTCTCCCAAGCCGACGGCCACATCGGCGGCACGGCGTTCCCTGCACAGGGGATGCCCGACGGGCTCACCCCGTTTTACCTCGAGTTCTGGGATTTCGAAGAGCTCAATTTCGGCGGCGGCCTCTGCCAGCTCGATCTTGAATCTGACACGTTCGACTGGGCCTGCAGCTAAGGCGTGTCATTCACGGAAGATTGGTGGCGCTTCACGATTTAGAGTGCGTTGATCCTGGTTTGCAGCTGCCCGGAGTGAATCAGTGACCGCAAGATGTAGTGGTTGAGGTTCCTGAACCCGAGGGCGATGCCGCGCAGGTGCTCGAGCCGTCCGTTGATAGCCTCGACTGGGCCGTTCGATGCGCCGATGTCCAAGTAGGCGAGGATGTCCTCGCGTCGGCGCCACAGTGTCCGTCCCAGCTGAGCCAACTCTTCCAGACCCGCAGGTAGTCCCTTGCGCAGGGTGTTGATGATCCGGTCCATCAGTTTCTTCCCCTCCGATTTCTTCGGATGCCCGTACGCCTGGATCATGTCCTGGTAGAACATCCAGGTGACCTCGAGTGCGACGTACTCATCGTCGGTGGCCCACGGCAGGTCCAGCCGCCTGTTCTAAACCGGCCTGGCTTGGTGAGAGGGCATGATGTTCCTCCTGCGTTACATGGGCCCGACCCCCGGAAAGTAGACACAGGGGATGTGATCAGGAAGCAGATCTCAGCATAACAGGACACCGCTCCTCAAACACTGCTGGCGCGAGATATTTACACCAGGAATGTCGACGCGTGGTGTTGTAGCGGGTACACCAGCGGAAAACATCTCGCCGGCACTGCAACTGATTGGTAAACGTCTTCGCGTCCTGGAGGACCTCGCGCTTCAACGCGGCGTTAAATGACTCCGCCAAGGCATTGTCAGTACTGGCACCAATCGCGCCCATCGACTGCCGGATCCCTAACTCCCCGCACGTGTCCTGGAACGCATGCGAGGTATAGACACTTCCGTGATCCGAGTGAAAAACAGCATCCTTTAGACTTCCACGCTGTCCCTTCGCCATCACCAGCGCGGGTCAAGTCCGCGGAAGTGGTGTATCTGCCTTTCGATAAAACAAGCAGCATGACGGTGTCAGGGACCGGCACGAGCCCGATGGTGAGACTGGCTCATGCGACCTCCTGAACGGTGTCGCCGGCATCGATGAGGTGGGCAGCCATCATCGCCTTCGTCTGCTCCAGGCTCGTCAGCGACATGTAGCGCTTCTGCTGGATCCAATCATCGTGCTGCTCCGCCAACACGGCACCGACGAGGCGGACCACGGCGTCGCGGTTGGGGAAGATCCCGACGACGTCGGTGCGCCGGCGGATCTCCCGGTTGAGCCTTTCGGTCGGGTTGTTCGACCACACCTTCGTCCACACCGCCTTCGGGGCGTGGGTGAAAGCCAGCAGCTCGTCGAGGGACTCCTCGAGGTAGTCCGCGACATGCGGGAACTTCTGCTCACAGAAGCCCACCACCTCCCGTGCCTGATCCCACACAGCCTGGGCGTCAGGTTGCTGGAAGATCGTCTGAAACATCGCCGACAATGTCGGCCACTGCGTCTTGGGCACCAGCCCGGAGAGGTTCTTAGCGAAGTGCGTGCGGCAGCGTTGCCAGGAGGCGTTGGGCAGGACCTCGCCGATGGCGTGCTGGATCCCCAGGTGCGCGTCGCTGGTGACCAGGTACACCTGGTCCAGGCCCCGGGCCTTGAGATCGCGGAAGAAACCGGTCCAGGAGGCCACCGACTCCGAGGTGGCGACCTGCATACCGAGTAGTTCCCGATAGCCTTCGGCATTGACGCCGGTGGCCAGCAGGACGGAGGTCTTGACCACCCGCCCGCCTTCACGGACCTTCATGGTCAACGCGTCGCAGGAAACATACAGATACGGGCCAGAATCCAACGGGCGGGTCCGGAAATCCTCCACCATCTGATCAAGATCCTTGGCCATCTCTGAGACCTGTGATTTCGAGAGATTGTTGATCCCCAAGCTGGCGACCAGGTCGTTCATCCTGCGGGTCGACACGCCTTTGAGGTAGCAGGTGGCGATCACGGTGGTCAGGGCCCGTTCGGCCCGGGTGCGTCGTTCCAGCAGCCAGTCCGGGAAGAAGGAACCGGTGCGTAGTTTCGGCACGGCGACGTCGATGGTGCCGACTCTGGTGTCGAGGTCTCGGTGGCGGTAGCCGTTGCGGACGTTGGTGCGGGACTCGGATGTAGTGGCGTAATCGGCGCCGCAGATCTGGTCGGCCTGGGTGGACAGGATCTGGTTGATGAAGTTCTGCAGCATCTGTCTCATCAGGTCCGGAGAGGCTTGAGACAGCAGGTCGTCGAGGTAGGTGGTGGGGTCGATAGAATGGGGGCCAGCGGCCATCGTGGTGTCCCTTTCGAGGAGATGTAGGAGTTGATTCGAAAGGTACTGCGGTGGTCGCCCACATCTTCCATGGGGTCCTCACCGGCAGTTACAGATACACCACGCTAACGGACGTCACCCCAGCGCGTCCTGGACCAGGGAGGTGCGCATGTGATCGGCGATCGCGAAGCCGACCAGCCGACGGGAATAGCAGTCGATGACGGTGGCCAGGTACATATTCGACCCGTCCGCGATCGGCAGGTAGGTGATGTCGCCGACGTAGACCCGATTGGGATGCTCAGCGGTGAATTTCCTTCCCACGAGATCCGGAAAAACCGACTTCTTTCCCTCGGACACCGGGGTGGTGATCTTGCGTTTCTTCGAATACCCGAACAGCTTCAACGAGCGCATGATGCGGGCGACTTTCTTGTGGTTGACCGGGGTTGCGGTCGAATCGTCGTTGAGTTCCGCAGTGATGCGTTTCGCCCCGTAGCATCCGCGTTCCTTGGTGAACACGGCCTTGACCCTTGCGCCGAGGATCGCGTCGCTGAGCAGACGTTTCTTCCTGGTGGCGGAGGTGTTTTTCCATTTGTAGTACGAGGACCGATTGAGCTTGAGGACCTCGCATAACCGCTTAACCGAATGGTCGTTCCGGGCGTCGTCAACGAACTGGAAGCGGATCACCAGTTCGTCTCTTCCGCAAAATATTTCGCGGCCTTGCGCAGAATGTCGCGTTCCTCCCGGAGTCTGCGAACTTCTCGTTCCAGCTGGCGGATGCGTTCCGCTTCGGTCACCACGGTCGGTGTGTCAGAGCTGGAGGAAGAATCCGAGCTGCTGGTGCGGGCGCCGGTGCCGTATTTGCGGACCCAGATCTGGAGCGTGTTGCGGTTGACGCCGAGTTCTGTGGCGAGGGCGTTGATCGATACCCCGGGTGAGTTCTCGTAGAGGGCGACCGCGTCGCGGCGGAACTCCTCGGTGTAGGTCTTGATCGGCATGGTGGCAGGTTACCTTTCTTCCCCGGCAGAAAGCCGGGTTGTCGGGTGTCTACCAAACAGGGGTCAGGTCCCATCATGCCCTCTCACCAACCCAGGCCGGTTTAGGGCGGTACTTCTCCATGGATGCGCAGTTCCGGATCAACCTGCAGTCGCATTATGACCTTGAGGTGGTGGGGGATCCCCAGGGGATGCTCTTGACGGCTTGACGCCGCTGGAATCTGTATGACGTCAGGGATGTGGCCCCATTGGGTATGGTGCAGCGGTGTAGATCCCAATCAGCTATGAGGAACATGAGATGACTTTCAACGTTTACCTGTCCGGCGAGATCCACACCGACTGGCGTGAGGAGATCCAGCGCGGCGCCGAGGCCGCGGGACTGGACGTCGTGTTCACCGCTCCGGTCACCGATCACCCGGCCAGCGACGCCGCCGGCGACCACCTGGGGGAGACGGAGAGCAAGTTCTGGCGTGACCACCAGTCCTCCAAGGTGAACTCCATCCGCACCCGCACGCTCATCGAGGCCGCAGACCTGGTCGTCGTGCGCTTCGGCAGCGAGTACAAGCAGTGGAACGCCGCCTTCGACGCCGGCTACTGCGCCGCGCTGGGCAAGCCGTACGTCACGCTTCACGACGCCGACATCGTCCACCCCCTCAAGGAGGTCGACGCCGCTGCCCAGGCATGGTGCCAGACCACCGACCAGGTCGTCGAGACCCTGCGTTACGTGCTCAAGGCCTAGGGACTCCACAGCGACGCCGCCCGTCTGGGGTTAGGGGCGGTGATGATGCTGACCATGCCGGAAAGGGAGCTGTCTGTGGCGTCACCCGAGAACATTCTTCTCCACCTGCCCGCCGAGGAGGAAGCGCAGGTACGGCAGATCTACGCGGAGCTTGAGGCGCGGGGGTTCCCGCCCCAGCAGCAGACGCCGCACATCACGGTCACGTTCGCCCCGCATATGCCGGAGGAGCCGATCGCGCTGGCTTCCGAACTCCTTCCGTCGCTCATCCCCGCGCGTTTCCAGCGGGTGGGCACCGTCGTGTTCGGCACGAAGCGTAAGCAGACCGTGGCCTGGCTCCTGGAAACCGACGACGAGCTGGAGATCGCCGCCCGCCGTATCAGCGCGTGTAACCCGGTAGGTCGGGGTCCCCGCTGGACCCCGCACCTGACGATGGGCCTGCGCCTGCCCCGGGAGATCGTCCCCGACTACATCCGGGCGCTGGACGAGATCGCCTCCGCCCGGATGAAGGAGCTCACCGGAGCACGCGCCGCGCTGTGGAGGCCGCGCCTCGGCCACCTGACCATCCTGGCAGGGGAAGGCTTCGGCAGCCGCGAAGTGCGCGTCACCGGAAAGTTGATCTGTGCGACCCCGGCCGAGGCTGAGATCGTGGAACACCACCTGCCGCGGCATGTCGAGCTGACCCGGGCTGAACCGGGGTGCCTGCACTTCGAGGTTCTCCCGACGGCCGGCGGACTGGTGTGGAACGTGCACGAGCACTTTGCTGACGAGGTTGCTTTCGGCGCGCACCGACGCCGGGTGGCCGACAGTGAGTGGGGCCAGGTGACCGCAGGGATCGAACGCAGTTACACGGTGGAGAAGTCATCCGGGTTCTAGAGGTCCGGTAGGGCCTTTCCTGGCGGCCGATCCGGGGGAGGGCTGCTTCATTCCACGTGGTCAAGGACGGGTTGCCCGCCTGAGGCCGCTGCCGTCGGGGATGACCAGATGCAGGCAGCCAGGACCGGCTGTCACCGGACGGCCCTGCACATTATCCGGAGGAGGCCTCGAGCCAGGAGTTCAGGGAGTCGGTCTCCTCCCACAACTCATACAGTTCGGAGTGCTCACCGTCGGACAGCGCGAGTTCCTGTTGCTGCCGGATCCACGAGATCCGTTCGGGGGTGAGTTGAGCCGCGAATGCGGCGAGGTCCGCTTCGTCCAGGGGGTTGTCCGGTGCCCCCGGATCCTGGTTGATGATCCGTACCAGGGCGGCGAGCGCCACGGCCATCTGCCCGGCGTCGATCTCGAGGTAGTCCTCGTCCTCGAAAGCCGAGGTAAACGACTCGAGAGAGAAGTCGCCCATTCTGATCTCCGCGAGGAGATCCAGTGCACCGTCGTTGTCGAAAGGTCCTATGTCCCAAGCTCCCATGCCTGGCACCCTACAATCAGGGTCCGTGTGTCGCTGGGTGAACTTGTGGGGCTGCCGCTATCGGGGGTGACCAGGTGGCCACGCGCCGGTGTTGCGGCCGGAGGAGAACCCGGCCCTACTCCGCGAATGCGAAGTTGTTCGGGTCGGCCGGGTCAATGGCGACGTTGTGCCGGCTGCCGGGGGCATACATGTCGGCAGTGTTCCGCGGCATCATGATCCGCGTGGTGGCGAGGTAAGGCTCCCGGCCGGGCAGGGTCATGTCGATCTCGATGTCGGCCCAGTCGACGCCGCCGGCCTTCTCACCGGTGGGGGAGACCGACCTGATGACACCGACTCCACGGATGCCCACCTGCTGCAGGCGCTGCAGTTCCCGGCCGTATTCCTGCAGGGCGTTGTGGTCGTCGAGGATGCCGAGCGGGTTCGCGGCGATGTCCTGGGCGCTCTGCACCGCGCCGTCGAATCCTCTCTTGAGGTTGTCGCGGGTGAATGCCTGCTTGAACTGGTCGAAGAGTCCCATGTCTGCTCCTTGTGGTGAGTGGTGTCGGCGCGTTCCGACAGACCTCACGCTAGGGGCGGGGTGCGGCTACCGCTCACGGGTTCCGGCAGGGGCGCGGGCGGCAAAAACGTACCTTTAAGGCCCTCCCACAGCATCGGCAATGGGGCTTCGCGGCATCCTTTAGCGCCTGAACACCAGCAGCGCGTCCCGTGTCAGGTCGTGGGGCAGCCGGTCCCACTCGATCTCGACGACCGCGACGCGCGTGAGGTGCTCGTCGAGTACACGCGCGCAGTCGTCGATGAGCGGGGTGTGGTCGCCCTCGTGGAGGATGTCGGCGACGTTCCACACGAGGTGGCCACCGGGGGCCAGAAGGCGCGCGCACTCCTGCGCCACGGTCCCGAGTTCCCGCAGGTAGCGCGCGTAGTCGCCACCGGTCTCCTCGTAGGCGGTGAGGGGGTCGGCCTCGTGGTGGGTGACGGTCATGTAGGGCGGGGAACTGAGGATGAGGGTGACGGCGGCGTCGAGAAGCGGGAGGAGCTCCCCGAGGCGGCGGGCATCCCCGGGGATGATGTGCGCGGCGGGGACGTGGCGGTGGATGTGGGCGACCCGTTCCGGGAGCAGTTCGACGCCGAGGGCCCGGCGGTCCATGTGTACCGCACGTCCGAGTGTCGTGCCGAAGCCGGCGAAGGGGTCGAACACGAGGTCACCGGGGCTGCTGCAGCGGCTGATCACGTGGTCGACGATCGCGGGGAGCATGTGGACGTCCTCCTCCGCGCCGGGCGGACGGTGCGCCAGGAAGGTGTCGTGAGAGGCGAACAGTCGCGCATCCACGGGGTTGCCCGGTGTCCCTGATCTTCTCATGACGGCAGCTTAACCGGGGGCGGGCCCGGCCCGGACACCGACTGCCGCCGTGCAGAGTACCGTGATGGTTATGACCAGTGAGAGGCCATTGTGGGAGCGTTTCCTCCCCGGGGTGGGCGCACTCAAACGCTATGAGCGTGCCTGGCTCGGCGGAGACATTGTCGCGGGTATCACCGTGGCGGCGTACCTGGTGCCGCAGGTCATGGCCTATGCGGTGATCGCCGGGTTGCCGGCGGTCGTCGGGCTGTGGGCGGTGCTGGCGCCGATGTTCATCTATTTCTTCCTCGGCACGTCACGGAAGCTGTCGATCGGACCGGAGTCGACCACGGCGCTGATGACGGCGGCCGGTGTCGGTGCCCTCCTGTCGGCGGCCGGCGGTCCGGAGTACTACGCCGAGGTCGCGGCGCTGTTAGCGATCGCCGTCGGAGTGGTCTGCATCGTGGGATTCCTGGCGCGGCTGGGATTCCTCACGACGCTGCTGTCGCGTCCGGTGCTCATCGGCTACCTCATCGGCATCGCGCTGCTGATGATCGTGAGCCAGCTGGGCAAGGTGACCAAGCTGCACGTCGACGGGGACAGCACGTGGCGGGAGGTGCTCGACTTCCTGGGGAAGCTGGAGTACGTGCACTGGCCGACGCTGGCGCTCTCCGCCGTCGTCCTGGTCATGCTCTACGTGGTGGCCTGGATCGCGCCGAAACTGCCCGGTTCGCTGATGGTGCTGCTCGTCGCGGCGGCCGTCGTGCAGATCTTCAACCTCCGTGCCTACGGTCTGGCGGTCATCGGTGAGGTGCCGCGGGGGCTGCCGGAGTTCCGCGTCCCCGACCTCGGGACGGTCGACGTCTGGACGATGCTGCCGTATGCGGTGGGCATCGCCATCGTCGGCTTCTCCGACAACATCCTCACCGGCCGTGCCTTCGCGTCCGGCAGGGGAGAGGTCATCGATTCCAACCAGGAACTCCTGGCGCTCGGTGCCGCTAACCTGGCGAACGGCTTCTTCCAGGGTTTCCCGGTGTCCTCCTCCGGCTCGCGCACCGTCCTCGGTGACGCCGCCGGCGCCCGCACCCAGGTCCATTCGCTGGTGGTCATCGTCATGGTCGTCATGGTCCTCATGTTCGCCGGCCCGGTCCTGGAGTCCTTCCCGACGGCCGCGCTGGGTGCCCTGGTCATCTACGCGGCCACCCGGCTCATCGACATCCCCGAGATCATCCGCATCGCCCGTTTCCGCAGGAGCGAGCTGGTGATCACCCTCGCCACCGCGGCCGCCGTGGTCATCTTCGGCGTGCTCGGCGGCATCGGTTTCGCCATCGCCCTGTCGATCCTCGACCTCCTGCGCCGCATCACCCGCCCCTACGCGGACGTCCTCGGCTACGCGCCGGGCGTGCCTGGCATGCACAGCCTCGACGACTACGAGGATGCACGCCCCGTCGACGGCCTCCTGGTGTTCCGTTACGACGCCCCCATCTTCTTCGCCAACGCCGACGGCTTCGTGCAGCACGCGATGAGGGCCGTCGAGGAGTCGGAGACGCCGGTGCAGTGGTTCCTCCTCAACGCGGAGGCCAACACCGAGATCGATCTCACGGCCGTCGACGCCCTCGACGAACTGCGTGCCAAGTTGGAGCGGCGCGGCATCAAGTTCGCGATGGCGCGCGTGAAGCAGGACCTCTACCGACGCCTCGAGCCCACCGGCTTCATCGACCACGTCGGCCGGGACTACATTTTCGAGACGCTGCCCACCGGGGTGCGGGCCTACGCCAACCGCTACCAGGCCCGGCACGGACGCTGGCCGGACGGGGTGCCGCGCGAGGTGGTCGAGCCCTGACGCGGACGGGGTGGACCCCGAGCTCATGCCCGCGGCGGGTACATTTGCATTCAGGTATTCCGTCGCCCCGAAAGGTGTCTGCATCACCATGCACAACCAGACCAAGCTCATCCACTCCGGCTATGTCCCGGGCAACAAGGACCCCCGACAGGTGCCGATCGTGCAGTCCACGACCTACACCTTCGACTCCTCCGAGGACATCGCGGCGGTGTTCGATGAGCCGACCCACGCGCTGATCTACTCCCGCTTCGCCAACCCGACCGTCATGGCGGTGGAGACGAAGATCGCCGAGCTGGAGGGCGGTGCCGCGGCGATGGCGACCTCCTCCGGCCAGGCCGCGACCGCGCTGTCGATCATGAACGTCTGCTCGGCGGGTGACTCCTTCGTGGCCTCCTCCGAGATCTACGGCGGCACCCTCAACCTCTTCCACACGACGCTCAAGCGTTTCGGCATCGAGGTCATCTACGTCGACCAGGACGCCTCCGAGGAGGAGATCGCCGCCGCCTTCAAGCCGAACACGAAGGCACTGTTCGGTGAGACCATCGGCAACCCGGCGATGAGCGTGCTGGACATCGAGAAGTTCGCCCGCATCGCCCACGGTCAGGGCGTGCCGCTCATCGTCGACTCCACCTTCGCCACCCCGATGCTGTGCCGCCCCATCGAGCACGGCGCCGACGTGGTCATCCACTCCACCTCCAAGTACATGGACGGCCACGCGCTGCAGGTCGGCGGCATGATCGTCGACGCCGGCACCTTCGACTACACCAACGGCAAGTTCCCGGGCTTCACCGAGCCGGACGAGTCCTACCACGGCGTCGTGTACACCAAGGACTACGCCGTTGCCCCCTTCATCATCAAGGCCCGCATGCAGCTGCAGCGTGATTTCGGCGCCTACCCGTCCGCGCACTCCGCCTTCATGCTCAACCACTCCCTCGAGAGCCTCGACGTGCGCATGCAGCGCCACTGCGAGAACGCACAGAGGGTCGCCGAGTACCTCGAGGGCCGCAAGGACGTGCTTGTCGACGTCCGCTACCCCGGACTCGACTCCTCCCCGTACCGCGAGCTGGCGAAGAAGTACCTCAGCGGCAACTCCGGCGTGCTGTGCATCGACATCAAGGGGGGCCGCGAGGCCGGCGTGAAGTTCATGGACGCCCTCGAGCTGGTCACCCGCCAGGTGCACGTCGCCGACGCCCGTTCCTGCGTGCTGCACCCGGCGTCGACCACGCACCGCCAGGTGCCGGACGAGCAGCTGCCGTCCGTCGGCATCACCCCGGGTCTGGTGCGCATCTCCGTCGGCCTGGAGAACGTCGACGACATCATCGCCGACATCGAGCAGGCCCTGGAGAAGTCCCAGGCCTAAGTTCGCTTATCGACGCCGCCCCGGTCCCTCATGTGGGACCGGGGCGGTGGCTTTCGGGGGATGGCTGCACTTTCACCCCGACTGGGTGCGTGTCGACAACGGGGTTTGGGGGACAGCGATGAGGGTATAAGTGCAGACACGGAGAAGGCCCGGACACTGTGGGAGGTGTCCGGGCCTTGGGGGCGTCGATAAGCGGTGTCTCTAGAACTCCGGCAGCGGCAGAACAGTGAGGGAGAACATCGCGACGATGGCCATGACCAGCGGGATGGCGATCATGATCGGGGCGGCGATAGCCGGGTTGACGATCGGGGCGGTGCGTGCGCCGCCGATCTTCTTGACGGTCAGCTCAATGAAGAACAGCAGGGTGGTGGCTGCGGCGGAGACCATGCAGAACGGGCAGATCTCGCCGATGACGAACAGCTGCAGGTAGACGAAGACCGCGGAGAGGGCGACACCGATGGCGGTGACCGGCAGGAGCAGCTTCTCCAGCAGCTCGCTCTTGGTGAACAGCCACAGGGCGGAGGCCGCCATCATGCCGATGTAGTAGACCGCGCCGATGGTGGCCAGCGGGATCGGGCCGACGTAGGAGTAGTCACTCATCATGACGGCCATGGGGCCGCGGGTGGGCACGCCCTCCGGGATCGGCAGGACCCAGAAGTGGATCGCGGAGAGGATGGCGCTGGCGGTCCAGCCCATGACGGCGACACCGAAGAAGGTCCAGATGAGGACGTTCGCCGTGTTACGGGGCTTCTCGACGGGGGCGGTCGGGGTGGTGAGCTTGCTCAGAACGGAGGTCGTCATGTGACTTTCATTTTCCTTTGCTGTGATGAGAACAGCCACAAAGATACCCCGGGGGGTATATTCCGTCAAGTCGGATGGTGTCACGTCCACGGTGGGGCGTCGGAAAGCGTGGGGTCCAGACCACGTCTGCGCAGCTCAGAGGCAGCGCGGTCCAGCCCGCCGTGTTCGAGGGCCGCCAGCGTGGTGCGGCCGCCCCACACGTGCCGGCCGAAGCGGGAGACGGTGACCTCCAGGTCGCCGGTGAGGTGCTCGAGATCGCCCGCGACGTTGCGGTGTTCGCTGGGGAGGGGGACGGGGAGGACGAAGGCGTCGGCGAGCGGGGCGGAGCCGGTGACCTCCACCCGCCAGCCGTAGCCCCGCCCCGAGAGCACCCAGGAGTCATCGGTGGTGCGGGTGTGGACCGGGCTGACCACGGGGTTGCCGAGGCGCAGCACGCGCGCGTCCGGCAACCGCACCACCAGCCCCGTCACCTCCACCCGCAGCGGCCCCGCCGTGACCAGCCCGCCGGCGAAGGCGACGCACGCCTCCGGCTCCGCGAAACCCTGCGCCTGCCCCCACCACCAGGAATCGGGGAAGCCCTCGCGGCCCCAGTTCTTCTCGCCGTAGACCTGGGCGTCGGTGAACTCCCAGGTCTCACCGCCGAGGGTGGCGGTCCCGGAGGCACGCCCACCGAGCAGCCACGGGTGCCAGTACTGGTTCAGCCCCGGGATCACCTGGAAGACGCTGGACCCGCCGAAGGTGCGGTGCGGCCACGGTCGCAGGCCATGGAAGCGCAGGTCCAGGCGGGCGTCGGCACCGAGGTCCACGTGCAGCCTCTCCGGGGAGCCCACGAACGCCGGGGAGGCGGCGGGGCCGCCCCGGACCCCGAGCCGCGCCGGGTCAGTCCATGCGCCGTCGACCGCCGCAGTGCGGAGGAAACCGTTCGACCCGGCCAGGCCGACCGTCGCCCACGGCCCCTCCGGCCCCTGGTTGGCGCCGCACAGGGCGATGAGGACGCGGCCGGTCGCCGGATCGGTGAGGCGCCAGAAGTAGCCCTCCATCGCGACACCGCGGTGGGCGCGGGTGGGGTCGCCGAAGGGGAGGTCGGCGCCGGTGCCGCGGTAACGGGCGAGCGGGTGCCCGGTCACCGGAACTCGTACCCTTCCATGTTGCCCTGCCCGAGGACCTTCTCCGGCAGGTCCTCCGCCACGCAGCGCCCCTCCAGGCCGTAGTTCACCGGTCCGCGGGCGAGGAGTTCCTCGACCGCCTCATGCAGGGTGAAACCCAGCAGTTGCGGGTCGTCGCAGTTCCGCAGCCGGCACAGCGTGTCCACCGGATCGCCCTCACGCTCGCAGGCGGCGACGGTGTAGGTGGCGTCCGGGTCCAGTGGGCGACCCCCGATCTCCACCGACTGCACCCGGTGCCCCATGGGTGCGCGGGAGATGAAACGCACCCGCATCCCGGCGAAGCGCACCACCCAGCCGCCGAAAACCTCGTCGGCGCGCGGGGAGAAGACGTTGTTCAGCTCCTTCTCCAGCCACGTGCGCAGCTGCGCACCGGTCACCGTGCCCGTCTTGACCTCGGCGTTCTCCGGCAGCATCGACCACAGGAACTGCCTGCTTATCGACGCCGCCCCGCCCTCCGGCACCAGCGGCGGGCAGAAGCGGAAGCCGTTGGACAGGGCGATGTCCAGGTGCTCGCCCCGCGCGGCCAGGGCCGCGGACGCCTTCGCGAACAGGGCGTCGGTGACGAGGTTGTCCATCGGCGTCTCCAGCACGTAGTAGCGCTGGAGCACCGAGGACGTCGTGCCGATCGTCTCCTCCAGCTCCGGGTGGGCGGCGCGGATGTCGTCCAGCAGCGACCGCAGATGGGGGTCCTCGGGGAGGTCCTCGTGGACGTCGAGAAGCTCGTAGTTGAGTTCGCGGACCCCCGCGCTGCCGACCTCGATGTCGAGCCTGCCCACGAAGGAGCCGAAGGCGCCGGGCTCGGTGACGCGGGCGTGCCTCCCCTGCAGGGGCTGGCGGATGCGTTCGTGCGTGTCGCCGCCGAGGATGTAGTCGACGCCCTCCGCGACGTCCTCGCTGGCCAGGGCCACCTGCGGGGCCATGCCCAGATGGCCCATGACGAGCACCACCGCGCAGCCCTCCTCCTCACGCAGGTGACGCACCCAGTGGGCCAGGCTCTGGGCCGGCCGGGTCATGGCGATGCCCCGGCTGTAGGCGGGTGCCTGGCGTCGGGTGAGCGCCGGGTCGTTGTAGGCCAGCACGCCGATCCGCACCCCGCCCCTCTCCAGGACGTGGAAAGGGGCGAAGAGGTGGTTGCCGATCACGTCGTTGCCCACCGGATCACCCGACTCATCGGCGTGGTGCATGTTGGTGCACACCATCGGGGCAGTGTACTCCCCGGCGATCTGAAGCAGCCGCTCCTTGCCGAACACCACCTCCCAGTTGCCCGGCATGAGCACGTCGTAGTCCAGCGCGTTCATCGCCGGGACCACGGCCTCGCCGCGGGTGAGCTGTACCCAGCCGCTGCCCTGGAAGCAGTCGCCGTTGTCGACGATGACCGTGTGCGGATTCTCCTCCCGGATCTGCTCGAAGAGGGTCTTCATCCGGGCCACGCCGCCGGCCCGCCGGTACACGGGCTGCCCGTCCTCCAGATAGAACTCGTCGTGGGTCTCCAGTTGGCCGTGCAGGTCAGCGGTCTGCAGAATGGTCAATCGGGTTGGGTCGGTCATCGTGGAACCTCCTGCGCCCCCACCCTAGTGGTGTGGGTTGGTCGGGGGAAGGCGTCGACCTATTGCAGAATCATGGAACTCACGTCATGATGTAGGTACGTACCTACCAGGAGGTGAATATGACTGTCGTTTCTTCGCGGGACTTCAATCGGGATGTCAGCGCAGCGAAGCGGGCCGCGTCCAAGGGGCCTGTCGTGGTTACCGACAGGGGCGAACCGGCGTTCGTCCTCCTGTCGATAGATGACTACCGACGTCTCACAGGTACCGACTCCGAAGACTCAGCGGAATTCCTCGATAGATTGCAGCTGGACGAGGTCATTGACGTCGAGTTCCCACAAATGGATATCACCTTGAAGGCACCAGATTTCTGATGTTCCTTTTGGATACCAACGTCATCAGCGAATTGCGTAAGCCACAGGCTGATCCAGCAGTACGAGCCTGGATTCTTCGGAGAAGGCCACACGATTTATATTTGAGTGTCGTGACCGTGATGGAGATTGAGCTGGGAATTCGTCGGCTCGAACGGAAAGATGAGATCCAGGGCAGGCGATTGCGGACATGGCTGGAAGACGAGGTTTTGGACCTCTTCTCTGGCCGAATTTTGGCCGTGGATATCAAGGTCGCTGCTCGAGCTGCTGCATTGCAGGTCCCAGACCCCCGTCCCGAACGTGATTGCCTTTTGGCAGCCACTGCGCTGGTACACGATATGGAGGTGGTCACCCGCAATGTGAAGGATTTCCTCCCCATGTCCTCCCGCGTCATCAATCCGTGGGAAACATAGCTTAATTGACCGGACTCCTACCCGTGCCGCGGCACCAGCACCGTCACGGTGCCGCCGCCGTAGCCGTTGACCTGGTCGCGGCCCTCGATGACGACTTCGGTGACGTCGTCGGGGATGGCGAACGGCCCGTGGGAACGGGTGAAGGGCTGCTCGTTCTGGTGATCGTGGTGGAGGGTGTGCTCGGCGAGCACGTCGCCGTCCGGGGTGAGCACGCGCCAGCCGTCCGCGTAACGCTCTGGGGTGTCGTACGGGGAGGACACGGTGACGACGACCCGGAACTTTTCCCCGGCCGGGGTGACCTTAGCCTCGAGAATGTCTGGGTACTCCTGGGAGTCCGCAGCTGCGGACTCTGCGGCGGACCCGGTGGCGGTCACGGTCTGTTCCGTGGTGGCAGGGGTCGGCGGGGCGGAGTCGTCGGCGCAGGCGGTGAGCGTGAGTGAGAGAAGGCCGACGAGGGCGGGGGCGAGGCTGCGGGACGTCATGGCATCGACGGTAGCGAAGAACCGACGAACAGCAGCACCGCGCCGACGGCGATGAACACGACGCCGACCACCGCGCTGGTCACCACCACACCTGAGGACTGCTGCTTCCCGTCTTTCGGCGCGAGAAACAGCTCCGGGTTGTCCTTCGAGTAGATGATCTGCACGGTCTGCCCGGTGCGGTCGGCGAGGCCGACATCGTTGAAGCGGGGGCGGCCGCGGACCTTCTGACCGGCGAGGGTGTGGAACTCGACGATCTCGACGAGCCGGTGCACGTCGTTGCCCTTGGAATTCTCCTCGATGCGCACGTACGAGGAGGTCACGGTGCCGCGGACCCGCTCGCCGCGCTCGGCGAGATCGCGGAGGGTCCTCCATTGCCGAAAGGCGCGGTAGAACATGAAGAAGCCAGCCACGACCATCATGATCGAGACGCCGGAGAAGACGAGCGAGAACATGGGGGACATGGTTGTCATTCCTTTTCCCGGTTGCGGAAGGCCAGCCGCCGCTCCCACGCCGCGCGCTGCGCCCGGCCGTGCTCGACCATGACGGGGAACAGCTCCGACTCGGGCAGGGTCTCCCCGGCGTGGGTGAGGGCGGTGGCCATCGTCAGGTACTGGCGTCGGTAGGACATCCCGAGAACCTGGTCGGCGTAGTCCGTGACCAGCTCGGGGACGACGCTGAGGGTGGTCAGCTCAAGCAGCAGGCGCTTCGCCGTGTGGCGGGGCAGGGGAGCGGAGTCGCCCATCTCCGACAGTGCCGAGCCGAGGCTGGCGGGGTCGACGGGTTGGTGGGCGCGGCGTCGAGAAGCAAGGAACCCGAAGAGCCGGCCGTGGTGCGGGTCGTAGAAGTCGCCGGGCTCCAGGACGCGGCACACCTCGTTGCTGGGCGGGTGCTCCTTGCCGGCCCACATGAGTCCGCACAGCAGGAGCGCCTCCGGGTCGAGCTGTGGTGGGTCCACCCCGAGGAGGGCGTCGTCCTCATCGATCATGCGAGAGCGTCCGCCACCAGTTCGGCGGTCGCCTTCGCCGACGCCGGGTTCTGCCCGGTGATGAGGGTGCCGTCGGTCACGGTGTACGAGGCGAACGGCAGGGTGGCTTTGCGGTAGTCGGCGCCGCGCTGCTTCGCCACCTCCTCGACGTTGTAGGGGACAAGCTTATCGACGAGCGCCAGTTTCTCCTCCACCCAGGAGAAACCGGTGAGGGGGCGGGTGTCGATAAGCAGGGAACCGTCCGACAACCGCGTGTTGAGCAACCCGCAGTAACCGTGGCACACCGCGGCGACGACGCCGCCGGCCTCGACGATCTCCCGGGTGAGCCGCTGGAGGTCCTCGTTGTCGGGGAAGTCGTACATTGCGCCGTGCCCGCCGGCGAACCAGATGGCGTCGAAGTCGGCGGCGTCGACCTCGGCGGCGGCGGTGGTGGTGCCGAGCAGCGCCATCTTCGACGGATCGGTGAGCCAGTCCGAGGCGGTCTTCTCCTTGGCGGGGAACGTCAGGGAACGCTTGTCGAGGGGCACGTACCCGCCGGCCGGGCTGACGATGGTCTGCTCGAAGCCGCGCTCCGCGAAGACCTCCCACGCGTGGGTCAGCTCGGAGAGCCACAGGCCGGTCGTGTCGGAGGGGTCGTCGAAATGGGCGACGTTGGTGACCACATGGAGGATTCGTGTCATGAGCCCATCCTCCCTGCGCCGGCGGCCGCGTGCCACCGTTTCCGGGAGTACGCTCAACCTCGTGAAGTACCTTCCCTATGTGCCCGCGGTCGCGGCCGTGGCCTTCGGTGCTGTCCTGCTGTATCTCGGCGAGCTGGACGACTCCCCGGGACTCGGCGGCATCGGTCTCATCCTCATCGTGGCGGCCGTGTTCTTTGCGGTGCGGCATGCCCGGAAATCCCGGCGCGGCTGAATCCGCCGTTCCCGATGAGCCGGTCTGGTAGCATCCCTTCTGATCTGTATACCGGTAACCGATGAGGTGGATGAGGATGCGCGCTGCGCGGTTGGTCCTGGGAATCATCAGCGTGCTGATCGTGATGGCGGTCGCCGTCGTCGCCGCCTACGCGTGGGGGAGTGCATCAGGGGAGCCGATCAAGGAGGAGACCACGTCGCGTACCTCAGAGATCATCACCGCGGTGGAGCGGGAGGAGGAGATCGTCCTCCTCAGCACGGCGACGCAGGGCCTGCACACGGTGGAACGGGAGGCGAAGATCTTCAAGTGGGAGATGCCGGGGTCCCAGCGCACCAACATCCTCCAGTACACCTTCACCGCCCAGTTGGGCATCGACGGCGGTGATGTCGCGATCCGGCAGACTGACACCGACTCGTACCTGGTGACCGTCCCGCCGTTCAAGTCCATCGGCTTCAAGGACCCGGAGTTCAAGACGGTGCACCGGGACGGCAGGGCCCTCAGCTTCATCACGGAGGAGATCGACTCCGCCGAGGCCGTCACCGAGATCCTCAATGACGAGAAGCGGCAGGAGCACATCGACGCCAACCGCGATCTCCTCGAGGACCAGGCCCGCAACTTCTACACCGGCATCATCCACGCCATCGACGAGGACGTGCAGCTGCAGTTCGAGTTCCGCTGATCCTGAGGTCGCTCACTCCGTGAACCGCTTGCGGTACGACGTCGGCGTGGTGCCGTAGTGTGCCGCGAAGCTCTGGCGGAAGGTGACGGGGCTGCTGAAGCCGCAGACCCGGGCGATCCGCTCGACCGTCCACGGGGTGGTCTCCAGCAGGGAGCGGGCTTCGTCCAGGCGGCGGTCGGTGACCCAGCGCGCCGGGCTGGTGCCGGTGATCTCGCGGAACCGGCGGGTGAAGTTGCGTCGGCTCATGTGGGCGCGTGCGGCCAGCTCCTCGACGGTCAGCGGCTCATCGAGGTTGGCCAGGGCCCAGTCGATGACCTCACTGACCGGTCCCTGACCCTGGTGTGCCGGGAGCGGTCACGCGCTACCGGGCTGACGGATACGGTGGCCGCCCCTGACCCTGGTGTGCCGGGAGCGGTCGCTCGATGTACTGGGCTTGTCCGCCTTCGCGGTGCGGGGCGATGACCAGGTGACGGGCCACGCGGGCGGCGGCGGCCGTGCCGAGGCGGGTGCGGACGATGTGGAGGCAGGCGTCGAGGGCGGAGGCGGTGCCCTGGTCATCGGGCACGTCGCGGCCCACACCTCGACGATCCGCCTCGGCGCGGGTGGTGTCATGCTGCCCAACCACTCCCCGTACATCGTGGCCGAGCAGTTCGGCACCCTGGAGGAGATGTACCCCGGCCGCATCGGCCTCGGCCGCGCGCCCGGCACCGACCGCACCACCCTGGCCCGCGCGCTGCGCCGCCCGGTCAACGCCGCGGAGAACTTCCCCTCCGACATCATCGAGCTCGCCCGCTACCTGCAGGGCGAGTCGCTCATCCCCGACGTGCAGGCCATCCCGGGCCGAGGCACGAACGTGCCCCTCTACATCCTCGGTTCCTCCCTCTACGGCGCGCAGCTGGCCGCCAAGCTGGGCCTGCCGTACTCGTTCGCCTCACACCTGTTCCCGCCCATGCTCGAGCAGGCCGTCACCGTCTACCGTGAAACGTTCGAACCGTCGGCGCTGATGGACGAGCCCTACGTCATCGCCGCCCTCAACGCGACGGCCGCCGACACCGAGGAGGAGGCGGCCCGCCTCCACCGGGAGATGGTGCGCCAGCACGTCACCGTCATGCACTTCAACGGCCGTGTCGCCGGGGACGACAAGATCGACCAGGTCCTGGCCTCCCCGGTGGGACAGCACTACGCCTCCATGCTCGACTACTACGCCGTCGGCACCGGCGAGCAGACCGCCGAGTACCTGGAGGCCTTCGCCGAGCGCGCGCAGGCCGACGAACTCATGCTGCTGATCAAGGGACCGACCACCCAGACCAACAACCGCACCCTCGAACTCATCGCGCAGGCGTGGGGCCTGGACCCGGCGACGGCGGCCGGGGACCCGACGACCTGGCGTCGTTAAGCGGACTTCGACTTCTTGGTCGTCTTCTTCGCCGCCTTCTTGGTGGTCTTCTTGGCAGGCTTCTTCCCGCCGCGCTTCTTGTCGAGCGACGCCTTGAGGGCCTCCATGAGGTCGACGACGTCGGCGTCGTCCGAGTCATCCTCGTCCGGTTTCTCCCCGAAGGTGGCCTCCGTGTCGAGGGTGTCGCCGGCCTCGAGTTTGGCGTCGATAAGCTTGCGCAGCTCGATCTGATACTCGTCCTCGAACGCCTCCGGAGTGAAATCCGAGGCGAACTGATCGACCAGCGCTGCCGACAGTTCGAGCTCCTTGTCGGAGATTTTCGCCCGCGACTTCGTGCCCTTGAAATCCACGTCGCGGACCTCATCGGCGCACAAGAGACCCTGCAGGACGAGCACCTTGCCGCGCACCCGCAGCGCACCCAGGCGGGTCTTCTGTCGCAGCGCGAACGTGACGATCGCGGTGCGGTCCGTCGCCTCCAGCGTCTGCCGCAGCAGCAGGTAGGACTTCGGCGACTTGCCCTCCGGCTCGAGGAAGTAGCTGCGCTCCAGCATGATCGGGTCGACCTGCTCGGAGGGGACGAACTGGACGACCTCGATCTCGTTGTTGTCGGCCTCCGGGAGCGCCTCGAAATCCTCGTCGGTGAGGACGACGGTGTCCCCGTCCGACTCGTAGGCCTTGTCGATGTTCTTGTAGTCGACCTTCTCGCCGCACACCTCGCAGCGCCGCTCGTAGCGGATCCGGCCGCCGTCCTTGTCGTGGACCTGGTGGAAGGAGATGTCGTGGTCCTCGACCGCCCCGTAGGCCTTGACGGGGACGTTGACGAGTCCGAACGTGATGGCTCCGGTCCATACTGCGCGCATAACATGAAGCTTATACAGAAAGGGCAGGCCATGGCGCGAGGCAGGAAGCAGTTTCAGGTCGGCGAGCGCACGCTGTCGGTGAGCAACCTCGACAAGGTGCTTTACCCGGCCACGGGCACGACGAAGGCCGATGTCATCCACTACTACCTCAGCGTCGCCGAGGTGATCATCCCGCAGCTCACCCGCCGTCCCGTCACCCGTAAAAGGTGGGTCGACGGGGTCGGCACCGAGGAAGAGCCGGGGCAGGTGTTCTTCCGCAAGGATCTGGAGGATTCGGCGCCCAGCTGGATCCCGACCGGCAGGATCGCGCACAAGACCTCCACCAACCACTACCCGCTGGCCGAGGAACCGGGCGTCCTGGCCTGGTTCGGGCAGGTCGCCGCCCTCGAGCTCCACGCCCCGCAGTGGCGTTTCGGCGCCAACGGCCAGCCCCGCAACCCCGACCGGCTGGTGCTCGACCTCGACCCGGGCGAGGGGGTGGGGCTGCGCGACTACGCGGCGCTCGACGGCACCCACAACTCCGAGACGATCTCCCAGGTGGCCCGCGAACTGGCCCGCGGCCTGGAGTCCGATCACCCGGATGAGGTGATCTCCACGATGAAGACGGCCGACCGCGCCGGGAAGGTGTTCATCGACTGGTCGCAGAACAACGCCTCCAAGACCACCGTCAGCCCGTACTCCCTGCGCGGTCGCCTGCGGCCCACGGTCGCCGCACCCCGTACCTGGGAGGAGCTGGCGGACCCGGACCTGCGGCACCTCGAGTACGAGGAGGTCCTCGAGCGGGTCGCCGAGGGGCTTGATCCGCTGGAGCCCCTGCGCGCCGACCCCTCCGAGACCCCCGACCGGCTGAGCACCTACCGCTCCATGCGCGATCCCTCGAAGACGGCGGAGCCGGTGCCGGAGGAGCGGCCGACGGCGCGTGCGGACGGTGAGCCGACCTTCGTCATCCAGGAGCACCACGCCCGCCGCCTGCACTGGGATTTCCGCCTCGAGCACGACGGGGTGCTCGTCTCCTGGGCGGTACCGAAGGGCCCGCCGCTGGACCCCTCCCTCAACCGCCTGGCCGTGCAGACCGAGGACCATCCCCTGGAGTACGGCACCTTCGAGGGGATCATCGCGAAGGGGGAGTACGGCGCCGGCGAGGTGAGCATCTGGGATGCGGGCACCTGCGAGATCGAGAAGTGGCGCGCGGGCAAGGAGGTCATCGCCGTCCTGCACGGCCGCCCCGACGGTGGGCTGGGTGGTGTGCCGCGCCGCTACGCCCTCATCCACGCCCCGGGCATGGGGGAGGAGAAGCACTGGTTGCTGAAGTTCATGAAGGATCAGCCCGACGATGCTTCTCGACGCCCCGCCGATCCCGCTCCCAGCGAGAAGGCTGAGGTCGCTGAGTCCCCTGCCGCCCGCCCGGCGTTCGGCGTCGCGGACCTGCCGTCCCCGATGCTCGCCACCCCGGGCACCCCGGCCGACATCAAGCTCGGCGTGCAGGACGGGGAGGAGTGGGTCTTCGAGATGAAGTGGGACGGCTACCGCATCATTGCGGGAGTGGGCGTCGGGACGGGGGACGGCCGGGTGGTGTTGGCCAGCCGCAACGGTCACGACTACACGGCGCTGTTCCCGCAGGCTGGGGAGCTGGTGGAGCTGCTGCAGGGCCCGGCCGCGGAGGCCGGTGGGGCGGTGTTCGACGGGGAGCTGGTGGCCCTCGACGACCGCGGCCGCCCCGACTTCGGGCTGCTGCAGGCCGCCGCCAAGGGGGAGGCCGGGGACGTGACGTTGCGCTACATGGTCTTCGACATCCTCCAGCTCGGCGCGCCGGGTGACCAGGACGCGAGTCCGCAGCTGCGGACTCCGTACCGTCAGCGCCGCGAACTCCTGCGCGAGGTGCTGGCGGAGGGTGAGCACGTCACCGTCCCTCCCGCGCACACCGGGAGCCTGGCCCAGGCGGAGAAGATCAGCCGCGAGCTGGCGCTGGAGGGGCTGGTGGCCAAACGCGCCGACTCTACCTACCTGCCCGGTAAGCGGGGCAAGGCGTGGCTGAAGCTGAAGACGCAGCTGCACCAGGAGGTGGTGGTGATCGGTGCCCGCCACGGCAAGGGCGGGCGCGCCGGCGGGATCGGTTCGCTGCTGCTGGCGGTGCCGGACGCCGACGGTCAGCTGCGCTACGCCGGCCGCGTCGGCACCGGCTTCACCGCCGCGCAGCTGGGGGACATCGAGAAGACCCTGCGCCGGATCGAGCGCAAGACCCCGCCGGTCGACGACGTGCCGGCGGCGGACCAGTCCGACGCGTGGTTCGTCACCCCGAAGCTTGTCGGGGAGGTGTCCCTGGCAGGCCGGACGCGTGAGGGGCGGGTACGCCAGGCCGCGTGGCGCGGGTGGCGTGCGGACAAGAGCCCCGACGAGGTGCGCTGGGAGGTGTAGGGGCCGGTGAACCAGTGGATGCTGGCGATCAACCGCACCCTGTGAACTACTGCTCCAGCGGCACGATGACCAGGTCCGTGGTGGAGTCCAGGAGCCCCTGCTCCGGCGTGGTGTCCGCGGTGACCTCGGTCTGCTCGACCCGGATGACGGACTGATCGCCGGCGCGGTCCTGCGGGACGGTCTGCGGAGCCATGCGGCCCTCCGGGGCGGTGGTGTCGGTGGGTGCGGTGCCGATGCCGAAGAACTCGTCGAGACCCGTGACGTTGAACTGGGTCGAGTTGTAACGGGTGTTGCTGCCGGTCCGCCACTGGGACACCACGAGATCCATGTCCCCGATGGTCGAACCCGGGACGATGTAACCGCCGTAGACCTGCGCGAAGTTGCCGGCGTCCTGCGGGGAACCCCACACGCCGCCGAGGATGACGTCCGCCGGGGTGATGGCGTCCCAGTCGTCGGTGATGTTCTCCGTGATGCGCACCTGCACGGTGTAGGTGGAGGCGTTGAACATGGCCAGGACCCAGTGGCCCTCGATGTAGCGCAGGGACATCTCGCCGGCGGCGACGTCGTCGCTCAGCACCGGGGTGCCGGCGAAGGTGGCGTCCCACTCGCCGGTGGTGGTGTTGTAGTGCTCCCAGGTGGTGCGGTCGGCGATCTGCTCCGGCAGGAAGCGGGAGAGGTAGACGTCGTCGGCACGCTTGAACTCCGAGGACATGACGTAGACGTAGCCGTCCGGACCCTGCTCCCACGTGATGAGATTGCCCTGGCCGTTCATGTACGAGGTCGGGGTGGTGCCGAGCGACTCCCAGGTGGCTCCCTGGTCGGTGGACTCCCAGATCTCGGTGCGCAGCACGTTGCCGATGCCCTGGTTCCACATGCCCTGCAGGTAGAGGGTGCCGTCGATGTTGATGACGTCGGAGGGGATGACGGTGATGCCGTCGGTGTGGGCGTAGTCGATGAGCTGCTCGACGCGGTCACCGTCGTTGAGGGGTCGGAGGATCTCGATGCGGCCGTCCTCACCCATGACGGCGACGACACCGACCGGGCTCATCCACTCGCCCTGCCCGAAGCGGGGACCCCGCCACGAATCGCCGAAGAGGATGGCGAACTCCTCGCCCACCCCGATGTTCGCCATGACGCCGAGGTCACCGATGAGGAAACCGACGTTCTCGGAGATGCCCTGGCCGAGGAGATCACCGACGACGGTGATGACCAGCGGGCCGTCCACCCGGTCCTCGCCGAACTCGACCTTGTTCACCGGGCCGCGGGAGCTGCCCGAGGAGCCGGAGGAACCGGAGGAGCCGGAGCTGCTCGAGCTCTGCGCCAGTGCCGGGGTGACGGCACCGCCGCCGAGGACGAGGGTGAGGGAGAGGGCGATGATGGGAAGCGTCTTCTTCACGGGGAGTTCTTTTCAGCAGGGGGCCGGACAACGAGTAGAGACATTACAGACCGGCCATGAACAGATCTCGATGACGCTCATCACATCGGATCTCTGGTTAGTGTGGGGCCATGCGTCGAATCCTCGCCCTGTCCCTATCCGCGGTCCTGCTCAGCGGCTGCACCTCGGAACCCGCGGAGGTGCCACCGCCCACGGAGGGGGCCACGGTGTCGCCGGCGACGGTGGACCCGGAGCTTGTCGAAGAAGAGGAGGAGGGCGCGGAGGTCGCCGGCACCCCGGAGCCGGTCGCCCTCGACGACGCCACCCGCGAGTTCACCGTCGACGAGCACGGCAGCTTCAACACCGGGTGGGCGATGACCTTCCTGCCGGGCACCGACCATCTGCTCATCGCCGAGCGCCGCGGCGCGCTGCAGCTGCGGGACCAGACGACCGGCAAGGTCACGGAGGTCACCGGTCTGCCGCCCGTGCACGCGCAGGGGCAGGCGGGCATGCACGACATCATCCCCGGACCCACCTTCGAGCAGGACGGCATGGTCTACCTCAGCTGGGTCCGGTCCCACACCAACGGTGCGCAGGGGGTCGTGGGTCGCGCGTACCTGGACATGGACCGGCATCAGTTGACGGGGCTGCAGGAGATCTGGGAGCAGACCCCGGCCGCCGGCAACGGCCATCTCTCGCTGCGCCTGCTCATTGACGACGGCCACCTCTACGTCACCTCCGGCGACCGGCAGGAGATGACCCCCGCGCAGGAGAACGACACGAACCTCGGTTCCGTCCTGCGCCTCACCCTCGACGGGCAGCCGGCGCCGGGCAACCCGTGGGACACCGAGCAGTGGACGATGGGACACCGCAACGCGTTGGGCATCGACACCGACGACCAGGGGCGCATCTGGGTCTCGGAGATGGGCCCGCAGGGCGGCGACGAACTCAACCTGCTGGTCGAGGGCGACAACTACGGGTGGCCGGAGGCGTCGATGGGCGTGCACTACAACAACGACCCCATCCCCGACCACAGCGACGACGACGGTTTCCACGGCCCCGCCGCATGGTGGGTGCCGTCGATCTCGCCCGGCAACCTCCTCATCTACTCCGGGGAGCTTTTCGACGGCTGGTCGAACTCCGCCCTCCTCGGCGGATTGTCCGGCGAGAAGATCGTCCGGGTGGAGCTCGGCGAGCCGGCGACGGTCGTCGACGAATGGGAGATGGGCGCGCGCATCCGGGCGCTGGCCGAGGCACCCGACGGGGCGATCTGGGTGCTGGAGGACGGCCCGGCCGGCAGACTGCTGGAGCTGCGCCCGGCCTGACGTGTCGGCGGGGTGAAGAACAGTTCCCGCTCGTGCCACAGCACGACGGCGGTGATCACGAGAAGGACACCGGTGGCGATGACCTCTGTGTCCGGGTGCGTGGCCAGGACCTGGGTGCTCAGGTTCGCGCCGAGGTGGACGAGGATCGTGAGCGTGATGTTGCGGTCGCCGCGGACGTAGATCCAGTTCATCAGCAGCACGAACGGGAGCATGCTCACGGGGAAGTTGAGGGCGTGGATCCACCCCTCGGCCACCGTCTGCTCCTGGGAGGAACCGGCGAACAGCGCGAGCGGGGCGTGCCACAGGGCCCACACCACCGCGAAAATCAGCGACGTGGTGAACAGCGAGAACCGGCTGCGCAGGGTGTCGGTGCCGTAGGAGTGCCAGGCCAGTTCCTCGACGACCGGTGCCAGGATGAGCACCGTCCAGCCGGACAGCAGCCCGATGCCGAAGGTTGCGCCACCCCGCCAGAGGAACTGCTCGGGGGAGTAGCCGAAGAACAGGGAGATGCCGGTGGCGACGAGCACCGCCCCCGGCATGAGCCCGACCGCCAGGGCCGTCCACACCGGGTGGACGCGACGGAAGTCCCACACGCGGCGCCACATGTCGCGTTGCAGTGCGCGGTCGTGGCGGGTCAGCCACCACACGACACCGAGCGGCGCGAAGAGTCCGGAAAGCGCCAGCAGGGAAGCTGGCCCGGCCTGGTCCTGGTGGCTGAACCAGGCACCGGGCACCCACAGAGCCCAGGGGACCAGGGTGGCGAGGAGGTAGAAGGTGAGGGGCCTGTCGTAACGGTGGCAGGGCACGCGGTCGGGGGCGTGAACTGTGCTCATGACCTGGACGTTAGGCCGGTCCCGGGTGGCTGTCTGCCCGGGGCCAGCAAGATCGGGGCGAACCCCGAGATAAACCGGGGCTCTCCCCTACAGCCCCTTGACGTTGAGCACCTGGCGCAGGGTGTGGCGGATCGTCACCAATGAGGCGGCGTCCTCCATGACGACGTCGATGGGTTTGTAGGCGGCGGGGATCTCGTCGACCCACTGTTTGCCGGGGCGGTAGACGATGTCGCCCATGGCCTTCTCCAGGTCGGCGGCGGTGTACTGCTTCTTCGCCTGGGTGCGGCTGAGGGTGCGGCCGGCGCCGTGCGGGGCGGAGCGCAGGGCCTCGTCGTTGCCGAGGCCCTCGACGACGTAGGACTGGGCACCCATGGAGCCGGGGATGAGGCCGGGGCGGCCCTGTGAGGCGTCGATGGCTCCCTTGCGGGTCAGCCACACGTGGACGCCGTCGATGACGGCGGGTTCGGTGTAGTTGTGGTGGGAGTTGATACGTTCGGCCTCGCCTACGTCCGGGTCGCCCATGAAGTCGGCGAGTGCCCAGGCGAAGCGGTCCATCATGTCCTCGCGGTTGAGCAGGGCGAAGTGCTGGGCCCAGCGCAGTTCACGCAGGTATCGGTCGAATTCCGGGGTTCCCTCGCGGAGGTAGGCGTGGTCGGGGTGGTTCAGTTTCACGCCTTCGCGGCGGCACTGTTCCTGGGCGGCGCGGATGTGGACGCGGGCGATCTTATTGCCCACGCCGCGGGAGCCGGAGTGGAGGAACATCCACACCCGGTCGTCTTCGTCGAGGCACAGTTCGATGAAGTGGTTGCCGCCGCCGAGGGTGCCGAGCTGGACTTTCCAGTGCGGGGAGTGGGAGAGGTCGACGTCGTCACGCCCGGCGAGTTGCTGCAGTTCCTTCAGGCGTGGGGCGGTGAAGGGGAAGCGGTCGGTGCGTTTGTTGTAGTTGCCGGGGGAGAGCGGGATGACGTGCTCCAGGGTGTCCCGGAGGCGGGTGAGGTCGCGGCCCTCGAGGTCGGCGGCGGTGTAGCGGGTGCGGGCGGCGATCATGCCGCAGCCGATGTCGACGCCGACGGCGGCGGGGAGGACCACGCCGACGGTCGGGATGACGGTGCCCACTGCGGAGCCGAGGCCGGCGTGGGCGTCGGGCATGAGGGCGATGTGCGGGTGGATGAAGGGCAGTTCACCCAGGGAGCGGGCCTGTTCGCGGGTGGCGTCGTCGAGAAGCGAGGCCCAGGACTTCACGGAGTCGGAGATGGGGAAGGGTGCCTGCATGGGTTCCTTGGGGTGGTGGGGGAGCATGACGGAACCCGTGACGACGGAGGCCGTCACGGGCTGCGGTCAGTTGACGGTGAAGCCGGCGCGTGGGTCACGGCCTTCGAGCGGGGTGCCGTCGGCCTCGATGGGCCATTCGATCTCCAGCTCGAGTTCGCGCTTGAGTACACGCTTGCCGGTGTTCTGGACCTCCATCTCAACGGTGAAGGTCTCGGGCAGGTCCATGGAGACCTGTCCTTTGCCCTGCCCGAGGGTGAGCTCGCCGTCGCGGACGCGGGCGGCCAGGTCCTCCAGCAGGTTGGCCAGCTCGTCACGGGTGAACGTGGCCTTGCTCTTGAGCAGCTTACCGGGCTTCTTCATGTGCTCCTCCTTTCTTCTAAGTACATGATCTCATACCTTACGGGGCTGGTAAAGAGTCCTGAGCTGGTGAAACTCGGATTCAGGTAGTGCTGTCCCGGGCGGGGATCCGCCCCCTCAGTCCCCGGACCGGTCGGGCCTCCGGCGGGTGGCCTTGAGGTCGGAGCGGCGCCTCTTCTCCGCCAGGCGACGCCGTACCGAACCGCGCGTGGGACGCGTCGCCCGGCGCGGGGGCGGCGGTGGGGCGAGGGCCTCGCGGAGCAGTGCCGCCAGGCGGCGACGGGCCTCCCCGCGGTTGCGCAGCTGCGAGCGCTGCCCGGAGGCCTGTACCTGCAGCACCGTGCCCGTCAGTCGGGGACCGAGGTTGCGCAGGGCACGGCGCCGCTGCGCGTCGGTGAGTGCGGAGGTGGTCGCGAGGTCGATCGACAGCTGCACCTTGCTGTCGGTGGTGTTGACCCCCTGCCCGCCCGGACCGGAGGAGCGGGCGAACTGTTCGTTGAGGTCGGCCCCCGGAATCACCAGGCCGTGAGGGATGCCGGGTCCGGGGTCGAGGTGCAGGGGGTCCATGGCCGCGAGTATAGGCAGCGCCGCCCCCGGGTGGTCTGCAGCGCTAGAGTGAGTGGCATGACAACAAACGTGCTGCCTGACCTGGACTGGAGTGCTTTCCGACGCGTCCTCATCGTCGTCGCGCACCCCGACGACGCCGAGTACGGCCTCTCCTGCGCCGTCGACATGTGGACCCGCGCCGGGGTGGAGGTCGGCTACCTGCTGCTCACCCACGGCGAGGCCGGCATCCGTCACCTCGACCCCGCCGAGACCGGCCCCCTGCGCGCCGAGGAGCAGCGGCAGGCCTGCGCCTGCGTCGGCGTCACCGACCTCACCCTGCTGGACCACCCCGACGGCCAGCTCATGGACTCGCTGGAACTGCGCCGCGACATCGCCCGCCACATCCGGCAGTTCCGGCCGGACACCGTCATCACCGCCAACTTCGACCTCGAGGCCTACGGCTCCTACAACCAGGCCGACCACCGCGTCGCGGGTCTCATGACCGTCGACGCCGTCCGCGACGCCGACAACCCGTGGATCCACCGGGACCTGGACCTGCCGGCGCACAAGGCTCAGCGGCTGCTCGTCGCCAACGCCGGTGACGCCACCCACCGCGTCACCGTCGACGAGAAGGCCGTGGAGGCGGGCATCGAGTCGCTGAGCCGCCACAAGGTCTACTTCGAGGCACTGCCGGACCATCCGGCGCCCGCGGACTTCATCCCCATGATGCTGGAGCAGCCCGACGGCGCGCAGGCCGTGCACTTCCGGGTGTTCGACCCGATCTAGCCGCTCACTCCCGGTGGTGCCCGGACGAGTTCACCGGGCCCCGCCACCGCAGCAGCGGCACGAAACGGAAGGCCCCGTGCTCGGTGACGGCGGCCTCGTCCTCGTTGATCCGCTCGACCCGCAGCATCGTGCCCGCCACCGGGATGACCATGACCCCGCCGACCCGCAGCTGGTCGATGAGCTCCTGCGGCAGGGTGTCGGCCTCCGCGGAGACGAGGATCCGGTCGAAGGGGCCCTGGTCGGGCAGCCCGAACACGCCCTCCGTCGCCTGGTGGACCGTGACGTCACGGCCGACCGCGGCGAGGTTGGACCGGCCGAACTCCACGAGTTCGGGCACGATCTCGACGGCGGTGAGGTGCCCGGTGCCGTCGAGAAGCTCGTGGAGCAGGGCGGTCGTCCACCCGGAGCCGGAGCCGACGTCGAGGACGCGGTGGCCGGGGCGGACGTCGAGGAGCCGGAGCATGACCGCCACGGTGTAGGGCTGCGAGTTGGTCTGCCCGTGGCCGATGGCGATGGGCAGGTCGAAGGGGGCGTGACGACGCGCCGCCAGCGGCAGGAAATCCGCACGGTCGACGCGCGACATCACCTCTCTGATCCGGTCGTCCATACTTTCCGAGGGTACCTACTTCCTGCCCCGCGGCGGCTCCACCAGTCCCAGCTGGACGAGCATGTCGAGGCTGTTGCGTAGCCCCCAGTGGGCGGCGATGAGGTCTCCGCGGGTGTGGAAGATGTGGACGGCGTCGATGGTGTAGGGACGTCCGGCCGCCTCCTCGCCGTGGATCGAGGCGACGCCCTTGCCGTGCTCCGTGACACGGGCGATGATGCGGTCGGGGGTCTCGATGATCGCCTCCTCCTCGACGTGCATGCCGAGGGTGCGGGCGAAGTGCTCGAGGGTCTTCATGTACCCCTCGACGCCCCGGGGGCTGCCCGAGGGGTCGGTGAGATCGAGGAAGTCCTCGGTGAACAGTTCCTCGAGTCCGGTGAGGTTGCGGCTGTTGATGGCGTCGCGGATACGGAAGACGCTGGTCAGGGCCGGATTCTTCTGGCAGTCGGTCATGGTGGGCTCCTTTGTGGGTGGGATAGATCACTTGAGTGTGAGTCTATTAGCACGGATACCCCCGGACAATAGGCCGACAGGGAAAGCCGGGCCCCTCAGTACGTGCTGTCGGCCAGCACCACGGGGCTGAGCACCCTCCGGGGGCCCGTCGGATTCGGTTCGGCGAGCTCCTCCCCGGGCACCGTCACATCCCACGGGTCCTGCGGGGACAGCGCCGGGGTGGCCGGCGAGGGGGCCTCCTCCACGACGACCCGCTCCGGCAGCACCGGGACGGGCGCGACATCGCCGACGCCGATGTCGATGAAGGACTCCCCGTCGACCACGAACACCCGCACCCCCAACGCACCGTCCTCGAGCGGCACGTACTCGAGCTGCCCGACCACCTCGCCCTCCACCCACACGTCGACGCCGTCGACCTGGCCGAGCATCTGCCGGTTCTCACCCGTCAGCGTCGCCGGGAGGCGACCACCCTGGGGGAGGAGCCGGGTGCCGTCGACAAGCGAGTTCCAGGGGACGGCGAGCTCGGGGGAGGGGAGTTCGAGGGCGACGTCGAGAAGCCCCCGCTCCTTGTTCACCGACACCCGCGCCCACGCCAACGGCTCGCACTGCGCCTGGTGGATGCGTTCGAGCTCGGGGAAGACGCCACGCAGCGGCGCCGGCACCGACCCGATCGTGCCGAACTCCCACCGCACCCGCCAACCACCGTGGATGAAGTCCGGGATCAGCCGCACCAGGATGAGCGTGCCCCCGGGTTCCATGAGCTCCGCGGCGCGCAGCTGCGAGAAGAGGATCGCCTGACTGACCTTCTCCACCGGCAGCGAGTGGACGTCCGTGCCCGCCGGCGGGCGGGCGAGGGGGTAGCTGGGAACGGCCATGCGTACAGCCTAGTCGCGCTAGCGTGGACGACATGAGGATCCCACCCGCCGGACTGTTCGTCCTCGCCGCCGGCGCCCAACTGCTCCACGGCCGCTTGTCGACGCCCCGCCTCACCCTCGCCGCGCCCCTGCTCGCCGCCTCCGGGGCGCTCGGCGTCGCCGCGCTGGGCGGCTTCGCACGCGCGGGCACGACCTTCGACCCCGTGCGCATCGACCGCGCCTCGGCGCTGGTCACCGACGGCGTGCTCGCGCACACCCGCAACCCCATGTACCTGGCGCTCGCCGGGGCGCTCGTCGCGCACGCCCTCGCCCGCGGCTCCTGGCCGGGGCTGCTGCCGGTGGCCGGCTTCGTGTGGGCCGTCGACCGCGGGCAGGTGGCGGCGGAGGAGGCGGTGCTGCGGGAGAGGTTCGGCCCCGAGTACGAGGCCTACGCCCGGCGGGTCCCGCGCTGGATTACCTAGGCTGGCGGCATGAAGCTGCGCATTGAACCAGGTGACATCACACGCGTGCGTGCCGACGCCCTCGTCAACGCCGCCAACTCCGGACTCCTCGGCGGCGGGGGCGTCGACGGCGCCATCCACCGCGTGGGCGGCCCGACGATCCTCGCCGAGTGCCGCGAGATCCGCGCCCGGGACCTGCCCGACGGACTGCCCGCCGGTCAGGCCGTGGCCACCGGGGCGGGGGACCTGCCCGCCCGCTGGGTGATCCACACGGTCGGGCCGGTGTGGTCCGCGACCGAGGACCGCTCCGCCACCCTCGCCTCCTGCTACCGGGAGTCACTGCGGCTCGCGGTGTCGCTGGGGGCCCGGACGGTCGCGTTCCCGGCGATCTCCGCCGGCGTGTACGGCTGGCCGATCGACGACGCCGCCCGCATCGCGGTGACCACCTGCCGGGAGGTGGGCGGTGTCGAGGAGGTCATCTTCGTCCCCTTCGGGGAGGCGGCGGAGGCGGCCTTCCGGGCGGCGCTGGACGATTAGTTAAGGGATTGTTATGGAATGCCCTTGTCGCCGGTGAGGGCCGGTTTCCTCCGGTGGGTGATGGCCGGGGCCTACGGAAAACGGGTGTCGGAGCGCGCCGGGATCTGCCTACGGTGGCCCTGACCTGTGTTCCCGACCCCGACCGGATCCCCCATGCTCACCCGCCTCGCGTCCACCCTGCGCCTCAAGACCGACCCGTCGGTGTACTTCGCCACCGTGGGGGCCGTCCTCGCCTTCGTCGTGCTGACCATCGTCGCCGGCGACTGGGTCGGGGACGTCTTCGGTGCCGCCACCACCTGGATCCTCACGAACCTCGGCTGGTTCTACATCCTCGGCGTCACGGTGTTCCTCCTGTTCCTCATCATCGTGGCGGTCAGCCGCTACGGGCACGTCCGCCTCGGCGCCGACGACGAACGGCCCGAGTACCCCACCCTCGTGTGGTTCGCGATGCTCTTCGCCGCCGGCATCGGCACCATCCTCATGTTCTGGGGCGTGGCGGAACCGATCTCCCACTTCGCCAACCCGCCGATCGGGGACGTCGACCCCGAGTCCGTCGAGGCCGCCCGCCAGGCCATCGCCATCACGCACTACCACTTCGGTCTCCACACCTGGACCATCTTCGCGCTGCCCGCGCTGTGCTTCGCCTACTTCATCTACAAGCGGAAGATGCCGCCGCGCGTCAGCTCGATCTTCTCCCCGTTGCTGGGCTCCCGCGTCTACGGGCCGCTCGGCCGGAGCATCGACGTCATCGCGCTCATCGGCACCATCTTCGGCGTGGCCACCTCCGTCGGCCTGGGCACCCTGCAGATCAACGCGGGCCTCAACGAGCTCTTCGGCCTGACGGTCTCGCCGGTGGTGCAGGTGGTCATCATCGCGATCGTCACCACCGTCGCGTGCCTCTCCGTGGCCGCCGGACTCGACCGCGGCATCCGGGTCCTGTCCAACGTCAACATCTGGATGTCCATCGGCCTGCTGGTGTTCGTCGTCGTCGCCGGCCCGACCGTGCTGGTGCTCAAGGGCACCATCGAGTCCTTCGGCATCTACCTCGCCCGCCTGCCCGAACTGGCCTTCTGGAACAACGCCACCCCGAACAGCCCGGAGAACGCCACGTGGCAGAACACCTGGACCGTCTTCTACTGGGCGTGGACCATCACCTGGTCGCCCTTCGTGGGCATCTTCATCGCCCGCATCTCCCGCGGCCGCACCATCCGGGAGTTCGTCGCGGGCGTCCTCGGCCTGCCGGTGACGTTCTCCCTCATCTGGTTCGGCGTGTTCGGAGCCTCCTCCTTCCTCATCGAGCAGGACGGCGGCGGCCTGGTGGAGCGCGTCGCCGTCGAGGGCGACATCCCGGGCGCGCTCTTCGAGTTCCTCTCGCACTACCCGGCCGCGACGTTCATGTCCGGGCTCGGCATCCTCATCGTCGTCATCTTCTTCACCACCTCCGTGGACTCCGCCGCGATGGTCACCGACATGATCGCCTCCGGCAGGGAACCCGTCTTCGCGCCCACCCACCAGAAGGTCACGTGGGCGGTGCTCATGGGGGCGGTCGCCGCGGTGCTGCTGGCCGCCACCGGTCAGGGCGGACTCTCGGCGCTGCAGCAGATCATCATCGTCATCGGCCTGCCCTTCTTCGTCATGGGCTTCGTCATGATGTTCAGCCTGGGCACCGCCCTGCGGAACGACCTCGGCGCCCCGGTGCCCATCGTCACCCGCCAGTGGGAGTCCGCCGCCACCGCCGAGGAGTGGGAGGAGATGGAGCAGGCCCCGTCCCCGGAGCCGATCGGCCCGATCCACCACATCCCCGACGAGGAGGGCGACGGCCACATCAACCCGGCCGTCGTCGGGGCCGTGCTGGAGGAGTACCAGAGGCAGGGCACCGACGACCACCAGGTGAAGATCGTCGAGCAGACCAGGCCTCGGTAGCGCACCGCAAACCCCTGAACAGCGAAAGTGTTCCGGGTTACAGTGAAGGGACAACATTCCACCAGATCACAGGAGAGTCCCATGTCACTCCAGGATTTCGCAGGTCAGACCATCATCGTCACCGGCGCCGGCTCCGGCATCGGGCGGGTCACCGCCCTCCGGCTCGCGGAACGCGGGGCGCACGTCATCGTCGCCGACATCTCGGACTCCGCCGAGGACGTCGTCAAGGAGATCACCGACGCCGGTGGACAGGCGAGCGCCGCCGTCGGTGACATCTCCGACCAGCAGGTCGTCGACGACGTCGTGGCGCAGGCCGTCGACACCGGCGGCCGCCTCGGCCTCGTCAACAACGCCGGCATCATGGACAAGTTCGACGGCGCCGCCGAGACCGAGGACGCCGTGTGGGAGCGCTGCCTGCGCATCAACCTCACCGCCCCGTTCCTGCTCACCCGCGCGGTGCTGCCGCACATGCGGAAGGCGGGTGTCGGCGCGATCGTCAACACCGGTTCGGCGGCCTCCCTGCGCGGCGCGGCGGCGGGCGCGGCGTACACCGCCTCCAAGCACGGCCTCGCGGGCCTGACGAGGAACACCGCCTACACCTACAGCCGGGAGAACATCCGCTGCAACCTCGTCGCCCCGGGTGGGGTGGACACCAACATCATGACCACCTCCGCGGCCGTCAACGAGGGCGACATCGACCCGTCCCACGGCCTCGCCGCGATCACCCCGGTGCACGAGTCCGCGCTGCGCACGGCGGAGCCCGAGGAGATCGCCGCGATCATCGTCTTCCTGCTCTCCGACACCGCCTCCGACGTCAACGGCGTGCTGCTGCCGGTCGACGGGGGCTGGGTCGCGGGTTAGCGCACGTACTCGCCCAGGTAGCGGCCCGTGAGGGTGGTCGCGTCGGCGATCATCTCCGCCGGAGAGCCGGTGAAGGTGACCAGTCCGCCGTCGGAACCCGCGCCGGGGCCGAGGTCGATGACGTGGTCGGCGTGCGCCACCACCGCCAGGTGGTGTTCGATGCACACGACGGTCCGCCCGGAGTCCACCATGCGGTCGAGGAGCCCGAGGAGCTTCTCGACGTCCGCCAGGTGCAGGCCCGTCGTCGGTTCGTCGAGGATGAACACCGTGGCCTTCTCCGCCAGGTGGGAGGCCAGCTTGAGGCGTTGACGCTCGCCGCCGGACAGCGTGGTCAGGGGTTGGCCGAGGGTGACGTAGCCGAGGCCGACGTCGACGAGCCGACCGAGGATCCGCGCCGCCGCCGGCACCTTCGTCCCGGCGTCCGTGAAGAACTCGTGCGCCACGGACGCGGGCATCTCGAGGACGTCGGCGATGTTGCGGCCTCCGAACTCGTAGTCCAGGACGGCCTCGTCGAAGCGGCGGCCCTCGCAGACCTCGCAGGGCAGGTCGACGCCCGACATGATGCCGAGGTCGACGTAGACCACGCCCGCTCCCCGGCAGTTCGGGCAGGCGCCCTCGGAGTTGGGGGAGAAGAGGGCGGGTTTCACGCCGTGCGCCTTGGCGAAGGCCCGGCGGATCGGTTCCAGCGCCCCGGTGTAGGTGGCCGGGTTGGAGCGGCGGGAACCGCGGATGGCGGACTGGTCGACGAAGACGGTGTCCGCGGTCCGCGGCAGTTCTGCGAGCAGCGAGGACTTGCCCGAACCGGCGACGCCCGTGACGGCGGTGAGCACGCCGAGGGGGATGTCGACGTCGACGTCGCGCAGGTTGTTGCGGTTCGCCCCGCGGATCTCGAGCGCGCCCGTCGCCTCCCGCACCGGGGACCGCAGCGAGACCCGGTCGTCGAGGTGCCGGCCGGTGAGGGTGTCCGACCTGCGCAGCCCCTCGACGGTGCCCTCGAACTGGATGAGGCCACCGTCGCGGCCGGCGTGCGGGCCGAGGTCGATGACGTGGTCGGCGATGGCGATGGTCTCCGGCTTGTGCTCCACGACGAGCACCGTGTTGCCTTTGTCCCGCAGTTCCAGGAGCAGGGTGTTCATCCGCTGGATGTCGTGCGGGTGCAGCCCGGCGGTGGGTTCGTCGAAGACGTAGGTGACGTCGGTGAGAGCGGAACCGAGGTGGCGGATCATGCGGGTGCGCTGGGCCTCGCCACCCGAGAGCGTGCCCGCCGGGCGGTCGAGGGTGAGGTAGCCGAGGCCGATGGCGGTGAAGTTGGCGAGGGTCTCGCGGAGGGAGTCGACGAGCGGGGCCACCGAAGGGGCGGAGAGCTCCTCCATCCACGCGGCGAGATCGCGGATCTCCATCGCGCACAGTTCGGCGATGTTGCGGCCCCTGATCCGGGAGTCCAGCGCATGCTGCGCCAGGCGGGTGCCGCCGCAGTCGGGGCAGTCGACGAAGGTGACGGCCCGGTCGACGAACTCGCCGAGCGACTTCTGCAGGGAGTCGCGGTCCTTCGACAGGATCGACTTCTCCACCCGGGGGACGAGCCCCTCGTAGGTGTAGTTGAAGCCGTTGAACCGCACCTTCCGCGGTTCGGAGTACAGCAGGATCTCGCGTTCCTCGGCGGTGAACTCACCGACGGGCACGTCGGCACGCAGCAGTCCGGTCTCGGCGAAGGTCCGCCACGCCCAGCCGTCGACCTTGTAGCCGGGGACGAGGATGGCGCCGTCGTTGAGGGAGAGGCGGTCGTCGACAAGCTCCGTGAGGAGGATGTCGGAGACCCTGCCCCTGCCCTCGCACCCGGGGCACATGCCGCCGGTGCGCCGGAACTCGACGCGCTCCCGCCTGCCGCCCTGCACCGACACCGCGCCCGCCGCGGACACCGAGGGCACGTTGAAGGAGTACGCGCCCGGGCCACCCGCCGGGGGTTCGCCGAGGCGGGAGAAGAGGATGCGGAGCAGCGCGGTGGCGTCGGTGGCGGTGCCGACGGTGGAACGCGAGTTCACGCCCATCGGCTCCTGACCGACGATGATCGCGGTGGTGATGCCCTCGAGGCGGTCGACGTCGGGGTGGGCGAGCGTGGGCATGAAGCCCTGGACGAAGGTGGAGTACGTCTCGTTGATGAGGCGCTGCGACTCGGCCGCGATCGTGCCGAAGACGAGCGAGGACTTGCCGGAACCGGATACGCCGGTGAAGACGGTGAGCCTCCGCTTGGGGATCTCCACCGAGACGCCGCGCAGGTTGTTCACGTGCGCGCCGGTCACGCGGATCACGTCGTGGGTCATGGCCTCACGGTACGTGATGCGTCCACGCCTCCGTGCCGAACTTCTCCGCGACCAGCGCATGAGCCGCCGCGAGGTCCTCCTCGGAGAGCGAGGCCGGTTCCGCGCCGTAACGGTTGGTGAACTCCGCCGCCATCGTCCCGATGATCTCCTCCCGCGACGCCCCGGTCTGCCGGCGCAGCGGGTCGACGCGCTTCTTCGCCGAGCGCAGCCCCTTCGACGCGAGCTTCACCTTGCCGATGCGCAGCACCTCCATCATCTTGTCGGCGTCGATGTCGTAGCTCATCGTCGCGTGGTGGAGGACGGCACCCCGGCGGCGCTTCTGGGCGGCGCCGCCGATCTTGCCGCCGTCGGAGGTGATGTCGTTGATCGGCTCGTACCAGGCGTTCACGCCGTGCCGGGCCAGGGCGCCGAGCACCCACTGGTCGAGGTAGGCGTAGGAATCCTCGTAGCTCAGTCCGGCGACCAGCGACTCCGGCACGTACAGGGAGTAGGTGATGCAGTTGCCGCCCTCCATGAACATCGCGCCGCCACCGGAGATGCGGCGCACCACCTCGATGCCGTGCTTCTCGACGCCCGCCGGGTCCACCTCATTGACGTAGGACTGGTAGGAGCCGATCACCGTCGCCCTGTCCTCCCACTCCCAGAAACGCAGCGTCGGACCCCGCTCACCCGCGGCGACCTGGTTGAGCATCACCTCGTCGAGGGCGACGTTGACCTGCGTCGGCAGGGGGCCGGGGCGGATGATCTGCCACTCGTGGTCGGTGAAGTCGGTGCCGCCGGAGACGGCCCGTTTCACGGCGACGGCGACGTCCCGCGTGCTGAAGCCGTGGAGGGCGAGATCCTCGAAACCGGCCAGGGCGCGGTCGAGGCGGGACTGCAGCTCCTCGGTCGTCTCGCTGACCGCCGCCCCCGTCAGCGCCGGGCCGAAGGCGTCGTAGGCCTCGTCGGGCTCGAGGAAGAAGTCGCCGGAGAGCCGGACGTCGGTGATGCGCCCCTCATCGGTGGCCACGTCCACGACGACCAGTTTTCCGCCGGGGACCTTGATCTCAAAGTGCTGGTGCATACCGCCCCAGGGTACCCGTGCTAACAAGGGGGCATGGAGTTCAATCTGGAGAAGCTGGTCCACCTTACCCCGCCGGAGGGCGCGGACGAGACGCTCGTGTGCGGGCCCGGGGGCTGCGCGCCGGTGCCCGTCGAGAAGGAGGACGACGACGGCGAGTCCCCGAGTCGAGCACCCGCCGACTGACCGCGTATTGTCTGGTCACATGTACGATCTCCCCACCGTCCTCACCGCCTTCGGACTGACGCTGTTCGCGGGTCTGGCGACGGGCATCGGTGGCCTGATCGCCGTGATGAAGAACAACCCCGGCCGACGTTTCATGGCCGGGGCACTCGGCTTCTCGACGGGCGTCATGCTCTACGTCTCCTTCATGGAGATCCTGCCGAAGGCCTTCGAGGAGCTCACCGTGGCCTGGGGCGAACGCGGCGGATCGTGGGGCGCGGTCGCCGCGTTCTTCGTGGGCATCGGCGTGATCGCGCTCATCGACCGTCTCGTGCCCGAGCCGATCAACCCGCACGAACGCGGCATCGGCGAGGACCCGCAGAAGGCCGCCCAACGCCGCCGCATGATGAAGATGGGCATGTTCACGGCGGGGGCGATCGCGATCCACAACTTCCCGGAGGGCTTCGCCACCTTCATCGCCGGTCTCGAGGACCTCACCGTGGCGGTCCCGGTGGCCGTGGCCATCGCGATCCACAACATCCCCGAGGGCGTGGCCGTCGCCGTCCCGATCCGCCAGGCCACCGGCTCCCGCCTCCGCGCCTTCACGTGGTCCACCGTCTCCGGCCTTGCTGAACCGGCCGGCGCCCTCATCGGTTTCGCGCTGCTCATGCCCTTCCTCGGCCCCGCCACCCTGGGTCTGTCCTTCGCGACGATCGCCGGCATCATGGTCTTCATCTGCCTCGACGAACTGCTGCCCACCGCCGTCTCCACCGGCCGGCACCACACCGCGATCTACGGCCTCATCGCCGGCATGGGGGTCATGGCGGCGTCACTGCTGCTGATGATGTAGTTGTCAAACGCGGGACTCGCCGATGCCCGGTTCCTGTGGATGGAGGGGGTCTGTCCACAGACCGGGCATCCCGCCTGTCGACGCCCCCTTCAACCCCGCCTATCGTCCCGGGCATGGACATCACCGCCGCGCTGGAGGCTCTCCGGGCCGTACGGGTGCTGGAGGCCATCGCCTCCGGGGACCTGACCACCCGGCAGCTCGACATGCTCGGCTACCGCGACGCCGGCTCCTGGACCCGCCTCGCCGACGTCTACTTCGGGCCCACCCGCCACCGCCGTCTGCAGGAGGCGGCCCGGCGCGCCGGTGCCGATCTCTCCCTCGACGCACTCCGGGTCGTGGAGAGGCACACCCGGAAACTCCTCCCCGGGGCCGCCGTGACCCCGTGGGAGCTGCGCGTCGAACTGTGCGCCCTGCGCGGCACCGTCGCCGAGATCGACCGGCAGGCGGCCGCCCGGGTCCGGGAACTGAACCGCGCGGTTGATGACGCGGAGACGAAGGCCTACGGCCGCCGCTCGGTCAAGGGCGGGAAGAACACCGACGCGCTCGGCCTGCGCACCATCACCATGACCGGCCCCGAACGCCACATCACCGCTCTCCTTGCCCACCTGCGGCCCACCGCGGAGAAACTCCGCCGCGCCGACCCGCGTCTGTCCCATGAGCAGGCGCTTTTCGACGCCGTCTTCGCCACCGGCACCGGCCCGGCAGGACCTGTCCCACCGGTGCCGCTGGTGGTGGCCACCGTCCCCGACGGGGTCAGGCTGCTGCGCCGGGAGGGCGACGACACGCTCTTCGGCCTCAGCGACGGCACCACGATGACCGGCACCGCCCTGGTGGAGCAGATCATGGCTGACCACCACTACGTGGGCCTCTACGACCCGGTGGAGGGGCCGGTGGACCTCTACCGTTCCCGGCGCACCGCCAGCACGAAACAGCGGATCCTGCTGGCCGGGGAGTCGCTGCTGTGCGAGGGCCCGGAGTGCACCACCCCGGCGGACGAGTGCGAGGTCCACCACCTCACCGCCTGGTCGCAGGGTGGGGACACGAACGTGAAGAACCTGACCATGGTCTGCAGGGTGCACAATGCCCGGAACGACGACGACCCCCACGCCCCACCCCGCAACGGCCGCCTCGAACGAAGACCCGGCGGAGTGGTGTTCCTCCCACCCGACGGGGGACCACCCCGCACCAACCGCCACCCACTCCGGAGGCTCTCGGCGAGGGGCCTGCTCAACGCCTGAGACGGCGGGGATTCAGCCTGCCCAGAAGATGGGCGGCGACGGCCGCGGGCAGCAGCAGCGGGATCGTCCACAGGGGTGCCCACGTCAGCTCCCACGCGATGACCGCGGCGAACAGCGGGGCCCGCTGCATGACCGCGAGCACCATCGCCGCGCCGAGGACCGCCAGGACGGGGACGGTCTCCGGGCCGGCCCCGAACAGGGCCCCCGCCCCCGCCCCGAGCGCCGCGCCCACCGCCAGGGCCGGCGTCAGCGTGCCACCGACCGCACCGGAGCCCAGTGACCCGGCGGTGAGCAGCGGCTTGACCACCAGCAGCGTGAGCAGCAGCGGCAGGGCGGTGGCCGGGTCGAGGGCGGTGCGGACGATGTCCTCGCCGTTGCCGGTCACCCCGGGCAGGAACTGGGAGACGGTGACCACGCCGGCCGTCGCCGCGCCGACGCTCAACGGCAGCCACCGCGGATCGACGACCTTCCAGCCGTGCGCGGACCGCATCATCGTCAGGAACACCCGGGCCACGGACACCGCGGCGAGCAGCAGCAGGGGCAGCACCCAGAGGACGAGGGGGTCGAAGGGGGCGTCGGGAAGCTGGTAGACGGAACGGTTGCCCACCAGGGGCCACGCCGTCACCGTCGCCACCCCGGACATGACGGTGGCGATGCCCAGCGCCCGCCAGCTGCGGCGGACCGGCATCGCCTCGAGGGTGAAGAGCACGCCGGCCAGCGGCACGTTGTACACCGCCGCCAGGCCGGCGCCGGCCGCGGCGGCGACCAGGAGGCGGCGGTGCGCCTCGTCGACGTGCGCCCACCGGGAGAACCGGTCGAGCAGCGCCGCCGCGGACTGCCGGGGAGCCTGCTCCCGTCCCAGGGAGATGCCGGAGCCGACGGCGAGGAGCTGGAGGAGGGCGTCGAGAAGCGTGCGTCCCAGCGGCAGGGGAGTGTCGGTGGTGACGGACTCCTCGACGCTGCGGACCGGGCGTGTGCGGCGCAGCCACCACCAGCCCAGCCCCGCGACGACACCCCCGGCCGCGGCGGCCAGCACCGGGTGGAGGGGGCCGGAGGCGGTGACGTGGTGGAACCAGTGGATGAGCCGGGCCATGGCGCCGCCGACCAGACCGGCGACGACCCCTCCGAGGAGGATCATCGCGAGAAGAACGGCCCGGCTGCGGTACATGGTCCCCAGGGTATCCCCGACGGAAATCTCCCGGTTCGGGGAGCGCGACGGCCACGGGTGAGATACTTTTGTGGCATGAAGCACCCCCGACGCCTCGTCGCCACGCTGGCGGCCGTCCTGGCCACCGCCGCCGTCTCCCTCACCGCCCCTACCGCCCCCATCGCCCTCGCCCAGTCCAGCTCCTCCAGCTCCGCCCCCTCCGGCGGTGGGCAGGAGACCAGCTTCGAGCAGATCATCATCGCCGAGAACACCCGCCACTCGCCGGGGTCGCAGCGGACCGTCGGCAACGACCGCAAGGCCGGGCAGTTCGCGGACTGGACCGTCCCGTACCTGCACCTGGTGCCGTGGGACTCGGAGGGGACGTACTGCGGGAACTGCCTGCGGTACTCGGAAGGCGACGACAGGAACCACACCGTCCTCCACAAGATCCCGTTCGCGTCCGCGGACGAGTACGTGCAGTCGAACTACGCGTGGGGTCCGGTCGACGGGGCCCCGCCGTACTGGGGGATCGCGTTCCGCAGGACCGCGGACTCCTGGATCATCGTCTACACCTGGTCCGAGACACCCTAGACGGGGCGTTTCTCCGGGTGGGTCTCGCCCAGCCGGACGAGCACCACGGTGCCGGCGGCGGCCGACAGGCCGGCGGCCACCCACACGGCGCTGGTCAGGGAGGTGGCGTCGGCGACGAGGCCGCCGAGGAGGGCTCCCGCGGTGTAGCCCAGGTCGCGCCACACCCGGTAGATGCCCACGGCCCGGCCCCGCCACTCGGGGGCGGCGACGTCGCCGATGACGGCGAGCAGCGCCGGGTAGACCAGGGCGGAGCCTACGCCGAGCACCGCCGTCCCCAGCGCCCAGCCGGGCATGGTGTCCGCGGCGGCGATGAGGGCCAGGGCACCCGCCTGCAGGAACATGCCGAGCGTCACCAGTGGCTTGCGTCCCACGAGGTCGGAGAGCCAGCCGGTGGCCAGCTGCCCGACGCCCCATACCAGCGGGTAGAGCGCGACGAGCAGGCCGATCTCCCGGAGTCCCAGGCCGGCGGCAGCGAAGAGGAGGGGGAAGACGCCCCAGGAGAGGCCGAAGTTGAGGTTGTTGGCCATGCCCGCCAGGCTGGCGGAGGACAGCGCCGGGTCGCGCCAGCTGACGTCGGCGAAGATCCGGCGGTCGGACAGTTGCCCGGCGGGGCTGCCGACGGTGCTCTCGAGGGCGACGAAGCCGCGGGTCTCCCGGACGAAGAGCGTGACCACGACAAGTGCGATGACCGTGTAGGCCACCCCCAGGAGGAAGGGGGCGGGGCGGAGTCCGTGCTGGGCGGCGATCCAGCCGGCGGCGGCGGAGGTGAGGGCGACGGCGAGGTAGCCGGCGGCCTCGTTGAGTCCCATCGCCAGGCCCCGTTGGCGGGGGCCGACGAGGTCGATCTTCATGGTGACGGTGGTGGACCAGGCCAGGCCCTGGTTGATGCCGAGGAGGATGTTGGCCACGATGATCCACTCCCAGGCGGGGGCCCACATGATGAGCAGGGGCACGGGGAGGCCGAAGAGCCAGCCTGCGAGGAGGACGGGGCGGCGGCCGTGGCGGTCGGAGAGGACCCCGGCGACGTAGTTGGAGGCGGCCTTGGCGATGCCGAAGGCGGCGACGTAGGCGAAGACGAAGGTGTAGCCGGTGAGGTGGAACACCTGCTCGGCGAGGAGGGGGAGGGTGGTCTGCTGTTGGCCGACCATGCCGCCGACGAGGGCGTTGACGGCCACGAGCAGGGTGAACTGGGCGGCGTTCTGCCGGAGGCCGAGTTGTGGTCGGGTCATGCCAGGCTCCTCAACTATTCAATGAATTGCTTGAACAGTACAATCAGGGGCATGCCACCGCAAGCGAGCGACCCCCGCGCCTTCAAGGACGAGATCTTCGGCCACATCGCCCGGATCGGCGCCGCCCTGGGCCACGCCAAGCGCGTCGAGATCCTCGACGTGCTCCTGCAGGGCGAGCGCACCGTCGAGTCTCTCTCGCAGCAGGTCGCCGCCTCCGTGGCCAACACCTCCCGCCACCTGCAGATCCTCGCCGCCGCCGGCCTGGTGACCCGCCGCGCGGAGGGCACCTCCCGCGTCTACCGCGTCGCCGACGACGAGGTGGCCGACCTCCACCTCGCCGTCCGGGGGCTGGCGCAGTCGCACATCGCGGACATCAGCACCCTCGCCGACGCCTTCTTCGCCGAGGTCGACGGCGTCCGTGCGGTCTCCTTCGAGGAGTTCGACGACCTGCAGCGCGCCGGTGACGCCCTGCTTGTCGACGTCCGCCCCGCCCCCGAGTTCGCCGCCGGCCATGCGGAGGGCGCGGTCAACATCCCTCTCGCCGACCTCGACCGCCGCCTCGCGGAGCTGCCCGCCGACCGGACGGTCGTGGCGTACTGCCGCGGCCCCTACTGCGTCTTCGCCGCCCACGCGGTGACCCGCCTCCGGGAGGCGGGCCTGCAGGCGGTGAGGCTCGCGGAGGGCTACCCCGAGTGGCGGGCGGCGGGTCGCCCGGTGGGGCGCCGGAATTCCTCCTGACCGGCCGCGACAACTTGGGCGCGGCGCCCTGATGTTTCCCCTGGCGAGGGACGAGTCGACGCCGATGTCGCCTACCGGTCGGAGTCTCGCTAGTGCGCCGCCGCTTCCTTCCGGCCGGTCAGCGCCTGCACCCCGTCGACGGTGAGGGCGACCACCATGCCCCACAGCAGGCCGAACACCAGCGAGAAGAAGGTGTTGACCAGCCAGCCGAGGATGCCGCCACCGGCGGCGACCTCCAGGGAGTGGATCGTGTCGTAGGGCCAGGTGACGCCGAACTCGGCGAGGCCCACCAGGATGATGTGGCCGCCGACCCACAGCATCGCGAATGTGCCCACCACCGCGATCGTGGACAGCACCTTCGGCATCGCGGTGACCAGGCCACGGCCGAAGGCGGCGCCGGGGCCGCCCCGTTCGGTCATGTGGAGGCCGATGTCGTCCATCTTCACCAGCACGCCGACCGCGCCGTAGACCAGGGCGGTGATGCCGATCGCCACGACCACCAGGACGGCGGCGCGGAAGGCCATCGGCTGGTGGGCGACCTCGTTGAGGGAGATGACCATGATCTCCGCGGAGAGGATCAGGTCGGTCATGATCGCGCCCTTGACCAGTTTGTCCTCGTCGGCGGCGGTCTTGTCTGCACCCTGCGCGTGGGTGTCCCCCTCGCCCTTGCCGTGGCCCTTGAGCTTGTGGAGCACCTTGTGGGCGCCCTCGAAGCACAGGTACGTGCCGCCGAGCATGAGGATCGGGGTCAGCGCCCACGGGGCCAGCCAGGACAGGAGCAGGGCGACGGGGAGGATGATGACCAGCTTGTTGACCAGTGAGCCCTTGGTGATCCGCCAGATCATCGGCAGCTCACGGGCCGGCTGGATGCCGGTGACGTAACGGGGGGTCACGGCGGCGTCGTCGACGACCACGCCGGCGGCCTTCACCGAGGTCTTGCCGGCGGCCGCCGCCACGTCATCGACGCTGGCGGCGGCGGCGCGGGCGATGAGGGCGACGTCGTCAAGCAGTGCTAGAAGTCCACCGGCCATGGTGCGCACCTTTCAGGGAGGAAATAAGAACATTCTAGAGCGTTCCTTAGAATGGTCGCATGAGAACAGCAGTGGTGGGTGTCGGTGCGGTCGGTGGATGGTTCGGCGGGTCCCTGGTGCGGGCGGGGCATGACGTGGTGTTCATCGCGCGCGGCGAGACCCTCGACGTGCTGCGCACCGAGGGGCTGCGTCTCAACGACGACCCGCCGATCCCGGTGGACGCCGTCGGCAGTCTCGCCGAGGCCGGCCCCGTCGACGTCGTCCTGCTGGCGGTGAAGGTCACCGCCGCGACCGACCTCCCCGCGCTTCTCGACGCCCTCCCCGCCGGCGCCCACGTCGCCGTCACGCAGAACTCCGTCGAGGTGCCCTCCCGCGTCGCCGCGGTCGTGGGGTGGGAGCGCACTCTGCCGGGTGTCGTGCGCGGCTACTACCACCACACCGGCCCGGGGCGGGTGGAGTTCCACGGGGGCCCTGTGTCGTATGACGTGGGAGGGGAGGAGAGAGTCGTCGGAAAGCTGGTGGCGGCGCTGAACTCCGCGGGCGTCGACGCCACCGCACGTGACGACATCATCGTCGACGTGTGGGAGAAGGCCATGTACGTGACCACCACCGGGGCGCTCGGGGCGCTGGCGCAGGCCCCGCTCGGGGAGCTGCGCACCCGGCTGCGGCCGACGCTGGAGGCGCTCATGCGGGAGGTCGAGTCCACGGCCCGCGCGAACGGGGTGCCGCTCAGCGACGACGTGGTCGAACGCACCCTGGAGTTCGCCGACCGCATGCCCGCCACGGCGACCAGTTCGATGCACCGGGACCTGCTCGCCGGGCGTCCCCACGAGCTGGACTCCCAGGTCGGTGCGATCTGCCGGATGGCGGCCCGGCAGGGCGTCGACGTGCGGCTCCATGACCTTCTGCTGGGGGTGCTGGGGTAACGTGACGGACATGACGGCTTCCTCCACTGCCCGGGTCAGGTGTGATCGCCCGGGGCGTTACGCTCGGTCCCTGGTCTCCACTTTCGCCGACACGGCGCACACGGAGTGGGATGCCGAGGAAGGCCGCGGGCACCTCGTGTTCACGTGGGGGCACGACGCCGAGGTGGACATGATCGCCGGCGACGGGGTCCTCCTGCTGCACCTGGAGTGCGCCGCCGCGGAGCTCGAGCAGCTGGAGAGGCTCATCGGGCGCGGCGTCGTCGAGCTCGCCGGCGACGCCGACGTGGAGGTCGCGTGGAAGCGTCCCGGAGGTCAGGACGGTACCCGCTGGGTCGCTGGGCTAGACTGACGCCCGACCACTTTCGTCCACGGGTGCCCGGTGCGAGTCCGGGCTGAGATGCCGCAACGGCGGACCGTCGAACCTGATCCGGTTAATACCGGCGCTAGGGAGATCCCAGTGACCACCACTGCTGCAAGAACGCGCGCCCGCTCCTCGTGGCGCGTCATCGACATCATCATCGCCTCCGTCCTCGGCGTGGCGACCGGCCTCATCTTCTGGGTGTGGAACTCCATCGGCTTCGCCTGGACCACCGCCATGGATGCGCTCACCCCCGGCTTCGGCGGCCTGGCCCTGGGCATCTGGCTGCTCGGCGGCGTCATCGGCGGGCTGGTGATCCGGAAGCCGGGTGCCGCGATCTTCGTCGAGGTCCTCGCCGCCGCCGTCTCCGCGCTGCTGGGCAACCAGTGGGGCATCGAGACCCTCTACCACGGCATCGCCCAGGGCATCGGCGCGGAGCTCGTCTTCGCGGCCTTCGCGTACCGGCGTTTCACCCTCCCCGTCGCCATGCTCGCCGGCGCGGGAGCCTCGGTGGGCAACTTCCTGGTCTCGCTGTTCACGAGCGCGAACATCGCGAAGTCGCTGGCCTTCAACTCGATCTACCTCACCTGCGGCGTGATCTCCGGGGTGATCCTCGCGGGGCTCCTCGGCCACTGGTTGGTCAAGGCCCTGGCCGGGACCGGCGCGCTGGACCGTTTCGCGGCCGGACGGAAGCGCGTGTAGATGACTGCACTCGTCGAGGCCCGCGGTCTCGGCTGGCGGCACGCCTCCCGGGTGGACCCGGCGCTGGAGAACATCTCCCTGCGCCTGGAACGCGGGGAGAAGGTGCTGCTGACCGGCCGTTCCGGCGCAGGCAAGTCCACTCTCCTGGCCGCGCTGGCCGGCCTGCTCGGTGACGAGGAGGACGGCGACCAGACCGGCACCCTCACCATCGACGGGACGGTCGGCATGGTCCTGCAGGACCCCGACTCCCAGGTCATCGCCTCCCGCGTCGGCGACGACGTCGCCTTCGGCTGCGAGAACCTGCGCATCCCGCGCGAGGAGATCTGGCCGCGCGTGCGCCGCGCCCTCGACCTCGTCGGCCTCGACCTGCCGCTGGACCACCCGACCCGGCACCTGTCCGGCGGGCAGAAGCAGCGTCTCGCCCTGGCGGGCGTCATCGCCATGGGGGCGGATCTCATCCTCCTCGACGAGCCCACCGCCAACCTCGACCCCGTCGGGCAGCGCGAGGTCGTCGAGGCGGTGACCGCCGTCGCCGCGGAGACCGACGCCACGCTGTTCGTCGTCGAGCACCGCCCGCAGCTGTGGGTCCCGCTCATGGACCGTTTCCTCCACCTCGACGAGGACGGCCTCCACGAGAGCACCGCCGCCGGCCTGCCCGCCCCGCCGGTCCTGCCGGCCGCCCGCGGCGTGGCCCCCGGGACGCCGCCGCTGGTCAGCGCCCGTGACCTGCAGACCATCTGGGGGCCGCCGCGCACCCTCGACCTGCCGCAGGGCGCGTCGACGGTCATCACCGGGCCCAACGGCGCCGGGAAGTCGACGCTCGCGCTGACGCTGGCCGGGCTTCTCGACCCCGTCGGCGGCGAGCTCACCTACGCGGAGGAGCTGCGGCAGGGCCTGCGGAAGAGCCCCCACGCCTGGAGTTCGCGGCAGCTTGCACAGCGGGTGGGCTACGTCTTCCAGGACCCGGAGCACCAGTTCGTCGCCCGCACCGTCGCCGAGGAGATGGCCGTGTCCGGCGGCCCGCAGGAGCGTATCGACGACCTCCTGCACCGCCTCCGCCTCACCCACCTCGCCGACGCCAACCCCTTCACCCTGTCGGGCGGGGAGAAGCGCCGGCTCTCCGTGGCCACCGCCCTGGTCAACGCCCCCGCGCTGCTCGTCCTCGACGAGCCGACCTTCGGCCAGGACCCCACCACCTTCGTCGAGCTCGTCGGCATGGTCCGGGAACTCACCGACCGCGGCGTGACCGTCGCGTCGATCACCCATGACGAGCTCTACGCCCACGCCCTCGGCGACCATCTCGTGGAGGTCCGATGAATCTGCTCGCCGGCATCAACCCGGTCACCCGCATCCTGGCCCTCATCCTGCTGACCACGCCGCTGCTGCTGTCGGTGGACATCGTCTCCGCGGCGGTGGCGCTGGGCTTCACGCTGCTCGCGGCCCCGTTGTGCGGGGTGAGCTGGGGCCGGCTGCTGCGGCGCGGCTGGCCGATCCTGCTGGCCGCGCCGTTGGCGGCGGTCCCCATGGCGCTCTACGGCCGCCCGGAGGGGGAGACGTACCTCCACTTCCTGCTCATCCACGTGACGGACAACTCCCTGCAGCTGGCGGCGGCGATCTTCGTGCGTGTGCTGGCGGTGGGGCTGCCGGTCGTCGTCCTGTCGGCGGACGTCGACCCCACGGACCTCGGCGACGGCCTGGCGCAGGTGCTGCGTCTGCCCGCCCGTTTCGTGCTGGGGGCGGTGGCGGCGACCCGCCTGGTCTCCCTGTTCCGCGACGACCTCGACTCCATGCGCCGCGCCCGCCGGGCCCGGGGCATCGCCGACCAGGGGCGCATCCGTCACTTCCTCACGCTCGCCTTCGGCCTGCTCGTGCTCTCTCTGCGGCGCGGCACCAAGCTGGCCACCGCGATGGAGGCCCGGGGCTTCAACCGCGTCGCCGAGCACGGCCGCACGTGGGCGCGGGAGTCGACGCTCTCGGGCCGCGACTGGGTCGTCATGTCCGTGTGCCTCGTCGCCTCCGTGGCGGCCATCGGCATCGCGGTGGCGGTCGGTTCCTTCCGTTTCCTGGGCGTGGCGTGACACGCCTGACGGTGCTCGTCGACGGTCCCTCCGGGGCCGGCAAGACCACCTTCGCCACTGCCGTGGGGCGGCGCACGGGCCTGCGGGTGGTTCACCTCGACGACTTCTACCCGGGCTGGTCCGGGCTGGCGGAGGCCTCCCGCATGGTGGTCGAGGACGTGCTGCACCCGACGCGACCCGGCTACCGACGCTGGGACTGGGAGGCCGACGCCCCGGGGGAGTGGGTGGCGCTGGACCCGCGGGAGTCGCTCATCGTGGAGGGGGTGGGGGCGGTGACGGCGGCGTCGATAAGCGCTGCGCGGGAGCTGGGCGAGGTGCTCAGCGTGCGTATCGACGCCCCCGTGGACGTCCGCCGCGTCCGTGCCCTGCGCCGCGACACCGGCTACGGACGTTTCTGGGAGATGTGGGCGGCGCAGGAGGAGGCGTTCTACGCCGAGCACGGTGCTGTTCCGGTGGACTTTGCGTTGACCTGGTGAGGAAATCCCACAGAGTCTCGGCATGGAGCAGGGGTCCGATCGGGCGGGGGGTGACGTCGGGGGTGGCGGTGGCCGGGGGCTGAGCACCGGCTGATAACCCCCTGAGCAGCCGGAAAGGTGACACTAGTTCATGGCGTGTGCGTAACCTTGTGGTCACAGTCTCATCACAAGTGGGGGGTGATGGACGTCACGCGGTAGCGTGAACAGAAGATTAAGTCCTTTCACACTGGAGGTCCACCACATGACACTCAGCAAGAAGACTCTGGCCCTACTCGCAGCCACCACACTCGGGTTCGGCCTGGTCGCCTGTACCGATTCCGGGGACAACGGAGCCGCCGGCGGCTCCGGCGGGGACAAGTACATCCTCGCCAACGGCACCGAGCCGCAGAACCCGCTCATTCCCTCGAACACCAACGAGGTGGGCGGCGGACGCATCGTCGACATGATCTACTCCGGCCTCGTCTACTACGACGCCGACGGTGAGATCCACAACGAGATGGCCGAGTCCATCGAGCCCGAGGGGGAGAAGAGCTACCGCGTCACCCTCAAGGACGGCTGGACCTTCGCCGACGGCACCGAGATCACCGCCCAGCACTTCGTGGACACCTGGAACCACGCCGTGGCCAACTCCCACCTCTCCGCCTACTTCTTCGAGCCGATCCTCGGCTACGAGGAGGGCAAGGAGTCCATGGAGGGCCTCGAGGTCATCGACGACAAGACCTTCACCATCGAGCTGAACCAGCCCGAGGCCGACTTCCCGATGCGCCTGGGCTACTCCGCCTTCTACCCGCTGCCCGACGAGGCCCGCGAGGACGAGGCCGGCTTCGGTGAGAAGCCCAACGGCAACGGCCCCTACAAGCTGCTCGAGTGGAACCACAACCAGGACGCCACCATCGTCCCGAACGAGAACTACCAGGGCGAGCGCACCCCGCAGAACGACGGCATCAAGTTCGTCTTCTACGCCCAGCAGGACGCCGCCTACAACGACCTCCTGGCCGGCAACCTCGACGTCCTGGACGCCATCCCGGACTCCGCGTTCGCCACCTTCGAGAACGAGCTCGGTGACCGCGCCGCCAACCAGGCCTCCGCCATCTTCCAGTCCTTCACCATCCCGGAGCGCGTCGAGCACTGGGGCGGCGAGGAGGGCAAGCTGCGTCGCCAGGCGATCTCCCACGCCATCAACCGCGCCGAGGTCACCGAGGCCATCTTCCAGGGCACCCGCACCCCGGCCACCGACTTCACCTCCCCGGTCCTGCCGGGCTACGACGGTGACATCGTGGGCAACGACGTCCTCGACTACGACCCGGAGAAGGCGAAGGACCTGTGGGCCCAGGCCGACGAGATCTCCCCGTTCACCGGCGAGTTCACCCTCTCCTACAACGCCGACGGTGGCCACCAGGCCTGGGTCGACGCGGTGGTCAACTCCATCCGCAACACCCTCGGCATCGAGGCCGTGGGCAACCCGTACCCGGACTTCAAGTCCCTGCGTGACGACGTCACCGGCCGCACCATCCAGGGTGCCTTCCGCACCGGCTGGCAGGCCGACTACCCGTCGCAGGGTAACTTCCTCGGCCCGCTCTACGGCACCGGCGCCGGCTCCAATGACGGTGACTACTCCAACCCGGACTTCGACGCCAAGCTCGCCGAGGCCGCGGCCGCGGAGACCCCGGAGGACGCCTCCCGCATCTACAACGAGGCCCAGGAGATCCTCTTCCAGGATCTGCCGGCCATCCCGCTGTGGTACTCCAACCTGACCGGTGGTTCCAGTGAGCACGTCGAGAACGTCGTGTTCTCCTGGAAGGACCAGCCGCTGTACTACAACATCACGAAGAACTAGCGTCGGCGGTTCACCGTGACAACCGATACCCGCGTGACGCCTGGTGCGTCACGCGGGTATCTGCCTGAATGCCACCATCACACCCACAAGGAATAGTTATGTTGCGCTACATCGGGCGACGACTGCTCCAGATGATCCCCGTGTTCTTCGGGGCCACCCTCCTCATCTACGCACTCGTCTTCCTCATGCCCGGCGACCCGGTCCAGGCGCTGGGCGGTGACCGCGGCCTGTCCGAGGCCGCCCGCGCCCGCATCGAGGCGGAGTACAACCTGGACAAACCCTTCATCGTCCAGTACCTGCTCTACCTCAAGGGAATCCTCACCCTCGACTTCGGAACCACCTTCTCGGGACAACCCGTCGCCGACGTCATGGCCCGGGCCTTCCCGGTGACCATCAAACTGGCCGTCATGGCACTCGTCTTCGAGGCCTTCTTCGGCATCATCTTCGGCGTCATCGCCGGCGTGCGCCGCGGCGGCATCTTCGACTCCACCGTCCTGGTCATGTCGCTGATCGTCATCGCCGTGCCCAGCTTCGTCATCGGTTTCGTCCTGCAGTTCCTCGTCGGCGTGAAATGGGGGATACTCCCCGTCACCGTGGGCTCGCGGGAGACGTTCACCGCACTGCTCATGCCCGCGGTGGTGCTCGGCGCCGTGTCCTTCGCCTACGTCCTGCGCCTGACGCGCCAGTCGGTGAGCGAGAATCTCCGCGCCGACTACGTGCGCACCGCCCGCGCCAAGGGGCTGTCCGGCGGGCAGGTCATGAGCCGTCACGTGCTGCGCAACTCGCTCATCCCCGTCGCCACCTTCCTCGGTGCGGACCTGGGCGCGCTCATGGGCGGCGCCATCGTCACCGAGGGCATCTTCGCCATCAACGGTGTCGGCGGCACCATCTACCAGGCGATCATCAAGGGCGAACCGACGACGGTGGTGTCCTTCACCACGGTGCTCGTCATCGTCTACATCGTCGCCAACCTCGTCGTGGACCTGATCTACGCCGTGCTCGACCCGAGGATCCGCTATGCCTGACATCAACCGCAACGTCGCCAACCCGGCCGGCGAGGACGACATCCTCGCGGAGAGCAAGCTGCAGCTCCGCCCCGGCCAGGACCACTACATCGCCGAGACCGACGAGACCGGCCTCGGGGCCGTCGACGCCGTCGCCGACGAGTCCGCCCCCTCCTCCATGTGGGGCGAGGCGTGGCGCAACCTGCGCCGCCGCCCGCTGTTCTGGGTCTCGGCCCTGCTCATCCTCGTGGCCGTGCTCATATCGCTGTTCCCGCAGCTGTTCACGTCCATCGACCCGCGCGCCTGCACCCTGTCCAACTCCCTGGCGGACCCGCAGCCGGGCCACCCCTTCGGCTTCGACCGGCAGGGCTGCGACATCTACGCCCGCACCATCTACGGCGCCCGCGCCTCGGTGGCGGTGGGCATCCTCACCACCGCGCTGGTGGTCCTCATCGGCACGGCCATCGGTGCCCTCGCCGGCTTCTTCGGCGGCATCCTGGACACGCTGCTCTCCCGCCTCACGGACATCTTCTTCGCGATCCCGCTGGTGCTCGCCGCCATCGTCGTGATGCAGATGTTCAAGGACTACCGCACCATCCTCACCGTGGTGCTGGTCCTGGGGCTGTTCGGCTGGACGAACATCGCCCGCATCACCCGCGGTGCGGTGATGAGCGTGAAGAACGAGGAGTACGTCACCGCCGCCCGGGCACTCGGGGCGTCGAGAATGAAGATCCTCTCCAGCCACATCATGCCCAACGCGGCCGCCCCGATCATCGTGTACGCCACCGTGGCGCTGGGCACCTTCATCGTCGCGGAGGCCACCCTGTCCTTCCTGGGCATCGGCCTCCCGCCGACGATCGTGTCCTGGGGCGGGGACATCTCCGCCGCGCAGGCCTCCCTGCGCACCAAACCGATGGTCCTGTTCTACCCGGCCATGGCGCTCGCGCTCACCGTCCTGAGCTTCATCATGCTCGGCGACGTCGTGCGTGACGCCCTCGACCCGAAGGCGAGGAAGCGATGACCACCCAGACCCCGCTGCTCGAGATGAAGGACGTGAAGATCTCCTTCACCTCCTCCACCGGCGTCGTCGAGGCCGTCCGCGGCATCGACATGACCATCTACCCGGGGCAGTCCGTCGCCATCGTCGGCGAGTCCGGCTCCGGCAAGTCCACCGCCGCCATGTCGATCCTCGGCCTGCTGCCGGGCACCGGCAAGGTCACCGGCGGGCAGATCCTCTTCAACGGCGAGGACATCACCGGGCTCAACGGCAAGGAGATGCAGAAGTACCGCGGCTCCGAGATCGGCCTGGTCCCGCAGGACCCGATGTCCAACCTCAACCCGGTGTGGCGCGTGGGCACGCAGGTCGCCGAGTCCCTGCGCGCCAACAACGTGGTCAAGGGTTCTGCCGTCGGGGACCGCGTCGCCGAGCTGCTGGAGGAGGCCGGGCTGCCCGACGCCCAGCGCCGCGCCCGCCAGTACCCGCACGAGTATTCCGGAGGCATGCGCCAGCGCGCGCTCATCGCCATCGGCCTGGCGGCCCGCCCGAAGCTGCTCATCGCCGATGAGCCGACCTCGGCGCTGGACGTCACCGTGCAGAAGCGCATCCTCGACCACCTCGAGGGTCTCACCGAGGAACTCGGCACCGCCGTGCTGTTCATCACCCACGACCTCGGCCTGGCCGCCGAGCGCGCCGAGCACCTGGTGGTCATGCACCGGGGCCGCATCGTCGAGTCCGGCCCCAGCCTGCAGATCCTCCGCGACCCGCAGCACCCCTACACCCGTCGCCTGGTGAAGGCGGCGCCCTCGCTGGCCTCCGCCCGCATCCAGTCGGCGCTGGCCGCCGGCGTGGAGTCGACCGAGCTGGTCGCCCACGGCCGTGAGGGGAAGCAGGAGGAGGTCATCCGCGTGGAGAACCTCACCAAGATCTTCGGTGAGAACAAGGCCGTCGACGACGTCTCCTTCACCGTCCGCAAGGGCACGACACTCGCCCTGGTGGGGGAGTCCGGGTCCGGCAAGTCGACGGTGGCGAACATGGTGCTCAACCTGCTCGACCCGACCAGCGGCAAGGTGTTCTACAAGGGCACCGACCTGTCGACGCTGAGCAACAAGGAATTGTTCGACATGCGCCGCAAGATGCAGGTCGTGTTCCAGAACCCCTACGGCTCACTCGACCCGATGTTCTCCATCTACCGGTGCATCGAGGAGCCGCTGGCCCTGCACGGGGTGGGCAGCCGCAAGGAGCGGGAGGCGCGCGTCGCCGAACTGCTTGACATGGTGGCCATGCCGCGTTCCGCCATGCGCCGTTTCCCCAACGAGCTCTCCGGCGGTCAGCGCCAGCGCATCGCCATCGCGCGCGCCCTGGCGCTGCGGCCGGAGGTGCTGGTGCTCGACGAGGCGGTCTCCGCCCTCGACGTGCTCGTGCAGAACCAGATCATCCGCCTGCTCGCCGAACTGCAGGAGGAGCTCGACCTGTCCTACCTGTTCATCACCCACGACCTCGCGGTGGTCCGGCAGACCGCCGACGACATCGTGGTGATGAAGCAGGGTGCGATCGTCGAGCAGGGCACCTCCGACGAGGTGTTCGCCGACCCGAAGGAGGAGTACACCCGCGACCTCATCAACTCCGTCCCGGGCCTCAACATCGAGCTCGGCACGGGTGAGAACCTGGGGCTCGTCGAGTAGGGGAGGCCGGTTCAGCCGCGCATCTGCGCGGCGAGCTGGCGTAGGGCGTGCGCGCGGGCGGCGGCGAGCACCTGCCCGGGCGTGCCCGGGAAACAGTGCTCCTCGACGCTCTCCCGTCCCCGCACCAGCGTCGCGATGACGACGGTGCCCGGTGGTTGACCCGCCTGTCCGGCGGGGCCGCCGGCGCCGCTGATCGCGATGACGGCGTCCGCCCCCATGAGGTCGGTGAGGGAGGCGGCCATCGTCGAGACGCATTCCGCGGAGATGACGGGGCAGTCGGGGGCGACGCCGAGGACGCGTTGTTTAGTCCGGGTCTGGTAGGCGACGACACCGCCGGCGAACCACTCCGAGGAGTCGTCCGCGGCGGCGAGTTCGGCGGCCAGGGAGCCGCCGGTGAGTGATTCCGCCACCGCCACCGTGTAGCCGTGCCCGCGGGCGAGCGCGGCGATCTGGTCGGCGGTCATGGCCTAGTAGTTGGCGGGTGGATCGGAGGCGGGGAAGGACTCCTCCTCGAACTGCTCCACCAGCTCCTCCTCGCTGGCCTTGTCACCCTTGCCGGGGTTCTCAGTGTCGGTGTTGTCCGGGTGTCCGGGGTCGGTCTCCTCGGCGAAACGGGTGTCGTCGAGGTCGGGGTTCTTCGGGTCGGTGTTCATGGGAGGGTCCTTTCGTGAAGTGTGACGGGTACCACATATGCAAGTGTACTCATTTCACTCCACCTGTGGCAGGTCCTTGACCGCCGGACCCTCGAGCACCGTCCCGTCGGCGGCGAAACGCGAGCCGTGCAGGGGACAGTCCCAGGACTGCTCCACCTCGTTCCACTCCAGCAGCCCGCCCATGTGCGTGCACAGGAGGCTGACCCGGCAGGTGCGACCGTCGACCACCGACTCGCCCACCGGGCGCACCCCGGCGCGGCCGGTGGCCGCCTCACCCTCGTCGAGGACGCTGCTGTCGTCCGGGCCCCGCGTGGGCTCGCCCGTCAGCGCCCCCGCCAGGTGTCCGGCGGCGGCGGTGGCTGCCTTCGTCAGCGTGGACGCCGTGGTGGCCGCGGTGGCGGCCACCGAGGGGCTGCCGAACGTCAGGGTCGGCTCCCGGCCTGCAACGAGGTCGGCGACGATGTGCGCCGCCGCGGGGGCCGCGGCCAGGCCCCACTTGCTGTAGCCGCCGGCGAAGAACACGCGGTCCCCACCCCAGCTGAGCTTCTCGACGACCGGCAGCATCGACACCGGGTGGTAGTCCTGCGCCGACCAGGCGTGGGTGCGTCGGGCGCCGGGGACGTGGTGGTCGGCCCAGGCGTCGAGGTCCGCCAGGCGGGCACCGGTGTCCGCCTCCTGGCCGGTGGGGTGACCCTGGCCGCCGACGAGCAGCCACTCGTCCCCGTCGACCCGGGCCGTGCGCAGTGAGATGGTCGGCTCCTCGGCGCTGATGAACATCCCCTCCGGCAGGGGGCCGGGTGCCCGGTAGGCGCACAGGTAGGAGCGCTGCGCGGCCAGGGACATGGTGGTGCGGCCGTGGTCGAGAATCGGGGAGGCCGTGGCCAGCACCACCTTCCCGGCGTGCAGGGTGCCCGCGGTGGTCTCCACGGTGACGCCGTCGGCGCCGGAGTCCAGCCCGGTCACCCGGGTGTGGTCGTGGATGCTGCCGCCGGCGTCGACGACCGCCCGGCCCAGCGCCACGAGCAGGTCAGCGGGGTCGAGCTGCAGCATGTCCGGCAGCGCCACCGCCAGGTGGGTGGCGAACTCCTCCGCCGGATGCTCGATGAGCTCGACGGGCAGGCCCAGGTCCCGGGCCGTCGCGTACTCCCGGCGCACGGCCTCCGCCCCGTCGTCGGTGGTGGAGAACGTCACCGCCCGGGTGCGTTCGACGGGCACGTCGTGGTCGCGGCAGAATCCGGCCATCCACTCCAGGCCGAAGTCGTTGGCGGCCAGGTACGCGGCGGCCGCGTCCCGGCCGTGGCGGTCGGCGATGTCACTCAGCCGCGTGCGCTGCAGCAACGTGGCTTTCGCGGTGGTCGCTCCGCTGGCCCCGGCACCGACGCGCCGGGCCTCGACGACGGCCACCCGCAGCCCGGCGCGGGCCAGCAGCAGCGCGGTGTGCAGGCCGGTGAATCCGGCGCCGACGACGGCGACGTCGACACGCAGTCCGGAGGGTAGGGCGGTGAGGGGTATCTCGGCGGTGACGTCCCGCCACAGTGGGGTGGTCATGGTTGCTCCTCAGGGTCGGGGACGACTGTGATGCAGCCGTCGTGATTCTTGTCGGACTTGTCGTGACGGAGGCTGCCGGTGCGTCCCCTCATGGCTCATCAGTCCCAGAAGGTGTCGCGGTCGTCGCGCAGCGCCCGCTCGCGTGCGTAGGCGTGGACGCGCTCCAGGGTCTCCAGCTGGCGGCGGGAGGAGGCGATGAGGTCGTCGAAGACCTGCGGGTCGAGCTGCAGTCCCTCCGCGTGTTCGCGCAGGGTCTCCCAGCCGCCCAGCTTGCCGCTCACCGCGGAGCGCATGAGCTCGGCCTCGAGGAGCATCGTCATGGGGGAGCGTTCGAGGACGCGGCCGTTGAGCTTGAGGCGGCCGACCCGCTCGCCGACCCAGGCGACGGCCTGGCGGTAGGGCTTGCGGGCGAGGCCGAGGTCCTCGATGACGTTGCGCAGCAGCTCGCGGTCGGAGCGGATCTCATCGGCGACGGTGGACAGCTCGGAGAACATGGGGGTGTCCACGTAGTCCGCGGCCATCCGCTCGATGCGGTTGACGCCGGCGGTGGCGCCGGTGAGGTGGTCGGAGAGGTAGAGCTCGAGCAGGTCCTTCGTGTAGTGGTCCGGGATCTTCTCCTCCCCGCCGGAGGCGTCGCCGCTGCCGGCATCGGCACCTTCCCCGGCCTGCTCGCCGACGGCCTGGTGGAGCAGCTCGTCCTTGTCGCGCGGACGCAGCGGGGGAGAGGGCAGGCCGCGGCCCTCGATCATGCCGTCGAGAAGCTCGGCGAAGGCGTCGGCGGCGGAGATCTCCGGGCGCCAGCCCAGTTCGGAGGCGGCGCGGGAGTTGTCCATGAGCGGGACCTCCATGCCCATGTCCAGCCAGCCGGCGTCGGCGGGGACGGTGCCGGACTTGTGGGCGGCGACCAGTCCGGCGCGCACGACGGCGGGCGGCAGCTCCAGGTAGCGGCCGTGGTCGACGATGTCGGCGAGTTCCTGCGGCCCGAGGACGTCGTCGGCGCAGACGTTGAACGCCCCGCCGATCTTCTTCAGCACCGCCGCGACGTAGGCGCGGCCCAGGTCGTCGGCGTGGACGGCCTGGAGGAGGATCCCCTTCGGCACCGGCAGAGCCGGCGGCCGGCCCGCCCGCAGCGCCTGCAGGGGGACGAGGTTGCCGAGGAAGTAGCGGTGGATCTCGGCGCCGGCGTCGCCCTGGAAGGTCAGGCCGGGGCGCAGGCGGGTGACGGTGACGTCCGGGTGGGCGGCCTCGAATTCGTCGAGCACCTGCTCCTGGGCGGCCTTGTCGACGCTGTAGTGCGAGCTCTCGATGCCGCCGGTGGGCCAGGACTCGTCGCGAAACGGCGGTTGTCCACCCTCCCCGCGGGCCTCGTCGGGGGAGTAGGCGCCCACGCTGGAGGTGACCACCAGGTGGGGGACGCCGGCCTGCGCGACGGCCTCGGCGACGCGCCGGGTGCCCTCGACGTTGACGCGGCGCAGCAGTTCGCGGCGGTCGTTGGGCTGGATGAGCCAGGCGAGGTGGATGACGGCGTCGACACCCTGGAAGGCCTCGACCAGGGAGGCGACGGCGTCGTCGTGGGTGGAGGCGGCGGCGATGTCGATGGAGTGCCACTCGACCCCGTCGTAGGGCGGGTGGTCCTGCTCGGGTAGCCGCCGGGCGATGCCGACGAGGCCGGTGACCTCGGGCGTGGCGTGCAGGGCGCGGAGGGCGGCGGTGCCGTGGTTGCCGGTGGCTCCGACGATGGCGATCTTCATGGGGTTCTCCTCGTGTCGTGGGTGTCGTACCGTGTACTGCCGAGGAAACGGGAAAACCCATCACATTTCAAGCATGTGATGGGTTTCGGCTGGTCAGATACTAGAGAATCTCGTCGATGGCCTCGGTCGGGCGCGCGATGCGGGTGCCCTTCGAGGTGACCACGAACGGACGCTCGATGAGGCGCGGGTGTGCGGCCATCGCGGCCAGCAGCGCATCCTCGGGCGTGTCCGGTGAGAGTCCCAGCTCCCGGTACTCCGCCTCGCGGGTGCGGATGGCGTCGTGGACGGTGATCCCGGCGGCGTCGACAAGCTCCCTGAGCTTCTCGACGTCCGGCGTGTCCTCCAGGTATCGGATGACCTCGGGTTCGATGTCGCGTTCCCGCAGGTACTCCAGCGCCTGGCGGGACTTGGAGCAGCGTGGGTTGTGGTAGATCGTCACGTTGTCGTTCATGCCACAACCCTGCCTGCGGGTCAGTAGTTCGCGGGCGGGTCACTGGCGGGGAAGGACTCCTGGCCCCACTCCTCGGGCAGCTCCTCGCGCTGCTCCGGGGTGCTCTTGCCGACGTCCTCGGGGTGGTTGTGGGTGAACGGCTTGTCCTCCGGGAACTCCCAGGTGTGGCCCTTCTTGCCGGTGTTGTCGGTGCTCATGGCACGTTCCTTTCGTTCGTAGGTGGGTGATAACCCCAACCTACCCACCAAAAGTGCGCCAGATCACAACAATGTGGTAACTATTCGGATTACTCCGCGGGGACCAGCGTGACGTTCTCGGCCCAGGTCAGTTCGATGCCCAGGGTGCGCAGCCACTCCATGGCGTCGTCCTGGTGGCGGGTGATGCCCTCCACGGCGGTCAGCGTCGTGTCGATGGCCCGCTCGGCGTCCTCGGCGGTGATGAGGCCGGCGGAGGTGGCGGCGGCCAGCTCGTCGATGTCCTGCACGTCGATCGGCTCGCCGGTGACGGACACGAGGTCGACGTAGAGGTCACGGGTGGACCACACGTCGTCCCGGACGTGGATGTCGGCGACGTCGAAGTAGAAGTCCTGGCGCTCGTCGACACCCTCGCGGAAGTGGAAGATGTTGGCGCGCAGGCCGAGCTTCGGCAGCAGCCAGGACTCCAGGTAGCCGAAACGGGGATGGTTGGCGCCGCGCGCCATGTACAGGCCGAAGTCGGTGACCCGGTAGGTGTCCACCGCGCGGAGGTGGCCCTTCGGGTCGATGTTGATCCGGTCGGAGGTGTTGAAGGTCTCCTCCTTGACCGGGTGCAGATCAGCAGTCATGACTGTTACCTCGCATCGATGATCGCAGCTGTGGGGATGAACGTGCACGGCCCGTCCTCGGTGTGGACGGTGCCGGAGACGACGGCCACGACGGTGCCGTGGCCGGTGTCGGCGGCACCCGAGAGGGTGGCCGGTCCATCGGGGTTGATGCCGTGGTTGCCCAGCGGCGTCGCACCCGTGCGCAGCGTGTTGATGTTCGCCCAGTTGACGGTCATGCCACCCTGCTCCGGGGTGGCCGGTGCAGTGCCCAGTGCGGTGAAGACGAAGGCCATCTGGCCGTCGGCCGCACCCGGGGCCGGGATCTCGGCGGGGCCGGGGACGGCGATGGCCGAGCCGACGGCGTCGAGCTCGCCGCCGATGCAGGAGCCCGAGACGGTCGGCCAGTAGAACTGGGTGAACCGCGGGGCGTTGTCCGGCAGCTCCGGGCCCCCGTCGCCGTTGACGCCGGCGGCGAAGGCCAGTCCCGAGAGCAGGGCGTTGCGCAGGTCGGCCGGCATCCACGGCTGGTTGGCGAAGGAGCGGATCTCCTCCTGGGTCCGCGGCGTCGGGCGACCGAGCTCGTCAAGTGGGTTGTGGCTGGAGAGATCGGGGAAGGGGGCGGCCTGTGCGGCGGGGGCGTTCAGTCCCACTGCGCCGACCATGCCGACCACGGTGAGTGCGATGGCGGTGGTGACGGCAATCGTCCTCATCATGGTGGTCCGTGCGGTGTGTCCCACTGACTGGCTCTCTTCCGGGTGATCTCGGGGCGATGTCGCGGATGTCACGGAGGGCCCTGCGGCGCGTCAGTCACAAACGCAACTTGGGTAACGGTAGTTTCGATACCCAACAATATTCACTTGCGTGATGGATTCAACCGGAATGGAGAAAACCCGGTCACTCCTAGTGTCGCTCGTCGAGATTGTTTCGTTACATTTGTCCGGAAAGCCATCGTGAACTGCGGGGTAGCGTGGGGGCATGGTGAGGGTGACGCGGACAGGCCGGGCAGGCACGGTCCTCGCGGGGGTGGTCGTGCTGACGGGTGTCGCGGCGGGCGCGTGCGGCAACCTCGTCGACACGAGCAACTACGACACACGTGGCGGCCTGGCCCTCGGGATGAACGGGGCCGGCGAGATCATCGCCCACGTCGAGGCCTGCCAGTTCCGGGTGGATGAGGTGCGTGTCGTCCAGGGCCGCGAACTGCTCGGGGGTGAGCCGAATCCGCGGCTCGGGCTCCTGGTCACCGATCAGCCGCAGACCGGCAGATTCGAGGTCAACCTCAGCAACCCCCGGGCACCCTGGCGGGCGGAGCAGCCGCTCACGGAGCCGCCGGACCCGGAGCACATCGTCATCGTCGACGCCATGCCGGACGGCTCGACCTCCCCGAAGATCGAAGGCATCAGGCAGGAATCGGCGTCGCGGGTGGAGCTGGAGGCGCTGGCGCCGGGTGAGGTCATCGTCAGCGAGTGGAACCCGGACGCCGGCCCCTCCGAGAGTCCTCTGCGCAATGTCAGGATCCGGCTGGAGGACTTCCACCCGGAGTGCCCGGCGGAGTGAGCGTCGGCCCGTGTTCCGCGACACTCGATAGTGCAATACCCCCTGAATGCGAGTATCGTCAAGGGCTGTTCACCACCGCCGCCGCCGTCTCCCCAGTGCAGACCGTGGCCGCGACCCTTTCTATAGGAGCAGCCCACTCGTGTCCCATCCTGAGTTCCGCAACGTCGCCATCGTCGCCCACGTCGACCATGGCAAGACCACCCTCGTCAACTCCATGCTGGAGCAGTCCGGAGTGTTCGACGACCACGGTGGCGTCACCGACCGCGTGATGGACTCCGGCGACCTCGAGCGCGAGAAGGGCATCACCATCCTGGCCAAGAACACCGCCGTGCGCCGCAAGGGTGCCGGCAAGGACGGCCGTGACCTCATCGTCAACGTCATCGACACCCCGGGTCACGCCGACTTCGGTGGCGAGGTCGAGCGTGCCCTGTCCATGGTCGACGGTGTCGTCCTGCTCGTCGACGCCGCCGAGGGCCCGCTCCCGCAGACCCGCTTCGTCCTCGGCAAGGCCCTGGCCGCCAAGATGCCCGTGATCATCCTGGTCAACAAGACCGACCGCCCGGACGCCCGCATCGACGAGGTCGTCGAGCAGGCACAGGACCTCCTCCTCGAGCTCGCCTCCACGCTGGAGGACCCGGAGGCCGCCGAGGCCGCCGAGCAGCTGCTCGACCTGCCGGTCCTCTACGCCTCCGGCCGCCACGGCAAGGCCTCCACCGAGAACCCGGGCAACGGCAACCCGCCGGAGGCCGAGGACCTGCAGGCCCTCTTCGACGTCATCTACGAGGTCCTGCCGGAGCCCTCCGCCGAGATCGACGCCCCGCTGCAGGCGCACGTGACCAACCTGGACTCCTCCTCCTTCCTGGGCCGCATCGGCCTGGTCCGCATCCACGCGGGCACCCTGCAGAAGGGCCAGCAGGTCGCCTGGATCCACTACGACGACGAGGGCAACCCGCACACCAAGACCGTGCGCATCGCCGAGCTGCTGCGCACCGTCGGCACCGAGCGTGTCCCCGCGGAGGGCGAGGTCGTCGCCGGTGACATCGCCGCCATCTCCGGCATCGACGAGATCATGATCGGTGACACCCTGGCCGACCCGGAGAACCCGGTCGCGCTGCCGCGCATCACCGTCGACGAGCCCGCCATCTCCATGACCATCGGCGTGAACACCTCCCCGATGGCCGGCCGCGGCGGCGGCGACAAGCTCACCGCCCGCATGGTCAAGGCCCGCCTGGACCAGGAGCTCATCGGCAACGTGTCCCTGCGCGTCCTGCCGACCGAGCGTCCCGACGCCTGGGAGGTCCAGGGCCGCGGCGAGATGGCCCTGTCCGTCCTCGTCGAGACGATGCGTCGCGAGGGCTTCGAGCTGACCGTCGGCAAGCCGCAGGTGGTCACCCAGGTCATCGACGGCGTCGTCCACGAGCCCTACGAGCGCATGGTCATCGACGTCCCCTCCGAGCACCAGGGTGCCGTCACCCAGCTCATGGCCGCCCGCAAGGGCCAGATGGTGTCCATGGACACCGGCTCCGGCGACTGGGTCCGCATCGAGTTCGACGTCCCGGCCCGTGGCCTCATCGGCTTCCGCACCACCTTCATGACCGAGACCCGCGGCACCGGCATCGCCAACTCCTACGCCATCGAGCAGCGCCCGTGGGCCGGCGAGATCAAGGACCGCGCGACCGGCTCCCTGGTCGCCGACCGCTCCGGCCAGATCACCGCCTACGCCCTGCAGCAGCTGGCGGACCGCGGCAACTTCTTCGTCGAGCCTGGCACCGACGCCTACGAGGGCATGGTCGTCGGCGCGAACAACCGCGACGAGGACATGGACATCAACATCACCCGTGAGAAGAAGCTGACGAACATGCGTGCCGCCTCCGCGGACACCACCGTCACCCTCGCCAAGGCGCACGTCCTCTCCCTCGACGAGGCCATGGAGTTCTGTGGCCAGGACGAGTGCGTCGAGGTCACCCCGGAGATCCTCCGGGTGCGCAAGGTCATCCTCAACGCCACCGAGCGTGCCCGCGCCCGCTCCCGTGAGAAGGCCCTCAACAAGTAGGGTGGCCTCTCCCGCCAGTCACCGCAGCCCCGTTGGTGTCGCACTGCTCTTCGCGACCAACGGGGCTGTGTTTTCGTCCGTCCTGCCCTGGTACCCCACCCTCAAGGACCAGTGGGGCCTCGGGGACCTGACCTTCGGCACGATCGTCGCGGCCTTCGCCGCCGGCTCACTGCTGTCGACGGTCCTGCCCTCCCTGGCGGTCAACCGCTACGGTCCGCGGCGTGTCGTCTGGTGGGGCACCGTCGCCGTCGCGCTGCTCGTCGCCGCCGTCGGCTGGTCCTCCTCGGGGCTCATGCTCGCGGCGCTGCTGCTGGGCATCGGGCTTCTCGACGCCATCGTCGACGTCTCCCAGAACGTCGCCGGGGTGCGCGTCGAGGCCCGCCTCGGGCGCTCCATCCTCTCGTCGATGCACGCCTGCTGGTCGCTCGGCGCGGTGGCCGGCGGGGTCGGCGGCACCTACGCGGCGAGCACGGGCACGGACATCCGCCTCCACCTCGCCATCGTCGCCGCCGCCGTCATCGCGGTGGTCACCCTCGGTGAGTGGCTGACGGGGCCGCTGCCGCCGGACCCGGCGGAGACGACGGAGGGGGACCACGGGGGCGTCGGCACGCGGGGGAGCATCCTGCGGCTCATGTGGATCACCCTGCCCGTGGCCCTGGTGGCCACGTCGGGCACAAGCATCGAGGACATCGCCAACAACTGGGCCGGGCTGGCCTCCGTCGAGCTCGCGGGGGTGGCGCTCGGGCAGGCCGGCGTGGCCTTCACCGTCGTGCTCGCCGCGCAGACCGTCGGGCGTTTCACCGGCGACCGCCTCATCGACCACTTCGGGCGCGTCGCCGTTGCGCGGACCGGTGGCGTGCTCATCGCGCTCGGTGGCGTCCTCGTCGTCGCCGCGGCCACCCCGTGGCTGCTCTACCTCGGCTTCGCCCTGGCCGGTTTCGGCTGCGCGACCCTCGTGCCCAGCGCCTTCGCGGCGGCCGCGACCCTGCCCGGCGTCAGCGAGGGCGCGGGCGTCACGGCCGTGAGCTGGCTGATGCGCATCGGTTTCCTCGCCACCAGCCCGGTCCTCGGCGCGCTCTCCGACGCGACGGATCTGCGCTGGGCGCTGCTGCTGCTCGTGGTGGCCGGAGCGGTGGTCGTCGTGCTCGCCCCGGCGCTGCGGGACCAGCCCCGCAGCGGGGCTGGTACATAATCATCAGTGTGAAAGCCCGCCTGTTACCCGCCCTCCTGCTGACGCTCGCCGTCTCCCTCACCGCCTGCGCCGCCAACCCCGGGCCGCCGCCGGTCGAGGACCCGGAGCCGGTGACCAGCACCTCGGCGGTGGAACCCACGCAGACCACCACGCCCGTCTCGCGGGCGGACAAGGTCATCACCGTCGGCGTCGACCCGCTGCCCGCCGGGTTCCACCCGCACCTGCTGGCCCACGAGTCGCACCTGACCCGTTCGCTGGCGCAGCTGGTGCTCCCCAGCGCCTTCCACGGTGGGGCGATGAACGCGGACCTGCTGGAGTCGGCGTCGCAGGTGGAGCCGGTCCCCGGGGTGGCGCAGACCATCAGCTACGTCATCTCCCCGGCGGCCCAGTGGTCGGACGGCACGCCCATCACGGGCGCGGACTTCCGGTACCTGTGGCAGGGGATGACGAACACGCCGGGTGTGAGCAACCCCGCCGGCTACCAGGCGATCAGTGAGATCCGCACGAGCGCCGACGGCCGCACCGTCGACGTCGACCTGCACACCTTCGTCTCCGACTGGCGTTCCCTCTTCAACCACCTCGTTCCCAGCCACCTGCTGCAGAACGACGTCTCCCGCTTCGCGACGGCCCTGTCCGACGGCATCCCCGCCTCCGGCGGCCGCTACATGGTGCGGGCCGTCGACCGTGCGCGCGGCATCGTCACCCTCCACCGCAACGACCGTTTCTGGGGTGCGGACCCGGCGGAGACCGACCGCGTCATCTTCCGCGAGGTCCGCGGCGTCACCCAGGGCGTCGAGCAGCTGCGCTCCGGGCAGATCGACTTCCTCGACACCATCCCCACCGAGACCTCCGTCGACTCCTACCGGCTCATGCGTGACACCCAGGTGCGCCTCGTCGACCAGCCCCGCGAGCTGACCCTCACCCTGTCGACGACGTCCGCGCTGCTGGCGGAGCAGCCGGTGCGCGCCGAACTGCACTCGCTTCTCGACGTCCCTCTCATCGCCCGCCTCGCCGCCGGACGGTCCGCCGAACTGCCCGTCCCGGGGCATCTCGACGCCCGCGGCCTCGACGAGGGGGCGCCCGCGCTCCTGCCGGGCCTGACGGGGGAGGAGGGCCGCCCGCTGCGCATCGGCGTCGACCCGACCGACGACTCCGCCCTGTCGGCCGCCCGCACCATCGTGGACCTGCTCTCCCACTTCGAGGTCCGCGCCGAGATGGTCACCGCCGACCTGCGGGCCCTCACCGCCGAGCACCTGCCGGCCGGGGACGACGGTGGAGTGGACGCCGTCATCGCGTGGCAGCACACCGGCGGCGCCTCCCTCGGGCTGGCAGGCCGCTGGCTGTGCCCGCCCGCCCCCGACAGCCCGCGCGCGGGCAACCTGTCCGGCTACTGCGCGGAGGACACCCAGACGATGGCGGAGGCCCTCATCACCGGTGAGGCCACCGTCGCGGAGGGGGAGGCGTTCTTCGCGGCGGTCAACGACCGGGAACACGTCGTCGTCCCGCTGCTGGGGGAACGTCGGGTGCTGGTCCTGGGCGCGGGTATCGTTGGTCCGGACCCGGATCTTGAGAACTGGACCGCCGGCATTTCGACGGTCGCGAGCTGGAGGAAGCAATGACGACCCGTGATCTGGTCGGCTACCGCGTGGTGGCCGTCCATGCACACCCCGACGACGAGGCCATCACCACCGGTGGCTCCCTCTTCGACCTGGCGCGCCGGGGTGCCGACGTCCTCGTCGTCACCTGCACCCTCGGTGAGGAGGGCGAGGTCATCGGCGCCCCGTTCGCGCACCTGACCAACGACCACGCCGACCAGCTCGGCGGCTTCCGCATCGGGGAACTCACCCGGGCCCTGGAGATCCTCGGGGTGCGCGGCCGCTTCCTCGGCGGGGCGGGCCGGTTCCGTGACTCCGGCATGGCCGGCAGCCCGGCGCACGAGAACCCCCGGGCCTTCGTCAACTCCGGCGACGAGGCCGTCGAGCTGCTCACCCGCATCCTCGAGGCGGAGCGCCCCCACCTGCTCATCACCTACGGGCCCGACGGCGGCTACGGCCACCCCGACCACATTCGGGCCCACGAGATCACCCACGCCGCCGCCGGGCGCGTCACCGTCCCCCGCATCCTGTGGACCGTGAGCTCCCTGCCGGAGACCCGGGAGGGCGTCGACCGGATCACGCAGGTCCCGGAGGGCTGGACTCTGCCGCCGCAGGAGTACCTGGAGAACGCGGGCGTCGAGAAGCACGACCTCGTGGTCACCCTCGACGACGCCGCCCTGGCCGCCAAGCGGGAGGCCATGCGCGCGCACGCGACGCAGATCTGGTTCGCGGACGGGTCCGTGTCCGCCACCAACCCGCGCGCCGCGTGGGGGCAGGGCGCGCACCCCGTGTGGGCGCTGTCCAACCTGTACGCCCAGCCGCTGCTGGGCCGCGAGCACTACCAGCTCGGCGCCGGCAGCCTCCCGGAGGCGGACCTGCTCGGCGGACCCGGACTGCTCGACGGTCTCGCCCGAGACGGAGAGCCCGCATGAGCACGCAGCAGGGGTTCGTGCGCACCGACTTCAGCCGCGGCGAGGCCGTCGGCGGGTTGATCTGGCTGTCGGTGGCGGCGCTCATCTCGGTGCTTCTCGAGGTCGTCTACCTGGGCACCTGGGTGACGCTGCCCGGCGGCGCCCGTCTGGCCGTGCCGTACACCATCGTGCTGGCGTTCCTGTTCAACATGGTGCTCACCCGCACCGCCCGGCTGTGGAGCCCCCAGCAGATCGTCGCCGCGATCCCCCTGTACGTGTGGCTGGCCGGATACCTCGCCCTGATGATGGGGGTCGTGGTGACGGGGGACCAGCTCATCGGCAGTAATATTCGGAGTGTTCTGCTTCTTTTCGCAGGTCTGGCCGGAGGCGTCTGGCCGCTCGTGCGGGGGAAGTGACATACTAGGTTGCATTATCTGCTGATTTCCAGGTTCTAAAGGAGTGCCCGACACCCATGACCTACATCATTGCCCAGCCCTGCGTGGACGTTCTCGACCGCTCCTGCGTCGAGGAGTGCCCGGTCGACTGCATCTACGAGGGCAAGCGGATGCTGTACATCCACCCCGACGAGTGCGTCGACTGCGGTGCCTGCGAGCCGGCCTGCCCGGTCGAGGCCATCTTCTACGAGGACGACGTCCCGGAGGAGTGGGACGACTACTACAACGCCAACGTCGCCTTTTTCGATGACCTGGGCTCCCCCGGCGGTGCCGCCAAGACCGGCCCCGTCGACAAGGACCACCCCTTCGTCGCCGCCCTGCCGCCGCAGAACCAGGAGTAGCCGGTGGCCCGCTCGTCCCTGGGCGCCCGTCTGCCCGACTTCCCCTGGGACACCCTCGACGCCGCGAAGGCGACCGCCGAGGCGCACCCGGACGGGATCGTGAACCTGTCCGTCGGCACCCCCGTCGACCCGGTCGCGCCGGGCATCCAGCTGGCCCTCGCGGCGGCCGCCGCGGAACCCGGCTACCCGCAGACCGCGGGCACCCCGGAGCTGCGGGAGGCGATCGCGGCCTCGCTGGAGCGCCGCCACAACATGAGGGGCCTGACCCGCGACGCCGTGCTGCCGGTCGTGGGCACCAAGGAGGCCATCGCGCTGCTGCCCACGCTGCTGGGCATCCGTGAGGGCTTCGTGGTCATCCCCGAGGTCGCGTACCCCACCTACGAGGTGGCGGCGCTGCTGGCCTCCAACCGGGTGCTGCGCGCCGACTCTCTGCTGCGGATCGGCCCGGAGAAGCCCGACCTGCTGTTCCTCAACTCGCCGTCCAACCCGACGGGCAAGGTCCTCGGCGTCGAGCACCTGCGCAAGGTCGTCGGCTGGGCACGGGAGCGCGGCGTCATCGTCGCCTCCGACGAGTGCTACATCGGACTCGGCTGGGACGACGAGAAGGAGCCCGTCTCCATCCTCGACCCGCGTGTCTGCGACGGCGACCACACCGGCCTCATCGCCATCCACTCGCTGTCGAAGAGCTCCAACCTGGCGTCCTACCGCGCCGGTTTCCTCGCCGGTGACCGCGCGCTCATCTCCGAGCTCCTCGAGGTGCGCAAGCACCTCGGCCTCATGGTGCCCGGCCCGGTCCAGGAGGCCATGCTCGTCGCCCTCGCGGACGACGACCAGGAGGCCGGTCAGCGTGTCCTCTACGGTCGCCGTCGCGCGGTGCTCATGCGGGCGCTTCTCGACGCCGGGTTCACCGTCGACGACTCCGAGGCCGGCCTCTACCTGTGGGCCACCCGCGGCGAGCACTGTCGCGACACCGTCGACTGGCTGGCGGAGCGGGGCATCCTCGTCGCCCCCGGCGACTTCTACGGCCCCCGCGGCGAGCAGTACGTCCGCGTGGCGCTGACCGGCACGGACGAGCGCATCGCCGCCGCCGCGGCCCGCCTCACCACCGGTGTGTAGCGCCCCGGTCCCCGCGCGGGAGGGCATCTCCCCGCAGCGGGTCGTGCTGCGCGACGTCGTCCCCGCGGACCGGGAGTACTGGGCCGGTGCCGCCGGCGACGCCCCCTTCCCCTTCGGCACGCCCCTGGTGGCGGGGGCGACGCTGGACCGCCCACAGCCCGCGTGGTTCCACCCTGACGTCCCGCCCGAGCCGGAGATCCCCTTCCGGCACACCGTGCTCTTCGCGGACGAGGACCTCATCGTGGTGGACAAGCCGGGCTTCGTGCCGTCGACGAGCAACGGACGCATCGTCCGCGAGACGGTGCAGACCCGCCTCCGCGTCGAGTTCGGTGAGGACGAGATCGTGCCCCTGCACCGCCTCGACCGGCTGACCTCCGGGGTGCTCGTGTGCTCGCGGCGCGCCGCGACGCGGGGCTCCTACCAGCGGCTGTTCCAGGAACGGGCCGTCGAGAAGCTCTACGTGGCGCGCGTGGACGGGCCTGTGACCGTGGGGCCGGAGTGGGAGCCCGTGGCACTGCCGATGCGCAAGGAACGGGGCGCCCGGCAGGTGACGGTGGGGGAGGGCGGCACGGAGACGCTGACGTGGCTGCGCGCGGTGGGGCCCGACACCGTGGAGGTGCGGCCCGTCACCGGGCACACGCACCAGATCCGCGTCGTGCTCAACCACCTGGGCATGCCGATCATGGGCGACGACACCTACCCCGTGGACCGGGGGCTCGCACTCTACGACTACAGCTCGCCGCTGGCGCTGCGGGCCGTGGCGGTGGCCTTCGACGATCCGCACCGCGGTAGTCGCCGGGTCTTCCGCGTCGGTGGGGCAGGCGGGTTGTAGGCTGGAGGACTGAGCAGCACCCACCCACCAGAAAGAGGTTCCGTGAGTTCCCCAGGCACACGGGGCAGGTCTGACAACCGGTCCAGGGCACTGGCCCGCATCCAGAACAACGCCCGCCAGTTCCTCATGTTCGGCCTCGTCGGTGGTTCCGGCACCATCGTGAACCTGCTGGTCAGCGTCGCGTCCAAGAAGATCGCCGGCTGGACCGCGGGCGTGTCCGAGTACGACGTGTTCCTGCCGCTGGTGGGCACGGACTTCAACATCCGCTGGTTCAACATCTTCATGACGATCGCCTTCCTCGTCGCGAACACGTGGAACTACCAGCTCAACCGCAGCTGGACCTTCCGGGGCCTGCCGCAGCGCACGTGGTGGCGCGGCTTCTTCCCGTTCCTGCTCACCGGCATCGGGGCGTTCCTGGTCAGCCAGGTCGTCGCGACGCTGCTGATGAACCCGCTGTCACCGATCGCGCTGTCCCCGGAGATCTTCGACGACTCCAGCGGCCTGCGCACCAAGTTCTACTGGGCCACCGCGATCTCCATCGTCGTGGCGATGCCCGTGAACTTCCTGGTGAACAAGCTGTGGGCGTTCCGGAAGCCGCGCCGGAAGGGCACGCGCGTGGTGCTGGACCAGCAGCCCCGGTAGCCTGCGTTACCCGAGGTCGACGGCGCGGCCCGAGCTGGGCGTCGCCTCCACGGCACCGGTGAGGGAGTTGCGGCGGTACATCACGCCGCTCACACCGGAGAGCTCGGACGCCTTGATGCGGTGGCCGTTGTCGGCGTCGATGCTGCGGGCCACGGAGTCCCACACCGTCACCTTCGTGCCGGAGGTGACGTAGAGGCCGGCCTCCACGACGCAGTCGTCGCCGAGGGAGATGCCGATGCCGGAGTTCGCGCCCAGGAGGCAGCGGCGGCCGATCGAGATGACCTCCCCGGAGCCGCCCGCCAGGGTGCTCATGACGGAGGCGCCGCCGCCGATGGCGGTGCCGCCGTCCACGACGACGCCCGTGGAGAGGCGCCCCTCCACCAGTGAGGCGCCGAGGGTGCCGGCGTTGTAGTTCACGAAGCCCTCGTGCATCACCGTGGTGCCCTCCGCGAGATAGGCACCGAGGCGGACGCGGTCAGCGTCGGCGATGCGCACGCCGGCGGGGACGACGTAGTCGACCATGCGGGGGAACCTGTCCACCGAGAGGACCGTCACCGGGCCGCGGGCGCTGAGGCGGCCGCGGATCATCTGGAAGTCGGCGACGGGGCAGGGCCCGTAGTTCGTCCACACGACGTTGGTCAGCAGCTCCTGCGCACCCTCCAGGTTCACCTCGTGGGGGCGGACCAGACGGTGGGAGAGGAGATGCAGACGCAGGTACACGTCGTACGCGTCGACGGGGGCGTCGGTGAGCGCACCGACCGTGGTGGTCACGGCGACCCGGGCGACGCCGCGGTCCTCGTCCGGGCCGACCAGGGCGGCGAACTGCTGCGGGGTCTGCTCGAGGCGGACCGTGCCGCCCTCGAGGGGGTCCTCCGACAGGCGGGGGGCGGGGAACCAGACGTCCAGGACGGTTCCGTCGTAGGTGATGGTCGCGAGTCCGCGCGCGATGGCTGAAGTCATGGCCGTGACGATACCCGACCCCGGGCCCATCTCGTCAGGTGTGCGAGCCCCACCAGCACCACGACCACCACCAGGACGGAGAGGACCTGGGAACGCGCGGGGGCGTCGAAGAGCATGAGCACCACGAGGCCCCACAGCGCGAGCATCGTGGCCCAGCCGAGCCACGGCCAGCCCCACATGCGGACCGTCGAGATCTCGCCGCGCTCCTCGAGCTGCGGGTGCAGGCGCAGGTAGCTGGCGGTGATCATGATCCAGATGACGATGAGGCAGCCACCCACCGCGTTGAGCAGGAAGGTGAGCAGGCCCGCCGGGTTCCAGTACTGCAGACCCACCGACGCGAAGGCGAAGAGCATCGACAGGACCACCGCGTTGATCGGGACGTTCTCCCGGTTGGTCACGGCGAAGATGCGCGGCGCATCCCGGTCGAGCGCCAGCGAGTGCACCAGCCGCGACGTGCCGTAGATCTGCGCGTTGAACGCGGAGAGCAGCGCCAGGACGATGACGGCCTCCATGAAGCCGACGACGCCGGGGATGTTCGCCATCGCCAGCACCGCGGTGAAGGGGGAGTCGGCGGCGGTCTCCGCGCCGCCGAGCTGGTCGTAGGGGAGCAGCAGCGTGATCACCAGGACCGAACCGATGTAGAACACCGCGATACGCCAGATCACCGACCGCACGGCCACCGCGATCGCCGACTGAGGGTTCTCCGACTCGGCCGCCGCGATGGTGACCAGCTCGATGCCGCCGAACGCGAAGGCCACCGCCAGCAGACCCGCCGCCAGCCCCGGCCAGCCGTTGGGCATGAAACCGTGCTCGCCGAGGAAGGTGCCCAGGCCCACCGGCGTGGAGCCCGGCAGCCACCCGAGGACCAGGGACAGTCCGACGGCGAGGAAGGCGATGATCACCGCGACCTTGATGAACGCGAACCAGAACTCGAACTCACCGAAGCCGCGGACCTGCGCGAAGTTCACCACCGCGAAGAACACGACGGACACCAGCGCCGGGATCCACGGGTCCACCCCGAACCAGGAGCCCATGATGGCGGCGGCGCCGGTCATCTCTGCGCCCATCACCATGATGAGCATGAACCAGTACAGCCAGCCGAGGGTGAATCCGGCCCAGTGGCCGAACGCCTGCTTGCTGTACGTGGAGAAGGAGCCGGAGGAGGGGCGGGCGGCGGCCATCTCGCCGAGCATCTCCATGACGAGCACGACGACGATGCCGGCCGCCAGGTAGGCGAGCAGGACGGCGGGGCCGGCGGCGCGGATGCCGACGCCGGTGCCGAGGAACAGTCCCGCACCGATCGCGGAGCCCAGTCCCATCATGGTGAGGTGGCGGGTCTTCAGTCCCGTTCCGAGGCGGGTTTTCTCGACAGGTTGATCCAGACTTGTGGTCATACCTGTCGAGAATAATGCCCGGGGCAGGTGCCCCCGCGCTCAGCCCCTGCGTGGGCGGGGCCGGGATCAGTGCCAGATGCGGCGCAGCACCGGCTCCGGGTGGCCGACCTCGCGGCGCACCGACCAGTTGGACTGGCCGTTGAGGGTGGAGGCGGCGACGTGGCGCTCGGCGTCGGCGTCCCAGACCTGGGTGTCGGCCTCGAGGACGATGTTCGCGCCGAGGGTGCAGTTGTCGCCGATGGTCAGGCCGATGATGCCGGAGGAGACCCCGAAGGTGCAGTTCGCGCCGATGGTGATCGGGTCGCGCAGGCCGTCGGAGCGGCGGCGCGCCATGATCGTGGAGGACAGGCCGACGTCGGTGCCCTCGCCGATGACGGTGGAGGAGGAGAGTCGGCCCTCGATGCGGGCGGCGCCGAGGGAACCGGAGTTGAAGGAGACGTAGCCCTCGCGCAGCACACGGGTGCCGGGGGCGAGGTAGGCGCCGAGGCGGACACGCTCGGCCTCGGCGATGTTCACGCCGGAGGGCACGACGTAGTCGACCATGCGGGGCAGTTTCTCGATGCCGTACACGTGGATCAGTCCGCGGGAGCGCAGCGCGGTGCGGACGAACTCGAAGTTGTCGGGGGTGCAGGGGCCCTTGTTGGTCCACACGACGGTGGACAGGCGGCGCAGCGAGCCGTCCATGTTGAGCTCGAGGGGACGGATCAGGCGGTGCGAGAGGAGGTGCAGGCGCAGGTAGACGTCGTGCGCGTCGATCGGCAGCGCCTGCAGGTCGGCGATGGTGGTGCGGACGGCGACCTGCTCGACCATGCGGTCCTCGTCGAGCAGCACGAGCTTGAGCATGTTGTCCGGGATGTCGGCGGCGCCGAGGCGCTCGGTGCCGGAGACCAGGTCGGTGCCGTCGACAAGTTCGGGTTCGGGGTACCAGGTGTCCAGAATGGTGCCATCCATGGCGATGTTGGCGATTCCGACCGCGGTTGCTCCCTGAGTTGTCATGTCTCCAGAGTCTACGGCCCTCCGTACCCGTACACACGTTGAGTCGCCGTGGGTACCCTTGGTCAGGTGACCGCACTCGATCTCACCCAGGATCCCGTTGCCCTGACCGCCGCGCTGGTGGACATCCCCAGCCCCTCCCACCAGGAGCGTGCCCTCGCTGATCTGGTGGAGCAGGCGCTTGCCGACGTCCCCTTCGTCCGCGTCCTCCGGAGGGGCAACACCGTCGCCGCCCGGACCGAACGCGGGAGGAGGTCACGGGTCATCCTCGCCGGTCACCTGGACACGGTGCCCATCGCCGACAACGTCCCCCACCGCCTCGAGGACGGCGTCATGTACGGCTGCGGCACCGTCGACATGAAGTCGGGGCTGGCGGTGTACCTGCACCTGTTCGCCACCCTTGCCGCCGACCCGGACCTGGCCTACGACCTCACGCTCATCGCCTACGAGTGCGAGGAGGTCGACAGCCAGTACAACGGGCTGGGCCACTTGGCGGTCAGTGACCCGGAGTGGCTCGACGGGGAGCTGGCCCTGCTCGGGGAGCCCTCCGGCGCGATCATCGAGGCCGGCTGCCAGGGCACCCTCCGCGTGCGGGTGACCACCCGCGGCCAACGTGCCCACTCCGCCCGGGGGTGGCTCGGCGACAACGCCGCCCACCGGCTCGCCCCGGCGATCCAGAAGGTCGCCGAGTGGCAGGGCCGCGAGGTCGACATCGACGGCCTGGTCTACCGGGAGGGCCTCAACGTGGTGAAGCTGGAGAGCTACGTCGCGACCAACATCATCCCGGACGAGGCGTATGCGCTGGTGAACTACCGTTTCGCGCCGGACCTGACGGCGGAGGAGGCGTTCGGGCGCGTCGAGAGGCACCTCGCGGGTTTCGAGGTGACGCTGGAGGACGCCGTCGCCGGGGCGCTGCCCGGCCTGGAGAAGCCCGCCGCGGCGGCGCTGATCCGGACGGTGGGGGAGGTGCGGGCGAAGTACGGGTGGACCGACGTCGCGCGTTTCGCCGGTCTGGGGATCGCCGCCGTGAACTTCGGGCCGGGCGACCCCGCCTTCGCCCACCGGAAGGACGAGCATGTCCCGGTGTCGCAGATCCGGCGGGTGGCGGCGCAGCTGCGTGATTTCCTCACCACCCGCCCCACCTGATCCGGCAGGCGCATCAGGAACGCGCTAGGTTTGAGGACTATGGCTCCGAACATCACACCCGATCCCGACAAGGCCCGGATGCTGCGCGGCCCCATGCTGCTGCGCACTGACGGGGCGAAGAAGTCCACCTACGACCAGCGACTGCTGGAACTCGGGTCGGACCACGACTGGCTGCATGCGGACCCGTGGCGCATCCTGCGCATCCAGGGTGAGTTCGTCTCCGGTTTCGACGCCCTGGCCTCCATGCCGAAGGCCGTCACCGTCTTCGGTTCCGCCCGCATCCCGGAGGGGCACCCCTGGTACCAGCAGGGTTGTGACCTCGGTAAGGCGCTCGTGGCGGCCGACTACGCCGTCATCACCGGCGGTGGCCCCGGCCTCATGGAGGCCCCGAACCGGGGTGCCCATGAGTCGGACGGCCTGTCCGTCGGCCTGGGCATCGAGCTCCCGCACGAGCAGCACCTCAACAAGTGGGTCGACCTCGGTCTGAACTTCCGCTACTTCTTCGCCCGCAAGACCATGTTCCTCAAGTACTCGCAGGCGTTCATCTGTCTGCCGGGTGGTTTCGGCACCCTCGACGAGCTCTTCGAGGTGCTGTGCATGGTGCAGACGGGCAAGGTGACCAACTACCCGATCGTGCTGCTGGGCACCGAGTTCTGGGGTGGTCTCATCGACTGGATCCGCGAGCGTCTCGCGGCCGAGGGACTCATCTCCCCGCAGGACATGGACCTGTTCCTCGTCACCGACTCCGTCGAGGAGGCCGTGCAGCACATCGTCGACGCACACGGCGTCATGACCGACGAGCGGCTGGCCAACGCCACCCAGGTCGACGAGTACACCCCTGTCCACGAGGTTCTCGAGCAGGCCGACCGCCGCTGACGTCTTCCGTGAACAGTCCTGCTTTGCCGGCGGTGATGGCGATCGTCAACCGCACCCCGGACTCCTTCTACGACCGGGGCGCCACCTTCGCCGACGAGGCCGCGCTGCGCCGCTGCGACGAGGTCATCGCCCAGGGGGCGACGATCGTCGACATCGGCGGCGTCAAGGCCGGCCCCGGGTCGCCTGTCGACGTCGCCGAGGAACTCGACCGCGTCATCCCCGTCATCGCGGCCGTCGCGCAGCGTCACCCGGACGTGCTGATCTCCGTGGACACGTGGCGGGCCTCGGTGGCCGACGAGGCCATCCGCGCCGGTGCCGGCCTGGTCAACGACACGTGGGCCGGGTACGACCCGGAGCTCGTCGAGGTCGCCGGTCAGCACCGCGTCGGCTACGTCTGCTCGCACACCGGCGGGGTCGAGCCCCGCACGAGGCCGCACCGCGTGCGTTTCGACGACGTCGTGGCCGACGTCATCGCCGAGACCACCCGCCTGGCCGAACGCGCCGTCAGCTGTGGTGTGCCGGAGGAGAGGATCTTCCTCGACCCGACGCACGACTTCGGCAAGAACACCTTCCACGGACTCGAGCTGCTGCGTCGTGTCGACGAGATCGTCGCCACCGGGTGGCCCGTCCTCATGGCCCTGAGCAACAAGGACTTCGTCGGTGAGACCGTCGACCGGCCGGTGGGGGAGCGCATCCCCGGCACCCTGGCCGCCACCGCCTGGGCCGCCGCCCGCGGGGTCGCGGCCTTCCGCGCCCACGAGGTTGCCGAGACCGTCGACGTCATCCGCATGACCGCCGCCATCGCGGGCACCGCGGCCCCGCTCAACACGATCCGGGGTCTCGCGTGAGGGTCTCGGTGGTCATCCCGGCGCTCAACGAGGAGGCCACCGTCGCCGGGGTCATCGCCGCCGTGCGGGCCGACGACCCCCACGAGATCCTCGTCATCGACGCCGACTCCTCCGACGCCACCGCCCGCGAGGCGCGGGACGCCGGTGCGACGGTGCTCAACTGGCGGGAGATCCTCCCGCACATCCCCACCCGCCCCGGCAAGGGGGAGTCCCTGTGGCGGGGCGTGGCTGCCGCGACGGGCGACGTCGTCGTCTTCGTCGACGCCGATCTGCGTCAGCCCGCGCCGGGCATGGTCCGGGCGTTGTCCGCCCCCTTCTCCGACCCGGGCGTCCATCTGGTCAAGGCCGATTACCGACGCACCTTCCGCGGGGAACCCACCGGAGGCGGCCGTGTGACAGAACTCACGGCCAAGCCCCTGCTGCGTGCCCTGTTCCCCGAACTGGGGCACATCAACCAGCCCCTGGCCGGCGAGTACGCCCTCCGCCGCGCCACCGCCCTCGAGCTGCCCTTCACCGCCGGCTACGGCGTCGAGGCGGGACTGCTTGTCGACGTCGCCCGCCGCCACGGCCCCGACGCCGTCACGCAGGTCGACCTGGGGGTGCGCCGCCACCGTAACCGCCCTCTCGCCGAGCTGGGCCCGATGGCCGATGTCGTGGCCCGCACCCTCCTGGACAGGGCGGGAGTGGCCGGGAACGGGGACGTCGACAAGCGGGAGCCCCTGGCGGGTATCCTCTAGCCATGCTCTCCTGGTTGCTGCTCATTGTCCTGCTGGCCGCGTTCGTGGTGCTCGGTGTCTGGTTCTGGGGCAGCGTCTTCGGGCGCGGTGAACTCCTCGAACCGCTCGATCCGCAGGAGACGCTGGAGGCGAACCGGCACGCCGTGGGCGCCGGGAGGATCGATGACGTCCAGTTCGAACTGGTGCCGCGGGGCTACCGCCCGGAGCAGGTCGACGACGTGATTGCGCACCTCACCTGGCGTCTCAATGAGGCGGAGGAACAGCTGTCCCGGCTCTCTCCGGAGAAAATTGACTAAACTGGTCAGGGTAGATCATCCGAGTAGAAGGAGCCAACTCACTATGGCAGCTATGAAGCCGCGTACCGGCAACGGACCCATGGAAGCAGTGGAGGAGAGCCGGAAGATCGTCATGCGCATCCCGTCCGACGGTGGCGGACGCCTCGTTGTGGAACTGAGCAAGGAGGAGGCCGCCGAGCTCGGCGCGCTGCTCACCGCAGCGGCTGAAGGCTAGCCAGTACCCGGGGGTATGCTCGACAGCATGCTCTCAGACATCATCGACGTGCTCGCTGATCCCGCCGACGGCACCGCCCTGTCCGGCGCGGACGACTTCGCCCGCCTCGTCTCCGAGTCCGGCCACTCCTACGACGTGGCCCGGCAGGGGTACGTGACCCTGGCCGCAGGCGCAGGCCTGCGCCACCAGGGCGACAGCATGGAGATGGTCCTCGCCCGCGAGACATTCCTGTCCCGCGGGCATTTCGCCCCCTTCGTGGAGGCCGTCACCGGCGGCGTGCACGACGCCCTCGACGAGGCCGGGGTGCCCGAGAACGCACGGCCCGTCATCGCCGAGATCGGCGCCGGCACCGGCTACTACCTCGCCCACACCCTTGACGACGTCGACGGGGCCCGCGGCGTCGGCATGGACATCTCCGTGCACGCCGCGAAGCGGCTCGCCTCCTGCCACCCGCGGGTCGGTGCCGTGGTCGCCGACGTGTGGGAGCGTCTGCCCATGCGCGACCGTTCCATCGACGTGATCACCGTCGTCTTCGCCCCGCGCAACGCCGCCGAGTTCGCCCGCGTTCTCACCGAGGACGGGCAGGCGGTGTTCCTCACCGCCGACCGCGGTCACCTGGCGGAGCTGCGTGAGCCGCTGGGCATCCTCGACGTCGAGGACGGCAAGATCGACCGCCTCATCGAGCAGGCAGCAGGCCACCTCACCCCCGTGCGTGAGCCCGAGCTCATCGAGTTCCCCATGACCCTGGACAAGGAGTCCATCGCCGCGCAGATCGGCATGAGCCCCTCCGCCCGGCACATCGAGCCGGAGGAGCTGGGCCGCCGTATCGCGCAGCTGCCGGAGACCCTGACCGTCACCGGCCGGGCCCACCTCATCCGCATGGGGCGGGCCTGAGCCGGACCTGCGCCGGACCTAGACGGAGCCGGGGCCGCGGCTCCAGTACTGCTCGATGACCGCGTCGCCGTCGAGCTCGACGCGGATCTCCCGGCAGCCGCCCTCGACGTAGACGCGGCTGGCCATCGTGACGGCACCGCCGTCGGCGAAGACCTCCAGCGTGGAGCCGTCGACGAAGATCGACAGGGAGTCGGTGTCGCCCTGCGCCAGTGCAGCGGAGGCGACCGGGTCATCGGCGTGGTGGGGGTTCATCGACCGGTCGACGCGCAGCGTGTCACCGGCGTGGGTGACGGTGGCGGCGGTGTTGCCCGCGGCGTCGATGAGCGTCGCCGTGAGGGAGCTCCCGGTCGGGATCTCGCACAGCCCGGTCCACGAACGGGCGCGGTCGGAGCGGCTGATGGCGTCGGGCAGTCCCGCCGGCGGGGTCTGGAACACCAGCCCGCCCTGCAGGGTGACCACACGCGGGAGTGACAGGGCGTTCGCCCAGCTCTCCTCCTCGAGGGAGAGGTGACGTGCCGGGTCGTCCTGCCGTCCGACGCCGTTGAGCAGTCCGAAGAGGACGGACTGCAGGTAACGCTTCTCCGGCTTCACGGTGCCCGGCGTGACGTTGGTGTTGCGGGGGCGGGTGAAGTCGTGGCCGTGGTCGATGCGCGTGAACGGGGTCCGCACGTCGAAGGTGGCCTCGCGAAGGGTGCCCACGAGGTAGCCGGAGATGTCGATGCCGTCCTGCTCGAGGGTGATGAGCAGTACGTCGTAGATGTTGCCGTCGACCTCGTCGCGGAGTCGGATGATGCGGGGGCCGACGACGATCGACGCGGCGTCGAAGCCCGGGTCACCGGTGAAGGTGAGCGGGCCGATGAAGTCCCAGGAGCGGCCGTCCGGGCTGGTCAGCACGACCGGCACGGGGGCCTCCCCGGAGCCGGTGACGCACAGCATGAGCCATCCGTCGTGCCCGGCGTGGCGGTCGTCCGCGGACTCCCAGTCCGGGACGACGCAGGGGGAGCGGAAACGCACGTGACCCTCGCGGTCACCGACGACGTCACCCGTGCGGCGGATGCGTTTGTCGACGGCGAACTCGTCGTCCGAGACCGGGCAGGCCTCGTCCAGTTCATCGAGGTGCGCCACCTGGATGGAGGTGCCGGCGGCCGTGACCGACGTGAAGTACAGGTCGAGGCCGGGGCCGGAGGACACGACGGCACCGGCGCGGACGGCGGTCTCACCCCCGGCGGGGACGAGGACGTCGTCGCAGATCTCCCAGTCGAAGGGGCCCTCCACGGAGACGGCGTGCGCCCAGCGGGCGGGTGCGTCCGGGGTGGGCCGGTACTGGTGGAAGAGGTGCCAGGTGTCGCCGTCGAGGAGAACTCCCGCGGGCGCGTCGAGGACCCCCGACTCCGGCGTGACGTGCAGTTCGGGGCGGTGGAAAGTCACTGAGAGCACTGCTCCTATCGCAGGGACTTGTAGATGTCGACGGTCTGCTGGGCGATGGTGGCCCAGGAGAACTCGTTCACGGCACGCTCGCGACCGGCGACGCCGAACTTCTGCGCGCGCTGCTTGTCGGCGACCATGGCGTTGACCTGCTCCGCGATGTCGCGCTCGAAGGCCTCCTCGTCGTTCTCGTCGTAGTGGACGAGGGTGCCGGTCTCACCGTCGACGACGACCTCCGGGATACCGCCCACGTCGGAGGCGACGACGGCGGTGCCGCAGGCCATGGCCTCGAGGTTGACGATGCCGAGCGGCTCGTAGATGGAGGGGCAGACGAAGGTGTCGGCGGCGGTGAGGATCTCCTGGATCCGGTCGCGCTCGAGCATGTTCTGGACCCAGAAGATGCCGTCGCGCTGGGACTGCAGGTCCTCGACGAGGGCGGTGGTGCGGGCGGCGATCTCCGGGGTGTCCGGGGCGCCGGCGCAGAGCACGAGCTGGACACCCTCGTCGAAGTGGGCGGCGGCCTTGACCAGGTGCTCGACACCCTTCTGGCGGGTGATGCGGCCGACGAAGGCGACGATCGGGCGGTCCGGGTCGACCCCGAGCTCGGTGAGCACGGAGTTCTCGTTCTCCTCGAAGGTCGGGCGCGGCTGCCACAGGGTGGTGTCGATGCCGTTGAGCACGACGTGGACGCGGTCGGGCTCGATACGCGGGTACGCCTCGAGGATGGAGTCCTTCATGCGGGCGGAGACGGCGATGACGGCGTCGGCGTACTCCATGGCGTTCTTCTCGGACCAGGAGGAGACCTCGTAGCCGCCGGCCAGCTGTTCCCGCTTCCACGGGCGGTGCGGCTCGAGGGAGTGGGCGGTGGCGACGTGCGGGATGCCGTGCAGCTTGCCCGCGAGGTGGCCGCCGAGTCCGGCGTACCAGGTGTGGGAGTGGACGACGTCGACGTTGTCGGCGGCCTGGGCCATGCGCAGTCCGGTGGACAGCGTCTTGATGGCGGGGTTGGCGTCCTCGAGTGCCGGGTCGACGCCGTGGACGTACACCCCCTCCATGTCACGCGGTGCGCCCATGCAGTGGACATCCACCTCCGTGATCTCGCGCATGAAGCGGGTCAGCTCGGTGACGTGCACACCGGCGCCGCCGTAGATCTCCGGGGGGTACTCTCTGGTCAACATTCCGACTCTCATAGGTTCCCAGCGTAGCGACGCCCCGCCGCCCGTGCAGGGGGCTCCGGGGGTAGTGGGTGCGTGCCGACGGCGGCCGCGGGGGAGGCGACCGGGGGAGTCCCCGGACCCCGGGAACCCCGGATTCGGAGAACAGGGGGAGTGGGGAGGGGAGAGAAACAGGAGTGAATATCATCTTCCCCGGCGAAAACCACTGGGACGACCTAGATTGGGGAGTGTGAAGACTCAGCCGAATGTTCTAGCCATTGTTCTCGCCGGCGGCGAAGGCAAGCGCCTGTTCCCGCTCACCGAAGACCGCGCGAAGCCCGCGGTGCCCTTCGGCGGCAGTTACCGCCTCATCGACTTCGTTCTCTCGAACCTGGTCAATGCCGGTTACCTCAAGATCGCGGTGCTGACCCAGTACAAGTCGCACTCGCTCGACCGCCACATCTCCCAGGCCTGGTCGCTGCACGGCCCGGTGTCGCAGTACATCGCCTCCGTCCCGGCGCAGCAGCGTCGCGGCAAGCGCTGGTTCACCGGTTCCGCTGACGCGATCGTCCAGTCCATCAACCTCATCTACGACGAGAAGCCCGACTACGTCATCGTCTTCGGCGCCGACCACGTCTACCGCATGGACCCGTCCCAGATGGTCGAGGAGCACATCGCCTCGGGCAAGGGCTGCTCCGTCGCCGGCATCCGCGTTCCGCGCAAGGAGGCCACCGCGTTCGGCTGCATCCAGTCCGACGACCAGGGCAACATCACCGAGTTCCTGGAGAAGCCGGCCGACCCGCCGAGCACCCCGGACGATCCGGACGTCACCTACGCCTCGATGGGCAACTACGTGTTCACCACGGACGCCCTGATCCAGGCGCTGCTCGAGGACGAGAAGAACGAGGACTCCGAGCACGACATGGGCGGCGACATCATCCCGTACTTCGTCTCCCGCGGCGACGCCCACGTCTACGACTTCATGGGCAACGAGGTCCCGGGCGCCACCGAGCGTGACAAGGGCTACTGGCGTGACGTCGGTACCATCGACGCCTTCTACGAGGCGCACATGGACCTCATCTCCGTCCACCCGGTGTTCAACCTGTACAACCGTCTGTGGCCGATCCACTCCACCGAGGACGAGAACTTCCCGCCGGCGAAGTTCACCCAGGGCGGTATCGCCCAGTCCTCGATGGTTGCCCCGGGTTCGATCATCTCCGGCGGCACGGTCCGCAACTCGGTGCTCGCGGGTGACGTCCATGTCGCCGAGGGTGCCACTGTCGAGGGTTCCGTCCTGATGCCGGGTGTCCGCATCGGCCGCGGCGCCGTCGTGCGCCACGCCATCCTGGACAAGAACGTCTACGTCCGCGAGGGCGAGATCATCGGCGTCGACCGTGCCCGCGATGAGGCACGCTTCAAGATCTCGGCCGGCGGCGTGGTCGTCGTCGGCAAGAACGAGGTCGTCTAGCGCTCCCGGTCAACGGGCCGCGGGCAGTCAGCTGAGGGACTGCCCGCGGCCCGTTTCTCGCTTTCCGACGCCCGCGGGGTGGCACTCAGCGCCGGGTGATCAGAGTGAGCCCGGCCCCCAGCGGCAGGCGGGTGACGATCGCGCCCTCCAGGGAACGCGCCATCTCGTCGGCCTCGCGGGCGGCGCTGGTGTCGCGGTCGCGGCGGGACTCGTCGGCGAGGGTGGCGTCGAGAAGCGCGTCGGCGAGCACCAGGGTGCCGCCGGGGGTGAGCAGCGGCCAGGCGGCCTGCAGGATGGCGGGCATCTCCACGGGCGCGACCTCGGCGTAGACGAGCTGGTAGGCGCCGGCGGCGAGGCGGCCCATGACGTCGAGCGGACGGGAGGGCAGGAAGCGCACGCGGGAGGGGGCGTAGCCGGCGGCACGGAAGACGTTGCGGGCCTGGGACTGGTGCTCGACCTCGGGGTCGATGCACGTGAGGGTGCCCCTGTCGCCGAGGCCCCGGAGGATGTAGAGCCCCACCACACCGGCGGCGGGGGTCACGGCGACCGCGCCGGTGGAGTTCGACGGGGAGCCCGTGGCGGCGGCGAGGGTGGCCAGGAGCTGGCCGGTCATCTCGTCGGGCACGGTGAGGCCGAACTCGGCGGCGTCGCGGCGTGCGTCGGCGAGCGCCTCCGGGATCTCCGTGGTGGATTCGATGTAGGTGCGCAGTGCGTCATAAGCCGTGTCAGTCACGATTCCCCAGTCTAGGCTGGTCAGGGCGTATTGTGCCGGAACCCCCCGTGATTGTGACTGGTGTGACGAATGGGGGTGGTGGGAGCCGTTCACAGTATGTTGACAGACCACTCTGCAGCCTTCCGCAGTGGTGTGTAGCACAATCATCGGTATGACACGCAACGCAGGACACGACGCCCACACCCAGGACGCCGCGCTCACCGCCCCGGAGGACCTCTCCGGCACCGCTGCCTTCGACGCCGGCCAGGGGGACATGCCCAGCTGGGGTGAACTGGTCGCCGAACACGCCGACAGTGTCTACCGCCTCGCGTTCCGCCTCTCCGGTAACCCGCACGACGCGGAGGACCTCACCCAGGAGACGTTCATGCGTGTGTTCCGCTCCCTCAAGCACTACCAGCCCGGCACCTTCGAGGGCTGGCTGCACCGCATCACCACGAACCTCTTCCTGGACATGGTGCGCCACCGCAACAAGATCCGCATGGAGGCGCTGCCGGAGGACTACGAGCGTGTCCCCGGCACGGACATGACCCCGGAGCAGGCGTACTCCGTGGCCAACCTGGACCCGGCCCTGCAGGCCGCGCTGGACCAGCTCAGCCCCGACTTCCGTGTCGCCGTCGTCCTCTGTGACGTGGTCGGCATGTCCTACGACGAGATCGCCGACACTCTCGGCGTGAAGATGGGCACCGTCCGTTCCCGCATCCACCGCGGTCGGACCCAGCTGCGGGCCAGCCTCGAGGCCGCCGCACAGAAGGACGAGGGCGCGCAGCTCCTCCTGCGGACCCGCTGACCCTGCGAGGGGGTATTCTGGCGGAGAAGAGGAGGTAGACACACCGCGATGAGCCGCCCCAACCTGCCGCGCATGCCCCGCATGCCGAAGATGACCCGCCCGGCACGCGCACGCGCGACGCGTCGACCCCGTGAGTTCGCCTCCGTCGAGCACCTCAGCCCCGAGGCCGTGGCCGCCTTCGTGGACGGCGAACTCACCGACCTGGCCTGCCACCGCGCCCGCGTGCACCTCGTGCACTGCGCCGAGTGCCGCGCCGAGATCGAGCGCCAGCGCGGCGCCTCCGAGTGGCTGCGCGGCTCCAACATCGGGGAGGACGTCCGGGCCCCGCACGAGCTGCTCGCCCGGCTGGCCGGCATCGCGTCCGCGCCACCCCGCTCCGGCCCCGACGCGGAGTCGACCCCGACGCCCGTGCCCGAGGGCCTGCTGGACAAGATGGAGATGATCCTGCGGGCGGTCAAGCGTAACCAGGGCCACTAGCCGCACGGCGGTGGCGTGGTGTGACTAAGGTGGATGTGTGTTTCAGAGTATCGGTTGGCTGGAGATCTTCACGCTGCTGATCGTGGCTCTCATTGTCGTCGGCCCGGAGCGTCTGCCCGGACTCATCGAGGACGTGCGGGCGGCGATCTTCGCGGCCCGACGCGCGATCAACAACGCCAAGAAGGAGCTGAACGGCGAGTTCGGCCCGGAGTTCGACGAGTTCCGTAAGCCCCTCGAGCAGGTGGCGGAGTACACGCGCCTCGGCCCCCGGGGAGCCCTCACCAAGGCACTCTTCGACGGCGACGACTCCGCCCTCGACGACTTCGACCCGCAGCGCCTCATGCGGGAGGATCCGCGTGACACCCCCGACGCCCGTCGCCGGACCCCGCAGCCGCAGCCCTCGCAGCAGCAGGCGTGGCAGCAGAATCAGCCGAACCCGCCGCAGTCCCCGGACGACACCCCGAAGGGTGACTACGGGACCGGCGGCGGGTTCTCCTGGGCCGACATCACCTAGCTGCGGGTGACGCCCAGCCCCAGCGACTTGCCGGCCAGCGACTCGCGACGGGTCATCAGCTGCTCCGCGACGGCTCCGATGGCGCGGCCCGCCGGGCTGTCCGGCTCGGAGACGGCGATCGGGGTGCCGTCGTCGCCGTGGGCACGCAGCGCCGGGTCCAGCGGGATCTGGCCGAGCAGCGGCACCTTGCCGCCCGTGAGCACGGACAGACGCTCGGCGACGTGCTGGCCGCCGCCCTCGCCGAAGACGTCGAGGGTCGTGCCGTCGGGAAGCACCATGGCGGACATGTTCTCGATGACGCCCGCGACCCGCTGACGGGTCTGCTGGGTGATGGAACCGGCGCGCTCGGCGACCTCCGCGGCCGCGGCCTGCGGGGTGGTGACGATGAGCAGCTCCGCGTTCGGCACCAGCTGCGCCACGGAGATGGCGACGTCACCGGTGCCCGGCGGCAGGTCCATGAACAGGAAGTCCAGGTCGCCCCAGAAGACGTCGGCGAGGAACTGCTGGATCGCGCGGTGCAGCATGGGGCCGCGCCACACGACCGGCGCGTTGCCGTCGACGAAGTGGCCGATGGAGATGAGCTTCACGCCGTGGGCCATCGGCGGCATGATCATGTCGTCGACGGCGGTGGGGCGGTCCGTGGAACCGAGGAGACCCGGCACGGAGTGGCCGTAGATGTCGGCGTCGAGGACACCGACCTTGAAGCCGCGCGCCGCCAGGGCGACGGCCAGGTTGACGGTCATCGAGGACTTGCCGACGCCGCCCTTGCCCGACGCCACCGCGTACACGCGGGTCGTCGAGTCGGGCTCGGCGAAGGGGATCGTGGGCTCCTCGACGCCACCGCGCAGCGACATGCGCAGCTCACGGCGCTGCTCATCGCTCATGACGTCGGTGGTGACGGTGACGGAACCGACGCCCTCGATCTCCTCCACCGCCGCCTGCGCGTTGGACGTGATGGTGGATTTCATCGGGCAGCCGGCGATGGTGAGGTAGAGCTCGACAGCGACGTCCGAGCCGTTGACGGCGATCGACTTGACCATCCCCAGCTCGGTGAGGGGCTTGCCGATTTCAGGGTCCTCTACGCGGGACAGCGCGCTGCGGACAGCGGATTCGGTGATAGCAGACATGACAGCGTCCATCGTAGTAAGTCAGCGGCCGGTGTCGTCCGCCAGGTCACCCTGGGTGGGCTCGGAGAGGTCCTCGTGGGAGTCGGCGACATCGGCGGAGACGTCGTCGAGCTTCGCCTCCAGGCGCTCCAGCAGAGCCCGCAGATCCTCCAGCTCGTGGCGCAGGAAGTCGCGGGACACCATGTCACCGACGGCCAGTCGCACGCCGGCGAGCTCCCGGGCGAGGAACTCGGTGTCCGCCTTCGTCTGCTCCGCCCGCCGGCGGTCCGCGGACAGCGTCACCTTGTCACGGTCCTCCTGCCGGTTCTGCGCCAGGAGGATGAGCGGGGCGGCGTAGGCGGCCTGCGTCGAGAAGGCCAGGTTGAGCAGGATGAACGGGTAGGGGTCCCACTTCCAGATGAACCAGCCGCCCGCGTTGAGCGCGATCCACACGATCACGATGACGGTCTGCCACATGAGGTACTGGCCCGTGCCGAAGAAACGGGCGACCTGCTCCGCGCCGGCGCCGACGGCGTCGTCGTCGATACGCAGCAGCCGGGAGCGGCGCTTCGCGACGGGGGTGTCCAGGTAGTCAGCCACGGTGCGTCTCCTTACGCGGGCGCAGGCCCTCGGAACGCCAGTCCTCGGGCAGCAGGTGGTCGAGGAGGTCATCGACGGCGACGGCCCCCAGCAGATGGTTGTCCTCGTCGAGCACAGGCCCGCAGACGAGGTTGTACGTCGCGAAGTAGCGGGCGGCGGTCTCCTGGTCGTCGTCCGCGTAGAGCGGCGGCAGGTCTGGGTCGAGGATGCCCGACACCAGGGTCGAGGGCGGCTCGCGCAGCAGCTTCTGCAGGTGCACGCACCCCAGGTAGTGGCCCGTCGGGGTGGCCGTCGGGGGACGCACCACGAAGACCATCGACGCCAGCGAGGTCGGCAGATCGGGGTTGCGGGCCAGGGCCAGCGCCTCCGCGACGGTGGTCTGCGGGGTGAGGATGAGCGGCTCCGGGGTCATGAGCGCGCCGACCGTGTCGGGGGAGAAGCTCATGAGACGACGGACCGGGGCGGACTCCTCCGGGTCCATCAGCTCGAGGAGCACCTCGGCCTTGTCGCCCGGCAGCTCCTGGAGGATGTCGGCGGCGTCGTCCGGGTCCATCTCCTCGAGGACGTCCGCGGCACGCTCGATGTCGAGGGTCTCCAGCAGCTCCGCCTGATGATCCTCCGGCATCTCCTGGAGGATGTCGGCCAGACGCTCGTCGTTGAGCTCGTTGGCCAGCTGGTGCCGCTCGTCGCTGGACAGTTCGTGGAGGATGTTCGCGACGTCCGCGGGACGCATCCGGTCGAAACCCGCCAGCCGCTCCGCCAGCTCGTCCGACTGCCCGGCACCACCCGAGGACAGTCCGTGGACGTGATTCCACGGGGCGGTGAACAGGCTGGGGGCGCGGCCGAACTTGGGGCGCGCACCGAACATCGCCACCTTGGTGATCACCCAGTCGCGTGTGCGCACCCGCTCCAGCTCGATGTCGGCGATCTCCACTGCCCGACCCTGCAGGTGGGGCAGCTCCGGGTCGTCCGTGTGCACCTTCGCACCCACCAGATCACCCATGAGGGTCAGCTCACCCGCACGGACCTGGAAGGCCCGCATGGACACCGAACCCGACGCCAGGGTGATGTCACCCGGCTCGATCGCCGCGATGCGTCCCATCGGCACGAAGATGCGCCGTCGGCTCACCAGCTCCACCACCACACCCAGCGCGCGGGACTGCTGCCCCTGCGGACGGATGGTGACCACGACGTCGCGGACACGGCCGATGGGGTCCAGATCCGGGCCTCTGACCTGCAGTCCGATCAGACGACCCGCGTACACGCGGGTGACAGCACTCATGACACCCAATTCTAGACCGGAACCAAACGGACTCCTGATTCGTTGAACAGGTATGAGCTCCCCCGAGAAACGTCCACCCCTGCGCGCCCGACCCACCGGCTGGCCGGTGGGCAGTTTCGACTCCTACGAGGATGCGCAGGCGGCCGTCGACAAGCTCTCTGACCTGGATTTCCCCGTCGCCGACCTCACCATCGTCGGTGTGGACCTCATGGAGGTCGAGCGGGTCAGCGGACGCCTCACCTGGCCGCGCGTCATCGGCGGGGGTGCCGCGTCCGGTGCCTGGATCGGTCTGTTCTTCGGACTGCTGTTCAGCTTCCTCGGCGGCGACATGACCTCCGCCCTGCTGCTCGGCCTGCTCCTGGGCGTGGTCTTCGGCATGGTGTCCGCCGCCGTGCCCTACGCCCTGTCCGCCGGCAAACGGGACTTCACCTCCCGCACGGAGATCGTCGCCGGCCGCTACGACCTGCTGTGCGACCCCGCCCGCGCCCCCGAGGCCCGCGACATCATCGCCCGCTCGGGTCTGGCCCGGATTCAGCCTCCGACCGGGTAGATTCATCGGCATGAATGCCGCCCCGTCCGCCGCCCGCACCCCGAGGAGGCTGGTGTGGTCGGCCACACTGGCCGCCGTGACCCTGCTCGCGGGGCTCGCGGGCTGCTCCACCGCGGAACCCGGCCGCTCACCGGACCCCGACCACGAACGTCCCGTCCGGATCCTCGTCTCCGGGCACTCCCCGGAACAGCTGATCCTCGGGCAGATCTACCTCCAGGTCCTCAACGAGGAGGGCCGCGAGGCCGACCTCATCAGCGAGTCCACCCCCCAGCCCCTCAACCGGCTGGCACGCCTCCGGGAGAAGGAGGTGGACCTCGTCATCGGCTGCACCGGCAACCTCCTCCACCGCCTCGACCCGGTGCGCGCCCACGAACTGTCCGCCGAGATCGCGGCCGGAAAGGTCGAGGACCCCGCCGACCAGACCCACCGCGAGTTCGTCGGGGCGCTGCCCGGTTCACTCACCACCACCGACCCGTCCTCCGCGCAGGGCTGCGCCGAGGACGTGCACCTCCGGCAGGTCCCCGACCTTCCCGAGAGCATCGTCCCCGTCTTCTCCCGGGACCTCTTCGACCGGGAGGAGACCGCCGCCCTCGCCGCCGTCACCCGCGTGCTGACCACCGAGGAGATCGCCTCCCTCATCGAGGAGCTGGAGAAGGAGTCTTCGGTCTCGACCGTCGTCGCAGAGTGGCTGGGTTACTAGGACCTGCCTGAAAACAGGTGAAACGTCAATCCACCGACATCCCTGACACCACAAACGGGCTCACCTGTTCTCTTTTCATCCCGACTGGCGATCGTCCCTGGACGTCGATCAGCCACCCGTGTCGAGTTTCGGTGAGGAGGTTCAGGCAGCCTCCTCGTCACCCGGCTCGGGTGGCGGCTTGCGCATCCCGCGCCATACGGCGAGCCAGCTCTCCACGGTCTCGGACGGCCGTAAGGCGAATCCTACTGTGACCGCAATGATCACTCCCACTGGCACTTCGTTTATATCCATGTGGAGATAGAAGCACGGTGCTGTGCGCGTGAGGTTGGACGTGCTCGTAGGAGACCGGTAATGACCAGCTCAGTCGGGTTTTCGTGGTTGACCGTACTGACCGAACCTACTGTGCCGCCCAGGTGTACCCGCCGATGACGCGGACGTCGGGAAGCACAACGGCGCCCGGCCCCTCCGAGGAGGAGCCGGGCGCCGGCGGTGAGTCAGGAACCCTGTCGGACTAGGCGAAGGCCTCGTCGATCAGCTGGGCCTGCTCAAGCTGGTGGACCTTGGTCACACCGGTGGCCGTCGAGGACTGCGCACGGCGGGAGATACGGCGCATCTCCGGCATACCCGGGATCAGGTTACGCAGGTGCTCGTTGTAGAACGGCCACGGACCCTGGTTCGCCGGCTCGTCCTGGACGAAGCGGACCTCGGTGGCGTTCGGGTAGCACTCGAAGGCCTCGCGCAGACGGTTGAACGGGATCGGGTGCAGCATCTCGACGCGCACGATCGCGATGTCCTCGCGCTTGTCCTTCTTACGACGCTTCTCCAGTTCGTAGTACACCTTGCCGGAGCAGAGCATGATCGTGGTGACCTTCTCGGCGTCGCCGATGATGTTGCCCTCGAGGTCGACCAGACGCGGGTCGTTGTAGACCGACTGGAAGGACTTCACGTCGGTGAAGTGCTCGACCGGGGAGGCGGCGTCCTTCATGCGGAGCATCGACTTCGGGGTGAACACGACCAGCGGGCGACGCATGGTACCCAGTGCGTGACGACGCAGCAGGTGGAAGTGGTTCGCCGGGGTCGTCGGCTGGGCGACGGTCATGGAACCCTCGGCACACAGCTGCAGGAAGCGCTCGATGCGGGCGGAGGAGTGGTCCGGGCCCTGGCCCTCGTAGCCGTGCGGCAGGAGGAGGATGACGCCGGAGGTCTGACCCCACTTGGCCTCACCGGAGGAGACGTACTCGTCGATGATGGTCTGCGCACCGTTGGCGAAGTCACCGAACTGTGCCTCCCAGGCGACGACGGCGTCGGAGTTGCCCATGGTGTAGCCGTACTCGAAGCCCATGCCGGCGTACTCGGTGAGGGCGGAGTTGTACACGAGGAACTTGCCGCCGTTGCCCTTCTCCACGGCCAGCTCGTTGAGCGGGTTGAACTCGTTGCCGTTGCGCGGGTCGATCGGGATGGCGTGACGCTGGGTGAAGGTGCCTCGGCGGGAGTCCTCACCGGCGAGGCGGACCAGACGGCCCTCGTTCGCCAGGGAGGAGAAGGCGATGAGCTCGCCCCAGCCCCAGTCGATGCCACCCTCGCGGACGGACTCGGCGCGACGCTTGGCCACCGGTGCCACACGCGGGTGGAACTCGAAGTCCTCCGGTGCGTTGGAGTAGGCCATGCCGATCTCGACGAGGTCCTCGCGGGTGATGGAGGTGTCCAGGCCACGGGTCAGCTCCTGGGAGCCGGTGATGCCGGTCTGCTCCTGCGGGCCCTCCTTCTCGGCCTCCTTGACCTCGTTGAAGACGGACTCCATCTGGTCGTGGAAGTCCTGTGCCGCGATCGCGGCGTCCTCGGCGGAGAGGTCACCACGGCCGACGAGGTCGTCGGTGTAGCGGGCACGGACGGACTTGCGGTCCGCGATGAGGTCGTACATGAGCGGCTGGGTCATCGACGGGTCGTCGGCCTCGTTGTGGCCGCGGCGACGGTAGCAGATGAGGTCGATGAAGACATCCTTGCCGAAGCGGCGACGGTACTCGGTGGCCAGCTGACCGACCCAGACGACGGCCTCCGGGTCGTCGCCGTTGACGTGGAAGACCGGGCAGTCGAAGCCCTTGGCCACGTCGGTGGCGTAGTGGGTGGAGCGGGAGGAGTCCGGGGTGGTGGTGAAGCCGATCTGGTTGTTCACCACGATGTGGACGGTGCCGCCGACGGTGTAGCCGCGCAGGCCGTACAGGTTGATCGTCTCCTGGACGATGCCCAGGCCGGCGAAGGAGGCGTCACCGTGGAGCATGAGCGGCATGACGGTGAAGCCGTCGTCGCCCTTGTCCAGCAGGTCCTGCTTGGCGCGGGCCATACCCACCATGACCGGGTTGACGGCCTCGAGGTGGGACGGGTTGGCGGTGAGGGAGACCTTGATCTCGCCGTCGCCGAACATCTGGATGTGGGTGCCCTCGGAGCCGAGGTGGTACTTCACGTCACCGGAGCCACCGATCTGGCCCTGGGTGATGTTGCCCTCGAACTCGTTGAAGATGGTGGCCAGGGACTTGCCCACGATGTTGAACAGGACGTTCAGGCGACCACGGTGCGGCATGCCGATGACGACCTCGTCGAGGCCCTGGCCTGCGGCGGTGTCGATGGCGGCGTCCATGAGCGGGATGAGGGCCTCGGCGCCCTCGAGGGAGAAGCGCTTCTGGCCGACGTACTTGGTCTGCAGGAAGTTCTCGAAGGCCTCGGCGGCGTTGAGCTTCTGCAGGATGTACTTCTGCTCGGCGTTGGTCGGCTTGGGCATGCCCGCCTCGAGGCGGTCCTGCAGCCACTCACGCTCGTCGCGGTCGAGGATGTGGGTGTACTCGGAACCGACCTTGAGGGTGTAGGCGGCGCGCAGGCGGGAGAGCACCTCGCGCAGGGTCATGGACTCCTTGCCGCCGAAGCCACCGACGTGGAAGGTGCGGTCCAGGTCCCAGATGGTCAGGCCGTGGGTCTCGATGTCGAGGTCACGGTGGTCCGGCACCGGCATGCCCGGCTGGATCCACTGCAGCGGGTTGGTGTCGGCGATGAGGTGGCCGCGGGAGCGGTACGCCTCGATGAGCTGCATGACGCGGGTGTTCTTGTCGATGCCGCGGTTCGGCAGGTCCTGCGCCCAACGCATGGGGGCGTAGGGGATGTTCATCCGGTCGAAGATGTGGTCCCAGAACTTGTCGTCGACCAGCAGCTGCGACATGGTGCGCAGGAACTCACCGGACTCCGCGCCCTGGATGACGCGGTGGTCGTAGGTGGAGGTGATGGTGACGAGCTTGCCCACGCCCAGCTCGGCGAGGCGGTCCTCGGAGGCGCCGGCGAACTCGGCCGGGTAGTCCATGGAGCCGACGCCGATGATGGTGCCCTGGCCCTTGGTCAGACGCGGGACGGAGTGGCGGGTGCCGATGCCGCCCGGGTTGGTCAGGGAGACGGTGACGCCCTGGTAGTCATCGAGCTTCAGCTTGCCGACGCGGGAACGCTCGACGATGTCCTCGTAGGCCTCGACGAACTCGTCGAAGGCCATGTTCTCGGTCTCCTTGATGGCGGCGACCACGAGGGCGCGGGAGCCGTCCTTCTGCGGGAGGTCGATGGCGAGGCCGAGGTTGATGTTCTCCGGGACGACGACGGACGGCTTGCCGTCCTTGATCTCGTAGGAGACGTTCATGTCCGGGTGGGCCATGATCGCCTTCACCATGGCGTAGCCGATGATGTGGGTGAAGGAGATCTTGCCGCCGCGGGTGCGTGCCAGGTGGTCGTTGACCATGGCGCGGTTCTCGAACATGAGCTTGACGGGCATGTCACGCACGGAGGTCGCGGTCGGGACCTCGAGGGACTCGTCCATGTTCTTCGCGATGGCGCGGAACATGCCACGCAGCGGCGTGGAGCCGGCCTCCGGCTTCGGGGTGTTGGCGGCGCGGTCGATGGGGGAGACCGGCTTGCGGCGGGCCGGGCGCGCCGGTGCCGCGGCGGCCTTCTGGGTGGTGGCCTGGGCGGCCTTGGCCTGCTCCGTCACGACGGTCTTTCGCTCCTCGTTCTTGTCGGAACCGATCGGGCCCGCGCTGGGCACCGACGCCGGCTGGGATGCCGACCTGGGGGCTGCGGTAGTTGCAGCGGACTGCGGGGCACCGTTCTTCTCAAACAGCTCCCGCCACTCCTTGTCCACGGACTGGGGGTCCTTCTGGAACTGCTGGAACATCTCGTCTACCAGCCACTCATTCGGGCCGAAAGTACTTGCGCTGCTCACGGCAGGTGCTCGCCTCATTTCATTGCTTCATGGTGCAGTCGTCTTGCCAACAATAATTGTCCACTACAGGGTAGCGTGATGATACCCTGCCCCCCGCACTGCCGGGGGCTTTACTTCACCCCCGTTAGCGGTGGGCACGCCACAGTCCGGCGTACACACCCTCACGGGCCAGCAGTTCGGGGTGGGATCCGTCCTCGATGATACGTCCCTTATCCACGACGAGGATTCTGTCGGCCCGCGCGGCCGTCGCGAGGCGGTGCGCCACCACCACCGACGTGCGCCCGCGCGTGACCCGCGCCGAGGCGTCGAGGACGGCGGCCTCGGTCGCCGGGTCGAGGGTGGCGGTCGCCTCGTCGAGAAGCATGACGTCAGGGCGCAGGAGCTCCGCGCGGGCCAGGGCGATGAGCTGACGCTGACCGGAGGACAGGCCCCGGCCGCGCTCGCCGACGGTGTGGCGGAAGCCACCCGGGATGCCCGCGATGATGTCGAGCGCACCGATGCGGCGGACGGCCTCCTCGACGTCCTCGTCGCTCGCCGACGGCCGCCCGTACGCGATGTTCTCCGCGACGGTGCCGATGAACAGGTGGGCCTCCTGCGGGACCTGGGCGACCTGGCGTCGCCAGTCGGCGAGGGGGAACTCGCGGATGTCGGTGCCGTCGGCGCAGACGTGGCCGCGCACCGGGTCGTAGAACCGGGCGAGCAGCTTCACGACGGTCGACTTGCCCGCCCCCGTCGGCCCCACGAGGGCGACGGTGGTGCCCGGCTCGATGCGGATGTCGAGGTTCTCGGCGACGAGCGGGCCGTCGGGGGAGTAGGCGAAGTCGACGTGGTCGAGGGTCAGGGGACCGCGGGCAGCCTCCGCGGCGGCGTGCGCGGTGCGGGTGCCGGTGTCGGCGACGGTGGGGCGTTCGGCGAGCAGGTCGGTGATGCGGCGGAAGCCGACGGCGGCCTGCTGCCAGGAGTCGAAGATCTGGCCGAGCTGCTGGATGGGCCCGTAGAGCTGGGCGAGGTACATGACGAACGCCACGAGCACGCCGGCGGTGAGATCCCCGTCGACGACCCGGGCGGCCCCGACGCCGAGGACCAGGGCCGTGGTGATCTGTGAGATCGCGTTGACGCCGGGGAAGTAGATGGCGACGGCGGTCTGGGCGTGGGTGCGCAGGCGTCGGTAATGCTCGGACTCGGCGGTGAACTCGGCGAGCACGAGTGAGGTGCGGCCGTGCATCTGGGCGGTGCGCAGACCGTTGATGTTCTCCTGGAAGGAGGCGTTGACGGCACTGATCTGCTCGCGGGCACGGGTGTAGAGGCGCGAGGAGATCCGGCGGAACACGAGGGTGGCCGCCAGGATGAGCGGGATTGCCGCGACCGCCACCAGCGACAGCCCGGCGTCGGTCCAGGCGAGCATGGCGGTGATGCCCACCAGGGTGCCCACCGACACGATCGCCTGCGCCAGACCGGTCTGCAGGAAGGAGCTGAGGGTGTCGATGTCGGTGGTCATGCGGGTCATGATCCGGCCCGAGAGGTTCGTCTCGTAGAAGTCCATCGACAGCCGCTGCAGGTGCGCGTAGCTGCGCAGCCGCAGCCCGTAGAGCAGACGCTCACCGGTGCGGGAGGTGAGCACCACCAGGGCGGTGGCCGCGGCCCAGCTCACCGCGACGACGGCCAGGCCGCCGGCGGCGATGCGCCACAGCGCACCCATGTCCCCCTGCGCGACGCCGTGGTCGACGGCCCAGCGCATGAGGGTGGGGAAGGCGAGGTCGGTGAGCACGCCGACGATGAGCAGCACGATGACCGACACGATCAGCCAGCGCACCGCCCGGAACAGGTCCCGCACGCGGAAGGCGGCGCGGTCGGCGCGCAGGTGGGCGGAGTCGAGGGCGGGCTCCTCGGTGGCGGGCGGGAGCTTCTTGACGCGCGCCAGCAGCTCCGGCGTCGCCGAGATGTTGCCCAGGCCGCGCCCACCCATGCCGCCACCCATGCCACCGCCGCCCATGCCCCGGCCCATGCCGCCGGGCTGGGTGGAGATGTGCTCGGTGCGCACGCGTTCGACGTCACCCGGCCACAGCTCCTCGGGGGCGGGCTCGGGGATGTTCGTGCGGTCGGGGAGGGGGACCGGTTCGGGGTCCATGATGCGCAGGTAACGGGGGTCCTCCGCGAGGGCCGCGACGGTGTCGACGGCGGTGATCCGGCCGTCGTCGATGAGGGCGACGCGCTCGGCGAGGTCGAGGGTGGACTGACGGTGGGCGACCGCGAGCACGGTGACGTCGGTGAGCTCCCTGCGGAGGCCGGCGAGGATGCGGGCCTCGGTGGCGGCGTCGATGGCGGAGGTGGCGTCGTCGAGGATGAGCACGCGCGGGCGGGAGAACAGTGCGCGGGCGAGGGCGATGCGCTGGCGCTGGCCGCCGGAGAGCGTGAGGCCGCGTTCGCCGACGACGGTGTCGAGGCCCTCGGGGAGACGGTCGATGAACTCGGTGGCCTGCGCGAGGGCGGCGGCGTGGCGGATCTCCTCGTCGGTGGCCTCCGCCCCCATGGCGATGTTGTCGCGGATGCTGGAGGAGTAGAGGAAGGCCTCGTCGAAGACGACGGTGACCGCCTCCCGGAGGGCGGCGCGGGTGATCGTGTCGTAGGGGACCTCCCGGCCCCCGGAGGTGAGGGCGAACGTGCCCTCGTCGGGGCGGTAGAAGCCGCCGGCCAGTTGCACGGCCATCGACTTGCCGGAGCCGGCGGGGCCGATGAGCGCGAGGGTCTCGCCGGGCGCGATGTCCAGGCTCATGCCGTCGAGCACGCGGTGGCCGCCGGTGTGGAAGGTCACGTCGCGGATGCGCAGACCCAGGGGGCCTGCGGGGATGTCCTGCGGGTCGGCGGGGTCGGGGTCCTGCGGGGCCATGTCGAGGACCTCGGCGATGCGGTCCAGCGACGCCAGGCCCATCTGGAAGGTGACCAGCAGACCGGAGAGCATGCCCACCAGGCGGGTCATGGTGGCCAGGTACACGGAGAAGGCGAAGAAGGTGCCCACCGTGATGCGGCCCCCCATGACCAGCCAGCCGCCGAGGAGGATGTTGATGACCAGGGCCACCTGAGGCAGGTTCTGCAGCAGCGGCTGGAAGCGGGCCATGAGCTTCGCGGCGCGCATCTTGGCGGCGTAGAGGGTGCGTCCCAGGCGGTCGAGGTGGTCGACCTCCCGGTCTTCCTGCGCGAAGGCCTTCACCACGCGCACGCCGGTGACGGTCTGCTCGACGTGGGTGGCCAGGTCGGCGGCCGACTGCTGGGCGACCCACGTGGCGGCGTACATCGAGCGCCGGGACCACACGGCGATGCCGACGATGAGCGGCATGAACGCCAGGGCGATGACCGTGAGCAGGGGGGAGACCCACAGCATGACGCCGGCGGTGATGAACAGCTGCACGACGTTGCCGATCGCCATCGGGCCCATCGCGACCAGCCCCTGCGTGGCGTTGAGGTCGGAGATCGACCGGGACACGATCTGCCCGGTGACGATCCGGTCCTGCCCGGGGCCGTCGAGACGTTGCAGCCGGTCGAGGATGCGCACGCGCAGGGTGTGCTGGGTGTCGATCGACAGGCGGCCCGCCGTGTAGCGCCGCAGGAACTGGCTGAGGTAGCGGGCCAGCGCCACGAGGATGAGCACGACGATGATCTGCCGCAGCGATGCATCGGTACCGGTCGGGCCCTGCCCGCCGACGCCGGTGGCGACGTCGACCGCCGAGCCGGTCAGCAGCGGGATGGCGATCTCGAAGAGCACCGCCGCCACCGTGGCGACCAGCGTGACGGCGGTGATGCCGCGGCGGTCACGGAGGGCGTCGAGAAGCTCCCGGAGCCCGGAATGCCGCCGCAACTAATCCACCGGCACGGTGAAGGTCGCCGGGACGACGCCCAGGGACTCCCGCGAGTTCGCGATGACCGCGCGGGTGAGCTTGCGGTTGGCGAGCGTGCCCGCGATCGCGCCGATACCCAGCGGCATGAGCTTGCCCAGCCACACGCGGCGGAAACGCTTGGACAGGTTCTTCAGCGCCATGCGGATGAGCCGGTTGTTGATCTCCCCGAGCTTCGGGGCGGAGAACCGCGCGACCGTCGACATGGTCGGCAGGCCCTTGGACTTGCCGACGTCCCCGACGAACGCGTCCACCACCGCCGTGCCCTTGGCACCGAGCAGGGACACGAGGATGAGGGCCTTGCGGCGCTCCTTCTCCGAGATGTCCACGCCCCGCAGGTGCGCGCTGGCCATCGTGTACCAGGCGGCGGCGTCGAGGAAGACGATCGACTCCGCGCCGATCGCGGCCGCGCCCGTGAAGAACCCGATGCCCGGGATCGCGGCGGCGGCGCCGGCCCCCGCGCCGGTTCCGGTGGTGATCATGAGGAAGTGCTTGTCGACGAGCTCCTGGATCTCCGCCGGACTCGCCTCAGGATGCTTCCGTCGCAGACGGTCGACGTAGTTCTCGATCGCCGAGGACTGGATCGACACCGCCTTGTCGAGCGCGCGGATCAGCGCCCGGCCGGCAGGACCGGCGTCGGCCTCCAGCGCCTGCGGATCAGAACCCAGGCCGTCGACGATGGCCTGCTCCGGGGCGTCCGTCGTGGGCGGGGTGGACTTGATGAGGGCCATGGGTTCTCCTTACAGACTGTTGCGGTTACCTATTGTCCGATTCTAATTGAATACACATTGTCCAACTCCGGGTCAGACCCGTTTGTTCCCGATTCAGGAGTTCTCCTCGTTGGCGAAGGCCTCCGCCGCCTCCACCTGCTCCGGGGTGGGACGCACGCCCGTGTACAGCGCGAACTGCTCCGCCGCCTGCAGCGCGACCACCTCGCCGCCGTTGATCGACGGCCGCCCCAGACGCTCCGCGGCCGCGATGAGCGGGGTGCGCACCGGGTACGCGACGACGTCGAAAATAATGTCGGCGGCCGTGATCTCGGCGTCGCTGAACGCCTGCGCCTCCGGGGCCAGACCCGACATGCCCAGCGGGGTGACGTTGACCAGCAGGCGGGCCCCCGCGGGCACCTCCTCCGGGGACCAGTCCCAGCCGTAACGCTCCGCCAGGGCCGGGCCGGTCTCCGCGTTGCGGGCGACGACGGTGCCCGACATACCGTGGTCGGCCAGCGCCGCGACCACCGCGTTGGCCATGCCGCCCGAACCCCGCACCGCCACCGGCAGGGAGGGGTCGACGCCGTGGGAGCGCAGCAGCGAGGCGACGGCGACGTAGTCGGTGTTGTAGCCCACCAGCTCACCGTCGGTGTTGACGATGGTGTTCACCGCGTTGATGCGCTCGGCGGAGGGGTCGAGGGCGTCGATAAGCGGGATGACGTCCTGCTTGTAGGGCATCGACACGCCCGCGCCCCGGATGTCCAGCCCCCGGATGCCGGCGACCGCCGCGGTGATGTCCGTCGGGGCGACCGCCTTGTAGAGGTAGTTGAGCCCCAGTTCGGCGTACAGCCAGTTGTGGAAGCGCACGCCGTGATTCGAGGGACGCGCAGCCAGGGAGATGCAGAGTGTGGTTTCGCGGTCGACGTAGTTCACCATGCTCACTACCGTAGTGATCATGACCTCCTTCGACACCCCGGGACCGCTGGTCCGCACCACAGCGGGTGCGGTGCGGGGGCTGGTCGACGGGAAACTGGGGATCCGGACGTGGCGCGGCATCCCCTTCGGGGCCAGCACCGGCGGCGACAACCGCTTCCGCGCCCCCCGCCGCCCCCGCCACTGGAGGGGCGTGCGCGACGCCACCCGCTTCGGGCCGGTCGCCCCGCAGCCGACCTACTCCTGGACCGACCGCGTCGTCGGCGCGGAGAACTGCCTCCACCTCGACGTCGTCCGCCCGGACACCGACGACGAACTGCCCGTGGTCGTCTACCTCCACGGCGGCTCCTTCATCATGGGCTCCTCCCACGAGCCGATGCTGCGCGGCTACCAGTTCGCCACCGCCATCGACTGTGTGTACGTCTCGGTCAACTTCCGCCTCGGGGCACTCGGCTACCTCGACCTGCGTTCCATCGGCGACGACTGCGTGGCCAACCCCGCCGTGCGCGACCAGCTGCTGGCCCTGCAGTGGGTGCAGTCCAACATCTCCCAGTTCGGCGGCGACCCCACCCAGGTGACGCTCATGGGGGAGTCCGCCGGTGGCGCGGCCGTGGCGACCCTCATGGCCATCCCCGCCGCCGAGGGCCTCTTCCACCGCGCCATCGCCCAGTCGCCGCCGCTGGCGATGGTCCACTCACGCGCCCAGTCCGAGCTGTGGGCCCGCGAGCTCGTCTACCAGATGGCCCTGCCCCGCCAGGCGACGCTGCGTGACCTGCGCGCCGAGCACCCCCACGACCTGGTGCGCGCCGGGCAGTCGATGATGTGGCGCGGCCAGGGCTTCATGCACCTCAACACCACCTACGCGCCGACCGTCGACGGCACGCTCCTCCTCGAGCACCCCCTGCGGGCCTTCGGGGACGGCCAGCAGATGAAGGTGCCGCTGCTGCTGGGCACGAACTCGGACGAGGCGAGCTTCTCCAAGCTCTTCTACATGCGGAACTCCGCCCGCTCCCGCGCGGCCCTGCGCCTGCTCTCCGCCTTCGACTCCACCGAGGCCCACCGCGTCCTCGACGCCTACTCCGGGGCCTACGAACGCGGCCAGTTCGCGGAACTGCTTGCCGACGCCCTCTTCTGGGCCCCCTCCGTGCGCCTCGCCACCGACCACAACCTCGTGGCGCCGACGTGGATGTACCGCTTCGACTACGCCCCCGCCGCCCTGCGCTGGCTGGGGCTGGGCGCGATGCACTCCCTCGAGCTCTCCTCGATCTTCGGTGACCCGGGGGCGTCGCGGACCTCCGGCATCACCCGCTTCGGCGGCATGGAGGGCATGGCCGAGCTCACCGACCGCATGCAGTACCACTGGGGCCAGTTCATCCACCACGGCCGGCCGGGCGTCGAGTGGCCCCCCTACGGGCCGCCCTCGGACACCATCCCCGCCCGCGCCACGATGGTCTTCGACGACCCCCCGCACGTCGAGTACGACCCCAAGGACGGGCAGCGCCGCGCCTGGGCCGACTACGACATGACGGAGTGGGGCAACGGCGTCCCCGAACTGCTGGAGCAGTTGGGGCTGATGATCAGCACGGAGCTGGGGCGGTAGCCGCCCGGGTTCTCCCGCAGGTGGCGAAACGCTGGGCAGGACGGGGCGCGCGCGGCTAGGCTGGTGCGGGATTGCCGTTGGCGGTCGTCGACAAGAGAACAACCGGGAAGGGATTTCCACCACCATGAGCTTCTTTGAGGACATTGCCGCCGCCCTGGATGCAGAGGGCATCGAGTCCCGCGTGCACGACGACACCATGTTCGTCCCGATCACCTCCGACCTGGAGATCCAGTTCGTGGAGATCGACCCCCACATGCCCGCCGCCAACGTCTACATCGCGGCCGCCGACGTCGACGAGGACGACGAGAACTTCGAGGCCGTCCTCGTCTCCGTCGTCTTCTCCGTCGAGGACGCCGTCGACACCGTCGCGCGCCACGTCGCCACCGACCAGGTCGTCACCGTGCTGCGCGACCTGCTCGAGGGCACCGACGAGCGCATCGGCGACCTGGAGTTCTACCAGGACGCCGTCAACGCCAACCTCGTCCGCGCGGAGGTGGGCAACAACTCTGAGCTGCAGGTCCTCGTCGAGGTCATCGACGGGGTGCCGTCCGCGGTCGTCCAGTTCGTCGCCATCGGGGAGTCCTTCGAGGACCTCATCGACCAGGCCATCGACGAACTCTGGGAGTCCGACGGCGACGCCCAGCTCACCGAGGAGGACCGCCAGCGCATGTTCGCGGACCTCACCGCCGAGGTGGAGCTGGCCACCGACGAGGTCCTCGACCTCGGCGTGTTCACCGACTTCGACAGGCTTTTCGACGTCATCTCGCTCGCCGCCGACCAGGCCGAGGACTGGGAGGAGCAGCTCGTCCCCTTCGACGAGGACGAGTTCGACGAGCCGGACGTCTACGACCTCTTCGGCGCCGACGAGGGCGAGGATGACGAAGACGACGAGGACGACGACTTCGACGATGAGGACGACGAGGACGACGACTTCGACGACCTCGATGACGAGGACGACGAGGACGAGGCCGACCACGACGAGGCCTGAGCCTCGTCGATCGTCCACTGTGCGTTTCTCCCGCGACGGCTAAGATGCGCAGGGTGTGAAGGGCCGTCGGAATGAGCAGGAGTGGAGTGGGTCGTGGCGTTGTCCTCGAAGTTTCCGGTGTCGTTGGTGAATGAGCGGATTGCCCGCCTACGTCAGCGTCCGCCGCGGGAGGAACGGTTCCGGGCCGTCGACGAGAAGGTCGCGGAGATGTCGAAGCTCGGCGACGTGTCCGTGGCTATCGAGCGTGCCGACGGCTCCTTCCGGCACCTGTTCACCACCGGACCCCTCGACCCTGACTCGCGTTTCGCCAGCGGTTCGGTGACCAAGCTGTTCACGCACGCCATCATCTTCCGCCTCATCGACGAGGGGCAGCTCAGCTACGACACCCTCATCGCCTCCCGCGTGCCGGCCGGCTCGCTCGACGGGCTGCACGTCATCCGCGGCGAGGACTACGGCTCGGAGCTGACCGTCCGCCACCTCATCGACCACACCTCGGGGCTGGCCAGCTGGGAGGACACGAAGGACCCGGGTGGGCGCGACGTCATCGACCAGATCGTGGACTGGGACCGGGTGGTCAGCGTCGACGAGCAGATGGAGACGGCCGCCCGTAACGGCGCCAAGTTCCCGCCCGGCCAGGGCAACCGTGCCCACTACTCGGACCTCAACGCGGAGCTGCTCAGCCAGGTCGCCCAGCACACCACGGGCCGGACGTACCAGGAGCTGGCGAACCACTACATCATCACGCCGCTGGAGATGGAGCACACGACCTTCGTGCGGCCGGGGCGGCACGACTACGCGGAGGTCCGCACCGACAAGCACGTGGTGTGGTCCTCGCGGTACCTTTCCAGCTCGCTGGGTTCCTCCGGCGTCATCTCCACGGCCCCGGACCTGCTGGTGTTCATCCGGGCCTTCCACACCGGCCGGATCTTCGACCACGGGCACATCCAGGACCCGCAGCTGCGCCGCATCCAGCACCGTCCGCTGCGTTACGGCAGCGGCATGATGGCGATGGGGCTGCCGAAGATCCTGTCGCCGCTGGTCCCGGCGCCGCTCATCCTCGGGCACACGGGCGTGCACGGCGCCTTCGCGTTCTACTGCCCCTCCCGTTCGGCGTTCATCGCGGGTTCCGTGAACTCGATCGTCACGCCGCCCTTCGAGGTCATCTACCGCTACCTCGACGCGCTCTAGCCGGCTCAGGCGGCGGCGCTGTACCCCGCGAACAGTGAGGCGGGGGAGTGGACGGGGTGGTGGGCGGCGTCGACAAGCCAGACGTAGGTGGCGGCGCGGCCGCTGGGGATCTCGTGGACGGCGTCGACAAGCGCATTCTCGACGAGCGCCCGCACCCAGCCCTCCGCCCGCACCGGGTCGACGGCGCCGCGGGCGTCGGTGATGCGGAGGGTGACCAGGTAGGCGGGTTCGCGGTCCTCGCCGAAGCCGCGGACGCGGGCCCGGACGCGCTCACCGACGCGGTGGCGGGTGACCGTGAGCCGCAGCCCGTCGGGAAGTGTCTTGCCCGGGGGACGCCAGCTGGCCGCCGGACGGGCGAGGGAACGCGGGTGGTGGAGGATTGAGTGGATGTCACGCAGGGTGTCCGCCTCGTGGCGGCGGAGTTCGGTGGCGACGGTGGACGGGGTGTGCAGGTGGTTGATCGACATGCCCCGCACTCTAGGGCCGACCAATGACACGCCTGTTCGATATATGGAACATTTGTGCGAAAGGGCTGTTCGGGCGGGCAGGGGGTACCCTGAGCAGTGATATGACAAGTCAACAACAGGTCCGCCCGCAGATCCCCACCGAGATCTGGGTGCTCGTCACCGCGGCGTTCATCATCGCCCTCGGCTACGGACTCATCGCCCCGATCCTCCCGCAGTTCGCCGTCAGCTTCGACGTCTCCATGGCCGCCGCCGGAGCGGTCGTCTCCATCTTCGCGGCCTCCCGGCTGTTCTTCGCGCCGGTGTCCGGCCGCCTCATCGACACCATCGGGTCCCGCCGGGTCTACCTCACCGGACTCCTCACCGTGGCCGTGACCACCGCGCTCGTGGCCGCCGCCCAGGAGTACTGGCACATCCTGCTGCTGCGCGGCATCGCCGGCATCGGCTCGACGATGTTCACCGTCTCCGCCATGGGGCTCATCGTGCGGATCGCGCCGCCGGAGATCCGCGGCCGGGCCTCCGCGGTGTACGCCACCGCCTTCCTCGTGGGCAACGTCATCGGCCCGGTGGTGGGAGCGGCGCTGTCGATGCTGGGTATGCGCGCCCCCTTCGTCATCTACGGTGCCGCGGTGGCGCTGGCCGCCTTCGTTGTCTGGTGGCGGATGCCGCGCCGCGCCAGTGACGGGGAGGGGAAGAAGAAGGACGTGCAGCCGCCGATGCGTTTCGGCGAGGCCGTCCGTGACAGCGCCTACCGTTCGGCGCTGGTGTCCGGATTCGCGTTCGGCTGGGTCAACTTCGGCGTGCGCGTGGCCACCCTGCCGCTGTTCGCCGCCGCGGTGTTCCAGCACGGAGGTGCGATCGCCGGCCTCGCGATGGCGGCCTTCGCCCTGGGCAACGCGGTGACACTGCAGTTCTCCGGACGCCTCGCCGACTCCCTCGGACGCAAGCCGCTGGTCATCTCGGGGCTCGTCGTCAACGCCGTGTTCACCGGCGCCATCGGCTTCGCCGACAGCTTCTGGCCGCTGCTCATCGTCTCCGCGCTCTCCGGCGCGGGCGCCGGGATGCTCAACCCGGCGCAGCAGGCGGTGCTCGCCGACGTCATCGGCAACCAGCGCTCCGGCGGCCGGGTGCTGGCCAACTTCCAGATGTCCCAGGACCTCGGCGCGATCATCGGGCCGATCCTCATCGGTGCCGTCGCGCAGAGCTACGGCTTCGAGCTGGGCTTCCTCATCTGCGGAGTCATCGGCCTGGCGGCCGCCGCAGTGTGGGCCTTCGGACGGGAGACCCTCGAGGGTGGTCCCGGCGTGCAGCTGGAGAAGATCGCCTAGATGCCCGGGAACACCGTCAGCAGGGAGCGGTCCTGGCGGGCGCTGGCGGCGCTGTGCGTCGGCCTGTTCATGACGCTGCTCGACCAGTCGCTCGTCGCCGTGGCCCTCCCGCAGATCCGCCGCGACCTCGACGCCACCCTCAACCAGGTCGTCTGGGTCTCCGCCGTCTACCTGCTCACCTTCGCCGTCCCGCTGCTGGTCACCGGCCGTCTCGGGGACCGTTTCGGACAGCGCCGCGTGTACCTCACCGGCATGGCGCTGTTCACGCTCGCGGCCCTCGCCTGCGCCTTCGCCCCGACGATCGAGTGGCTCATCGCCCTGCGCGCCGTGCAGGGACTGGGCGGGTCGCTCATCAACCCGCAGCCGCTGAGCATCATCAACCGGATCTTCCCGCGCGAGCGCCGCGGCACCGCGATGGGCGTGTGGTCCGCCGTCGCCGGCTCCACGGGGCTGTTCGGCCCGGTCATCGGCGGCCTGCTGGTGGGCACCGTCGGCTGGCGGGCGGTGTTCCTCTTCTATGTGCCGCTCGGTCTGGTGTCCCTGTTCATGGTCCACCGTTTCGTCCCGCGCCTCCCGCAGGCGGTCGCGCGTATCGACGCCACCTCCGCCCTCGTCTCCCTCGTCGCCGTGCTCGGCGTGGTCTTCGCGCTGCAGCAGGGCCCGGAGTACGCGTGGGCACCGTGGATCTGGGGCGTGCTGCTCGTGGGGGCGGTCGCCTTCGCCGTGTTCGTGTGGCTGCAGCGCCGCACCGGGGAGGGGGCGCTCGTCCCGCCCGCCCTGTTCGCCCACCACAATTTCCGCCTGGGCATCGTCGCGGTGTCGACGCTCGGCTTCGCCGTCTACTCCGTGAACCTGCCGATCATGCTCTACCTCCAGCAGGGGGCCGGACTGTCCCCGCAGGCGGCCGGGTTCATGCTCGTGCCGATGGGCGTGCTCTCCGTGCTCCTGGCACCGATGGCCGGCCGACTCACCGACCGGCTGCCGCCGGGGCTGATCTCCCGGGCGGGCTTCCTCGCGCTCATCTCCGGGATGGTCCTCTTCGCCGCGTTCATGCACCTGGCGGCCCCGGTGCCGCTCTTCCTCCTGCCGATCGTCCTGCTCGGCGCGGCCAACGCGCTGGCGTGGTCCCCGAACTCGGCGATCACCATGCGCGACCTGCCGGTCCGCCTCACCGGGGCGGGCTCGGGCGTGTACAACACCTCCCGCCAGGTGGGAGCGGTGCTCGGCGCCGCCGCGCTGGGGGCCGTGATGCAGACGGGGGAGGGGACCGTCAGCCTCGGCGCCGCCATGGGCACGGCGATGCTCGTGCCGGTGGGGCTCCTCGCGGTGGGCCTGCTCGCGGTCTCCCGCTTCCGGGCGGACTAACCTCGACGGGCATGACCCCCGTCCTCATCGACTGTCTGGTCGAGGAGCGGGGGACGTCGTGAAGCATCTGCCGGCCCTCACGGTCGATCGCCGGTGAGCATCGCCCGATCCCGCCGCCCGGGAGCCCACTGTTCACCGGCGATCGACGCTGCCCGCCCGGTACGCGGACGTGACGTCCCTTAATCTGGACCAATGACCCGGATCCACGGCCTCGACCTGGCCCGCGCGTGGGCGATCATCGGCATGATGTCCGCCCACATCGGCCCGTCGAGATTCCTCACCGACGGCTACCCCTCCGTGCTGTTCGCGGTGCTCGCGGGCGTGTCGATGGGGATCATCTCCTCCCGCACCACCGCGCCTGCCGACGCCCGCTTCGCCCTGCTCACCCGCGCCGTCATCCTCGTCGGCCTCGGCGTGCTGCTGGATGCGCTGCAGCACGGGATCGCGGTCGTGCTCACGGCGATCGGGGTGTCCTACATCCTGCTCCTGCCGGTCCTCGGCTGGCGTGCCCGGTGGCAGGTGGTGCTCCTGGCGGGGCTGGTGGTCCTGGGGCCGCTGGTGCTGGCGGCGCAGTACTCGTTCCCGTTCGCCTGGGAGAGCGAGTTCTTCGACGACCTGGTCAACGGCCCGTACCCTGTCACCGCCTGGCTGGCGTACACGCTGCTCGGCCTGCTCATCCACCGGCTGGCGCTGCGCCGGGAGACGGTGCTGCTGTCGACCGGGCTGGCGGTGTTCGCGCTGGCGCAGATCACCCTCGAGCTGACCGACTTCCGCACGGTCCCCTACGACGAGCTCAACCTCCTGGGGGAGTGGCTGCAGGGTGAGCCCCACTCCGGCGGGCTTCTCGACGTCCTCGGTTCCGCCGGCCTGGCCGCCGCCCTCATCGGCGCCTGCCTCCTGGCGTGCCGACTCGCGGCGCTCGTGTGGGTGACGTACCCCCTGCGGGCCTTCGGGGCGATGTCGCTGACGATCTACGTCACGCACGTCATCATCACGACCATCGCCAACGGCACGTTCGTGGGGCTGGGCCCGGTCTATTCCCTCATGTCGCCGGAACAAGCCGACTCCCTGTGGCCGGAGCTCTTCCTCTGGCAGCTCCTGGGCTTCCTCGTGTTCGCCTCCCTGTGGCGGTGGCGGTTCCGCCGGGGGCCGGCGGAGTGGGCGGTGGGCAGCGTGGTCGCGGCCACCACCTCACCGACTAAACGGTAATGATTATCAACTAGGATCGTTGTCATGGTTGATCCCGCCCACGTCCATGACGGCTGCACCCCCGACCGGCACCGCGATGCCGTGGTCGCCGGTCTCGTAGCTCTGACCGCGACCACCACACCCACCACGCCCGCCGAACCACAGCAACAGGGCACCGTCCGCCCAGTCGTGTCCGTCACCGGCGTCAACCTCGCCGCCGAGGTCATCGAGCGTTCGCAGCAGGTGCCGGTGATCGTCCTCATCGGGGCACCCCTGCAGAGCGGGATGAAGGAACTGCGTTCCCGGTTGACCTCCCTCGCGGAAGGGGCCGGGCTGCGCTGGATCTTGGGGATCCTCGACCCGGACAAGGACCCGGGTGCCGCGGTGCAGTTCCGGCCGCGTCAGGTGCCCAGTGCCTTCGCCGTGGCCGGCGGCACCACCGTCGCGGTGTTCGAGCCCGGACTGCCCGGCCGTGACATCGCCGACTGGGTCGAGGAGGTGGTGCGCAGCACCGGCGGGCGGCTGCGCGGGCTGGACGAGGCGGGGGAGGCAGGGGAGGAGGACACCCACTCCGTGCCGGCGGCGTTCGGGCGCGAGGCGCAGCTGCGTCGCGCCGCCGAGGCCGTCGACAGCGGCGACTTCGCCGGGGCGGTGGCCGTGTACGGGGAGATGCTCGCCTCTGCGCCGGGGGATCCCGTCCTGCTGCGGGCCCGGGCGGCGGTGTCCGTCCTGGTGCGGGTCCAGCGCATGGACCGCACGCGGGACCCGGTCCAGGCGGCGGTGGAGGACCCCGGGGACGTCGATAAGGTGTTGGACGCCGCGGACGCGCTGGTCATGCTCGACCAGCCGGGGGAGGCGGTGGAACTGCTGGCCGCCCGGGTGGGGGAGCCGCGCGTCCGGGAGCGGGCGCTGGAGCTGCTGGCGCTCCTGGACCCCGCTGATCCGGTGGTGGCGGCCACCCGGCAGCGGGTGGCCAGCGCCCTCTACGCCTGAGCCGCGAGGAGGGCGTCGGCCATCTCCTCCCGCGTGAGGGTGGCGCTCTCCAGGCGGCGCAGCACGTCGGCGCCGTCGAGGTCGATGCCGATGAGCACGATCTCGCTGCCCGGCGTGAGGTCCGTGCGTCCCCACAGGGCGGCGGGGCGGATGCTCAGGTCCGGGCCCGCCTGGTGCCAGACCTGGACTGTCTGGATGTTCTCCGCGATCCAGCAGTAGCCCTTCGAGCGCACCAGACCGACGGTGGAACGCAGCACCTCCAGCAGGCGTTCCTGGCGGAAGGGGCGCTCGGAGCGGAAGGTGACGGAGCTGATGCCGTACTCCTCCGTCTCGGGGGTGTGCGGGTTCTCCAGCTCCTCGGTGTAGCCCTCGTAGGTGCGGGCGGTGTTCTCGTCGTAGAGGTGGGCGCCGAGGATCTCGTCGACGATGGGCCGACCCTCCGCCAGGCCGTTGACCAGCACGCCCACCCGGGCGCGCGGGTTCATCGCGGAGACCAGGGAGATGGTCTGCTCGAGGCGCTGCTTATCGACGAGATCCGCCTTCGTCACGTAGATCCGGTCGGCGAACTCGACCTGGTCGGTGAGCAGGTCCGCCACGGTGCGCTCGTCCTCCGGGGCGGCAGCGCGGTCCGCCTCCGCGAGGGTGGCGCGGCGGCGGATCTGATCGAGGAACTGGCGGGCGTCGACAAGCGTGACCATGGTGTCGATGGGCGCCTGGTCTGCCAGTCGCGTGCCGTCCTCCCACTCCCACTCGAAGGTCGCGGCGACCGGCATCGGCTCGGAGATGCCCGTCGACTCGATGAGGAGGTGGTCGAACCCGCCGGTCGTGGCGAGCGTGCTCACGGACTCGACGAGATCCTCACGCAGGGTGCAGCAGATGCAGCCGTTGGTCAGTTCGACGAAGCGGTCCTCGCCGCGCACGAGGTGGCCTTCGTCGGCGAGGAGGGCGGCGTCGATGTTGACCTCGGAGAAGTCGTTGACGATGACGGCGATCCTCTTGTCGCCGCGGTGGTTGAGGACCTGGTTGAGCAGGGTGGTCTTGCCGGATCCGAGGAATCCGGAGAGCACGGTGACGGGGGTGTGAGGGGACAAGGGGGTGCCTTCCTGATGGGCGTGGTGAGCGTGCCCGCGCAGTGTACCGCCATAGTGAAAAACATTTGCAATAAGGGGGTTGGGTGGTGAGGCGGCGGACGCCGAAAAGCCTCTTCAGGGCCCTAATAACTGCCTACACATGCATAAGCCCGCACTTTGTGATAACCTAATACCTCGGGTGTGGCCCAGTTCAGAGTTTTCCATTATGAACGGCGGCTGCTGCAGACCCGCGACCACGGCAGGCCGGACAGGCCACGGACGGTCCCGGGCGCGGTGGCCCCCTCTGACGCTCCCCGGCCGGCGCAGCCTCCATCGTGCCGCTGAATGGCCACCGACAGAACGCAGTGACAACACGCGTGTCGCGCGGCGCGGCCCCCACCGGGCCCTGCCCCTGCACGTGACGGACCAAGGCCCTCGCAGGGGCCGGAAAGGCATGCTTGACTAAGCAGCGCGTTGCAATCATCGGAGCCGGCCCGAGCGGAATCGCCCAGCTCAGGGCCTTCGAGTCCGCCAAGGAGAAGGGTGCGGAGATCCCGGAGCTGGTCTGCTTCGAGAAGCAGGACGACTGGGGTGGCCAGTGGAACTACAGCTGGCGCACCGGCACCGACAAGTACGGCGAGCCGGTCCACTCCAGCATGTACCGCAACCTGTGGTCGAACGGCCCGAAGGAGGTCCTCGAGTTTGCGGACTACACCTTCGACGAGCACTTCGGCAAGCCCATCTCCTCGTACCCGCCCCGTGAGGTGCTGTGGGACTACATCGATGGCCGCGTGAAGCAGTCCGACGTGAAGAAGCTCGTGCGCTTCGCCACCGTCGTGCGCTGGGTCGAGTTCAACGACGACACCGAGATGTTCTCCGTCACCGTCGAGGACCTGAAGACCGGCGAGACCGAGACCAGCGAGTTCGACTACGTGGTCGTCGGCTCCGGCCACTTCTCCTTCCCGAACTACCCGGACTTCGACGGCATCGAGACCTTCCCGGGCTTCGTCGTCCACGCCCACGACTTCCGTGGCGCCGAGAGCTTCGCCAACCAGGACGTCCTCATGATCGGCGCGAGCTACTCCGCCGAGGACATCGGCTCCCAGGCCTACAAGATGGGCGCCCGCTCCGTCACCATGAGCTACCGCACCGAGCCCATGGGCTACGACTGGCCCGAGGGCATGGAGGAGCAGCCCGGCATCAAGTACATCGACGGCAACACCGTCCACTTCGTCAACGGCGAGTCGAAGAACTTCCACGCCATCGTCCTGTGCACCGGCTACCTGCACCACTACCCGTTCCTGCCCTCCGAGCTGGCGCTGCACTCCCCGAACAACCTCTACCCGGAGCACCTCTACCAGGGAGTCGTCTCCGAGGTGAACAACCGCATGTTCTGGCTCGGCGCCCAGGACCAGTGGCTCACCTTCAACATGTTCGACGCCCAGGCCTGGTACGTCCGCGACGTCATCCTCGGCCGCATCGCACTGCCCTCCCTTGAGGAGCAGCGCGCGCACATGGCCACCTGGCGCCAGCGTTTCGACGCCATGGAGACCGCCGACGACCAGATCGACTTCCAGACCGACTACGTCCGCGACCTCATCTCCCAGACCGACTACCCCATGTTCGACCTCCACGAGGTCGCCCGCATCCTCAAGTCCTGGGTCCAGGACAAGAAGGACGACATCATGGGCTACCGCAACGCCACCTACCGTTCCGTCATGACCGGAACCATGGCCGCCCGACACCACACCGAGTGGGTCAACGAGCTCGACTCCTCCCTCGAGCGCTACCTCAACGAGCCCGAGGCAGACGAGGTCCGCGACATCTGGGAGGGCCGCGAGGCCGTCCAGCGCCGCTAAGGTGCTTGTCGACGCCGCGGTGATGCGGCGTCCCTTGGCCGCCCGCCGCCGGCGTAGACCGGCGGCGGTGGCACAATGGAACCATGAACGATCCCTCCCCTGAGCCGACGGTGGGGGAGCGCCCGAAGCCGCTCAATCTCCTTGTCCGCGACCAGATGCGGAGGATGCCGCGGGCGGGGTCGGCCATCGAGAGGGCGGTACGGTCCGAGCTGCACCGCCGCGGCCTGCGATTCAGGGTCAACTACCGCGGCCTCCCGGGCACCCCTGACATCGCCTTCACCCGTGCCCGGATCGCGGTTTTCATCGACGGGTGCTTCTGGCACGCCTGTCCGGTCCACGGGACATGGCCGGTTAACAACAGGGACTGGTGGCGGGCTAAGCTGCTCAGGAATCAGCAACGTGATCGTGAGAAGGACGCCGCCCTCGAGGAGATGGGATGGCTACCGCTCCACTACTGGGAGCACGACGATCCGGAGGAGATTGCCGACGAGATCGAGTGGGTGTGGCGAGACCTCACCCGCAGAAGTCGATAGTGTGTTCTAGTGGAAGGCGGTTGTATCGGCCAGGGCCGGTACGTTGTGCAGGTGAAGAAGTTCGATGAGTTCGCGGTAAAGCAGATCCGCGGCCCCTACGTGAAGCTGCCACTCCACCCGGATCACTGTGCAACTGTCGAGGAACTCGTCGACTACGCCGGCAGGCGAAGGGCCGCAGGAGCGATTCTCGGGGCTGATCTTTTCGCCGGTGCGGGTGGTCTGAGCCAGGGACTGGTCGATGCAGGCATCGAGGTCGTGTTCGGTGTCGACCACTACCACTATGCGGTGGAAACCCACGCCGCCCGTTTCCCAGGGATGTCGGTTGACTGGGACCTCGCGACCTCAGAGAACGTGCAGCGGGTGGCCGAGGTCATGAGGACCGCGGGGATTGAGGTCCTCGCGGGCGGACCTCCGTGCCAGCCCTTCTCCAAGGCTGGTCGATCAGGAATCCGTTACCTGGTTGAACGAGGCGAGCGGGATCCGATCGACGCACGCCGCGATCTCTGGCGTGCCTACCTTGAGGTGGTGCAGCTGGCGCGGCCGAAGATCGTCATCATGGAGAATGTCCCGGACATGGCTCTCGACAACGAGATGTTCATTCTCCGGAGCATGATCGAGGAACTCGAGCAGATCGGATACAGCGTCTCCGAACGCGTCATCGATACCTGGCGCTACGGCGTGCCCCAGTTCCGCCAGCGTCTCATTCTGGTGGCTCTCCGGGACAACCTGCGGTTCGACTGGCCGGAGGAGACCACGAAGAAGGTGACGGTGTGGAACGCCATCGGTGAGATGCCCGAGGTAGAGGGTGGCTGGCGCCCTCCGGGGGGAGCCGACGGTTGGGCCGAGTACAAGGGCCCTCGCACCGAATTTCAGAGGCACATGCGGCGGGGCGTTTCTCCTGAGGAGGCCAACAGACTCTACGACCACATCACCCGGCCGGTCCGGGAGGATGATCGTGAGGCCTTTGAGCTGATGACCGCCGAGACGAAGTACTCGGAACTACCGAGGCATCTGCGGCGCTACCGTTCAGACATCTTCGACGACAAGTACAAGCGTCTGGACGAGAATGACCTTTCCCGCACCATCACCGCGCATATCGCCAAGGACGGGTACGGGTTCATTCACCCACGTCAGTCCCGGACCCTGACAGTCAGGGAGGCTGCGCGTCTCCAGACGTTCCCTGATGACTTTCGTTTCAGCGGCCCTCCCAGTGCTGCCTTCAGGCAGATCGGAAATGCAGTACCTGTCCGACTGGGGGCCGCAATCGGTGAGGCTGCGCTCCATGCGCTTCAGCGGGGCAGCAAGAAAACGGTGCAGGCCCGGGAGATCTCGATGGTTCTCGCCAACTGGTACCGGGATCTCCCTGAGGATGCTCTCCTGCAACCGTGGCTACGGACCGGTGACCGGTGGAAGATCCTCATCTGTGAGATCTTCCTCGAGAGGGCGTCCCGGGAAGAACTGCGGATGATCTGGCCCCTCATCAAGGATCTGCCCGGTCCTGTACCCGGTCAACCGGTTCCCGAGGAGACCCTCAAGGTACTCAGGTCGGTATTCACGGGAAGGCGTTTCGAGAAGCGGATCACGCGTCTCGAGAAACTGGTCGAGGAGATTCGGCAGGACCCGGATGCCCTGTGGCAGCCGCGTATCAGCAGGGAACAGCTTCCCTCTGTGAATCCCGCTCTCATTGACGTCCTGGAACTCTCAGCTCCCACCGCTGATGGAGACGGCAACAGGAGTGAGGAACCGGTGATCGTGGCAAAAGGCGTCCTCCGGATCACCACGCGTTTCCAGGGGATGGATACCGAGACCAGAAACAAACTCTCGGAGGGCCGGCTGAGCATTGCCCGCATGCTCGGTATGAATGAGCACGCCCGGGCTGCTCACCTCGCACTCTTCGAGCTGAGCCGGACCGTCTGCACGATCGAATCACCGGCGTGCCATGTCTGTCCTCTGAAGCGAAAATGTCAGCGATTCGGGTTGCCTGAGGATGACGGGCAGAAGGAGCTTTTCTAGTCGAAACCGAGGTGTCTGGCGAGTTCCGGCATCTCGGACCTGATCAGCGAGGAGATTGCCTCCAAGGCCTCGAAGTTCCCGGTGCGCGCGGCGGCCGTGCGCAGGGCCAGGCCGATGGCGGCCCCTGACTCATCCCCGCCGAGCGCGAAAGGCTTCTTGGGGGCCTCCGAGATCTCGGTGACGATCCGCGGACTGCTCCGTCGATAGGCTGCGTCCGCCGCGATACACAGCTCATTGATGGGGCGGGTCATCATCTTGCGGAGCTGGCCCGGAAGGTTCACCCGCATCTTGGCGACGTTGATGTTGAACGCCTCATCGAGCTTCGTCCCGAAATCCAGGGACGCACGTGCAGATTTCGTGTGCTCATCGATCGTACGGATACCGGCCCAACCTCCCCACTGCACCAGACGGTTGGCCCGGTATATGTAGAGACCCTGCTGGCGATTCCACTTTTCCGGTCCTGAGGCCTGCTCGAATGCTTCGCGGGAAGAAAAATCCTCCCGCGGCGGAAGCAGGTAGCGGCGAAGCGTCACGGTGTCGGAGACCTCACCGTGCTCGATCTCGAACTCATCGACATCGAGCGTCTCAGCTGCCGCCTCATCTCGGCAGAAGGGGTCCCAGGGCTCAAGATCGACGTCGTTCACTGAAATGCTGATCTTCGTGCCGGCCTCTCCGGACAGGAAGCGGTGGAAGACCATCGACAGGTGTGCCTCCAGTTTGGGACCCAGTCCTTCGATCCGTCGACGTGCCCAACCGCCTTCCGGCGATTTCGCCGGCAGCAGGCGGTCGAGTTTGCGCCACACCACCACTGAACCGCTGTTTCCCTTGATCAGGGAAGCGGCGGCAAGAGCTTCAGGCTCCTCTGAGATATCCAGCGTGACCCAGTCATCGACTGCCTGGATGAAATCGAGATCGATGGCACGAGCAACTGGGGATGAGAGCCGATTTCCCCTGCTCACCACCTCGAGCCGCCTGCACTGTGAAAGCGATGCGGTCTTCAGACCGAGCCCATAGCGACCCAGATCACCGTCATCGTATTCTCTGCGACTTCCGAAACGCATGGCTTCATTGATGTGATCGTCGTGCATGCCGGCACCGTTATCTGCGATGGTCAGGTAGGAACCCCGACCTTCAAAGTGGATTTCGATGGTGATCTGATCAGCACCGGCGGCCACGCTGTTGTCGACAAGGTCTGCTACGGCAGATTCAAAGCTGTATCCGATGTCACGAAGCGAGTTGGTGAGACGGCGTGCCGAGGGCGCGACGGAGAGACGGTTGGGCATGTCCCTTCTTCCTTGTGAGAGAACCGGCCGGGCAGTTCTGATGAATGAGAGCGGAGCGATCAGCTGTTGACGGTCGCCTCGAACTTGTCAGCGGTAGCGCGGTAGGTATTGTTGACAAGCTTAATCATCTTGCCTTCCGGCAAGGAATCGAGGTTGACGATGGAGGAGATCTTGCCGAGCTGGACCATCACCAACCGCAGAAGCTCTGACCTGGCGAGAGTGTACTTGCCGCTGAACTCGTTGTGAGCACGAGCGATCGCGCGTGCAAGTGACGGGTTGCGGCCGAAAGTCGGTCGTTCCATGATGTTGACACCCTCGTCCTCACCGAGGGTTGCATTCAGGTCAGGACCCAGGCAGTACGCACGCCACCAGGCCTTGCGGAAGACGTTTCGCGGTCGCCCGAGCCAACGATCATACTCGGGGTTCTTGGTCGGGTTCTGGAAACGCCAAGCGGCCACATCCGGCATCAGCACCAGGGTCAGAAAATTCCATGTTTCCTCCATTCCTGCATCCGCCGGGGAAATCGACAGAGAATTGAGAAGGAAATTCCCCACCTTCACGTCGAATGCAGACAGCGAGGGATCCTTGTCCTTCCTTCTGTGCGGGAATCCATGTTCCTCCGCGATGGAGAGCACACCGGATCGGATGTTCCGCAGGACACCTGCAGTAGGAAGTTGGGTCACAACCGGTGGAGGGTAAGCCTTCGGGTGAGTGGCGGTGGCCAGTGAAGAACACTGCTCGACATCGAGTTCCAGCATCTCCGAGGCGACGCGCACGGCGTCGCTCCTTCCTAGGCGGTAATGGGAGAGAAATCTGCCGGTCACTTGCCCATCCTCCGATTCGGGTTGAAGATGCTCGCCTGCACGGTGGCGGTGACAAAACTCGGGTCCGTCAGGTAGAGCTCACGTGTCGAGTGGATCGACACGTTGGGGAAATACACATCATGCAGCTGTTTGAGCGTTTCAGCCAGAGTGCCTTCCTCCGCTGAATCCTCCTCCAGCTGGGCGAGGTCGGCATTGAGCGCGAAAACGAGCATCTGCACGACGGTGTCAGCCCGGAGGAACTGCTGGAATTCTCTCTGAGCTTTTCCATTCGGATCTGCCAGGTACTCCGCCACCCGCGGATGTCCTGAGTTCAACTTGAGACGCACGGCAGAGGAGATGTGGGACTCCAGCGCCGAATCAATGTCGATCTTCCACATGGCGTGAATCGGATCGAAACCAACCTTCTCGAAATCGAAGGCGCTTGTCGGGAACTGAGAGCCTGCCCCCTCGAGACGTACTCGAATGGAACTCTCCCAAAGTCGTGAACCGATCATGGTCGGTCCGAGATCGTCGGACGAAGTCTGCGGGCTCTCGAGAAGGATGAGGCTGGCGCGGAGATTGAGATCGCCGCCCAGAATGGAGCCGTCGAGACTGAGACTCACGGTGTTGATCCCGTCAGCGACAGGAACCGGTGAGGAGGCGCCGTGCAGTCCGGTTCGTGAGGACTTCCAGTTGATGACAGCCCCCAGGACTGCGGTGCTCCGATTGGGTGACAACGGGTATAGCTGCGTGAGGGTCTCCTCCAGATCGACCTCGATCTCGAAGTATGAGGAGACTGTCGACTGATCTGACCAGGTGGCGGATGAGGCAGCGGAATCGTCGGTCAGTATCGATCCGCCGTCGACCGACACGTCATAGCTGAGAACGGTTATTGATTCGTCGGTGGGGACGTTGTAACCCAGACTTGTCGTCGCCATTAATGATCACCATCTTCCGTACCCACAGTCACCACTACATCGGTGGAAATGGCCGAATTACTGGGTTGAATCACTGCATAGTAGCTCTCCCAGGAAGGGGTTCGCATTATCCGGTGGAGATCCTGTTCACTGGCCCTCCTGTGAGCTATTGTCTCCAGACGTGTTTCGACCTCATGCGGCGCAACCCATCCGAGATGGGTGGGCATGATGAGTCCGTCCTTGGCCTCAAGTTGACGCTTGCCATCGACAAGTACCGCAGACTCTACCTCAACCCGGACCTCGCTCTGGAGCGCCTTGGAATTCGAATCAATCTTGACCTTGAACAGAGCGAGCGTACCTCTGGAGGTGGCATGCAGTGATGCCAGAGAGATGGTGGAGCGGACACCATTGTGACTCTTCCCCGGTTTAGATGGGGTGAGCCGACCCGACCGAGGAGAGCTGACCCTTCGGCTGCTTCCCGCTGCACTGGGCATGACGGAACCCAGGGAGTTGGATATAGAGCTCAGGGCGGAGATGTCGCCGGTGGAATCACTCTCGATCTTCGACAAGGATTCGTTCTTCAGTGAATCCCGAAGTCGATTCATGGCGATGCGCACCGGGTTCGAGCTCCGGGCCTTACCATTCCTGTGGAAACGAGGATCCTTGAGATTGACAGTGGTCGGATTCCATTCGTCGTGCGCCGGCGGTTCACTCGCGGCGAACAAGGGGTCGAGATGCTCTGCGGCCAGAAAGATACCGGCGTAACAGTCCTCCGCGGATGCACGGGGCCCCTGCCAGTAGTTCACGATCATTCTGGGCCCACGCATCAGGGCCACATGGTGATTCATGTCGTCTTCCAGGACAGAAGCCTGAGGATTGCTTTCAGCCTGAGACGTCTGAATTGCTAATCGACCGAGGTACTCCACAGGACGCTCAGACACAATGTCCCTCCACTTGCGGGGGCCGGACACCTCGAACTCCTTCACAAAGGTGTCCGGATCAAGATGCTCAGGTTCCTTGATGGCGAGGCGGTAGGCTCGCACAAACGGTCGCAGAAGAGGATCCTTCATCGGATCGGGGATCGGAATGTCGCGGCCGTCGACTGTCACCGAGAAATCTATGGGATCCATGTCCTCCGACCTGGAGACCATGTGAGGCCATGCCCATTTGGTGAGAGCCTTCGAGATCGTCTCCATGACAGCATCCACTTCGTCCGGATCAATCCGAGGATTGACCACTGCAACGGTTGTTCCTGTGGGGCGGTCGGAAGTGAAATGTGTGTCCATCTGGAAGGTACGCGCGAGTGCATCGGCATCCGACCCGGTGAATGGATTGGCGTATACGTTCTCCCTCACGCCGTACGACTTCACGCCCCACCAGTGACGTCCCGTGTATTCGTAGTCGTCCCTTGTGTAACCGTTACCGTTCGCCATGGCGATGAACCGCCGAACCGGGTTTCCGTTCTCATCCTTGGTCCGGGTGTATATGAGTACCGTCTGCGAGTCACTCATATTGAAGAAGACACCTTTACCGAACCCGTAGGTACCACCACGGAGCTCCTTCTCTGCACGACGTCCGATGTTTCGCACGAAGGACACGAAATCGTCGCGCCCTTCAAAGTGCTGGGCAGCGGAGGTGGGCCCCTGAAGCCCCGACGTACCTGTATCACTCACCAGGAGTATCGGTAGCGGAATCTCCCGTGGTTCGGCGAGGAATTCGGCCAGCGCCGGCAGACCTTCCGTTCCGGACCCGAAGAAGTCTTTGAGTGCCTGAGACCGGTGTCCAGTCAACCGGCGGTAGTCAATTGAAAAAGTAACTCCGTCCTCGTTGCTGGACCGGTCCCGTGCATCCCAACTGTTCTGCAGGGTCTCGCGGGTGAACAGATCCCAACTCTCGAGGCTCGGGCGTCCGATCGCTGAGGTGGCGGAATTGCCGTGCATGTTACCTGAGTCGAGGAAGAACTCCTCGTGGTGAAAAACTGCGGGGTTCATCAGGCCAGTGAACCGTCCTTTCTGTAGCCCGGAATGCTCTCAGGAGACGTTAGATCGATGTTGTAGCTGAGAGCCGAAATCCTCTTCTCCGTGTCGTCGACGACCAGGCGAGGAAAACCGTCACCAACTTCAAAAACATACCTGCCGACAAGCCGGTAGCTGTTCTCAGTCCTGGGATCAACTCCCGCAAGAGAGAACCTCATCTCCTCCAGCCGACTCAGAAGCTCGTCGGAGGGGATCCGGTCGTCGTCGAGGAGCTGGCGCACCACGCCGCTGAGAGTGATGTCGCCGTTCGGACTGCTCTCATACTTCCGAACTGATAGAAGCAGGCGGCTGTTAGGTTCAGGGAGAAGCTGCTGCGAACCGTTGATGGTCACGTGCAGGCCGTTGGATACTCGAGTGGCTTTGCACTCGATCCCTCTGTCCTCCAAGCGGAAATCATGTGCCTGTTTGTCGGGACCCGTCCACCGGTAGAAGCCCTGAGCGCCGTCAGTGGCGACGAGGATCTGCATCTCCTGGAGTTCACAGATGAGGCCTATCTCTTCTGTGTCGCTGAGAGAATTCGGTGGAACTGGGATGAAAAGCGAACGCCAACGCTTGAGCTGTGCCTGTGCGAGGGTAGCGGCTCGTTCCCGGTCACTACGAAAGTTCTTCAGGTAAGTGTCGACAAACACGTGGAAGACATTCTCAAGCGCAGGGTTTTCCAGACGAAGCTGAACTGCATCGCGTCCGTCCTTCTGAATCTTCCGTAGGGTGATGTATCTGCTTCGCACATCGGGAGCGATGACATCGGGATCATCTGAACCAATCGGAATGAAAAGGCCCATCCTCCCGTCAATCTCCTGGAAAACCCGCACAGCCCCTGAACTGTTCACCAGTTTGGTGATGAGCTCATTTCCGTGACTGCCCGGCTGTGGCGAGGCCTCCATTACTGCACGCAGCTCATGGAACAACTCAATGGACGGTGTCATCAGTCTCACTCCTCATAACAGCCTCATCCTTTTCATTAATGGCCCGGACCTCTTCTGCCGCTGCGCGATACTCCTCAAGGATCTCCTGGTCAGGCTCAGGCGCAGTCATGTAGTCGACAGCGGAGTCAGGGGCGGAGGAAGTGGGGAAGAACAGGCCGATACCGAGCACGTTGCTGACGGCATCGAGACTGGTGCGGTGCTGACTCTTGCTCGGCGCAGATGTGGAATCGACTGAATCAGGAGAGTTGCTTGAAGCGGACCGTGGGTCGGATTTGGCCTGAATCGGGTAGATCGCCAGGTGTCCGATCCCGGGCCCGACGTGCTTGTCGTGCAGCTGTCTCACAGGGTTCTCCTTGCTTCCCGCCTCCTTGATCGCCTCCTCCACCTCCAGTCGGAATGCAGCGCGGTCCTCTTCGGTGCTGCGGAGAACATCATTGAGACGGTCCTGGGTCGTCACCAGTGCCTTGATGTTTGCCTCGCCCTCCTTACTCCCAGCCAGTTTCGAACGCTTGAGCAGTGGGATCTCAGCCTTCAGCCCCAGGTCGATGGTGCCGAGTTCGTCGTTGCTCTGAGTCATAAACGAAACGTTCCAACTGCGAAGACGACGATTTTCTGACTCCTTCCTGATGTACTTCTTGAGAAGCTTGGCGTCGTCCTTGCCGAGTCTGGTGTCGGGGTGAATGGAGTACTGGTCGAGGAAGTCCATGATGAGCTGCGACGGTACTCCGACGAAAACGGGTGAGCCGTACGCGCCTGTGTTCTCGTCGAATCCGCGGGTCTGCATTTCCCTGACGAGGGTCTTGACTGCGTTCTCGTTTGAAGTCAGCCAGCCAAGGTCGTTCTCCTTGAACTTGATGGTCTGCTCCTTCTTGCCTTGGAAGCTGACCTGCGCTGCCACGGCATCCTGCATTTTGGCGCGGCTGGTGATCATCATGTCCGGGTGCATCCGGATGCGTGCCTGGATCTCGATCGGAGATGCCTGCTCCTGAACGTACACGTCGAGTTCCTCACGAAGCTCTGCCTCCACCGTGGAAAGATCGTGGAACCACTGGTTGAGCTCCTCCGGCATCCAGATCCTGGGCAGGTCCTGGTATCCATTCCGGAATCCGAACCACCGCCCCATCTGAAGGAGGGTGTCGTACGCAGAGGCACGGCGAACGAAGTAGGAGGAGACGAGTCCCTCGAGTGTAAGGCCGCGGGAGAGTGTGTTGCCTCCGATGGCGATGACTGACACAGGGCCTTTCGAGTAGTCGAGTCGTTCGGTGGACGTCCCGTTGTCGACGATCAGCCGCGTTTCATGCAGAACCTCTGGGATGAACTCCGCCATGTCTTCAAAGGAAACCGGCACGAGATCAAATGTCTCAGCCGGTACACGTCCGCATTCCTCCTCCCACTGCCTGCGCCATTCCTGGGGAATGTTCGACGGCGACGTAATCGTCGCGCGCAACCCAGAGAGTTCGTGATCGATCTGGAAACGGAGGTCCTCATGGTCCGCCGTGAGCATCGATGTGTGGATGAGCATTGAGGAGTGTTTGTTGCCCTGGCCGCGGAATCTGCGGGCTGCTGTCGCCATGATGAACCACCGGATGGCGGCGCTCAGGGCCTCACCACCTACCACAGCCTTGTCGGGGTCGTTCTTGCCGCCGGGACGGATACCCTCGACCTCCTCCTCTGAGATGATGCGGATCATGTCGTAGCCGTCAGGGTCGACGTCGTCCTGATCCTCGCCATTGAGCGGCGCGCGTCCGAATAGCGCGCGGGAGCCGAAATAACCCTTGGGCTCGGGAAGGGTGACGATGAAGTCAGACGGGTAGAGATCGTCGGTCTTGCTGGGGTCGATCAGGACGTTCGCGAAAGGGGTGGCCGAGTAGGCCACGTAGGCGGTGATGTCATGATCGAGCAGGTGGTTGATCTGTCGGTTGATCGCCGAGCGCTCGGATTTGGTGTGGGGGGACACATCAATTGATGCCTGGTCGGATTCATCGTCGATGACGAGAATCGGACACTGGTGCACGATGTCGGCAGCGCTGTTGAGCCATTCATTGAGCCTTCTGAGACGAGCAGAGTTCTTCTTGACGACAGCGATGAATCGTTCGTTGTGATTGGCAAGCTTGGCGGCGTTGTCGTCGATACCGGAGAAGTCGTGTTCAACGCTCGTCAGTCGATGCCAGCGGTGCCGCTGCGGGTTGATGAGCTGCTCGTCAATTCGTTCCTGTGTCTGCTGGCGGAGGTTCTCGGTGATTCCCGTGAGGACGATGACCAGACGAAAGCCGGCATCAGCGGCTTTGGCGATAACAGACAGGAAGTTCGTCGTCTTTCCACTCTGAACGTATCCCAGCACCAGCCCCTTGGTGTTCTGCAGTTCCTGATGGGGCCGGAGGCCGTTAACCACTGCGGTGGAAGACTCGTCGATGCTGTGGATGGCGTCGCCGAGATCGTTCTCGATGATGGTGCGCAATGGTGGCCAAAAGACATCCACATTCAAATCGGGTCGGTACCAGTGCTTACCAAGCCTTTCCCGTTTGTAGGCGCCGGTCTGGTGGCGACGGTTGGCGAACCCCAGTGCCTGTCGCTGCCGTTCGTAGGCCTCCTCGATCTCCTCCCGAGAGTCGGGGTACCGTCGGAGAAATTTCTTCTTGGTGGCGTCCAGGTCGCGTCCGAGCCGTGACTGGTCGTTGAAGTCCTCCACATAGTCGAGGACGAGTTCCTCATCGAGCTGTCGTTCAGACATGGGCACTCCTTCGCTTGTCAGCGGATGAACCGCGGCAGTGTTCGTTCATTGTTTATATACATAGAGTAGCGGGAACGCCCGACGGGTCGGAGAGCACATCGAATGAGTGGGCGACAGTGGTGTACTCCTCGTCGGGCCGGCGTGCGTCGGGAGGCGTTATGCGGCCCTTCGGTGGGGTGGATGAAGGTTGTCGGTTGCATCGCTGACACCGTCCTGTTTGTTCGCGCCCAGGTCGAGCTCCAGGGCCGAAGGGGCCGGAGGCTCTCCAGGCGAGGGCTGCCGCCGCCGGCGGTAGCGTATTCGGCGGGTGGGCGGTGGTTGTCGGGGGATCTGCTCCTACGGGCGAGATCGTCGGAGTTCATCGTGCAGTATTAACTTCCCGCACTTTCCATGGCCGGAAGTCTCGCATGCCAGACATCACTGCGCCTCTTGCCCTGTCCTTCGAGGGCAGGGGATCCTAAGTTCAGGGTCATCCTGTGAGTCCCGTCACAGGAGGAGCGTTGTTCCAGGCGTACTACAGACCTTGAAATGAGGACATCCATGACTACGTCGCAGTCAACCACCACGAAGGGGGCCTGGCGCTTCTTCGTGTTCAGCGCTATCGGCATCTTCGCCTTCTTCGTTCCGTTCACGGTGGCGGGGAAGAACACGATCCTGCTCGACCACATGGTCGGGTGGGTCGAGGGGGCGTTGGGGGAGGGGACACGGTACCTCATCCTCGCGATCATCCTGGCGGGGGCGGTCTATCCCTTCGTCACCGGGAGGTGGAGATCCTCGCCGGCACGCATGGTTTTTGCCCTGCTCAATGTCCTCGGCCTGTTCGTCGGCATCATGCTTGTCAGCGGGATCGGCCCGGCCTTCCTCTTCGAGCCGAACCTGGGCCCCTTCCTCTACGACAAGCTGGTCATCCCGGTGGGTCTGCTCATCCCGCTGGGCGGGATTTTCCTGGCCTTCCTGGTCGGTTTCGGTCTCATGGAGTTCATCGGCGTCCTGGTCCAGCCGTTCATGCGCCCGGTGTTCAAGACTCCGGGGCGTTCGGCGATTGATGCGGTGGCGTCGTTCGTCGGCAGCTATTCGCTGGGTCTGCTGGTGACCAACCGGGTGTACCGGGGAGGAGGGTACACGGCGAAGGAGGCGTCGATCATCGCGGCGGGCTTCTCGACGGTGTCGGCGACGTTCATGGTCGTCATCGCCCGGACCCTGGACCTCATGCCGGTGTGGGGGATGTACTTCGCGGCGACGCTGGTGGTCACGTTCCTGGTCACCGTCGTGCTGGTGCGTATCCCGCCGCTGAGCCGGATCAGTGAGAGCTACCACCCGGAGGCGGAGCCGCGGCCCGAGGCCGTCATCACCAGCAACCGTCTGCGTGCGGCGTGGGCGGCGGCGGGGGAGACCCTGGAGGCCTCGCCGCCGGTGTGGAGGGTGGTGTGGCAGAACTTCCGGGACGGCGTGGTCATGGTCATGCAGATCCTGCCGGGGATCCTCTCGGTGGGTCTGATCGGCCTGCTCATCGCCACGTACACGCCGGTGTTCAAGATCATCGGCCTCGTCTTCTGGCCGCTGCTGGTGCTGCTGCGCATCCCGGAGCCGGTGCTGGCCTCTGAGGCGCTGTCCATCGGTCTGGCGGAGATCTTCCTGCCGGCGACGCTGGTGGCGGGGCACGAGTCGGAGGTGCTGCGCCTGGTCATCGCCATGGTGTCCGTCTCCCAGGTGTTCTTCTTCTCGGCGATGATCCCGGCGGTGATGGCCACGGAGATCCCGCTGAAGATCTGGCAGATGGTGCTCATGTGGTTCCAGCGCGTGGTGCTGAGCACCCTCGTCGCCTACCCGCTGGCCCTCCTCATCGCGTCCGTCTGACACACCACACACTGCGGCAGGCCCCCTCCGACTCGGAGGGGGCCTGCTGCGCTGTCAGGGGGTCCTACCTGATCCGGGGTCTACCGGAGACGTGGTAGGCCACGGTCATGAGGATGAGGAAGCCGACGCCCACCCCGAGGGCCAGGTGGTACTGCGGCAGCCACACCATGATGCCGAAGGTGAAGAGGATGAAGGCGATGGAGAAGTACTGGCCGTAGGGCCAGAAGGGGACGGGGAAGCGGAGCTCGGCGACCTCCTGGGGGGACATGCGGCGTCGGGAAGCGACGTGGGCGAGCAGCACCATGAGCCACACGTAGATGGTGGCGAAGGTGGCCAGGGAGGCGACGATCTCGAAGACGCGCTCCGGCAGCAGCGCGTTGAGCACGATGCCGGTGACCAGCACGCCGAGAAGGACGGCGGTGGTGAAGACGGGGACGCCCTGGCGGTTGATCACGGACATGCGACGCGGCGCCAGACCCTGCTTCGCCAGGCCGGTGAGCACGCGGCCGGCGCCGAAGATGTCGGCGTTGATGGCCGAGAGGGCGGCGGTGATGACCACGATGTTGAGCAGGGCGGCGGCCCAGTTGACGCCGAGGGTGCTGAAGATCTGGACGAAGGGGGACTCCTCACCCGTGATCGTGCGCCACGGGTTGAGGGCCAGGATGACGGAGATCGCGCCGACGTAGAAGATGAGGATGCGCGCCGGGACGGTGTTGACGGCCTTGGGGATCGCCTTGCCGGGGTCATCGGCCTCGGTGCCGGCGACGCCGATGATCTCGGTGCCGCCGAAGGCGAAGAGGACGAGGATGAAGGCGGAGATCATGCCCCCGGCACCGTTGGGGAAGAAGCCGCCGTCGTTCCACAGGTTGGACACGCCCGTCTGGGAGGCGTCGCCGAGGCCGAAGGCGAGGATGGCGGCGCCACCGACGATCATGGCCACGACGGCACCGACCTTGATGATGGTGAACAGGAACTCCATCTCACCGAAGTAGCGCACGCTGGCGAGATTGGCGGCACCGACGATCGCCAGGGTGGCGGCCACCCAGATCCACTGGTCCGTGTCGGGGAACCAGAACCTCATGTAGATCGAGATGGCGGTGAGGTCCGCCAGGCAGACGATGACCATCTCGAAGGCGTACATCCAGCCGGTGATGTAGCCGGGCCACCGCCCCAGGTGCAGGCGGGTGTACTCGGCGAAGGAGCCTGTGACGGGCATGCGTACGGCCATCTCGCCGAGCGCGCGGAGCATGAAGTACACGACCGTGCCGCCGAGCAGGTAGACGAGCAGCACCGAGGGGCCGGCGGCCTGGATGGCGCCGGCGGAGCCGTAGAACAGGCCGGTGCCGATGGCGGAGCCCAGGGCGATGAAGTGGATGTGGCGGGCGCTGAGGCCGCGCCGTCTGATGGTGACATTGGCGGGTTGCCGGGTGACTGTCGACACAGGAGGAGTCCTTCCGTCTCGGGGTGTATGGGACTGTGGTGTGGATCTCGATGAGGTGTCCCAGTGATCCCGGATACTATGGCCACTTTTCGACGCCCCCTCGGCCCCGGCGTCGTCGGTACCGGCCCGGAATGCCATCCGTGCAGCTCAGAGCCCTGACGGGCATCTCGTATGCGAGATAGATTCCGCGCACACCGGAAAGTCTCGTAAGTGAGACAGCCGTGCCCTTCACGGGCTGTCGCCGGGGCGTGACGGCTGACACACTGGGAGGAACTGCGTCCGGCTGTCGCGCAGGTCGAACCGTCCACGAGTCACCGCCCCGGAGGACAGGTACCACCTGTGCCTGCCCCGGGGCCGGTGCCCCGGAGAAACCGGGACCCACCAGGAAGCAGGGGAAGCCCCACATGCAGACCATCACCTCCCACATCCGCGTCGGCGTCGGAGCGCTCAGCATCGACGAGGTCGTGGCTGTCGCCCGGCACGACGCCCACGTCGAGATCACCCCGGAGGCGCTCGAGGCCGTCGCCGCCACCCGTGCCCGCATCGAGGAACTGGCCGACCACCCGACCCCGGTGTACGGCGTGTCCACCGGTTTCGGCGCCCTGGCCCGCCGCTACATCCCCCAGGAGATGCGCCTCCAGCTGCAGCGCAGCCTCGTCCGCTCCCATGCCGCCGGCTCCGGCCCCGAGGTGGAGCGCGAGGTCGTCCGGGCGCTCATGCTGCTGCGCCTGTCCACACTGTGCACCGGCCGTACCGGCGTGCGGCCGGTCGTCGCGGAGACCTACGCCGCGGTGCTCAACGCCGGCATCACCCCCGTCGTCCACGAGTACGGCTCGCTCGGCTGCTCCGGCGACCTCTCCCCGCTGGCGCACTGCGCCCTGGCGCTGCTGGGGGAGGGCGAGGTCACCACCGCTGACGGCCGCCGCCTGCCCGCCGCCGTCGCCCTCGCCGAGCACGGCATCGAGCCGCTGGTCCTGCGGGAGAAGGAGGGGCTGGCACTCATCAACGGCACCGACGGCATGCTGGGCATGCTGTGCCTGGCCATCGCTGACCTCGAGTGCCTGGCCCGCAGCGCCGACATCGCCGCCGCGATGACCGTCGAGGCCCTGCGGGGCACCCTCACCGTCTTCGCCGCGGACCTGCAGGAGCTGCGCCCGCACCCGGGTCAGGCGGCCTCCGCGGCCAACATCCGCGCCGTGGCCGAGGGCTCCGCCATACTGCAGTCCGCCACCGAGGAATTCGCCCTGACCCACGTGCAGGACGCCTACTCGGTGCGGTGCGCCCCGCAGGTCGCCGGTGGTTTCCGCGACACCCTGGCCCACGCCCGCCTGGTCGCCGACCGGGAGCTCGCCTCCGCCGTGGACAACCCCGTGGTGGCTCTCGACGGCCGCGTGACCTCCAACGGCAACTTCCACGGCGCGCCCGTCGGCTACGCGCTCGACTTCCTCGCCATCGTCACCGCCGACCTGGCGAGCATCTCCGAGCGCCGCACCGACCGGCTTCTCGACGTCGCCCGCAGCCGCGGACTCAACGCCTTCCTCGCCGACGATCCGGGCGTGGACTCCGGCCACATGATCGCCCAGTACACGCAGGCCGGGATCGTCTCCGAGCTCAAGCGGCTGGCCGCCCCGGCCAGCGTGGACTCCATCCCCTCCTCCGCCATGCAGGAGGACCACGTGTCCATGGGCTGGTCGGCCGGGCGCAAGCTGCGCCGTTCCGTCGACGGGCTGGGGCGGGTGCTCGGCGTCGAGGTGCTCACCGCAGCCCGGGCCATCGACATGCGCGAGCAGGAGCCCGCGCCGGGGACCCGCGCCGCACTGGACGCCCTGCGCGGCCGTGTGGAGGGGCCCGGCCCCGACCGCTACCTGTCCCCGGAGATCGAGGAGTCGGTGCAGCTGCTCACCTCCGGGGCGCTGCTGGAGGCGGTGGAGGGGGTCGTCGGAAAGCTGGCATGAGCGGGCGAATCTCAGATATGAGACTAAAGGGGCCTCCGGGCCCTCGATCCCGACTGTGACCTGTCTTACCGTCAGAAGTGTCACCGACACCGGCCACACCAGCCCGGTGCTCCACACCCGACGATGACAGCCCCGGGCCACCCGGATCGCGGGTGCCCCGGGGCCCCGGCCTGATCGGCCCCCACCGTAGAAGGAGACCCACCCCATGACCGAGTCCCCGCGCACCATCCGTGCCCCGCACGGCACCGAGCTCAGCGCCAAGAGCTGGCAAACCGAGGCACCCCTGCGCATGCTCATGAACAACCTCGACCCGGAGGTCGCCGAGCGCCCCGAGGACCTCGTCGTCTACGGCGGCACCGGCCGCGCGGCACGCAGCTGGGAGGCCTACGACGCGATCATCGAGACGCTCAGGGACCTCGAGGAGGACGAGACCCTGCTCGTCCAGTCCGGCAAGCCCGTCGGCGTCTTCCGCACCAACGTCTGGGCACCCCGCGTGCTCATCGCCAACTCCAACCTCGTCGGCGACTGGGCCAACTGGCCCGAGTTCCGCCGCCTCGAGGCCGAGGGCCTCATGATGTACGGCCAGATGACCGCCGGTTCCTGGATCTACATCGCCACCCAGGGCATCCTCCAGGGCACCTACGAGACCTTCGCCGCCGTGGCCCGCAAGCGTTTCGGCGGCACCCTCGCCGGCACCCTCACCCTCACCGGCGGCTGCGGCGGCATGGGCGGGGCCCAGCCGCTGTCCGTCACCCTCAACGGCGGTGTCTGCCTCATCGTCGACGTCGACGAGTCCCGGCTCAGGCGTCGGCAGGCCAAGCGCTACCTCGATGAGGTCGCCACCGATCTCGACGACGCCGTCGCCCGCGTCAGCGCCGCCAAGGAGGAGAAGCGTGCCCTGTCCGTCGGCCTAGTGGGCAATGCCGCCGAGGTGTTCCCCGAGCTGCTGCGCCGCCACCGCGCCGGGGAGATCACCGTCGACGTGGTCACCGACCAGACCTCCGCCCACGACCCGCTCAGCTACCTGCCCACCGAGATCACCGTCGAGGACTGGCAGCGCGAGGCCGCCGAGGACCCCATCACCTTCACCAAGAAGGCACGCGAGTCCATGGCCGTGCAGGTCCAGGCCATGGTCGAGTTCCAGGACGAGGGCGCCGAGGTCTTCGACTACGGCAACTCCATCCGCGATGAGGCCCGCCACGCCGGCTACTCCCGCGCCTTCGAGTTCCCCGGCTTCGTCCCCGCCTACATCCGGCCCCTGTTCTGCGAGGGTCTCGGCCCCTTCCGCTGGGTGGCCCTTTCCGGCGACCCGGAGGACATCCGCGTCACCGACGAGGCCGTCAAGGAGCTGTTCCCCGACAACGAGCACCTCCACCGCTGGATCGACGCGGCAGGGGAGTACGTCGAGTTCGAGGGCCTGCCGGCCCGCATCTGCTGGCTCGGCTACGGCGAGCGGCACAAGGCGGGACTGCTGTTCAACCGTCTCGTCGCCGAGGGCAAGGTGAAGGCGCCCATCGTCATCGGCCGTGACCACCTCGACTCCGGTTCCGTCGCCTCCCCCTACCGGGAGACCGAGTCCATGCTCGACGGCTCCGACGCCATCGCCGACTGGCCGCTGCTCAACGCCCTCACCGCCACCTCCTCCGGCGCGACCTGGGTCTCCCTGCACCACGGAGGCGGCGTGGGCATCGGACGGTCCATCCACGCGGGCCAGGTGTGCGTCGCCGACGGCACGGAGCTGGCCGCCGCGAAGCTCACCGCCGTGCTCACCAACGACCCGGGCATGGGCGTCATCCGCCACGTCGACGCCGGCTACGACCGTGCCCACGAGGTCGCCGTCGAGCGCGGGGTCCGTGTCCCCATGCCGTTCGTCAGCCGCGAGAGGTAGCCATGAGCACGCTGTTCCACGGAATCTCCGAGCTGAGGACCGTCTCCGGGCTGGGCACGCTCAGCGACGCCGCGCTCATCGTCGACCGGGGCCGCATCGCCTGGATCGGCCCGCGCGCCGGGGCCCCCGCCGCCGACGCGGCGGTTGATCTGGGCGGCCGGGCCGTGCTACCCGGCTGGGTGGACTCCCACACCCACATGATCTTCGCGGGGGACCGCGCCGCCGAGTTCGAGGCCCGCATGAACGGGCAGGACTACCAGGCGGGCGGCATCGCGGTGACCATGTCCGCCACCCGCGAGGCCGGCGCCGTCCGCCTCGAGCAGCTGCTGCTGCGCCGCCTGGCCGATGCGCGCGCCGGGGGCACGACCACGGTGGAGACGAAGACCGGCTACGGGCTCGACGTGGACTCCGAGGCCCTGGCGGCCGACATCGCCGCCCGGCACGTCGATGACGTCACCTTCCTCGGCGCGCATCTCGTGCCGCCGGGGGAGGACCCGGACGAGTACCTCGCTCTCGTGCTCGGCGACATGCTCGACGCCGTCGCGGCCAACGTCAGCTGGATCGACGTGTTCTGCGAACGCGGGGCCTTCGATGAGGCGGCCGCCCGCCGCGTCCTCGAGGCCGGGCGGGCGCGGGGTCTGGGGCTGCGCGTGCACGGCAACCAGCTCGGGCACGGTCCCGGAGTGCAGCTGGCGGTGGAGTACGGCGCCGCCAGCGTGGACCACGTCAACTACGTGAGTGACGGTGACGTGGAGGCACTCGCCTCCTCGGAGACGGTGGCCACGGTCCTCCCCGCCTGCGACCTGTCCACGAGGCAGCCGCTGGCGCCGGCCCGGAGGCTTCTCGACGCCGGGGTCCACCTCGCCCTCGCCTCCAACCTCAACCCGGGCACGTCGTACACCTCGTCGATGGCCTTCTGCGTCACCACCGCGGTGCTGCAGCAGCACCTCACCCTCGACGAGGCCATCCACGCGGCCACCGCCGGTGGGGCGCGGGCGCTGCGGCGTCACGACATCGGCGGCGGCGTCGACCCCCAGGGCCGACCCGCCCGCGGCAGCCTCGTGGTCGGGGCCGCGGCAGACCTGCACGTGCTGGACACCCCCCACGCCATCGATCTGGCCTACCGGCCGGGGATGCCGCTCACGTGGCGGACCTACATCCAGGGGGTGCAGGTCCACCCGGAACCGCAGGATCAGTCCGACGGCCGATGACGCACGATCTCCTCCACGATCCGGGCCGCGACCCGCGCGGTCCGGCCGTCGACGTCGAGAAGCGGGTTGAGTTCGACGACATCGACCAGACGCAGCTTCCCGCTGCGCGCCACGGCTCTGACGAGCGTCAGGATCCGTGCCAGATCGACGCCCAACGCCGCCGGCGCGCTCACGCCGGGGGCGACCGCCGCGGGCAGGACGTCAAGGTCGATGCTCAGGTGGACGTCCGGGGCGTCCTCCAGGAGCTTTCCGACGAGCGCCTCGCACCCGGCCGACGTCATCTCCGCCAGCTCGACGTCGGTGGTCACCCGGACCCCCAGTTCCCGGGCGGTGTCGAACAGCGCCCGGGTGTTGTTGGGCACCGAGATGCCCAGCACCGCATAACGGAACTCCTCCCCGGCCAGGTCCGCGATCTGCCGGAACGGGGTACCCGAGGACGGGGCCGGCGCGACCCGCAGGTCGAAGTGGGCGTCGAGGTTGATGATCGCCGGACTGTGCCCCAGCGCCCGGCGCACCCCGCGGTGCGACCCGAACGCCGTCTCATGCCCACCGCCCAGCACGATGACGGTGTGCCCCGCGCGGGTCAGCTCCTCCACCTGCGCGGACAGTGCGTCGTGCCCGCCCTCCAGGTCGGTACCGGAGACGGTGACGGTGCCGGCGTCGAGAAGCGGGACGTCGGTGTGCACGGCCAGGGAGGCCAGGGCACGGCGGATCTCCGTGGGGCCGGCGGCGGCGCCGGGGCGGCCACCGTTGCGGCGGACCCCCTCGTCGGAGGCGAACCCGACGAGGGCGACCCCCGGCCGGTCGGTCGTGGTGGTGATGACGCTGTGCCAACGGGCGTGCCCGGCCCCGGGCCCGTCGTCGCGTCCTGTCCATTCATGGGTGGTCATGCGCCGTAGGATAACGCCACCGACCTCCCGCCACACCCGGCTGCGACGCAGCGTGGTCCCGCATACGAGACCGCCGACCCACAGACCACACACAGGTAAGGAGTGACATGGGACAGGTGCCCGCCGCGCGACACACGTTGCGCATCCTCTCGCTGCTCTCATCCATCGACGTGCCCGTCTCGGCGGCACGCATCATGACGGAACTCGACCTCCCCCGGTCGTCGACGTACCACCTGCTCGCCGTCATGGAGTCGGAGGGCTACGTCGTGCGCATCCCCGAGACCCGCACCTACGGACTCGGCATGGCGGCCTACGCCATGGCCAGCGCCTACACCACGCAGCAGCCGCTCGTGCGGCTCGGCGCCAAACTCATCGCCGGCGCCGCGGACCTGGTGGGAGGCTCCGGCCACATCTCCCGCCTGGCGGGCTCCGAGATCGTCTACCTCCACGAGGTCCGCGCCGCCGGGGCGGTCTCCCTGGTCACCGAGGTCGGCGTCCGGCTCAGCGCGGCGGGCACCGCCTCCGGGCGCGCCATGCTCGCCCACCTGCCCGCCGTCGAGGCCCGCGCCGCCTTCGCCACCAACCACGGGACCGGTGCCACGCTGCGCTCCTTCCAGGAACAGCTCGCCACCGTCCGTGAACGCGGCTGGGCGGAGGAGTACGAGGAGGTCTCCCGCGGCCAGCGCAGCGTCGCCGTGGCCGTGCTCGACCACCTGGGGCGCCCGGCAGCCGCCCTGGCGGTCACCTTCCGCATCGGCAGCGTCCCCGAGGAACGCATCCCCGCGGTCGCCGCGGAACTGGGGAAGGCCGCCGCCGAGCTCTCGCAGCGGATGTACGGCACGTCCTGACAGCGGGCCTGCAGCCCATTCCGAGAACGCCGCGGCGACTGGTGACCCCTACCTCTCCCCGCTGTACCCCTCGAGCACGCCGTCGACGAACTCGCCGAGGGTCTGGGTGGAGGCGCCGGTCCAGATGGCCGCGACCTGCTGCATCGGGGAGATGGTCTGCCCCTCGGGGTTGTGGATCACCCACGCGGCCTCCGGACCGGTGCCGCGCACGCCCCACTCGAAGTCGGTGTGGTTGCAGATGTACTGGCCGGCCAGGGCGCCGAGGCCGACGACGGCGTGCTCGGCGGGCGGGCGCTGGTCGGCGGGGGCCTGCTCCCAGTTGGCGCGGGTGAGCAGGTAGCCGCGGGTCAGGGCGTCGGAGTCCATGGTCATGAGCAGCTTGGTGCTCACCTCCCAGTTCTCCTGGATCCAGGAGTTCTCCTGCTCGGTGAGGGGGCGGATGGCCGGGTCGTTCTGTTCTGTCATGCCGCCCACGATACGGAGAACGGGCAGGGGAGTGGAGGGGTGGGGCGGAGCGTCGGAAAGCAGCATTGAAAACACCTACACTCATTGCATGATCATCAGCACCCTGCCTGCCGCCCGTATCCCTGAGGTCGTCGCCCTGTGGGAGGCGACGATGCTGACCCGGCCGTGGAACGATCCGGTCGCCGACGCGCAGAAGGCGCTGGACGGTGAGAGTTCGACGGTGCTCATCGGCACGGAGGGCTCCGAGGACGGGGAGATCATCGCGTCGGCGATGGTCGGTTTCGACGGGCACCGCGGGTGGGTGTACTACGTCGCGGTGAGCCCGGAACATCAGGGGGTGGGTCTCGGGCAGACGATGATGCATGCGGCGGAGGAGTGGCTACGGGGGCGGGGAGTGGGCAAGCTGCAGCTGATGATCCGTGGGGAGAATCACGCCGTCCGCAGCTTCTACCGCCGCCTCGGCTACGCGACGGAGGACGTGACCGTCATGTCCATCCGCCTGTAGATGCGACGTAGAACACCTGCTGGTGAATGGTGTTCCCACAGTAAGTGGCGTACTCTGGTCAGGCAATGAGCATTACCGATAACGCCACCGGCGGCGTGAACGAGCCGGATGACATTAATCTGTCGGAATCTCAGGAAAACCCGCAAGGTGACGCAGCGCAGGCTGCATCCGCCTCCACCGGGCCGCTGACTGTCGAGGATCTGGTTGATCCCGACGTGCCGGCCCAGGCGGATCTGGACACCAGGGACGCGGATACTTCTGAGGCCGCCGACTCCGAGAACACGATCTCGGACAACGCTGACAACGAAAACACTGCCGAAGCAGACGAGACCGTCGCTGACGCAGACGACAAGAACGAAGCCTCAGAGGATAAGTGCAAGGGGAACGGGTTCGACAACCTGGGCCTGCCCGACGCAGTCCTCAATGCGGTGCAGAAGGTGGGCTACGAGACCCCCTCCGCCATCCAGGCTCAGACCATCCCTGTTCTCATGCAGGGCAACGATGTGGTCGGTCTGGCACAGACCGGTACCGGCAAGACGGCCGCGTTCGCGCTGCCGATCCTCGCCCGCATCGACATCGAGGACCGCTCGCCGCAGGCGCTGGTCCTCGCACCGACCCGTGAGCTCGCGCTCCAGGTCGCGGACTCCTTCCAGTCCTTCGCCGACCACCTGGGCAAGATCAGCGTCCTGCCGATCTACGGCGGCCAGGCCTACGGCATCCAGCTGTCCGGCCTGCGTCGTGGCGCGCAGATCATCGTGGGCACCCCGGGTCGTGTCATCGACCACCTGGAGAAGGGCTCCCTGGACATCTCCCGTCTGCGTTTCCTCGTCCTCGATGAGGCCGACGAGATGCTCAACATGGGTTTCCAGGAGGATGTCGAGCGCATCCTCGAGGACACCCCGGGTGAGAAGCAGGTCGCACTGTTCTCCGCGACGATGCCCAACGGCATCCGCCGCATCTCGAAGCAGTACCTGAACGACCCGCACGAGATCACGGTGAAGTCCGAGACCCGGACCAACACCAACATCACCCAGCGCTTCCTCTTCACTGCGCACCGCAACAAGCTCGACGCGATCACCCGCATCCTCGAGGTCACCGAGTTCGAGGCCATGATCGTCTTCGTGCGCACCCGCCACGAGACGGAGGAGGTCGCCGAGAAGCTGCGTGCCCGCGGATTCTCCGCCGCCGCCATCAACGGTGACATCGCCCAGGCGCAGCGTGAGCGCACCGTCGACCAGCTCAAGGACGGCCGTCTGGACATCCTGGTGGCCACCGACGTGGCGGCCCGTGGTCTGGACGTCGACCGCATCAGCCACGTGCTGAACTACGACATCCCGAACGACACCGAGTCCTACGTCCACCGCATCGGCCGCACCGGTCGTGCAGGCCGTACCGGTGAGGCGATTCTCTTCGTCACCCCGCGTGAGCGCCGCATGCTCCGCTCCATCGAGCGTGCCACCAACGCGCCGCTCGAGGAGATGGAACTGCCGACCGTCGACGAGGTCAACGAGTCCCGCAAGGAGAAGTTCGCCGACTCCATCACCGCCTCCCTCGAGTCGAAGCAGATCGACGTGTTCCGCGCGCTGGTCAAGCGGTACTCCGAGGAGAAGGACATCCCGATGGAGGACATCGCCGCCGCCCTGGCCTCCCAGGCACAGGCCGGCGAGGACTTCCTCATGAAGGAGGCTCCGCCGGAGCGTCGTCGTGAGCGTTTCGACCGCGACGACCGCCGTGGTGGACGTTTCGACCGTGACGACCGTCGGGGCGGCCGCTTCGAGGACCGTGGCGAGCGCCGCGAGCGGGGTTCCCGCTTCGACCGTGACGGTGACTTCACCACGTACCGTCTGGCCGTCGGCAAGCGTCAGCACGTGCGTCCGGGCGCCATCGTCGGTGCCCTGGCTAACGAGGGTGGCCTGACGAACAAGGACTTCGGTCGCATCACCATCGCAATCGACCACACCCTGGTCGAGCTGCCGAAGGACATGGATCCGGGCGTCCTGGACCGTCTGTCCGACACCCGTATCTCCGGTCAGCTCATCAACATCGAGAAGGACACCGGTCGTCCGCCGGCCCGCGAGGGTCGGGGCGGTGGCCGTGGTGGCTGGCGTGACCGTGACGGTGACGATCGTGGTGGCCGCGGTGGTTACCGCGGTGGCCGTGACCGCGACGATCGTGGTGGTCGTGGTGGCTGGCGTGACCGTGACGGTGACGATCGTGGTGGCCGTGGCGGCTTCCGCGGTGGCCGTGACCGCGACGACCGCGGTGGTCGTGGTGGCTGGCGCGACTAGCCTCTCCTGCTGAGACACCCCCGTTCCCCGGATCTCCCGGGGAGCGGGGGTGTTCTCATGTGTGAGGGAAGGTGCATTGTGCCGGAGCCGTGTGATGGGATGGTGTGGTGACAATGTCGGAGGAGATCCTGTGAACCTGTACGAGGCGATCGACGCCCAGCTGCGGTCGATCGCGTTGCCTGAGGACCGGGGGCTCGCGCAACGCTGGTTCCTGCGCTTCCTCGCGGCCAACTCCCGCTTCACGGCGCTGCAGGCGGCGGAGATCGCCTCCCAGGTGGGGACCCGCTGGGGCATCGACATGATGCGGGACAGCATCGACGAGGCCTGGATCATCCGGCCGTTGCCCGCCACCCGGGCGGAGTGGGAGGCCGATGGCTACCGCGTCCCCCGCGACGCCCGCCCGCTGCTGGTCACGGGGGCGGACGGTCGGCAGGTGGAGCTGTTCCTGCTTTTCGACGTCGACCTGGTCCGCGACGACCTCGTCGGCACCATCGACCATGAGAGCCGCCGCGAGCCGGCGCCCCCGGCGGAGGGGGCGTCGGACCTGGCGGAGTTCGCCCTGCACATGGGGCGGCGGGAGCGGCACGCCTTCAGCCACCTGTGGAAGGTGGGTGTGCTGCTGCGCTGGGCGGACGTCCCGGTGGGTGCTCCCGCCCCCGAGCGTGGTCCCCTGGGGTGGGTGCAGACGGTCCGCACCGATCCCTCCTGTTGCCCCACTCCCCGGATGTGTGAGGAGGAGGCCTGCTACTGCATCGTGGTCCACCCCGACACGGAGGGCGCGGAGATCGTGGGGCTGGTCCTCTCGCTCATCGCGCAGCTCATGCTGGCCTGGACGCAGGGCCGGCGGGCCGGGCAGCAGTTGTGCGGCAACGGGGAGGCGCACGTCTCCAACCTGGAGATCGGCATCGTGAGTTGGGTGGTGGGACGTCGGCTCGGGTTCGGCAACCACCACGCCAACGTCGAGGCGTTCCGTTTTATCGAGAACCTCTCGGACTTCCCGGCACCCGATGACGTGGACTGGGGGTGTGTCATCGAGGCGATCGGCGTCATGGAGGATCTCCTCTGTGGGGAGGACAAGCCGGAGCTCCAGATCCCGCCCAAGCCCCGCCCTGCGATCGATGACGTGCCGGGCCTGGTGTCCGACCCCTTCGGTGTGGTGGGCCGTGAGCTGGCGATGCGCAAGAACGACACCGACGGTGAGGCCGCGGAGCGGTGGATGCTGGAGTTCGTGTCCTCCAACGGCCGGTTCTCGGTGCCGACGGCGCTGGCCCTCGGCTGGCAGCTCTACCGGCGCTGGGGTTCCGCCGTCGCGGGCGACGACTCCCGCTCCGCGTGGGCCGGCACCCTGGACATCCGTTCGGTGGAGGAGTGGTCGGTGCGGGGTTGGGTCCCGAACCCGCAGTCGGTGCAGCTCGTCGCCCCGGGCACGCACGGGCAGGAGGTCTACTACCTGCTGCGTGACGACGCCCTCGTGGCCAACCGCCTCGCCGCACTGCAGTCCTCCGTCGACGAGGGCCGCGACCGAACGGTGCCGGTCCGGTCGGCGCCGCACGACGCCCCCGAACTCACGGAGTTCGATGACCTGGTCGCACCCCGGGAGAAGGAGATGCTGCGCAATCTGTGGCGCGTCGAGATGATCCCGGTGCTCGTCGATTCCGTGGACGGCGGAACCGAGATACCCCTGGACCGTGGTACCCCGCCCTACCGGCTGCCCGTCGTGGTGGAGGAGGGGGTCAACCCGATGAACGAGATCATCGAGCAGCTCTCCAACCGGGTGCTCGCCTGGGAGCTGGGTGTGCTGCACACCGCCCCCATCGTCAACCAGCGTTTCTGGGCGGCCAGTGAGTGGGAGTCGGCGCTCGTCGCCCACGTGGCGGCCCGCCGTCTCGACCTGGACGTCGGTGAGCCCTCCCCGCTGGTGGAGGAGGCGCTCTCCCGCACGGAGCGGGTGCCGGGGCTCATCCGCTGGGCAGTCGTCTACCATGCGGCCGCCCGGGTGGAGGACCTGCTGCGGGGTTTCCCCACGTAGACCCTCTGTTCGAGGGGCGCCCGGGAGATGTCGTCCCGGGGTGGTTGACTGGGGCGCATGAACCGCCCCGCCGCAGTCAACCTCGCCATGGTCGACGACCGCCTCCGCTCCATCGACGCCCCCGGGACCCGGGCCCTGCTCGAGCGGTGGATGCTCACCTTCGCCTGCACGCACACCCGTTTTCCTATCGACGAGGCCCTGCTCCTCGGCTGGCAGTGGGGACAGCGCTGCGGCCACGAGACCATCGCCACCAGCGGCCGGGAACCCTGGTGCGCCCGGCCCATGCCGGCCACCGCGGCCGAATGGTCGGCGGACGGCTGCGTGGTCGACCCGGACACCCTGCCGCTCGTGCTGGAGGGTGAGGACGGTGAACTCGTCGAGTACCACGTCCTCTACGACACGGTCACGGTCGAGGAGGAACGATCCGTGTACGTCGACCACTTCCCGGAGCTCGAGCCGCTGGACCAGCATCCGAAGGCGGACGGGCACCGGGAGTTCGAGGACGTGCTCACCGTCCGCGAGCGGCTCATGCTCAGCCACCTGTGGCAGATCGGCGCGGTCGTCGGGTGGGACGCCCCTGAGGAGGAGACCCTCACCCGGGTGGTGGCGGAGGAGTACCGCGGGCTCCCGGGGCCGGACATCCTGGTCCGCCGTCTGCTCATCCGCCCCGACACCGGGGGCGTCGATGTCATGACGCTGGTCCTGCGCTTCCTCGCCGAGACCGCCTGGCTCATGGTCCTCGGGCGGCATCTCGGTGAGGTCGTGGAGGAACCGCTCGCCGAGGTGAGCACGCCTCTCGAGCTCGGCCTGGCGGTGGAGGTCACGCGGCGGCGGACGGGCGTCGGCAGGCAGTACGCCAACATGGACGCCTACCGCTTCCTCGAGGAGGAGACCGGGCTGCCGGCCCCGGAGGAGCTGCGGTGGTGGCTGGTCTTTGAGGTGGCGCAGCTCATGGAGGACCTGCTGCTCGGCCACGGTCCCGGAGAGGACTGGGACGAGGAGGACTGGGAGGACGAGGACTGGGAGGACGAGGCGGACGATCCGGAGGAGATCCACGCCGACACCCTCCGCCACCTCGACCGGCTCATGGCGGAGGTGCCGGAGGAGAAGGAGGACCTGGTCACCTCCTGGCTGCGTGACTTCGTCTGCGACAACCCGCGTTTCAGCACCGAGCAGGCGGTCGCGCTCGGGTGGCAGCTCTATGAGCGATTCGGGGACATGATGGCGGAGAATCCCCGCCTGCGGGGGCGCACCGGGGACCTGGAGCTGCGTACCGAGGAGGAGTGGACGGTCCGGGGACGTCGCGTCCGCGACGACGCCTGCCCCCTGTACGCGCCGGGCTCCCACGGCGGGGTGGTGGCCTTCCTGCTCTCCAGTGACACGGAGGTCGTCGATACGCTGGGGGCCCTGATCTCCGATGAGACCGACAGCGACTTCTTCCACCACCGTGCCCCGACGGAGGACACCCCCGAGCTGGAGAGCCTCCACGGGTACGTCAGTGACTACGAGCTGGATCTGCTGCGCAACGTCACCCGGCTGGGCATCCGCCCGGAGGTGGTCTACGGGCTCGAGCCCGATGACCTGGCCCTGTGGAGCGACGAGGAGGAGGGGCAGGAGGTGTGCTACATGCCGCTCGTCGTCGACGAGGACCGCAGTGTGATGCGCATGGCGATGGACCGGGTGATGAACATTCTCATGGCGGACCTGCTGGGGGAGTTCGAGGAGGCCGAGTTCAGCGACGGCCGCTTCGTGGTGTCCTCCACCCTGCTCGAGGAGGAGCTGGCGGTGCTCATCGCCGCCCGCCGCCTGGGGCTGGAGGAGGAGCCCGTCCTGGACGAGGCGTGGGACTTCTTCTTCGGCGACGTCCCGCCTGCCGACGTGCGGTGGGGGCTGGTGTACCTGGCGGCGGCGAACCTGGACCACCTCATGCGGGGCTACTGCTGGAACTCGAGCGACTGAATCGGGACAGGCCCCGCCGGAGCGGGGCCTGTGCCGGGGGAGGGGCAGCCGGAGCTGCCCGGCAGGTTCCTAGAGGAACATGAGGACGAACATGACGACCCAGAGCAGGGAGAAGATGCCGCCGAACATGGACAGCTGGGACTTGGTCTTGGCCCACTTCTCCTCGGAGAGGACGTCGGTCTCCGGGTCGTGGTCGGCCGGGTCGAGCAGGCCGAGGGAGCCCATCATCTTCTTCTGACGCGGGATGATGAGCAGAAGGAGGATGACCCAGGCGATGACGGCGAGGGCGATCGCGGCGTGGAACTGGCCCTGCTTCCAGTAGGCGCTGTCGGTCATCATGATGGCCACGCCGAGGAGCGGCACGATGGCGGCGAGCATGCCGTAGGTGCTGGTGAGCTTGTGCAGGACGGTGGCGGCACCGGCGGCACGGGTGTCCCCGCCCCGGGCCTTGAGGGCCTGGGTGTGGAAGCTGGAGACGGCGACGGTGACGGGGCCGAGGAAGAGCACGGCGGCCAGGACGTGAAGCGCGATCAGAATCGTGGTCATGCTGGTGGGCAGGCCTTTCGGGGGTTAGGTCGGATGAGACCGGTCAGAGATCCACGGACCACCCTAACCAGTGGCGCGTGACCACGTCCATTCGGCAGGTGCGCGTCATGGAGGCGACGTCGGCGGCCGGGAGGGGCAGGCCGTAGGTGGCGGCGACGACGGCCAGGCGTCGTGCGTACCAGCACCGCGCGCGCCGGTCCGCGGGCTGCCAGGCGGCGGGCAGCAGATCGGATTTCCGCTGGTTCGCGGCCCGGGAGGTGACCACCAGGTTGAGCGGGTCGTTGGCGAAGGCCTGCCGCTGCGCGGCGCTCCACCGGTGGGCCCCGAGGTCCCAGGCGGCGGAGAGTGGCATCAGGTGGTCGATCTCGACGCCCTCCCGCAGGTCGAGTTCCTCCCCGGTGAACGGGTCCCGCGCGATCCCGGCGGTGACGCGGCAGTCGTGGAGGGTGGCGCCGGCCGAGAGGAGCATCGCCTCGCGGACGGTGCATCCCTCGGTGGCGGCCCACCCGGGGCCGAACTCCGTGCGTTCGTAGCCCAGGACGCGGGGGCGCTGCGGCACCTGCCCGACGTGGGGAAGGGTCGCCGCGAGGTCAGGGAGTCCGGGTTCGGTGAGCGGGGGACGGGGGAGGGAGGTGACGGTGGCGGCGAGCAGCGTCGCCAGGGACAGCAGGAGCAGATAGATAAGGAAGGGCCTCACACCGGTATTGGACTGGTGTGAGGCCCGGAAGGTTCCTGCGGAGAGCGGGAGACTAGTTCTTCTTCACCTGTGCGGCAGCGGCCTCGATGTCGACGTCCGTGTCCTCACGGAACACGGTGTTGAGCTGTGCGGCCTGCTCGAACTCGCGCTGGACCTTCGCCGGCGGCGGGGAGGTGGCCAGGGAGACGCCGATGAGGGCGAGGGTGGCGGCGATGAAGCCCGGGACCATCTCGTAGATGATGTCGCCGTAGAAGTTGCCCCAGACGAACACCACGACGGCACCGGTGATCATGCCGGCCAGGGCACCGGCGGTGTTGAGACGCTTCCAGTACAGGGAGGCCAGCATGAGCGGACCGAAGGCGGCGCCGAAGCCGGCCCAGGCGAAGCCGACCAGGCCGAGGATGGTGTCGGAGGGGTTGATGGCCAGGACCGCGCCGATGATGGCGACGACCACGACGGCGGTACGGGAGAGGTTGATGAGCACGCCCTCGCTGGGCAGGCGCTTGGCGATGATCTTGTACAGGTCCTCGATGAGAGAGGAGGAGACGACGAGCAGCTGCGAGGACATGGTGGACATGATGGCGGCCAGCACGGCGGTGAGGACCAGGCCCGCGATGAGCGGGTGGAAGAGGATGCGGCCCATGTCGAGGAAGATCGTCTCGAAGGCGAAGCGGTCGGTGACGGCGATGTCCGGGTTCTGGGAGAAGAAGACGGTGCCGATCATGGCGGTGAAGGTGGCGCCGACGATGCACAGCAGCATCCAGCCGATGCCGATCCAGCGGCCGGTCTTCGCCTGGGCGGGGGAGGACAGGGCCATGAAGCGGACGACGATGTGGGGCTGGCCGAAGTAGCCCAGGCCCCAGGCGAGGTTGCCGATGATGGCGGCGGCGGAGACGCCGGCGATCATGTTGAAGTAGGTCGGGTTCCCCACGCCGTCGGTGTAGGGGCCGTAGTCGTTGGAGGCGGCCCAGGTCCAGATGTCGGAGGGGTTGTCCAGGGCGATGAGCGCCATGACGGGGACGATGATGAGCGAGGCGAACATGATCATGCCCTGGACGGCGTCGGTGTAGGACACGGCCAGGAAGCCGCCGATGAAGGTGTAGGCGACGGTGACGGCCGCGACGATGAGCATGCCGTTGAGGTACTCGCCGCCGAAGGTGGCCTCGAAGTAGCGGCCGCCGGAGACCATGCCGGAGGACACGTAGAAGGTGAAGAAGAAGATGATGATGAGCGAGGCGACGATGCGCAGGGCACGGGACTTGTCGTGCACGCGGTTCTCGAAGAAGCTCGGCAGGGTGATCGAGTTGTTGGCGATCTCGGAGTAGGCGCGCAGGCGGGGTGCGACCCACATCCAGTTGGCCCAGGCGCCGACGAGCAGTCCGACGGCGATCCACAGCTCACTCATGCCGGTGACGAACAGCGCGCCGGGCAGTCCCATGAGGAGCCAGCCGGACATGTCGGAGGCTCCGGCGGACATCGCCGCCACGAAGGGGTTGAGCTTACGGTCCGCGAGGACGTAGTCGTCGTATTTGTCTGTCTTGGTGAAGCTCCAGTAGCCGATCGCCAGCATCAGAGCCATGTAGAGGATGATGGCGATGATGAACCACGTTGTCTCGGTCATCGTCGTTCCTTTCCATTTTGTGGGATGTATCGAACGTAACGAGGCCGGGAAGGTGTTCCCAACCGCATGACACACAGAATACTGTGACCCAGGTCATATTATTGGAATATCCATGGAATGACCTGCATGGAGCCTGCCTTTAACAAAACCGTAACGATCGCCCTGCGGGTGGTACAAAGGTCTTTATGCCTTCTTTCCTCCTGCACGGTCTGTGGATGCCTTCCGGTCTCCACCTGTGGATCGAACAGGTGGAGGGCCACCGCGTCGTGCTGCCGTCCTCCGTGCCCCCGGAACAGTTCCCTCCGGCCGCCCGTTCGCTTCTCGACGACCGCTCCTACCGCCACCGCCTCAAGGTCGAGCTGCGCACCCCGCGGGGCCGCGAGGTGGAGCTGCGGATCCCCACCTCCGCCTACGCCCCCGAGCACGCCGTCGCGGTGCTCAGCCAGCTCTCCTTCCTGCTGCACCCCGGTGCGGCGGCGACAAAGGCGCAGCGTGCGGCCATCGCCCCCGACCTCATGTGGCTCATCCAGATGAACGCCGGGCTGACCCGTTTCGTGCAGGCCGGCCGCGTGGTGCCCAAGCTGGTGTTCGAGGACGGCCAGTGGTGGCCGCACTGGCAGCTGGCCTCCGGGCTGGGGGAGCGCGGCTGGCTGGCGGAGATGATCGCCGCCGCACCCGGCATCCTCACAGCCAACAACAAGGCGATCGAGGAGATCGCCGACCACCTCGTCCACTGGATCGCCGCGGACCTGCTGCAGGATCTGGCGACGAGCACCCGACCGTACCCGTGGCACGATTTCGCGGACTCGCTCATGAACTCCACCCCGCTGCGCCGCGGCGGCCCGGGGCTGCTGCGTGCGATGAACGACTGGAAGGACTCGATCACGGCGATCGACCTCCAGATGGTGTTCATCGTCGAGGAGCCCCCGCGCGAGGACGAGCTCGCCGAGACCTCCGGGGATCCGGAGGACGCGACCTGGCCGGTCCGGGTGCAGGTGCGCTCGGGCACGGACGCGCCGGTGCCGATCCGGGCGGAGGAGCTGGACCGGTCGAGCGTCGAGAAGCTCCGTCTCGCGCAGCGCCGCGCCATCAACATCGCCGAGCACCTGGACCCTGCCCTGCGGACCCGCGGGCCGGAACGGCACGAGGAACGCAACGGCGACTGGGACGTGTACCTGTCGACGGCGGAGATCGTCGACTTCATCTCCGGCGCCGTGCCGCGGCTGCAGGCGGCGGGTTTCACCGTCATGCTGCCGAAGGCGTGGTCGGCCTACGAGACGAAGGCGCGACTGGAGACCCGGGAGGTCGCCGACGCGGCCGGTGCGGCCACGCAGAAGCACTTCGGCCTGGACAAGCTCGTCGAGTACAACTGGCGCCTGTCCGTCGGCGACGTCGAGCTCAGCGACGAGGAGATGGACCAGCTCGTCCGCTCCAAGTCGGGCCTGATCAAGCTGCGCGGCGAGTGGGTCATGGCGGACCAGTCGGCGCTCAACAGGATCACCTCCTACATGGAGGAGCTCGCGGAGACCTCCCGCAAGCGGCGTTGCCGGGAACTGGAGAAGGCCGCGGCCCTGGCGGAACGGGCCCGCGTGGCGGAGCAGCCGGGCTGGGAGGCGCTCGTCGCCGACGTGGAGCGCCGCCGCGAGGAGTTCAACGCGGAGCACGCCGGCCACGACGGCTTCGGCGAGGTGAGCATCGCGGAGCTGCGGCAGCTGGCCCTGGAGTCCATGGTCGAGGACCCGGTCGAGTTCACCGGTTCCACCTGGCACACGGCGCTGCTCGGCGGGGCCGACGCGCTGACCACGAAGGCCCCGGAACGCATCGCGCTCCCCGACACCGTCGACGCGGAACTGCGCGAGTACCAGCGGCGCGGCGTCGACTGGCTGTACTGGATGTCCCGCAACAACTTCGGCGCGGTGCTCGCCGACGACATGGGCCTGGGGAAGACGCTTCAGCTGCTCTCCCTGCTGGCCATCGAGATCGACCGCGGGGAGGCGGCCGGGCCCACCCTGGTCGTCGCGCCGACGTCGGTGGTGGGCAACTGGGCGAAGGAGGCCGCCCGCTTCGTGCCCTCCCTGCGGGTCATGGTCCACCACGGGCCGGACCGCTACCACGGTGAGGAGCTGACCGAGCGGGTGGCGGAGTCCGACCTGGTCATCACGAGCTACGGCGTGGTGGGGCGCGACTTCGCCGAGATGGGGGAGCAGCCCTGGGACCGCGTCGTCCTCGATGAGGCGCAGGCCATCAAGAACTCCACCACCCGGGCCTCCAAGGCGGTGCGTTCCCTGCCGAGCCGCCACCGCGTCGCGCTCACCGGCACCCCGGTGGAGAACCGCCTCTCGGAGATGCGCTCCATCCTGGACTTCTGCAACCCGGGCGTGCTCGGTTCCGCGAGCTTCTTCCGCAACCACTTCGCCAAGGCCATCGAACGCGAGCACGACGAGCAGATGACCGAGCGTCTGCGTCTGCTCACCGCCCCGTTCATCCTGCGGCGCCTCAAGACGGACCCCGCGATCATCGACGATCTGCCGGAGAAGAACGAGGAGATCATCACCGTCGAGATGAGCACCGAGCAGGCGGCCCTGTACACCGCGCTCGTCGAGGACGTGCAGGCCCGCCTCGAGCAGCGCGAGGGCATGGCCCGCCGCGGCCTCGTGCTGGCCACGATCACGCGCATCAAGCAGATCTGCAATCACCCGGCGCAGTACCTCGGAGACGGCTCGCCCGTCACCGTCCGCGGCCGCCACCGCTCGGGCAAGGTCGAGGAGCTCATGAGGCTTCTCGACGAGGCCATCCGCACCGGCCAGCGCATGCTCATCTTCACCCAGTACAAGGCGTTCGGGGACATCCTCGTCCCCTACCTCTCGGAACGTCTCGGGGAGACGGTGCCCTTCCTCCACGGTGGCGTGACCAAGACGCGACGCGACCAGATGGTCGCCGAGTTCCAGGCCCCGGACGGGCCGCGCGCGATGATCCTCTCGCTCAAGGCCGGCGGCACGGGCCTCAACCTCACCGCCGCCAGCATGGTCGTGCACATGGACCGCTGGTGGAACCCGGCGGTGGAGAACCAGGCCACGGACCGGGCCTTCCGCATCGGCCAGCAGCGTGACGTGGCGGTGTACAAGATGATCACCGCCGGTACGCTGGAGGAGTCCATCCAGGACATCCTCGACGGCAAGACCGAGCTCGCCGGTGCCGTCATCGGCGAGGGCGAGGGCTGGATCACGGAGCTCGGGCCGGAGCAGCTGGCCCAGCTCATGAGTTACCGCGGGAGGGACGCGTAGTGGCCGCACCGAAGGACGACAACGTCATCTACGCCAACTTCGGCCGCAAGGTGCGTGTGGACACCCCCGAGCAGGCCCACCACCAGCGTGCCGAGCGACGTCCCGCCCTGGCCCCGGCCGCGGAGCTGCTGCTGGAGGTCGCCACCTCCCGGGCCGACCGTGGACGCCTCACGCGCGGCCGCGACTACGCCCGCGCCGGGCACGTCGTCAGCCTGGACCTGCGCAACGGCAGCGTCCACGCGCAGGTCGCCGGCTCCCAGAACGAGCCCTTCACCGTGCTCGTCCAGCTGCCGTACCGTAGCACCGACGACCTCGCGGCCGTCGCCGCCGAGCTGGCGCGCACCCCGAACGGCATGCAGGGGGCGCGGCGGGGCGAGATCACCCCGACGGTCCTGGGTACCCTCCTGGCGGAGGACGTCAACGACATCCGGGTGCGCTGCGACTGCCCCGACCCGTACGCGATCTGCAAGCACTCGGTGGCGGTGCTGGAGAAGCTGGCCGCGAAGATCGACGCCGACCCGCTCGCCCTGTTCGGACTCCGCGGCATGGACCTGACCTCCCTGGAGCAGGCCGTGATGGCGCAGGCCCGGGAGGTCTCCCGGGAGGCGGAGGAGGACCCGGAGCTCTTCTGGTCCGGACGTCCGCTGCCGGCGCTGCCGGAGCCCCGCACCGCCCCCGCGCTCGATGACTCGGACCTCGATCTCCTGCACAAGGCGATGCGGGCGATCTCGTACACGAACGTCGATCAGCTGCGCGCGGTCTCGGACATCGAAGACCTGTACGACCACCTGTGTCGGGGTGGCATGCTAGACAATGAGTCATGACCCCGGAACCCCACTCCGTCACCTTCCTCCACACCTCTGACCTGCAGATCGGCATGACCCGCTGGTTCCTGGCGGGCGAGGCGCAGGCGCGTTTCGACGCCGCCCGCCTCAACACCCTCCGCCGCCTGGGCGAGCTCGCGCTGGAGCACGACGCCGCCTTCATCGTCATCGCCGGCGACGTCTTCGACTCGAACTCCCTGTCCGCGCAGACGATGGGCCGCGCGCTCGAGGCCCTGCGGGCCCTGCCGGTGCCTGTTTACCTGCTGCCCGGCAACCATGATCCGCTGGTCGCGGACTCGGTGTTCCGGCTCATCGACGTCGAGGGGGTCCACCTCCTCGGGGACTCGGAGGTGGTGGAGGTCGCCCCGGGCGTGGAGCTGGTCGGCGCGCCGCTGCTGGCGCGGACCGCCGCCACGGACCTGGTCCGCCGCGCTCTGGAGGGGCTCGAGCCGACCGACGCCGTGCGCATCATGGTGGGCCACGGGCAGGCCGAGGCGCGGACCCACGACGCCCGCGCCGACCTCATCGACCTCGCCTACGTCGAGTCCCGCCTGGCCGACGGCACCATCGACTACCTCGCCCTCGGCGACACCCACTCGGCGCAGCCGGTGGGCACGAGCGGGCGGGTGTGGTTCTCGGGTTCCCCCGAGGTGACGGACTTCCGGGACCACGCCACCGCCGGCGGCGGGGAGACGAACTCCGGGAAGGCGCTGGTGGTCACCGTGTCCAAGGGTGCGGCCGAGGTGACGGAGGTGCCCGTCGGTGAGTGGACCTTCGAGGCCCTCGACCGGGAGCTCATGGGGGAGGAGGACGTCGCGGAGTTCCTCGCCACCCTCGACGCCTACCCGCACAAGGACCGCACCGCCCTCAAGTACGGTCTCCGTGGCACCCTGACGATGACCGCCACCCGCCTCCTCGAGGAGGGGCTGGAGGCCCGCCGCCCCGTCTTCGCGGCCCTCCACGAGCGTGAACGTCTCACCGACCTGCATCTGGAACCCGGCCCCGAGGAACTGGCGTCACTGGGGGTGACCGGCTTCGCCGCCGGAGCCCTCAGGGAGCTTGTCGACGCCGCCGTCGACGACCCCACCGCCCGCGACGCCGTCAACCTCTTCTTCCGTCTGGCCAGGGAGGACTAGTCCCATGCGTATCCATTCCCTCACCCTGGAGAACTTCCGCGGCGTCGAGAGGCTCGAGCTGCGGGACCTGCCGGAGACCGGCGTCATCGTCATCCACGGCGACAACGAACAGGGCAAGTCGACCATCCTCGACGCCCTCGACGCGGTGCTCAACGAGAAGCACGGCGGCCGTTCCCGCGCCGTGAAGGCCTGGCAGCCCGTCGGGCGTGACGATTCCCCGACGGTGACGCTGCACGCCACGGTCGGGCCGGTGACGTTCACCATCCGCAAGAACTGGCTGCGCGCCCCCAAGGCGGAGCTGCGCATCACCGCCCCGCAGCGGGGCGACTACACCGGCCGGGAGGCCGAGGACCAGCTCGAGGAGATCCTCTCCCGCCACCTGGACCGTGAGCTGGCCCGCACCCTCTTCCTGCGGCAGGACGACCTCGGCGACGGGATTGCCGCGGTGGGCATCTCCTCGGTGACGAGGGCCCTCGACGGCGCCGACGACGCCGAGAGCTCCGGCACGGAGGACACGGCGTTGAGCGCGGCCGTCGAGAAGGAGTACGAACGCTACTTCACCGCCGGCGGGCAGGCGCGGCTGGAACTCAAGGAGGCCCGCGAGGCCTTCGAGAGCGCGCAGACCGACCAGGAGACGGCCGCCGCCGAGAACGCCGAACTGGCGGGGCACGTCGACCGTTTCGACAGGGTGACCGAGCGGCAGGCGCAGGCCCTCGCGGACCTGCCCGGTGCGGAGGCCGAGGAGCAGGAACTCGCCGAGCGGGCGCGCGTCGCCGCCGAGGCCGAGGAACGCGCCGGGGTGCTGCGCCGCGAACTGCAGTTGGCCACCGAGGCGCTGGAGCGCGCCGAGTCCGCCGTGACGCAGCGCGCCACCCTCGCCGCCGCCGTCACCGACGCGGAGGAGCTGCTCGCCGAACGCCGCGCAGGCCTGGAGGCCGCGCAGGAGGAGGCCGGCCGGGAGGCCACCCAGCTGCAGGAGCTGGGGGAGAGGCGCACCGCGGCGGTGCAGGCGCAGAAGGACGCCGCCGCACGTCTGCGCACCGCGCGCCGGGAGCTGCGGCTGGTCACCGATGCTTCCCGACGCGCCGACCTCACCACCCAGCTCGCCTCCGTCCGCGAGCTCAACGAGAGGATCGCCCAGCTGCGGACGGCCACCGCCGGACGGGAGATCACCGCGGCGGACGTCGACGCCGTCGAGGAGGCCACCACCGAACTCACCCTCGCCCGCCGCCTGCGCGCCGGGGCGGCGGCCCGTCTGGAGTTCACCGGCCCGGCCGGGGAGACCCTCACGGTCGACGGCACGGAGCTGACGCTCGGCGATGAACCCGTGTCGGTGGAACTGTCCGACGGCACCGCACTGCTCATCGGCGGGATCACCGCCCGCTACCGCGCCGGGCACACCGCGGAGACGGGCACCGACCCGGTCGCGGCGGCCGAGCAGACCCTCACCGCGCTGCTGGAGGAGCTCGACCTCCCCGACCTCGCGGCCGTCCGTGAGGCCCACGACGTCCACCGGCGCGCCACGGAGGACCTCGCGGCGCTGCTGCGGGAGCGCACCAGCCTGCTCGGCGGGGCGGAGGAGGAGCAGCTCGTCGCCGAGCTCGCCCGCCTCGAGGAGGAACTGGCGGACGAGGACCTCCCTGACCTCGACGTCGACGCCGCCACCCGTGCCGTGGAGGAGGCGGAAGACGCCGGCGAGGAGGCCGGCCGCCTGCTTGCCGAGATCGACGAGGCACTCGCCCCCTGGCAGCAGCGCCGCGCCGAGAACGCCCTCACCGCGCTCAACGTCCGCATCGAGGCGGCGGAGGAGTCCCTCCGCCAGGCGCAGTCCGCCCTCGACAGCGCACTTGCCGGGGCCTCTGACGAGGCGCTAGGGGAGGCCGTCCGGGAGGCGACGCGGGCCCGCGAGGAGGCGCTCGCGCAGTCCCGCGCGGCGGATGAGGAGGTCGCCGCCGCCGACCCGCAGCTGGCCGCCGACCTGCACGAGGGGGCGGTGGTCCGACTGCGTTCGCTGCACGAGACCGTCGCCCGGTCCCGGGAGGACCTGGCCGGCCTGCGGAGCTACATCGAGCAGGCCCAGGGGGCGGCGGAACGCCTGGACAAGGCGGAGTCCGCGCTGGAGGCCGCCCGCCACCGGCTCGACTCCGTCACCCGCCGCGCCGAGGCCGTGCAGCTGCTGCGCGAGACCCTGCAGCGGCACCGTGCCGAGGCCCGCGCCCGCTACGCCCGCCCCTTCGCGGAGCAGCTCACCCTGCTGGCGCGGCCGGTGTTCGGCACGGACGTGGAGTTCACGCTCTCCGACCAGCTGGAGGTCAGCCAGCGCAGCGACGCCGACGGCACCGTCCCGCTGGCGGACCTGTCGGGTGGTGCCAAGGAGCAGCTGGCGATCCTCACCCGGTTCGCCATCGCCCACCTCACCTCCCGGGAGTCGGAGGACGGTCAGGTGCCGGTGCCGGTCATCATCGACGACGCCCTCGGCTCCACCGACCCGACCCGCCTGCAGCGGATGTCCACGCTGTTCTCCCGGATGGGCGACTCCGGCCAGGTCATCGTGCTCACCTGCGTGCCGCAGCGTTATGAGCGGGTCGGCGGGCGGACCGAGTACGCGATCGAGGACCTGAAGTCGTCGACGACGTTGCTGTAGCCGGGGCGTCGGAAAGCGCAAAGGACCCCCGCCAGAGGTGGCGGGGGTCCGTGTCGGGAGAGGCTTAGAGGGTGTTACGAAAGTCGTTTCAGCCAGTAGCGGATATTCGCCAACTGCACCGTGGCCTCGAAATGCACCGCTAACTTGTCGAAACGCGTGGCACACCCACGATGCTGCTTGATCCGGTTGATACCCCGCTCCACGGCATTACGCCGCTGGTAAGCCACGGCATCGAAGGCAGGGGGTCGGCCACCGGCCGACCCCCTGCGCCGACGGTTGGCGACCTGGTCCTTCGGCTGGGAGATCGTCGCCTTGATCCCCCGCGCCCGCAACCACGCCCGGTTCGCCCGTGAGGAATACGCCTTGTCCGCCAACACCCGCTCGGGTCGTTTCCGCGGCCGACCACGCGTGGCGGACGGCACCCGGATTTTCTCCAGTACCCGCACCATCTGTGGACCATCACCGGCTTGACCTGGGGTGATCGCAAAGGACAGCACCCCGCAGTCAGCGTCAATGGCCACATGGATCTTGGTCGACCACCCGCCCCGCGAGCGGCCGAACCCATGATGATCCGGCTCCCCCGGGTGGCGGAGGGGGCTGTCTTTCCGTGCACCCGCGGCGTGGATATGTCCACGGGTGGTTGTGGAATCCACGCTGACCTCCCAGGAGAGTTTTCCTTTCTCCTGGGCGTGGGTGAGCAGCCGGGTGTGCACGTTCTCCCATACTCCGTTGGCCCGCAGCCGGGCGAACAGATCGTGGACCCGCCACCAGGGGCCGTAGCGCTCATGGACGTCGCGCCACGGGCAGCCGGTGCGGATGCGAAAGAAGATGCCGTTGACCAGGGACCGTAGGTCCCAGGTGCGGGGGCGTCCCCGCCGTGACGGGGCCGGTAGCAGTGGGACAAGCAGGTCCCATTCAGCGTCGGTGAGGTCATGGCGTGCTGAGGGCGGTACAGTAGGCAACGAGGGTTTCCTTGCGAGCGTTGATGATTCGACACCAACAGCGTGCGCGGGGAGACCCTCGTTGCTGTTTATGACACGCCGGTCTCACTCACCGGATTTTCGTAACACGCTCTAGGCCTGCTTGATGCCGGAGCCGTCGATCTCGATGGTGATCTGCTCGGAGACGAGGACGCCGCCGGAGCCCAGCGGGGCCTGGAAGTCGACGCCGAAGTCCTTGCGGTTGATCTTGGTGGAGGCCTCGAAGCCGACGCGGGTGTTGCCGAACGGGTCCTCCTCGACGCCGAAGACCTCGACATCCAGGGTGACCGGCTTGGTCACGCCCTTGAGGGTGAGGTTGCCGGTGACGGTGCCGGAGTGGCCCTGCATGTCGAAGGAGGTGGACTCGAAGGTCATCTCCGGGTACTGCTCGACGGCGAAGAAGTCCTCGCCGCGGACGTGGCCGTCGCGGTCGGCGTTGTTGGTGTTCACGGAGGCGGTCTTGATGACGGCCTTGGCGACGGAGGCGGCCGGGTTGGCCTCGTCGAAGGTGACGGAACCCTCGAACTCGTCGAAGGTGCCGCGGACCTTGGTGACCATGGCGTGGCGGGCGACGAAGGCGATGGTGGTGTGGGCGGTGTCCAGGATCCAGGTTCCGTTGAGGTTGGTCATTGTCTTCTCCTACGTGAGTCAGGTGTCTAATACCGCCGCCGTGGTCCGGCGTGCGGTTCGGTTATCACCCTAACACGGAATGGTGACTTGTCAACAACAGGTGCATTTCATGCTCCGAGGGAAGTGTATCTGCGCAGGTCAAGGCATGAATATTATTTCGCATCCGTATCCGGGCTCAAGGTAGGTCATCCCCGTCGGGATTATTGTCGCCGCCTATCGGAGGGCTATAGTCAGTGACATGGGAAACGATGCACGCTGGCTCAACGATGAAGAACAGGCGCTGTGGCGACTCATTCTCGCGGGAATGCGGAAGATCGACCGGGTGATGGATGAGACCCTCCTCGCCACGAGCGATCTCTCCAGCTCCGAGTTCTCTGTGCTCGTGAGCCTCTCCGAGGCCGAGAACCAGTCGCTGCGTCTGCGTGACCTGTGCGCCAGCCTCGACTGGGACCGCTCCCGCACCTCCCACCAGATCACCCGCATGGAACGCCGCGGCCTGGTGACCAAGCGCAAGAGCGAGGGCGACGCCCGCGGCGTCGTCGTCTCCCTCACCGACGAGGGCATGCGCCGACTCGAGGCCGCTGCCCCGGAGCACGTCGAGAGCGTCCGCCGCGTCGTCTTCGACCACATGACCCCGGAGCAGCACACCCACCTCAAGGCCTTCATGCAGGGCGTTGTCGCGGTGACCAACGTCCCGGGGCACCCCGACTTCTGCGGTTCCGACGACGCCGACTGCTGATCTCAGGGTTTTATCGGGGCGCTCCCCGATGTGCGGGATCCCCGTGAGTTGTCACAATGGAGGGGACAACGAAGAGACGACAGCACCCGAGGAGCCCACCATGAGCAACTTCAACACCCCGATGCACCAGCGCCGCCTGCGCCGTTCCCTCACCGACCGTTACGTCGCCGGTGTCCTGGGCGGCATCGCCGAGACCTACGACTGGAACCCGACCCTGGTCCGCCTGATCTTCATCGCGGTCGCCGTCCTCGGCACCGGCACCCCGCTCCTGGCGTACGTCATCGCCTGGTTCATCATGCCGACAGAGTAGGCCGAGTAGGCCCAGAGACAGCACCGCCCGTCGCCCACGACACGTGGGGGACGGGCGGTGCTGTCGTGCGTCGGCAAGCGGACTAGAAGAAGTCCTCGCGCGTGGCGTTCGGGTGCTGCGCCAGCGGCGTGACCCTGATGTCCATGTACTTGTACATCGGGAAGCCGGAGAGGATCTCGTGGAGGTGGTCGTTGTCGCGGACGTCGTAGATGGAGTAGTTCGCGTACTCGCCGACGACCCGCCAGATGCCCTTCATGATGCCCTCCCGCTGCAGGTTGCCGGAGTACTCCTTCTCGCGGACCTGGAAGTCGGCGACCTGCTCGGGGGTGAGGGACTCGGGGAACGTGACATCCATACGTGCCAGGAACAGCATCGACGCGGCCTTTCGGTGGAGGGGCAAGGTGATACCTCACGATACCCGCTCCCGAAAGGCCGTGGGGACCTCCTCAGAGCAGCTGGCGCAGCACGTACGGCAGGATGCCGCCGTGCCGGAAGTACGCCTCCTCTGCGGGGGTGTCGATGCGCACGACCGCCTCGAACTCGACGGTGCGCTCCGGGGACTCGGCACGCACCGTCACCGTCCGGGGGATGTCCTCCCGGCCGGCCAATCCCGTGACCGAGAAGACCTCGTCGCCGGTGAGATCGTAGGACGCCGCCGATTCGCCCTCCGGGAACTGCAGCGGCAGCACTCCCATGCCCACCAGGTTGGAGCGGTGGATGCGCTCGAAGGAGCGGGCGATCACCGCACGCACCCCGAGCAGTGACGTGCCCTTCGCCGCCCAGTCGCGGGAGGACCCGGAACCGTACTCGGCGCCCGCGAGGACGATGAGCGGCACGTTCTCCTCCCGGTAGCGTTGCGCGGCGTCGTAAATGGACATCTCCTCGCCGTCGGGGAGGTGACGGGTGACCCCACCCTCCGTGCCGGGGGCGAGCAGGTTCCGCAGCCGCACGTTGGCGAAGGTGCCGCGGACCATCACGTGGTGGTTGCCGCGTCGCGAGCCGTAGGAGTTGAAGTCCCTCGGCTCCACACCCTGTTCCTGCAGGTAGCGGCCCGCAGGTGAGGTCGGGTTGATCGCGCCGGCCGGGGAGATGTGGTCGGTGGTCACCGAGTCGCCCAACAGCGCCAGCACACGCGCCCCCGCGATGTCCTCGACCGGGGCGGGTTCGACCTCCATGCCGTCGAAGTAGGGGGGTTTCCGGATGTAGGTGGACTCCCCGCTCCAGGCGTACTTGTCGCCCTCCGGGATGGCCATGCCGCGCCAGTTGTCGTCACCGTCGAAGACCGTGTCGTAGCTGGCGGAGAACATCTCCGCGCGCACGTGCTCGTCGACGACCGCGCGGATCTCCTCCTCCGTCGGCCAGATGTCACGCAGGTAGACGTCCCGGCCCTCGGGGTCCTGCGCCAGCGGGTCCTCCAGCAGGTTGGTGTGCAGGCTGCCCGCCAGGGCGTAGGCGACCACCAGCGGCGGGGAGGCGAGGAAGTTCATCTTCACCTCGGGGTGGATGCGCCCCTCGAAGTTGCGGTTGCCCGACAGCACGGACGCCACGTTGAGTCCGTTGCCCGTCACCGCGCGGGACACCTCCGGGATGAGCGGCCCCGAGTTGCCGATGCACGTCGTGCAGCCGTAGCCGATGTTGTGGAAGCCCAGCCGGTCCAGGTACTCCGTCAGGCCGGCGCGCTCCAGGTAGGTGGTGACCACGCGGGAACCCGGCGCGAGGGTCGTCTTCACCCAGGGGCGGGTGCGCAGCCCACGTTCGACGGCCTTCTTCGCCAGGAGTGCAGCGCCCAGCATCACGGACGGGTTGGACGTGTTGGTGCACGAGGTGATCGCCGCGATGACCACGTCGCCGTGGTCGATGATCGCCGGGGTGCCGTCGATGACGACGTCCACCGGGTCCGAGGGCCAGCCCAGCTTCGCGTTCATGGTGAGCTGGCGGCGCGAGAGTTCCCGCGGTGGCGCGTCCCGGTACTGCCCCGTGTGCAGGTACACGGGGTCACTGGCGGGGAAGGAGTCCGCGGAGGCGTCGTCGACGCCGCCGGCGGCCGGGTGGTAGATGTCGTGCTCCCCGGCGAGCAGGCCCAGCACGGTGGCGGGGGCGTCGGCCAGGTTCATGCGGTCCTGTGGGCGGCTGGGACCGGAGATCGACGGGGTGACCGTCGCCAGGTCCAGTTCGACGACCTGGCTGTAGTCCGCGGGGGAGTCCGGGTCGTGCCACAGTCCCTGCACCTTCGCGTACTCCTCGACGAGCGCGATCTGCTGCTCCTCCCGCCCGGTCAGGCGCAGGTAGTTGAGGGTCTCCTCGTCGACAGGGAAGATCGCCACGGTGGCGCCGTACTCCGGGCTCATGTTGCCCAGGGTCGCGCGGTTGGCCAGCGGGATGGAGGCCACGCCGGGCCCGAAGAACTCCACGAACTTGCCGACGACCCGCGTCCTCCGCAGCAGCTCCGCCACCGTGAGCACCAGGTCCGTCGCCGTGGTGCCGGCGGGCAGCTCACCGATGAGCTTGAGGCCGACGACCTCCGGGATGAGCAGGCTGGCGGGCTGGCCGAGCATGGCGGCCTCCGCCTCGATGCCGCCCACGCCCCAGCCGAGCACGCCGAGGCCGTTGACCATCGGGGTGTGCGAGTCGGTGCCGACGAGCGTGTCCGGGTACGCCTGCACCACGCCGTCGCGCTCCCGGGTGAACACCACACGCGACAGGTACTCCAGGTTGACCTGGTGGCAGATGCCGGTGTCCGGCGGCACCACCACGAAATCGGCGAAGGACTGCTGCGCCCACCTCAGCAGCTGGTAGCGCTCCTCGTTGCGCTCGAACTCCAGCTGCGCGTTGATGCCGAGTGCCTGCGGGCTGCCGAAGGCGTCGGCGATGAGGGAGTGGTCGATGACCAGTTCCCCCGGGATGAGCGGGTTGATCTTCTGCGGGTCGCCGCCGAGGTCGGACATGGCGTCGCGCATGGCGACCAGGTCCACGACGCACGGCACGCCCGTGAAGTCCTGCATGAGCACGCGCGCCGGGGAGAACTGGATCTCCTCCGTGGACACCTTGTCGGGCGACCAGTTTCGCAGCGCCTCGATCTGGTCCCTCGTGACCAGCCGCCCGTCCTCGTTGCGCAGCAGGTTCTCCAGCAGGATACGCAGCGAGTAGGGGAGCCGCGCTTTCGTCTCGACGCCGTCGAGCCGGTGGATCTCGTAGTCGGTGTCACCGACCCGCAGGGTGTCCCAGGTGTCGAAGCTATTGGTCGTCATTGCTGACCCTCTCGCGCCAGTAGTTGTTGGCGGCGGCGATCGTGGCGAACTCCACGGCCACGGCATGGGCGGCCATCGTCAGCGAATCGGCGTTGCCCGCGTAATCGGGGCGCAGCCGCTGCCGGACATCCGCGTCCGGCTGGATGGCGGCGACGGTCTTGCGCGCCAGCATGATGGCGAGCGCGCGTCCTTCCTCAGGAGTGTCGGTGAGCAGGGTGTTTCCGGGGACGAGCATGATCGGCTCCTTCGCTGGGTGAAGAATGTACGGGGAAATCTGGGGTAATTTACACGGTACGTGACCGGGCTCACTTTCGCTACGGCCCACAAAAAAGGGCCGGGGGAGTCCCGGCCCTTCCACCACTGCTTATCGACGCCCACCGCCCAGCAGCCCACCCAACAGGTCCCCGAGGACCCCGCCGAGCCCACCCGGGCCCTGCGCCTGGGTCTGGGTCTGACCACCGCCGAGGACCTGACCGAGGATCATCTCGAGCAGGCCACCCTTGTCCCGGGCCTGCGCCTGCCCGGCACCACCCTGGGTGAGGCGGCCCGCCAGCCAGGACATAGCCAGCGGAGCCAGGATCGGCATGAGCGCACGCACGAGGCTCGTGCCACCGACGAGGCCACCGAGCTGGTGCGCCACCTGGTCCTCGTTCTGGCCGAACACATGGTGGGCGATCTTCGCGCCGTCCTGCGTGTCGATGTCGTCGACGTTGACGTCACCCTCGACGAGGTCCGGGTTGTGCGACTCCAGTGCGCTGGCCAGCGAGTCACGCCCCGCCTGGTCCTGGGCGTTGGCACCCATGCCGGCCAGCAGGGTGGACAGGATCTTCTCGGAGGCCTGGCGGACCTGCGCCGGGTCCTCGCCGAGGCGGGCGGCGATGCTGTCGATCGGGAGCTTGGACAGGAGATCGTTGATGTTGTTTGTCATGACACAATTCTAGAGAAACTCTCAGGTCCGCGTCCGGGGGTTGGGGCGTCGGCAAGCCCCCGAGGTGGATCGCCGGTGAGCATGGGGCCCTGAGTCCCCGGAATTTGCCGATGTTCACCGGCGATCGACCTGGAGGCAAGCATGCAGAAACCCCCGTTGACAGAGGTCAACGGGGGTGGCGGCGTCCCCGACAGGATTCGAACCTGCGACCTTTGGTACCGGAAACCAGTGCTCTATCCACTGAGCTACGGAGACAGCGCAGTCATCCGTGATGGATGACAACGGTGAAAGTCTAGCACCCGGGGCGGGGAGGATCCCAATCCGGTGGCTAGCGGTTGAGGCCCGGCACCTCGGTCACGGTGACCTGTCCGTCACGCAGGTAGTCGACGACGATCTCGTCGACGGCGGCGTTGCCCAGGCCGACGTGGCCGTGGCCGGAGCCGTTGACGGTGACGACGTGGGCGTTCATGGCGTCGGCAAGCGCGCGGTGGGTGCCGTAGGGGGTCTGCGGGTCGCCGGTGGCCTGGATCAGCAGCGGCCGGACGCCCAGTTCAGCACCCGAGACGGCCGGCAGGGAGGCGACGGGCGGGGCGCCGGCGCAGGCGGCGCCGGAGGTGAACATCGCGTTGGGGGCGGTGAAGATGTCGCCGGTGACGAAGTTGGTCCACGCGTACTTCGGCATGTCGGCCGGGTTGGCGGGGTAGTGGTTCTCGTTGCACATGACGAGGCGCTGCATGAGCTGGGCGTTGGCGAAGTCGAGGAGCTGGGTCTCCGACATCTCGGCGGCGAGCTCGGCCGGGTTCGGGGTGGGCCTCGTGCCGTTGATCATCTCGGCGAGGTTGGGCCACTGGGCGGTGAAGGGCAGGATCTGGCGGGTGATGGCGAGGGTGGGGGAGGTCGCCTGGTTGCCGCCGGTGACCACCTGGGAGCTCAGACCCTGAGAGGAGACGACGAAGGGGTTGACGGCGGTCATGGCCTGCGCGCCGGGCTGTCCGGACGAGAGGAGACCCGGGGGCAGGTCGCCGACCTGCGCCGGCGGCGGGACGACGGTCGGGTTGGTGCCGGTCTCGGCGACGACGCGGGCGGACCACGCCTGGTAGACGGCGAGCGGGGTCTCGCCGAGGCCGTAGACGTCGTGGCGCTCGGCGACCCAGGTCATGAAGTCGTGGAGGGCGTTCTCGTAGCCGGCCTGCTGGGAGCCCATGATGCCGTTCCAGGCGAGCTTCGGGTCCATGGCGGAGTCGAGGACGACGCGGTCGGTGTGCTGCGGGTAGCGGGTGGCGTACGCGGAGCCGAGGTAGGTGCCGTAGGACAGGCCGAGGACGGAGATCTTCTCGCGGCGCAGGGCGTTGCGGACCCACTCCCAGTCCTCGGCGGTGTTGTCCGTGGTCAGGGAGGCGGTGTAGCCGGGGTGGTTGGCCTCGCAGGCGGCCCGGATGAAGCCACCCTGGTTGGTGAGCGCGTCGACCGGGCCCATCGCCATGGCCTCCTCGGCGCAGTTCACGCCGGTGGAGCCGGGCAGGCCACGCGGCTGGACGGCGACGCGCTCCCACTCGTTGACCAGTCCGGCGGGCCAGGCGAAGTTCTCCTGGCCACCGACGTAGGAGTAGGCGTCGCCGCCCGGGCCGCCGGGGTTGGTGAACAGGGTGCCGCGGGCGGCGCCGGAGGCGGCGGGCACGCGGACGAAGCCCACGGAGATCGTGGGGCCGGCGGGGTCGGAGTGGTACATGGGGACGTCGATACGCCCGCACTGTGCCGTCGGGTCGGTCACCTGCTCGGGGCAGGCCTCCCAGGTGATGGGCTGGGCGGGGGCTGCGGTGGCGGCGGGGGCCGCCACGGCCGACACCGGCAGGAGGCCGAGCAGGGCGACTGCGGTCAGGGCGCGGGGGAGAAGATGCATGGGTGAATGATAACCAGAACAATCCGTTCATGTGAGTCAGACATGGGGGCGGATCCGGTGTGACGACGCTCAGGAAAGCCTCAGTGGGAGTGCAGGCGCGGGGTGCACTAGACTCATCGCCCATGACACCTGCTGATCTTGCGTCCCTCATCCGGGACACCGCCGCCGGCGTGCTCTCGTCCCGTGACCTCGACATCTCTGTTCTGCCCGACCCGGTGGTCGTCGAGCGTCCCCGTAATCCGGAGCACGGCGACTACGCCACCAACCTGGCCCTGCAGGTGGCCAAGAAGGTCGGCACCAACCCCCGCGAGCTGGCCACCTGGCTGGCCGAGGCCCTGGCGGAGGACCCCGCCATCGACGAGGCCACCATCGCGGGCCCGGGCTTCCTCAACATCCGCCTGGCGGCTGCGGCGCAGGGTGAGATCGTGGCGAAGATCCTCGCGGCCGGCGAGCAGTACGGCCACCTCGACATCTACGCCGGCCAGAGGATCAACCTGGAGTTCGTCTCCGCGAACCCGACCGGCCCGATCCACCTCGGCGGCACCCGCTGGGCGGCCGTCGGTGACTCCCTGGGCCGCGTGCTCACCGCCGCCGGCGCGCAGGTGACCCGCGAGTACTACTTCAACGACCACGGCGGCCAGATCGACCGTTTCGCACGTTCCCTCGTCGCGGCCGCCCAGGGTGAGCCGACCCCCGAGGACGGTTACGGCGGCGACTACATCCGGGAGATCGCGCAGGCGGTCGTCGAGAAGCAGCCGACGGCGCTGGACGGCACCCCGGAGCAGGTCCAGGAGACCTTCCGCGCCGAGGGCGTCGAGATGATGTTCGCGCACATCAAGGAGTCGCTGCACGAGTTCGGGACCGACTTCGACGTGTACTTCCACGAGAACTCGCTGTTCGAGTCGGGGGCCGTGGACAAGGCGGTGCAGACCCTCAAGGACAACGGCAACCTCTACGAGTCCGACGGCGCCTGGTGGCTGCGTTCCACCGACTTCGGCGACGACAAGGACCGCGTCGTGATCAAGTCCGACGGCGACGCCGCGTACATCGCCGGTGACATCGCCTACGTCGCGGACAAGATCGACCGTGGCCACGACCTGTGCATCTACATGCTCGGCGCCGACCACCACGGCTACGTCGCCCGCCTCAAGGCCGCCGCGGCCGCGCTGGGCTACGACGCCGACCAGGTGGAGGTCATGATCGGCCAGATGGTCAACCTGCTCCGCGACGGCGAGGCGGTGCGCATGTCCAAGCGTGCCGGCACCGTCATCACCCTCGACGACCTGGTCGAGGCCATCGGCATCGACGCCGCCCGCTACTCCCTCATCCGCTCCTCCGTCGACTCCTCCCTGGACATCGACCTGGCGCTGTGGGCCTCCCAGTCCTCGGACAACCCCGTCTACTACGTCCAGTACGGCCACGCCCGCCTGTGCTCCATCGCGCGCAAGGCCGCCGAGCTGGGCGTCACCGCCGACAACCCGGACCTCTCCCTGCTCACCCACGAGCGGGAGGGCGACCTCATCCGCACCCTCGGCGAGTTCCCGAACGTGGTCAAGGCCGCGGCGGAACTGCGTGAGCCGCACCGTATCGCCCGTTATGCCGAGGAACTGGCCGGCGTGTTCCACCGCTTCTACGACAACTGCCAGATCCTGCCGAAGGCGGACGAAGAGGCCGCCCCGATCCACACCGCCCGCCTGGCGCTGGCTGCGGCCACCCGCCAGACCCTGGCCAACGCGCTCGGCCTGGTCGGTGTCACCGCCCCGGAGAGGATGTAAGCGCATGACCTCGGATTTCAACGATCTGCCGGCCCACGTCTGGCCGCGCAACGCCGCGCGCCAGGAGGACGGCGTGGTCACCGTCGCGGGTGTCCCGCTGCCGGAGATCGCCGAGGAGTTCGGTACCCCGGTCTTCGTCGTCGACGAGGACGACTTCCGTTCCCGCTGCCAGGACATGGCCCGCGCCTTCGGCGGCCCGGAGCACGTCCACTACGCCTCCAAGGCGTTCCTCACCCGCACCGTCGCCCGCTGGGTCGACGAGGAGGGGCTGTCGCTCGACGTCGCCTCGCTCAACGAGCTGCGGATCGCGCTGGCCGCCGAGTTCCCCGCCGCCCGCATCACCGCGCACGGCAACAACAAGGGCCCGTCCTTCCTGCGGGCGTGCGTCACCGAGGGCGTCGGCCACGTCGTCCTCGACTCCGAGCAGGAGCTCGAGCTTCTCGACGCCATCGCCGCCGGCGCCGGCGTCATCCAGAAGGTGATGATCCGCGTCAAGCCGGGCATCGAGGCGCACACCCACGAGGCCATCGCCACGTCCCACGAGGACCAGAAGTTCGGCTTCTCCCTGGCCTCCGGCTCGGCGTTCCGCGCCGCGGAGGCCGCCGTCCGCGCCGAGAACCTCGAGCTCGTGGGCCTGCACTGCCACGTCGGCTCCCAGGTCTTCGACGCCCGGGGCTTCACGATGGCCGCCGACCGCGTGCTGGGCCTCTACTCGCAGATCCACCGCGAACTCGGCGTGCAGCTGCCCGAGCTCGATCTCGGCGGCGGCTACGGCATCGCCTACACCGAGGACGAGCAGCCCCTCAACGTCGACGAGGTCGCCCACGACCTGCTCACCGCCGTGGCCAAGACCGCCGCGGAGCTGGGCATCGACGCCCCCGCCGTCCTCGTCGAGCCGGGCCGCGCCATCGCCGGCCCCGGCACGGTGACGGTCTACGAGGTCGGCACCGTCAAGGACGTCACCGTCTCCGAGGACGAGAAGCGACGCTACCTCTCCGTCGACGGCGGCATGTCCGACAACATCCGCCCGGCCCTCTACGACGCGCTTTACGACGCCCGCGTGGTCAACCGTTTCACCGAGGGCGAGGAGATCTCCTCCCGCCTCGTCGGTTCCCACTGCGAGTCCGGCGACATTCTCGTCCGCGACGCGCGCTACCCCGACGACATCGTGGTCGGGGACCTCATGGCCGTCGCCGCGACCGGCGCCTACGCCTACGCCATGTCCTCGCGCTACAACGCCTTCGGCCGTCCGCCGGTCGTCGCGGTGCGTGCCGGCAAGACGAAGCTCATGCTGCGCCGCGAGACCGTCGAGGACATTCTCGCGCTGGAGACGTAGAACCGACGCCCGGGCAGGGCGTCAGTGGAAGAGGCCCTTGAGGCTGCCGGCGTCCTCCAGCAGCGCCACGACGAGCGAGGTGTGGATGGAACCGAGCGGCACGCCCCTGGCGGGCGTCGGCGCGGTCGACGGGTCCGGGGTGGAGGAACGGGTCGGCGTCGTGGACGACTCTTCGCGGTCGACGGTGCCGGAGGCTCCCGTGGCGCACATGCGCAGCTCCGCCCGGTAGGCGTCCGCCTCCGCCTGGGCTCCCGGGGTGCGCTCCCAGGCCCGCAGCCAGGCCTCGTCGGCGGCCACGGAGAGCCCTTCCCGGGTGCCGCTGAGCAGCGTCGTCGACCCGGAGCGGCGGGCGGCCGCGAGCTGGGCGCGGGCCTCCGCGGAGGTCATCTGGTACGTGTCGCGCCCGGCCGCCCGGTGGTTGTTGCGTTCGACGAGGATGCGCAGCGGCGCGGCGGCCTCCCCGTCCCGGTAGCCCACGCGGGCGCTGGCCGCGTTGATGCGCTCCAGGGCGGCCCGGACGTTGCCGGGCATGTCGGCCAGCTGCTCGCTGGTCTTGTCCGCGTGCCAGGTGCGTGCCAGGGCCATGTCCTCCGCCACGGAGGGGACGTCCCGCAGGATCTCGGCGGACCAGTTGGCGGCGAACACGCCCGACAGGGCGAGGCCGCTCTCGGTCTCGGCGGGGGAGAGGCGGACGGTGCACACGCCGTCGTCCGTGGTGATCTCGGCGGCGTGCGCGGACGAGATCCCCGCCAGTGGGATCACCAGGCACGCCACGCAGGCCGTGAGTGCACGGGTGATCCGACGGCGGGACATGCTGACTCCTGTCACTGGCAGAGGCATGGGGGTGGTGAGGACAGATTAATCGTCTGAACGCAATATGTCCAGAGATGTGACTTATCTTATGGAGTGTCGTGACCCCGGAGTCTGAGGAAGTGGCCGAATCCCGGTAGGGTGGTCACGGAAATCTGTCCTCAGTCTGCCCGTCCCCGACGGGCACGGACCCACGACCATGTGCAGGAGAACCATGACCGTCACTCAGCAGCCCAGCTTCAACCCCGGCAAGGGAGCCGGCGAGCCGGTGGGCGTCGCCATTCTCGGCCACGGCACCGTCGGATCTGAGGTGCTGCGCCTGATGGGCGAGTACTCCGACGCGCTCGCGCACCGCATCGGCGGTCCGCTCGAGCTCAAGGGTGTGGCCGTGTCCGACCTCTCCAAGCCGCGCGAGGGCGTGGACCGTGAGCTGCTCACCGATGACGCGCTGAGCCTCATCAACCGCGACGACGTCGACATCGTCGTCGAGGTCATCGGCGGCATCGAGTACCCGCGTGAGCTGGTCCTGGCCGCCCTGCGCGCCGGCAAGTCCGTCGTCACCGCCAACAAGGCCCTCGTCGCCGCGCACGCCGACGAGCTTGCCGACGCCGCCGACGCCGCCAACGTCGACCTCTACTTCGAGGCCGCCGTCGCCGCCGCCATCCCGGTCGTCGGCATGCTGCGTCGTTCCCTCGCCGGCGACAACATCCTGCGTATCTCCGGCATCGTCAACGGCACCACCAACTTCATCCTCGACGCGATGGAGTCCACCGGCGCCAGCTACGACGACGCGCTCGCCGAGGCCACCCGTCTGGGCTACGCCGAGGCCGACCCGACCGCCGACGTCGAGGGCCACGACGCCGCCTCCAAGGCCGCCATCCTCGCCTCCCTGGGCTTCCACACCCGCGTCAAGTTCGACGACGTCAGCTGCGAGGGCATCTCCAAGGTCACCGCCGAGGACATCGAGGCCGCCCGCGACGCCGGCTACGTGATCAAGCTGCTCGCCATCTGTGAGCGCGTCACCGACAAGGACGGCGTGGAGTCCGTCGCCAGCCGCGTCCACCCGACCCTCGTTCCGGTCGACCACCCGCTGGCCTCGGTCAACCAGTCCTACAACGCCATCTTCGTCGAGGCCGAGGCAGCCGGTCGCCTGATGTTCTACGGCAACGGTGCCGGTGGCGCCCCGACCGCCTCCGCCGTCCTCGGTGACCTCGTCGGCGCCGCCCGCAACAAGGTCCACGGTGGCCGCGCCCCGGGCGAGAACACCTACGCGAACCTGCCGATCGCCGACCTCGGCGACGTGCGCACCCGCTACCACATCGACATGGAGGTCGAGGACCGCACCGGTGTCCTCGCCGAGCTGTCCGCGATCTTCGCCACCCACGACATCTCCCTCAAGACCGTCCGCCAGGAGGAGGCCGGCGACCACGCCCGCCTCATCGTCGTCACGCATTCCGCACGTGAGGCCGACCTGGCCGCCACCGTCGAGGACCTGAAGAAGGCCCCGGCGGTCAAGTCCGTCGACAGCGTCCTGCGACTCATCTAGGGAGCGTTGAGCTGTGAGCATCCAGCTTGAGGTGGGCACCCGGGCCACCGTCACCGTCCCCGGCTCCTCCGCGAACCTGGGCCCCGGATTCGACACCCTCGGCCTGGCCGTGGGCATCTACGACACCGTCGAGGTCGAGGTCATCGAGTCGGGCCTCGAGGTCGAGGTCTTCGGCGAGGGCGAGGACGACCTGCCCCGCGACGGTTCCCACCTGGTGGTCAAGGCCATCCGGTCGGGCCTCAACGCCGCCCACGCCGAGGCCCCGGGCCTGCGCGTGGTGTGCACCAACGCCATCCCGCAGTCCCGTGGCCTGGGCTCCTCCGCCGCCGCAGCCGTCGCGGGAGTTCTGGCCGCCAACGGTCTGGCGGGCAACCCGCTGACCACCGACCAGGTGGTCCAGCTGTCCTCCGCCTTCGAGGGGCACCCCGACAACGCCGCGGCCTCCGTCCTCGGTTCCGCCGTGGTCTCCTGGACCACGACCCCGGTCGACGGCTCGCAGCCGGGGTACCGGGCGGTGGCGGTGGACGTCGACAAGCGCATCCGGGCGACGGCTCTCGTGCCGGACTTCCACGCCTCCACCCAGGCGGTGCGTCGCGTGCTGCCGAGCCACGTCACCCACACGGACGCGCGTTTCAACGTCTCGCGCACCGCGGTGATGACCGTGGCGCTGCAGAACCACCCGGAGCTGCTGTGGGAGGGCACCCGTGACCGCCTGCACCAGCCCTACCGCGCCGACGTGCTGCCGGTGACCGCCGAGTGGGTCAACCGTCTGCGCAACCGCGGTTACGCCGCGTACCTCTCCGGCGCCGGCCCGACCTGCATGGTCCTGTCGGTCGACCCGATCGAGGAGGCCATCCTCGAGGAGGCCCGCGCCGCCGGTCTGCGCGTCCTCGAGCTGGAGGTCGCCGGTCCGGCGACCGTCGAGGTCAGCCGGGTCTGACCTACCGGTCGTCGGCGGGGGTCCCCCTGTCGGCGACCACCGAGCACGCGCCCGAGGGCTGGAAGGGGCGCAGGCTCAGCCGGACGGGGGCGGAGCCGACGGACTCCTGCAGGAAACCCTCGTGGATGGCGCAGATCATGAGCGAGGGTCGGTGCCCCTCGGCGACGAAGGGGCACGCCTGCAGCTCGATGTCGACCGACTCCGCGTCGGTGCCCCCGTCGCCCTGCTCCCTGCGCATGGTCGGGTCGAAACCCAGCTCACGGAGGGTGTGGTGGAGACGGTCGAGCGCCGTGTCCATGGTGTCCTCGCCGTCCTCATTGCCGGTGCCGGCGGGGGCGTCCTCCCGTTCAGCCATGCGGCGGGCCCAGAGACGCCCGATCTCGCGGGCCTTCTCCACCGTCTCGGGGCTGGGGGAGTCGATGTCGACGATCATCGAGGCCAGCAGCTCCACCAGGGAGATGTACTCGCGGGCGATGGCCCGGTTGTCGGGGATCCGGACCTGGAAGATCAGGGAGGGGCGTCCGCGTCCCTGTGCCGGGGCGGTGTGCGCGTGGACGGCACCGCGGGCGATGAGCTCGTCGAGGTGACCGCGGACGGTGTTGACGTGCATCCCGAGGTCCTCCGCCAGGTCGGCGGAACGTGCCCCCTGCGGGTAGGTCTGCAGCTGGTCGAGGACCTCGCGCTGGCGGGTGCTCAGTTGCAGTGACTCGGGGTAGAGCTCCGCTGCGGGGCGGGGCGGCCGGTTGTCCGTCATCGGGACCGAAACCTCCTCATGTCCGGTACGGCACCTGCAGTTGAACACGGCACCGTGACATTAATTGTTCGCGAGGCATCGTCACGGTGTCAATTTCCCCTCACCTTCACGGGGCCGGGAGAAATCCGTGTTCCTCCCACACCCGGGCCATCGCCGGGGAGTGCAGGAGCGTCACCAGGTCCGTCGCCGCCTGCTTGTCGACGGCCGTCGTCGTCACCGCCGCCAGCAGCGTGTTGGGGTGTTCCTCAGCGCCCGGGATGTCGATGACCTCGACCGCTGCGCCGGCGTCGAGGGCGTCGGTGCGGTAGACCCAGCCGGCGTCGGCCTGCCCGGAGACGACCCGGGCGAGGACATCGGAGACGGAGTACTCGCGGAAGGCCGGGGTGAGCGCGAGGTCCTGCGCGTCGCTGATCCGCCGGGCGGAGGCACCGCAGGGGACGCGCTCGTCGCAGAGCACCAGCGTCGTCCCGGGGAGATCCTCCACCGACGTGATGCCGGCCGGGTTGCCGGCGGGCACGACCATGACCATCGAGTTGATGGCCACCACCCGCGGGGCACGGGCCACGCCGAGTGCGACGGCCTGCTCCATGGACGCCTCATCGGCGGTGATGAGGACGTCCCCCGGGGCGCCGTCGGCAAGCTGCTCGACGAGCGTCGTCGTGCCGGCATTGAGGAACTCGAGGTCCGCGCCGCTGAGGGCGGCGAGCTCCTCGTTGATGACGCGTGTCGACGACGCCCCGAGAACCAGCAGCGCCGGGTTCTCCGCCTCCGTGGGGGTGGGGGTGCACCCTGCCGCGAGGAGCACGGCGGTGAGGGGGACGAGCAGGCGGGGGCGGGGCATCGAGGGGTCCTTCTGTGAGCGGGGGAGAGCTCTTCCGCTCATCGGCAGATGTTCTCCGGGTAAGCGTAGTCGGGCCACCGTCCCCGGAAGGGCGAACGGGCATTCCCGTGTCAGAGCCGGCGGAACTCCACGGAACCCCCGCCGGTCCAGCCGACGGCCGCGGAGATGCCCGACTGCTCTCCTGCGACGACCGCGCGCAGGCGCTCCAGGGCGACGGTCTCGGCGAAGTCCTCCCGCTCCACGCCGAGGAAACGACGCCCCAGCTTCAGCGCGACCGCGGCGGTCGTGCCGGATCCGAGGTGGTAGTCGAGCACCACGTCGCCCGGTGCGGTGAACAGCTCGATGAGGAAACGCAGCAGCGCCTCCGGCTTCTTGCCGTTCCGGAAACTCACCCCGCCCTCGGCGGACACCCGGTTGAACTCGGCGTGGAAGTCGACGAAGTTCGGGTACGGCAGGGAGGTGACGTCGCTGGACTGCGGCACGCCCTGGAAGTAGGAGCCGTTGCGGTTGCCGGCCTTCGGGGTGTGGAAGAAGCGGTGCCCCAGGCCGTCGTCGCCGATGTCCGGCACCTGGATGAGGGTCAGCGGATCGAGGCCGAGACCCTCGAGGTGGGCGACCCAGAAGCGTCCCGAGGAGTTCTTCTCCCGCAGGCTGCCCCGGATGGAGTGGGTGCGGAACGTGCCCGCGCCCGGCCCCTTCTCCACCTTGCGCCACTGGTCCGGGCGATAGATCAGGCAGGGGCGTCCACCCAGCTCGGCAGGCTCGCCGGGGCCGGTGAGCTCCACGTCCCAGCGGTACTCGCTGAGGTCGCGTTCGCGGATGCGGCGCGGCATGCGGAAACGGGGGTCGGTGGAGTAGATGAGGATCTGTTCGACGACGTCGTTGAACTGCTTGTCGGCGGTCAGCGCCCGGTCGGGGTGCCGGACGAGGACGTGCAGGACCATGACCTTGTGGAGCCACTCGGTGGCGTCGAGAAGCACCTCCAGGTGGGCGGACTGGTGGAAGCTGCACTGGATGGCGAGGACGGCGTCGTCGACGAGCAGCGGGCGGGCGGCCTCCAGCCGCTCCGCCATGAAGGTGAGCCACTCCGCGCGCGGCATCGCGTCGGCGTAGAGGTAGTCACCGCTGCCGGTGTTGTAGGGCGGGTCGATGTAGACCATCTGCACCCGGCCGGCGTGCGTGCCCGCCAGGTGGCGGAGAACCTGCAGGTTCTCGCCCTGGATGAGCAGATTGTCGACGCCACCGTGCATGCCTGTCGATCCTAGCCCGGGACGGGACCGGCGCCCTCCGCAACCTCCTGCGCGTCCTTCTCACCCGGACCCTTGAGCTTGATGATCTCGAACTCGCCGTCCGCCAGGTGCGTCCGCAGGTCCTTCTTGTCGAACTTGCCGACGGAGGTCTTGTCGATGTCCTGCACGAACGTCCAGTACTCCGGCAGCATCCAGCCCGGCAGGGAGGCGCGGAGCTGGTCGCGCAGCTGCTCGGCGGTGTCGCGGGTCTGCGGGATGTCGTCGTGCAGCACCGTCACCGCCAGCGGGCGCTCGCCCCACTTCTCGTCCGGGTAGCCGATCACCGCGCACTCCACGACCTCCGGGGAGTTCATGATGAGGTTCTCCAGCATGGCCGAGTAGATCCACTCACCACCGGAGCGGATGACGTCGCGCGCGCGGTCCGAGACCGTGAGGTAACCGTCCGCCGTCACCGAACCGACGTCGCCGGTGCGCAGCCACCCGTCCGGGGTGAACAGCTCCTCCGCGTCGTCGACCTCCCGACCGCGGAACTGGCTGGCGGAACCGTCACCGTCCTCGGTGGGGGAGTGGTAGTAGGCGCCCGTCACGATGTTGCCGCGGACCTGCAGCTCACCCTGGTTACGGTCCGTCGAGGAGACGACCTTGCCGTCGTTGACCACGCGGTACTCCAGGAGCGGGGAGAAACGGCCCTGGCTCACGCGGTACGCCCAGCGCGCCTCACCGGAGGACCCCGACGGCGGGCGGGCCACCGTGCCCACCGACGACGTCTCCGTCATGCCCCACACGTGGACGACGTCGACGCCGTAACGCTCCTCCCACAGCTGGATGAGGATCGGCGGGGCCTGCGAACCGCCGACGTAGATCTCCGTCAGCGACATGCGCTCCGGCGGATTGTGCAGGTAGTGCACCATGAGCTGGATCCACACCGTCGGCACGCCGTGCGCCACGCGGGGGTGGGTGGCCGCGATGAGGCGGGCCAGCGTCGGCGCCGACACGTCCGAGTCCGGGAACACCAGGGGAGTGCCCGACATGAAGGCCGCGTAGGGCACGCCCCACGACAGGACGTGGTAGATCGGCACACAGCACAGGAAGGACTCGCCGTGGGAGACCGACAGTGAATCCGTGGCACGCAGCGACATGGACTGCAGGAACACCGAACGGTGCGAGTACGCCACGCCCTTCGGGGCACCCGAGGTGCCCGTCGAGTAGCAGATCGCGGCGGTGGTGTCCTCGTCGAGGACGGGCCAGTCGAAGACGGTCGAGCGGCCGTCGAGAAGCTGCTCGTAGGAGTGGACCGACAGGTGATCCGGGAGCTTCTCCGCCAGCGGCTCCAGCGGCTCCAGACCGGTGAACACCACGGCACGCATGGTGTGGCACCCCTCCAGCGCCTGGCCCAGGAGACCCGCCAGACGCGGATCACAGACGATGACCTCGATCTGCGCGTGGTTGATGATGTGCCGCACCTGGTCGGTCATCAGCTGCTTGTTCAACGGAGCGAACACCGCCCCCATGCACGAGACCGCGAACTGCACCTCCAGGTGCTCCGCGCAGTTGTGCATGAAGGAACCGACGCGCTGGTCACCGGTGATACCCAGATCGTCACGCAACGCGTGCGCCAGAGCCGCCGCCCGCGCGTGGATCTCCGCGAAGGTGGTCTCCTCGGCCTTGTCCGTGCGCCACGTGGTCACCTTCGTCGACGCATGCGCGGTGGACCCGAACTCCAGGATCCGCGAGATCGACAACGGCACATTCTGCATGGTGGAGAGCATGACCAACACTCTAGCCGGGAGGGTCGGTGCGATAGTGTGTGCGGCATGCGGTACACTGTCCGGAGATCGACGGGGGTCTGTATCTTCACTCCAGACCCATAGTCCACCCGGATCACGCGTTCACCCTCCTTCCTCCGCTGCAGGCGGCCCCGGCTGCCCCGGCCCGGAAGGTTGCGGTCCCAGGTTCGGTCCGGTCTGATCAACCACTGAAGTACGGCTCCGTACCCCCGCTGTCCTCACACGAGGACCACCCACGTCTGTGTGGGTGTTTCAAGGGGAGACGTCGAGTCGCTCAACTCCACAGAAGGCTTCCAGTCGGGCGTGTGACGCGCTCCGCCCATGACGCGCCGAAGACTGGTCAAGCAAGGAAAGGACATCCGTGACCGAAACGGACACCGCCACCGCAGCAGCTTCCACCGACCTCGCGTCGCTGAAGCTCACCGAGCTGCGCAAGATCGCCGCGGAGAAGGGCCTCAAGGGGGTCTCCGGCCTGCGCAAGGGCGATCTGATCACTGCGATCCAGACCGGCACCGTGCCCGCCCGCGGGCGTGCCGCCGCGCCGGCCGCAGAAGCCGCGCCTGCCGCGCAGGCAGCCCAGGCCGAGCCCGCCGCAGAGGCTGAGAAGACCGAGCAGGCCGCGTCTGCTGAGACTCAGGACGCCGCCCCGGCCGCCGAGAAGACCGAGCGCCCGCAGCGCACCCGCCGTGCCACCCGCACGACCCGTGCGAGCCAGGAGAAGACGGAGCCCGCCGCAGAGCAGCCGGCCACCGAGCAGGCCGAGAAGTCTGAGCAGACCGAGCAGCCCCAGCAGGCTGAGCAGGCCGAACAGTCCCGCACCGCAGAGTCCCGCGACTCCGGCGACTCCGGTGAGTCCCGCGACTCCGGCGACACTGCCGACTCCTCCGAGGAGCCGCGCTACGAGTCCCGCTCCGCCGCCCGCCGCGCGCGTCGCAACCGCGCCCGCCACGGCCAGCGTGAGCAGGAGCAGCAGTCCGGTTCCGAGCAGGAGCGCGGCCAGCGACAGGACCGTCAGGAGCAGGACCAGCAGGACTCCGACCGTGACTCCGGCCAGCAGCAGGGCCAGCAGGGCCAGCAGCAGGGCCGCAACCAGCGTGGCCAGCGCAACCAGGACCAGGAGGGCGAGGGCCGTCGTGGTCGTCGCAGCCGCCGCAACCGCCGCGGTCGCGGTGGTGACCAGCAGGACCACCAGAACGACCAGCAGCACGATTCCGCTGATCTGCAGGACGTCGCCGGCATCCTCGACATCGTGGACAACAACGTCGCGTTCGTCCGGACGACCGGCTACCACGCCTCGCCGGCGGACGTGTTCGTGCAGAACCAGCTGATCCGCCGTTCCGGCCTGCGTGCCGGTGACGCGGTGACCGGCAAGGTGCGCATGGGTGCCGCCCAGACCCACGGTCAGGGCCGTAACCGTCAGAAGTACAACCAGCTGGTCAGCGTCGACACGGTCAACGGTCTCAGCGTCGACGAGGCCCGGAACCGTCCGGAGTTCTCCAAGCTGACGCCGCTGTACCCGAACCAGCGTCTGCGTCTGGAGACGGACCCGAAGATCCTGACCACCCGCGTCATCGACCTGATCATGCCGATCGGCAAGGGCCAGCGTGCGCTCATCGTCTCCCCGCCGAAGGCCGGTAAGACGACGATCATGCAGAACATCGCGAACGCGATCTCCACGAACAACCCGGAGTGCCACCTGATGGTCGTCCTCGTCGACGAGCGTCCGGAGGAGGTCACCGACATGCAGCGTTCGGTGCACGGCGAGGTCATCGCCTCCACCTTCGACCGTCCGCCGTCAGAGCACACGGCCGTCGCGGAGCTGGCGATCGAGCGTGCGAAGCGCCTGGTGGAGCAGGGCAAGGACGTCGTCGTCCTGCTGGACTCCATCACCCGCCTGGGTCGTGCGTACAACAACTCCTCCCCGGCGTCGGGACGCATCCTCTCCGGTGGCGTCGACTCGAACGCGCTGTACCCGCCGAAGCGCTTCCTGGGTGCGGCCCGCAACATCGAGAACGGTGGTTCGCTGACCATCATCGCCACCGCGATGGTGGAGACCGGTTCCGCCGGTGACACCGTGATCTTCGAGGAGTTCAAGGGCACCGGTAACGCGGAGCTCAAGCTGGACCGCCGTATCTCCGAGCGTCGCGTCTTCCCGGCGGTCGACGTCAACCCCTCGGGCACCCGTAAGGACGAGCTGCTGCTCGCCCCGGAGGAGGCCCGCATCATGCACAAGCTGCGCCGTATCCTGTCTGCACTGGATCCGCAGCAGGCCATCGATCTGCTCATCAAGCAGCTGAAGAAGACCAAGAGCAACGGTGAGTTCCTCATGCAGGTCGCCTCTTCCGCCCCGATGGCCGCCGACAAGGACGAGGAGGACTACTCCTAGATGAGTTCCACTGTTTCCGCCGTAGACGACGTCGTCTCCGAGTACCAGGGCATCGAGGCCCAGATGGCCGATCCGGCGACTGCCGGTGACCAGGCCCTGTTCCGCAAGCTCTCGAAGCGTTACGCCGAGCTGCAGCCGATCATCAAAGTGAACAACGAGCTGGTCAGCACCCGGGAGGACCTCGAGGTCGCCCGCGAGATGGCCCACGAGGACAAGGAGTTCGCCGCCGAGGCCGAGCGCCTGGCCGCCCGTGAGGTCGAGCTGGAGGAGCAGCTCGCCGATCTGCTCGCCCCGCGTGACCCGCACGACTCCGATGACGTCATCATCGAGATCAAGGCCGGCGCGGGTGGCGAGGAGGCCGCGCTGTTCGCCGGCGACCTGGCCCGCATGTACGAGCGTTACGCCGACAAGCACGGTTTCACCTGGGAGGTGCTCGGCCTGTCTGAGTCTGACCTGGGTGGAGTCAAGGACATGACCTTGTCCATCCGTGCCAAGAACCCCTCCCGCGACGGCGCATGGAGCGTATTCAAGTTCGAGGGTGGCGTCCACCGCGTGCAGCGCATCCCCGTGACCGAGTCGCAGGGTCGCATCCAGACCTCCGCCGCAGGTGTCATGGTCTTCCCCGAGACCGAGGACGCCGGCGAGATCACCATCGACGAGAAGGACCTGCGCGTCGACGTCTACCGTTCCTCCGGTAAGGGCGGCCAGGGCGTCAACACCACCGACTCCGCCGTGCGCCTCACGCACCTGCCCACGGGCATCGTCGTGACGTGTCAGAAGGAGCGTTCGCAGATCCAGAACAAGGCGCGCGCCATGCAGGTCCTGCAGGCCCGCCTCGAGCAGATCGAACGAGAGAAGGCCGACGCCGAGGCCGCCGAGGGCCGTGCCGCCCAGGTGCGCAACATGGACCGCTCCGAGCGCATCCGCACCTACAACTGGCCGGAGAACCGCATCAGCGACCACCGCATCGGTTTCAAGGCCAACAACCTCGACTCCGTCCTCGACGGCAACCTCGACGACCTGTTCACCGCCCTCAAGGCGGCCGAGCGCGCCGAGCGTCTCGAGGCTGAGTAGGGTGTCGCTCCGCGCCGCGCTTCTCGACGCCGCGGAGCGTCTCACCGCGGCGGGCGTGCCGTCGCCGCTTGTCGACGCCCGCCTCATCGCCGCCCACCTCCTCGGCTGCGGCCCCCTCGACGTGGCCTTCCACGACGAGGTCCCGGCCGGTTTCGAGGAGATGGTCGCGCGCCGCGAGCAGCGCGAACCCCTGCAGCACATCCTGGGCGTCGCCCCCTTCGGGGCGCTCGACCTGGCCGTCGGCCCAGGGGTGTTCATCCCGCGCCCGGAGACGGAGGTCCTCGCGGACTGGGGTGTGCGGCAGCTCGCCGCCCTCGCCGTCCCGCGGCCCCGCGTCGTCGACCTGTGCACCGGCTCGGGTGCCCTCGCGCTCTACGTCGCGCATGAGGTGCCGGGGGCGGAGGTCGCGGGCGTCGAGAAGCATCCCGCAGCGTTGGAGTACGCACGCCGCAACGCGGCGGGCACCACCGTGGACATGCTCGAGGGCGACGTCACCGACCCGACCCTGCTGGGGGAGTGGCACGGCACCGTCGACCTCGTGCTGACCAACCCGCCCTACGTCCCCGAGACCCCGGACCTCGACCGCGAGGTCTACGCCGACCCGCCGGAGGCCGTGTTCTCCGGGGTCACCGGCATGGACGTCATCCGGGCGTTCGTTCCGACCATCCACGCGCTGCTGCGCCCCGGCGGGCGCGTGGGCATCGAGCACGACGACACCACCTCCTCGGCCGTGCAGGACGTTCTCGCAGCTCACGGCGGGTTCCGGGAGATCGCCGTGCTCAAGGATCTGACCGGGCGGGCGCGGTTTGTCACGGCGAGTAAGGTGTAAGCCCATGAGCCGCATCTACTCCTGTGCCGACGACTCCTCCCGCGCCGAGGGCATCAGCGCGGCCGTCGAGGCCGCCCGCAGCGGCCGGCTGGTCGTGCTGCCCACCGACACGCTCTACGGGCTGGGCTGCGACGCCTTCGACAACCAGGCCGTGGCCAACCTCCTGGCCACCAAGCGGCGCGGGCCGGACATGCCCGTGCCGGTGCTCGTCGGCTCCTGGGACACCATCCGCGGCCTCGTCCGCGAGTTCCCGCCGCAGACCGAGGCGCTCGTCCAGGCCTTCTGGCCCGGCGGGCTGTCCATCGTCGTCCCGCAGGCGCCCTCGCTGCCGTGGAACCTGGGAGACACCCGCGGCACCGTCATGCTGCGCATGCCGCTGCACCCCGTCGCCATCGAACTGCTCCGCGAGGTCGGCCCCATGGCCGTCTCCTCCGCGAACATCTCCGGCCACGAGCCGCCGACCACCGCCATCGCCGCCAAGCAGCAGCTCGGCACCGCCGTCGCCGTCTACCTCGACGGCGGGCAGACCCCGGTGGGGCAGCCGTCCACCATCATCGACCTCTCCGGCCCCCGCCCGTACCTGCTCCGCGAGGGAGCCCTCTCCGCCGAGCGCATCGGCGAGGTCCTCGGAGTCGACGCCGAGCTCCTGCGGACGCGACCCTAGGGGGCGGGCATGGGAGCAGGCGTCCCGCTGCGCGAACTCGGCCTGGTGATCCTCGCGGCGGCGGCGATCACCTACCTCGCCACGGGTGTGGTCCGGTCCGTCATGGTGCGTTCCGGGCGGGTCGCCGAGATCCGCCAGCGCGACGTCCACACCCAGCCGACGCCCCGTCTCGGCGGGGTGGCGATGTTCTCCGGTTTCCTCGCGGCCGTCTTCCTGGCCAACCAGTTACCGGCCCTGACCAGGGGATTCATGCCGATCACCCCGGAGATGAACGCCGTCGTCTGGGCGGCGTTCGCGATCGTCCTGGTCGGCATCCTCGACGACCTCTACGAACTCGACGCGATCACGAAACTCATCGGCCAGATCCTGGCGGCGATCGTCATGAGCGTCCTCGGCCTGTCCTGGACGCTGCTCTACATGCCGGTGGGGGACGGCACGACGCTCGTGCTCGACCAGGTGCAGGCCACGATTGTGACCACCATCTTCACCGTCGCGCTCATCAACGCCATCAACTTCGTCGACGGCCTCGACGGGCTCGCCGCCGGCCTGGGCATGATCGCCGGCGGCGCCATCCTGCTCTTCTCCCTCACGGTCCTCCACGACCAGGGCGGGGCCGTGTCCGGCTACCCGCCGGCCATCATCGCCGCCGGCCTCGTCGGTATGTGCCTGGGCTTCCTCCCGCACAACTTCGAGCCCTCCCGCATCTTCATGGGGGACTCCGGCTCGATGCTCATCGGCCTGCTGCTGGCCGCGGCCTCCACCTCGGCCTCCGGCAAGATCAACATGTCGCTCTACGGCACCGCCGACATCGTGGCCCTCATGAGCCCCATCATCGTGGTGGCCGCCGCGGTGTTCGTTCCAGTCCTGGACCTTGTCATGGCGGTCCTGCGCCGCCTCGCGATCGGCCAGTCGCCCTTCGCAGCCGACAAGCTCCACCTGCACCACCGGCTGCTCTCCCTGGGCCACACCCACCGCCGCACGGTCCTCGTGCTCTACATGTGGGTCGGCGTGGTCACCCTCGGGGCGGTGAGTTTCTCCATCGTGCCCTCCCGGGTGGCGGTGGCTGCGAGCGCCATCGGCCTCATCCTCGCCTTCATCATCACTCTCATCCCGCTGCGCGCCGGCAAGATCGGACGTCAGCCCCCGCCGACCCGCGTGGTCATCCACACCGATCCCTCACTCTGACGCCGCAACGGCGGCAGGTAGGATCCGGGGGCGTGACTACTCCTGCGAACACACCCGAGCCCACCGGGTCCACCGTGACCTCCGACTACGACGATCCCCGTCGGCCGCTGCTGCGCGCCGTGCGTTTCGGCAGCATCGCGCTCGTGGCCCTCACCATCGTCTCGTTGGCCGTGTGGGGCGCCACCCGTGACCTGCCGGGCATCTGGGGCGTGCTCATCGGCGCCGCGATCGGCGGCGGCTTCGTCCTCATGACCGCCGCCAGCGTGCTGTTCACGTCCTCGACGAACGTGGCCACCACCGGTGCGGTGGTGCTGGGCAGCTGGCTGCTGAAGATCGTGGTGCTCATCATCGTCCTGGCGATCATCCGGGACATGGAGTTCTACGACCGCATGGCGCTGCTCGTGACTCTGGTACTGGCTCTCATCGTCGTTCTGGCGACCGAGGTGTGGGGCGTCATCACCGCCCGTGTCACGTACGTGAGCTGAGCGGAGGCACGTCGGAAAGCGCCGGGGGAGGCCCCGGGAAGACGTCGGGGGAACAGCCTTTCTGCACCACAACGGGGGAGTGGGCGGAGGGGCTGTTTCGCGTTCCTGGGACGTTGAGAAGGGGGGTAATCACCCCCGTCGGGGGAGTCCCGGGAATACATGTGACCGACCTTACAAAGGTACCCAAAACTGCCGTTTGAGGCCCTTTTCCTTGCGTTCCTGTGGAGAAGCTGGGGGCGTATCGCGCCACGTCAGGAAACATATTGGGGCGCTACGCGAGAATCCGGGGGGACCCTGATAAGCTTTCCTGCGGGTTACCCCGGCAAGTTGAAAGCGTCACCTGTGGGATCCACACGGAGACGCCGAACGGGTCTGTGGTTCATCCCCTGTCACCGCCCTCGCTGATGTGCGACGGAGTCCGAGGCGGTGTCGGAAAGAGTTTTTCAGACGTCCATCGCACCGTGTGGGAATTAACCCTCCGCACACGGCCCGAACACGGGAGAGAACGCTGAGCGTTACAACACTGGCCATGAGGGGCGAATTCCACGCACCCGAACTGGATCCTGAATTTTTCCCGGGGCAATACTACGGCCACATGTTGTTTGCAGATGTTGCAAACGGGTGGTTCGCACTGGACCGACTGATGCTCGTCCGCATTCTGATGACGATCATCGTGGCGGTCCTTTTCCTTGTCGCCTTCCGGAACCCGAAGCTGGTTCCGTCAGGTCTGCAGAACTTCGCAGAACTCGCTCTGGATTTCGTCCGGGTGCACATCGCCGAGGACATTCTGGGCAAGAAGGAGGGGCGCCGGTTCCTGCCGGTCATCGCCACCATCTTCTTCGCCGTCCTGGCGTTCAACATCCCGACGATCATCCCGGGACTGAACATCTCCCCGAACGCGCGAATCGGTTTCCCGATCGTCCTCGCGCTCTTCGGTTATGTCGCCATGATCTACGCCGGTGCCAAGCGTTACGGCTTCGGTAAGTTCATGAAGTCTTCGGTGGTCATTCCCAACCTTCCGCCGGCACTGCACCTTCTGGTTGTGCCGATCGAGTTCTTCTCGACGTTCATCATGCGGCCGGTCACTCTCGCACTTCGTCTCATGGCGAACTTCCTTGCGGGACACCTCATTCTGGTTCTGCTGTACTCCGCCACGAACTTCTTCTTCTGGCAGCTGAACGGCTGGACCGCGATGTCCGGTGTGACCATCCTCGCCGCTATCGCGTTCACGCTCTACGAGTGCATCATCATCTTCCTGCAGGCGTACATCTTCGCTCTGCTGGTCGCGGTGTACATCGAACTGTCGCTGCACGCGGACTCTCACTAGACAAGCTGCGAACCGACACGCGGCCAACTGAATAACCCCACTTCAATCACCACCTGAAGTCCCGGTTGACAGGACCGGGCACCAAGAAAGGGAACGACTTTCATGAACGAGATCATCCTGGCACAGGCAACCGAGACCGCCTCCACCGTGACCGGCCTCGGCACCATCGGCTACGGCCTCGCAACCATCGGCCCGGGCCTGGGCATCGGCATCCTCGTCGGCAAGGCACTCGAGGGCATGGCTCGCCAGCCCGAGATGGCCGGCCAGCTGCGCACCACCATGTTCCTGGGCATCGCCTTCGTTGAGGCCCTGGCCCTCATCGGCCTGGTCGCCGGCTTCCTGTTCTAATTTTCGAGCGGAAACCACACCCCTTTAAGACTGGAGACTCATGACGAACGTCATTTACTACCTTGCGCAGGAGGCTGAGACGCTTCCCCTGGAGGGCGGCAACTCCATCCTCCTGCCCAAGGCATACGACATCGTCTGGTCCATCATTCCGCTCGTCGTTATCCTGCTGATCTTCTGGAAGTTCGTGCTTCCGAAGTTCCAGGAGGTCCTGACTGAGCGTGAGGACCGGATCAAGGGTGGCATTCAGCGCGCCGAGGCCGCTCAGGCCGAGGCCAAGGCCGCACTTGAGAAGTACAACGCGCAGCTCGCCGAAGCCCGTGCCGAGGCAGCCGAGATCCGTGAGCAGGCCCGCGAGAAGGGCAAGCTGATCGAGGCTGAGATGAAGGCTCAGGCCACCGAAGAGAGCAACCGCATCATCGCATCCGGTGAGAAGCAGCTGCTGGCCCAGCGTGAGCAGGTCGTCGCAGAGCTTCGCCAGGAGATGGGACAGAACTCGATCAACCTCGCTGAGCGTCTGCTCGGTGGCGAGCTTTCCGACGCCACCAAGCGCTCCGGCACGATCGACGCCTTCCTGTCCGACCTGGACACCGTGGCACCGGCAGGAAAGTGAGCGCCATGCACGCAGCGAGCCGCGAAGCACTAGCAACGGTCGAGTCTCACCTGGACGGTCTCGTCCAGGGTGCGGGCAACGCCGTCGCCGTCGCAGCCAAGACCGGCACCGAACTGTTCGACGTCGTCGAGGTGCTCGACGGTGACCGCGCCCTGCGTGTCGCCGTCGCCGACGCCTCGGCCACCGCCGAGCAGCGCACGGGCCTCATCCGGGCCGTGTTCGGTGGCAAGGTCTCCGACAGCACCCTCTCGGTGCTCAACGAGGCAGCCACCCTCCCGTGGTCCACGCCGCGCCAGTTCCGCGCCGGTCTTGTCGAACTCGGTCGTCGCGCACTCCTGCGCGGTGCTGAGAAGGAGGGACAGCTGGGACTCGTCGAGGACGAACTGTTCCGACTCTCCCGACTCCTCGACCGTGAGGGCGAGCTGACCCAGCTCCTCTCCGACAAGGCTGCGGACCCGGCACGCAAGCGTGGCCTGCTCGCAAGTGTTCTGTACGGCAAGGTCAGCAAGTTCACCGAGGCGCTCGCGCTGCAGGTGATCGGCCGGCCGGAGAAGAACCCGATCGACGACCTCGCCAACCTGGTCGGCACCGCAGCCAAGCTGCAGGGCCGTTCCGTTGCGCACGTCGTCGCTGCCGAGCAGTTGAACGTGAGCCAGCAGGCGGCGCTCGCCGACAAGCTGGGACGAATTTACGGTCGTGCGATGTCCATCCACTCTGAGGTTGACCCCAGCCTCCTCGGTGGCATGACCATCCGCGTCGAAGACGAGATCATCGACGGAAGCCTGGCGGGCAAGCTCACCCGGCTCCGCGCGAACCTCGCGTAAGACACGACTCAAGACAAAACAAAAATATGCTGGAAGATACAACCGAGAGCAGGAAGAACATGGCGGAGCTGACGATCTCCTCCGATGAGATCCGTAGCGCGATAGCGAACTACACCTCGAGCTACTCCGCGGAGGCCTCCCGTGAGGAGGTCGGCGTGGTCATTTCGGCAGCTGACGGTATTGCCCAGGTTTCGGGCCTCCCGTCGGTCATGGCGAATGAGCTGCTTGAGTTCCCGGGCGGCGTCATCGGCGTCGCACAGAACCTTGACACCGACACCGTGGGTGTCGTCGTGCTGGGTAACTTCGAGACCCTCACCGAGGGTGACGAGGTCCGACGGACCGGTGAGGTCCTGTCCATCCCCGTCGGCGAGGAGTTCCTCGGCCGAGTAATCAACCCCCTGGCACAGCCCATCGACGGCCTGGGTGCCATCGCCGCAGAGGAGAACCGCGTTCTCGAGCTGCAGGCCCCCTCCGTGCTGCAGCGTCAGCCCGTCGAGGAGCCGCTGGCCACCGGTATCAAGGCCATCGACGCGATGACCCCGATCGGCCGTGGTCAGCGTCAGCTGATCATTGGTGACCGTAAGACCGGTAAGACCGCGGTCTGCATCGACACCATCCTCAACCAGAAGGCGAACTGGGAGTCCGGCGACAAGACCAAGCAGGTCCGCTGTGTCTACGTCGCCATCGGTCAGAAGGGCTCCACCATCGCAGCGGTCCGCAAGACCCTCGAGGAGCACGGCGCCCTGGAGTACACCACCATCGTGGCTGCTCCGGCCTCTGACTCCGCCGGCTTCAAGTGGCTGGCTCCGTTCACCGGTGCCGCACTGGCTCAGCACTGGATGTACCAGGGTGCACACGTCCTGGTCATCTACGATGACCTGACCAAGCAGGCCGAGGCCTACCGTGCCATCTCCCTGCTGCTGCGCCGCCCGCCGGGCCGCGAGGCATACCCGGGTGACGTGTTCTACCTGCACTCCCGTCTGCTGGAGCGCGCCGCCAAGCTGTCCGACGACATGGGTGCCGGTTCCATCACCGCCCTCCCGATCATCGAGACCAAGGCGAACGACGTGTCGGCCTTCATTCCGACCAACGTCATCTCCATCACCGACGGCCAGGTCTTCCTCGAGTCCGACCTGTTCAACCAGGGTGTCCGCCCGGCCATCAACGTCGGTGTCTCCGTCTCCCGAGTCGGTGGCGCCGCACAGACCAAGGGCATGAAGAAGGTCGCAGGTTCCCTGCGTCTGGACCTCGCCGCCTACCGTGACCTCGAGGCCTTCGCCACCTTCGCGTCTGACCTGGATGCCGCATCCAAGGCTCAGCTCGAGCGTGGTCAGCGTCTCGTCGAGCTGCTCAAGCAGGCCGAGAACTCCCCGCAGCCCGTCGAGTACCAGATCATCTCGATCTGGCTCGCCGGCGAGGGTGTCTTCGACGTCGTTCCCGTCGAGGACGTCCGCCGCTACGAGGCCGAGCTGCACGAGTACTTCCGCGCCAACAACCCGGAGGTCTACGAGCAGATCGCCGGTGGCGCTGCTCTGTCCGACGAGTCCCAGGCTGCCCTGCTGGCCGCCAACGACGAGTTCGCCAAGACCTTCCAGACCACTGATGGCCGCCCGGTCATCAACGAGCCGGAGGTCGACGCCCTGTCTGACGCAGAGCACAAGAAGACCCAGCTCACCGTCCCCCGCAAGACGGCCAAGAAGTAGGGCCTCGATGCCCACTGAAACCGTCAACATCAACGAAGGGAGGAGTGTGAACCATGGCTAATCTTCGCGAATTGCGTGACCGTATCCGGTCCGTCAACTCGACCAAGAAGATCACCAAGGCTCAGGAGCTGATCGCCACCTCGCGCATCACCAAGGCTCAGGCCAAGGTCGAGGCATCCCTGCCGTACGCGCAGGAGCTGTCCGACATGATGGAGCGTCTGGCTGAGGCGAGTTCGCTCGACCACCCGATGCTTCACGAGCGTGAAGACGGCAACGTGGCCGCCATCCTCGTGGTCTCTTCCGACCGCGGCATGGCCGGTGGCTACAACCACAACGTCTTCAAGAAGGCTGCCGAGCTGCAGAAGAAGCTCGAGGAGGCCGGCTACGAGGTCGTCCGTTACGTGACCGGTGGCAAGGCCGTCGGCTACTACAAGTTCCGTGACGAGCCCGTCGCGGGCCAGTGGACCGGTTTCTCCCAGGATCCGTCCTGGGAGGCCACCCACGACGTCCGCCGCCACCTCATCGAGGGCTTCAACGCCAGCTCCAAGGGCGAGGCCAAGTACCGCGAGGGCGTCAACACTGACGGCCAGGCGATCCGTGGCTTCGACCAGGTGCACGTGGTGTACACCGAGTTCGTGTCCATGCTGTCCCAGGTTCCGGTCGCACACCAGCTGCTGCCGATCGAGCCTGTCATCCGTGAGGATGTGCTCGACACCGGCGAGTCCATGCAGGACACCGGCGGAGAGATCGGACCGGACGTCGAGTTCGAGCCGGACGCAGACACCCTGATGGACGCACTTCTGCCGAAGTACGTGTCCCGCCGTCTGTTCGCGATGTTCCTCGAGGCTTCCGCAGCCGAGTCCGCATCGCGCCGTAACGCCATGAAGTCTGCGACTGACAACGCGTCGGCACTGGTCAAGGACCTGTCGCGCGTGGCCAACCAGGCCCGTCAGGCACAGATCACCCAGGAAATCACAGAGATCGTCGGTGGCGCTGGCGCGCTCGCCGAAAGCGGAGAAAGTGACTAGAAAATGACTACAGCTCTCGCAGAGCAGAACGCACAGCAGGCGTCCACCGCCGGCCGTGTCGTGCGTGTCATTGGTCCGGTCGTCGACGTGGAGTTCCCGCGCGGCGAGCTGCCGGCCCTGTACAACGCACTGACTGTCGAGGTCACCCTCGAAGCAGTCGCCAAGACCATCACCCTCGAGGTTGCCCAGCACCTCGGTGATAACCTCGTCCGCACCGTGTCCATGGCACCGACCGACGGCCTCGTCCGTGGTGCCCAGGTCGTGGACTCCGGCAAGCCGATCTCTGTTCCGGTCGGCGACGTCGTCAAGGGCCACGTCTTCAACGCCCTCGGCGACTGCCTCGACGTGCCGGGCCTCGGCCGCGACGGCGAGCAGTGGGGCATCCACCGCGAGCCGCCGGCATTCGACCAGCTCGAGGGTAAGACCGAGATCCTGGAGACCGGCATCAAGGTCATCGACCTGCTGACCCCGTACGTCAAGGGCGGCAAGATCGGTCTGTTCGGTGGTGCCGGTGTCGGCAAGACCGTTCTGATCCAGGAGATGATCACCCGTATCGCGCGTGAGTTCTCCGGTACCTCCGTGTTCGCCGGCGTCGGCGAGCGCACCCGTGAGGGCACCGACCTCTTCCTCGAGATGGAGGAGATGGGTGTTCTCCAGGACACCGCCCTCGTGTTCGGCCAGATGGATGAGCCGCCGGGAGTCCGTATGCGTGTCGCACTGTCCGGCCTGACCATGGCCGAGTACTTCCGCGACGTGCAGAACCAGGACGTTCTGCTGTTCATCGACAACATCTTCCGCTTCACCCAGGCCGGTTCCGAGGTCTCGACCCTGCTGGGTCGTATGCCCTCCGCCGTCGGTTACCAGCCGACCCTGGCTGATGAGATGGGTGTCCTCCAGGAGCGAATCACCTCGACCAAGGGTAAGTCGATTACCTCTCTGCAGGCCGTCTACGTCCCTGCCGATGACTACACCGACCCCGCCCCGGCGACCACCTTCGCCCACCTGGATGCCACCACCGAGCTCGACCGTGGTATCGCCTCCAAGGGTATTTACCCGGCCGTGAACCCGCTGACCTCGACCTCTCGTATCCTCGAGCCGTCGATCGTCGGTGAGCGCCACTACAACGTCGCTCAGCGTGTCATCGGTATCCTGCAGAAGAACAAGGAACTCCAGGACATCATCGCCATCCTCGGTATGGACGAGCTGTCTGAGGAGGACAAGATCACCGTCCAGCGTGCTCGTCGTCTCGAGCGCTTCCTGGGCCAGAACTTCTTCGTCGCTGAGAAGTTCACCGGTCTCCCGGGTTCCTACGTTCCGTTGGCGGACACCATCGATGCGTTCGAGCGCATCTGCAACGGTGACTTCGACCACTACCCGGAGCAGGCTTTCAACGGTCTGGGTGGCCTGGACGACGTCGAGGCTGCATACAAGAAGATCACCGGTAAGTAGGAGGAGACGCACATGGCTGACATCACCGTTGAACTGGTCGCCGTGGAGCGCATGCTCTGGTCGGGTACGGCCAGCATCGTCACCGCGCAGACCACTGAGGGTGAGATCGGCGTGCTGTCGGGTCACGAGCCGATGCTCGGGCAGCTGCGCGAGAACGGCGTCGTGACCATCCGTCCGACCGACGGCGACAGGCTCGTCGCCGGCGTGCAGGGTGGCTTCCTCTCCGTTTCCCCGGAGAAGGTCACCATCCTCGCGGATTACGCGATCTGGGCCGACGAGGTTGACTCCTCGCTGGCCGAGTCCCAGCTGCAGGACGAGGACGAGTCTGTGCGCGCACGCGCGGAGGCTTCGCTCAACGCCGTGCGCCGTAAGGCTGAGGGCTAAATCCGAGGCGCCGCCTCTACCTCTCTCGGACCGGCACCCGCCAGCGTCATGCTGGCGGGTGCCGGCCTTTCCGCGCTTTCCGACGCCCCCTTGACACCCTCATGTGATGTGGGTTACAGTGATCGGACAAGCTTCACAGAGCACATCGAGAGACAGGTTCTGTGAAGAAGTGGACCCCGGGTGTTCCGCCGAGAGGCGGGGACCCGGGGTCTGCGCGTTCCGCGGCAGGGGCGGATCGGCCCACTTCGTTATTGGGCCGGTGGTGACTAAGATTGACCCTTAACCGTCGAGAAAGGGGTACGTCTGTGGAGATCGTGGCCTGGGTAGTGGGTGTCGTCGTTCTACTGGCTGTGCTGCTGGCACTGTGGCGCTTCCTCACGCTGCGGTCACGGGGACAGACGGTCCTGCTGCGTCGCCTGCCGGCCTCGGGGCTGCACGGCTGGCGCCACGGGACGCTGCGTTACGACGGCGACCAGCTCCTCTACTACAAGCTGCGTTCCCTCTCCCCGCGCGCCGACCATGTCTTCCACCGTCAGCAGCTCGAGTTCCTCGACTCGCGGAACGTCTCGGAGGAGGAGGGTGGCTTCATGTCGCGGGACCTGCGTATCGCCACCCTGTCCGACGACCATGACGTCCGCTACGAGTTCGCCCTCGACCAGCACGGTCTCATGGCGCTGACGGCCTGGGTGGAGGCCGCCCCCGACATCCGCCACGAGCGGATCGACTACGCCGCGCTGCGCGACAGGATCACCCGGGGCAAGAACGGGAAGTAGTCCCGGCTAGGGTGGGTCGCATGCGTTTAGTCATCGCCCGTTGTTCCGTGGATTACGTCGGCCGCCTGGAGGCACACCTGCCCATGGCGGACCGCCTGCTCATGATCAAGGCCGACGGCTCGGTGTCCGTCCACGCCGACGACCGGGCCTACAAGCCCCTCAACTGGATGACCCCGCCCTGCACCCTCACAGAGACGTCCATCAGGAACATCGACGATGAGGACACGGGCGAGCAGCTGTGGATCGTGGAGAACAGCAAGGGGGAGCAGCTGCGGATCACCATCGAGGAGATCCACCACGAGACCAACCACGACCTGGGCACGGACCCGGGCCTGGTCAAGGACGGCGTCGAGGCGCACCTCCAGGAGCTGCTGGCCGAGCACATCACCACCCTCGGTGAGGGCTACAGCCTCGTGCGCCGGGAGTTCCCCACGGCCATCGGCCCGGTGGACCTGCTGGCCCGTGACCAGGACGGCGAGACCGTCGCCGTGGAGGTCAAGCGCCGCGGCGGGATCGACGGCGTCGAGCAGCTCACCCGCTACCTCGAGCTGCTCAACCGCGACGAGCTGCTCAGCCCGGTCCGTGGCGTGTTCGCCGCCCAGGAGATCAAGCCGCAGGCCCGGCTGCTCGCCGAGGACCGCGGCATCCGCTGCGTCACGCTGGACTACCAGGCCCTGCGCGGCATCGAGTCCGACGAGCTCCGGCTGTTCTGATGGGGCGGCGGAACCGTCCGGCGCGGTCGCGGGGGCGTCGGGAGGCCCGGAAACCACCACGTGAGCTGCCCCGCGACGGCAGCGCCTTCTACGGCACGCAGGCGGTCGAGGGGCCGTCGTGGACGCAGGGGGAGATGTACCTCTTCCGGCACATGGGCAGCCACGCGGCGCAGAAGTTCTACGTCTGCCCGGGCTGCAACCAGAACATCCCGCCCGGTGTCGCCCACATCGTCGCCTGGCCACGGGACACGGGTCGGGGAGCGGACGACCGCCGTCACTGGCACCGGCACTGCTGGGACCGTCGCTGAGTTCCGACAGGTAGCCTGGTGGGCATGATCATCGCTTTTTCCGTGGCGCCGACGGTCACCGCGACCCCGAACGCCGAGATGTCCGCCGCCGTGGCGGAAGCCGTCCGCATCGTGCGTGAATCCGGTCTGCCGAACGAGACCAACGCCATGTTCACCCTCGTGGAGGGGGAGTGGGACGAGGTCATGGACGTGGTCAGGCGCGCCACCTTCGCCGTCGCCGAGGTCTCACCCCGCGTGTCCCTGGTGCTCAAGGCCGACATAAGGGCCGGGTTCACGGACATGATGCACGAGAAGATCGAATCGCTCGAGAAGCACTTCTAAGGAGAACACTTGAACACCCCGCACCGCTACGTCTCCGGAGCCATCGATCTGGGGGAGGTCAAGGCCCGCGCCGAGGCCCGTGAGCAGGCAGCGGCGGCCGCCGCGCGCCCGCACACCGGCTCCGGCCCCGCGCCCTTCCTCACCGTCACGGTCGAGAACTTCGAGACGGAGATCGTCCGCCGCTCCCTGGAGGTGCCCGTCGTGGTCCTCGTGGGTTCCCCACGCAGCCCGGAGTCCGAGCAGCTGCGCATCGACCTCGAGAACCTCGCCACCGCCGCCGGCCTGGCCTACATCGTCGGCTACGTCGACGCCGACGTCACCCCGCAGGTCGCCCAGGCCTTCGGCGTGCAGGTGCTGCCGACGGTCATCGCGCTGGGCGGCGGCCGCCCGATGACCCAGTTCGAGGGCGCGCAGCCCATCGACTCGCTGCGGCAGTGGCTCGACACCCTCGTCGAGCAGGTCGGCCCGCAGCTCTCCGGCCTGCAGGAGACCGAGGAGGAGGTCCCCGAGGACCCGCGTCTGCAGGACGCCCTCGCGGCCCTGAACACCGGTGACTTCGACGCCGCCATCGCCGTCTACGACGAGATCCTCACCGAGAACCCCGGAGACACCGACATCGCCCAGGCCCGGGACACCGCGAAGCTGCTCAAGCGCCTCGACCCGCAGAACCGCACCGAGGACCCGGTGGCGGCGGCGGACGCCGCGCCGGAGGACGTCGAGAAGCAGTTCACCGCCGCCGACGCAGAGGTCGTCGCCGGAACCCCGGAGCGGGCCTTCGAGCGTCTCATCGCGCTCATGACCGCGGTGCCCGGCGAGAAGCTGCGCGTGCGCGACCGCCTCGTCGAGCTCTTCGCGCTTTTCGACGCCGCCGATCCCCGCGTCACCGCCGCCCGCACGCAGATGGCCTCGGCGCTGTTCTGACGGGCTCGGTGACCGTCAGGCGTCCAGCGGGGCGTGGAGGCCCCCGAGTTCCGGCCCGCCGGCGTCCCGGGCGGTGACCCAGGCGTCATGGAGCCACATGGCGGTGTTGCGGCGTGAGTGGCTGCTGTTCCACTCGATGTCGCGCTCATAGGTGATGATCCGGTTGCCGGTGCCGACGATCACCCACGTGTACAGCCCCGAGCTGTGACGGGTCTTCACCTTCATCCCGGACACCGTCTCGCGTTCGCCGGTCGCCGTGGTGATGGTCTCGTCGTGCCGGTCGATCCACTGCACCGCGAGACCGGCGGCGAGGTCGGGGTCGAGGTCACGGAGGAACTCGCGGGCGACCTGTTCGGCGTCCCGGGGAGTGGGCATGGCGTCGGCAGTGAATCCGACGGTCTGCCGGGTGTACCCGTAGAGGGTGTCGTCGTCACCGTGGACGACGGTGACATGTGCACCGCCGTATCCGACGTCGCCGGCGGGGTGGTGACGGGTGACGGTGACGGGCAGACCCGACTGCTTCTCGTGTCTGATGGTGGTCCCGGTGAAGTTCCCGGGGATGGACAGAGCGGGATGGAGTGTGGACATGATCTTCCTTTGTGGTGTTTGAGTACAGGGGAGAGGCCGGGAGGTGGATCACTGCGGGCGGGTGGCCAGTGCAGTCGAGTACAGGGCGAGCAGGAGACAGGGCACGGCGAGAAGAGCGGTGCCGTTGACGAGTGCGGCCTGGGGGACGGCCCCGGCGAGCGCGGTCACGGGCAGGGGCGCCAGGCTGGCGCCGAGGAAGAGCGAGAAGGTGTAGAGCGCGGTGACGCTGCCCTGCTGCGCGGGCGCCAGCGCGGTGAGTGCCTGGATCGTGGCCGGGGCCAGCACGGAGACACAGGCGGCGAGAACAAACATGCCGACTCCGGCCCCGAGCGCCGTTCCGCCTGCGAACGTGAGGAAGAGGGCGGCTGCTGCGCCGCCGGCGAAAGCAGTGAGCATGCGTGCTCGGGGGCTGACGCCGATGAGCCATCGGGACGCCGCACCCGCCCAGATCAGGGCGGGTACCGCGCTGAGACGCAGCATCAGGAGCTCGCTGTCCGGGTACCGGTTGCTGAGCCCGAGCGCGGCATACAGGGCCACGAAGGGACCCAGAACCGCCAGGGTCGCCCCCAGGAGCAGGCTGACACGGCGTTGCCTGATCAGACCGACGAGGACTGTGGCGGGGTTCCCGCCTGCGGGGGCACCGGGACTGACCGGCCGCACGGCGATGGCGACGACCACCCACCCGGCCGCCAGCACCACGGCGCTGGCGGCGAAGAACCAGCGCCACGACCCGACCATGAGCACCAGTTGAGCGGACACCTGGGCGATGGCGGCCGCAGCCAGGAAGGAGCTTGTCAGCACGGTGACGGCGATCATGCGCACCGCACCCGGCAGCCGCGCGCCGACATAGGCGAAGACGGAGGGCGCGAAACCCGCGGCGCCGGCGCCCTGGAGCACGCGGCCGGCCAGGAGCCATTCCATCGACGGGGCAGCGGCGACCAGAACTGTGGCGGTCACCAGCACGGCCAGACCGGTGAGCAGGCAGCGCCTGGGTCCGTACCTGTCCACCATCGGACCCCAGAGGAGGAAGCCGACCGCGTAGGACGCACCGAAGAGGGTCTACACCCAGTCGGCTGTCGCCGGGGCGGCCCCCAGATCCCGGGCGGCAGCGGGGCCGAGGACAAGCGCGCCGTAGAGCTGGGAGAGCACGGTGAGGGCCAGCAGGACGAGGAACGCCACCAGCACCGGGGGTCGCTCCAGGACGCCGGGGAACGAGGGGGAGCGGGGTGGTCGGGTGAGGAAGGCAGGTGGGGTGTGCATGACCCCGAGGCTACAACCAACTAGTTAGTTGGGCAACTATCCGGTTGGTTGTTCCGTGGGTCGGGCCGACCTACCATGGAGCCATGACAGGTCCGGAAGCCACCAAACGAGCACTTCTCGACGCCGGGCGTGCGGAGTTCGCCCGCCACGGCCTGGCCGGAGCCCGCACCGACCGGATCGCGGCCCACGCCGGCGTGAACAAGCAGCGCATCTACGCCTACTTCGGCAACAAGGAGGGCATGTTCCATGCCGTGCTCGCCGACGCACTCGACTCGCTGCTCGGCGTCGTCCCCTACCCGGAGGGGGACCTCACACCACCGCAGTTCCTCAGCGCCTACGTGCAGGCGGTGAGCGACTACCACGCGCAGCACCCCGACCTGCTGCGACTGCTCCAGTGGGAGGGACTCGAGCTGGGGGCCTCGGAACGGACCACCGACTCCCGGTCCGGGTACTACCGCGACAAGGTCGCATCCTTCGCGGAACACCTCCGACTCGACCCGGAGGAGGCCGCACCGCTGCTCTTCGGGGTGATCGGTCTGGCGGCCTGGCCCCATGTCGTCCCGCAACTGGCCGCGCTCATCCTCGACAAGGAGGCGGACCAGTCGCAGGAGGCGGCGATGGACTGGGCCTGCCGGCACGTCAGGGCCCTGGCCGGGCCCGACCTCTAGACAACGGCGAGGGCCCGCCCCCGGATGACCGGGGGCGGGCCCTGTGGCGTCGAAAAGCGACCTACCAGCTGCCGCGGTGGCGGTACCACTGCACGGAGTTGGCGGGGATGTGCAGGGTCAGGGAGTGGTCGTGACCGTCCCAGCCCTCATCCTCGGTGGCGACGACCTGGACGAGGTCGTTGCCGGCACCCTCGTACTTCTCGTCGTCGGTGTTGAGCACCAGCTCCCAGTCACCGGCCCGCGGCATACCCAGCTTGTAGGCCGGCTGCGAGGTGCCCGACAGGTTGATCACCGCGAGGATCGCGGAACCGTCGGTGCCGTAACGGATGTAGGCCAGCAGGTTGTTGGCCGCGTCATCGCCCTTGATCCACTGGAAACCGGAGTAGTGGTGGTCCTGGGAGTACAGGGCGGGGTTGCGGCGGTACACCCAGTGGATGTCCCTGATGAGGGCCTGGATGCCCTCGTGGTACTCGTGGCCCCAGCCCTCGAGGTTGGACCAGTCGATGGAGTGCGCCTCGTCCCACTCACCGGTCTGGCCGAACTCCTGGCCCATGAACAGCAGGTTCTTGCCCGGGTGGGAGAACATGTAGCCGTAGAGGGCACGCAGGCCGGCGGCCTTGTTCCAGTCGTCGCCCGGCATACGGCCCCACAGGGAACCCTTGCCGTGGACGACCTCGTCGTGGGAGAACGGCAGGACGTACTTCTCCGAGTACGCGTAGATCATGGAGAAGGTGATGTCGTTGTGGTGGTACACGCGGTGCACCGGGTCGAGCTTGAAGTACTCGAGGGTGTCGTTCATCCAGCCCATGTTCCACTTCAGGGAGAAGCCCAGGCCACCGTGCTCGGTCGGGGCGGTGACGCCCGGCCAGGAGGTGGACTCCTCGGCGATGGTGATCACGCCCGGGTGCGCGCGGTGGACGGTGGCGTTCATCTCCTGGAGGAACTGCACGGCCTCCAGGTTCTCGCGGCCGCCGTACTGGTTCGGCTCCCACTCGCCCTCCTCGCGGGAGTAGTCGAGGTAGAGCATGGAGGCGACGGCATCGACACGCAGGCCGTCGATGTGGAACTCCTCGATCCAGTACAGGGCGTTGGCGACGAGGAAGTTGCGGACCTCGTTGCGGCCGAAGTCGAAGACGTAGGTGCCCCAGTCCTTCTGCTCGCCACGACGCCAGTCCGGGTGCTCGTAGAGCGCCGGGCCGTCGAAGCGGGCGAGCGCCCAGTCGTCCTTGGGGAAGTGCGCCGGGACCCAGTCCACGATGACGCCGATGCCGCGGTTGTGGAACGCCTCGATGAGGGCGCGCAGCTCATCCGGGGAACCCCAGCGGGCGGTGGGGGCGTAGTAGCCGGAGACCTGGTAGCCCCAGGAACCACCGAAGGGGTGCTCCGCGACGGGCATGAGCTCGACGTGGGTGAAGCCCTGCTCGGCGACGTAGTCGACCAGCTCGGTGGTCAGCTCCTTGTAGCCCTTGCCGATCTTCCAGGAACCCAGGTGCACCTCGTAGATGGACATGGGGCCGTTGACGACGTCGGCGTGGGCCCGGTTGCGGATCCACTCGCCGTCGGTCCACTCGTAACGGGAGTCGACGATGACGGAGGTGGTCTCCGGCGGGGCCTCGGTGGCCTTGGCCAGCGGGTCGGCCTTGTCGCGGCGGTGACCCTCCTTGGTCTGGATGGCGAACTTGTAGGCGTCGCCGGCGCCCAGACCCGGGACGAACAGCTCCCAGACTCCGGAGGAGCCCAGGGAACGCATCGGGTACTGGTTGTTGTTCCAGGCGCAGAAGTCACCGACGACAGCGACACCCTCCGCGTTGGGGGCCCACACGGCGAAGGAGGTGCCCTTCACGGTGCCCAGGGCCGTCTCGTAGGAACGGACGTTCGCGCCCAGGACGTCCCACAGGCGCTCGTGGCGGCCCTCGGAGATGAGGTGCAGATCGAGGCTGCCCAGGGTCGGCAGGAAGGCGTACGGGTCGGCGGTGACCACCGGCTCGGCGTCCGGCCAGTGGATGCACAGGCGGTAGTCCGGAGTGTAGATGTCCGGCAGGCCGAGGACCCACACGTCGTCACCGATCGGGGTGGCCGGGCGCGACTCATTGTGGATGAGGATGTCGACGCGGGTGGCTCCGAGCTGGCGGGTGCGGATGACCGAACCGCCCTCGACGGCGTGCCATCCGTAGAAGTCATGGGGTGCGTGATGGCTGCAGTTACGCAGTCGCTCCATGTCCGCGTCGGGGATGAGCAGTTTCTGGTCGATGCCGTTGGCGTCGTGCATGGCTTGCCTCACTGGTGGAAGGTTGATCCGGTTGTTTTTGGGTGGGGGCGTTCTAGCGCCCGGTCATACTCCTGACGCTACAGGAGTCGACCGGGCGGAAGAGCGGTGTCAGGCGCGGTAGTCCGTGACGTTGCGCCAGGCGAGCGCCTCGCGCTGATCAGCGGCGACGGTCGGCAGGACGAGAATGTGGGCCACGTCGACCTCCGGGACGAGGCGCACGTAGTTGTGCTCGCCCCAGGTCCACGTGGCGCCGGTGACGGCGTCGTGGACCGGGAAGGTCGCACCCGGGTGCAGGCCCAGGGCCTCGAGCTCGAGGTGGACGGTGCCGGCCTGGGTGTTGTAGGTGTCCAGGTTGACCACGACGAGGACGACGTTGCCGGTGACCGGGTCGACCTTCGAGTAGGCCATGATCTGGTCGTTGTCCACGTCGTGGAAGTGCAGGTTGCGCAGCTGCTGCAGGGCCGGGTTCTCGCGGCGGATGTGGTTGAGCAGCGTGATGTACGGCTCGAGGGAGTTGCCGGAGGCGAGCGCGGCCTCGAAGTCGCGGGGGCGCAGCTCGTACTTCTCGGAGTCGAGGTACTCCTCGGAGCCCTGCGCGACCGGGATGTTCTCGTAGAGCTCGTAGCCGGAGTACACGCCCCACAGCGGGGACATGGTGGCGGCCAGGGTGGCGCGGACGGCGAACATGGCGCGGCCGCCGACCTGGAGCGACTCGTGGAGGATGTCCGGGGTGTTGACGAACAGGTTCGGGCGCGAGTAGTCGGCCGCGTCGCGGATCTCGGTGGCGAACTCGGTGAGCTCCTGCTTCGTCGTCTTCCACGTGAAGTAGGTGTAGGACTGCGAGAAGCCGAGCTTGGCCAGGCCGTAGAGGCGCGGGGCGCGGGTGAAGGCCTCGGCGAGGAAGATGACGTCCGGGTCGGTCTCGTGGACCTTGTTGATCAGCCACTCCCAGAAGTTCGCCGGCTTGGTGTGCGGGTTGTCCACGCGGAAGGTGCGCACGCCCACGTTCACCCAGTGCATGACGACGCGGTAGATCTCGTCGTAGACCGCCTTCGGGTTGTTGTCGAAGTTGATCGGGTAGATGTCCTGGTACTTCTTCGGCGGGTTCTCGGCGTAGGCGATGGTGCCGTCGGCGAGGACGGTGAAGAAGTCCCGGTGGTCGGTGGCCCAGGGGTGGTCCGGGGCGGCCTGGAGGGCCAGGTCGAGAGCGATCTCGAGGCCCAGCTCCTTGGCGCGGGTCAGCAGGATACGGAAGCTCTTGATGGTGCCCAGCTCCGGGTGGACGGCATCGTGGCCGCCCTCCTTCGAGCCGATGGCCCACGGGGAGCCCACGTCGCCCGGCTCCGGGGTGAGGGTGTTGTTGCGGCCCTTGCGGTTGATCTCACCGATCGGGTGGATCGGCGGGAAGTAGACGGTGTCGAAGCCCATCTTCGCCACCCGCTCCAGGGCGGCGGCGGTGGTGGCGAAGGTGCCGTGGACCGGGTTGCCGTACTGGTCCCAGCCGCCGGTGGAGCGGGGGAACAGTTCGTACCAGGAGCTGACCAGGGCGCCGCGGCGCTCGACCAGGACCTCGCAGACCGGGCCGTGGGTGAGCAGCTCACGCAGCGGGTGGCGGTGCAGCACGGCGGTGACGACCTCGGACAGGCCGGTCTCGACGCGCTTGGCCAGGCTCAGCTCCTCGTTGCGCAGGGCCGTGGCGGCGTCGATGAGCACGCCGGAGACGGAGGCCGGGGCGGCCTTCGCGGCGGTGTCGAAGAGGTCGGCGCCGTGGGCGAGGTCGTTGGCGAGCTCCTCGGCGGACTGGCCGGCGTCCATCTTCTTGGTCACGGCGTTGCGCCAGGTGGCGAAGACGTCGGACCAGGCGTCGATGCGGAAGGTCCACAGACCGGGGGCATCCGGGACGAACACGCCGTGGACGCGGTCCTGGTTGTCGGGGTCGGTCGTCATGTGGATGGCGACGGTCTCACCCTCCGGCGGGGTGACGTTGAGCGTCGCCGCGATGGCGTCGTGCCCTTCGCGCCACGCGAGGGCGGTGACGGGGACAACCTCTCCGACCACGGCCTTTGCGGGGTACTGGCGCCCGGAGATCTGGGGGCGGACGTCATCGATTCCGAGTCGACCGGTCATGTGTTTCACCTTCCACATTGAGGGGTTGGAACTACCCAACGAGCCTAGTCCAGCTGTGTCAGTTCCACAGGGGACGAGAAAAATCGGCCACAATGGGGGATGTGACTGACTTCAACGAGACCAACGAGGATCTGCTGGTCGATTTCCGCGATGTGACCTTCAAGCGTGGGGGACGAAACCTCGTCGGCCCCGTCACGTGGCAGGTCGAGCTCGACGAGCGGTGGGTGATCGTCGGCCCCAACGGCGCCGGCAAGACCACCCTCATCCGCATGGCCGCCGCGGAGGAGTTCCCGACCACGGGCCAGGCCTACGTGATGGGCGAGCGGCTGGGCCGCACCGACATGCGTGACCTGCGGGCGATGATCGGCGTCTCCTCCTCGGCGCTCGGCAACCGCATCCCGCCGGACGAGACCGTCGGCGACCTCGTCGTGTCCGCCGGTTACGCCGTGCTCGGCCGCTGGCGGGAGGAGTACGAGGAGATCGACTTCGAGCAGGCCCACGAGATCCTCGACCAGGTGGGCGCCTACCACCTCATCGACCGCACCTGGGGCACCCTCTCGGAGGGTGAGCGCAAGCGCGTCCTCGTGGCGCGCGCGCTCATGACCAACCCGGAGCTGCTCATCCTCGACGAGCCGGGCGCCGGCATGGACCTCGGCGGCCGCGAGGACCTCGTGGGTTACCTCGGTGACCTGGCGATGGACCCGGACGCCCCGGCGATCGTCATGATCACCCACCACGTCGAGGAGATCCCCTTCGGTTTCACCCACGCGATGCTTCTCGACGAGGGCGAGGTCGTCGCCCAGGGCCTCATCGACCAGGTGCTCACCAGCGAGAACCTCTCGAAGGCCTTCCACCAGCCGATCGAGGTGTCGCGCATCGGGGAGCGCTACTTCGCCCGCCGCACCCGCCGTCGTCCGGCGCACCGCCGCTGAGGTTTCCCTAGACTGTCGGTAGTCTCACTGACCCCGATGATTCCCCGGAGGTGAATCAGCTGTGCCCAAACGTAAGGCACCCACCGGCTACGACCAGGCCCGGCTGTCCACCACGATCATCCTCGTGCGTGATTCCGCGGTCGGCCTGCAGGTGTGGGCGCAGGAACGCGTCCCCACGATGCGCAACTATCCCGGCATGACCGTGTTCCCGGGCGGGGGAGTGGACCACCGCGACTTCCCGTCGGGCGAGTGGGACACCTCGGACCTGTGGACCGGCCGCCCGGTGGAGGAACTCGCGGAGCGTCTGGGGCTGAGCCCGGAGCAGACGCACGCGGTGGTGTTCGCGGGGGTGCGGGAGCTCTTCGAGGAGACCGGCACGCTGCTGGCCGTCCACGGCGACGGCAGCCCGATCACCGACGGCACCCCCTACCACCAGGACCGCGTGGACCTGATCTCCCACAAGATCTCCCTCACCGAGATGCTCACCCGCCATGACCTGCGGGTCTGCTCGGATCTGGCGCGCCCCTGGGCGCGGTGGGTCGGCGGCTGGAAGAACCTCCACTGGTTCGACACCATCTCCTTCGTCGCCGTCGCCCCGGAGGGCCAGTCCCCGGACGGGGACACCTCCGAGGCCGACGACGCCGGCTGGTTCCCGCCGCAGCTGCTTCTCGACGGCTGGCGGCACGGACTCGTCCGCCTCGCCATCCCCACGTGGGCGCAGCTGAGCTTCCTCGCGCAGTTCCCCACGACCGCCGAGGCCCTCGCGGGCGCCGACGCCGCCGACCTCACCCCCGTGGTCGGGGACCCCGTCGACGACCCGCGCTACGCCGAGTACTTCACCACCGCCTGGGTCGACAGGATCCGTCCGGAACTCTGATGGCCTTCACCCGCACCGAGGTCGCCTTCCTGGCGACCCACGCCGACGACATCGCCGACGCCACCGCCGGCCTCCCCCTGACGAGGGCCTCCCTGCTGTCCGACGCCGCCGTGCTCCGCGAACGCTTCGGCGAGTACGGTCGCGCCGTCGCGGAGCTGGCCCAGGCCCGGCGCACCGCCGCCGCGCACGGCAAGTTCCCCGCGCACTGGCTCACCGACCTCGACGCCGCCCAGCAGGCCACCCCGCAGGTGGTGGCGGCGCAGCGCGCCGACCGCCTGCGGCGGGCCGCAGGCCCGGACGCCCTCGTGCATGACGTGACGTGTTCGGTGGGGACGGAGGGGGCGTCGGCAAGCGCGGCGGGACTGCGCTACCTGGGCAGTGACCTCGACGGCGTCCGCCTGGCGATGGCCCGGCACAACCTCGGCGCCGGTGCCTGGCTGGTGCGTGCCGACGCCACCGTGCCCGTGAGCAGGGGAGCGGACGTCATCGTCGCGGACCCCGCGCGCCGGGCCGGGGGCCGCCGCATCACCCACCCCGACCAGCTGCTGCCCCCGCTGCCGGACCTGCTGGCCGCGTGGCCGGGCCAGGAGCTGGCCGTCAAGTGCGCGCCGGGGCTGGACTTCTCGGACTGGGAGGGGCTGGTGAGCCTGGTGTCGGTGGACGGCGGCGTCAAGGAGGCGTGCCTGTACACCCCGGGTCTGGCGGAGGGGGAGCGGCGCGAGGCCGTCATGATCAGTGGCGGCGAGGTGGACCGCATCACCGACGCCTCGCCCGATGACGTCGGCGCCGGAGAACCCGGCCGCTACCTCATCGACCCGGACGGCGCCGTCGTGCGCGCCGGGCTCGTGCGCCACTACGCGCGCCGGGAGAGACTGTGGATGCTCGACGAACGCATCGCCTACCTCACCGGGGACCGCATCCCGGAGGGTCGCAGCGGCTTCGAGATCCGGGAGATCGTGCCGCTCAAGAAGCTCCGGACGGCGCTGGGCCCGCAGGTCGGAGCGCTGGAGATCCTCGTCCGCGGCGTCGACGTCGACCCGGACGTGCTGCGGAAGAAGCTCAAGCTGCGGGGCCGGGAATCGGCGGCGGTGGTGTGCACGCGGATCGGGACGCAGGGCGTGGCGATCGTGTGCGGACCGCGGGAGCAGGCGGCGGCGACCCCCGGAAAGTAAGGGTTGCCTGACTTCGCGGCGCGGGGCCTAGCGTAGACTCTCTGCAGACTTCCCCGAAACCTTCAGAAAGGTGACTGCCGATGCCCGCGATCGTGGTACTCGTCAAGCATGTTCCGGACACCTGGTCCCAGAAGACCCTCGAGGCGGACCACACCCTGGACCGCGTCAACGTCGACTCTGTCATCGACGAGATCAACGAGTTCGCCATGGAGCAGGCCCTGCAGCTGAGGGACGCCCACCCCGACGCCGGCTACCGCGTCATCGCCCTGACGATGGGTCCCGCCGGGGCCGACGAGACCCTCCGCAAGGCCCTGGCCATGGGCGCGGACGACGCCGTGCACGTCCTCGACGAGGCACTCGCCGGCTCCGACCTGCTGGGCACCACCTGGGCGCTGACCAACGCGATCAACACCGTCGCCGCCACCGAGGAGGTGGCCCTCATCGTCGCGGGCAACGCCTCCTCCGACGGCGCGATGGGTGCCCTGCCCGGCATCCTCGCCGAGTACCGTCAGATCCCGGCCCTCACCGGCGTGCGCTCCGTCACCCTCGACGGCCAGACCGTCACCGCCGTCCGCGACACCGCCGCCGGACGCCACGAGCTCACCGCCCAGCTGCCGGCGATCGTCTCGGTGACCGACAAGGCCCCCAAGCCGCGCTTCCCCAACTTCAAGGGCCTCATGGCCGCCAAGAAGCACGAGATCACCGTGCTGGACACCGCCGCCATCGGCGTCGCCGCCGCCCAGGTCGGCCTGGCACACGCGGCCACCGCCGTCACCGCGGCGTCCGAGCGTCCGGCACGCACCGCCGGTGACGTCATCGGCGGTGCCGACGGGGTCGCCGCCGCCGCGCAGGTCGCCGACTACCTCGCCGCCGAGAAGTTCCTCTAAGCCACCTCGACCACCCTCAAGGAGTACACGCATGTCCACTGTCTATGTCCTGGTCGAGCACGACGGTTCCCAGGTCTCTCCCGTCACCGCTGAACTCATCACCGCCGCCCGCCCCCTCGGCGAGGTCACCGCGGTCGTCGTCGGCGTCCCCGGCGTGACCGCCGCCCTGGCCCCCGAGCTGGCCGCGGCCGGCGCCACCACCATCGTCGCCGCCGAGGCCGCGGACGTCGCCGAGCGTCTCATCCTCCCGCAGGTCGACGCCCTGCACACCCTGGCGGCCACCACCCCGGGCCCGATCGTCGTCGCCGCCGACGCCACCGGCAACGAGATCGCCGGCCGCCTGGCCGCCCGCCTGGCCTCCGGCGTGCTGTGCGACGTCGTGGGCATCAACCCCGACCGCACCGCCACCCAGTCCGTCTTCGGCGACCAGATCCAGGTCTCCGCCGCCGTCGGTGGTGCCTGCCCGATCTACTCCGTGCGCCCGGGTGCCGTGGAGCCCGCGCCCGTCGCCGGCGCCGGCACGCTGAGCACCCTGGCCCTGCCCGCCGCCACCGCCAAGGACGTGACCGTCACCGGCTTCACCCCGGCCGTCCGCGGCTCCCGCCCGGACCTGCCGGCCGCCAAGGTCGTCATCGCCGCCGGCCGGGGCATCGGCTCCGCGGAGGACATGGCTCTGGCCGAGGAGCTCGCCGACGCCCTCGGCGGCGCGGTCGGCGTCACCCGCGACATCGTCGACCTCGACTACTACGACGGCGCGTACCAGATCGGCCAGACCGGCGTGACCGTGTCCCCGGACCTCTACATCGGCCTGGGTGTCTCCGGCGCGATCCAGCACACCTCCGGCATGCAGACCGCGAAGAAGATCGTGGTGATCAACAACGACGAGGACGCCCCGATCTTCCAGATCGCCGACCTCGGTGTCGTCGGTGACCTCCACGAGGTCGTCCCCGCCCTCATTGCCGAGATCAACGCCCGGAAGTAGTGCGGCACTTCCTCGACCACGCGGCCACCTCGCCCATGCGGCAGGTGGCCGTCGACGCCTGGGTGGAGCACGCGGGGATGCTCAACCCGGGTGGGCAGTACGGTTCCGGGCGGGCCGCCCGGCGCGTGCTCGACGACGCCCGCGAGGAGATCGCCGCGCTCCTCGGCGCCGACCCGGTGGAGGTCATCTTCACCGCCTCCGGCACGGAGGCCGACAACCTCGCGGTGACGGGTCTGTACCGGGCCTCGCCCCTGGGTCGGGTGGTGTCGACGCCCGTCGAACACCCGGCGGTTCTCGAGCCAGTCAAGGCTCTGGGCCGGACTGGAGCGTCGGTGGACCTGCTCCCGGTGGGGGCCGACGGACGCGTGTCCGACCTCTCCGCCCTCGACGAGCCCGCCGCGGTGGCCTGCTGCATGTGGGCCAACAACGAGACCGGCGCCCTGCAACCGGTCGACCTCGTCGTGACCCGGGCCGCGGCGGCGGGCACCCCGGTGCACGTCGACGCCGTCCAGGTCGTCGGCCACCGGGCGGTGGACTTCCACGCCCTCGGGGCCACGACGCTGGCCGCCAGCGCCCACAAGTTCGGCGGCCCCCGCAGCGGCGGCCTCCTCCTGGCACGGCGTTCCCCGGCCCCTGCGCCGGTGCTGCACGGGGGCGGGCAGGAGCGGGGCATCCGGCCGGGCACCCTCGACGTCGCCACCGCCGCCGCGACCGCCGCCGCGCTGCGGGAGGCCGTCGCGGAGATGGCGGCGGAGGAGCAGCGCCTCGCGGCCCTGCGTGACCGACTGCGCGCGGGCATCCTCGACCGGGTCGACGACGTCGTCGTCCATTCACCGGAGACCGACGTGCTGGCGGGCCACCTCCACGTCTCCTTCCCCGGGGCGGAGGGCGACAGCCTCATCATGCTTCTCGATGCCGCCGGCATCGAGGCCTCCACCGGCTCCGCCTGCGCCAGCGGAGTCAACCGTGCCAGCCACGTGCTGCTGGCGATGGGGGTCGACGAGGCGACCACCCGTGGCGCGGTGCGGTTCACCCTCGGGCGGACGTCCACGGAAGACGATGTCGACGCGGTGCTGGCGGTCATCGGGGAGACGGTCGCGCGGGCCCGACTGGCCGGGATGGCCGGTTAACGCTCCGCCGGGCGGACGTGCAGGTCCGTGGGAATTGCCCGGGGGCCTGACTCGCAGCGTCGGGGTGATCCGGGCGCGGCGGCGTGGTGCGCAAGTTTTTTGAGTGACTGGTGTGATGCGTGGTGCCAGGTGGGTTATGTTGAAGGCCATGAGTGTTTTCCGCCGTCTGCGCAGCCGCGCTACCGCTGTCCTCACCATGCTGGCGGTCCTCTCCCTCGCTCTCGGCACCGCACCCGCCACGGCGTTCTCGTCTGCACCTCCCGTCGGAATCGACGTCTCCGGACACCAGCGCGGTCACGGCGTGCCGATCCACTGGCACGACGTGGCCGCGGACGGCCAGACCTTCGCGTTCATCAAGGCCACCGAGGGCGAGAACTGGGTCAACAACCACTTCCTCGAGGACGCCCACGCCGCGCACCAGGCCGGAGTGCTCGTGGGCACCTACCACTACGCCCGCCCCGCCGGTGACGCCCGCCTGCAGGCCGCGCACTACGCCGCGACCCTGGCGGCCGCGCCGCAGCACTCTCTCCCTCCCGTCCTCGACATCGAGGTCACCGAGGGGCTCGATCCCGCGCAGATGCAGCAGTGGGTCGGGGAGTTCCTCGCCGAGACCGAACACCTCACCGGCCGCGTCCCGATGATCTACACGTACAGCTACTTCTGGCGTGAGCATCTCGCCGACACCGACCGGTTCACCCGCCACCCCCTGTGGCTCGCGGCCTACCAGCGCCACATGCCGGAGCCGGTGGGCGGCTGGAGCCACCTGACCTTCTGGCAGCGCTCCGAGACCGGCCGCGTCCCCGGCATCCACGGCGACGACGACCTCAACATCTTCAACGGCACTGCGGAGCAGCTCAGGCAGTTCGTCGGTGCCGGCCCTGGCGTCCCCGCCGTTCCCGAGGCACCGGAAGACGGTGCTCCCGGTGCTCCCGGTGAGCCCTACGTCCCGGATGCCCAGGAAGAGCTCCTGCCGGAGGCACCGGAGGAGGTTCTGCCGGAGGAAGCCGGGCCCACCGAAGAGGTAGAGGACTTCATCCCCACGGAGATTCCGCCCGTGATGGACCCGGGGAACATCGTTGACGTCCCCTACCACCCCGACCATCTTGATCAGTCGGTAGACCTCCCCGCCGACGCAGTCTGATCCTCAGTGCCAGTGGCGGCGGCGGGAGGCGAGCACGCGGCGCAGATCGCGCGAACGGCGGGGATCGAATCGGGTCGCCTCGATGATGCGTTCCGCGGCATCCTCCGTGAGTTGGAGAGCTTCGTCGGCGACGGTGTCCGCTGCTGGACGGGGCAGCCCCACCGCGTCGGTGAACGCCAGGAACCGTCGGCGGCTCAGCCCGGTCCTGGAACCCCCGACGGGCAACGCCAGATCAGGATCCCCGTACGGCACCGTACTGGGGATGTCGTAGACAGGGCTGGGGTGGTAGCCGCGGCCGTCGTGGAGCACGGAGACGTTCTTGGCGTGCAGGTCCCCGTTCCCTGTCAGCCATGCCATCGCCAGCTGGAACGCGATGCTGCGCAGTGCCAGGACCGGCGAGACGCACACCCGGGCCACGGCCTCCGCGACCTCCTCCATGGAGACGGTGTATTTCTGGGAGGGCCACACGCCGAGGAGTTGGGCGGCGTCCTCCATGGCCAGCCTGGTGGACCCCCGACGGTCGAACCTCTCCACGAGGAGACCGCTGCGGCCGTGGGCGTCGACGAGTCGGGTGGCGTTGGCGTAGGGAATGTTCAGGCGGTTGGCGTCGGCGATCCTGTAGCAGGCGAGTTCATTCTCGACGAGGGCCGGGAACTCCGGCGGCGAGACCTTGAGGATGGCCTCGGCACCCTGTGTGTGCACCGGGACCGCGATCGTGCGGGCGGACACCTTGTCCTGGACGCCGGCCAGTGCCACCGGGTCGGGGAGTCCGGCCCCCGTGAGTACCTCGCTGAAGTCGAGGCGGGCGTCGTCCGTGACCGTGATGCGGGGTTCCGGGGCGGCCGGTCGCATCCCGGAGGGGACGACGGACACCACGCCCGCCGCGTCCGCCCCCACTGCGAGGAGGAGTGACAGTTCGTCGTCGGCGGAGGTCTTCACCGCTGTACGCAGGGCGGTCAGCCGTCGTCCCTCGGGTAGCAGTCCGGCGAAGTACGGAGGGACCGCTCCGCCGACCGTGATCACCGGCTGCCCGCTCAGGGGGAGGGTGGTGGCGACGGATTCCCCTCCTGCGTCCAGGTAGCTGTCGGTGTAGCGGAACTCCACGGTGTTGTCCACGCGGCTGAGGTGGGCGGCGAGCTGGTCGCCGATGAGCACGTCCGCCCGCTGGACGTGCCGCGGGTCGGGGCCGGTCACGGTCGGGCTCCGGTGCGCAGGGCGTCGAAGTGCGTCAGAGAGAGCTGGAATCCGAGGACGTCGAGGACCCTGAGCAGGGTGTCCAGTCGCAGGCCCGGCTTACCTCTCTCGATCTCGCGGATGAGGCGTTCCGAGACCCCGGCCAGGTCGGCGAGATCCCGTTGACGCAGACCGAGTTCGACCCGGCGCGTGCGGGCGGCGGTGCCGATGTCTTCCGGGGTCACAGATGCTCCACTCCTCCGGCACGATCGTGCCGATTAGGCGCCATTCTAGGGGTGCTGGTGGCGCATGTCGAGAGGGATCGGCACGATCGTGCCGCTTACCGGCTCTCCGGCGTCTCCACGAGCGAGATCGCCGGGTTGTCGGCATGATCGTGCCGGTCCTGTGCGGTGGCCAGGATGCGGGGCGGGGTGCCGTCAAAAAGCGCCCGCGTCCAGCGCTCGTCCCGGTAGTGGGCGGGCACCGCCCCGCCGAGCAGCACCCGCCCCAGGGCGGCGGCCTCCGGGGACCCCTCGACGGGCAGCTCGCGGTCGCTGCCCAGGAGGATGATGTTGCCGGAACGACGGCCCTTGAGCATCGGCGGATCGGCGATGACCGCGACATGGGCGAACACCTCCGCCATGCCCGCCAGCTCCGTCCGCGTGGCGACGAGGCTGTGGAAGTCACCGCAGTTGGCCACGTACAGGCCCCCGGGGACGAGGGCGGCATGGGCGGCCCGGAAGAAGTCGGGGGTGGTCAGGTCGAGGGGCGTCCGGGCGCCGGCGAAGACGTCGCGGATGATCACCTCGCGGCTGCCGGGGTAGAAGCCGCGGGTGACCTCGCCGGCCTCACCGACGCGGATCTTCACCGTGGGGGCGCGGGGGATGTCGAACCACTCCCGCACGTAGGCGGCGAGCTTCGCGTCCAGTTCGACGACGGTGTGCCGCGACGACGGCCACAGGTCCGCGAAGTAGCGCGCCATCGAGCATGCCGCCCCTCCCAGGTGGGTGACACGGACGGTCGCGGGGTCATGGTGGGCCGCGACAAGCTTCTCGACGCCCGCCGCGATCCACCGCATGTACTCGAACTCGAGGACGTCCGGGCGGCCGATCTGGACGTGCGAGGAGGGCACCCCGTTGATCATGAGCGTCCAGGCGTCCGGGAGGAAGGTGTCGGGGACGAGTTCGGCGGTGCCGGTGGAGATCTCGTAGCGTCCGGCGACGGCACCGGTGGCGGCGGGGGTGGAGGAGCTGCGGGACTTACGGGATCTGGCCATGAGTGATCATGGTAGCTGGTGGGTCAGGGGCGCAGGTGCGGGTGGGCCAGGAGGTGGTCGGCGGCATAGGGGAGTGCGAACTGCAGGTGGCCGTACCGCGGGACCGTGACAAGGGAGCGTTCGAGGAGAGCGGCGCGTGCCATCGACAGTGCATTGGGGGGAACCGCCAGGTATCTGGCGATGTCCCCGGTGCCGACCGGTTCACCGCTGGGCGAGAGTTCGGCCATCGCGTACAGGAGGTTCATCTGCTGATCGGGCACTCCATGGAATGACGGACCGTGGATCTGCAGCCCGATTCGCTGGACTGCATTAGCGCGGATACTCCTCACGTGCTTCAGGGAGAGCTCGTCCTCCTGGTCCAGGGTTGCCTGTGCCCAGGTGAGGGAGCCGACCACCTGCATGAGGTACGGGTACCCCTGGCTTATGGTGACTGCCTCCGCAACCGCATCGGGCGCCATCGCGCGTCCGCCGGCCGATGCGGTCTCAGTGAACAGTTCGGCGGCCTCGGCGGAAGCCACCGAGGTGAGGTCGACGCGGTGGGCCCGGCGCAGGAACGTCGTACCCTCCTGCTGCAGGAGTTTCTCCACGCCGGCAGGCAGTCCCGCTGCGACCAACGCGACGTCATGGTTGTCACGCATGAGGTCCTGGACCGCGGTCGCTAGTTCGTGCAGATCGCCAGGATCCGCACTCTGAAGTTCATCGAGGGTGATGAGGATTCCGGTTCCGCGCGGGGTCAGAAGGTCAGCTACCTGCCGCAGACATGTGATCAGCGTCGGTTCCGGGGTTCGGTGGTGAGGGTTCGCTGCGGTGGTCACCGATCCGAGCCCTGCAATCGACCCACCGGTGAGCATCCGCTTGCCGGTTGGCTCGCCGAGGGTGTCCAGCAACTCCGGCAGGGTCGTCTCCACCAGGGTGCGGACCATTCCGGCACCCGGGTAAGCGCGGAGCGTGACCCACCCCTGCTGGTGGGCGGCGCCTCCAGTTCGTTGAGGAGGACGGTCTTGCCGATGCCTCGGGTGCCGGAGAGCAGGAGAACGCGGAACGGGCTACCGGGTCCTTCCGCCAGAGCCAATGTGAATGCATGCAGGAGGGGTGTTCTCCCGGCGAGTACCGTCGGTGAAACGCCGAAGCTGGGCCGAAAGGGATTGCGCGGTGTGGGATTCATGCCATCGGTTGCTTTAGAAGACATAGATCTCTTCCTGGGCTTTAGATCCTTTAGAACATTTAGAACCCGTAATCCAGTTTAGATCCTTTAGAACTCTCAGAACTCCTGCACCCACCTACTGCGGCACCGCCAACCCGACGATCGCGGAGCCGAGGACGTCGAAACCGAAGCACGCGGAGGCGCGGAAGGGGTCGAGCGTCGCGCAGTTGACCGGCTCCGGCGTGCCCCCCAAGGCGGTGCGGGTGTTGAGGAACGCCACCCAGGCGGCGTGTTCCTCCGTCTTCCTGAATCCGCTGGAGCCGACCTCATCGCCCCACACCTCGTGTGGACTCATCACGTGGTAGTCCTCGGCCTGCGCCGCAGGCGCGCCGGTGAGCACTGCGACGGTGCAGGTGGCGAGAAGGGCGGGGAGGAGGCGTCGATAAGCAGTCATGGCGTCCAGCGTAGTTTCGGAATACCCCTGCCGCCCGTTACGCTGCACCACGAGACAAGGAGGGAACTCATGCGTGTACTGGTGGCGATGAGCGGCGGCGTCGACTCCGCCGTGGCGGCGGCGAGGATGGTCGAGGCCGGACATGACGTCGTCGGCGTCCACCTGGCTCTGTCGCGCGACCCGCAGACGGTGCGGGAGTCCTCCCGCGGCTGCTGCTCGCTCGAGGACTCCGCCGACGCGCGCCGGGTGTGCGACCGGCTGGGCATCCCGTTCTACGTGTGGGACTTCTCCGACCGTTTCCAGGCGGACGTCATCGACGACTTCGTCGACTCCTACGCCCGGGGCGAGACGCCCAACCCGTGCCTGCGCTGCAACGAGAAGATCAAGTTCGCGGCCCTCCTGGACCGCGCGGTGGCCCTCGGCTTCGACGCCGTCGCCACCGGCCACTACGCGCTCATCGACGACGCCGGCCACCTCCGCCGCAGCACCGACCCCGACAAGGACCAGTCCTACGTCCTCGGCGTGCTCACCCGGGAGGAGCTCGACCGTTGCCTGTTCCCCGTGGGCGACACCCCCAAGACGGAGATCCGGGAGGAGGCCGCCCGCCACGGCTTCTCGGTGGCGACCAAGCCGGACTCCTACGACATCTGCTTCATCCCCGACGGCAACACCCAGGCCTTCCTCGGGGCCCGCATCGGGCTGCGCCCGGGAATGGTGGTCGACCAGGACGGCCGCGAGCTGCGGGACCACGACGGGGCCTGGAACTTCACCATCGGTCAACGCCGGGGCCTTGACCTGCGGGACCCGGCCGCCGATGGCCGTCCCCGCTACGTCACCGACATCGACGCCTCCACCGGCACGGTCACCGTGGGGCCACGCGCGGCGCTGTCCGTCGGCGTCATCCACGCCGACCGCCTCCGGCGCCTCCACCCGGACATGGAGGGCGAGTTCGACGCGCTCGTCCAGGTCCGCGCCCACGGCGGCGTCGTCCCCTGCCGCGCGCGGGTCGGCGCGGACGACATGACCCTCACCCTCGCCTCCCCGCTGCAGGGCGTGGCCCGCGGCCAGGCCGCCGTGCTCTACCTGCCCGACCCCGACGGCCGCGGCGACGTCGTCCTCGGCTCCGGCACGATCTGCGGCACGGAGGCCGCACTGTGACCGCCTACGGACTCGGCCCCCTCCCGGGCACCTCTCTTGCCGACGCCGCCGACGTCGTCCTCTCCGAGACCGGCGACCTGCCCCACGTCCCCGACCTGCCCGCCCGCGGGCTCGGCGCCGACGGCATCGGCCGCACCGCCACCCTCCTGGAGGCGGTGAGCGTCGACCGGGGGCCGCGCTCGTGGATCATGACCGACCGTCCGCAGCTGCTCACCCGCCGCACCCGGGACCTGCTCGACCGCGACCTCGACGAACTCGAGGAGGCCTGGGGCACCACCGTCCCGCAGCTCAAGGTGCAGGTCACCGGCCCGTGGACCCTGGCCGCGTCGATCGAGCTGGCCTCGGGCCACCGCGTCATCACCGACCCCGGGGCCGCCCGCGACCTCGCCGCGGCCCTGGTGGAGGGCGTCAACGCCCACGCCGCCGCCCTGGCCCGCCGTTTCCGCGCGGAGGTCACCGTCCAGCTCGATGAGCCGCTGCTCGCCGACGTGGCCGCCGGCCTTCCCGGCGCCACCCGCTTCCACCCGATCCGCCCGCTGAACCCGAAGGACCTGGCGGAGCGGCTGGCGGGGGTCGTCGAGACGCTGGAGGTGGAGCGGGTCCTGCTCAACCAGACCGGCTACGCACCCCTGTGGGACGTCGCGCGGGAGTCCGGAGTGGAGACCGTCCTGGTCAGTCTCCACCAGGTGCAGGGCACGGAGCAGTACGACGGCTTCGGCCACACGATCACCGCCGGCACCCGCATCGGCCTCGGCGTGACCGGCCCGGAGGACCGCGTCGACGAGCTGGGGGAGCGCCCCCGCGAACGCGCCGTCGCCGTGGCCCGCTTCTGGGAGCGGCTCGGCCTCGACCCGCTGTGGCTCACCGACCGGGTCGACGTCCATCCGCGCGCCGGGATCACCACGGGCACGCTTCTCGACGCCGCCGGGGCCTACGCCATGGCCCGGGTCGTCGACGAGATGCTGCGCACCGACTCCGGCGACCTCTAACAGGCGCCCAGGTCCCCGGTGAGATTCTCCTGCAGCGCCGGGGCCAGCATACGGATCAGCTCCGCGGTGTCGACCTTTGAGAGGTGCGGGGAGCCGAGGAACGTCCGCATCAGTACCGTCCCGACGAGGGTGCCCACCGCCAGCTCCACCCGCAGCTCCGGCTGATCGACGCCGTCCTCCTCCAGGCGGGCGCGGACGTGCCGCCACACCGGCGAGTCGAGGAGCGACAGCCGTTCGGGCGTGTCGTCGAGGACGGAACGCAGCTGCGCGAGCATGCCCGCCCCCTCCGGGGTGTCCCACACGGTGACGAGGGCCTGCGCCACCGCCAGGCCGATCCGGTCGAGGGGTGCGGCCAGCACGGGGGAGCGCAGCGCCTCCTCGGGGACGGGCAGGTCGGTGGCGGCGTCGAAAAGCCCCTGCTTGTTGCCGAAGTAGTGGGGGATGAGCGCGACGTCGCAGCCGGCGTCGGCGGCGATGGCCCGCAGGGTGGTGCGGGTGTAGCCGTGCTCCGCGAACAGGGCGCGCGCGGCCGTGAGGATGCGGTCGCGGGACGTGGGTGCCGGGGTCATCGGGCCCTCCCGGGCGGGATGACGCGGGGGACCTCAACTGCCGTTGACCTGCTCATGATGCCAGTAGACACGCGCCCCGCGCCGGTGTCAACGAGGTAGCCTGAGCCCCGATGTCCACCACAGCTCTCCCGCCCGCCGGCCCCGCGTGGGCCGGTTCCCTCATGGGCACGTCGATCGCCGCGACGCTGTCGCTCCGGCACGGCCTGCTCTGGCCGGGCCTGGTGTTGCTCGCGGTGGCCACGGGTCTGCTGCTCGCCTTCACCGTCGGCTGGCTGCGTCACCGCAACCCCTCCTTCGGGCAGCGGTTCATGGGGCCGTGGGGCATGGTGTCGATGGGCCTCATGTCGCTCGGCACCGCCTGGACCGCCGCCACCGGCCATCTCGGCCCGCAGCTCGCGGCGTGGGTGGTGGGCATGCCCCTGGCAGTGGTCGTCTGCCTGTGGCAGCTGCGCCGGTTCAGCGGCGCGCCGACCTTCCTGTGGGGCCTGGCCGTGGTCTCCCCGATGGTCGCGGCGACCTCCGGCGGACAGCTCGCGCAGGCCCTGCCGGACCCCTGGGCGCAGCCCGTCCGGGCGCTCGCGCTCGGGGGCTTCCTGCTCAGCCTGGTCACCGGGCTGCCGTTGTTCGCCCGCGTTTACGCCGCCCGCCCCGAGATCCCCGCCTCCTTCGCGGGCACGGCGTGGATCCCGCTGGGCATCGTCGGCCAGTCCACCGCGGCGGCCCACGTGCTTCTCGACGCCCCTCTCGCCCACACCTACGGCCTCGTCATGTTCGCCCTCGGGGTGCCGCTCCTCGGCTTCGCCGCGTGGCGGTTCTGGGGTGGGGCGGTGCGCCGCTGGGCGGACTACACCCCGGCGTGGTGGGGGTCGACGTTCCCGGCGGGCACCCTCTCCCTCGGCGCGGCCTACCTCGGGTGGGAGGAACTCAGCGCCGGGTTCCTCGGCCTGCTGCTCGTCCACTGGTGCCTGTGCGTGGCGCGCTTCGCCACCCGGGGCCGGGGTGCCTAACCCTGCATGGGCCAGCTGGTGTTGACGTCGGAGGCGTCCTTACCCTGGCCCTCCAGGTACTTCGCGAAGTCGACCTGCCGGTCGTGGTGCCCGACCGCCTGGAACTCCATCAGCTCACCCTCCGACATGCGGGTCAGCTCCGGCCACTGGCGGGCCTGCTTCCAGGCGATGCGGGCGGCGGCCAGGGCGTCCGAGGTGGCCTCGTGGGCGTTGCCCAGCTCGACGCCGTAGTGCTCGGACATGGCGGTGAGGTTGCGCTTGCCGCGCCGGTAGGGGTCCTTGACCCGGTCGACCACGTAGGGGTCGAACACCGGGCCGGTGACCGTGAAGTCGCCGGTGAGCTGGCGCAGGACGGTGAGGTCGTAGGCGGCGTTGTAGACCACCAGGGTCATGCCCTCCGCCCAGGCCTCACGGATCGCCTGGACGGTGTCGGCGAGCACGTCGTCGTGCGGGCGGCCCTCCGCCCGGGCCTTCTCGGTGGTGATGCCGTGGATCCGCGCGGCCTCCTCGGGGATCTCCACCCCGGGGTCGGCGAGGTGCTCGACGGCGTCGACCCGGCGGCCGTCGATACGCACCAGCGCTGAGGTGACGATCCGTGCCTCCTTCGGGAAACGGGAGGTGGTCTCGAGGTCGAAGGAGAGCATGCGGGAGGCGTCGAAGCCGCTGAATCCGGTCATGGCCTACACACTAGACGGCGGGTCGGACATGAAGGACCCGGTAGGTGACCGACCCGGCGAGAATGCCCAGCAGACCGGCGATGATCCACCACACGGCCACGGGGAGGACGGTGTTCCACGGCATCGTCGTCAGCCCGCCGACCAGCACCGCGAGGGGCAGGTTGCCGAGCAGGGCGTCGATGAGCAGGGTCCGGCGGCGCGTGCCGCCCCGCAGGGCGCGGCGTATCGACAGCGTGAGCGAGAGAACCAGGAAGGCCACGAGGCCCCAGGTGATGATCGTGCTCATGACAGCTCCTCGAGAAGGGTGTCGGCGAGGGAGACGACCTCCCGTTCGGTGTCACCGGCGACGAACACCGCGCGACCGGTGTCCGGGTGCACGAGCAGCATCGTGGAGAAGCCGTAGGTCTCGCCGTTGTGGCCGAGGGTGCCGTCCTCCCGGACGTCCCAGGCCAGGTCGGGCACGCCCTCCTGCAGCAGGTGGGTGGCGTAGCGGGCCATGTCGGAGGGGGTGGAGCGCAGCCCGCCGGCCGGGAGGTAGCCGACCATCTCCCAGGGCTCGGCCTCGTCGCCGGTGGACAGCAGTCCGCGGGGTGCGTCGGCCGGGACGGAGCCCTCGGTCATGAGGTAGGTGTCACCCATGCCGAGCGGGGTCAGACGGTGTTCGGCGAGCAGCTCCTCATAGGTCGTCCCGGCCTCGGCGGCCAGCAGATGCCCCAGCAGGGCGACGCCGAGGTTGGAGTAGGAGTACTCCCCGCGGCCGGTGAGCGGGGCGTCGAGGGCGGCGTCGATGACGTCCTCCCGGGTGATGCCCGCGTAGGGGTTCCCGCCGGTGAACGCCGTGGTGAGGGTGGTCCACAGGGACACACCCGGCAGGCGGGGCAGCCCGGAGGTGTGGTCGGCGAGCTCGCGGAGGGTGACGTCGTCCAGTTCGGAACCTGCGGCGTCGATGATCTCGCCGACGGTCGTCTCCTCCAGGCCGCGGTCGGCGAGGATCCCGGCGGTGAAGGTCTTGGTCACGGAGCCGATCTCGAACTCGTCGTGCTCGTCGGCGCCGAGTCCGGCGAAGGTGGTCTGCCCGTCGGCGATGGTGAACGCGGCGAGCCGGTGGTGTCCGGTGGTGGCGAGTTCGGAGAGCCGGGCCGCGAGGGCCGGGTCACCGGTGCGTTCCGGGGACGGGGTGATGCGGTCCGGGCCGAGGAGCACCGCGAGGGCGGTGACGGCCAGACCGACGAGTACGGCGGCGATGAGGGGGCGTCGCATCAGTGGTCCTCCGTGGCGGCGATGATGGTGAGCAGGGGGATGACGCGGGCGGTGCGCACGCTCCAGCGTCCGCCCATCTCCTTGGAGATCCACCCGCCGGCGTGCAGGGTGCCGAGGTGGTGGTAGGCCGTGCCGGTCGACGTGGCCAGGCCCTCGTCGACGAGTTCGGTGGCGCTGGCGGGGGAGTCGAGGAGCCGGCGCAGGATCGCCCCGCGGACGGGGTGGGCGAGGGTGGCGAGGCGGTCGAGGTGGGGGGCCCAGTCGGCGTCGAGAAGCATCTCCGTGGGGCGCTGCCACTGGTACTGCGCGTGGCCGGCGCCGGTGTGCACGTCCCCGGCGAAGACGACGGAGTCGCCGATGTTGTCGAGCACCCACAGGTCCCCGCTTGTCGACGCCCCCGTGGGCGTTCTCTCCGATCGCTCCAGCGCCGCGAGGCGTTCCTCGATGGCGGTGAGCCTGTCCTCCAGCTCCATGATTCCAAAACTACAGAAAGTTGGAAGCGCTGGCAAGGGCTAGAATCGCACTCTGTGACTGAGCCTGTACTTGACCCGGACCTGCGCCGACAGTGGAACGACCTGGCCGAGGAGATCCGCCGCCACCGCGACCTCTACTACAACGACCAGCCGGAGATCCCCGACGCCGACTTCGACGCGCTCTTCCGGCAGCTGCAGGCGCTGGAGGCGCAGCACCCGGAGCTCGCCGTCCCCGACAGCCCCACCATGGAGGTCGGCGCGCCCGCCGCCGTGAGCTCCACCTTCGACAACGTCGAGCACCTCGAACGCATGATGAGCCTCGACAACGCCTTCGACGAGGAGGAGCTGCGTGAGTGGCTCACCCGCACCCCCTCGGAGACGTACCTCACCGAGCTGAAGATCGACGGCCTCTCGCTCGCCCTCGTCTACCGCGACGGCCGCCTCGAGCGCGCCGCCACGCGTGGCGACGGCCGCATCGGCGAGGACGTCACCGCCAACGCCCGGGTCATCGACGACATCCCGCACGAGCTCACCGGCACCGACGAGTACCCCGTCCCCGCCCTCCTGGAGGTCCGCGGCGAGGTGTTCATCGCGGTCGAGGACTTCGACGAGGTCAACGAACTGCGTCAGGAGGAGGGCGGCAAGCCCTTCGCCAACCCGCGTAACGCCGCGGCCGGTTCCCTGCGGCAGAAGAACCCCGAGGACGTCCGCAAACGCCGCCTGCGGATGATCGCCCACGGCATCGGCGCGCGCGAGGGTTTCGCGCCCGTCTCGCAGCACGACGCCTACACCGCGCTCGCCGCCTGGGGTCTGCCCGTCAGCCCCTACACGGAGCAGGTGCACTCGGCGGACGAGGTCGTCGAGAAGGTCCGTTACTGGGCGGAGCACCGCCATGACGCCGCCCACGAGATGGACGGCCTGGTGGTCAAGGTCGACTCCTACGCGGAGCAGCGGGCACTCGGCGCCACCTCCCGCGCCCCCCGCTGGGCCGTGGCGTTCAAGTACCCGCCGGAGGAGGTGACCACCACGCTCCTCGACATCCAGGTCGGCGTCGGCCGCACCGGTCGCGTCACCCCCTTCGCCATCATGGAACCGGTCTTCGTCGCCGGCTCCACCGTCGCGATGGCCACCCTCCACAACCAGACGGAGGTCAAGCGCAAGGGCGTGCTCATCGGGGACACCGTGGTCATCCGCAAGGCGGGGGAGATCATCCCGGAGGTGCTGGGACCGGTCGTCGAGAAGCGGGACGGCAGCGAACGCGAGTTCATCTTCCCCACGCTGTGCCCCTCCTGCGGCACCCGCCTCGCCCCGCAGAAGGAGGGCGACGCCGACTGGCGCTGCCCCAACACCCGCTCCTGCCCGGCGCAGCTCAGCTCCCGCCTCACCTACCTGGCCGGACGCGGAGCCTTCGACATCGAGGCGCTGGGGGAGAAGGGCGCGCAGGACCTCATCCGCACCGGCATCCTGGAGGACGAGTCCGGCCTCTTCGACCTCACCGCCGAGGACCTCGCGGCCTCCCGCGTCTACACCACCAAGGCCGGCAAGGTGAACGCCTCCGGCCTCAAGCTCCTGGAGAACCTCGAGTCCGCGAGGTCGACGGACCTGTGGCGCGTCATCGTCGCCCTGTCCATCCGCCACGTCGGGCCCACCGCCGCCCGCGCGCTGGCCACCCGCTACCGCTCCCTGCCCGCGCTCATCGACGCCCCCGTCGAGGACATCGCCGAGACCGACGGCGTGGGCACGATCATCGCCGAGTCCTTCCGGAACTGGTTCGAGGTCGACTGGCACCGCGCGCTCGTGGACCGCTGGGCGGCCGCCGGCGTGACGATGGAGGAGTCCGGGGACGACCTCGCCGCGCAGACCCTCGAGGGCCTCACCATCGTGGTCACCGGCTCGCTGGAGGGCTTCACCCGCGACGGCGCGAAGGAGGCCATCATCTCCCGCGGCGGCCGGGCCTCCGGTTCGGTGTCGAGGAAGACCGACTACGTGGTCGTCGGTGAGAACGCCGGGTCCAAGGAGACGAAGGCCCGCGAGCTGGGCCTGCCCATTCTCGACGAGGCCGGGTTCATCCGCCTGCTGGAGACCGGCTCGCCGGAGGAGTGACCTCAGGCGTCGCGGGTCTGCGGCAGGAGGGCCGCCACGAGGAAGATGACGACGGAGGCCGGCGGCAGCAGCACCCCGATGACGTTGACGGCGGCCCCCGTCCGGCCCCGGTCCAGCGCCCAGAGGATCAGCCAGGAGGCCCAGCCGATGAGGGCGGTGAGCCCCGCGGCGGTGGCCACCCAGATCGTGCCCACCGGGCCGTTGCGCACGAGCGCGAACGCCCCCATGGCGAGGGAGAGGATCACGGCGATGACGGACGCGACGATGACGTCGAGGGTCGAGGTGAGGAACGTGATGGCGAACAGCGCGGCGTGGAGGGCCGCGGCGGCGAGCAGTAGCGTGCGCATGGGACACCTCCGGTGAACCGGCAGGGGAAAGGTCCGCTGACCTCTGAGCCTACCCGCCCGCGCACGCCCTGAACAGGGTCTTTCCGACCCTCCCTAGGTGAGGATGGCACCCACGATGCGACCCAGGCGGCCCAGGTGCTCCACCTCGCTGGCCAGGAAGTCGGGGCCGCCGGTGCGGCCGACGACGAGCACCATGCCGGTGCCCACCAGGGGGGTGGCGGCCAGGGAGGAGTCGAGCAGTCCCCAGGACTCCGGGATCCACTCCTCGGCCTCGGCGTTGAGCATCCGGGCCCCGGTGACGTTGATGTCGACGGGCGCGGTGCCGTCGTCCTCGGGGGCGGCCATGGAGCCGGCGACCCGGGAGACGGGGGTGCCCTCACCGGTGTCGTCGAGGACGACGGCCCAGGAGGCGGTCATCGTCTGCGGCGTGACGTTCACCAGCGACTCCATCGCACGCGGGATGTCGCGGGCCTGGCTCGCGACCTCGGCGAGCATCTCGATCTGACCGCGTCGGTCGACGCGCCCCGAGAAGGGTCGGATGGAGTCGACCTCCACGCCGTCGATGGTGTCGGCGGCGGTGATGAGGGAATCTGCCATCGCGCCCTTGGGCAGGGACACGACGATGTCGTCCATGACGGTGCCGTCGTCGAAGGCCTCGACGACGTCGACAGATTCGATGTTGCCGTCGACAAGCCCGATCGCCTCCGCGAGTTGTCCGAGGCTCCCCGGGACATCGGGGAGGAGGACGCGGATCAGATAAGACATGACGGAATGACCGTCCTTTCGGAAACTTATTGCAAGTGAGTGATTTCAATCATAGATAACATCTCGCGGCGGCTGTGCGGATACCTCAGATAAGTTTCCCGGAGGACCCTGCAGTAGCATGGACGAAGTTCATTTAACGATGCGTAAAGGATGTACTCCCCGTGTCCGAAATTTCGCGTGATGAGGTCGCCCACCTCGCCATGTTGTCTCGACTCGCCCTGAGTGAGGAGGAGATCAAGCTGTTCGCGGAGCAGATCGACGAGATCGTCGGTGCCGTCGCCGCCGTCCAGCAGGTCGACACCGAGGGGGTGGAGCCGATGAGTCACCCGCACTCGATCGCCACCGCCATGCGTGACGACGTTCTCGTGCCCACCCTCACCGCAGAGCAGGCCCTCGACCAGGCGCCTGCCACCGAGGACGGCCGTTTCATGGTTCCGCAGATCCTGGGCGAGGAGTGACCCACATGACCACCTACACCGTGCCCGAGACCGGGCTGACGTCCCTGACCGCCGCCGAACTGGCGCAGAAGATCCACTCCCGCGAGGTCACCTCCCGGGAGGTCGTCCAGGCCCACCTGGACCGCATCGCCGAGACCGACGGTGAGATCAACGCCTTCCTGCACGTCGGCGCCGAGGCCGCCCTGGCCGCCGCCGACGAGGTCGACCGGAGCCTCGACGCCGGCGAGGCCCCCGCCTCGCCGCTGGCGGGCGTGCCGCTGGCGCTCAAGGACGTCATCGTCACCACCGACGCCCCGACGACCGGCGCCTCGAAGATCCTCGAGGGCTGGATGAGCCCCTACGACGCCACCGTCACCCGCAAGCTGCGTGAGGCCGGCATCCCGATCCTGGGCAAGACCAACCTCGACGAGATGGCGATGGGCTCCTCCACGGAGAACTCCGCCTACGGCCCGACCCGGAACCCCTACGACCTGGAGCGCACCCCGGGTGGCTCCGGCGGCGGTTCCGCGGCGGCCCTGGCCGCCGGCCAGTCCCCGCTGGCCATCGGCACCGACACCGGCGGCTCCATCCGCCAGCCGGCCGCGCTGACCAACACCGTCGGCGTGAAGCCGACCTACGGCACCGTCTCCCGTTACGGCTTCCTGGCCGCCGCCTCCTCCCTGGAGCAGGCAGGCCCGACCGCCCGTACCGTGCTCGACGCCGCGCTGCTCCACGAGATCATCGCGGGCCACGACCAGTTCGACGCCACCACCGTCCAGCGTGAGCTGCCGAGCGTCGTCGAGGCCGCCCGCGAGGGTGCCTCCGGCGACCTCAAGGGTGTGAAGGTGGGCGTCGTCAAGCAGCTCAACCGTGACGAGGGCTTCCAGCCGGGCGTGCTGTCCAGCTACCGTGCCGCCCTCGACCAGCTCGCCGAGCAGGGCGCCGAGATCGTCGAGGTCGACTGCCCGCACTTCGACGACGCACTGGCCGCGTACTACCTCATCATGCCGTGCGAGGTGTCCTCCAACCTGGCGCGTCTCGACGGCATGCGGTACGGCCTGCGCGTCGGCGACGACGGCACCCGCTCCGCCGACGAGGTCATGGCGCTCACCCGCGCCGCCGGCTTCGGCCCGGAGGTCAAGCGCCGCATCATCCTGGGCACCTACGCCCTGTCCGTCGGCTACTACGACGCCTACTACCTGCAGGCCCAGCGCGTGCGCACGCTCATCGCGCAGGACTTCGAGAAGGCCTTCGAGCAGGTCGACGTCCTGGTCACCCCGACCACCCCGACGACCGCCTTCAAGCTGGGCGAGAAGGTCGCCGACCCGGTCGAGATGTACAACTTCGACCTGTGCACCCTGCCGCTCAACCTGGCGGGCCTGTGCGGCATGTCGGTCCCGGCCGGTTTCGCCGAGGACACCGGCCTGCCGGTGGGCCTCCAGATCATGGCCCCGGCCTTCGCGGACGACCGTCTCTACCGCGTCGGCGCCGCCTACGAGGCCGGCCGCAACTAGGGTTCCCGGGCCTGTGGCCAGCGGCACATAACGATTGGTGCCGCCGGGTTCTCCCGCAGCAACCGCTGATGTTAGATTTTGTCAGCGGTTGCTGCTTCTTTTCTTTTCCGGGAAGGGTGGCACCGCCACCCCGGACCGGTCAGCTGATCGCCGGGGTCCGTTGTTTCCAGACGAAAGGCCTCTATGCCATGACCCTCCTGACCTCTGCCCCGACCGCCGCCGGCGCGATCGGGATGCCCGCCACCGCGGAGGTTGCCACTGTCACTCCCGTGAGCGCGGAGGCCGCCCGCGGCCCCCTGCGTCAGCTGCCGGTCCCGGAGCGGATCCACGCCTGCTACAGCACCCGTTTCGTCGGGGCTGCGCTGGACGCGGACCGTGCCGCCTTCCACCTGGTGGCCGGAGAGGAGGTTCTCCCGCAGACGGGGGACGTGGTCGTTGCGAGGGTCGCCCGGATCCGCAGCCACAGGCAGATCGAGACCCCGGTCTCCCGGAAGGCGACTCTCTTCGAGGACGCCCTGGTGCTGCTCGCCTACGGTCACCGCTACGCCGCGGACTTCTTCCTGGCTCATGTGCCGTCGACGCTGGACCACTGCCACCTGGTGGCGGCCGGCGGCGTGGCCGGGGTGGTCACGGAGGTGCACGGCGCGGTCGACTCGCCGACGGAGATCGAGCCGCTGGGTCTGCTCGCCACCGCCGACGGCGTGGTCAACGTCGCCGATTTCGGCGCCTACGCCAACCCGCTGGACGCCCGTCCGCGGGAGGGCCGTCCGCGCGTCATCGCGGTGCTGGGCACCTCGATGAACGCCGGCAAGTCCACGGTCGTGGCCTGCCTGGTCAACGGCCTGAGCCGCGCGGGTCGCCGCGTCGGCGCGGGCAAGATCACCGGCACGGGTGCGGGCAACGACCGCATGCACTACCAGGACGCCGGGGCGCACGCCGTCCTCGACTTCACCGACTTCGGCTACGCGACGACCTTCCGCACGCGTTTCGACGACATCCGGGCCCTCACCGTCAACATGGTCAACGCCCTGGCGGACACGGGCGCGGACACCGTCATCGTGGAGATCGCCGACGGCATCTACCAGCGGGAGACCGCCATGCTGCTGCGTGACCCGGTCTTCCACGGGACCGTCGACGCCGTCGTCTTCGCGTCCTCGGACGCCCTCGGCGCCCGCGCGGGTGTCGCCGAGCTTGTCGACGCCGGCCTGCCCGTCCTCGCCGCTTCCGGCATCATGACGCGCTCCCCGCTGGCCACGGTGGAGGCCCGCGAGGTGCTCGCCCAGTACGGCGTCCCGGTGGTCGCGTCCTACGACCTCACCGACCCGGAGCGGGCGATGACGGTGGCGAAGCCGGACACCGCCTCCTGAACTACAGTAGGTTAGGCTTTCCTAACCTACTGAGGAGTGTCCTGTGAACCGACCTGCCCCCGCCCGCCGTCCGCTCCGCTCCGCCACTGTCACCGGTGTGGAGCGGCTGACCCCGGAACTCATCCGCCTGAGCTTCCACAGCCCCGACCTCGTCGGCGTGGAGGTGGAGCACACCGACCACTACATCAAGATCGTGTTCGGGGAGATGGTCACCCGCACCTACACGTTCCGCCGCATCGACCCCGCGACCGGGTGTTTCGACGTCGACTTCGTCACCCACGGTGACCGGGGGCTCGCCGGCCCCTGGGCGCAGCGCGCCCGGGTGGGGGACACCATCACGTTCCGTGGCCCCGGCGGTGCCTGGCACCCGGAGGAGGGCTACGGGCACTTCGTGTTCGCGGGCGACGAGTCGGCGGCCCCGGCGATCGCGGCGGGCGTCGAGAAGCTCCCTGCGGGGGCCACCGCCGACGTGTACCTCGAGATCGCCGACGCCGGAGCCACCTTCGACATGCCGCAGCCGGAGGGTGTCACCCTGCACTGGGTGACCCGCGACGGCGCCACCCACGGCACCGCCCTGTCGGGGGCCGTCCGCGCGGCCGGCGTCCCGGAGGCGCGCACCGGCTGGTTCATCCACGGCGTCGCCGAGATGATCAGGGAACTGCGCCGCTGGCTCCTCGTCGACCGGCAGGTCGACCGCGGGGACGTGTCCATCTCCGGCTACTGGCGCCTCGGCATGACCGAGGACCAGTGGCAGGCCTCCAAGCGGGACTTCAACGCCGCCCTGGAGGCCGACCTGGAGCGGGCGGGCGTCGGCAGCTAGTTACCTGCCGGTTACTTCAGGTCCGAGAGCACGCACGCCGCGCCACCGGCCACCGCGGTGACCGCCGCGACCGCCGGCCAGGCGCCGATCTTCTTCGCCAGCGGGTGGGAGGCGCCGAAACCGCCCACGTAGAGCGCGGTGAGACCGGCGGTGGTCACCGGGTCGGTCTTGGCCAGCCAGGAACGGATGGCCCAGCCACCGGCGGCGGCCAGGATCACGCCACCCAGGGGGCGGATGCCGGTCTCGCGGGCGGTCAGCCAGCCGCCGAGGAGACCGAGCGACACGACGGCCGCGGTGGAGACGTTGTCAGGGGACTTGATGTCGATCATTGCCATGCGTCCACACTACGTCAGCACATCAGCGCCCCCTGCACGTCCGTAGGATGAGCCTGTGAACCAACAGACCCCGGGCCAGCCGGTGATGGTGTGGATCTACCTCGCCTCCGCCGCCATGTCGATGCTGGGCAACGCGGTGGCCACCATCGTCTGGCCCTGGCTGGTGCTCGCACGCACCGGCAACCCGGCGGCGGCCGGGGTCGTGGCGGCGGCCATCGCCGTGCCCTCACTCCTCGTGGCCTTCCTCGGCGGCCACCTCATCGACACCGTGGGCCGCAAACCCATGTCGATCATCTCCGACATCATCTCGGGGCTGTCCGTGATCGGCGTCATCATCGTCGACCAGACGCTCGGCCTCACCATGGCGCTGTTCATCATCCTCGGCATCATCGGCGCCGTCGGTGACATCCCCGGCATGGCCGCCCGCTCCGCCCTCGTGGGGGACGTGGCGCGGACCACGGGGAGGACGGTGGACTTCATCGCCGGACTCAACCAGTCCATCGCCGGCATGGCCTGGCTCATCGGCCCCGCCATCACGGGATTCCTCATGGCCGCGCTGCCCGTCGAGCACGTCCTGTGGATCACCGCCGGCTGCTCCCTGACGGCCGCCGCCCTCACCGCCCTGCTGCGCCTCATCCCCGTCCCCGCGGAGGAGGTCTCCCTCGAGGTGCCGGACCTGGGGGCCCTGCGCTCCTGGACGGAGGTGGTCCGGCCCGCCCCCGTCCGGCTGCTGGCCGCCATCACCCTCACCTCGGCGGCGCTGGTGAGCCCGTACCTGGCGATCCTCATGCCCGCGCACTTCCAGTCCCAGGACCAGCCCGTGCAGCTGGGGATCGCGATGTCCGCCTACGCCGTCGGCATGATGGTCGCCGGGGGAGTGGTGGCCGCCCTGGGCACGCAGCGCCGCCGCACGATGTGGGTGGCCGCGATGCTCTTCTACCTCGTCGGCTTCTCCCTCATGGGGGCGCTGGCCCACACCGCGCTGGTGATCGTCGGCATGGCGGTCGCCGGGGTGGGCGGCGGGCTCATGGGTCCCCTGCAGATGGTGCTGGTCACCGAGGAGACCCCGGAGCAGCTGCGGGGCCGGGCGTTCTCGGTGTTCATGGCCATCGGCCAGTTCTCGGCGCCGATCGGCCTCATCGCGGCGACGGGCCTGCTCACCCAGGTGTCCATCTACACCACGGCGGTGGTGCTGGCCGTGACGTGGGCGTTCATCTCCGTGTGGGCGATCTGGCGGGGCGTGCAGGTCCTGCGGCCGCCGGCGGCCGCAGCGTCACCCCCTCGTTCCGGCGCGGCGGGGCTAGAGTCGGCACAATGAGCTCCACCGTGCTTCCCCCGGCCCAGGCCTGGCGCGCGCTCGCCGCGCTGTGCCTGGGTTTCTTCATGATCCTGCTCGACCAGACCATCGTCGCGGTCGCCACCCCGGGGATCATGGCGGATTTCGACGCCCGCCTCGACCAGGTCGTGTGGGTCACCTCCATCTACCTGCTCTGCCTGGTGGTGCCGCTGCTGTTCACGGGCCGCCTGGGCGACCGCTTCGGGCAGCGCACCCTCTTCCGCCTCGGCATCACGGTGTTCACCCTGGCGGCCCTGGCGGCGGCGCTGGCCCCGACCCTCGGTCTGCTCATCGCGGCGCGGGCGGTGCAGGGCGTCGGCGCGGCGATCCTCACGCCGCAGACCATGAGCGTGATCAACCGTGTCTTCCCCCGCGAGCGGCGCGGCGCCGCCCTCGGCGTGTGGGGCGCGGTCGGGTCGGTGGCCACGCTCGTCGGCCCGGTGCTCGGCGGGTTCATCGTCACGGCCGTCGGCTGGCGGGGCGTGTTCCTCGTGCACCTGCCGGTGGGCATCCTGGCGGTGGTCCTGGCCACCCTCTGGGTGCCGACCCTGCCCACCTTCGCCCGGCGTATCGACGCCCCCTCCGTCCTCGTCTCCTTCCTCGGCACCACCGCCGTGGTCGTCGCCGTCCAGCAGGGGCCCGGCCGGGGCTGGCCCGTGTGGGCCGTCGCGCTGGGGGTGCTCGGGGTGCTGCTCATCGCCCTGTTCGTGCGGCTGCAGGCCACCGCCGCCGGGCGGGGCACCGAGCCGCTTGTGCCGCTGGAGATGTTCCGCAACCGCAACTACTCCCTCGGCGTGTTCTCGATCGCGACGATGGGGTTCACGGTGTCGTCGATAATGCTCCCCGTCATGCTGTGGCTGCAGGACGGGCAGGGCCTGAGCTCGCGGGACGCCGGGCTCATGCTCATCCCCATGGCCGTGGTGGCCGCCATCGGCTCCCCGCTGGTCGGCCCGGCCGCCGACCGCCTCGACCCGCGGCTGCTGTCGGTGGGTGGTTTCGGCACGATGATCGTCACGCTGCTGCTCACCGCCTGGCTGATGTACAGCGGGGGACCGGTGTGGGTGTTCCTGGTGGCGGCGGGGCTGCTGGGCGTCGGCAATGCGCTGGTGTGGGCGCCCAACTCGGCGACGGCGATGCGGACCGTCGACATCGCCTACATGGGTGCGGCGGCCGGCGTGTACAACACGGGGCGCCAGACCGGTGCGGTCCTCGGCGCGGCCGGGGTGGGGGCGGCGATGCAGGTCGGTGCGGCCACGGCCGGGTTCGTGCCGGGTCTCGCTCTGTCGCTGCTGCTCCCCGTGGCCGTCCTCGGTCTGGGGCTGGTGGCGGTCGCCTTCTTCGAGACCCCGCCACACGCCGAACCACAGGGTGCCGAACAGCGGGCCGGGGACTAAAGTGGTCTCCATGCGACTTGCCACCCTCACCTCCGGCGGCGACTGCCCCGGCCTCAACGCCGTCATCCGCGGCATCGTCCGTACCGCCAGCTCCGAGTTCGGTTCCACCGTCGTGGGATACCAGGACGGCTGGCAGGGCCTGCTGGAGGACCGCCGCGTCGACCTCTACGACGACGAGCACATCGACCGCATCCTCCTGCGCGGTGGCACGATCCTGGGCACCGGTCGTCTGCACCCGGACAAGTTCAAGGCGGGGCTCGACCAGATCAAGCAGAACCTGGATGACGCGGGCATCGACGCCCTCATCCCGATCGGCGGCGAGGGCACCCTCAAGGGCGCGAAGTGGCTGTCCGACAACGGCATCCCGGTCGTCGGCGTGCCGAAGACCATCGACAACGACGTCTACGGCACCGACTACACCTTCGGCTTCGACACCGCCGTCGCCGTGGCCACCGACGCCGTCGACCGTCTGCACACCACCGCCGAGTCCCACAACCGCATCCTCATCGTCGAGGTCATGGGCCGTCACGTCGGCTGGATCGCGCTGCACGCGGGCATGGCCGGCGGCGCGCACTACACCGTGATCCCGGAGGTGCCCTTCGACATCTCCGAGATCTGCAAGAAGATGGAGCGCCGCTTCCAGATGGGCGAGAAGTACGGCATCATCGTCGTCGCCGAGGGCGCCGCGCCCAAGGAGGGCACGATGGAGCTCAAGTCCGGTGGCGTCGACCAGTTCGGCCACGAGATCTTCACCGGCATCGGCCAGCAGATCGCCGACGAGATCCACGCCCGCCTCGGCCATGACGTCCGCACCTCCGTCCTGGGCCACATCCAGCGCGGTGGCACCCCGACCGCCTTCGACCGCGTCCTGGCCACCCGTTACGGCGTCCGCGCGACCCGCTCCGCCCACCGCGGCGAGTTCGGCACCTGCGTGGCGCTCAAGGGTGAGCGGATCGAGAACATCACGCTGGAGAAGGCCGTGGGCACCCTCAAGACCGTGCCGATGGACCGCTGGCTCACCGCCCAGGCCATGTTCGGCTAGGTGCGCGACCTCCATCTGGACACCTGCCGGCTGCTCGTCGTCGGCATCAACCCGGGTCTGGTGTCGGAGCGCGTCGACGCGCCCTTCGCCCGCCCGGGCAACCGTTTCTGGCCGGCGCTCCACGCCGCCGGCATCACGGAGACGCTTGTCGACGCCCGCGACGGCCTCACCGCCGCCCACCACGCGGAGCTGCTGCGGCGGGGCCTCGGCTTCACGAACGTCGTGCCGCGGGCCACGGCGGTGGCCTCCGAGCTGACCCGCGAGGAGTACCTGGCGGGTGGGGCGGTGCTGGCGGAGAAGGTCGCCGCCCAACGCGCGGCACGGGGCGGGCCGCGGATCGTCATGGTCGCGGGGATCGGCGCCTACCGCCTCGCTTTCCGACGCCCCCGTGCCCGCGTCGGCCGCCAGGAGGAGACGATCGGTGGCGCCGAGACCTGGGTGGTGCCGAACCCCTCCGGTCTCAACGCCCATGAGACGGTCGATTCCCTGGCGCGGGCCTACCGCGAGGTGTGGGACCGGCTGCAGACCCCGTGAAACGTACCGCGAAGGTAGCTCCGCCGGTGCGGGAACGGGGCCTCGCGGCATGTTTCGCGGACCTCAGACGTAGGCTTCCCCGCTGAGCAGGATGCGGGCGGTGCGGGGGAGGGCCACCCAGTCCAGCGTGTCCCCGTCCGCGGAGGCGGAGACCTCGACGTCGCCCTTGAAGTGCTGCAGGGTGAGCGTGTCGGGTCGCCCGTCGAGGACGTCGTCGATGACCGTTCCGCCGAGTGCCACAGCCCCGGCCAGGGCGAGGATGCCCGTGCCCGGCAGTGCGTGGTGGACGCGGCCGACGCTGGTCATCACCACGCGGAGATCCGCTCCCGGCGCGACCATGGCGACCCGGGGGATGACCTTCGAGGGCTGCAGACCCATGGCACGACCGGCGGCGACGCGGAGACGCTCCAGTCTCTCGAGCAGGGTGGCGTCGGAGTTGAGCCCGGCCATGCCGAGCGCAGGGTCGACGCCGACGTCGGCGGCGCGGACGATGACGATCGGATTGGCGACGTCGATGAGCGAGACCTCGAGTCCGTCCACCTCGCAGCGACGGCCGACGGGGAAGATCTCCCCGCACTTCTCCCCGCCGGGGGAGAGGAAGCGCATGTCCACGTGGTCGTCGAGAAGCACGAGCTCGAAGAGCGCCTCCGAGTTGCGGTTCCACACGCGCGCCCGGTCACCGGGGAACAGTCCGGTATGGCGGGCGTAGTGGAGGACGGCGGAGGAGATGTTGCCGCAGTTGCCGGTCCAGTCGACGCTGGCCTCGGTGGGGGAGACCTGCGCGAAGAGGGTCTCCAGGTCCGCGCGGTCAGAAGGGCCGACGAACATCACCTTGGAGTTGGAGCTCACGCCGCCGCCGAGGCCGTCGACCGCCTGCGGATCGGGGGAGCCGATGAGACGCAGGCAGAGTTCATCGCGTGCGGCCTGCGACTCCGGCAGCGCGGACATCGGCAGGAAGACGGCGCGGCTCGTGCCGCCACGGACAATGCTGACGGGGAGGGTGCGTGTGCTCATGGAGGTCAGCGTAGGCGCTGCACCGCGGGCGAGACACCGGCGGAACCCCTGGACCCCGTTCACCGGTTTGGCGTAGGTCCCTGACGCGTGCCGAAAACGGAGCAACTACACTGTCCCCCATGACTGCCGCGATTCATGATCTGATGGACTTCGACGAGGTACTGGAGAAGTTCGACCCCGTCATGGGCCTTGAGGTCCACGTCGAGCTGGCCACGGAGACCAAGATGTTCTCCACCAGCTCCGCCCACTTCGGCGCCGAGCCGAACTCCAACGTCGACCCCGTCTCCCTCGGGCTGCCCGGCGCCCTGCCGGTCGTCAACGCCAAGGGCGTCGAGTGGGCCATCAAGATCGGCCTGGCCCTCAACTGCCAGATCGCCGAGTCCTCCCGCTTCGCGCGCAAGAACTACTTCTACCCGGACCAGCCGAAGGGCTACCAGATCTCCCAGTACGACGAGCCGATCGCCTACGACGGCTGGCTCGACGTCGTCCTCGACGACGGCACCGAGTGGCGCGTCGAGATCGAGCGCGCCCACATGGAGGAGGACACCGGCAAGCTGACCCACCTCGGTGGCGTCGCCGGCCGCATCCACGGCGCGACCGCCTCCCTCGTCGACTGCAACCGCGCCGGGGTGCCGCTCATCGAGATCGTCACCAAGCCGATCCTCGGCGCCGGCGCCCGCGCCCCGGAGATCGCCCGCGCCTACGTCACCGCCCTGCGTGAGCTGGTCAAGGCCATCGGCGTCTCCGACGCCCGCATGGACCAGGGTTCCATGCGCGTGGACTCCAACGTCTCCCTCCGCCCGATCGGCCAGGAGGAGTTCGGCGTGCGCACCGAGACCAAGAACATCAACTCCCTCAAGTCCGTCGAGCAGGCCGTCCGTTACGAGATGATGCGCCAGGCCGCCGCCATCGAGAACGGCGAGGAGATCGTCCAGGAGACCCGTCACTACCAGGAGCTCGACGGCTCCACCCGCAAGGGCCGTCCGAAGGAGTCCGCCGAGGACTACCGCTACTTCAACGATCCGGACCTGCCGCCCGTGCTGGCCCCGCGGGAGTGGGTCGAGGAGATCCGCGCCACCCTGCCGGAGCTGCCGTGGGTCCGCCGCGCCCGCCTCCAGGAGGAGTGGGGCATCTCCGAGGCCGAGATGCGGGACCTGGTCAACGCCGGTGCACTCGAGCTGATCCTCGCGACCGTCGACGCCGGCACCACCGCCGACGAGGCCCGCGCCTGGTGGGTCAACTACCTCTCCGCCGCCGCCCGCGAGCAGGACATCGAGCTCGAGGCCCTGGCCATCACCCCGGAGCAGGTCGCCGAGGTCGTCGGCCTGGTCAAGGAGGGCAAGCTCACCACCAAGCTGGCCCGTCAGGCCGTCGACGGCGTGCTCGCCGGTGAGGGCACCGTCTCCGAGGTCATCGCCGCCCGCGGCCTGGAGGTCGTGCGTGACGACGGCGCCATCGAGGCCGCCGTCGACGAGGCCCTGGCGGCCAACCCGGACATCGTCGAGAAGTACCGGGCCGGCAACACCAAGGTCACCGGCGCCATCGTCGGTGCCGTCATGAAGGCCACCCGCGGCAAGGCGGATCCGGCGCTGGTGAACAAGCTCATCGCGGAGAAGCTGAAGTAGCTTATCGACGCTGCGTCAGGGGTGCGTGGGCCGTGTCGGCCTGCGCGCCCCTCGTCGTATTGACGACGCTCGTCAGTCCCGGCAACCAGGTGGCGCCGGGGGTTCAGCGCCTGCGCTGCCAGGAGCCGGACAGTGCTCTACCGTGAGTACCCAGCAGCCTGCGCCGACCCACTTCACCTCCGGGAGACGACGATGACCATCCACTACGCCGGGGCACCGACGGATGCTGACATTGAGCAACTGACCTCGGCGTTCGGTGACCTCCTGCCGGTGGCCTACCGTGACTTCATTCAGCAGTGGAACGGAATCTTCCTGGTGGACAACTACTTCGACCTGGAGTTCCCGCCCGTGGATGACGGCCTCATCGCCTTCGAGAGCCTCTTCGGCGTCAGCACCGACAATCCCTCCTTCCACGCCGTCACCCAGAATGCCTGGCTCGCGGCGGAGATCGACCAGCTCAGGGCATGGGTCATCGGGGCCGATGGCGGCGGGAACTTCTTTGTGCTGGACCGCGATTCAGGTGCGGTGTTCTACTGGGACCGGACCTTGCTCCACGGACCTGCCGAGTCCGGGGCAGCCGTGGTGGAGGACAGCGAGGGGCGGAACCTGTACCTGTTTCGGGACTCTCTCGAGGATTTTCTCGCACTGCTGGCATCGAAGACACAGGGGATGGACCATGTGCAGCGGGAAGACTGGCCCGGATGAGACTGATCGGGGGCACAATGGATCCATGAGCACCTACCTCCCCGCCCCTGACCGCTACGCCTCCATGCCCTACCGTCGGGTCGGTCGTTCCGGCCTCAAGCTGCCCGCCATCTCGCTGGGCCTGTGGCACAACTTCGGCGACGACAAGCCCCTGGAGACCCAGCGGGCGATCCTGCGGCGCGCCTTCGACCGGGGTGTCACCCACTTCGACCTGGCCAACAACTACGGCCCGCCGTTCGGCTCCGCGGAGTCCAACTTCGGCCGTCTCCTGGCCGAGGATTTCCGGCCCTACCGCGACGAGCTCATCATCTCCTCGAAGGCCGGCTGGGACATGTGGCCCGGTCCCTACGGTTTCGGCGGTTCCCGAAAGTACCTCATGGCGTCCCTCGACCAGTCGCTGCAGCGGATGGGCCTGGACTACGTGGACATCTTCTACCACCACCGCCCGGACCCGGACACCCCGCTCGAGGAGACCATGTACGCGCTGCGTGACATCGTCGCCTCCGGCAAGGCGCTCTACGTCGGCATCTCCTCGTACGGCCCGGAACTGACGGCCGAGGCGGCGGAGTTCATGGCGGAGGAGGGCTGCCCGCTCATCATCAACCAGCCCAGCTACTCGATCGTCAACCGCTGGGTGGAGGAGCCGGGCGAGGACGGGGACTCGCTGCTGGCCGCCGCCGCCGACTCCGGGCTCGGCGTCATCGCCTTCTCCCCGCTGGCGCAGGGCCTGCTGACCAACCGCTACCTCGACGGTGTCCCGGGGGACTCCCGTGCGGCGGCCGCGAAGTCGCTGTCCGACGACATGCTCAGCGCCGAGAACCTCGAGATGGTCTCCCGTCTCAACGACATCGCCCAGGAACGCGGGCAGTCGCTGGCGCAGATGGCCATCGCCTGGGTGCTGCGTGAGCAGGGCCGCTACGGCGTGGAGACGGTCACCTCCGCCCTCATCGGTGCTTCCTCGGTGGCGCAGCTCGATGAGAACCTCGACACCCTCGCCAACCTCGAGTTCAGCGACGCCGAGCTCAAGGCCATCGACGATGTCGCCCGGGACGCCGGAATCAACATCTGGGCGAATGCCACCGCGTCGCGTCGTCACGCGGACTGAGGCGCCGGGCAGGGCATCACATGAGGACGAGCTTGAGCGCGAGACCGACCATGATGACGCCGATGCCCGTGTTGAGCCAGCGCCACACGGTCGGGCGCGACAGTGGGCGGCGCAGGAGTACGGCGCCGTAACCGATGGTGGGGAACCAGATGACCGCGGCGAGGAAGGCCCCGAGGGCGAAGAGCCAGCGACCGTCCTCGCCGTACTGGTTGGCGATGCCGCCGACCATCACCACGACGTCGACGTAGGCCAGCGGGTTGAGCCAGGTCAGCGCCAGCGTCGTGCCGACGGCCCCGAGCCATGCCGGGCGGCGGACCGCGGAGACAACCGGGCGGGGGCGCGTGAGCACAGCGCTGCCGCCGGTGCTCTCCGGTGCCAGCGGTTCCGGCTCCGCCACCGGCGTCTCCGGGCGGGTCTCCGCGACGGTGATCGCGCCCGGGTGGGCGGCGTCGCGGAAGTTCTGCCAGGCGAACCACAGTAGGTAGGCCACGCCGCCCCAGCGCAGGATCTCGAGTAGCAGGGGAGCGGAGTCGACGAGGACACCGACCCCGGCCGTGCCCGCCCCGATGAGGAGGATGTCCGAGGCGACGCACGTGAGGATGACCGCGGTGATGTGCTCGCGTCTGATCCCCGACTTGAGCAGGAAGATGTTCTGCGGTCCGACCGCGATGATGAGGGACAGCCCCAGGACGAGGCCCGCCAGAATGATGGACATGGGTTCATTGTCGGTCCCCGCTGGAATGAAGTCCAGTTAAAGAAACTGCAGTTGGTTAAGATTGTCTACATGAACCCGCTGCATCTGGAATCCCTCCTCGCCATCGTGGACGAGGGCAGTTTCGAGGCCGCTGCCCACAGCCTCGGTGTGACCCCCTCCGCCGTCAGCCAGCGCATCAAGGCGTTGGAGAAGGACACCGGCCGCGTGCTCGTCCGGCGTACCAGCCCCGCCACCGCCACCGACGCCGGCGAGATCCTCGTCCAGGCCGCCCGTCGCATGCGCCTGCTCCAGGCGGAGACTGACGCCCGCCTGCAGGGCCGCCTCGGGCGCGTGCCGCTCTCGGTGGCCGTCAACGCGGACTCCCTGGCGACGTGGTTCACCCCGGTGTTCGCCGACGTCGCCACGTTCGGGGAGGCGACCCTTCGCCTGCGCATCGAGGACGAGACCCGCACGCTGTCCCTCCTGCGCCGCGGGGATGTCCTCGGTGCGGTCACCCGCGAGTCCCGTCCCGTCTCCGGCTGCGAGACGGTCGGGCTCGGCCGGGTGCGCTACCGGGCGGTCGCCACCCCGGAGCTGGCGGAACGCTACCCGGGGCCCGACTGGTCCCGCATGCCGACGCTGCGCTGGGGTCCCTCCGATGAACTGCAGGCCCGCGACCTCGAGGAACGGCTCGCGGGGAATCAGCAGCGGCCCCGCATGTCGGATATTCCGTCCACGGAGGCGCTGGTGTCGGCCACGCTGGTGGGCATGGGCTGGGGGCTGATGTCGGAGCTGCAGGCGGACCCGTTCCTGCGCCGTGGTGATCTCGTGCTTCTCGACGACCGCGTGGTCTCCGTCGCCCTCTACTGGCAGCGCTGGCGCCTGGAGTCGGAGCTGCTTGAGAGGCTCACCGACTCCGTCCTCGCCGCCGCCCGGGTGCTCCCGGCGGTCTAGCCGAACAGCTCGACCTGGAAGTTCTCGGGGTTCTTCACCTCTTCGCCGGCCGGCACCGGCCCGGGCGGGGTCACGCCCTCGGCGAAGGGCTGCCCGCCGAGTGCCTCCCGGCCGTGCGGGGTGGCCAGTCCGGCCAGGTCGGGGCCCTGCGGCACGATCTGGGTGGGGTTGACCTCCTTGTGCACGATGAAGTAGTGCTCCTTGATCTCGCGGAAGTCGGTGGTGTCGCCGAAGCCGGGGAGCTGGAAGAGCTCGCGGAGGTAGCCCCACAGGGCGGGCATCTCGGAGATCTTGTTGCGGGAGGTCTTGAAGTGGGAGTAGTAGACGGCGTCGTGACGCACGAGGGTGACGAACAGGAAGATGTCCGCGAAGGTGACGTGCTCGCCGACGAGGTAGCGGCGGGTGGTCAGGCGCTCCTCGAGCCAGTCCATGGTGGCCCAGAAGCGCTCATAGGCCTCGTTGTACGCCTGCTGGGAACCGGCGAAGCCGCAGCGGTAGACGCCGTTGTTCACCTCGGTGTAGATGCGCCGGGTGATGGTGTCGATCTCCTCGCGGTGCGCGAGCGGGTAGAGGTCCGGGGCGCCCTCGCGGTGGAACTGCGTCCACTCGGTCTGGAAGTCACGGACGATCGAGGGGTAGTCGTTGGACACCACCTTCCGAGACTCCGTCTCGACGACCGCCGGGACGGTGATGCCGCGGGGGTAGTCGGGGAAGCGGTTGAGGTAGGCCTCCTGGAGCCTGTGCAGGCCGGTGGCCGGGTCCTTCTGGTCGGGGTCGAGGTCGAAGACCCAGGAGCGGACGTCGTGGGTCGGGCCGGCCAGGCCGAGGGAGATGACGTCCTCGAGGCCGAGCAGCCGGCGGGTGATCACGGCGCGGTGGGCCCAGGGGCACGCGCGGGCGGCCATGAGCCGGTAACGGCCCGCCTCGACGGGCCAGTGGACGGTGCCGTCGTCCTGGTCGACGGTGGTGCCGGAAGGTACGTCGGCGGTGATCCGGTCCTCGATGTACGTGGCATCGCGGATGAACTCGCCGTCGGTGGATGCGTTCTGCGGGTCGCCTGCCCAGTCCTTGTTTGCTGTCATATCAACAACTCTAGCGTTCGAACCTCTTTCCGTCAATGTCCGGACCTGCTGCTAGATTGATCCGGTAATGAAACGCATTTCCGCACTCCTCAGCCTGCTCGTCGTCGCCGTCATCGGCACGGCGGTGGTCGTCGACCCGCCCACCAGCCCGTCGGCGCCCTCCTCGCTCCCGGGATCCTCGTCCTCGCAGCCGGCCAACGCCCACGCTCTGGCGCAGCTGGAGACCCTCGAGGTCAAGGGACGCGCCCCCATGACCGGCTACGACCGGGCGAACTACGGCCCCGCCTGGAGCGACAACGTGCGCGTCGAGGGCGGCCGCAACGGCTGCGACACCCGCAACGACATCCTCCGCCGGGACCTCACGGACATCACGATCCGCCCCGGCACCCACGGCTGCGTCGTGGAGTCCGGCACGCTGCTCGACCCCTACACCGGCACCACCATCAACTTCGTGCGTGGCCCGCGCAGCGGTGAGGTCCACATCGACCACATCGTCGCCCTGGCCGACTCCTGGCAGAAGGGTGCCCAGTCCTGGGACGCGGACACCCGCCGCGACTTCGCCAACGACCCGCGCAACCTCATCGCCGTCGGCGCCGCCCCCAACCAGCAGAAGGGCGCGAGCGACGCCGCGACGTGGCTGCCGCCGAACAAGGCCCACCGCTGCGCCTACGCCACCAGCATCGTCGACGTGAAGGCCACCTACGGGCTCTGGGTGACCGCCGCCGAGAAGGACGCCCTGCACCGCGAACTCATGCAGTGCCCGTAATCGGATTGTTGGTCTTTTGCAACACGGCTCGCGTGTTCATGTCCACCCCGGACCACTGATCTGACTTACGCTGGCTTCATGACCGACAAGAATCAGACCCCCGACCGAGCTGGCTCGTACGACGCCGACGGCCTCGACGTGCCCACCTACCACAAGGACACTCATGCCGCGGGGCCGGCTCCCCGCGCCCCGGGGGCCGGTTCCACGCCTCTGGGCGCGCAGGACACGGGCGCCCAGGAGACGACGCAGTTCGAGCGTCCCTCCGGCGGGCTCTTCAGCCGCCCGGGCCGGGCGGCCCCGCAGGAGATCAAGCCGAGCCAGGCCACCCCGCCGGTGCAGCCGACCTACACCGAGCAGGACTACCAGGCCGCCCCCGCCACCGGCACCCACGAGACCGTCGCCTACGGCAACCCGCCCGCCCAGCCGGTGGCGGCCGCAGCCCCGGTCGTCGCCGAACCCGTGGCCGTGCCCGCCGACTACGCGGCGCCGGTCGACGTGGAGGACGCCGCCCACCCGGACCACCGGCGCGGCACCATCGACTTCGGACTCCTCATCATCCGCCTCCTGCTGAGCGGATGGCTCATCCTGGAGGCCGTGGGCACCTTCTTCCGGCTCGGCGGCAACCCGGGCCTGTCCGGTCTGGAGCTCGACTACGCCAACTACCTGGCCCCGACGGGGCTGTCCGTCATCGTCCCGTCGATGCAGCTGGCGGCCGGCGTGTTCCTGCTGCTCGGCCTCATCACGCCGCTGTTCGCGATGGTGGCGACCATCGCCACCTCCTTCACCGCACTGCACGCGCTGACCACGTCCGGCGCCGGTCCCAACATCTTCGCCTGGCCGGAGGCGGTGTGGCTGTCGATCGTGCTGCTGGGCATCTCCCTGGCGCTGCAGTTCACCGGCCCGGGATTCATCTCCCTGGACTACGGCCGCAGCTGGGCCCGCCGCCCGCTCGTGAGCTCCTGGATCTTCGTGCTGCTGGCCGTCGCCGGCGGCGTCGCACTGTGGTGGTTCGGGGCCGGCCTCAACCCCTTTGCCTGACCCTCCGAATCAACGGAACCCCGGACCACCAGGTCCGGGGTTCCCGCGATTCAGGGGGTGGTGACGGGCACCCGCCGCAGCGCCACCGCCCACGCGACGAGCACGGCGATGCCCAGCCACACGAAGTCGGAGACGAGCAGCTTCTCGACGAAGTTCAGCGCGTGCTCGTCGATCGAGTCGCCGTACCACCACTTCGGGGGCTGGGTGAGCACGAGCGCCGCCCACGTGAACACCAGCGAACCGAGCACCACCGGACCACCGAGGACGGTGAGGCAGCGCCACGCCAGCACCGGCAGCAGCAGGGTGAGCCAGATCCAGTGGTGGGACCAGGAGACGGGGGAGACCAGCAGCATGATGACGGCGTTGACGAGGGCGGCGTCGACAAGCATGTCGCGGCGCAGGAGCGCCACCATGAGCCACGCGCCCAGCCCGATGGTGAGCAGGGCGAGCACCAGCCACAGCACGTTCGTCAGCGTGGAGTTCGCGTCGAGGGCCCCGGGGGAGGTCCACCAGCGCATGAGCATGCCCTTGAGCGAGCTGTTCGACTGGTAGACGGTGCTGACGCCGAACTCCGACTCGGTGCCCATGCCGAGCAGGACGTCGGTGAAGTACTGCTTCGTCGCGTCCCAGCGCACCAGGGCCCCCAGGCCGGTGACCAGCAGCGCGGAGGTGCCGGCGACGAGGATCGCGCGGATATCGCGCCGCAGGAGGAAGAAGAGCAGCATCGCCAACGGCGTCACCTTGATCGCCGCCGCGACACCGATGAGTGAACCCTGCGGCAGCCACCGCCTCCGCGGCACGAGATCGAGGATGACCAGCGCCATGATGACGACGTTGAGCTGCGCGAACCACGAGTTCAGCCACACCGGCTCAATGAGCAGCACCGCGGGCCAGGTCACCGCCGTCAGCGCCGCCAGGGAGAGCTTGTCGACGTCCCTCCCCGTCACCGCCCGCAGCACGAACCACAGGCAGAGCAGGATGAGGGCGGAGGAGAGCATGATCATGATGTCGCCGGCCAGGTCATGCTCGTAACGGGTGAGCGGCACCATGACGAGGGCGCCGAACGGGGGATAGATGAACGGCAGGGCCAGGGAGCCGGCGTACATCGGCACGGCGTACATCTCGGCGCCGTCGAGGAAGGCCCGCACGCCCTCCATGTAGATGATCATGTCGATGGGGAAGTCGGTGATCATCATCTGGCGTCCGGTGACGCCGAAGCCCGCGATCAGCCCCAGGGCCACCACCATCCTCAGGATGGCGGTGTGGGGCAGGATCGCGGGCTTGTTTGTCGTGGTCACGCGGACAATGTTAGTCCACCTGGCGGACGGCGCCCTTATCGGCGGAGGTGGCCATGGCGGCGTACGCACGCAGTGCCTTGGAGACCTTGCGCTCGCGGTTCGCGGTCCACGGCTTCTCGGAGGCCTCCATCTCGGCGCGGCGGGCCTCGATCTCCTCGTCCGGCAGGTCGAGGGAGAGACGACGGGTGTGGACGTCGATGGTGATCGGGTCACCGTTGCGGATCAGGCCGATGAGACCACCGTGGGCGGCCTCCGGGGAGATGTGGCCGATCGACAAGCCGGAGGTGCCGCCGGAGAAACGGCCGTCGGTGATGAGGGCGCACTTCTTGCCCAGGCCGGCACCCTTGAGGAAGGACGTCGGGTGCAGCATCTCCTGCATGCCCGGGCCACCGGAAGGACCCTCGTAACGGATGACGACGACCTCACCCGGCTGGACCTCGCGCTTGAGGATGATGGAGACGGCCTCCTCCTGGCTGTCGACGACGCGGGCCGGGCCGGTGAAGGTCCACAGCTCCTCCTCGACGCCGGCGGTCTTGAGGACGGAGCCGTCCGGCGCCAGGTTGCCGCGCAGGACCACCAGGCCGCCGTCCGCGGAGTGGGCGTGCTCGACGTCGTGGATGCAGCCGTTGACCGGGTCGGTGTCCAGGCTGTCCCAGCGGTTGTCGGTGGAGAAGGGCTCCGTGGTGCGCACGCCACCCGGGGCGGCGTGGAAGAGCTCGGTCGCGGCGTCGATGGCCCGGCCGCCACGGATGTCCCAGTCACCCAGCCACTCGTCGAGGGAGTCGTAGGTGATGGAGTGGACGTCCTCGTTGAGCAGGTTCGCGCGACGCAGCTCGCCGAGGATGGCCGGGATGCCGCCGGCGCGGTGGACGTCCTCGATGTGGTAGATGCCGTTCGGGGCGACCTTGGAGATGCACGGCACCTGGTGGGAGATCTCCTCGATGTCCGCCAGGGTGAAGTCGACCTCACCCTCCTGGGCGGCGGCCAGCGTGTGGAGGATCGTGTTGGTGGAGCCGCCCATGGCCATGTCGAGGGCCATCGCGTTGCGGAAGGCGTCCTTGGTGGCGATGTTGCGCGGCAGGACGGACTCGTCCTCCTCGCCGTAGTAGCGCCTGCACAGCTCGACGATGGTCTCGCCGGCCTGCTCGAAGAGACGACGGCGGGCGGAGTGGGTGGCCAGCGTCGTGCCGTTGCCCGGCAGGGACAGGCCCAGGGCCTCGGTGAGGCAGTTCATCGAGTTGGCGGTGAACATGCCGGAGCAGGAGCCACAGGTCGGGCAGGCCGACTCCTCGATGGTGGCCAGGCCCTCATCGGAGACGTTGTCGTCGGCGGAGGCGGCGATGGCGGTGATGAGGTCGGTCGGGGTCTGGGCGACGCCGTCGACGACGACGGCCTTGCCGGCCTCCATCGGACCGCCGGAGACGAACACGGCCGGGATGTTGAGACGCAGCGCGGCGTTGAGCATGCCCGGGGTGATCTTGTCGCAGTTGGAGATGCAGACCATCGCGTCGGCGGTGTGGGCGTTGACCATGTACTCGACAGAGTCGGCGATGATCTCACGGCTGGGCAGCGAGTAGAGCATGCCGCCGTGTCCCATGGCGATGCCGTCGTCGACGGCGATGGTGTGGAACTCCTTCGGCACGCCACCGGCGGCACGGACGGCGTCCGCGACGATGTCGCCCACGTTCTTCAGGTGGACGTGGCCCGGGACGAACTGGGTGTAGGAGTTCACGATCGCGACGATCGGCTTACCGAACTCGTGCTCCTTGGTGCCCGTGGCGCGCCACAGGGCGCGGGCTCCGGCGGCGTTGCGTCCGACGGTGGTGACTTTGGATCGAAGCGGGAACACTTACTGCTCCTTCAGGTTTTCAGGGTTGTCAGAGGACGAGCGGTTGGCCTGCTGCGCGGCCTGTCGAGCAGCGTACTCCTCCTTGGAGATGAGGATCTGCTGCCCGTCGCGGTGGATGATGGTGACCTTGTCGTCGGCCGCCTCCTGGGCGGAGGTGAGGACATCGGGGATCCGGCCCTGGGAGGCCTCCGCCAGCTGCGGCAGGGAGTTGAAGGTCACGCCGGGCATGGCGTGCTCGGTGCCGTCGCGGGTGGTCAGCAGGGCGCGGGAGCCCTTGAAGCCGATGCCGGAGACGTCCTCCCAGCGGATCGTGCGGCCGCCCCGGAAGGCGTAGCGGATGTCGATGCCGCGCCCACCCACCACGGTGCGGGCCCGGACCACCCAGAGGATGAGGGCCAGCGGGATGAGCAGCAGCCAGCCCAGGTACAGCGGTGCGGACGGGATCACCAGCATGCCCACGGCGATGATGAGTACGGCCGCGAAGAGGTTGCCCCGGTCCGGACGGAACTCCGTCGTTTCTGCACGGTCGGTGTGCTCGGTCTTGCCAGCGTCAGAACTCATGGCGACCATGCTAGTAGAGAACCCCCTACTGTCCGGAGTCCGGGGTGACCTGCGGCTGCAGCGGGGTCGGCTGCGGTTCCGCCGGGGCCTCCGGGGCGTCGGGGTTCCCCGTCGCGTCGACCTCTCCGGCGACGCCCTCCGGGGCATCCGCGGTCGGGGTCCCGGTCAGCTCCGGGGTCGGGGCCGGGGTGGTGGGGGAGGTCTGCTGCGGGGAGAACGGGGCGGTGGTGGGGGTCGGAGCCGGAGTGTTCTCCGGGAGAGGGGCCGGTTCGGTCGCCGGGGTGGAGGTCACGCCCGGGGCCGGCGGGGCGAGGATGCCGGAGGGCCCGTCCTCGCCGGCGTCGACGGTGAGGACCTTGAGCACGATGAGGAGGAACAGGGTGCCGAAGAGGTACGTCGTCGACGGGCGCACCCGGCCGCCGGCCGAGGCGAATCGCTTCCACCGGGAGGTGGGGGTGTCGTGGCGGAACATGCCGCCGGCCGGGGTCTGCTCGTCGACGGTGTCCTCGGGTTCGTCGCCCTGGGGGCCACGGTCGACGACCGCCGGGTCGCGGCCCTCCTCGTCGGCGTACCCGGCGGGGACGGAGGCCTCCCGGTCCCCGGCGGAGTCGTGGGGTGTGGACAGGGGGATGTCGATGAGCGGCATCCCGGCCAGCGCGCCGGTGGTGACGGTGTCGACGCGGTCCTTCACGTCGCCGGTGATGGTGGTGGCGGAGCCGTACTCGTTCCAGAACTCGTCGAGGATCTCGGTGCGGATGGCGCGCTCGACGAGCCACTGCATGCCGGCCTCGACCTGGATCATGAAACGCATGTCCATTGTCCAGGGCATGCCGACGGTGGCGGGCGGGTTGATGTTCACGGCGGGGTGGACGTCGAGCTCGCCGATGAGTTCCTTGGCGACGTCGGGGCGTCGCAACGCACGACGCGTCGCGGCCTCGGAGCGGTCGATGGCCTCCTGCGTGTCCGAGGAGCCGAGGAGGGGGACGGGGATGACCACCACGGCGCGGGACCAGTAGTTGGATGAGTTGATGCACACGCGGGCGGTGGAGTTCGGGATGATCACCGTCTCCTGGGCGAGGGTGCGGATGCGGGTGGAGCGCATGGTCACCTGGATGACCGTGCCCTCCACCTCGATGCCGTTGCCCTCGAACCGCACCCAGTCGCCGACACCGAACTGTTTCTCGGTGAGGATGAAGAAGCCTGCGAGGAAGTCCGCGATGATCGACTGCGCGCCGAAACCGATCGCGGCGGAGACGACCGTGGCCGGGATCGCGGCTCCGGCCAGCGAGAAGCCGAGGACCTGCAGGAAGAAGATGAGCAGGACGAAGAAGGCGATGAGCTGGAAGATGTAGACGGAGACGCCGGTGAGTGCGAGGCGGGTCTTGGACTCGTCCGCGTCGGTCGTCTCCTCCACCCCGCGAGCCAGCCAGCGTTGCGCGAAACGGCCCACGCGGGGCACGAGCAGCGCGAGCACGAGCAGGATCGCCAGGGACAGGCCCTGATCGGCGATCCACTGCCAGGCGCGGGTGAGTAAATAGGAGCCTAGGTCAAGCATGGCGCCCACGATACGACTATCCGGGGACCCGTGTGTATGATGATCGGCATGATCACCATTCGACTTGTGGTAGCAGCGCGGCGCCTGCCGTAACGACCCTACCCAGTCGTCTCGACAAGCGCCCTCGACAGCACCCACCATCAGTGCTGTACGGGGGCTTTGTCTTTAGATGGTCGCAGGTCACTTGTGCCGACGACAGCCACCAGGCCGACCCCTTCCGCACCAAGGGAAGAGTCACCAGGTAGCGTTTCAATTGCATTGTCCTTGTGAAATTAGGAGCTTGATAACGTGGCAGCTTCGCAAACGCCCACCCCGGCCACGGTCGCCAAGAAGTCCCCGGGAGCCGAGAACGCACCCGAGCGGATGACCGGCGCCCAGGCGATCGTCCGGTCCCTCGAGGAGCTCGGCACCGACATCGTCTTCGGCCTGCCCGGCGGTGCCATCCTCCCCCTGTACGACCCCCTCTTCTCCTCGAAGAAGCTGCGTCACGTGCTGGTGCGCCACGAGCAGGGCTCGGGCCACGCTGCCACCGGTTACGCACAGGTCACCGGCAAGGTCGGCGTCTGCATCGCCACCTCCGGCCCGGGTGCCACCAACCTGGTCACCCCGCTGGCCGACGCCAACCTGGACTCCGTCCCGATGGTCGCCATTACCGGCCAGGTCGGCCGTTCCCTGCTGGGCACCGACGCCTTCCAGGAGGCCGACATCCGGGGTGTGACCATGCCGATCACGAAGCACAACTTCATGGTCACCGACCCCAACGACATCGCCCGCACCCTGATGGAGGCCTTCCACCTCGCTCTGACCGGTCGCCCGGGCCCCGTCCTGGTCGACATCCCGAAGGACATCCAGAACGCGGAGTTCGACTTCGTCTGGCCGCCGAAGATGGATCTGCCGGGCTACAAGCCGGTCACCACGCCGCACTCCCGCCAGATCACCCAGGCCGTCCAGATGATCGCCGAGGCCGAGCGTCCCTGCCTCTACGTCGGCGGCGGCGTCATCAAGGCCGACGCCAACAAGGAGCTGCTGGAGTTCGCCGAGTACACCGGCGTCCCGGTCGTCACCACCCTCATGGCCCTGGGCGCGTTCCCGGAGTCCCACCCGCTGCACATGGGCATGCCGGGCATGCACGGCGCCGTCCCGGCCGTCGGTGCCATGCAGGGCGCTGACCTGCTCATCACCATCGGCGCGCGTTTCGACGACCGCGTCACCGGCAACCTCGACGAGTTCGCCCCGGACGCCCAGGTCATCCACGCCGACATCGACCCGGCCGAGATCGGCAAGATCCGCGAGGCCGCCGTCCCGATCGTCGGCGACGCCCGCGAGGTCCTCTCCGCACTCCTGCGCACCTACAAGTCCTCCAAGAACCTCACCCCGCCGAAGATCACCGAGTGGGTCGAGTACCTGACGGACCTCAAGGAGCGCTTCCCGCGCGGCTACGACGAGCAGTCGGACGGCATGATGAGCCCGCAGTTCGTCATCGAGACCCTGTCCAAGGAGGTCGGCCCGGACGCGATCTACGTCGCCGGCGTCGGCCAGCACCAGATGTGGGCCGCGCAGTTCATCGACTTCGAGAAGCCGCGCACCTGGCTCAACTCCGGTGGTCTGGGCACGATGGGCTACTCCATCCCCGCCGCCATGGGCGCCAAGGCCGGTCTGCCGGACGCCGAGGTCTGGGCCATCGACGGTGACGGCTGCTTCCAGATGACCAACCAGGAGCTCACCACCGCCGCGGTCGAGGGCTTCCCGATCAAGGTCGCCCTGATCAACAACGGCAACCTGGGCATGGTCCGCCAGTGGCAGACCCTGTTCTACGGTGGCCGCTACTCGAACACGAAGCTGCGTGAGCAGGACGAGTACGTGCCGGACTTCGTCACGCTGTCCGAGGCGCTCGGCTGCGTCGCCTTCCGCGTCACCCGCGAGGAGGACGTCCTGCCGACGATCCAGAAGGCACGCGAGATCAACGACCGCCCGGTCGTCATCGACTTCATCGTCGGTGAGGACGCCCAGGTCTGGCCGATGGTCGCCGCCGGCGCCTCCAACTCGGACATCGAGTACGCACGTGGTCTGCGCCCCTTCTTCGAGGGTGACGAGTCCGCGGGTGAGTCCCCGGCCGACATCCACGGTGTCATGGAGAACGCCCAGGAGGAGACCGTCGAGGAAGTCCTCGAGGAGCGCGCGAACGACAGCGAGAAGGAGAACTAGGACAATGGCGAACACCGACATCATCCGCAACACCCTCAGCGTCCTGGTCCAGGACGTCGACGGCATCATCTCCCGCGTCGCAGGCATGTTCACCCGCCGTGGCTACAACCTGGTGTCCATCGTCTCGGCGCACACCGACACCCCGGGCATCAGCCGCATCACCATCGTGGTCGACGCCAACGAGCTGGTCATCGAGCAGGTCACCAAGCAGCTCAACAAGATCATCCCGGTGCTCAAGGTCGTCCGCCTCGAGGAGGACACCACCATCGCCCGCGCCATCATGCTGGTGAAGGTCAACGCCGACAACACCAACCGCCCGCAGGTCGTCGACGCCGCGAACATCTTCCGCGCCCGCATCGTCGACGTGGCCCAGGAGTCCGTGGTCATCGAGGCCACCGGTACCCCGGGCAAGCTGCGCGCCCTGCTGGAGGTCCTCGAGCCCTTCGGTATCCGTGAGCTCATCCAGTCCGGTCAGATCGCCCTCAACCGCGGTCCGAAGACGATGGCACCGTCCAAGTAACACCCCCTCATCCCACCTGGTGAGACAACACGCATGAAAGTCCCACCAGGTGGGGTACCCCTGTCTCATGTTGTGGTACAAACAACAACAGCACTTGTATAAGACGAAAGGCGAGTTTTTCTCCCATGGCTATTGAACTGCTTTACGACGCCGACGCTGACCTCTCCCTCATCCAGGGCCGCAAGGTCGCCATCATCGGCTACGGCTCCCAGGGCCACGCCCACGCCCAGAACCTGCGTGACTCCGGCGTCGAGGTCTGCATCGGCCTGCGCGACGGCTCCAAGTCCGCGGAGAAGGCCAAGGAGGCCGGCTTCGAGGTCAAGTCCAACGCCGACGCCGCCGCCTGGGCAGACGTCATCATGCTGCTCGCCCCGGACACCTCCCAGAAGTCCATCTACGAGAACGACATCGAGCCGAACCTCAACGACGGTGACGCCCTGCTGTTCGGCCACGGCCTGAACGTCCACTTCGGCCTGATCAAGCCGGCCGAGAACATCGTCGTCGGCATGGTCGCCCCGAAGGGCCCGGGCCACCTCGTCCGTCGTCAGTTCGTCGACGGCAAGGGCGTCCCCTGCCTCATCGCCGTCGACCAGGACCCGAAGGGCAACGGCAAGGACCTGCTGCTGTCCTACGCCGCCGCCATCGGTGGTGCCCGTGCAGGCGTCATCCCGACCACCTTCGAGGCTGAGACCGTCACCGACCTGTTCGGTGAGCAGGCCGTCCTCTGCGGTGGCACCGAGGAGCTCGTCAAGACCGGCTTCGAGGTTCTGGTCGAGGCTGGCTACGAGCCGGAGATGGCCTACTTCGAGTGCCTCCACGAGCTCAAGCTGATCGTTGACCTCATGTTCGAGGGCGGCATCGCCAACATGAACTACTCCGTCTCCGACACCGCCGAGTTCGGTGGCTACCTCTCCGGCCCGCGCGTCATCGACGCCGGCACCAAGGAGCGCATGAAGGACATCCTGACCGACATCCAGGACGGCACCTTCACCAAGCGCCTCATCGCCAACGTCGAGAACGGCAACAAGGAGCTCGAGGGTCTGCGCGAGGAGTACGCCAAGCACCAGATCGAGGAGACCGGCGCCAAGCTGCGTGACCTCATGAGCTGGGTCAAGGTCGAGATCACCGAGACCGCCTAAGCCCCCACGCTTGTCGACGCCCCACCGGTTCGCCGGTGGGGCGTTCGTCTTTGCCGGGCCAGCTGAGGGGCCTGCCTCAGGGGTGGAGCAGGTCGAGCAGGTGCCGCCGGAGGGCGGGGTCGGGGTCGGCGTCGCGACGCGGGCGGGGGAGGTCCACGGTGATGTCGGCGATGACCGTGGCGTCGGGGGAGGGGGACATGACGAGGATGCGGTCGGAGAGCAGGATCGCCTCGTCGACGTCGTGGGTGACCATGACGACGGTGCGGCGGTCGGACTCCCACAGGGAGAGCAGCTCCAGCTGGAGGTCGCGGCGGGTGAGGGCGTCGAGGGCGCCGAAGGGTTCGTCGAGAAGCAGGATGTCGGGTTCGACGGAGAAGGCCCGGGCGATGCCGACGCGCTGCTGCATACCGCCGGAAAGGCGGGCGGGGCGGCGGTCGGCGGCGTGCGCCAGGCCGACGGCGGCGAGGTGACGGTCGGCGATCCGGCGGCGTTCGGCGGCGGAGAGCCCGGGGCGGGTGGAGCGCAGCCCGAACTCGATGTTGCCGCGGGCGGTGAGCCAGGGGAGCAGCGCGTGGTCCTGGAAGACGACGGCCGGGCGCCCGTTGACCTCCACGGTGCCGGTGGAGGCGTGGTCGAGGTCGGCGATCATCGACAGGATCGTCGACTTGCCGCAGCCCGAGGGGCCGAGGAGGGAGACGAACTGGCCGGGGGCGATGTCGAAGGAGGTCGGCGCGATGATGCGTGTCCTCCCGTAGGAGCGGGTGATGTCGGTGAGCGTGATGGCGTCAGTCATGGCGGACGGTCCTCTGCAGGGCGGCGACGAGATGGTCGAGGATGAGGCCGGTGAGGCCGATGAGCACGATGGCGACGACGATGGCGTCGATGTCGAGGCGGTTCCACATGTTCCACACGAAGAAGCCGATGCCCTGCCCGCCGACGAGCATCTCGGCGGCGATGATGACCAGCCAGGACGTGGACAGTGACAGGCGCAGGCCGGTGATGATGCCGGGCAGGGTCGCAGGGACCCACACCTGGGTGACGGCCAGCCACAGCGGAGTGTTGAGCGTGCGGGTGAGCTTGAGATAGGTGGGGTGGATGTGGCGGACCGCGTCGATGGTGTTGAGCAGGATCGGCCACAGGGCGGACAGGACGATGACGAAGACGGCGGTGCTCTCGGCGTCGTGGAGCAGGGCCAGGCCGATGGGCAGCCACGCGAGAGGGGAGACGGGGCGGAGGATCTGCACGAGCGGGTCGACGGCCCAGCGCAGGATCTCCAGGCGTCCCAGGAGGAAGCCCAGCGGGATGGCGATCACCGCCGCCAGGAGGAAGCCGGTGAGCACGCGGCGCAGTGAGGTGAGCAGGTGCCAGAACACGCCGACGCTGCCCGGTCCGTCGCGGTAGAAGGGGTCGGAGAGGATCTCGACGCCGCGGCGCCACACCCCGCCCGGGGTCGGGGCGAGGCCGCCGACGGGTGCGAGGTGCCACACCCCGATGAAGAGGACGAAGAGCACGAGGCCCAGTGCGCCGGCGCGCACCCGGGGGCTCACGCCAGCTCCCAGCGGCGCAGCTCGGTGCGCATCCAGTCGAGTGCCGCCGGGTCGGTGGCGTCCCCGAAGTGGATCCTCTCGGGGTCGACGACCTCCTCGCCGGACCACGTGCGGTAGCGGCCCTCGAGGATGGGCTCCAGCAGGGCGGCCGGCTGGTTGAGGTAGCGCTCGTGGGAGAGCATCCCGGCGGCTGCGGCGTGGTTGCCGGGGGCGTTGAGGAAGGCGGAGGCCTCGGCGAGGGCGTCGGTCACGGCCGTCGCCTGCGCGGGATGGGCGGATTGCCAGTCGATGCCCATCGCGATGGCGCAGCAGGGGTGACGGTGCCAGAACTCGCGGGTCTGGTGGAGCACGCGGCCGGAGCCGGTGGCCAGGGCCCGCTGGTTGAAGGGCTCCGGGCCGATGAAGCCGTCGATGCCGCCGACCTCGAGCTGGGCGACCATGTCGGCGGGGCGCAGGAGGCGGAGCTCGAGATCGCGGGTGGGGTCGACGCCGACGTCGAGAAGCGTCCTGCGCAGCAGCAGGGAGTGGATGGAGTACTCGAAGGGGATGCCGATGACGCGGCCGCGCAGGTCCGCGAGTCCGGAGACCTCGGAGTGGAGGCGGGAGGCGACGGTGATGGCCTGGCCGTTGGTGTTCATCGTGTACGCCAGGGTGGTCGGCCGGGAGGTGGGGGTCACGGCCATGGGGGAGAGCATGTGCGTGACGTGCAGCTGGCCGGTGAGGTAGGCGGACCACAGGTCGGCCCAGCCGGCGAAGCGGCGGAGGGTGACGTCGAGGCCGCGGCGTCGGAAAGCGCCGAGGGCGTCGGCGGCGAGGAGCGGTGAGGCGCAGGCGATGGGCACGTAGCCGATGGTGAGGGTGTCGCCCGTGGGGGCGGGGTCGGCGGCGAAGGCACGCCCACCGAGCAGGCCGAGCGTGCCCAGGGCGGCGGCACCGAGGAAGGTACGGCGCGTCAGTGACGCCATGTGGAACCTCCGGTGTGGATTCGATAGACAGAACAGTCTTAAACGGAACGCTATTACCGTACAGGTCGGTCCACCTGTGGTGCGTACATTCATTCACCGGCGGGAGGCGGTGCCCGGGTCTAGACTCGTCGCCATGGGTTTCACCACGCCGAGCTACGACCTGCCTGACCTGTTCGCCCGCATCGACCGCGGAGACCTGCAGCTCCCCGATTTCCAGCGCTCCTACTCCTGGGACGTCGACCGAATCCGGGCACTGCTGGTCACCGTGCTGCGCGGATACCCGGTGGGCTCGCTGCTCGCGCTGGACACCCGCAACGCCCCGATACGCTTCCGCCCCCGCCCCATCTCGGGTGCCCCGGAACCGCAGGAGGGCCCCGGCATGCTGCTTCTCGACGGTCAGCAGCGCCTCACCACCCTCTACCACTGCCTGCAGGGCGACGGCGCGGTCGACACCGTGGACTTCCGCTCCAAGCGCATCCGCCGCACCTTCTACGTCGACGTCGCCCTCGCGGTCGGCTCCCCGGTCATGCCGGACGTGGCCGTGTTCTCGGTCGACGACGAGGGCATGGTCCGCTCCCACTTCGGCCCCGAGATCCCCGGGGGCATCCCGGACCGGGCCGCCGCGATCGAGCACGGCTGCCTCCCGGTGGCGGACCTGCTGTGGGAGTCGGGCACGGACCTCCTCTTCGACATGGCCGCCTCCCGGCCGGAGACCCGCGAGGACGTCAAGCGCTTCTACGACCGCATCGTCAAACCCCTCGCCGCCTACGACATCCCCACGATCCGCCTGGCCCGCGAGACCGCCCAGACCGGCGTCGGCTCGATCTTCGCCCAGGCCAACTCCGCCGGCCTGCAGATGGACGTCTTCGAGCTGCTCACCGCCGTCTTCGCCACCGAGGACCCGGACTTCTCGCTGGCCGCCGACTGGGAGGAGACCAGGCGCATCCTCAACCGCTACCCGGCGCTGGACCACGTCGACCGCACCGACTTCCTCACCGCCGTGTCCCTGCTGGTCACCTCCCGCAACGGGCAGGCCGCGGGCCAGCGGGAGGACATCCTCAACCTCACGCTGGAGGACTACCTCCACGCGCGTCGGGAACTGCGCATCACCTTCCTCGAGACCGCCGAGTTCCTCTCCCAGCGCTGCATGCTCACCATCGACCAGGTGCCCTACACCGCGCAGCTCATCCCCCTGGCTGTCATCTTCGCCCGCCTGGCGGACACCCCGAAGTCGCTGGCGTCGACGAAGGCGTGGGACAAGCTCAACCAGTGGTTCTGGTGCGGCATCTTCGGTGAGCTCTACGGCTCCGCGGCCGTCATCAACCGTTCCGCCCGCGACGTCGACGAGGTGACCGCCTGGATCGACGGGCACTCCGACGTGCCCCCGAAGACGATCCGCGACGCCTCCTTCTCCGAGTCCCGCTTCTTCTCCGTGCGGGAGAACTCCGGCGTCTACCAGGGCATCTACGCGCTGCTCATGGCCCGCGGCGCCCGCGACTGGCGCACGGCCCAGCCCTTCGACAGGTGGACCTTCCCGGACCTGCACCCCGGCTTCCACCGCATCTTCCCGGTCGAGTGGTGCCGCGAGAACGGGATCGAGCCGGTCGTCGCGGACAGCATCCTCAACCGCACCCCGATGGGCAAGCGCACGGAGGTCGTCATCGACGGCTACGCCCCGGCGCAGTACCTGTCACGCATCCAGTCGAAGTCGCTTCTCGACGACGCCGAGTTCGACACCGTCCTGGCCACCCACGAACTCAACACGGATCTGCTCTACCAGTCCGACTTCGCCAACTTCCTCCGCGACCGCCGTTCCCGCTACGTCGGCATGGTCGAGTACGCGATGGACAAGCCCGTGGTCCGCGACGTCGACGACAGTGACTACACGGGGGGCGAGGAGGGCCCGAACGCGTTCACTGACTGAACGGGGGTGACCGGTGGAGTGGTGTGCCTCATATCGGGGCAGGGTATGGGACAAGGCGCAACCCCACAGACTAAAGTGTTATCCGTTCCTCGTTCCTGGTTCGGTCGGGTGCGCTGACCGGCCCCGGGGCCTCATTTTCAAATCAGGAGATATCACACGTGAGCAAGCCCGTCGTCCTCATCGCCGACAAACTGGCACCTTCCACCGTAGATGCGCTCGGAGACGCCGTGGAGGTGCGCTGGGTCGACGGCCCGAACACCCCGGAGCTGCTCGCCGCCGTCCCGGAGGCAGACGCACTGCTGGTCCGTTCCGCGACCACCGTCACCCGTGAGGTCCTCGAGGCCGCACCGAACCTGAAGATCGTCGGCCGCGCCGGCGTCGGCCTGGACAACGTCGACATCGACGCCGCCACCGAGCGTGGCGTCATGGTCGTCAACGCCCCGACCTCCAACATCCACTCCGCCTGCGAGCACGCCATCGCCCTGCTCATGGCCACCGTGCGCCAGATCCCGGCCGCCGACGCCACCCTGCGTGAGGGCGAGTGGAAGCGTTCCGCCTTCAAGGGCGTGGAGATCTTCGGCAAGACCATCGGCATCGTCGGCTTCGGCCACATCGGCCAGCTCTTCGCCCAGCGTCTGTCCGCCTTCGAGACCGAGATCATCGCCTACGACCCGTACGCGAACCCGACCCGCGCCGCCCAGCTCGGCGTCGAGCTGGTCGAGCTGGAGGAGCTGGTCTCCCGCGCCGACATCGTCACCATCCACCTTCCGAAGACCAAGGAGACGGCCGGCATGTTCAACGCCGAGCTGCTCGCCAAGTCCAAGAAGGGCCAGATCATCATCAACGCCGCCCGCGGTGGCCTCGTCGATGAGCAGGCACTGGCTGACGCCATCAAGTCCGGCCACATCTGGGGCGCCGGCTTCGACGTCTTCTCCACCGAGCCGTGCACCGACTCCCCGCTGTTCGGCCTGCCGGAGGTCGTCGTGACCCCGCACCTGGGTGCCTCCACCGAAGAGGCCCAGGACCGTGCCGGCACCGACGTCGCCGCCTCCGTCCTCAAGGCCCTGGCCGGCGAGTTCGTCCCGGACGCCGTGAACGTCTCCGGCGGCCGCGTCGGCGAGGAGGTCGCCCTGTGGTTGGACCTGACCCGCAAGCTGGGTCTGCTGGCCGGTCAGCTGCTGGACTCCGCCCCGGTCGACCTCGAGGTCGAGGCCCGCGGCGAGCTCTCCACCGAGGACGACCTGTCCGTGCTCGGCCTGTCCGCCGTCCGTGGCCTGTTCTCCGCCACCACCGACGAGCCGGTCACCTTCGTCAACGCCCCGCAGATCGCGGAGAGCCGTGGCCTGGACTACAAGGTCGACACCGCGACCGAGTCCACCACCCACCGTTCCTCCGTCGAGGTCAAGGTCATCGGTGCGGACGGCTCCTCCCGCTCCGTCGTCGGTGCCCTGACCGGCCTGGAGCGCGTCGAGAAGATCGTGCGCATCGACGAGCGCGGCCTGGACATGCGCGCCGAGGGTCGCAACCTCTTCCTCGAGTACACCGACGCCCCGGGCGCCCTGGGCAAGGTGGGCTCCCAGCTGGGCGACGCCGGCATCAACATCGAGGCCGCCGCCCTCACCCAGGCCACCAAGGGTGACGGCGCCATCCTGATCCTGCGTGTCGACGCAGAGATCCCGGAGGCACTGCAGAAGCAGATCGCCGAGTCCCTGGGTGCCACCAACGATATCCAGCTCAACCTGGACTAGTCTCCGGTCGCCCCGTCGACGGCGTGTCGCGTCGGTCCCTCGCGGATCGCGCGGCACGCCGTTCGCGTTTCTGCGGGAGGCAGTTTCATTCATGCCGCCTGACCGGGAAATGTGCAGGTAGACAGTATGGTTCATTCCAGGCGCGCCGTTAATAGACCGAACGGTATGGACTAACTAGACGGGGAAGTGTTGAATGGGTCAGGCAACGAACCGACTGATCCAGGAGTACCCCGTGTCCGACCTCACCCCGAACCACACCGCCGGCGAACCGCTCGAGCCCATCGACGCGCAGAAGCTCGCGGAGCTGGCGCAGAAGAACATCGACAACCCCGAGGGCGGCCGCAAGAAGATCCGCACCCGCACCGAGGCCGACGGCCTGTTCCGCAACTACACGCAGGTCCGCGACCTGGCCCCGGTGCTCGTCTCCGAGCCGCCGGCGCTGCTGGGCGACGACTCCGCCCCGAACCCCACCGAGATCGCCCAGGCCGGCCTGGCAGCCTGCATCTCCGTCGGTATCCAGGCCATCGCCACCCACCGCGGTGTCACCCTGACGAAGATCGCCGTCGACATCGAGTCGGACATCGACGTCTCCCCGACGTGGGGCGTCGGTGACCTCAGCGAGGACAAGCGCCCGGGCGTTTCCGATGTCCGCGTCAAGGTCGAGATCGAGGGGGACGCCGACCGCGGGACCCTGCAGAAGATCCACGACGACGCCATCCGCTGGTCCCCGGTGGTCAACACCTACACCCGTCCGGCCAACCTGACCTCCGAGCTGGTGTAGACATGACCACTGCACTTCTCGAGACCATCGCGGGCAACGCGAAGGCCGTCGACAACAACGAGATCCCGGCCCGCTACGGCATCGAACTGCTCGGCGCCCGGGAGGGCTTCCGTCGCACCACCCTCCTGGAGACCGCCCGTCAGCTCCGTGAGATCGCCGCCGTCGACCTCTCCGTCGCATTCGGCATCTGGGCGCACACCATGGTGATCACCTACCTGCGCACCGCCGACACCGACTACGTCCGCTACGTGCTCCCCGCCCTGGAGAACGGCACCCGCCCGGGCGTGACCGGCATGGCCCCGGCCTTCAAGGAGGCCGCCGGCGCCGGCACCATCGACCTCACCGCCACCCCGGGCGAGGACGGCTACCTGCTCAACGGCACGCTGGCCTGGGCCTCGAACCTGGCGGAGGACGCGGTCGTCGTCACCGCCGCCCGCACCCCGGCGGGGGAGCGCCTGCTCGTCGCCTTCGACGGCTGCGCCCCGGGTGTCACCCTCGGCACCCCCTTCGCGCTGCTGGGGCTGAACGCCACCTCCTCGGCCGGCATCACCCTGGAGAACGTCCCCGTGCCGCACGGCCAGGTCCTCTCGCGTGACTTCGACGCCTTCATCTCCGCGGTCCGCCCGACGTTCCTCATCCTCCAGACCTCCGAGTGCCTGGGTGTGGCGGATGCCGCGATCGACGCCGCCGCCACCCGTCTGACCGGCCTCAACGAGGTCCTCGCCGAGGATGTCGCCGAGGTCCGTGAGCGGGTCACCCACCTCATCCACACGCAGGAGCTCATCTGCGCGGTGCTGGACGACGACGCCGTCGTCGACCGCGTCAAGCTCCTCGAACTGCGCCTCGCCGCGGCCCGGGCGGCTGTTGACGCGACCGCACTGGAGGTCCGCCTCGCGGGAGGCGCCGGCTACGCCCAGAACTCCCCGGCCTCCCGCCGGTTCCGTGAGGCGGCGTTCATTCCGGTACAGTCGCCGTCCGAGACCCAGCTCAAGTGGGAGCTTCGCCGGGCGAAGCAGGAGGGATGACATGACAGTGGCCGATCTGACGGTGACCGGTGAGCAGCTGCGGGCAGCCGTGGGGACCTTCCCCTCAGGGGTGACCGTGGTGACCGCCCTGACCCCGTCCGGGGAGGACGTCGGTCTGACCGTCTCCGCGTTCTCCTCGCTCTCCCTGGAGCCGGCGATGGTCGTGTTCAGCGTCGACAACGCCTCCCAGTCCCTGCCGTACCTCACCGTGGGTCAGCCGCTGGGCATCTCCGTGCTCGCCGCGGACCAGGGTGCTCTCGCGTACCAGTTCTCGCGGCGCGGGGTCGACCGTTTCGACGGCGTCGGCACGCATCGCCGGGGGCGGGGGGTGGCCGTGCTCGACGGTGCCGCCGCCTGGTTCGCCGGGGAGATCGTCAACGCCTTCCCGGGCGGTGACCACACCATCCTCACCGTCGCGGTGCATGACTGCGGCACCCACGAGGACGCCCGCCCGCTGCTCTACCAGCGCGGACAGGTCCACGACTGGGTCTAACGGTCCTGCGGTTCCTGGTCGATGAGTTCGTCGTCGTCCGGGATCTCGTGCGCGGGGCGCGGCGGGATCGCCCGGACCTGGTCCCGGCTGAGCCCCGGTCCGAAGGACCGCGGCGGGAGGATGACCTCCGCGCCCGTGCGCAGTGACTCCTCGACGGCCGCGAACACCCGCACGTCCGCCAGTCCCTCCTCACCGTCGGGCTCGGGGCGGGTGCCGGAGCGGAGGCAGTCCACGAAGTAGCGGATCTCGCCCGCGAACTGGTCCATGGACTCCGCGGTGCGGGTCTTCGTGCCGCTTTCCGTGGTGACGGTGACGTTGCGCGGCGGTTCGGGGGCGTAGCCGTAGCAGGAATCCGACGTCATCGACCCCTCTGCGCCGACCAGCGTGAAGTTGTCGACATCATCGGCGGCGTAGCTCAGCGTGTACTGCGCGATACGGTCGTCGGGGAAGCGCAGCGTCACGCCGACGGTGTCGCGGAAGTTGAAGTCGCGGTCGTCGTTACGCGTGCCCAGCGCGTGGACACGCACCGGCTCGGCGCGGAACAGGTGCCGCGCCAGATTGAGGGGGTAGGCCCCGAAGTCGGGGACCGGCCCGCCCCAGAAGCCGCTGTGGCCGCGGTGGTTGTCCTCGTTGATGTCGTGGGTGAACACCGAGGTGAAGCTGCGGGTCTCGCCGATCTCGCCGCGCGCCACGCGGTCGACGAGCTCCAGCATGTAGGCGTCCTGGTGCATGCGGTAGGCCACCATGAGTGTAGCTCCGCCGCTTTCCGACGCTGCGATCATCGCCTCGCAGTCCTCCACGCTGGTGGCCATGGGTTTCTCCAGGAGGACGTGGACCCCGGCCCGCAGGGCGGGCTCGGCGAACTCGCGGTGACGGAAGACGGGGGTGGCGACGTAGACGGCGTCGACTGAGCCGTCGGCCAGCATCTGGTCGTAGTACTCGTAGTCATAGACGCGGACGTCGTCGCCGAGCGCGGCCGCCTTCTCCGGGGAACCGGTGACGGCGGCGACGAGCTCGACGTCGTCGAGACTGCGGAGCGCCGGGAGGAAGGCCTGCTGGGTGATCTGGCCGACACCGACGACAGCGAAACGGACAGGGGAGTCATATGCGTGTGTGCTCATGGCCCCAGGCTACGGACTCGAAACGTGCGGCGTTGAGCGCACGAGGGGAGGGGTGGGCTGATAGAATCGCCGCCAGTTCAGCAGGTGAGAAAGGAATCCCACAGAATGAAACTTGCAGTCATTGGCGGAGACGGCATCGGCCCGGAGGTCACCGAAGAGGCGCTCAAGGTCCTCCGCACCGTCCGCGACGACATCGAGACCACCGACTACGATCTCGGCGCACGTCGCTACCTGCGCAACGGTGAGCTGCTCACCGACGCCGACCTCGACTCCCTCCGCGAGCACGACGCCATCCTCCTCGGCGCCATCGGCGCCCCGGACACCGTCGCGCCGGGCGTCCTCGAGCGTGGCCTGCTGCTCAAGATGCGTTTCGCCCTCGACCACCACGTCAACCTGCGTCCCTCCAAGCTCTACGAGGGCGTCGAGTCCCCGCTGAAGAACCCGGGCGAGATCGACTTCGTCGTCGTCCGCGAGGGCACCGAGGGCGCCTACACCGGCAACGGCGGCGCCATCCGCGTGGGCACCCCGCACGAGGTCGCCAACGAGACCTCCGTCAACACCCGCTACGGCGCCGAGCGCGTCGTCCGCTACGCCTTCGAGCTGGCCATGACCCGCCGCAAGCACGTCACCCTGGTCCACAAGACCAACGTGCTCGTCCACGGCGGCGGCATGTGGCAGCGCACCGTCGACGAGGTCGCCACGGAGTACCCTGAGGTCACCGTCGACTACGCGCACATCGACGCCGCGACGATCTACATGATCACCGACCCCTCCCGCTTCGACGTCATCGTCACCGACAACCTCTTCGGCGACATCATCACCGATGAGGCCGGTGCCGTCTCCGGTGGCATCGGCCTCGCCGCCTCCGGCAACATCGACGCCACCCGCACCAACCCGTCCATGTTCGAGCCGGTCCACGGCTCCGCACCGGACATCGCCGGCCAGGGCATCGCCGACCCGACCGCCGCCATCCTCTCCGCCGCGATGCTGCTGCGTCACCTCGGTGACGAGGACAACGCCGCACGGATCGAGGCCGCGGTGGCCGAGGACGTCGCCAAGCGTGAGGGGCAGATCCGCACCACCGAGGTCGGCGACCGCATCGCCGCCGCCCTCAAGTAGTCTGTCGGCAGCAGACAGACGCCATATATATAAGGAGCATTCGTGAGGCGACGTACAGCACTACTGGCCCTGGCCACCACCCTGGCCATGGTCACCGGATGCTCCACCTCGGCGGACACCGGTGACGGGGACGACCGGAAGCCCGGCACCCCCGCCCTGGAGATGACCTCCTCCGAGGTCATCGCCGACGCCGCCGGCAACGGCGTCGACACCTCCGCCCGCCTCTTCGAGGAGGCGGAGACCGTCGTGGTCGCCGCCGACACCCCTGAGGACCAGGCCCGGGGCGCCCACCTGGCGATCGCCGGCGGCGTGCCCATGCTCACCGCCGGGGACCAGGCGGCCGTCGACGCCGAGATCGACCGCCTCGGCGCCTCCCGCGTCATCACCGTCGGTGGCGTCGGCACCCTCGCCGAGGGACCCGAGCTGGTGGCGGCCCCGCCGGCTGCCGTGCCCGCGTCGCTGAGCGCAGGCGTGGTGGCCTCCCTCGACAGGGACACCGCCGAGGGCATGGACGGCCTGACACACACGAAGCACCCGCTGGCCATGCCGGCGATGCTCGCCACCGACGCCACCTCGCTGGCCTCCATCGCCACCGCCCGCGCGGCCGGCGCCGAGGTCCACGTGCTGGCGCACCCGGACCCGCGCGTGACCTCCGAGTCGATGGCACTGGTCTCCGACCAGGACGTCCTCGCCCTCGGTGAGCAGTTCGGCAGCGGGGACCGCCTCGAGCGGGCCATCGAGCTTGCCGCCAACGGCGAACTGCCCGGCGGCGGCGGACTCCTGTTCCCGGGGCGCCGCATGGTCGCCTTCTACGGTCACCCCTGGGGCGGTGACCTCGGCGTCATGGGCGAGCAGCCCCCGGCCGAGGCCGTCGCCCGGGTGCAGGAGCACATCACCAGCTACCAGGCACTCGAGGAGCAGCCGGTCATCCCGGCCTTCGAGATTATCGTCACCGTCGCCTCCGCCTTCCCGGGCGAGGACGGCAAGTACACCAACGTCGGCGACCCGGCCGAGTTCACCGGCTACATCGACGCCATCACCGAGGCCGGCGGCTACGCCTTCCTCGACCTCCAGCCCGGGCAGGCCAGCTTCATCGAACAGGCCAGGGTCTACGAGGAGCTGCTCAAGCGCCCCAACGTCGGACTGGCCCTCGACCCCGAGTGGAACCTGCAGCCCGGGGAGCGCCCGCTCCAGCGCGTCGGCCACGCCGAGGCCGCGGAGATCAACGAGGTCGCTGACTGGCTGGCCGCTCTCGTCCGCGACAACAACCTGCCGCAGAAGGGCCTCATCGTCCACCAGTTCCAGATGCAGATGCTCCGCGACCGCGAGACCATCAACACGGACCACCCGGAACTCGCCTTCATCCTCCACGCCGACGGACACGGCGTGCCGGAGGAGAAGTTCGCCACCTGGGACACCGTCCGCCAGGGCCTCGACGACAACTGGTTCATGGCGTGGAAGAACTTCATCGACGAGGACAAGCCCACCTTCACCCCGCAGCAGACCTACGACATCGAGCCCCGCCCCTGGTTCGTTTCCTACCAGTAATCCACTGACGGGGAGGGCGTGGGCCACCTAGGGTTGTAGACATGACCGTCGAACTCGAAGAGGTCCGCAGTTTCCTCGCTGACCTCGAGCCTTTCACCCGCCTCCCCGTAGCGGAGCTGGACGCGCTGCCGGCGCGGATGACCATGGAGTACGTCCGCCGCGGCGAGGACATCATCCGCCTCGGTGCCCCCAACGACTTCCTCTACATCATCCGTTCCGGCGCGGTCGACGTCATCGACGACGAGGGCATCCTCCTCGACCGCCGCGATGACGGACGCAGCTTCGGCTACTCCACCCTCCTCGGCGAGCACACCTCCCGCTACACGATGACCGCCGTGGAGGACTCCCTCCTCCTGCTCCTCCCGCGGGAGGAGTTCGTGGCGCTCGGCGAGCGCAACCCGGACATCATGCGCTTCTACTCCTCCCAGTCGCGCCGTATCCGGGCGGCGGCCGAGGAACTGCGCGGCGACTCCTCCACGGACGTCCTGCGCACGAAGCTCCGGGAGTTCAAGATCCCCAACCCCGTGTCCATCGGCCCCACCGCCACCATCCGGGAGGCCGCGGAACTGATGGAGGAGCACAAGGTCTCCTCGCTGCTCATCACGGTCGGCGACCAGCTGGAGGGCATCGTCACGGACCGTGACCTGCGCGGCCGGGTCGTCGCCAAGGGGCTGGACATCACCCTGCCGATCACGGAGATCATGACCCCCCGCCCGCGGACCGTGAACTCCGAGACCCTCGCCTTCGAGGCGATGCTGATCATGGCGGAGATGCGCATCCACCACCTTCCGATCGTGGATGAGGGGCAGCTGACCGGCATCGTCACCACCGCCGACGTCATGCGTCTGCTGCGCCACGATCCTATCTACCTCACCGCAGAGTTCTCCCGCCGCAACTCCCCGGAGGAACTCAAGGACGCCTACTCCCAGGCCTCCGAGGTCGCCGTCCGCTTCATCGAGCGGGGCGCCTCCGCCGAGGAGACCTCCGGCATCATGACCATCGCCGCCGACTCCCTCGCCCGCCGCCTGCTCAAGCTCGGCGAGGAGAAGTTCGGCGCCCCGCCCGTGCCGTACACCTTCGTCGTGCTCGGCTCCCAGGGCCGCCGCGAGATGGGCCTGGCCTCCGACCAGGACAACGCCATGGTGCTGTCCGACGACTACGTCGAGGCCGAGCACGGGAAGTACTTCGCCGACCTCGCCGAGTACGTGTGCCAGGGCCTGCACACCGCAGGGCAGGTCCTCTGCCCGGGTGACATGATGGCCTCCAACCCAGAGTGGCGCATGACCCGGACGAAGTGGCTGGACACGTTCCGTCTCTGGGTGACCGCCCCGGAACCGGACGCCCTGCTCCACGCCCAGACCTTCTTCGACTTCCGCGGCATCCACGGCGACACCGAGCTCGCCGACGACGTCCACAACAACGCCGTCGGGATGGCACGCGGCGCCCGCCGCATGCACGCCCACCTGGCGGCGCTGGCCGCCCGTCGCGAACCGCCGTTGGGCTTCTTCCGCGGCCTCGTCGTGGACCGCTCCGGCGAGTACGCCAACACCCTCAACGTGAAGAAGGGGGGCACGGCGGGCATCGTCCAGATGGCGCGCCTGTTCGCACTGTCCAGCGGGGTGACGGCCCTGGGGACCCGGAACCGTCTCATGGAGGCCTCCGCCACCTCGGCGGTGTCCGAGAGGGGCGCGCTCGACCTGGTCGACGCCTTCGACTACCTCAACTCGATCACGCTGCGGCACCAGGCGACCCAGCTGCGGGAGAAGTCCGTCCCCGACTACAACATCGACCCCAACAAGCTGGGCAAGATGGACAGAGAGCACCTCCGCGACAGCTTCCAGATCATCAAGAGCATGCAGAACGCCCTGGCCACCAAGTACCTCGTGAGGAACATCTGATGTGGCCCTTCCGTTCCGACCCCGCCCGGAAGGCCACCGGTCCGCTCAAGGCCTTCTACGACGCCCCCGCCCCCGATGACCGTACCCCGCTCGAGGAGCTGCCGCTGCTGGCCGTCGACGTGGAGACGACCGGCATGGAGCCGACGAAGAACCAGCTGGTGTCCATCGGCTGGGTGCCGGTGAATGGCACGCGGGTGGACCTCGCCGGGGCTGGCTACGTCATCCTCCGCGGTTCGGAGGGGTTCAGCGTCGGCAGCTCCGCCACGATCCACCACCTCACCGACGACGAGATCGCCAGGGGCATGGACCACGCGGAGGCCGTGGGGCACCTCCTCGAGGCGCTCCGCGGGCGGGTGCTGCTCGCGCACTTCGCGGCGCTGGAGCAGGGGTTCCTGTCCCTGGCGTGCGAGAGGCACTTTGGGGCACCCCTGAAAGTGAAGACGGTGGACACCTTCGCCATCGAGAGACGCCACATGGAGCGCATGGGGACCTACCCCCGGGGTGAGGACCTCCGCCTGGCCCGCGTCCGCGCCCGTTACGGTCTGCCCTCCTACCGGAACCACAACGCGCTCACCGACGCCCTGGCGTGCGCCGAACAGTACCTCGCCCACCGCGCGACCCTCGCCGTCAACACCTTGAAGGACGTCATGAGTTAATAGGCCGGGGGTGGGATGTAGAGTGTTCCCCATGCGCTTTGGAAGAATCGCCCACCCTGAGGGCTTCAGTTTCGTCGTCATCGACGGTGAGGGCAGTGATGCCACTGACCTCGTCGCCAAGGAAATCAAGGACACCCCGTACACCGAGCCGGAGTACACCGGACGGGAGTGGCCGCTGGCGGACGTGCGTCTGCTGGCCCCGACCCTGCCGAGCAAGGTCGTGGCCATCGGCCGCAACTACGCCGACCACGTCGCCGAGGTGTTCAAGGAGTCCGCGGAGCACCTGCCGCCGACCCTGTTCCTCAAGCCGCCGACCGCCGTCATCGGCCCGGACGCCGCCATCAAGATCCCGGACTTCGCCACCAAGGTCGAGTTCGAGGGTGAGCTCGCCGTCGTCGTGGGCAAGGTCGCAAAGAACGTCAAGGCCGAGGACTGGAAGTCCGTCGTCCGTGGCTTCACCATCGTCAACGACGTCTCCTCCCGTGACCTGCAGTTCGCGGACGGCCAGTGGGCACGCGCCAAGGGCATCGACACCTTCTGCCCGCTCGGCCCGTGGATCGAGACCGACATCGACTCCTTCGACCTGGACAACCTCTCCATCAAGGCCCACCTCACCCACGACGGTGAGCGTCTGACCAAGCAGGACTCCAACTCCAACCAGATGATCATGAAGATGGGTCAGATCATCGAGTTCATCACCGCCTCCATGACCCTGCTGCCGGGCGACGTCATCTGCACCGGCTCCCCGGCCGGCACCGAGGCCATGCAGCCCGGTGACACCATCGAGGTCGAGATCGAGGGCCTGGGCATCCTGCGTAACCCGATCGAGCGGGCCTAGGGAGATCCTGTGGAGCACGGTCACGGCGGTCACCGGCACGGAGACTTCGACGAGTTCTACGCGGCCGGGCAGCGTTGGTCCGGTAACCCGAACGAGGCCCTGATCCGGGAGGTCGCCGACCTCGCGCCGGGTCGTGTCCTCGACATCGGCTGCGGCGAGGGCGCCGACGCGGTCTGGCTGGCGGAGCAGGGCTGGCAGGTCACCGCCATCGACACCGCGGAGATCGCGGTGGAGAGGGCGCGTGGGATGGCCGCGGAGCGCGGCGTCGACAAGCAGATCACCTTCGAGGTGGCGCCCCTGGCGGAGTGGCTGGACGAGTACATGGGGGAGAGCTTCGACCTCATCTGCGGCTTCTTCTTCCCGGCGCCGATGACCACCGAGCAGGCCCGTGAGCTGGCACGGATGCTGCGTCCGGCGGGCACGATGCTGTGGGTCGACCACGACTGGGAGGGCGAGCGTCCGGAGCGTATGAGCCCGGTGCAGATGGAGGCCCTGATCACCGACCTGGTGACCGACACCGCCATCACCCGCAGCGGCCGCAATGTCACCCAGGGTGCCGGTGCGCACCACCACGAGGACATCATCCTGCGCGTGCAGCGCTGACCTGCAGGCGGCAGAAAAGAGAGGATCCGTACGGCGACGTACGGATCCTCTCCGTGATTCCGGGGATCCCGGGCTGTCAGGGGGCTAGAGACCCAGCGAGCGCAGGATGGTCCGCAGCTTCGCGCTGGTCTCCTCGAGTTCCTCTTCCGGATCGGAGTCGGCGACGATGCCGCCGCCCGCCCAGGCCCGGGCGGTGGTGCCGTCGCCGGAGACCTCGGCGCAGCGGATGGCGACCATGTACTCGCCGTCACCGGAGTCGTCACACCAGCCGACGGCGCCGGAGTAGAACCCGCGGTCGGACTCCGCGGTTTCGATGAGGGCCTCCGCGGCGTCGGTGGGTGTACCGCAGATCGCGGGCGTGGGATGGGTGTGCACGGCCAGTTCCAGGGCTGTGACGGCGGGGTCACGCAGCGTCCCGACGATCGGGGTCGCCAGGTGCCACATCTCGTTCGTGTGGGTCACCTCGGGGGCCGCGGGGATGTCGAGCTCCGAGCAGAGGGGCGCCAGCTTCTGCCGCAGGTGCTCGACGACGTAGGCGTGCTCGTCGAGGTCCTTGACGGACTGCCCCAGACGCTTTCCGACGTCCGCGTCGATCTCCGGGTCCGCGTGCCGCGGCGCCGAACCCGCCAGCGGGTAGGCCGTCACGGTCCGGCCCTGGCGGCGGACGAGCACCTCGGGGGAGGAGCCGACGATCATGTCGCCCTCGCGGCCGGCGGGGGAGAGGTCGGCGATGAATCCGTCCCGGTTGTAGGAGTTGTCGATGAGGCGGGCGGCCACCAGCAGGGGGTCGACCGGCGGGTCGAAGGCGATGTCCACGGCGCGGGCCAGGACGACCTTCTCCAGCTGGGAGGCACGGATCGTGCTCACCGCGGCCTCGACCCGGCGCAGGTGCTCCTCCGGCTCGGGGTCCACACCCGCGATAGCGGCGTGGAGGACCGCGCCCTCACCCTGCCGGTAGTAGGCGTGGGGTTCGAGGGGGCCGTCCTCGCGGATGATGCGTTCGGGGACGGTCAGTGCGGCCGGTGCGGAACGGTCGAAGGGGAGCGCCCCGACGACCATGGCGACACGGCCCGAGCGCAGTGCCTCGATGGCCTCCCACGGGTCGGTGAACGTCTCCAGGGACCCCTGGGTCCGGACCGAGCCGTGCGCCCGGGACAGCAGGAAGTCCGGCGCGGTGACAGGTCGGTGGGCACACATGAGGAACCAGTCTAGTCATTGTCCGGTGGCGCGGGACGGTCGGGCCGGGCGTTTGCGGGGAAGTCGCCTCCGCTGTCGTCGGGGCCGCTATTGTGCGAACTGTGAGTCTCTCTTCGCCGCTTCGGCGGATCATCCCCGCCCTGCTCTCTTTCCTGCTCCTCGTTGCCGCGTATCCCGTGGTGGTCGGGCCTGCGCAGGCCCGGTCTCATTCAGTGGAATCCGCCTCCCCGGACCTGACCTTCCCCCTGGCTGTGGGGCACCGGGAGGTGCTGGTCTCCCTGCCGGAGCACCACGACCCGTCCGTCGCCCGGCCCGTGATCCTCACGTTCGGCGGCTGGCACGAGACCCCCGAGCAGATGGCCGCCACCACCGGGCTGCGGGAGGCGTCGGACGCGATCGTGGTCTACGCACGGGGCGTCGAGAATGCGTGGGCCGGTGCGCCCTACTCGGCGACCAGCCCGGAGGAGGACGTGGCGTTCGCGCGCGACGCCGTCCGGGAGGTCGCGGCGCGGCACCCGGTCGACTGGTCACGTGTGTACGCCGTCGGTCACTCCAACGGCGGTGCGTTCGCCCTCCTGCTGGCGTGTCGGGCACCTGACCTGGTCGCCGGCGTGGTCAGTGTCGCGGGCATGTTCTACGACCCGGTCGACGCGGCCTGCGTCGGGGACCCCGTCCCCGTCCAGGTCATCCACGCGGAGGACGATCCGGTCGCCCAGGTGTCCGGCGGTCTCCGTCATGGCGCGCACTTCCTGTCCGCCCGCGAGATGCTCGACCGCTGGGCGGACCGCAACGGATGCCTGTCCGTGCCCTTCTCCCGTGCGGGTGCCGTCCCCGGCGTGACGGCCCATGAGTGGTGGGGTTGTCACGCCGAGACCCGCTCCCTGCTTTCCGACGGCGGCGGGCACGGCTGGCCGCCCCACGCGGCGTGGGAGGCCTGGGACTTCCTGTCGCGGCAGAATCGCTGACCAGTACTATGACGGGCATGACTGACGTTCGTGTTCGTTTCTGCCCGTCGCCCACCGGAACCCCGCATGTGGGTCTGGTGCGCACCGCCCTGTTCAACTGGGCCTACGCCCGCCACAACCAGGGCACCATGGTGTTCCGTATCGAGGACACCGACGCCGCCCGTGACTCGGAGGAGTCCTACCAGGCCATCATCGACGGCCTGAACTGGCTCGGCCTCGACTGGGATGAGGGCGTCGAGAAGGGTGGCCCGCACGCTCCCTACCGCCAGTCCCAGCGCATGGACATCTACGCGGAGGTCCTCCAGAAGCTCATCGACGCCGGCGAGGTCTACCCGGCGTACTCCACCGCCGAGGAGGTCGAGGAGCGGCACAAGGCCGCCGGCCGCGACCCGAAGCTCGGCTACGACAACTACGACCGCACCCTCACCGAGGAGGAGGTCGCGGCCTTCCAGGCCGAGGGCCGTCAGCCGGTGTGGCGTCTGCGCATGCCGGAGCAGGACTGGAAGTGGAACGACCTGGTCCGCGGCGAGGTCGAGTTCAAGGCCGCCACGCAGCCGGACTACGTCGTCGCCCGCTCCAACGGTGCGCCGCTGTACACGCTGGTCAACCCGGTCGATGACGCCCTGATGAAGGTCACCCACGTCCTGCGCGGCGAGGACCTGCTGTCCTCGACCCCGCGTCAGCTGGCCCTCTACGAGGCCCTCAAGCGCATCGGGCTCACCGACTTCACCCCGGAGTTCGGTCACCTGCCGTTCGTCATGGGCGAGGGCAACAAGAAGCTCTCCAAGCGTGACCCGCAGTCGAACCTGTTCCACCACCGCGAGAACGGCATCATCCCCGAGGGCATGCTCAACTACCTCGCGCTGCTGGGCTGGTCCCTGTCCGGTGACCGCGACATCTTCTCCGTCGCGGAGCTCATCGAGAACTTCGACATCGCCGACGTCCTGGCCAACCCGGCCCGCTTCGACCAGAAGAAGCTCGAGGCCATCAACGCCGACCAGATCCGTCTGCTGCCGGCCGAGGAGTTCGAGAAGCGTCTGCGCGCCCACCTCACCGAGTTCACCGACTTCCCGGAGGACTACCCGGCCGAGAAGTTCACGGTCGCCGCTGAGCTGACCCAGACCCGCATCAAGACCCTCTCCGAGGCCTACGGGCTGCTCAAGTTCCTCGTCACCGCGGACGAGGATCTGGAGCTCAACGAGCGCGCCGCACGGAAGAACCTCAAGGAGGCCGCCATCGAGCCCCTGGAGGCCGGTATCGCCGCCCTGGAGGCCGTGGAGGAGTGGACCACCCCGAACATCGAGGCCGCCCTGACCAAGGCGCTCATCGAGGATCTGGAGCTCAAGCCGCGCACCGCCTACGGTGCACTGCGCGTCGCCCTGTCGGGTGAGGCCGTGTCCCCGCCGCTCTTCGAGTCCATGGAGCTGCTGGGCCGTGAGTCCACGCTGGCACGCCTGCGTGCGGCCCGTGCGGTGACGCCGGTCGCGCCTGCCGCACAGTAGAACACCGCAGTACCGCCACGTCGGAGCACGCTGCCGGATCCGTTGAGTGGTGTTGTTTATGATGCTGAAAAAACACCCTCTGACCTGCGGATTTGGTAGTGTTGCACCGTTGTGGTTATAGTTATCCACGTTGCACAGAGCGACAGCGGGAAGGAAACAGACCGCAGTCAGGAAGTGGAACAGGGTAAGTAAATATTGGCCTATGGTGTAATTGGCAACACTACGGTTTCTGGTACCGTCATTCTAGGTTCGAGTCCTGGTAGGCCAGCTGCAGAGAAATCTGCCGGCGAAGTCACTTCGCTTCGCCCCGTTCGTCTAGTGGCCTAGGACGCCGGCCTCTCACGCCGGTAACACGGGTTCGAATCCCGTACGGGGTACATGTAGAGACTCCCGGACTCATCTGAGTCCGGGAGTTTTTCTGATTCACCCCCGGGCTCACTTTTGGTGCGTGGGCTGCACCTCGGGGTTTGCTGCCGTGGGGGTAACGGCAGGTAACGGAATAATGAATTCCCCTTTAACCGGTTCCGGCCTCGGTCTAGGCTGCAAGTAAGCGGAAAGGTTCACCTCTCGAACCCCGGTACCAGGCTCGAGACAACGGATCTTCCGGATGTTGATCGAATGGAAGGAGAGTATATGGCAGAGGCTTTGAACCATATCTCCGGACGCGACGCAGGCGTCCTCCCATAAGCGGCACCGCCATAATCCAGAACATCCCAAGCGCAAGAGATGCGCGGAGTACAGGAGCTAACGGGAGCGATATGAAGCGTCAGCAGTCACCGAACCCCACGGAAACGACAAGCTAACCCCCGGCACATCAGGTTCCTATGAACTACAGCGGACGCAGCCCAGCAGGGATCATCACCCCGGGTTGACGAGACCTCCGCACCGACGTCGGAAGTGGTAGATCTCCTACCGTCCAAGGTTCGGCAGAGTTCGAGACCCACCACCGAGCGTGGTGGGTCTCCTCATGTCAGCGGAGGATGATTTAACCGTCCTGGCCTGCCGATTTGGCTTGTAGTACACCTAGCGTTTAAAGTGATGGAGTCCGCAACGGACACCGCAACTACAGCGAACACGCCCCGTTCGTCTAGTGGCCTAGGACGCCGGCCTCTCACGCCGGTAACACGGGTTCGAATCCCGTACGGGGTACCACGAGGAAGCCCTCCACCAGCAGGTGGAGGGCTTCCTGCATGTCAGGGGCGGGGTGGGCCACGCGCTAGGCTTTCCTCATGGACACCCCGACCCTCACCCGTCGCCTCATGCGCGCGATGAACGACGCCGCCGTCCACCACCGTGATCATGTGCGTAAGGGCTCGGGCATCCCCTACGTCGCGCACCTGTACGCGGTCATGCATCTCGTGGCGCAGCACACCGGTGACGAGGACATCCTCATCGCGGCCCTGTTCCACGACACCCTCGAGGACGTGCCCGAGGCCTACTCCGCGGCGGAGATGCGCGCGGACTACGGCGACCGCGTCACCGATCTGGTCCTGCACCTGAGCAAGGACGACTCCCTGTCCGGCTGGCAGGAGCGTGCCGACGCCTACCTCGCCCACCTGGAGCACCACGCCCCACCGGAGGCCGTTCTCATCTCGTGCGCGGACAAGCTCCACAACCTCATGTCCATCCTCGACGACCACGCCGCGCAGGGGGAGACTCTGTGGGGGCGTTTCAATTCCGGGAAGGAACGCCAGCAGTGGTGGTACGGGGAGATGCACCGGGTCGTCGGGAAGCGACTGCCCGGCCTGCCCCTCAATGAGGAGCTGGCCGGGCAGGTGGAACGCCTGAGGAGGCTCTAGCGGGAGAGCTGGCGCTCGAAGGCGGCGAGGTGGTTGCGGGAACCCTGGAGAAGGTTCTGCATGACGCGGATGACGTCGGAGTCGGCGGGGGAGACCTGTGCCAGGGTGGCCTCGAGGTCGGTGATGTCCATGACCTCGATGGCCTTGCCGGCCTCCAGGGCGCCGCGGTAGCTGGTGTCACCCTGTGCGATGAGCTGGTTGTACAGGGCCTGCAGCTCGGGGTTGCGGAACTCGCCGGCACCCAGTCGGGGGTCCGCCAGGCCGCGCTTCTGCAGCAGCGACAGGACGGCCTGCTGGTGGGTGGCCTCGCTGGCGGTGATGTTGCTGAAGATCCGCGTGCCGTACTTCGCGTACATCGCCTGGTAGACGTCGTGGGCGAGCTTCTCCTCCTCGATGAGGTAGAGCAGCTCCGCGTGGAGGTCGAAGTTCCCGTTCAGCGGGACCGGTTCCGCGACCTCATCCGCGATCCTGACCGGGGCCTCCGCGACGGGAGCGCTGGAACCACCGCGCCAGGGGCCCTGTGCCTCGGCCACCTGAGTGGCGGACAGGGTGAGGGCGACGGCCAGGGCGGCCGCGCTGATCTGACGGTGTCGGCGGGTGAAAGCCATGTTCATCATCTCCTATGAGCTCTATTGGCGTAAGGGTGGATGATAGGGCAGAAAATGCAGGTTAGATACCCTGCCGGGTATGGGATATCTCACGGGCTGCGACGGGAACTTCGCGGTCCGGAAAAAGTTCCCGCCTTCCCTTGACTTTGCGGCGTAAGATGTCATTTATGAGTCTCGAGCCCGGGAACACCCCGCTCGTACGTCTGGACCGGCTCCCCGGCCGGCCCGGTGTCACCCTGTGGGCGAAGCTGGAGGGCCACAACCCCAGCGGCAGTGCCAAGGACCGGACCGCGCACGCCATCCTCGCGGCGGCGGATCTGCGGCCCGGCGCGGTCATCGTCGAGTCGAGCTCGGGCAACCTCGGCGTCGCCCTGGCCCGGGAGGCGGTCCTCGGCGGCTGGACCTTCCACTGTGTCGTCGATCCGAAGGCGAATCGCTCGACCATCGCCACCATGCGCGCGTTCGGGGCGGTCGTCCACGAGGTCACCGCACCCGATCCGGCCACCGGTGACTGGCTCGCCGCCCGGCGCGCGCGGGTCGCGGAACTGCTCACCGAGATCCCCGGGGCCGTCTGCCTCGACCAGTACTCCAACCGGGCGGCCTTCACGGCCCACGACGAGGGCACGATGGCCGAGATCGTCGCGCAGCTCGGCCACACCCCCGCGCACCTGTTCGTGGCGGTGAGCACCACCGGCACGATCGGCGGCTGCCTGCGCCGCATCGCCCGGGAGGGGTGGGACACGGAGGTCACCGCCGTCGACGCCGAGGGTTCCGTGCTTTTCGACGGCGCCCGTGGCCGCCGCCACCTTCCCGGCTTCGGCGCCGGCATCGTCCCGGACCTGGCCGCCGAGGTGACCCCGGACCGCATCGTCCGGGTCGGCGACCGTGACTCCGTCGCCGCCGCGCGGCAGCTGGCCCGCACGGAAGGGGTGTTGTGCGGTGCCTCGGGTGGGGCGGTGGTGGCGGCCGTCGGGAAGCTCCTGCCGGAGCTGCACGGGGACGTCGTCCTCGTGCTCCACGACGGTGGCACCCACTACCTGGACACCGTGTACAACGACGACTGGGTGGAGGAGAACCTGTGACAACCGTGGTGATCATCGGCGGCGGCCCGCGCGGACTGTGGGCGGCGGAGGAACTGCTGGGCCTGGCACGCGAGAGGGGCGCGGCCCTCGACGTCCACGTCATCGACGACGGCGGACCGCAGGCCTACGACCCGGGGCAGCCGGAGGAGTGGCTCATCAACGTGCGGGCCTCCGTGATCCGCACGGGGCTGGGCTCCTTCGACGAGTGGCGCGGGGCCGCCGACCCCTTCCCGCCGCGACGCGAGGTGGCCCGTTTCCTCGCCGCCTCCTGGGAGGAGCTCGCACAGCACGTGTCGCCGCGCTGCACGTTGGAGAGGCACGAGGGGCGCGTCGAGAAGCTCGAACAGCGTGACGGGCGGTGGGCCGTCGGGGGACTGCTCGCCGACGAGGTGCTCCTCGCGACCGGTCACGCGCCCACTTGGCCCGGTTCCCTCGAGCACGCCGACCTGCCGGTGCCGGTGGTCATGCCGTACCCCGCGTCCAACCTGGCGGCGATCGGCCCGGAGGACCGGGTGCTCGTCCGCGGGGCCGCCCTGACCTTCATCGACGTGGTCCGCGCCTGCGACCCGGCCGTGTTCCTCCCCGTCACCCGCACCGGCCGGCTCATGGCGGTCAAGCCCGAGTTCGACGGCCTCGAGGCCTCCGATATCATCGCCGACGGCAAGGCCCTGCTTGCCGACGCCCCCGACACCCCCTCCCTCCTCGGCGCCCTGGCCGTCACCGCCCGCCGCCTCCTCGAGCGCGCCGGGCGCACCGGCGACGTGGACGCCGTCCTCGCGGGCACGGACCGCGACGAACCCGACGCCACGTGGGCCGTCGGCCTGGCGTGGCGCGAGTGCTACCCGGCGCTCGTCGACCGCGCCTCCTACGCGGGCCGCGACAGCCTGGCGGGCTTCGGGGAGCTGGCCCGCCGCCTCGAGCGCGTCGCCTTCGGCCCGCCCCCGGAGGCCGCGGAACACCTGCAGGACCTCATCGACTCCGGGAAGGTCGACCTCACCCACCTGGGACGCGGCACCGAGGATCTGGCTGCCCTGGTCCGCGAACTGGGTGCCACGGTGGTCGTCGACGCCGTCATCCCGCCCCCGGGCGTGGTGGAGGGCACCCTGGAGCACCGGCTCGTGGAGCAGGGACTGGCACGCATCCGCCCCGGCACCCGCGGCCTCGACGTGGAACCCGACGGCACGGTCGTCGGGCAGACCTCCCTCGCGGCGGTGGGGCGGGTGACCGAGGACGTGGTGCTCGGCAACGACACGCTCTCCCGCACGCTCCACGACGTCATCCCACGGTGGGCCCGCCGCGTCGTCCCCGGCCCCGCGGAGGCGCACGGTATCCCGCCGCTCACCGCCCGCCTCGAGCCCTGGGCGGCGGAGCTCAGCGCGGACCCCGCCCGGTGCCGGGAGCTCATCGCCGAGTTCGGCAGCCCGGTCAACGTCCTGCACCCGGGCCCGATGCTGGCCAACGTCACCGAACTCGTCGACGCCGGCGCCTCCTGCGGCGTGGACACCCGCATCTTCTTCGCCCGCAAGGCCAACAAGGGGCTGGTGTTCGTCGACACCGTCCGCGATGCGGGGCACGGGGTGGACGTGGCGAGCGAACGGGAACTCGTCCAGGTCCTCGACCGTGGCGTGCCCGGCGACCGCATCATCCTCTCCGCCGCGGTCAAACCCGACCGCCTGCTGGAGCTGGCCATCGCCCACGGGGTGACCATCTCCGCGGACTCCCGCGCGGAACTCCACCGCATCTCCGCCCTGGCGGGGGAGCGTACCGCCCACGTCGCCCCGCGCGTGGCCCCCGACCCCGCGACCATGCCGCCCACCCGCTTCGGCGAACGCGTCGCACAGTGGGCCGGGACCGGGAAGCTGCCGGGCGTGGAGATCGTCGGACTGCACGTCCACCTCCACGGCTACTCCGCCGCCGACCGCTCCGCCGCCCTCCGCGAGTGCTGCGAGCTCAGCGACCTGCTCACCGCCGCCGGCCACACCCTCTCCTTCATCGACCTCGGCGGCGGCGTCCCCATGAGCTACCTCGACGACCCCGCCCAGTGGCGCGACTACCACGCGGCGCGCCGGGCCGTGCTCGACGGCGTCGCGGAGCCCTTCACGTGGAAGGCGGACCCGCTGGACAACGTCTACCCCTTCCACCAGTCGCCGGTGCGCGGCGAGTGGCTGCGCGAGGTGCTGGCCGAAGGCGTCGCCGGGATGCTCACCGACCGCGGCCTGCGCCTCCACCTGGAACCCGGCCGCAGCCTTCTCGACGGCTGCGGGATGATCCTGGCGGAGGTCGCCTTCGTGAAGGAGCGTTCCGACGGCCTGCCGCTCGTCGGCCTCGCCATGAACCGCACGCAGTGCCGCACGACCTCGGACGACTACCTCGTCGACCCGCTCCACGTCACGGACGCCCCGGACGGCGAGGAGGTCGAGGCCTACCTCGTCGGCGCCTACTGCATCGAGGACGAGCTCATCCTGCGTCGCCGTATCCGTTTCCCGCGCGGTGTGCGGCCCGGCGACACCATCGCCATCCCCAACGCGGCGGGCTACTTCATGCACATCCTCGAGAGCGCCTCCCACCAGATCCCGCTCGCGAGGAACGTGGTCTGGCCGGGCACCCTCGACGACATCGACGCCTGACGGTTCGCGCCCCGCCCGGGGCGGTCGAGCTGACGCTCGAAGGCTGCGAGGTGGTTGCGGGAACCGTTGAGGAGGTACTGCAGCAGGTCCCGCAGCTCGGTGTCCTCCTCCGGCACGGCGGCGAGTTCCGCCTCCAGGCCCTCGATGTCCCACCTCTCGAAGTCGACGCCCACGCGGTACGCCTCCAGCTCGTCGCCCAGGCCGCGCGCGAGGAAGTCGTCGTGGACGGTCTGCAGGTCAGGATCGACGAATTCGCCGAGAACGCCGGTGCGGGGATCGGCGATGCCGGCGGCGTCGAGAAGCCTGCGGACGGCCTCCTGGTGCCCGACCTCGCCCCGGGTGATGTTGTGGAACACCCGGGCGTCGTACTTCTCGGCGAAGGCGACGTACAGGTCGTGGGCGACCTTCTCCTCCTCGATGAGGCGTCGCAGGAGTGCGTCACGGTCGAGGACCTCGGTGGACGTCGTGGTGGTGGTCTCGGTGGATGTCTCGGTGGTGACCTCGGTGCTGGTCTCTGTGGGGGCGTCGGTCCCGGTGCAGGCGCCCAGGGGCAGGGCGGGGACGAGCACGAGGGCGGCGAGCAGGCGGATCTTCATGGGGTCTCCTCTGTGGGGGTCTACCCCATGTAACGCCTCCCGGCGACCCGCCATGCCCCGGGGGTGGGGCGCGCCGCCCCTACATCGAGGCGGACAGGCGCTCGGCGGCGGCGGAGAGTTCCCTGCCCCACTTCTCCGCGGGGTGGGGGCGCAGGCGTTCGGCGGGGCCGGACACCGACAGGACGGCGATGAAACGGCCCGCGGGGGTGAACACCGGCGCGGAGAGGGAGGCGAGGCCCAGTTCGCGTTCCGCGACGGATTCGCTGAGGCGCTGCTTCTCGACGTCCCCCAGCTCCTCCGGGTCGAAGGTGACCTGGGGGAGGATGATGTCGCGCAGTTGCGGGGAGCCGAAGGCGAGGAACACCTTGGCGGCGGACCCGGAGGTGAGCGCCAGCTGGGAGCCGACGGGCACGGTGTTCTGCAGGCCGACAGGGGGTTCCTGGGCGGCGACGCACGTGCGGGAGGTGCCGGTGAGCTGGTAGAGCTGCACGGATTCGCCGGTGACGTCGACGAGGTCGGACATGACGGGGCGGGCGGCGTCGAGAAGCTGGTCCCGGCCGCCGGTGCCGAGGGCGGTGAGTGCGGTGCCGGTGGTCCAGCGGCCGTCGTCGCCGCGGGCGAGGATGCGGTGTGTCTCGAGGGCGGTGGCGAGGCGGTGGGCGGTGGCGCGGGGCAGGCCGGTGGTCTCGCACAGTTCGGTGAGGGAGAGGGGATGGGGGGCGACGGCCATCATGATGGCGACGGCCCGATCGAGCACCTTGATCCCTGACACTGCGCTATACTGTCCCATACCACGATACTAACATCTCACCTTGTGAGATTTCACAGATGGAAAGGTGGACATCCATGGCCGAGAAGCTCACGCTGGCCGAGAAGGTGTGGAACGACCATATTGTCGCGAAGGGCGAGAACGGCGAGCCCGATCTCCTCTACATTGACCTGCAGCTCCTGCACGAGGTGACCTCCCCGCAGGCCTTCGACGGACTGCGCCTCGCCGGCCGCAAGCTCCGCCGCCCGGACCTGCACCTGGCCACCGAGGACCACAACGTGCCCACCGAGGGCATCGTCTCCGGCTCCCTCCTGGAGATCAAGGAGGCCACCTCCCGCACGCAGGTCGAGACCCTGCGCAAGAACTGCGAGGAGTTCGGCATCCGCCTGCACCCGATGGGCGACGTCAAGCAGGGCATCGTCCACACCGTCGGCCCGCAGCTGGGCGCCACCCAGCCGGGCATGACCATCGTCTGCGGCGACTCCCACACCTCCACCCACGGTGCCTTCGGCTCCATCGCCATGGGCATCGGCACCTCCGAGGTCGAGCACGTCATGGCGACCCAGACCCTGCCGCTCAAGCCGTTCAAGACCATGGCCATCGAGGTCTCCGGCGAGCTGCAGGAGGGCGTCACCGCCAAGGACCTCATCTTGGCGATCATCGCCAAGATCGGCACCGGCGGCGGCCAGGGCCACATCATCGAGTACCGCGGCGAGGCCATCGAGAAGCTCTCGATGGAGGCCCGGATGACCATCTGCAACATGTCCATCGAGGCCGGTGCCCGTGCCGGCATGGTCGCCCCCGACCAGAAGACCTTCGACTACGTCCAGGGCCGCGAGTTCGCCCCCACCGGCGAGGACTGGGACGCCGCCGTCGCCTACTGGAAGACCCTGCCGACCGACGAGGGCGCCGAGTTCGACACCGTCGTCGAGATCGACGGCTCCGCGCTGACCCCGTTCGTCACCTGGGGCACCAACCCGGGCCAGGGCCTGCCCCTGTCCGCGAACGTCCCGGACCCGGAGGACTTCACCAACGAGGCCGACAAGGCCGCCGCGGAGAAGGCCCTGGCCTACATGGACCTCACCCCGGGCACCCCGCTGCGGGACATCAAGATCGACACCGTCTTCCTCGGCTCCTGCACCAACGCCCGCATCGAGGACCTGCGCGCTGCCGCCGAGGTCGTCGAGGGCCGCACGATCGCCCCGAACACCCGCATGCTCGTCGTCCCGTCCTCGACGCTGGTCAAGCAGCAGGCCGAGGAGGAGGGGCTGGACAAGATCTTCACCGACTTCGGCGCCGAGTGGCGCACCGCCGGCTGCTCCATGTGCCTGGGCATGAACCCGGACCAGCTGGCCCCGGGCGAGCGCTCCGCCTCCACCTCGAACCGTAACTTCGAGGGCCGGCAGGGCCCGGGCGGCCGCACCCACCTGGTGTCCCCGCCGGTCGCCGCCGCCACCGCCGTCCTCGGCCACCTGGCTTCCCCCGCAGACCTCTGACCACGCCGACCACCAAGGAGATAAAAACAGTGGAGAAGTTCACCACCCACACCGGCGTCGGCGTCCCGCTGACCCGCTCGAACGTCGACACCGACCAGATCATCCCCGCCGTCTACCTCAAGCGCGTCACCCGCACGGGCTTCGATGACGGCCTGTTCGCCGAGTGGCGCAAGGACGATTCCTTCGTCCTCAACCAGGAGCCCTACCGCAACGGCTCCGTCCTGGTCGCCGGCCCCGACTTCGGCACCGGCTCCTCCCGTGAGCACGCCGTCTGGGCCCTCATGGACTACGGCTTCCGCGTCGTGCTGTCCTCCCGCTTCGCCGACATCTTCCGCGGCAACTCCGGCAAGGCCGGCCTGCTGGCCGCCCAGATGGAGGAGGCCGATATCGAGCTGCTGTGGAAGCAGCTCGAGGCTGAGCCGGGCCTGGAGATCACCGTCGACCTCGAGTCCCGCACCGTCACCGCCGGCGAGAACACCTACCAGTTCTCCGTCGACGACTACACCCGCTGGCGCCTCATGGAGGGCCTCGACGACATCGGCCTGACCCTGCGCGACGAGCAGGCCATCACCGACTACGAGGCGAAGCGCCCCGTGTACAAGCCGACCATCACCGCGGAGGTGTGAGTCATGTCCGACAACCGTTTCGACGAGGGAATCCGCATCCGCCGCGAGGTCATGGGCGACGATTTCGTCGACGCCGCCCTGACCCGCAACGCCGGCACCGACGGCGAGGACCTGCAGCACCACATCACCGCCACCGTCTGGGGTTCGGTGTGGACCCGCGAGGGCCTGTCCAAGCGTGACCGCAGCCTGCTCAACATCGGCATGCTCGTCGCCCTGCGCGCGACCGAGGAACTGCGCGGACATGTCCGCGGCGGCCTGCGTAACGGCCTGACCCGCGAGGAGATCACCGAGGCGATCATCCACGCCTCCGGCTACTGCGGCGCACCGGCCGCCCTCTCCGCGATGAAGGTCGCCCAGGAGGTGCTCGTCGCCGAGCTGGGCCCTATTTCGCCGGAAGCGGACTAGTCAGGTAGTCAGCACCCGTCAGCTGTCCGTCGTTGAAGGACAGCACCCACACGGACGCCTTCTTCGCCTTGATCTCATCGAGCGGGAGGCGTCCGTTCGCGCTCAACCAGGCGATCATCCCCGGGATCGCCTCCCCCTGGGAGACGACGACGGAGGTGCCGCCGGCGTCGATGAGCTCCCGGAAACGCCGCTGGCTGGCGACCTGGTTCTCCAGCCACGCCTCATCGCCGAAGAGCCGGTCGACGACGACCTCCAGGCCCAGCTCGTCCGCCAGGGGAGCGGCGGTCGACTGGCAGCGGTCCGGCTCCGCGGAGTACACCGCCACCGGCTTGTACGGCAGGAGCATGGGCACGAGCATCTCGGCCTGGCGACGCCCCTTCTTGTCCAGCGGACGCAGGGAGTCGTCGCCGTCCCAGTTGCGACGCTGGTGCGCCCTACCGTGCCGGATGTAGAGCACCCGGGAGGTGGCGGGCAGACGGAAACGCTTCTCCGCCTTGTCCAGCACGAGGCGGTCCACCTCGTAGGAGAGCAGCTCACGGGCCTCCCGGATCGGCAGCCAGCGCAGCTCGTCGACCTCGCCGTTGGGGGTGAACTCGCCGCCGAGCACCTCACCGGTCCAGTAGTAGACCACCTTGGTGCGGTTGAGGACGGGGTAGGTGACCTTGCCCAGCAGCTTGCCCAGGCGGATCTCGAAGCCCGTCTCCTCGAGGATCTCGCGGGCCGCGGTCGTCGGCAGGGACTCACCCGGATCGAGCTTTCCCTTGGCCAGTGACCAGTCGTCGTAGGAGGGGCGGTGGATCACCGCGACCTCGACGCTGTCCAGGTCGGAGAGGTCACCGCGCCACAGGACGGCCCCGGCGGCGAGCATCGCGCGGCGGAACTCCTTGGCCGGATCCGCGGGAATCACCTGGTGACGGCCGTTGACGAGCAGCTCCGGAACCTGATCCTTGTCCACCTCATGCGGCATCTTCTTCTTCGCCATGTTTCTCCTCGGACCTCGGTTGCGGATGGGGTTCCCCTCATTTTCACCCACCTCCGGCTGATTCGCAGCACCAACCCATCCTTTAAGCTGGTTTGCAAACGAAAGAAAGTTGAGGAGCAGCGCGTGGTCAACGTAGCGATCATGGGTGCCGGATCCTGGGGTACCACCCTGGCGAAGGTCTTCGCCGACGCCGGCAACATCGTCACCCTCTGGGCCCGTCGCCCGGAGCTGGCCGAACAGATCCGCACCACCCGGACCAACCCCGACTATCTGCCGGACATCCGCCTGCCCGAGTCGGTGCACGCCACCTCCTCCGCCGAGGAGGCCCTCGCCGCCGCCACCATCGTCGTCTTCGCCGTGCCGAGCCAGACGATGCGCGACAACCTCACCGCCTGGACCCCGCTGCTGCCGTCGGACTCCACCCTGGTGAGCATCTCCAAGGGCGTGGAGACCGGCACCCACCTGCGTATGAGCGAGGTCATCGCCGAGATCACCGGCGCCGACCCCACCCGCATCGCCGTGCTCTCGGGGCCGAACCTGGCGCGCGAGATCGCGGAGGAGCAGCCGGCCGCCACCGTCATCGCCTGCGTCGACGAGAACCGCGCCCGACTGGTGCAGGCCGCGGTGGCCACGCCCTACCTGCGCCCCTACACCAACACCGACGTCGTCGGCGTCGAGCTCGGCGGCGCCTGCAAGAACGTCATCGCCCTGGCCTGCGGCGTGGCCACCGGCCTGGGTTTCGGCGAGAACACCCTGGCCACCATCATCACCCGGGGCCTGGCGGAGATCTCCCGCCTGGGCGCGGCCCTCGGCGCCGACCAGCGCACCTTCTCCGGCCTGGCCGGCCTCGGTGACCTGGTGGCCACGTGCAGCTCCCCGCTGTCGCGTAACCGTTCCTTCGGCGTGCGCCTCGGCGAGGGCGGCACCCTCGAGGAGGCGAAGAAGGCCACGCACGGGCAGGTCGCGGAGGGCGTGATCTCCTCGAACTCGGTGTTCCAGCTGGCGGAGGCCAACAAGGTGGAGATGCCCATCACGCAGGCCGTCTACGCCGTGTGCCACCGGGGGCTGGACGTGCGGGACATGATCGCGGCACTCATGGGCCGGTCCCGGAAGGCGGAGTGACCGCGCGGTAGGCTTCCTGCCTATGGAACAGCGCATCACAGTGGGGGTCGTCTACGGCGGCCGCAGCACCGAACATGAGATCTCCTGCGTCTCCGCAGGAGCGGTCATGAGCCACCTCAACCCGGAGAAGTACCGCGTGGTACCCGTCGGTATCACGAAGGAGGGCATGTGGACGGTCGGGGAGTCCGACCCCACCCTCCTGCAGATCCGCGACGGGGTGCTGCCGCAGGTGGCGCCCAGGGGTGAGGTCGTCCTCTCCGTGGACCCGGGGCAGCGCGGGGTGCTCACCGACAAGGAGTCCGGTGACGTGCTGGAGCGTCTCGACGTCATCTTCCCCGTCCTCCACGGTCCCTTCGGCGAGGACGGCACCATCCAGGGCCTGCTGGAGCTCTCCGGCGTCCCCTACGTCGGCGCGGGCGTGCTCGCCTCCGCCTGCGGCATGGACAAGGAGTTCACCAAGAAGCTCGCCGCCGCCGAGGGTCTGCCCATCACGGCGGAACTGGTCCTGCGGGGCGGGGAGACGGACATCGCGGACGTCGAGAAGCAGCGCCTGGGTCTCCCGGTGTTCGTGAAGCCGGCCCGCGGCGGTTCCTCCATCGGCGTGTCCCGGGTGACCGACTGGGCGGATCTCCCGGCGGCCATCGCGGTGGCCCGCGAGTCCGACGAGAAGGTCATCATCGAGGCCGAGATCATCGGCGACGAGGTCGAGGTCGGCGTCCTGGAGTACCCGGACGGCACGCTCGTGGCCTCCGTCCCGGCGAAGCTCAACGGCACCGGCGACTCGGAGGAGGGCTTCTACGGCTTCGAGACGAAGTACCTCGACGACGTCGTCACCCCGAGCATCCCGGCGCCCTTCGGCGACGAGGTCAACGACCGGATCCGGGACCTGGCCGTCCGGACCTTCCGGGCGCTGAACTGCCAGGGCCTGTCCCGCGTGGACTTCTTCCTCACGGCGGACGGCCCCGTGCTCAACGAGATCAACACGATGCCCGGCTTCACGCCGATCTCCATGTACCCGCAGATGTTCGCCGCCTCCGGCGTCCCCTACGAGGAGCTTCTCGACGTCCTCGTGACTACTGCGTGTCAGTCTCCGCGGCGATGACCCGGCCCAGCCGGACGAGGACCTCGCTGCTGACGTCCTGCGGGGCGCTCACGGCGATGTCGTTCTCCCGGCCCAGGGCGAACCAGGTGGCGGCGGTGGTGCCGGTGGCGAGGATGGTGTCCTCGAACCAGACGACGTCGTCGACCTGGTTGAGCTGGATGCCCGGCTCGTAGTTCTCCGGCGGGGCGACGCCGCAGCGCAGGACGACCGGCTCGCGGCCGTTCGCGACCCAGGCGACGGTGTTCGCCTCGGGGACGTCGATACGCTCGTAGTCCTCGGCGAGGTCGTCCGGCACGGCCGCCAGGAGGTCGCCGCACACCGCGGTGTCACCGCTCGCCAGCTGCGAGAGCGGGGCGGGGAAGGGCTCGTGGTCGGCGGCCGGCAGGGTGGCGACGGCCTCCGCGAGACCCGAGACCGGCTCCTTGTGGCGGCCCAGGGACTCGCCGTCGGCGGTGACGGCGACGACCTGCTCCCGGTCGACGGTGTACCAGGTCTGCAGGGTGGAGCCCGGGGTCATGTCCGTGATGCGCAGCCACTCGACGCCGTCGACGGTCTCGGTGGGGGCGTAGGGGGTGTACTGCAGCGGCAGGTCGACGCCGCAGCGCAGGGTCACGCGCTCCGTGGAGCTGGAGGACCAGGCGGCGACCCCGTCGGGGGCGGGCTCGAGGATCTCGGCGCGGTCGTGGCCGATGAGCTCGTCGGGGAGGACGTCCAGGAAGGCCGTGCACTCGGGGGAGTCGGCGAGCGGGGCCGGCAGGTCACTCATCGGCACGGGCTGCTTCGCCGCCCGCTCGAACACGACCTTGGCACCGACGACGACACCGAGGACCAGTGCCACCGCCAGAACGAGGGAGAGATAGATGGCGGTGCGGCTGGAACGGCTAGTTTGGATAGCGGAGCTCATGAATCTGAAGTCTATCGAAAGGGTCGGCGTGACCAGCTTTCCCGCCCACTATTCGGGCCCGACACTCGGTGAGGTGGGCGAACACCGCGCCATCGAGGAGATCGTCGCCGCCGCGCCGTCGCGTCGCAACGGTGATGACGCGGCCGTCCTCAACCACGCCTCCCCGAACTCCCGCGCGGTGGCCACGACCGACATGCTGGTCGAGGGCCGTCACTTCCGCGTCGACTGGTCCACCCCGGAGGAGATCGGCCGCAAGTCGATCGTGCAGAACTTCGCGGACATCGAGGCGATGGGGGCCCGCCCGATCGCCGCGCTGCTCGCCGTCTCCGCCCCGCCGCACACCCCGGTGTCCTACCTCCGCGGCATCGCCGCCGGCATCCACCAGAAGGTGGAGGAGTACTCGGCGGAACTGGTCGGCGGCGACCTCACCTCCGGCAACGACCTCGTCCTCTCCGTCACGGCGATCGGCTCGCTGGGTGGCTCCCGGCCGGAGCTCACCCTCGACCGGGCCCGCCCCGGGCAGCGGGTCGTCGCCCACGGGCACATCGGCTGGTCCGCCGCCGGCCTGGCGCTGCTGGAGCGTTTCGGCCGTGACCTGCGGCGCATCCCGGAGCACCTCATCCCGCTTCTCGACGCCCACTTCACCCCCCGCCTCAACCCCGGGCGCGGCGTCGTGGCCCGCGCCACCGGCGCGACGTGCATGACCGACAACTCCGACGGCCTCATCGTCGACCTGTCCACCATCGCCCGCCGCTCCGGCGTGAGCATCGACCTGCACTCCGCGGACATCACGCCGCCGCCGATCATCTACGAGGCCGCCGAGATCCTCGACGCCGACCCCTGGGAGTGGGTGCTCACCGGCGGGGAGGACCACACCCTCCTGGCCACCACCGCCGGGGATCCGCCCTCCGGCTTCCGCGTCATCGGGCGCGTCGGCCGTGGCGACGCCGTCACCATCGACGGCCAGCCCCCGCGCTACGGCCACGGGTGGGTGAGCTTCTGATGGGACTGCCTGTGCATGAGTCGTGGCAGCCGGTGCTCGCGGGCGTCGAGAAGCAGATCCACGACCTCGGTGACTTCCTCCGTGCCGAGCCCGCCTTCCTGCCCCGCGGCAACGACATCCTCCGTGCCTTCCAGGACCCCTTCGACGAGGTGAAGGTGCTCATCGTGGGGCAGGACCCGTACCCCACGCCCGGACACGCGATGGGACTGAGCTTCTCGACGAACCCCGGCGTCCGCCCCCTCCCACGCAGCCTCGCCAACATCTACCGGGAGCTGCACACCGACCTCGGGCTGCCGGTCGCGGAGGACGGCGACCTCACCCCGTGGGCGCGGCAGGGCGTGCTCCTGCTCAACAGGGTCCTCACCGTGCGGCCCGGGAAACCCGCCTCCCACCGCGGCAAGGGCTGGGAGGCGGTCACCGAGGCGGCCATCCGCGCCCTGGCGGAACGTGACGCCCCGCTCGTGGCGATCCTCTGGGGACGCGACGCGCAGACCGCCGCCCGCTTCCTCGGCGACACGCCGCGGATCGAGTCCCCGCACCCCTCGCCGCTGTCCGCATCCCGGGGTTTCTTCGGGTCCCGCCCCTTTTCGCGGGCGAATGAGCTCCTCGTGTCGGCGGGGGCGGAACCGGTGGACTGGCGGCTGTAGACTACGGCCTTATGTCCCATCCGCGTGAGCTAGACGGCAGCCGACTCCACGACTGGGCGGCCCGTGCCGTCACCGAGCTGTCCGCCCGCCGCGCGGAGATCAACGCCCTCAACGTCTTCCCCGTCCCCGACGCCGACACCGGCTCCAACATGGCCCACACGATGGAGGCGGCCCTCGCCGAGGTGGAGAAGCTCACCGGCAGCCCCGACGCGGCCGCCGTCGCCGGCGCCCTGGCCGTGGGCAGCGTGCGCGGGGCCCGCGGCAACTCCGGCCTCGTGCTCAGCCAGGTGCTGCGGGCCGTCGCGGACTCCGCCTCCAACGGCTGCGTCGACGGCGGCAGCATCGCCCGCTCCCTCATCCTCGCGGTCCAGCTCGTCGACCGGGCGATCGCGGAACCGGTGGAGGGCACGGTCATCACCGTCCTGCGGGCCGCGGCCGTCGCCGCCGAGTCCTGCGACGCCGCCGGGGGGACCCTGCACCAGGTGGTCACCGCCGCCGTCGAGGCTGGCCGCACCGCCCTGGCCAACACGCCCTCCCAGCTGGAGGTCCTCCGCGAGGCGGGCGTCGTCGACGCCGGCGGCACCGGCTTCCTCGTCCTCCTGGAGACCCTCCTCGCCGAGATCGAGGGCACCGCCGTCCACGAGACCCCGCGCGTCGCCCCGGCCGCGCCCGCCCCGGACCTCGAGGTCACGTTCTTCTACTCCGGGGACCTGGACCTCCTGCAGACCCGCATCAGCCCCCTCGGCGACAGTCTGGTCATCGCCCGCGCCGACGACACCTCCGGCCGCGTCCACATCCACTCCCGCGACGCCGGCCAGGTCATCGAGACCGCCTACGCCACCGGCCAGGTCAGCGACCTGCGGCTCGAGGTGCTTCCCGACGCCCCCCAGGTCGACGCCCCCCGCCGCGTCGTCGTCGCCGTCACCCCACCCGGCTCCGTCGCCGAGCTCTACCGCGAGGCCGGCGCCATCGTCGTCGCGCCGGGGGAGGACGTCGTGTCCCGGATCCTCTCGCAGGTCCGCTCCTCCCGTGCCCAGGAACTCATCCTCCTGCCCAACGGACTTCTCGACCGCCGCCAGCTCGTCTCCGTCGAACGCGCCACCCACGCCTTCGAGCAGACCTTCACCATCGTGCCCACCGGCCGCCTCGTCACCGGGATCGCGGCCCTCAGTGTCCACGACGCGGACGCCCCCATCGGCGTCGCCGCCTACACGATGACCGAGGCCGCCACCGCGATGCGCACCGACATCGTCCCCACCACCCTCAACGGCTCCGTGGAGGACGCCGTCTCCGGGATCTGCCGGGACATGCTCGCCACCGGGGGAGAGCACGTCATCCTGCTGACGGGGACGGAGGTGGACGTCGAGAAGCTCAGTGAGGACCTCGGCGTCGAGGTCCTCGCCTTCCCCGCCGACGGACTGGGGCACCTCGTGGAGATCGGGGTCGAGTAGACGTGCTCGGCTGGAGCGACGACCGACCGCTCGCGGAGGTCCTCCCGAAGAAGGAGGCCACCGCCCTGCAGAAGGCCTTCGGCTACACCACCTGCATGGAGCTCCTGCAGCACACGCCCCGCGCCTGGTCACGCCACGGCTCCGACGTGCTCGCCGACGACGCCGCCGAGGGCGACATCATCACCTGCGTGGGTAGCGTCCTCGACGTCAGCGTCCTGCAGCGGGACAGGACCCACATCACCCGCGTGACCATCAGCGACGGCCACAACCGCTTCACCGCGTCCTTCTTCAACTCCCGCTGGATCCCCCGGGTGCTCACCCCGGGCATGCGCGCCATGTTCTCCGGCAAGCTCAACTTCTACCGCGGCACCCCGCAGCTCCAGCACCCCGACTTCCTCGTCCTGCCCGGACCGGGGGAGAAGATGGCCGGCTCCGGCTCCATGAAGACCATCGCCCTCTACGGCGACCCCGACGAACTTTTCGACGACCTCGACCACATCCCCATCTACCCGGCCCGCGCCGCCATGGCGTCCTGGCGCATCATGGCGGCGGTCCGGCACATCCTCGCCACCCTCGATCCCGTGCCGGAACCCCTCGGCGAGGTCCCCGAGGGACTGGTCAGCCTCGACGAGGCCATCCGCGGCGTCCATTTCCCCGGCCCCGAGGGGCCCGGCCCCCACCTCGAGCGACTCAAGTACAACGAGGCCCTCACCCTGGGGCTGGTCATGGCGCTGCGCCGCCTCGACACGCTGCGCCGCGACGCACCCCCCATGCCACCCCGCGACGACGCCCACCGCGCCGGGCTGCTCGGGGCCCTGCCCTATGAACTCACGGCCGGGCAACGTGACGTCATCGACGAGATCACCCGGGACCTGGAGGCCGGGGAGCCCATGAGCCGGCTCCTCCAGGGCGAGGTCGGTTCCGGCAAGACGGTCGTCTCCCTGATCGCCATGCTGCAGGCCGTCGACGCCGGGCACCAGTGCGCCCTGCTGGCCCCCACCGAGGTGCTCGTCGCCCAGCACGCCCGCACCCTCACCACCCTGCTCGCCGACGCCGGTCTGCCCGTCTCCGTCGTCCCCCTCACCGGTTCCATGAGCGTCCCCGTCAAGCGGCAGGCCCTGCTCGACATCGTCTCCGGCCAGGCCGACATCGTCGTGGGCACCCACGCGATCATCCAGGACACCGTCGAGTTCTTCGACCTGGGGCTGGTCGTCGTCGACGAGCAGCACCGCTTCGGCGTCGAGCAGCGCGCCCGCCTGCGTTCCAAGGGCCGCGACGGGATGACCCCGCACCTGCTCGTCATGACCGCCACCCCCATCCCCCGCACCATCGCCATGACCGTCTTCGGCGACCTCGCGGTGTCCACCCTGCGGGAGCTGCCCGGTGGCCGCCAGCCCATCGAGACCTTCGTCGTACCCGAACACCGTTCCTCCTGGGTGCGGCGGGCGATCCTCCGCATCGGCGAGGAGGTCGTCGCCGGGCGGCAGGCCTACGTCGTCTGCCCCCGTATCGAGGGCCCCGGGGGAGTCCTCGACGTGTTCGACATCCTCGGCCGGGGCCCGTTCCGCGACTTCCACGTCGGCTACCTCCACGGCCGGATGCCCGCCGAGGAGAAGGACCTCATGATGCGGCGTTTCGCCTCCGGGGAGGTGCAGATCCTGGTGGCCACCACCGTCATCGAGGTCGGCGTCGACGTCCCCAACGCCACCGTCATGCTCATCCGCGAGTCGGAGATGTTCGGCGTCTCCCAGCTGCACCAGCTGCGCGGTCGCGTCGGCCGTGGCGGGCACGGGTCGCTGTGCATCCTCCACACCCTCGCCGCACCGGACTCCGAGGCCTACCAGCGCATCCACGCCGTCGCCGAGACCACCGACGGTTTCGCCCTCGCCGAGCTCGACCTCATCCACCGCCAGGAGGGCGATGTCCTGGGCACCAGCCAGTCCGGTTCCGCCCGCACCGTGCGCCTGCTCAACCTCCTGGAGGACTACGCGATCATCGACCGCGCCACCGGTGACGCCGCCGCCCTCGTGGAGCGGCACCCGCTCCTCGCCCAGCGACTCGTCCTGGAGATCGACCGGGTGGACCGGGAGTTCCTCGAGAAAAGCTAGTCTGTAGGACATGGATATCTGTGCCCCCTTCGCCGGCATCGTGCGGTACCACGTGTCGGCCGGAGACTCCGTCGACACCGGCGACCCCCTCGCCACCGTCGAGGCAGTCAAGCTCGAGGCCCCGGTGCTCGCGCCCGGCCCCGGCACCGTCACCTCCCTCGCCGTCGAGGACTTCAGCGACGTGCTCGGCGGCGACCTGCTCCTGGAGGTCAGCGAGTGACCCGCATCATCTCCGGGGAGGCCCGCGGCCGCAGGATCAAGGTGCCCCCGGCCGGCACCCGCCCCACCTCCGACCGCGCCCGGGAGGGGCTCTTCTCCTCCCTGCAGGTGCGTTTCGGCTTCACCGACGCCCGCGTCCTCGACCTGTTCGCCGGTTCCGGTGCCCTCGGCCTGGAGGCCGCCTCCCGCGGTGCCGCCGAGGTCGTCCTCGTCGAGAACAACCCGGCGGCGGTGAAGATCATCGAGCACAACGCGGGCGTCGTGAAGCACCCCAACGTGCGCATCGAGGAGATGAAGGCGTCGACCTACCTCGCCCACGCGCCGCGCGAGCACTTCGACATGGTGCTGGCGGACCCGCCGTACGAGCTCACCGACGAGGCCGTCGTCGAGATGCTCGAGGCCCTGCGGCCCACGCTTGCCGACGGCGCCGCGGTCGTCATCGAACGCCACGTCTCCTCCCCGGAGACCGCGTGGCCCGCCGGCTACGTGCCCACCACCCAGAAACTGAAGAAGCGCACCTACGGAATCGCCCGCATGGACATGGCCGTCTTCCACCGAGAGGAATCTGAATGAAAGCCGTCTGCCCCGGATCCTTCGATCCGGTGACCATGGGTCACCTGGACATCTTCACCCGCGCGGCCAGCCACTTCGACGAGGTCGTCGTGCTGGTCACCGCCAACCCGAACAAGCACTCCGGCCTGTTCAGCGTCGAGGAGCGGATGGACCTCATCCGTCAGGTCACCGCCCACGTGCCGAACATCAGCGTCGACTGGTGGGGTGGCCTGCTCGTCGACTACACCAACGAGCACGGCATCTCCGCCCTGGTCAAGGGACTGCGTACCGCACTCGACTACGAGTACGAGCTTCCCATGGCGCAGATGAACCGCCGGCTGTCGGGCATCGACACCTTCTTCCTCCTCACCGACGAGAAGTACGGCTACATCTCCTCCTCGCTGTGCAAGGAGGTCGCCAGGTTCGGCGGCGACGTCTCCGGCCTGCTGCCCGAGCCGGTCGTGGACGCGGTGAAGGCGAAGTACGCATAAGCGGGGAGTAGTCTGGGCGGGTGTCTGAACTCCTGCTGATCCTCCTCATCGTCCTGGTCGGATCCGCGCTGCAGCGGATCTCCGGCATGGGGCTCGGCCTGGTCGCCGGGCCGGTGCTCGCCGTGACGATGGGGCCCGTCGAGGGCATCCTCGTCGTCAACGTGCTGGCCTTCCTCAACGCCGCCGCGACGACGGCCACCGTCCGGGAGTACGTGGACTGGAGGAAGTTCTCGCTCATCGCCTCCGTGCTCATCCTCGGGGCGGTCCCCGGTGCGTTGCTCGTGCGTGAGGTCTCGCCCTCCCTGCTGCAGGCGATCGTCGGTGCCCTCCTCCTGGTGGCGCTGGCGGTGACCACGTTCGGGCAGAAGTACATCCCGCAGGTCACCGGCAACGTCCCGGCCGTGGTGGCCGGCATAGCGGGTGGTTTCATGAACACCCTCGCCGGCATCGCGGGTCCCGCGATCACCGTGTACGCGCAGGCGTCACGGTGGGCGCAGCAGTCCTTCGCGGCCACGCTGCAGCCGATCTTCATGGTGGCGGGGGCGATCTCCTTCGGCATCAAGATCCTCATGGGGGCAGGGTCACTGTCGGACACCGACTGGCTCGTGTGGCCCGTCGGCATCGTCGGCATGGCGCTCGGGCTGTGGCTCGGCGTCCGGCTGAGCAGGAAGGTCCCCCGCCCACGGGCTCGTACCCTCGCTCTCCTCCTGGCCACCGCCGGTGGCGTCACCGCGCTGGTGCGCGGCATCAGCGGCCTCGTTTAGGCGACGTCGGCGCTCCTGCGCCTCCTGCCGGGCACGCTCGTTGCGGGCGTCGCGACGCTGCACGAAGGTCTGCACCCAGCGCCGGTTCCCGGGCGTGAGCGGCCCGTCGGAACGGTTCTCCACGTAGGTGCCGTCCGCGAAGAGGAAGATCGCGTTGCCGGTCACCGGGCAGATGATGTAGCGGAAGTGGCCCGAGGTCTTGAGGTTGTGGTGGGTGCGGCACAGTTTCCGCAGGTTCCGGGCGGTGGTGGGGCCACCGTCGGCATGGTTGACCACGTGGTCGTTGTCGCAGAACTCGCCCGGCTCCTCACAGGCGGGGAATCCGCAGTCATCATCGAAGCCCTCGACGCAGGCCTCGATGTCCTCCGGCGTCCGGTAGCCCCTGCTGACCTTCTCGTAGATCTCGTCCATGTCCCGGATGGTGGCCGCCTTCGCCTCCCACTCGGCCGCGCGCTGCGGGCTCAACCAGCCGGCGCGCGGCATGTAGGTGGGGGCTCCTGGGACGTCGTGGGCACGGTAGACGTTGACGGTCACCTTCACCCCCTCGTCCTGGCCGGTGACCAGCAGCGCGTGCGCCTCGGCGAGGCCCGTGCCCCGTTGCGCCGCCAGTGCCCGCACCCGCTTCTCGACGACCGCCGCCGTCGCCGCGTTCATCCGCGCGGAGAGGTCCGCGGTGCCGTCGTTATTGAACTGCATGTGGTACGTGAGCTGCGGGAACTCCGGATCCTCCTCGTCGGTGGCGATGGATGCGTCGAGCTCGACGACCATCGCCCGTATGCGCTTGGTGATCGCCTTCGGAGAGGGCAGCGGTTCGTTGGCCCGGGTGGGGCTGAGGAACTCCGTGATCTTCTCGTCGAGGACGGGGAAGTACCTCCGGTCGGCCAGGGTGAGTGCCGTCTCGATGGCGCGCAGGCGCTTCATGTCGAGGTGGTGGAGCTGCTCGACCAGCTCCCGCAGGCGCGGCAGTTCGTCGAGCGTGGCGATGGCGAAGAGGTTCTTCTCGATGGTCCAGCGGGCCAGGCCCGTGGACCGGGCGAGAGGGGCGTACACGGCCTCGCTGTCGAACTGTTCGTCGACGCGTGAGGCCAGGGTGCGCCACAGGTGGTAGGTGGCACGGGTGACGGCGTGGGCGGTCACCGCGAGTGGGTCGTGGGGGTTGTTGACGGTGAAGTAGTGGGGGATCAGGCTCACCTCCGCAGGAGTCGCTAGAGTGTTCGAACCGAACTCTAGGGCACCACCCGGACATGACCACCCCCGGGGGTGGAAAAGGGGTGCTCTACCTGCGGTTATCCGCGGCCCAGGTAGGGCATCCCGGCGGCGGTCACCGTCACCTGGTCCACGCTCACATCCGCCGGCATCGCCGCCACGGCGACGAGCAGACGGGCGGCCTCCGCGGCGTCGAACATCGGCTCCGAGCCCGTGAACGAGCCCAGCAGGGCCGTGCGTGCGTTGCCGATGTCCAGCTCGGTGGCGGTGATGCCGTAGGGGCGGCCGTCGAGAGCCGTGGAGACCGTCAGGCTCGCCACCGCGGCCTTGGACGCGGCGTACGCACCCACCCCCGGGCGCGGCGAGTGACCGGCGATGGAACCGTTGTTGATGATCCGCCCGCCCCCGTTGTCCGCCATCCACGCGAAGGCCTGCTGGGTGCACAGGAACGTGCCGGTGATGTTGGTCTCGAAGGTACGGCGCCACTCGGCCGGGTCGATGGTGTGCAGCTCGCCGGTCGGGCCGGGCACGCCGGCGTTGTTGACCAGCAGGTCGAGGCGACCGTGCCAACCGGTGATCTCGGCGAAGGCCTCCGCGACGCTGTCCTCGTCGGCGATGTCGCAGACGACCACCAGCGCGTCGTCGATCTCCGCGGCGGTCTCCTCCAGCGTCTCCCGGGTGCGCCCCAGGAGCGCCACCGCCCATCCGTCACGCCCCAGGGCCTGGGCGAACATCCGCCCCAGGCCCCCGCCGGCACCGGTCACAACAGCTACCTTCTTGTCCATGCGTCCATCGTAGAGTGGTGCTCATGATCACCGCGACAAACTGCTCCATCGGCCGGGCCAGCCTCACCGGCGGCCTGGACGCCACCCTGACGCCCAAGGTCGAACTGTGGTGGCCCTTCGCCCACCCCGACCCCACCGACGCCGAGATCAGGGGGGTCGTGGCCGAGCTGGAGAAGCGGAATCTGCAGCTCATCGCCCTCAACATGTTCGGTGGCGACCTGGCGGCGGGGGACCGCGGCATCCTCCACGAACAGGACCTGCCGGCGGCCCACATCGACGCCCTCGAGCGTTTCCACGAGCTGACCGGGGTCTCCCGCTTCAACCTGCTCCTCGGCCGCGGCGGGACCCGGCTCACCGCCGATCAGGAACGCAGGTTCGCTGCGGTGGCGGGGGACGTCGGGAAGCGTTTCGGGGGAGTGGCGATGGTGGAGCCGATCTCGGCCACCCCGGACTACCCCGTGACCACCGTGGACCACGCCGCCCCGCTCCTCGAGCACGGCGGCCTGCTGCTCGACCTCTACCACCTGGCGGTCAACGACGCCGTCGACCTCAGCGTCATGCCCGAGCACGTGCAGATCGCCGACAATCCCGGTCGCGGGGCCCCGGGCACCGGCAGCCTGCCGCTGGAACAGTGGGTGCAGCAGCTGCGCGACGCCGGTTACGAGGGCGAGGTCGCCGCGGAATGGCTCCCGTGACCGAGCTCTGGGACATTCTCGACGACAACCGCCGACCCACCGGCCGCACCGCGCCCCGCCAGGACGGGCTTGTCGACGGCGACCTCCACGTCGTCGTCCACGTCTGCCTCTTCAACGCGGCGGGGGAGATGCTCATCCAGCGGCGGACCGAGACCAAAAGGGACTGGCCCGGACTGTGGGACTTCTCCGTCGGCGGCAGCATCCACGCCGGTGAGACCAGCCGCGAGGGGGCGCTGCGGGAGGTCCGGGAGGAGCTCGGGCTCGATGTCGAGCTCGGCCGCCCGAGCTTCACGTTCAACTTCCAGTACGGCTTCGACGACTTCTACCTGCTGCGTCACGACGTCGCCCTGCCCCTGGCGGCCGTCCCCAACGAGGAGGTCGCCGAGGTCCGCTGGGCGAGTCCCGACGACGTGGTGGAGCTGCTGCGGGCGGGGGAGTTCATCAACTACCGGGAGTCGGTGGTGCGGTTCGTCTTCGACTTCCTGGACCACCGCAACATCTTCGACTCCCGCGACCTCCGCCGGGGACGCTAGAACAGCGAGGACAGGAACGCCCGCGTGCGCCCCTCCTTCGGGTTGTCCAGCACCTCGGAGGGCGGGCCGGACTCGACGACGCGGCCGCCGTCCATGAAGACCACCTTGTCGGCGACCTCGCGGGCGAAGCCCATCTCGTGGGTGACCACGAGCATGCTCATGCCGTCGTTGGCCAGCTCCTTCATCACCCGCAGGACCTCGCCGACGAGCTCGGGGTCGAGGGCGGAGGTGGGCTCGTCGAAAAGCATGAGCTTGGGGTCCATGGCGACGGCGCGCGCGATGGCGACGCGCTGCTGCTGGCCGCCGGAGAGCTGCACCGGGTACGCGCCGGCCTTGTGCGCGAGGCCGACCTGCTCGAGGAGCTCCATGCCGCGTCTCTTCGCGTCCTTCACGGACATGCCCTTGACGTGCACGGGGGCCTCGATGATGTTCTCGAGGGCTGTGCGGTGCGGGAAGAGGTTGAACTGCTGGAAAACCATGCCGATGTCGGCGCGCTGGCGGGCGGCGTCCCTCTCGGATATCTCGTGGAGCACGCCGTCGCGTTCGCGGTAGCCGATGAGCTCACCGTCGACGTAGAGGCGGCCGGCGGTGACCTTCTCCAGGTGGTTGACGCAGCGCAGGAAGGTGGACTTGCCGGAGCCGGAGGGGCCGATGAGGCAGGCCACCTCGCCACGGGGAACCTGCAGGTCGATGCCCTTGAGCACGTCGAGCTGCCCGAAGGACTTGCACACCTGCTGGGCGTCGATCATGAGTTGGGTCATGTCTAGTTCTCCTTCACGACCGAGACGTTGCCGGGGACGGTGCCCTCGGCGTCGGAGAGGGCGGCGAGCTGGCGGGCGGTGAGCTCCCGGCGGGCGCCCTTCTCGAAGTGCTTCTCCAGGTAGTACTGGCCGACCATGAGCAGCGAGGTCACCGCGAGGTACCAGGTGGCGGCGACGAGCAGCATGGGGACCGGCTCGAAGAGGGCGGCGGCGATGTCCATCGACCGGCCGTAGAGCTCGAGGGTGTAGGGCACCGCGACGACGAGGGAGGTCGTCTTGAGCATGGAGATGAGCTCGTTGCCGGTCGGCGGGATGATGATGCGCATCGCCTGCGGCATGACCGTGCGGCGCATCGTCAGGGTCCAGCTCATGCCGAGCGCCTTGGACGCCTCCATCTGCCCCTCGGGGACCGAGGAGATGCCGGAGCGGACGATCTCGGCCATGTAGGCGGCCTCGTTGAGGCCCAGGCCGAGGACGGCGAGGAGGAAGGCGTTCTTGAGCATCGCCTGCAGGTCGATCTCCGCGAAACCGACGTTGATACTTTGATAGAGCGAGCCGAGCAGGCCCCAGAACACCAGCTGCACGTACACCGGGGTGCCGCGGAAGATCCACAGGTACACCCACGCGACGCTGCGCAGCACGGGGTTCGGCGACATGCGCATGACCGCCAGCGTGGCACCCAGGACAACGCCGATGAGCATCGCCAGGACCGTCAGCGCCAGCGTGTGCAGGGCGGCGGTGGCGACGCGGGTGTCGAAGAGGTACGCGCGGTACGTGTCCCAGCCGTAGGCCTCGTTGGTCAACGCCCCGACGATGAACCAGACGGCCAGTCCCAGCACGACGGTCGCGAGGACCCAGCGACCCGGGTGACGCAGCGGCTTCGCCTGGATGGGGGCGGGGGTGGCGGGAGTGCTCATGCGATCTCCTTCTCGTTGATCATGGCGGTGTCGATGAGCCCGGTCTCCACGCCCCACTGGGCGAGGATGCGCTCGTAGTCACCGGTGTCGATGAGGTGTTGCAGGGCGGCCGCCATCGCGGGGCCCAGCGGGGAGTCCTTCGGCACGGCCCAGCCGTAGGGGGCGGCGTCGAACATGCCGCCGGTGAGGGCCAGGCGTCCGTCGGAACGCGCGACAGCCCAGGCGGTGACGGGGGAGTCGGCCGACATGGCGTCGGCACGCCCCATGAGGGCGGCCAGCGCGGCGTTGTCGGAGGTGTCGTAGGACAGGACGGTGATGGGCTCCTCACCCGCCTCCTCGCAGGCCTCCGCCTTGGGGCGGACGTCGTCGGTCTCCGAGACGGTCGTGCGCTGCACGGCGACGGTCAGCCCGCAGGGGTTTTCGGGGTCGACGTCGCTGCCCACCGGGGCCGCCCACTGGATGCCCGCGTAGAGGAAGTTGACGAAGTCGAAGTTCCTCCGCCTCTCCTCATTGTCCGTGAAACCGGAGGTGCCGGTGTCGAGCGTGCCCGCCTGCACCGCCGGGAGGATGAGGGAGAAGTCCTGCTCCACCGGCTCGAAACGCAGACCCATGACGCCCGCCACGGCCGCCGCCAGATCCATCTCCAGGCCGATGATCGTGCCGTCGGAGTCCTTGAGCTCGAAGGGGGCGAACGGTGGGTTGGTGCCGCCGCGGAGCACGCCGCGAGCGGCGACGTCCGCGGGCACCATCTCCGCCACCGCGGGCACGGCCTCCGGCACGATGGGGGTCCATCCGCTGGGGCGGCCGTCCTCCACGTTCGTCACGCACGAGGCTGTGCTTATCGACGCCGCGGTGACCACCGCGAGCGCCAGCATCCGCTGCCCGCGGATCATGCCGGGAGCGTTTCCGCGACGACCTCGGACTCACGACGGGTGGTGGCGACGCGGTCGGCGATGATGAACACCGCGACAACGGCACCACCCAGCACGATGAGGCCGACGACGGCGAGGACGTTGTCGCCGGGGGAGAGCAGGTTCGCGTCCGCGTCCTGCCAGGGCCACAGGGAACGCAGGGAGCCGAGCATGAGACCGGCCATGAGGGTCAGGGAGACGGTGCGGTGCTTCTCCAGGGCCCAGGTGAGGACCTTGATGAACAGGATGATGCCGACGGCGGCGCCGGCCATGAACGTGAGGATGACCGTCCAGTTACGGTCGGAGACGGCACCGATGACCGGCGCGTACAGGCCCATGGCCAGCAGCATGTAGGAGCCGGAGATACCCGGCAGCACGAGGGCGCAGATGGCCACGGTGGCCGCCAGGAAGATGACGATCAGCGACGGGTCCTCCTGCGGCGCGGACACGACGCTCGTGCCCAGGAAGCCGACGACAGCGGCGACGAGGAAGAGGGGGATGACCATGCCGAGGCGGCGGCGTAGATCGCGCGGATCCATCATGGCCAGCGGCACCCAGATGGACACGGCGACCATCCCGAGGAACAGCGCCCGGGCGTACTCCGGGGAGTTCTCCACGAAGTTGGACAGGACCGTGGACATGGTGAACACGGCCGTCACCATGCCGACGCCGATGGCGATGAGGAGAGGCCAGTCCACCTGCGAGAACTGGCGGCGCAGCAGCTGGTTGGCGGCGTTGAGGGCGCGTTCGTAGACACCGACGACGAGCGCGACGGTGCCTCCCGAGATGCCCGGCACCAGCTCGGCCATGCCGATGAGGGCACCACGGATGAGATTCGCCAGGATGTGCAGCGGGGTGCGCCGCGTCCTGGCGGGGTAATGATGGGTGGTCGTCATGACCACTCACCTTACGGCACTAGCGCATGGCCGACATGACCGCCTGGATGATGGTTCCCAGCACGGTGATCGCGGCGAAACCGAGCAGCCAGTCGCGTCCCAGCAGCAGGGCACCCTCCTGCTTCTCGGCCTCGGTGGAGGCGGAGGAGAGCTTCTCCGCGCCGGAGGAGCCTGCCCGCATGTCGGCCGGCAGCTCCTCGATCTGGGCGGTGACGGCGTTCGCGGGCTGGGCGTGGGCGGCCGGGACCGCCCCCAGGGTGAGGGCGGTGGCGGTGCCGAGGGCGATGAGGGTGCGGCGCATGGGGATCCTTCTGGTCAGGGGACGACGTTGGTGCCCATACTCTAACTTGTTGCGGGCGGTCAGTTCTCCTCAGTTCTCCTCGGGAATCATGGAGATCGCGCCGCACGGGCACTCCTCCGCGCAGATGCCGCAGCCCTTGCAGTAGTCGTACTTGAACTCGTACTCACCCGGCGCCAATTTGGTGACCGCGTTGTCCGGGCAGACGCCGAAGCAGTTGTCGCAGCCGAAGCAGTTGCCGCACGACATGCAGCGGCGTGCCTCGAGCAGGGCGGAGTCGGCGTCGAGTCCCCGGACGACCTCGTCAAAGGTGGAGGCGCGGCGGGCGCCCTCGAGGCGTTCGCGCACCTGGTGCGGGGCCTCTGAGTAGTACCAGGTCTCCATACGGTCGAGAGTCGCGTCTGCAGGCTTGACGGCGGGCACGTAGGGTTCGCCACGGAGCCAACCGTCGATGTACCGGGCCGCCTTCTTGCCGTGGCCGATGGCGACGGTGACGTTCTTCTCGCTCGGCACCATGTCGCCGCCGGCGAAGACGCCCGCACGTCCGGTCATCATCTGCTCGTCGACGGCGACGACGCCGCGGGAGATCTCCACCCCCTCCACGCCCTCGAGCAGGGAGAGGTCCGACTCCTGGCCCAGCGCCATGACGAGGGAGTCGGCGGCGAGCTCCTCGTACTCACCGGTCGGGGTGAGGTGGCCGTCGGCGTCGATGTCCATCTTCTCGATCCTGATGGAGCCCTCCTCGACGTGGTCGACGGTGGACAGCCAGCGCATGGTGATGCCCTCCTCCTCGGCCTCCATGACCTCGGAGTCGTGGGCGCTCATGTGGTCGCGGGTGCGGCGGTAGAGGATGACCGACTCGGTCGCCCCGAGACGACGCGCGGTGCGGGCGGCGTCGACGGCTGTGTTGCCGCCGCCGTAGACCACGACCCGACGACCGAGCAGCGGCGCCTCCCCGGCCTCGGTGTCACGCAGCAGGTCAACGGCGTTCATGATGGTCGCCGCCGACCCGGCGGGCACCTCCACGTTGCGGCCCAGCTGGGCACCGACGGCGGTGAAGACGGCGTCGAAAAGCTCGAGTTCGGACTCGACGTCGGTGACGGTGACCCCCTGCTCGAAGGTGACGCCCAGGGCCGCGATGCGCGCGATCTCGGCGTCGAGGATGTGGCGGGGCAGGCGGTAGGAGGGGATGCCGTAGCGCATCATGCCGCCCGGCCGCTCACCCCGGTCGCGGACCGTCACCTCGTGGCCGAGTCGGGCGAGGTGGTAGGCCGCGGACAGGCCGGAGGGGCCGGAACCCACGACGAGGACCCTCCGGCCGGAGGGGTCCTTGACGGGTTCGACCTGCCACCCCTCCTCGATGGCACGGTCCCCGAGGAAGCGCTCGACCGCGTTGATGCCGACGGCCTCGTCGACCTCCGCGCGGTTACAGGCGGTCTGGCAGGTGTGGTAGCAGACACGCCCCATGACGGCGGGCAGCGGGTTGTCCACCATGATCTCGCGCCAGGCGGACTCGTAGTCGCCCTCCTCGGCGTGGTACAGCCAGCCCTGGATGTTCCCGCCGGCGGGACACGCCTTGTTGCAGGGCGGCAGCAGGTCGACGTACACGGGCCGCTCGCTGCGCCAGGAGCCGGTCTTGTTCGCCAGGGAGGAGCCGGTCTGCAGGGTGATGGCGAAGGGCATGCCGATGTTGACGTGGTTACCGGTACTCACTGTGCGTCGTCTCCTTCGAACCTGACGAACTCGTCGAGGGTCTCTTCGTCGATGAGGTTGTAGCGGCGGATGTTGCGGTCCGCCAGCGCCTGGAGCCGCTCGATGACGGACGGGTCCGCGTCCTTCCGGAACAGGTGCGCGTAGCGGCGCTGGAGGCGGAGGTAGTCCTCGACCGGGGCGGGGCGGCGGATCTTCTTCACCGAGGTGATCTCGCCGTACTCCGCCTCGTACACGGGGAACAGGCCGGTCTGGGTGGCCAGGCGGGCCAGTTTGATGGTGTCCTTCGACGCGGAACCCCAGCCCAGCGGGCAGGGCACGAACACGTGCAGGTAGCGGGCACCGCGGAACTCCATCGCGCGGGTCACCTTGAACTCGAGGTCGTGGAGGTCGGCGACGGTCGCGGTGGCGACGTAGGGGATCTCGTGCGCCATCGCGATACGCGGCAGGTCCTTGCCCTGTCCGAAGACGTTGCCCGGCTCCGGGCCGACCGGCTGGGTCGTGGCGGTGCGCGCGGCCGGCGGGGTCGCGCCGGAGCGCTGCACGCCGGTGTTCATGTACGCCTCGTTGTCGTAGCAGATGTAGAGGACGTCGTCGTTGCGCTCGAACATGCCCGACAGGGGGCCGAAACCGATGTCGACGGTGCCGCCGTCACCGCCCTGGGCGACCACGCGGACGTCGGTACGCCCCTTGGCCTTCAGGGCGGCGGCGACGCCGGTGGCCACCGCCGGGGCGTTGCCGAACAGGGAGTGGATCCACGGCAGGTTCCACGAGGTCTCCGGGTAGGGGGTGGAGAACACCTCGAGGCAGCCGGTGGCGTTGCAGGCGATGAGCTGTCCGTCGGTGGCGGCCACGGCGGCGTCGAGCGCGTAGCGGGCGCCGAGCGCCTCGCCGCAGCCCTGGCAGGCGCGGTGGCCCGAGGTCAGTGAGTTGAAGCGGTCGGGCCCCGACTGGATCGACAGCAGCTTGTCCTCGATGAGGCGGTTGCCGATGGCGAAGGACCCCACCTGGTAGAACTTCGTCTCCTCCGCACCGGGGATCTCGGTGGCGGGGAAACTCGGCATGGGCAGGGCGGTGCTGTAGCGGAAATCGGACATGTCTAGTTCTCCCTGGCTGCCAGGTCGCGCAGCATGTTCTCCGGGATGGCGCCGGAGTGGCGGTGGGTGTTCTCGCGGGCGAGTTCGGCGTCGACAAGCTCGCGGTCGAGGTCGAGGAACGTGGTGTCCTCCACCTCGTCGACGACGGCCTTGTCGAGGTAGGCGTGCAGCGACGCCTTCGTGATGTCGCGCCCGCCGAGACCGGCGATGAGTTCGTGGCAGATGAAGCGCCTTCCACGCATCGCGGCGCGGCAGTGGGAGGAGACGATGCCGCCGATACCGACGGAGAACGCCTTCTCCAGGACGATGAAGCGGGTGCACCTGCTCAGCGCCTCACGCACCGCCGCGGTGGGGAAGGGGCGGAAGGACACCAGCGAGAGGACGCCGATGCGCTCACCCGCTTCGCGACGCTCGTCGACGACGTCCCGCAGCGTGCCCGTCACGGAACCGAGGCAGACGATGACCGTCTCCGCGTCCCCGGTGCGGTACTCGTGCATCAGCCCGCCGGAGGTGCGGCCGAAGATCTCCGCGAACTCGGCGCTCACCCGCGGGATGACGTCGAGGGCCTGCAGCTGCTTGTGGTGGGCGAGGTACCGCACCTCGGTGAAGGCCTCCGGGCCGACCATCGCGCCGATGGAGATCGGGGCGGCCGGGTCGAGGACCTGGCGCGGATCATAGGGCGGCAGGAACTTGTCGACGTCCGCCACCTCCGGCACGTCCACCTGCTCCATCGCGTGCGTGAGGATGAAACCGTCCATGCACACCATGACCGGCAGGGAGAGCTCCTCCGCGATCCTGAACGCCTGCACGTGCAGGTCCGCGGCCTCCTGGTTGTCGGTGGCGTAGAGCTGCAGCCACCCGGAGTCGCGCTGCGACATGGAGTCGGTCTGGTCGTTCCAGATGTTGATCGGCGAGCCGATGGCGCGGTTGGCCACCGTCATGACGATGGGCAGACCCAGGCCGGACGCGTTGTACACGGCCTCCACCATGAACAGCAGGCCCTGGGAGGCCGTGGCGGTGTAGGCGCGGGCGCCGGCGGCCGACGCACCGATGGAGGCGGACATCGCGGAGAACTCGCTCTCCACGTTGACGTACTCGCAGGACCCGAGCTCGCCCCTCTTGGCCATGGCGCTCAGGGCCTCGACGATGTGGGTCTGCGGGGAGATCGGGTAGGCGCAGATGACCTCCGGACGGCAGGCCGCGACGGCCTGCGCCACCGCCTGGGAACCCTCGATCTGCTTAAGCACTGGCAGCCTCCTCCTGCTTGGACATGACCAGGTCGTACGCGGCCTGCGCGGCGGCGACATTCATCTCCCCGACCCGGCCGGGGAAGCGGTTCATGATGGCGTGGGACACCGACTCCATCCGGTACAGACCCGTGAGAGCGGCGACGCCACCGAGCAGCACCGCGTTCGGCACGGTACGGCCGGTGTGTTCGCGGGCGATGTCGGTGGCGGGGATCGTCATGAAGTGGCCGGCGGGCTGGCGGGCCTGCAGGTCGCTGAGCCCCAGCTCGGCACTCCTCTTCGACGAGTTGATGAGCACGTACCCGTCCTCGGTGAGACCGGAGAAGACGTTGAGGATCGGCAGCAGGGTGCGGTCCTGCACCACGACGAGGTCGGGCCTGAGCACCGGCTCCCGGGTACGGATCGGTGTGTCGCTGATCCGGCAGTACGCCACGACGGGCGCTCCGGTGCGTTCCGACCCGAAGGAGGGGAACGCCTGCGCGTGCCGTCCCTCCTCGAAGGCTGCCATGGCGATGAGGTCGGAGGCGGTGACCACGCCCTGCCCGCCCCGCCCGTGAATACGTACTTCGACCATGCCCTCCACTCTAAGAGCACGGGCCCCGGAATGTGCGGTAAACGGGAGGGCCGGTGCCCTAGAGCAGGACGGTCAGCAGGATGAGGACGGCCGGCAGGGCCAGGAAGACGCCGAGGACCCAGACCGCGACGTACATCTTGTTCTCAGCGCCCAGACGGGCCAGCAGTTCGGCACCGCGGACGGGCAGTTCGCGCAGGAAGGGCAGCCCGTAGATGAGGGCCGTGGCGAAGGTGTTGAACAGCAGGTGCACCAGCGCCGCCTGCAGCGCCAGCTGGCCGTCCATGCCGGTGAAGGCGAAGGCGGCGATGAGCGCGGTGATGGTGGTGCCGATGTTGGAACCCAGCGTGAAGGGGTAGATCTGACGCGTGGTGAACGTGCCGGAACCGGCCAGCGGCACCATCAGCGAGGTGGTGGTCGAGGAGGACTGCACCATGACGGTCACCAGCGCACCGGAGGCGATGCCCGACAGCGGGCCCCGGCCGATGGCGGTGTGGAGGATCTTCCGGGCGCGGCCCACCATGACGACCTTGAGCAGCTTGCCGATGAGGTTGATCACACCGAGGATGAGCAGGATGCCCACGATGATGAGCAGAATGCCGCCCCAGGGGTGGTCGATGGCCTTGCCGATGAGGCCGATGGTGTCGGCCAGCGGGTCGGTGACGGCGGTGACCGCGTTGCCCAGACCACCGAAGACGAGGGTGAGGGCGCCACCGTCGGAGCCCGCGAACTGCTCGGCCAGGAAGTTCGAGCTGCGTTCCAGAACGCCGAACATGATCTCCAGCGGCAGGAAGATGACCACGGCCAGCAGGTTGAAGAAGTCGTGCACCGAGGCGGCGGAGAAGGCGCGGCGGAAGCTCGCCTTGTCACGCATCATGCCCAGGGAGACCAGCGTGGACGTCAGCGTCGTGCCGATGTTCGCACCCAGCAGCATGGGGATGGCCGTGGCCATGGGCAGACCACCGGCGACGAGACCGACCGTGATGGAGGTCGTCGTCGAGGAGGACTGGATGAGGGCCGTCGCGAGCAGACCGATCATCAGGGCGATGAGCGGGTTGGAGGCGAAGGCGAAGAGCTCCTCGGCCTGCCCACGGGTGGCCAGCTTGAAGCCGTCACCGATGACGCTGACGGCGGTGATGAGCAGGTAGATGCCGACGGCGACGGTGACCCAGTTGGCGATCTCCAGCGCCTTCCCGTGGAGGCCGAAGCGCGCCAGGGGGCTGGGTCGGTCTTCCGGGAGGTCGGGGGTGGCGTCCATTGGCGGAAGGACCGGGGGCGTCGTGGTGGACATGCAGGCTTCTCCTGGGTCAGGGAGCGGGGACAGAGGTGCTCTGTCTCCGGGGTACGCCTCAACGTAGAAAGCGAAAATGACCCGAAAGAAACTGTTTGGTTAACGTTTGGTTAAGTAGGCGGTAATCGTGGCGGAATTCACAAAGAACTCCCCCTGAAATCCCCCTCCCCGAGTTGCGGGGAGGAGGAACCCTGCTAGAAAAGCGCCCCGATGTCGGCGTCGGAGCCCGTCACGCGCTCGTCGAGACGCTGACGCACTGCGTCGTAGGTCTCCTGCGGGAGGCGGTAGTAGTACACCAGCGGGAGCTCGTCGTGGACGTCGTCGACATACTTCTCGACGAACGCGTTGACGTCCTCCCTCTTCTCCAGCGCCTCGACCGACACGTAGAGGAAGAGTGGGCGGGTCAGGGCGCGGTAGGAGCCGTCCTGCACGCCGGCGAGAGTCGGCTGGACGCCGTCGACCGACACCGTCGCCATGACGTTGCGGTGGTTCTCGTCGGCGGCGAGGTAGTTGCCCACGCCCATGAATCCGAGCGCGTTCCTGTCCTCGGCGATCCAGCCGGTCAGCTCGTCGATGTCGTCGGTGGTGCGGTAGTCCTCGCGGAGCGAACCTGCCTCACCGGTCACCGCCTCACTGAAGTAGTCGAAGGTGCCCGATCCGGCGCCGCGTCCGACGAGTACGATCTCCTCGTCCGGCCACTCGGGGCGGACGTCGGACCAGGTGGTGACCTCGGAACCCGGGGCCCAGATCGCCTCCAGCTCCTCTGTGGTGAGGTCGAGGACGGCACCGTTGGCCGAGTTGCGGACCACGCTCAGGGCGTCGACGGCGATGGGCAGCTCGATGAACTCGACACCGTTGTCCGCGCACAGCTCCTGCATGTCCTCCGGAATGGGCACGGATGCGTTGTTGATGTGGGACCCGCCGCGGCAGAACTGCCCGAAACCGTCCAGGGTGCCGTCGGCGGTCTGTTCGATCGCGGTGCGGGTCTTCATCGCCATGTGCGATGTGATCGGGGCCACGGTGGCGGACCCGGTGACACGGATCGGGTCATCGCTGGTCGGGGTGCAGCCGGCGAGGAGCAGCCCGCACGTGGCGGCGAGGGCGGTGAGACGACGGAGGGTCATGCCTGCTCCCCGTCGTCCCGGCCGCGCAGGTCGCGCATGAGTTCGTCGATGAACATGCGGATGTTGTTCCAGCGGTTGCTGGTGGTGGCGAAGAGCTCCGGCAGGCGGTCGATCTCCTCCCGCTGGCGCTGTTCCTGCAGCTCCTGCAGACGACGCTCGGTGTCGGCGAGGATCTCCTCGAGCTGCTCCTCCAGGGTGGGCTTGGGGTCGGTGTTCAAGATCGGCTCCTTAGAAGATGACGGTGAGGAAGATGAGCAGGGCCGGCAGCGCCAGGAAGACGCCGAGGACCCATCCGATGATGTAGAGCTTGTTCTCCGCGCCCAGGCGGGCCAGAGTCGTCGCACCGAGGATCGGGATCTCCCGCAGGAACGGTAGCCCGTAGATGAGTGCCGTGGCCAGGAGGTTGAACAGCAGGTGCACCAGCGCCGCCTGCAGCGCGAGGCGTGCCTCCACGCCGGTGAAGGCGAAGGCGGCGATGAGCGCGGTGATGGTGGTGCCGATGTTCGCGCCCAGGGTGAAGGGGTAGACCTGGCGGAGCGAGAAGGTCCCCGATCCCGCGAGCGGCACCATCAGCGAGGTGGTGGTGGAGGAGGACTGCACCATCACGGTGATGAGGGTGCCGGAGAGGATGCCGGACAGCGGGCCGCGGCCGATGGCGTTGTGCAGGACCTGCTTCGCCGTGCCGACCATGACCACCTTGAGCAGGACGCCGATGAAGTTGATGACCGCCAGGATGAGCCCGATGCCGATGAAGATGAGCACGATGCCGCCCCACGGCGCCGGGAGCACGCCCCCGAGAAGGCCGATGAGGTCGGCCAGGGGATCAGTGACGGCGGTGACGGCATTGCCGATGCCGGCGAAGATGGTGGCGAAGAGGCCGCCGTCGGAACCCGCCAGCTGGTCGGCGAGGAACGTGGAGGCCCGGTCGAGGATGCCGAACATCATCTCGAGCGGCAGGAAGATGACCACGGCCAGCAGGTTGAAGAAGTCGTGCACCGACGCGGCGGCGAAGGCGCGGCGGAAGTCCTCCTTCTGGCGGACCATGCCCAGGGAGACCAGCGTCGAGGTCAGCGTCGTGCCGATGTTGGCGCCCATGAGCATCGGGATGGCGGTAGCCATCGGCAGGCCGCCGGCGACGAGGCCCACGGTGATGGAGGTGACCGTCGAGGAGGACTGGATGAGGGCGGTGGCCAGCACACCGATCATGAGGGCGATGAGCGGGTTGGAGGCGAAGGCGAACAGTTCCTCCGCCTGTCCGCGGGTGGCCAGCTTGAAACCGTCGCCGATGACGCTCACGGCGGTGATGAGCAGGTAGATGCCGACGGCGACGGCGATCCAGTTGGCGGCGCCGAGGGCGCGGCCGTGGAGCCCGAACCGTTCAAAGGGGCTGCGGGCGGGTTCTGCACCGGGGTCGACAGGGACATCCGCCATGGTGGGCGTAGACATGTCGTCTCTCCTAGGGATGCTGCGGGCCGGGTCAGCCCGACGGGGGAGCAGCCCCACACTAGGTTTCCGAGGTAGCCGAACCCTTGCCAGCTGGTGAAATGGCGGTGAATCACCGTGCAAGGTTGCGTGACATGTGCCCCCGGCGCTGTCCATTCCGTGTGACACCCGGGCCCCGACCCGGCCCTCCGGGGCTCCGGCGTCACACCAAATGGTCTGTGCCCCCGGTGGGACTCGAACCCACACTGTGCGGGTTTTGAATCCGCTGCCTCTGCCAATTGGGCTACGAGGGCGTGTCCACACAGCTTAATCCACGCGTCCCCCGCCCGGGGAATCCCGCTGGCTACACTGGGACAGCGTGACTGAGAACAACCGCCTGCTGCTCATCGACGGCCACTCCATGGCGTTCCGTGCCTTCTACGCCCTGCCCGCCGAGAACTTCTCGACGACGGGTGGCCAGCACACCAACGCCGTGTACGGCTTCCTCTCCATGCTGGCGAACATTCTCGCCGAGGAACAGCCGGGACACGTCGCGGTCGCCTTCGACGTGGGCCGCAAGACCTTCCGCACCGAGATGTTCCCCGAGTACAAGGCCCAGCGCGAGGCCTCCCCGCCGGAGTTCAAGGGGCAGGTGGACATCCTCCAGGAGGTGCTGGAGACCCTCGGCATCCAGACCCTGAGCATGGAGAACTACGAGGCCGACGACATCCTCGCGACCCTCGCCACCGCGGCGGAGCCCCTCGGCTACGAGACGCTCATCATCACGGGCGACCGCGACTACCTCCAGCTGGTCAACGAGAACGTCACCGTGCTCTACCCGATGCGGGGCGTGTCCAACCTGCACCGCTTCACGCCGGAGGCCGTCGAGGAGAAGTACGGTCTCACCCCGCAGCAGTACCCGGACTTCGCGGCCCTGCGCGGCGACCCGTCCGACAACCTGCCCAACATCCCGGGCGTCGGCGAGAAGACCGCCACCAAGTGGATCCAGCAGTACGGCACCCTCGAGAACCTCCTGGACCATGCCGACGAGATCCGCGGCAAGGCCGGCGACAACCTCCGCGAGCGGCTCGACCAGGTCCGGCTGAACCGCAAGCTCACCCACATGCTCACCGACATGGAGCTGCCCGTCGGCCCCGACCAGCTGACGCTGCGCCCGGCGGACGTCGCCGCGGTCGCCGCGCGTTTCGACGACCTCCAGTTCGGCGCCAACCTCCGGGAGCGCGTGCTGGCAGCCGTCCCCACCGAGGGCACCGTCGAGGAGACCACCCGGGAGCTTGTCGACGTCACCGTGGACACCGCGCCCCTCGCGGAGTGGCTGCCCGCCCGCGCGGGGCAGGGGCTGGCGATGTACGTCGTCGGCGACGGTTCCCCGAACCAGGGTGACGTGTCGGCGGTGGCGATCATCGACACGGAGCGACACGCCGTGAGCGCGGAGATGGCGGACCTCTCCCCGGCGGACGAGAAGGCCCTGGCCACGTGGCTGGCGTCGGAGGACCCGAAGTACCTGCACGAGTCGAAGGCCGCGTTCCACATGTTCGCCGGCCGCGGCATGGCGCTGGAGGGCGTGGTCCACGACACCGCGATCGCCGCCTACCTCCTGCGTCCGGGGCAGCGCACCTACGAGCTCAAGGACATCTACCAGCGGCACCTGCAGAGGCAGCTCACGGAGCCGGAGGACCAGCTCTCCCTGCTGGGGGACACCTCCCTGGTCGACTCGGCGGCTGCGGTGCTGGAGCTCGCCGAGGAACTGACCGGGCAGCTGCAGGATATCTCCGCCTACGAGCTCTACCGCGACCTGGAGATCCCGCTGGCGCGGATCCTCGCCCGCATGGAGGCGACGGGCATCGCGGTGGACGTCGAGACGCTCGAGGAGCAGCTCGCCACCTTCATCGACCAGGTGAAGGAGGAGGAGGCCGCCGCCCGTGAGCTGGCCGGCGACCCGGATCTCAACCTCTCGAGCCCGAAGCAGCTGCAGGTCGTCCTCTTCGAGACCTTCGGCATGCCGAAGACGAAGAAGACGAAGACCGGCTACTCCACGGCTGCCTCCGAGATCGAGGGTCTGGCGGCGAAGAACCCGCACCCCTTCCTCGACCATCTGCTGGCGCACCGCGAGTTCCAGAAGATGAAGACCACGCTGGAGGGGCTGATCAAGACGGTGCAGCCGGACGGCCGCATCCACACCACGTTCAACCAGACGGTCGCCTCCACCGGCCGCCTCAGCTCCACCGAGCCGAACCTGCAGAACATCCCGGTGCGGACCCCGGCGGGCCGGAAGATCCGCTCCGCCTTCGTCGTGGGGGAGGGCTACGAGTGCCTGCTCACCGCCGACTACTCGCAGATCGAAATGCGCGTCATGGCGCACCTGTCCCAGGACCCCGGGCTCATCGACGCCTACCAGCAGGGCGAGGACCTGCACAACTACGTCGGTTCCCGCGTGTTCGAGGTGCCGATCGACCAGGTCACCCCGGAGCTGCGCCGCCGCGTGAAGGCCATGTCCTACGGCCTGGTCTACGGTCTGTCGGCCTTCGGTCTCGGCCAGCAGCTGAGCATCCCCGCCGGTGAGGCGAAGGGCATCATGGACAGCTACTTCGAGCGGTTCGGCGGCGTGAAGCGCTACCTCGCGGAGGTGGTCGAGCAGGCCCGCAAGGACGGCTACACGTCCACGCTCTTCGGGCGTCGTCGCTACCTGCCGGAGCTCAACTCCGACAACCGTGTTGCCCGGGAGAACGCCGAGCGTGCGGCCCTCAACGCGCCGATCCAGGGTACGGCGGCGGACATCATCAAGGTCGCGATGATTCGCGTCGACCGCGCGTTCGCCGAGGCCGGCGTCACCTCCCGCGTCCTCCTCCAGGTCCACGATGAACTCGTGGTGGAGGTCGCCCCGGGGGAGCTGGACGAGGTCCGCGCGATCCTCGAGCGCGAGATGGACTCCGCTATCACGCTGCGCGTCCCCCTGGAGGTCTCCGCCGGGGCCGGGGCGAACTGGGACGAGGCCGCGCACTAGGGGTATCAGGGGAGCAGGTGGGTGAGGTCCGGGATGACCTCCCAGCCCGCCAGCTGCTCAGGGGAGTGGGAGGTGGCCACCGCGATGACGCGGCAGCCGGCGCGCCGTCCGGCCTCGAGCCCCGCCGGAGCGTCCTCCACGACGATGCACTCGGCGGGGTGGGCGCCCAGACGTTCGGCAGCGAGCAGATATCCGGCGGGATCGGGTTTGCCCGCCTCGACGTCCTCCGCCGTGACCAGCACCTCCGGCACCGGGAGCCCTGAGGCCCGCAGTCGGGCGCTCATGAGTTCCCGGCCCCCGGAGGTCACCGCCGCCCACCGGTCGCGGGGCAGCGCTGCGAGCAGCTCGGCGGCCCCGGGCAGGGCCACGACCGAGTCGAGGTCGGCCATCTCCAGGGCGAGCAGCCGGTGGTAGGCGGCGTCGACAAGCTCGGGGGCGATGACATCGGCGAGGGTGTCCTTCGCGCGGCGGCCGTGGTTGACCTGCAGGATGGCCTCGGCGTCGAGGTCATTCTCCGCCGCCCAGGTGCGCCACGCGCGTTCCACGGCCGGGGTGGAGTCCACGAGCGTGCCGTCGATGTCGAAGAGCCAGTACGTCATGACCCCGCATAGTGGGCGCGCAGGCTCACAGCACCTCCAAGAGAGCGGCGCAGGCCTGCTCGCAGCGTCGGCACGCCTCGGCGCACACGCGGCAGTGCTCGTGGTGGTCGGCGTGGGACTCGCACTCCGCTGCACAGGCGGCGCAGGTGACGCGGCAGGCCTCGAGCTGGGCACGCAGGATCTCCGTGGGCGTGCCGGGGCGGGACAGCAGCGCGGCGGTCGCGGTGCAGACGTCGGCGCAGGCGAGGTCGGTGCGGATGCACTCCCGCAGCTCGGCGACCGAGTCCTCGGCGAGACAGGCGTCGGCGCACAGGGTGCAGGACTCCAGGCACTCGAGGCAGGCCTCGATGGCGGCGATGAACTTCTGCTTGTCGACGCCCCCGGCGTCCGGGTGCGTGTCAAACATGGCGGATACGGTGGACATGGCATATTCCTTCACTTATGGGTGGTGTGGTGTCCGCCACACTACCGTTTCTCGGCCACGAAGATCGCCGTGCCGGGGAAGATCCGGCCACGCTCCGGGGACCACTGTCCCCAGGTCTGGGTGAGGTGCTCCGGCCACTCGGGTTCCAGCAGGTCGGTGAGGTGGAAGCCGGCCGCGTGCAGGGCGCGCACCCAGTCGCCGAGGGTGCGGTGGAACTCGGCGTAGATGATGGTGCCGTCGTCGGCGGTCTCGGTGTACTCCCGCTCGAAGTAGCTGATCTCCGCCCCGAAGGCCGTCGGGTCGTCGGGGAAGATCCACCGCATGGGGTGGTTGACGGAGAACACCAGGCGACCGCCGGGGCGGAGGACCCGGGCGACGTCGACAAGCACCGATGTGACGTCGGGCACGAAGGGGAGCGCGCCGAAGGCGGAGAACGCGACGTCGAAGGAGGCGTCGCGGTAGGGGAGCGCCTGCGCGTCGGCGCGGACGAGCGGGACCGTGCCGTCCGCGTGGGAGAGCATGCCGCGGGAGAGGTCGAAGCCGGTGACGAAGCCGACGCCGTCGGCCTGGAGCCAGGACGCGCAGGGGGCCGAGCCGCAGCCGATCTCCAGGACGGAGGCGTTGGTGACGTCGCCGAGGAGGCGGGCCTCGGATTCGGCGAGCATCTCCGGGCACCAGTGGAATCCGTCGAGGTAGGAGGCGTGGCGCTCGTGGTAGTCGGCAGCGTCAAGGTCCCACCAGAACCGGTTGGCGGAGGCGGCCTGTGAGGCGGTTGTTTCTGGTGTGGTCACGGCGTGATTTTCCTTCCGGGGGCATTTGCCCTTGGCGTGGCTGGGTACTAGTGTGTTATGGGCGTGTCTGTGTCTTGTGGTGCGGTGGGCTGTAATAGGAGGGTCCGCGCATGCGCGGGGTGAGATCGGATTTCCGAGAGACACGTTCCTGTCCACTTTCTATCTCCTATCCAACCCGGAGCAACTGAACACATGCCCAACACCACTACCCCTCAGGTTGCCGTCAACGACATCGGCTCCGCTGAGGACTTCCTCGCAGCAGTCGACGCCACGATCAAGTACTTCAACGACGGCGACATCGTCGAAGGCACCGTCGTCAAGGTCGACCGCGACGAGGTTCTTCTCGACATCGGATACAAGACCGAGGGCGTCATCCCGTCCCGCGAGCTGTCCATCAAGCACGATGTCGACCCGGACGAGGTCGTCGAGGTCGGCGACGAGATCGACGCACTGGTCCTCACCAAGGAGGACAAGGAGGGTCGCCTGATCCTCTCCAAGAAGCGCGCACAGTACGAGCGCGCCTGGGGCGCCATCGAGGAGCTGCAGGAGAAGGACGAGCCGGTCACCGGTACCGTCATCGAGGTCGTCAAGGGCGGCCTCATCCTGGACATCGGCCTCCGTGGCTTCCTGCCGGCCTCCCTCGTCGAGATGCGTCGCGTCCGTGACCTGGATCCGTACATCGGCCAGGAGCTCGAGGCCAAGATCATCGAGCTGGACAAGCACCGCAACAACGTGGTCCTGTCCCGCCGCGCATGGCTCGAGCAGACCCAGTCCGAGGTCCGCTCCGAGTTCCTGCACCAGCTGCAGAAGGGCCAGGTCCGCAAGGGCGTCGTCTCCTCCATCGTCAACTTCGGCGCCTTCGTCGATCTCGGCGGTGTCGACGGCCTGGTTCACGTCTCCGAGCTGTCCTGGAAGCACATCGACCACCCGTCCGAGGTCGTCACCGTCGGTGACGAGGTCACCGTCGAGGTTCTCGACGTCGATCTCGACCGCGAGCGCGTCTCCCTGTCGCTGAAGGCGACCCAGGAGGACCCGTGGCGCGTCTTCGCCCGCACCCACGCTGTGGGCCAGATCGTCCCGGGCAAGGTCACCAAGCTGGTTCCGTTCGGCGCGTTCGTCCGCGTCGAGGAGGGCATCGAGGGCCTGGTCCACATCTCCGAGCTGGCTCAGCGCCACGTCGAGGTCCCGGACCAGGTTGTCACCGTCGGCCAGGAGGCCATGGTCAAGGTCATCGACATCGACCTCGAGCGTCGTCGTATCTCCCTGTCCCTCAAGCAGGCTGACGAGGACTACACCGAGGAGTTCGACCCGTCGAAGTACGGCATGGCCGACTCCTACGACGAGCAGGGCAACTACATCTTCCCGGAGGGCTTCGACCCGGAGACCAACGAGTGGCTCGAGGGCTTCGACGAGCAGCGTCAGGCCTGGGAGGCCCGCTACGCCGAGGCAGACCGTCGCCACCAGCTGCACACCGCTCAGATCGAGCGTCACCGTGCCGCTGCCGCCGAGGCCGCCGAGCAGGCTGCCACCAACTACTCCTCCGAGTCCGAGGATGCAGCTCCGGCATCCTCCGAGTCCGTCGAGGATCACGGTGGTTCCCTGGCTTCCGACGAGCAGCTCGCTGCTCTGCGCGAGAAGCTGGCCGGCAACTAGCAGTTCCGCCGCCTGAAAGAAAGGCCCTGCCCCTCCGGGGGCGGGGCTTTTGTGCGTTGTGTGGAGCTCGCCGCGCGGTGTGGACAGGCCACACGGGGCCGCTGCCAGCGCTTTTGCTTCTTCCTGTGGCCGAGGGCACATTGACCCTTGTGGACCTGCCCATTTCCGGCATATGATGGGCACAATGCCAACACTCCGGTAAAAACCGGACATGAAGTCACAGTGATGGTCGTGGCAACGACCTTCACGGGGTGATACCGGGCGCATCGGAGCGGGCGGCAGCCGAGTAGCTCTGAAACTATTCCGAAAGGACCGCGTCCATGGCGTCCAAGACCGTGACAACGGCGCAACACATCATCCAGGAGATCGGCGGGGCGGAGAACATCACCTCGCTGACCCACTGCGCAACCCGACTCCGAATGCAGCTCCACGACCAGTCCCTGGTCAACCAGGAGGCCCTGGAATCCGACCCGGCGGTGCTCGGTGTCGTCAAGCAGGGCACCAACGGCCTCCAGGTCATCATGGGCGGCGGTGTCGCCGATTTCTACCAGGCCATGCTCAAGGAGCCGGGCGTGCCCGGCACGGGCGAGAAGGCGGCGTCGACAAGCAAGGACTACGGCGGAGTGCGCGGCAAGTACTCCTGGGTCGACTACGCGTTCGAGTTCCTGTCCGACACCTTCCGACCGATTCTGTGGGCGCTGCTGGGCGCCTCCCTCATCATCACCCTGCTCGTCCTCGCCGACACCTTCGGGCTGCAGGACTTCCGCGCCCCGCTGGACGAGCAGCCGGACACCTACGTGTTCATGCACGCGATGTGGCGTTCGGTGTTCTACTTCCTGCCGATCATGGTCGGCGCGACGGCCGCCCGGAAGCTCGGCGCCAACGAGTGGGTCGGCGCCGCCATCCCCGCCGCGCTGCTCACCCCGGAGTTCCTGGCGATGGGTAGCGCGGGTGACACCGCGACGGTGTTCGGCCTCCCGATGGTCCTCAACGACTATGCCGGCCAGGTCTTCCCACCGCTCATCGCCGCGATCGGCCTGTTCTGGGTGGAGAAGCTGCTGAAGAAGATCATCCCCTCCGCGGTGCACATGGTCTTCGTGCCCTTCTTCTCCCTGCTCATCATGATCCCGGCCACGGCCTTCCTGCTCGGCCCCTTCGGCATCGGCGTGGGTAACGGCATCTCCCACATGCTCGAGGCCGTGAACAACTTCTCGCCGTTCATCCTCTCCATCGTCATCCCGCTGCTCTACCCGTTCCTCGTGCCGCTGGGTCTGCACTGGCCGCTCAACGCCATCATGATCCAGAACATCAACTCCCTCGGCTACGACTTCATCCAGGGCCCCATGGGTGCGTGGAACTTCGCCTGCTTCGGCGTGGTCACCGGCGTCATGATCGTCTCCCTCAAGGAGCACAACAAGGCCATGCGCCAGGTCTCCCTCGGTGGCATGATGGCCGGCCTGCTGGGCGGCATCTCCGAGCCGAGCCTCTACGGTGTGCTCCTGCGCTTCAAGAAGACCTACATGCGCCTCCTGCCGGGCTGTTTCGTCGGCGGCGTGGTCATGGGCATCTTCAACATCAAGGCCTACGCCTTCGTGTTCACCTCCCTGCTCACCATCCCGGCGATGGACCCGTGGCTGGGCTACGTCATGGGTATTGCCGCGGCGTTCTTCACCTCCATGTTCCTGGTCATCTTCTTCGACTACCGCGGTAAGGAGGAGAAGGCCGAGGCCCTGGCCCAGATCGAGGCGGAGCGTGCCGCCGCCTCCGAGGCTGAGGAGGAGCGTATCGACGCCGCCGTGCTCCCCGCCGCCCCTGCCGCTGCCGCTCCTGCAGCCGGCGTCGCGACCCTGACCCGCGCCGAGGTCACCGAGATCACCGCCCCGCTCGAGGGCCGAGTGGTGGCCCTCTCCGAGGTCCCGGACCCCGCCTTCGCAGGCGGCGCCCTGGGCAACGGCGTAGCCATCGAACCCTCCGGCGACACCGTCTTCGCCCCGGCGGACGCCAAGGTGCTCACCGTCCAGAAGTCCGGCCACGCGGTCGGCCTGCGCCTGGAGGGTGGCGTCGACCTGCTCATCCACATCGGCATCGACACCGTGCAGATGGGTGGCGAGGGCTTCGAGGTGCTCGTCGAGAAGAAGCAGGAGGTGAAGGCGGGCACGCCGCTCATCCGCTTCGACCGCGAGAAGATCGCCGCGGCCGGTTACCCGGCCATCACCCCGGTGCTCGTCTCCAACACCCGCAAGTTCGGCTCCGTGGAGGGCCATCCGGGTGCCGGACAGGGCGAGGCGATCATCACCGTCACCCCGAAGGAGGAACAGGCCTAGTATCGGGTCCATGAAGATCATCGGACTCACCGGCGGGATCGGCAGCGGCAAGACCTCCGTTGCCGATCTTCTGCGTTCCCACGGCCTGCCCGTCATCGACGCCGACCAGATTGCCCGCGACATCGTCGAACCCGGCCAGCCCACCCTCCGCGAGCTCGCCGACGCCTTCGGCGCCGACATCATCCGCGAGGACGGCAGCCTCGACCGCCCCGAACTGGCCCGTCGCGCCTTCGCCGACAAGGCCGGCACGCAGCTGCTCAACTCCATCACCCACCCGCGGATCATGGCGCGCCGCGACGAGCTTTTCGACGCCGCCCGCGCCGCCGGCGAACCCGCCGTCATCTACGACATGCCGCTGCTGGTGGAGAAGGGCCAGCACAAGGACATGGACCTGACGGTGGTGGTGCACGTGGACGTGGACACCCGCGTCGACAGGCTGGTGACAGGCCGGGGTCTGGACGAGGCTGACGTGCGGCGTCGCATCGCCGCGCAGACGACGGACGCGGCGCGGATGGCGGTGGCTGACGTCATCATCGACAACAACGGCCCCCGCGAGGAGCTCGAGGCGCAGGTCCAGGCCCTCGCCGACCGGATCAGGCTGCTCTGAGGCAGGTTCCCGGGGCCAGGAACCACTGGACGGCGTCCCGGTAGGTCCACAACTTTCCGGGCATCGCCGTCGGCGGATCATTCGGGGAGCCCACGCCGGCCACCTGCGGGCCGAAGGCGAGGGTGAAGTCCACGACCGCCCGCGGCAGATGGTTCTCCGAGGTCACGACGATGACGGCCTCGGCGGCGGGCAGCAGACGGTGGGTGAGGCAGGCACTGTCGACGGTGGACCGGGACTCATCCTCCACCAGCAGGGGGTTGGTGAGCCCGTTCGCCAGCAGCCAGTCGCGCATCGCGTGGGCCTCCGTACCGCCGGGACCGGTGGGGCCGCCGGTGACCACGACGGTCGCCAGGGGGCGGGCGTCGGCCAGCTCCCGGGCCGCCCGGAGGCGGTGGAGGAGATTGTCCCGCATGCTGCCGTCATCATTGAGACGTTCCCCGAGGACGATGATCGGCGCGGTGGGCGGGAGAGTGTCCGGGGCGGCGACGGGGGAGTGCAGGGCCGCCAGTGCCCAGGAGACCTGGGCGTGGCGCCCGGGGTCGAGTGCCGCGAGGGCGGCGTCACGGGCCGCCGCGTTGTCCTCGTAGTCGGCGGAGAAGACGGCCGCGGCGAGCAGGTCCTCCTGCGGGGCCGGGGACAGCCCGCGGCCCACCAGATCCGGATGCAGCGCGTAGACGCCGAAACCGGGGACGTCGACGGTGATCCGCGCCGCCGAAACGGAGGACAGGGAGGAGCTCACCGCCTGGGCCGGGGTCGGCGTGAGCAGCGCCAGCAGGAGTGCGCCGAGCAGGGCACGGGGGACGTCGATACGCATGGGGACTAGAGTAGGTCCCCATGGGAACCTGGAACACCGGACCGTACGACAACGACGACGCCGCGGAGCTGCTCGAAGACATCCGTGAGGGCCACATCTACTTCGACGAACTGCTGCCCGACGTCGGACACCGCTACATCGAGGCCGACCAGGGCGCGATGATCATCGCCATGGCGCACCTCGCCGCCGGCGACGTCCCCGCGGGCATCGACGACACCGTCCTCGCACCGCTGCGCACCCCGCAGACCCGCGAGCGACTGCGTCAGTGCCTCGAGGCCGTGCTTTCCGACGGCGCCGTGTCCGAACTCGCCGAGCAGTGGGCCGAGAACGGGCAGGAGGAACTGCTGGAGTGGAAGGCGAAGTCCCACATCCAGCTCGTCTGAGTTTTCCTGAACGCTCGGTCGGGATCTGGCCTAGTATCGTCACCATGACACTTCACCCGCTTGTGCAGCCCTACGAGTCCATCGCCGGTCAGTGGAGCGGCCTCGGCCACGGCCACTACCCGACGATCGAGAGCTTCGACTACACCGAGACCCTCACCTTCACCGCGCTCCCGGGCAAGCCCTTCATGCGCTACGAGCAGCAGACGGCCAGCCCCAACGGCCAGCCGATGCACACCGAGGTCGGCTTCCTCCGTTTCGTCGCCGAGGGCCGCGTCGAGTTCGTCATCTCCCAGCCCACCGGCCAGACCGAACTGCTCGAGGGCACCATTGAGGAGCAGGAGGACGGTACCCTGCGCCTCCACTTCGGCAGCTCCCAGGTGGTCAACTCCACCACCGCGAAGACCGTCGACGCCACCACCCGCACCTACACCTTCAACGCCCTGCGTTCCTCGGTGACCACCGTGTTCCACATGGCGGCCGTCGACCAGCCGATGCAGGAGCACCTGGCCAGCGACCTGTCGAAGTTCTAGCCGAGGTCCACGCCGTTGGTGCTGACGGCGAAGCTGTAGAAGTCGATGGCACACATCACCCTCACCTCACCCTCTGCGATGGCACAACTGACCGGCCCCTCCACGAGTCGGTTAGCCGGCTCGAGCACCGCGGTCTGCTCACGGGGGACGAAGATCCGGTTGACGTGGTGGGTCGTGGCCGGCTCGCCCTCGCGGACAGAGACCGCATTGATGTCACCCTCGCCGTCGTAGGTGCACATGGCCACCGTTTCGGTGTCCGAGTACATCTCGCAGTAGGTGCCGTCCGGGCCCTGGAACTGCAGGCCGGACTGCTTCGGGAAGATCAGCGCGGAAGCATAAGGGGCTGGGTCGGTCTCGGGGACGGCGGCGATCAGCTCGACGAAACGGCTGCCGGGGATGCCGATGTAGGAGGGTTCTCCGGTGGGCGTCTCCCTGATCGTGGTCGTGGTCTCCGTGTCGGTGGCGGTGTCCGTGGTTGTGGCCGTTGTGGTCGGGGTTGGGGTGCCCTCCGTGGACTCGTCGTAGGTGCAGCCGCTCAGGACCACCAGTCCGGCGACCGCAATAGGGAGGATGCGGATCCAGGGTTTCATGGTTGTAGCGTATCCACCCATCCGTGTCCCGCGTCACAATTCTCTGCCACTGATGCCAATCCGGTAGCCGCAACATCACGGACCAATTACCATCCGGTCACATCTGCATATCGGCAGTTCTGGAGTGTTCACAAACTTAACTCCGGACACGATGTGTGAAGTAAGTTGCATTGCCATCTACCCATCGAAGGAGCCCCCGATGAGACTGCGTAGACTGTTGCCGGTGGGCTTCGCCGCGGCCCTCACACTGGGACTGGCTTCCTGTTCCTCCAGCGACACCAGCGGCACCGTCCTCTCCATCACGAGCAGCACAGCAGGGGAAACCGACACCGAAACCGGAACACCTGATCCGCATCCCGGCCCCGCCACCACCTTCGAGATCAACGAGACACCGGTCACCTGTGAGAACCAGACCATGGACCTGATGTCCACCGCCTTCGGCGCCTGGCTCGGCTCCCAGATCGTCCCCACCGACCAACCCGGCACCTCCTACTACTTCACGGTCAAGGACAACCAATTCAACCCCTGCGCCGAACTCAGCTGGGTGACACTCGAAGGACCCAACGGCAACCCCAACCGCGACCCCGGCAACGGCACCAACTTCGTCGACACCATCGTCTTCTTCAACGGCGAAGACCTGATCCGCGACCCCGCACCCCTCCAATTCCAGGACGTCACCTCCGTCGAGCGTATCGACGCCAACCGGCTCACCCTCACCTACCGCGGCGACTGGGAACACTCCGTCACCTACAGCTTCACCGACGGTCAACTCCACGGCGAGGAACAGCTCCCCACTGAGCAGAGCGAGAACATCCGACTCGACCTCCATCGCGCCGGGCCGTCGGCCACCGGGGCACCGCGCCCTTTCGGCAACGCCAACTACCGGCCCTGGGATCACGAGAAGTCGGTGGGCCGGCAGTACTCGCTGATGATGGGTGGGGAGATGATCACCTGCGACTTCGCCAACTTCAACGGCGTGCAGGTGGTCTGCTACTCCGAGACCTCCCTGCCCTGGCCCCTGATGCCGAGGGATCCGCAGTCCAAGGCGCAGGACATGGCCAACATCGCCTTCCTCAACTTCCAGGCTGACGGCAACATCACCACCGACGCCGGCACCTTCTCCAAGCCGGGTACGAAATTCGAGATGCTGCCGGACGATTCCGTCACCCGCATCGCCGACATCTTCATCGACACCCGCAGCGAGGTTGTCAAGATCCACGACGCCAACCTCGCCTACCTTCTCGGCGTCGGTGTCGCCGAACCCGTCGAGGTCCCCAGCTTCCAGCTCGACACCTCACGCCACCCCACGGATCTCGCGCCCTGGGAGGAATAGGGGAGCAGCCTCAAAGGTATTGACCAGCATCCGGTGCTGTGTGATGGTGGTCTCAGATGCTTCTCCACTGATAGTCCCCACCGTTGCTGTGGGAGAGGTGGGAGCGACACCGTGCCTCAGCACAGCACCGGGTCCTTCCTCGACCACGCAGTGTCCTGAGAGGAATAACCATGAGCATTCATGTCCAGCAGCCGCAGCCCTATGACATCGTCGGCAACACCATCCAGATCGCAGGGGTTGCCGGCGGCGCATTTGAAGCCACCTACAACTACGTCATCACTGAGGGACACGACGAGGTCACCGGGCATTTCATGGCCGGTGACGGTATTGGAGGCCACGGCCAGTTCCAGATCTCGGTGGATGTCTCCGGCGCCGCGTTCACCCATGTCGTGGCTTATGTGGAGGTTTTCCACACCTCGCCCAAGGACGGCGAACCCCGCGATCGCGTCGTGGTCCCGGTCATCCTGGGGGCGCGGATCGCGCCCGGCTACACCACCTACCTCGAACATGTGGTGAAGAGCGGGGAGACCTTGTGGCGGATCGCGCAGCAGCACTACGGCAACGGCAATCTCTACCACCGGCTGATAGCGGCGAATCCCTCGATCACCAACCCCAACCTGATCCGCCCCGGTGATCTGATCCGGGTGCCGCGCGCAGATTAAGCAGAGGAAAACCCCGCCGGGGTGGTCTCTGACCACCGGCGAGGCAGGCTTCCCAGGTTTTCTTTTGTCGGGTCAGCGCCTCCTCCACAGGTTCCGTGGCAACTGCAGCAGCCCGGTCCTCGCGGAGCGTCGGGCGCAGCAGGAGCATGGCGATGGCGATGACCAGCAGCACCGAGGCCTCGTGGACGAGCATGCCGATCGACATGGTCACCCCGCCCAGCAGCACGCCGGCGAACAGGACGGCGACGGTGGCCAGGGCGATGGCGATGTTGAGCCGCATGGTGCGTACCGTGCGCTGGGCCAGGCGCAGCGCGTAGGGCAGGCGGGGGAGTCGGTCGGCCATGAGCGCGATGTCGGCGGTCTCGATGGCAGCGGGGGAACCGGCGGCACCCATGGCCACCCCGATGTCGGCCGTGGCCAGGGCGGGGGTGTCGTTGACGCCGTCGCCGATCATGGCCACGGTGCGCCCCTGCGCCTGCAGTTCCTTGACCAGGGTGAGCTTGTCCTCGGGAAGCATCTCCGCGTGCACCTCGTCGACTCCGAGCTCGGCGGCGACGTTGCGGGCGACGCGTTCGGCGTCACCGGTGGCCATGACGACCTCCACACCTTGAGCGTGCAGTGCGGCGATGGCGGCGGGGGCGTCGTCACGGATGGTGTCGGCGACGGCGACCAGTCCGATGGCGCGGCCGTCGATGCCGACGTACATGGCGGTCCGGCCCTGCTCGTTGAGCTGGAGCAGACGGGTGTTGTCGGGGGTGTGGTCGAGGAGGTCGGCGGAGCCGACGGCGACGGTGTGTCCGTCGACGGTGGCGATGATGCCCTTGCCGGTGACGGGTTCGGCGTGGTCGATCATCTCCACGGCCAGGCCCTCGTCGGTGGCGCCGCGGATGATGGCCTCGGCCAGGGGGTGTTCGGAGGCGGTCTCGGCGCGCGCCGCCAGGGTCAGCACATCAGCGCGGGTGTAGGCGGGGTCGAGGACCTCGACGTCGGTGAGCTCAGGGCGTCCCAGGGTCAGGGTGCCGGTCTTATCCACGACCACGGTGTCCACCTTCGCGGAGGTCTCCAGGTACTCGCCGCCCTTGATCAGGACACCGTCCTTCGCGGCGCGGCCGATGCCGGCGACGATGGAGACCGGGATGGAGATCACCAGGGCGCCGGGGCAGGCGATGACCAGCAGGGTCAGGGCGAGCTCCACATTCCAGGTGATCAGGCCGATAGCGAGGGCGGCGACCATGACGCCGGGGGTGTACCAGCGGGAGAACTTCTCCAGGAAGGTCTGGGTCCGGGCCTTGTCATCCTGGGCGTCCTCCACACGGTGGATGATCTTGGCCAGGGTGGAATCGGAGCCGATGCCCACGGCCTCGACCTGCAGCACGCCGCTGCGCAGCCAGGTGCCGGCGAAGACCTCGGAGCCCTCGGCCTTCTCCGCAGGCACGGATTCGCCGGTGATGGTGGCCTCGTCGACTCCGCCGCGGCCGGTGATGACGCGGCCGTCGACAGGCACCTGTTCGCCGTTGCGGACCAGGACGGTGTCACCCGGGACCAGTTCCCAGATCTCGACGGTCTCCGGCTGGCCGTCGCGCAGAACGGTGGCGGTCTCCGGGGCGGAGTCAACGAGATCGGACAGTGCCTTGCGGGTGCGGTTCATCGTCGCCCGCTCCAGGGCCTTACCCAGGGCGAAGAGGAAGGTCACGGCGGCTGATTCCCAGTAGTTGTTGATGAACAGCGCGCCGACGGCGGCGACGATGACCAGCAGGTCAATCGAGATCATCTTGATGCGCAGTGCCTGGATCGCTGAGACGGCGATCTGCCAGCCCGCGACCACGGCGGCCGCGATCATCAGCAGGTCTGAGCCGGTGATCCAGGACAGGACTATCAGCAGGCCTGAGACGGTTACGACGCCCCAGGTTCTCCAGTTCTTCATGGTGGTTTCCTTTTCTCCGGTGGTTTTATTCTGGTGTCATCTTTTAAGTTATGGCTGTTCGGGAGAAACTTCCTTGACGCGCATCAAATAGCCGAAACCTGCCCTGAAGTGCAGAAACCCCGCCAGCACGAGGCGGGCGGGGTTAGGAGTGTGGTGGGGTCAGATCGCCGAGGGCTTGGCGGTGTAGCCGACATCAGCGACTGCGGCGACAAGATCGCGCACGCTGACCTTCTCGGGGTCATGGGCGACCAGGATACGGCCGGAGGAGAACTTCACTTCTGCGGACTCCACGCCGTCCAGGCCACCGAGTTTGTTCTCGATCTTGGCCACACACGACGGGCAGCTGAACTCGTCGGAGCGCAGGGTGGTGTTCTTCAGCTGGGTGGGGGTGGTCATCTCAATCATTCCTTATCTTCTCGGTGTTCCTTGCTTGCACCTTTGACTTTAAGGTCAGCGCGCACCGAGTTCCTTGACGTGGATCAAAGAACGGAAAAACTGCCTTCACCAGGTGTTATTCTTCCCCGATCAGCGTGTCGAGGGCGTCTGGGTCCGCGATGGCCACCCATTCCCGGCCGGAGTCGATGATCCCGGACTTCTTCATCTTCGACATGGCCCGGGATGCGGACTCCAGCGTCGTGCCGGCCATGCCCGCGATGTCATCGCGGCGCAGCCGGACCTGCAGCAGGCTGGAACCGTCCGCCTGCAGCTGCCCGAGTTTGCCGTTGAGCCGGCGCAGCACCTTGGCCACCCGCTGCTCGACGGTCTTCGTCGCCTGCGCGATATCGCGTTCCCGGGACTGGGCGAGCCGGTCCTGCTGCATCCGGATGATCGCCAGGGCGAGCTTCGGGTGCTTCTCGACGACCTCCGCCAGGGCCTCGGCGGGCAGGTGCAGCGCGCAGGTCGTCTCCATCGCCCAGGCGGAGTCGACGGCCTCGGAGGCGCGAATGTCCAGGGGGCCGATGACATCACCCGGGGCGGCAATGTCCACGGTGATCTCCTTGCCGTCGATGGTGTCCCGGGTGACGCGGACCCGGCCGGAGACCACGAGATAACTGCCCGTCACCTCCTCGCCGGCGAGGAATACCGGATCCCCCTCCGCCCACGACCACGCGGTGAGGTGTCCATCCAGGTCCAGGTGCTCCTCGGGACCCAGGTCCCGGGTGAGCGGGGAGCGGGACATGGCGGTCAGGCGCACATCCAGCGAGCAGGAGTGGGGACGGGCGCAGCTGGGACGGACAGGGTTGGTGGACATGCCCCCGATGCTAGGTCAGGTGGGACGGGTCCAGGTCGATCCGGCGCAGCAGCTGGGCGTTGAGGGCGACCACGATCGTCGACAGGGACATCAGTACCGCGGCCGCGGCGGGAGGGAGGACGAACCCGATGGGGGCGAGGACACCGGCGGCCAGCGGCACAGCGAGGATGTTGTAGCCGGAGGCCCAGATCAGGTTCTGGACCATCTTGCGGTAACTGGCCCGGGACAGGGTGATCATCGACAGCACCGCCCTGGGGTCATCACCGGCCAGCACCACCCCGGCCGATTCCATGGCGACATCAGTGCCCGCTCCGATGGCGATGCCGACCTCGGCCCGGGCCAGGGCCGGGGCATCGTTGACACCGTCGCCGACCATGGCCACCGTCAGTCCGCGGGACTGCAGGTCCGTGACCTGGGTGTCCTTGTCCTGCGGCAGGACCTCGGCGAAGACCTCGTCGATGCCCAGATCCGCACCGACCGCTTGGGCGACCTGGCTCGCGTCACCGGTGATCATCGCGACCTTGATGCCGCGGTCCTGCAGGGCGCGGACAGCGGCGCGGGATTCGGGGCGGATCTTGTCCTCGACAGCCACGGCGCCGATGATCTGGCCGTCGCGCACCACGTGGAGGACACCGGCTCCCCGGCGCGCCCAAGAATCGGTCTGTTCCTCGATCACCCCGGGGTTGGTCAGGTCGAATTCGCGGAGCATGTTCGGTCCGCCGACGATGATGTCGGAGCCTTCCACCCGGGCGCGCACACCCCGGCCGGAGGCGGCGCGGAAGTCGGTGCCGCGCACCTGCCGGCCGGCGGCCTCCGGATGTGCGGCAGCGGCGGCCACAATCGCCCGGGCCACGGGATGTTCGCTGTCGACCTCCGCGGCGGCCGCCAGCGACAGCAGTTCCCCGGCCGACACCCCGGGCACCGGGGCGATGTCGGTGACGGCGTGTGCGCCCTCGGTCAAGGTGCCGGTCTTGTCGAAGAGCACCACATCGATGGTGCGCATCCGCTCAAGCGCCATCCGGTCCTTGATCAGCACCCCGGATTTCGCGGCCCGTTCGGTGGAGATGGCGATGACCAGGGGGATCGCCAGACCCAGGGCGTGCGGGCAGGCGATGACCAGCACGGTGACGGTGCGTATCACTGCGTCGTCGGGGCTGCCGATCACGGACCAGATGATGGCGGTGAGGATGCCGGCGCCCAGCGCGAACCAGAACAGCCACGCCGCGGCCCGGTCTGCCAGGGCCTGGGCCCGGGAGGAGGATTCTTGGGCGTCGGCGACCATGCGCTGGATCCCGGCCAGGGCGGTGTCCCCGCCGGTGGCTTCGACGCGCACGCGGACGGTGTTGTCGGTGGCCACCGTTCCGGCCACCACCTTGTCCCCGGACTGGCGCAGGACGGGTCGGGATTCCCCGGTGATCATCGCCTCATCGAATTCGGCCGCACCATCGACGATGGTCCCGTCGGCCGGCACCCGGGCTCCTGCCCGCACCAGTGCAACATCCCCGACCACCAACTCGGCGACGGGCACGGTACGGGTGGTGTCCCCCTCCACCTTCTCCGCCTCATCCGGGAGGAGGGCAGCCAGTGCGTCCAGAGCAGAGGAGGCGGAGCCGAGGGCACGCATCTCCAGCCAGTGACCCAGCAGCATGATGGTCACCAGCAGCGCCAGCTCCCACCAGAAGTCCAGGTGGAACCCGCCGATTCCCAGGGTGGTGATCCAGGAGGCGACAAACGCCACGGTGATGGCCATGGCGATCAGCAGCATCATCCCCGGTTGGCGGGATTTCAGTTCTGTCCATCCACCCTTGAGGAAGGGGACGCCACCGTAGAAGAAGATGACGGTGCCCAGCACCGGGGCGATCCAGGTGGATCCGGGGAACACCGGAAGCTGGTAACCGAGCAGATCGGCGACCATGGGACTGAAGATGACGACGGGCACTGACAGCAGCAGCGACCACCAGAAGCGACTGCGGAACATCGCCACGCTGTGGCCGGCGTGCTCGCCGTGGCCGTGAACGTGGTGGTCATCGTGGTGACCTGTCTCATCCAGCGCGGAGTGGGGATGAGGATCCGGCATCGCCTGGCCGTGGGTGTCGGCGTTGGCGTGGTGGCCATCGGGATGTGCGGGGGTGCTCATGACGCTCCTTGTATTCGTCCTGGCCCGGGGGTGTGACTAGGGAACCCGGTCAGGAATCGGGGACGTTCAGCCGTGTTTCTATCCTCCACCCTATACCCCATTGGGGTATGATTCGGGCCGATGGCCAGTTCGGGTGCCCCGGCATGGTCCTGTCACGACCCGAGGAGATTGACGTGAAACGAGTAACGATCGTGCTCGCCGCCCTTGCCCTCACCCTGGCCGGGTGCTCGGCAACCGAGTCCGGCCCCACGGCCACCACGCCGGCCAGTCAGGAGCAGTTCCTGGACGCTCACGGCCTGGTAGCGGGGGAGGCGCGGGAGATCATTGACCACCTCGACCGGCAGCAGGTCGCCGAGCGTCCCACGGACCTGATCGCATCGGTGCGCCCCGACGAGCTGGTGCTCTCGGACGACAAGCAGGAAGTGATCCTCCAGCTGCCCGAGGGCCTGAGTTATGTGTCGATTGCCCCTTACGCCACCCAGACCCATGACTGCTTCTACCACAGCCTGACCACCTGCCTGGGCGAGCTCGGCAACGAGGACATCCAGGTCACCATCACCGATGAGGCGACCGGCCAGGTGCTGGTCGAGGAGGAGGCGACTACCTTCGACAACGGCTTCATCGGCTTCTGGCTGCCCGCCGACGCCACCGGCACAATCGAGGTCACCCATCAGGGGCGCACCGGTACCACCGATTTTTCCACCACCGCCGACGGTGCCACCTGCATCACGGACCTGCGCCTGACCTGACTTCCATTTCCGCCGACATAAGGATCCGACATGAAACGCGTCATTGCCCTCACTGCCCTCACCCTGACCTCCGCCCTGGCACTGAGCGCCTGCGGGGAGGCAGATAATGCAGACCCCACCGAAACCACGGTCACCACCGCGGCGACCTCCGCTGACGAAGATCACGGCGCGCACGACCATCCGGCCGACGGCGGGGCGCCGCCAGCGGGAATTGAACAGGCCGCGGACCCCACGTACCCGGCGGGCACCGAGGTCCTCCTCACTGCCGACCACATGCCCGGCATGGAAGGGGCCGAGGCCACGATCTCCGGCGCCTTCGACACCACGACCTACTCGGTCAGCTACACCCCCACCAACGGAGGCGCCCCGGTCACTGACCACCGCTGGGTGGTCCATGAGGAACTCCTCGACCCGGGTCAGGCTCCGCTGCCCGACGGAGCGGAGGTCGTCCTGGACGCCGAGCACATGTCCGGCATGAAGGGTGCCCAGGCCACCATCGACTACTCCACCGATGAGACGGTCTACATGGTTGACCTCATCGTCGACGGGATGGCCATGACCAACCACAAGTGGGTCACCGAAAGCGAGATTCAGCCCCTGCCGTAGCTCCCGGGCAACCCGGTGAGGGGAGAGGGGTGCCGTGGCAAGATGGCGAGCATGACCGGCTACTTCACCGTTTTCCCGCTGATGTTCGTGATCACGTTTGTGCTGATCATCTCGGTGTTCATCTTCAACCTGCGCACCCAGATCCGGCACCGCCGTGACTCGGAGCAGAGCAGGCAGAATGAGCTTCTCGACGCCCGCGCCGACGCCGACCGCTGGATCTCCCGACTGAGCAACGAGATCCTCCACATCACCCCGGCAGATGAGCAGGTGAAGAAGCTGGTGGGGCAGGCCTCTGAGCGGCATGCTAATGCCCTCAGCCAGGCCGGGTCCGCGAGCACCGTCGGCCAGGCGAAACTCGCGCGCGACGTGGCAGTTGAGGGGTTGTACTACATGCGGGAGGCCCGCAAGCACATGGGCGAGCTGGAGGGGCCGCCGCTGCCGGAGCTGGGAAGTTGAGCCGGGTCCGCATACCCTGCTCCCCACATTCGGGTGATTGATAAACTCCTCCCACCCCGTAGCTTCAATATGTGACGCAGCTTACATACTTCGTCTTCCATGGTGATTTACGGCGAAAGGAAGCACGATGAAGTTGACAATCAGAACTGGAGTGGCAGTCGCCTTCGCATCTGTGATGGCGCTGGGCGGGGCACCGGCGGTGACCGCAGCAGATTTCAGCAACGTGGTCGGGTGCGTCGGCAGGGACGGGATCTGGAAGTGCAGCGATAAACGCGGCAACACGTGGTACACCGATGACCCGAGCTGGCGTCCCCGTTCGATTGAGCCCTGAGCTTCCTCAGAGCGGATCCGGCCCATCGTCGCCTTGAGAACAAGGCGACGGTGGGCTTTTTAGCTCCATCGACCCCCACCCCCAACCGGCGTATCCTTGGGGGCATGGCTTTTGCTGCTGAACACCCTGTTCTGTCCCATTCCGAGCACCGACCCGTCGGCGAGATCGAGCGTTCGGACGGCAAGTTCGAGGTCATCTCCGACTATGAGCCCGCGGGCGATCAGCCGCAGGCGATCAAGGAACTCGATGAAAGGCTCAGCAGGGGTGAGCGCGATGTCGTGCTGCTCGGTGCGACGGGTACGGGTAAATCGGCGACGGCGGCGTGGCTGATCGAGAAGCAGCAGCGTCCGACGCTGGTCATGGCACCGAACAAGACGCTGGCGGCGCAGCTGGCGAACGAGTTGCGGCAGCTGCTGCCGAACAACGCGGTCGAGTACTTCGTCAGCTACTACGACTACTACCAGCCGGAGGCGTACATCGCGCAGACGGACACCTACATCGAGAAGGACTCCTCGATCAACGAGGACGTGGAGCGTCTGCGGCACTCGGCGACGTCGTCGCTGCTCTCGCGTCGCGACGTCGTGGTGGTCTCCTCCGTGTCCTGCATCTACGGCCTGGGCACGCCGCAGTCCTACCTCGACCGCTCCGTCGTCCTGGCCGTGGGGGAGGAGGTCGAACGTGACCGCTTCCTGCGGCTGCTGGTGGACATCCAGTACGACCGCAACGACATCGCGTTCCAGCGCGGCACCTTCCGCGTGAAGGGCGACACCGTCGACATCATCCCGGCGTACGAGGAGCTGGCGGTGCGCGTCGAGTTCTTCGGCGACGAGATCGACGCCCTCTACTACATCCACCCGCTCACGGGTGACGTCATCCGGCAGGTCGAGGAGGTCCGCATCTTCCCGGCCACGCACTACGTCGCCGGACCGGAACGCATGGAGAAGGCCGTCGCGGACATCAGGGAGGAACTCGCCGAGCGGCTCGCCGACCTGGAGAACCGCGGCAAGCTGCTCGAGGCGCAGCGGCTGCGCATGCGCACCGAGTACGACCTGGAGATGATCGAGCAGGTCGGGTTCTGCTCGGGCATCGAGAACTACTCGCGGCACATCGACGGCCGCGGGCCCGGCACGGCACCGGCGACGCTCATCGACTACTTCCCCGAGGACTTCCTCACCATCATCGACGAGTCGCACGTGACCGTGCCGCAGATCGGCGGCATGTTCGAGGGCGACATGTCCCGCAAGCGCAACCTGGTGGAGTTCGGTTTCCGTCTCCCATCCGCGCTGGACAACCGGCCCCTGACCTGGGAGGAGTTCGAAGACCGCGTCGGCCAGACCGTGTACCTCTCCGCGACGCCGGGCAACTACGAGATGGCCGCCGCCGGCGGCGAGTTCGTCGAGCAGGTCATCCGCCCGACCGGCCTGGTCGACCCGCAGGTCAGCGTCCGGCCGACCCAGGGGCAGATCGACGACCTCATCCACGAGATCCGCGAACGCACCGCCAAGAATGAGCGCGTCCTGGTGACCACCCTGACCAAGAAGATGGCCGAGGACCTCACCGACTACCTCCTCGAGAACGGCGTGCGCGTCCGCTACCTCCATTCGGACATCGACACCCTGCAGCGCGTCGAACTGCTCCGCCAGCTGCGTCTCGGCGAGTTCGACGTGCTGGTCGGCATCAACCTCCTCCGCGAGGGTCTCGACCTGCCCGAGGTGTCCCTCGTGGCCATCCTCGACGCCGACAAGGAGGGCTTCCTGCGCTCCACGACGTCGCTCATCCAGACCATCGGCCGTGCCGCCCGCAACGTCTCCGGCGAGGTCATCATGTACGCCGACAAGATCACCGACTCGATGCAGCACGCCATCGAGGAGACCGAGCGGCGCCGCGAGAAGCAGATCGCCTACAACAAGGAGCACGGCATCGACCCGCAGCCCCTGCGCAAGAAGATCGCGGACATCCTCGACCAGGTCTACGAGACGGCGTGCACCGGGGACTCCGGGGAGGCGGGGGACGTGGCGGTCGTCGAGAAGCGGGATGTGGCGGACATGCCGGCGGAGCAGGTCCAGAAACTCATCGACGACCTCACCGCCCAGATGGGTGCCGCGGCGCGCGAGCTCAAGTTCGAGCTGGCCGGACGGCTGCGTGATGAGATCGCCGAGCTGCGGAAAGAGCTCCGCGGCATCAGGGACGTGGGCATGTAAAATGATCGTATGATCAATTACTCCACGATTGCCGTCGGCACCGACGGATCCGAGTCCTCCCTGGCCGCCGTCCGCGCCGCAGCCAGCCTCGCCCGCGTCTACGACGCCGAACTGATCATCATGGCCGCCTGGTACGCCACCTCCGGCTCCCTGCTCAACGCCCCGCACACCGACGTCTCCTCCCTCCCCATCGTGGAGGAGGAGGTCGCCGAAGAACACCTGCGCACCGCACAGGTCGTCGCAGAGGAGGAGGGTGCACCCCGGATCACGGCGCGGAAGATCGCGGGTGCGCCGGCCACCGCGCTCACCAAGGCGGTCGAGGAACTCGGGGTTGACCTGCTGGTTGTGGGCAACAAGGGGGTCAACACCCTCACCGGCCGTGTCTTCGGCAACATCCCCACCGAGGTAGTGCGCAACTCCACCGTCAATGTGATGATCGTGAATACCGCACAGCACCGGATTTAGCCGACAATCGTTGTTAAACTGGCGGACAACGATTAACTACCCCGAGGAAAGGTCCCGACAGGTCCATGAGCACTTACCAGAAGATCGTCGTCGGCACGGACGGCTCCAAGTCCTCCCTGCTGGCTGTTGAGCGCGCTGCCCGTATCGCCGCCGCCTTCGACGCGACCCTCATCATCGCCTCCGCCTACTACGAGGACAATGAGGAGGCGTCGAAGACCCTGCGCCAGGATTCCGTCACCATCCTCGGTGACGACACCGCCCAGCAGAACCTCGCCGCCGGTGAGGAGGCCGCCAAGGCCGCCGGCGCCACCAAGATCGAGAAGTCCGTCCGCCCGGGCACCCCGGTCGAGGCTCTCATGGGCATCGTCAACGAGCACGACGCTGACCTGCTCGTCGTCGGTAACCGTGGCATCAACTCCCTGACCGGCCGCCTGCTGGGCTCCGTCCCGGCCGACGTCGCCCGTCAGTCCGACTGCGACGTCATGATCGTCCACACCGTCGACTAATTGCTTATCGACGCCACGTAGTACCCCAGACGGCCCCGGAACCAGGTGGTTCCGGGGCCGCCTTGTTGTGTCACTGCTCTTACGTGCCCGTTGAGCGCTTTGGTGTTGATTGATCAGCCCCAAAGTGCTCAAAGCGGGCGGAAGAGCGCGGACATAATGCCGGGCCGAGCTACACCGGCCACTCGCCCACGACGGTGAGAGTCTGCGTCGCGCGTGTCACGGCGACGTAGAGGTCCTGCCAGCCCTGCGGCGAGGCCTCGACGATCGCGGAGGGTTCGAGGACGATGACGTGGTCGAACTCCAGGCCCTTGATCTCGGAGACGTTGGCTGCGGTGATGACCTGGGTGAGGCCGTCGTCACGCACCTCCGGCTTCGTGCCGGCGGGCAGCCAGGTGACCTCGTGGCCGGACTCGCGGATCGCGACCGCCGGCGTCGCCTCCGGGTCGATCACGGCGAGGACCTCGTTGGCCACCTCCATGATCTCCACCGGGGTGCGGTAGTTGACGGTCAGTTCGTGGTGGCGGAAGCGCGTGCCCACGTATGGTTCCAGCGTCGCGGCCCAGGTGTCCACGCCGGCGGGGGAGCCCGTCTGGGCGGTGTCGCCGACGAGGGTCATCCAGCGGGCGGGGCTGCGGCGGAACACCATGCGCCACTCCATGGGGGAGAGTTCCTGCGCCTCGTCGACGATGACGTGGCCGTAGGCCCACTGCAGGTCCTCGCGGGCGCGCTCGGCGGTGGAGCGGGAGTCGCGGATGATCTGACGCTGGGCGAGGGTCTTGGCGTCGATGACGTCGGTGGCGGCGAGGTGCTCGGCGTCGAAGATGTCGCCGAGGTCGTCGTCGTCGACGGAGCCGGAGGACTCGAGGATGTCGAGCAGGTCCTGGGCGTCCTCGATGTCGTCCTCGGTGGTGAGGGCGTCGTCGTCGAGGTCGGGGAGGCCGATGAGGACGGCCAGTTCGTCGAGAAGCGCGGCGTCGGTGGAGGCCCACGCGGAACCCTCCGGGCGCAGCAGGGCCCCGCGCGTCTCGTCGTCGTAGCCGGCGGCGGCGACGTCGATGGCATCGGCGGATTCGAGCAGGCCGCGGAGCACACCCTCGGGGGTGAGCTCCGGCCAGAACTCCTCGATGAGCTTCTCGACGCCCGGTTCCTCACTCAGATCATCATGGAGCTGGTCGATGTCCGCCCGGGAGAGCAGGTTGGCGCCGCCCAGCGGGTCGGCGCCGATGCGCTCGGCGAGCTGGTCCGCCAGCTGCCCGATGAGGTGCTCGGCGAAGACGGCGCGTGCCTCGTTGTGGGGGCGACGCGAACGGCGGGCGCGGGTGCGGGCGGCCTTGACCATGGGGGCGTCGACACGCAGACGGAGGGAGCCGTGGGGGAGTTCCACCGGGGTGTCGGGAAGCGACTGGTGGGCGAGGACCGCCTCCTTGAGGATGGTGACCATCTCCGCGGAGCCCTTGATCTCCCTGGTCAGCAGGGATTCCGGCGCGGTGCCGGAGACGCCGGGGTACATGTCGCCGATGGTGGACAGCACGACGCCGGTCTCGCCGAGCTCAGGGAGGACGCGGGAGATGTACTCGAGGAAGGTCGAGTTCGGGCCGACGATGAGCACACCGGTCTTCGACAGCTGCTCACGCGCGGTGTAGAGGAGGTACGCGACGCGGTGGAGGGCGACGGCCGTCTTACCGGTCCCCGGGCCGCCCTCGACGACCATGACGCCGCGGGTGGAGTCACGGATGATGAGGTCCTGCTCGCGCTGGATCGTCTCGACGATCGACTTCATGTGCCCCGTGCGCGCGGCCTGCATCGCCTGGAACAGCGCCGACTCACTGCCGACGCCCTCGCGTCCGCCGCCGGCCTCGGCGCCGGAGAGCCACTCGTCGTCGATGCCGGTGACCTCCCGGCCCTTCGTGCGGATGTGCCGGCGCAGGTGGACGCCCTCGGGTTGCGCGGTCGTCGCCAGGTAGAAGGGGCGGGCCATGGGGACCCGCCAGTCGAGGAGGAGCGTGCGGTAGCCCTCCTCGCGGACGTCGAGTCCCATGCGGCCGATGTAGCGGCGGTCGAGCTCCGGCTGCCCCGGGACGGGATTCTCCGGCCCGACGGCGGGGTCCTCGATGTCGATGCGGCCGAAGACCAGGCCCAGCTGGGCGAGGTTGAGACGGTCGAGCTTCGCGTTGAGGCCGTGGTACTCGGTCTCACGGCGGATGAGTGCGTCGGCGTCGGGGTTGGCGGGGTCGACCTCCAGCTGCACCTGGCGCAGGCGCTCGTTGGCGTGGGCGACCTCGGCGTCGAGACGCGCGAAAAGACCGTCGACGTAGTCCTGTTCTCGTGCGAGTTCCTGCTGGTCGTGCGTGACCGGGCCGGACAGACTGCTCACGTGGGCGTAACCTCCTGGAAAGAACGGACCATCCAGGATACCGCTTCACGGGGAAGACCCCGTCCGGAACCGTTCCGGACGGGGTCTGGGTGCGGGGATCTAGCTGAGGACGTCGCCGATCTTCTTCTGTGCCTTGCCGATGGCCTTGTCGGCGCGGGCCTGCAGCTTGTCCGCGTTCTTGCGGGCCTGCTTGGCGGCGCGGCCGGACTTCTTCTCGGCGGCGACGAGGGCGTCGTCGGCACGCTCCTGGGCCTTGGCGGCGGCCTGGACGAAGCTCTTGCGGGCGGTGGCGGCGTTGTCCTGCGCGGCGGCCAGCCAGTCGTCCTTGTTGTCCTGGAAGTAGTCGGACACCTTGTGGGCGGTGCCGGCGGCCGCGGCGGTGGCGGCTGCGGCGGTCGCGGTGGCGGTGTCCTTCCACTCGTCCTTGTGGTCGACGTAGTAGTCCTGCGCGCGGTGGGCGTACTCGGTGACCTTGTCGGAGGCCTCCTCGAACCAGTCGCGGGCGGAGTCACCGAACTTCTCCGTCTCGGACTTGGTCGGCAGGGCCTTCTGGACCTTCTTGTTGGCCACGGCGGCGGCCTTGTTGGCGCGCCACTTCAGGCTCGGCTTACCGGCGGTGTCGACCGAGGTGATGGCCAGGCCGCCGAGCAGCGCCAGGTTGGTGAGGAAACCGGAGCGGCGGGCGTTGCGCTCGGCCTTGTCCTGGGTCTCCCAGAAGGCGTGGCGGGAGAGCATGGTCGGCACGGCCATGGCGGCCAGCACGGTGGCGGACAGGCGCGGCAGGAAGCCGACGGCGAGGGAGGCACCGGAGGCTACCTTGGCGCCGGCGACGGCACGGACGACGAGCTCCGGGTCGCGCGGGACGCGGCGCGCGTACTCGCGGGGGAGGATCGCGCGGGCGCGCTTGATCAGCAGCTCGGCGTGCTCCACGTGCTCGGAGGTGTTGAGGAGGCTGTCGGCTCCGTCGGCGATGTAGACGGAGGCGATCATGGGGCGGGCAATCTTGCGGATCATGGTTGTTCTCCCTTTATCTATGCGACGTTTTGTATTCCACTGTACTGAGGAATCGTCACCAGCGACGCTCCCACCAGTCGTCCAGGTGGGGCCTTTCCGCGCCGAGGGTGGTGCCTTCGCCGTGGCCAGGATGGACGATGGCGTCGTCGTCGTACCTGTCGAAGATTCGCTCCGAGACGTCCTTGAAGAGGCGCACGAAGTCACTCTCCGAGGTCGTTTTTCCGAGGCCGCCCGGGAAGAGGCTGTCGCCGACGAACAGGTGCGTCTGGCCGTCGATCTCGGCGGTGAGGGCGGCGCCGCCCGGCGTGTGGCCGCGCAGGATCGCGATGGGGAACTCGTGTCCGGCGAACGGCAGGGTGTCGCCGTGTTCGAGCTCCACGTCGACGTCCGCGGGCAGGGCGGGGGCGTCGAGGAAGGGGGCGTAGTGGGTGGCGCCGGTCTTCTCCAGGACCTCGACGAGCGCCCGGTGGTGGTCCGGGTGGCGGTGGGTGGTGAGCACGGCGGTGATCGTCGCCCCGGCCTCCTCGGCCATGCGGAGGAGGGCGGGGGCGTCGTCGGCGGCGTCGATGAGCAGGGCCTCGGAGCCGGCGACGAGGAGGTAGCAGTTGTTGTCCATCGGTGAGACGGAGATCTGGTGGAGGGTGAGAGTGTCGGTCATGCCACCCAGGGTAGCGACGCGCGGCCTCTCGGTACTATGTTCGAGGGAGACCCGACAACCGGACCGGAGGACCCATCTGTGGCTGACCGCCTCGTCGTGCGCGGAGCGCGCGAGCACAATCTCAAGGGCGTCGACATCGAACTGCCGCGTGACACGCTCGTGGTGTTCACCGGACTCTCCGGTTCGGGCAAGTCCTCCCTGGCGTTCGACACGATCTTCGCGGAGGGGCAGCGGCGCTACGTCGAGTCGCTGAGCTCCTACGCCCGCATGTTCCTCGGGCAGATGGACAAGCCGGACGTCGACTTCATCGACGGGCTCTCCCCGGCGGTGTCCATCGACCAGAAGTCGACCAACCGCAACCCGCGGTCGACGGTGGGCACGATCACCGAGATCTACGACTACCTCCGCCTGCTCTTCTCGCGGGCGGGCACCGCCCACTGCCCGGTGTGCGACGAGAGGATCGCCCGCCAGACCCCGCAGCAGATCGTCGACCAGGTCCTGGCGATGGAGGAGGGGCTGAAGTTCCAGGTCCTCGCCCCGGTCGTGCGCACCCGCAAGGGCGAGTTCGTGGACCTCTTCAAGGATCTCGCGGCGCAGGGCTTCGCGCGCGTGCGTGTCGACGGCGAGGTGTACCAGCTCACCGACCCCCCGACCCTGAAGAAGCAGATCAAGCACGATATCGACGTCGTGGTGGACCGGCTCCAGGTCAAGTCCTCGCAGCGGCAGCGCCTCACGGACTCCGTGGAGACCGCCCTCGCGCTCGCCGACGGCCTCGTGGCCCTCGAGTTCGTCAGCCGGCCGGAGGACGACCCGGACCGCTACATGATCTTCTCCGAGAAGCTCGCCTGCCCCAACGGTCACCAGCTCACCATCGACGAGCTCGAGCCGCGTGCGTTCTCCTTCAACTCCCCCTACGGTGCCTGCCCCGCCTGTGACGGCCTGGGCACCCGCACCGAGGTGGACCTCGACCTCATCATCCCGGACATCGACGCCCCCGTGATCCGCGCCGTCCAGCCGTGGACCTCGAGCCCGAACGCCGGCTACTTCGAGAAGCTCGTCGAGGGCCTGGCGAAGGCCCTCGACTTCGACCCGGAGACCCCGTACTCCGAGCTCACCCCCGCACAGCGCAAGGCACTCGTCCATGGTTCGGAGACCGAGGTCAGCGTCCGTTACAAGAACCGCTACGGGCGTGTGCGCAACTGGACCGCCCCCTTCGAGGGCGTCATGGCCTACCTTCACCGCAAGATCGACCAGGTGGAGAGCGAGTGGTCGAAGGAGCGTTTCCTCGCCTACACCCGTGAGGTCGCCTGCCCGACCTGTCAGGGGACCCGCCTCAAGCCGGAGATCCTGGCCGTGCGCCTGGAGTCGACGGCCCACGGCGAGCAGTCCATCGCGGGGCTCACCGAACTGTCCATCGCGGACGCCAGCGAGTTCCTCGACACCCTGGTCCTCGGCCGCCGCGAGGAGATGATCGCCGGTGCCGTGCTCAAGGAGATCCAGGCCCGCCTGCGCTTCCTCCTCGACGTCGGACTGTCCTACCTCACCCTCAACCGCGCCGCCGGCACCCTCTCGGGCGGCGAGGCCCAGCGTATCCGCCTGGCCACGCAGATCGGCTCCGGCCTGGCGGGCGTGCTCTACGTCCTCGACGAGCCCTCCATCGGACTGCACCAGCGGGACAACCAGCGGCTCATCGCCACCCTCAAGCGGCTGCGGGACATCGGCAACACGCTCATCGTCGTCGAGCACGACGAGGACACGATCCGGGCGGCCGACTGGCTCGTCGACATCGGCCCCCGGGCCGGCGAGTACGGCGGCGAGATCGTCTACCAGGGTGAACCCGCCGGAATCCTCGAGGCCGCGGACTCCGTCACCGGCGACTACCTCGCCGGCCGTCGCGTGCTCGGGGTGCCCGAGGAGCGGCGCCCCGTGGACCCGGAGCGGCAGCTCACGGTGATCGGGGCGCGGGAGAACAACCTGCAGGACATCGACGTGTCCATCCCGCTCGGCGTCCTGTGCTGCGTCACCGGCGTGTCCGGCTCGGGCAAGTCGACGCTGATCAACCAGATCCTGGCGAAGACGCTGTCCAACGAGCTCAACAAGGCCCGCCAGGTCCCGGGCCGCGCGAAGCGGGTCGAGGGTACCGGGCACCTGGACAAGCTGGTCCAGGTCGACCAGTCGCCCATCGGCCGCACCCCGCGGTCCAACCCGGCGACGTACACGGGCGTGTTCGACAAGATCCGCAAGCTCTTCGCCGAGACCACCGAGGCCAAGGTGCGCGGCTACAAGGCCGGCCGCTTCTCCTTCAACGTCAAGGGCGGCCGCTGCGAGGCGTGCCAGGGTGACGGCACCCTGAAGATCGAGATGAACTTCCTGCCGGACGTCTACGTCCCCTGCGAGGTCTGCGACGGCGCCCGCTACAACCGGGAGACACTCGAGGTCCGCTACAAGGGCCGCACCATCGCCGAGGTGCTCGACATGCCGATCTCCGAGGCGGCCGTGTTCTTCGAACCGATCAGCTCGATCCACCGCTACCTGCAGACGCTTGTCGACGTCGGCCTCGGCTACGTCCGCCTCGGGCAGTCCGCCACCACGCTGTCCGGTGGTGAGGCCCAGCGCGTGAAACTGGCCTCCGAGCTGCAGAAGCGCTCCCAGGGCCGCACCGTCTACATTCTCGACGAGCCGACGACCGGCCTCCACTTCGAGGACGTGCGCAAGCTCATGCTCGTCATCCAGGGCCTGGTGGACAAGGGTAACTCCGTCATCGTCATCGAGCACAACCTCGACGTGATCAAGGCTGCAGACTGGATCATCGACATGGGGCCGGAAGGCGGCTCCGGTGGTGGCCGCGTCGTCGCGGAGGGCACCCCGGAGCAGGTCGCCGAGGTGGAGGGCTCCTACACCGGGCAGTTCCTGGCTACCGTGTTGGCATGACACCCCCACCCGATCTGCCGCGCATCCGGGTCAACTGGTGGTGGATCCTGGCCACCGTCGCCGTGAGCGCCCTGGTGGCCGGCCACCTCCTCCGGGAGGTCTACCCGGGGCTCCCGGACCCGATGCCCGTCCACTGGAACGCCCGCGGGGAGGCGGACGGTGTCGCCGCGAAGTCGGTGGCCGGATTCCTGGGCATCGTGCTGATCGGGCCGGGGACCATCGTGCTGACCATGCTGGCGGTCGCCGGGCTGATCTCCCTGCAGTCGGCGTCGATCACCGAGAGGGGAGGGGCACGCACCCCGGCGGAGGCACGTCGCACCTGGCACACCCTCCGGGCGGCGCAGACCCACCTGGGCTGGTACCTGTTCGGCGTCAACGCGTCTGTGCTGGCGCTGCTGGTGCGCACCTACACCGGCGCTGACCAGGGGGTTGACCTGCCCGTGTTCCTGGCGGGGCTGGCGGGACTCACCGCGCTGCTCCTGCTGGTGCTCTACCGGGCGCAGCGGACCGCCGAGGAGAAGCACCCGCGTCCCGCCGCGGAACAGTCCCACTGGCGGGGTGGCATCTACCGGAACCCCGATGACCCGCGGCTGCTGGTCCCCAACGACTCAGGGATGAACCTCACCGTCAATCTCGGTCACCCGTCCGGGAAGCTCGTCCTCGGGCTGATCCTGGGTGGCCCGCTTCTCCTCGTGCTCGGCCTGCTGCTCGTGCTCCTGTGAGGGGCGTGCCCGGCGCGTCCGCAGGGACGCCATCGCCAGCAGCGCGACACCGGACACGAGGAAGGCCATGGCCCGTGGGAGCCCCTCCAGCGTGCCCAGGTCGAAGAAGACCAGCTTGACCACTCCGGCGACCGCCAGCACCATGCCCGCGCCCAGGGAACCCCGGTCGCTGAGGCCCGGGGCGGCGAGCAGGATCCACGCCGCCAGGACCATCCACAGGATGCTCACCAGGGCGTGGCCGACGAGGTAGCCGAGCCACATGCCGGAGGTCCCGGAGATGAGGTTGCCCAGCCAGGTGGCGGCGGTGACGAGGGCGACCATCGACAGGTGCAGCCCCGCGACGGCGAGGACGATCTGCGCCCACACGGGCAGAGGAGCGAGAGCCTTCCGCCGCGAGATGACCACCCCGAGGAAGACCGCGATGAGACCCGCCTGGACCAGCGCGATGTGGTCGGTGAGCCACAGCGGGGACTTGCCCAGCACGTTCCGGGAGAGGTCGAAGGTGACCGTCAGGGCGGCGCCGAGCCAGAAGGCCCACGGCCACACCCGGCCCTCCCCGCTGGCCTCCAGCCAGAGGACGGTGACGACGGCCGCGAGGAAGAAGAGGGCGACGACGATGGTGGCGTCGATACGCGCGCCCGCCCCGAAGGGTGGGGTGTTCTCCCAGACGAGGACGAAGGCGACGGCCGTGGCGCAGACCGCGACCATCTCGAGCAGTTGCTCGTGCCGGTGGCCGAGGAAGGCCAGGGCGACCGTGGCGGGGACGAGCAGCCAGATCGCCCAGGCGTCGGCGGCGACCGGGGTCGCGAACAACAGCAGGAGCAGGGGCACCACGAAGACGGTGAGCAGGTCCGCACGGTCGTCGGGGCTCGGTTGACGCAGGGTGACCGTCGCGAAGGCGAGGGCGGAACCCATGGCGAGCAGCGCGAGGACGATCGCCGTGGTCTGCGTAGGACCCGACCAGGTCGAGAGGACGTCCATCGACAGCCAGAGCTGCACGAACAAGGCCGCGACGCCGGACATGACCCGGATCGCCGGACGCCGGAGGACGGTGGTGACGGCCAGCAGCGTGAGCGGCATGAGAGCGACGATCCACGTCGTCGGGGTGAAGGCCTCGAAGAAGGTGGGGACGACGAGGAGCGTCGACAGGCCGGCGAAGAACGCCACCCACTCCAGTCGGCGGATGACCGACACCGCCAGGAACACCACCCACACCGCCATGAGGGCCAGGGTGGCCGCCCACGCCGGCCACCACTCGAGCACCAGCCAGAGGGCGGCGAGGATGACCGCCGACGCCAGCCAGGAGGTGACGAAGAGGGCGGTCACGCCGGCGGCCATGCCGGCGGTGTCACGATCCGTGACCCGGTGCCGGTAGCCGTCCAGCCACAGACCTGCACCGAAGAGGGCGAGGGCCAGCAGCGTCGACAGCAGCACCCTGCCCAGCGGGCCGAGCAGACCCATCTGGATGGCCAGGGCCACCGCCAGTCCCACGCCGGCGACCGTGATGAGCGATCCCGCCACGGCGACCGCACGGATGACCTTCGTCTCGGTCGGCACCGGAGGCTTGGACGGCTTCGGGGGCTTGGCTGGCTTCCCGTACTTAAGGGGCGGGGGAGGCGGACCCTGGACGGGGGCCATCACCGGCACCTCCGCCGGGGCCTCTGTCGGGGCCTCGGCCCGCGCCGCCTCGGACTGCCGGTTGAGGACGGCGTCGAGCGAGCGACGGGCGTCGGCAAGCGCTGCCTCGGCGGCCTCGAGCCGTCGCAGGGTGAGTCGCAGTTCCATGGAGTCGCGGGGATCGACGGTCATGGGTCCAGACTATGGCTTTTCACGGTGGCGTGGCGACCGCTGCGACGAATACTGTCCTGCGCGCCTGAGAGGGTATAGTTCCCGCACGTGAACACGTGGTTTTCGGGTCTCGCGCGGGTGGCGTCACGCGCCGTGCCGGCGCTTCTCGGCGTCGGCCTGCTGGCCGGTTGCGTCTCCGACGGCGCGGCGGAGGAGAACGTGTCGCCGGAGTCGGCCGCGGACTCCTCCCTTCTCACCGCGGAGGAGCTGCGTCAGGAGCTGCGTGCCCTGGCCCGGGAGGTCGGTGACGGGTACGGCGGGCGCGTCGGCATCGCCGTGGCCACCGCGGACGGCGTCACGCACGTCGGTCTGACCGGGAACTCGTGGTCCTGGTCGACTATCAAGGTGCCCGTGGCCGTGGTGGCGGACCGGGAGGAGGTGGCGACGGAGGCGTTGATCGGGGCGTCGATAAGCAGTTCCGACAACGCCGCCGCCTACCAGCTCTCCCGCGCCATCGACGGTGACCTGGGGGACCTCCCGCACACGCCCGAACTGGAGGCGTTGCCGGGGGAGACGAAGTGGTCGCTCGTGGAGCAGGCGCAGTTCGCCGCGGAGCTGCCGTGCCTGGACACGGTCGGGACGACGTACGCGGCGATGGCGGACATCGTCGACTGGCAGCAGTACGGGCTGGCGGAGATCCCGGACGCGCACTTCAAGGGCGGCTGGGGCGGTGACACGTCAAGGGTGTACACGGTCCGGCAGCTCGGCACGGTGCCGGTGGGGAAGGGGGTCGTCGGGCTGGCGGTGATCACGCACCCGGACGACAACTCGCATGACACGGCCGTGGAGATCCTCGACGCGGTCGGCAGTGGACTCGCGGAACTCATCGAGGCTGGCGCGATCGGTCCGGCGGTCACCTGCACGTCGTGATTTGGCTTCCGCGTCAGGGGATGTTAAGGTATTCCCCACTACCACCCGTGCGCCTTCTCCAGGGGCTCGGGCCACAAGCGGAGATCATCCCACCTCAGGCCGCCGGTTCAGCCGGTTGGATACAGGTCAAGAGTAGGTCAGCCCCTCGGGCTGTCTTATTTTGAGAGATCTCCCGCCGTCGGACAGTAAACGACAGGCGGGTTTTTCTCGTGGGGGAAATCCTCGCAGGTGGCACGGTATGTTTCACGAAACCCGCTACTTGAGGAGTCACACATCAGCGCTGAAGCTCGCATTAATGAGCGTATCCGAGTTCCCGAGGTCCGCCTTGTCGGCCCGGGCGGTGAGCAGGTCGGTATCGTCCGCACGGATGATGCCCGCAAGCTCGCATACGAGGCAGATCTCGACCTGGTTGAGGTCGCCCCGAACGCGAAGCCGCCGGTCGCGAAGATCATGGACTACGGAAAGTTCAAGTACGAGCAGGCCCAGAAGGCCCGCGAGTCCCGCAAGAACCAGCAGCAGACTGTGGTCAAGGAGCAGAAGTTCCGTCCCAAGATCGACGACCACGATTACGAGACGAAAAAGGGCAACGTGATCCGCTTCCTGGAGAAGGGATCCAAGGTCAAGGTGACCATCATGTTCCGCGGTCGTGAGCAGTCGCGTCCGGAGCTCGGCTTCCGGCTCCTGGAGCGCCTGGCAGAGGATGTCAAGGAGTACGGCATCGTCGAGACCCGCGCCAAGCAGGACGGCCGCAACATGACCATGGTGATCGGACCGCTCCGCAAGGGCAAGAAGTAGACACCGTTCCAACCGGGATTTAAGGACTTAATTCTCATGAAGCAGAAGACCCACAAGGGCACCGCCAAGCGCGTGAAGATCACCGGCTCCGGCAAGCTGCGCCGCGAGCAGGCCGGCCGTCGCCACCTCCTCGAGGGCAAGCCGTCCACCCGCACCCGTCGCCTGAAGGGCACCGTTGACGTGGCCCCGGCCGACGTCAAGCGCATGAAGCGCCTCCTCGGCAAGGCTTAAGACAAGCCGCCTTTCCACCCCACACCCCGAAATCGTTTAAGGAAGTATCACCGTGGCACGTGTCAAGCGGTCCGTCAACGCCAAGAAGAAGCGTCGCGCAATCCTGAAGTCCGCCAAGGGCTACCGCGGCCAGCGCTCCCGCCTTTACCGCAAGGCCAAGGAGCAGTGGCTGCACTCCATGACCTACTCCTACCGCGACCGTCGCGCTCGCAAGTCGGAGTTCCGTAAGCTGTGGATCCAGCGCATCAACGCTGCCGCCCGCATGAACGACATCACCTACAACCGCCTCATCCACGGCCTGCGCCTGGCTGAGATCGATGTCGACCGCAAGATCCTCGCCGAGCTGGCCGTCAGCGACTTCGCTGCCTTCTCCGCTCTCTGCGAGGCTGCCAAGGCTGCCCTGCCGGAGGACGTCAACGCTCCGGTCGCCGCTGCCTAAAGCTGCTTTTCGACGCCCCGCTGGTCCCTGATCAGCGGGGCTTCGGCGTTTTCGTCACACGGCCCGGTGGGGGAGAGGGGTGTTGGGCGGTCTGGGGCGCCCAGGGTGTGTGACGTTGTGGTCGGGCGGGAACCTATCGCCCGGGGTGGCAGTCCAATAGGGCATGACACCCGAGGGGGACTACTGGACCACAGACGACCTCAGACGGCAGGGGCTGAGTGACAGCGACATCCGCCGACTGCACCGGCAGGGGCGGATCCACCGGCTGGTGCACGGGCTCTACACGAGGGAACCACCCGAAGGGGTGACGGTCGCCCGGGCGCTGGCCCACCGCTATCCGGACCTGACGTTCACCGGACACACGGCGTTGAGCATCCGCGGGCACCGTGCGACCTTCCTCCTGCCGACGACCGGGGTGGTGCCGGCGGGCCACCGCGCCCTGGACTCCGGGTACCTCGTCGCGCCCCGGAGCCGCGCGATCCAACGGCACACGCACGACGGGCTGCCCGTAGTGTCGTCGGTCGCGGCGGTCGCCGGGGACACCTGGCTGAACAGGCTCTCGCGTATCGAGGCACTGGAGAAGGACTACGCCGGTTTCGACGGAAGAGACAGGTTCGAGACCGACTGTCAGGCGTTGTCCGCGGGGCAACGGAGAAACCTGGAACCGCTGCTGAAGAGGACCGTCATCGGTGCCTCGAGCCGGATGGAGCGGCTCTTCCACCTGGATGTCCGGGGGATGGGGCTGGACGCCATCCCGAACTTCCGTTTCGGGCCGTACACGTGGGACCTCGGCTTCCCTGAGGCCACGACGCTGGTTGACCTGGACAGCGCCCGATTCCACACCTCCGAGAATGAACGCAGCTTCATGATCGACCGGTGGAAGGCGAACCACGCCGAGATGGCGGGCTGGGGCCATCTGCAGTTCACCGACCTCTGCCTCGATGACCCGCTGGCCCGGAAGGCCGCCCTGCAGGAGATTCGGGCTCTGGTGGAGCATCGGCGGCACCTTCCGGCGCCGACGGGAGTGCCCGGTCGGGTGACCGAGGGTCTGTGGGACATCCACGGAGGGCTGAAGGGGACGTGAGTGCCGTTTCGTCACACGGCGTGGTTCGAGAGGAGTCCTGCGGGGCCGATATAGAGGGGTGGGCGTGCGACAGAACGGCAGCCCGGGGCCCGCTGCTAGCCTGAGATCCATGACTCTCGACTTCACTGAACCCTTCACAGAGCGCACCCCGCGCGTCGTCAATGCGGCGAAGCTGCAGCGGGCGGCGGGGCGTCGTAAAGCCAACCAGTTCATCGTCGAGGGGGAGAACGCGGTCGAGGCCGCCGTGGCGACGGGGGCGGCGCGGGACGTGTTCGTCACCGAGCAGGCGGCCCGGCGCTTCGAGGAGATCCTCATCACCTGCGGGCACATGGGCGTGTACGTGCACCCCATCAGCGACAGGGCCGCGAAGTCGCTGTCCGACACCGTGACCACAACCGGCATCTTCGCGGTCTGTGAACCGGTGCTGTGGACCGTCGGCAAGGCGCTGCGGGGGCGTCCGCGCCTGGTGTCGGTGCCGGTGGAGACCTCCGAGCCCGGCAACGCCGGCACGCTGATCCGGGTGGCGGACGCGATGGGCGCCGACGCCGTCGTCTTCGCCGGCGAGACCACCGACCCGCAGTCGAGCAAGTCCGCCCGCGCCTCCGCCGGGTCACTGTTCCACCTGCCGGTGGCCCGCAACACCAACGTGAAGGACGTCCTCGGGCAGCTGCGTTCGGCGGGCCTGCAGATCCTCGCGACCGCCGCCGACGGGGAGGTGGAGCTGGACAATGCGGAGGAGCTGCTCACGAAGCCGACCGCATGGCTGTTCGGCAACGAGGCCCACGGGCTGGGGGAGGAGCTGCTCGGTCTCGCGGACCACCGGGTGCGCATCCCGATCCGGGGGCGCGCGGAATCCCTCAACCTGGCGACGGCGGCGTCGATCTGCCTCTACGAGTCCGCCAAGGCCCAGGCGCGTGCGAACCGCTGACGTAGGTATGCTGTACAGGTCTGAAATTTAGCGCCGATCGTGAAAAGGGTAAGGCCACGTGTCTGACACTCCGGAAATTGAACTGACCGAGGCGGGGCTCAACGCTGCCGCGGACCAGGCTGTCGCTGCCTTCGACTCCGCGACCAGCCTGGAGGAGCTCGCCGTCGCACGCCGCGACCATCTCGGCGACGACGCCCCGATCCCGCAGGCCCGCCGTTCCCTCGGCACCCTGCCCAAGGATCAGCGCAAGGACGCCGGCCGTCTGGTGAACATGGCGCGGGGCCGCGTCGAGAAGCACTACGCCGAGGTCCTGGCGGAGCTTGAGGTCAAGCAGCGCGCGGAGCAGCTCAAGGCCGAGAAGGTCGACGTCACCGTGCCGACCACCCGTCGGCAGGTCGGTGCGCTGCACCCGATCACCTCGCTCATGGAGACCATCTCCGACATCTTCCTCGGCATGGGCTGGGAGATCGAGGACGGCCCGGAGGTCGAGGCCGAGTACTTCAACTTCGACTCCCTGAACTTCCTCCCGGACCACCCGGCCCGCACCCTGCAGGACACCTTCCACGTCGGCGCCGAGGACTCCCTCCAGGTGCTGCGCACCCACACCTCCCCGGTGCAGGTCCGCTCCATGTTCGACCGTGACGTGCCGCTCTACATCGCGTGCCCCGGCCGGGTGTTCCGCACCGACGAGCTCGACGCCACCCACACGCCGGTGTTCCACCAGGTGGAGGGCCTGGCGGTGGACAAGGGCCTGACCATGGCCCACCTGCGCGGCACCCTCGACCACCTGGCCAAGACCCTGTTCGGCCCGGAGACGAAGACCCGCATGCGCTCCAACTACTTCCCGTTCACCGAGCCCTCCGCCGAGGTCGACGTGTGGTTCCCGAACAAGAAGGGCGGCGCCGGCTGGATCGAGTGGGGCGGCTGCGGCATGGTCCACCCGAACGTGCTGCGCGCGGTGGGCGTCGACCCGGAGGTCTACACCGGCTTCGCGTTCGGCATGGGCCTGGAGCGCACCCTCCAGTTCCGCAACGGCCTCGCCGACATGCGCGACATGGTCGAGGGCGACGTCCGATTCACCCTGCCGTTCGGCATCCAGAAGTAAACCCCCGGTTCAGAGAGGAACATAAGTAATGCTGCTTGCACAGAACTGGGTCACCGGACTGCTGCGTCACGCCAACCCGTCCTTCGGCGTCTCCGCCGAGGAGCTCGACGCCGGCTACGTCCGCGTCGGCTTCGAGACCGAGGGCTACGAGGCCATCCCCGAGACCACCGGACCGCTGGTGTTCGGCGTGGTCAAGGACATCAAGGAGCTCACCGAGTTCAAGAAGCCCATCCGCTACTGCCAGGTCGACGTCGGCGACGCCAACGGAACCGGCGAGCTGCAGGGCATCGTCTGCGGCGCCACCAACTTCGTCGAGGGCGACACCGTCGTCGTCGCGCTGCCGGGCGCCGTGCTGCCGGGCAACTTCCGGATCGCCGCCCGCAAGACCTACGACCACATCTCCGACGGCATGATCTGCTCCGCCGCGGAGCTGGGCCTCACCGACAAGTCCGCCGGCATCCAGACCTTCGACCCGACCTCAGGCCAGCCGGGCGAGGACGCCCGCGAGGCCCTCGGCCTGGCCGACACCGTCTTCGACGTCAACGTCACCCCGGACCGCGGCTACGCCCTGTCCGCCCGCGGCCTGTCCCGCGAGCTGGCCTCCGCCTTCGACCTGCAGTACACCGACGTGGCCCACGAGCCGGGCGTCGCCGGCATCGACCTGTCCGGCGTCCCGGAGGCGACCGGCGAGCTGCTGAACATCGACGTGCGCCCGGAGACCAGCACCGTCCGCTTCGGTCTGCGCAAGGTCACCGGCATCGACCCGCAGGCGCAGTCCCCGTTCTGGCTGCAGCGTGAGCTCATGCTCTCCGGCCAGCGCCCGGTCAACGCCGCCACCGACGTGACCAACTACGTCATGCTGCTGCTGGGCCAGCCGATGCACGCCTTCGACGCCGCGAAGATCTCCGGCGGCCTGCTCGTTCGCAACGCCTCCGCCGGCGAGAAGTTCGAGACCCTCGACCACGTCGAGCGCACCCTCGACGCCGCCGACGTGGTCATCTGCGACGACACCGGCATTCAGTCGCTGGCCGGCGTCATGGGCGGCACCCTCTCCGAGATCGCCGACGACACCACCGACGTCTACTTCGAGGCCGCCACCTGGGACCCGCTGACCGTCGCACGCACCTCGCGCCGTCACAAGCTCACCTCCGAGGCGTCGCGACGCTTCGAGCGGGGCGTCGACCCGGCTGTCGTCGAGGTCGCCCTCGACATGGCCTGCGCCCTGCTCGTCGACATCGCCGGCGGAGAGATCGCGGCCGAGCGCACCATCGTCGGTGACGTCCCGGCCATGCCGACCATCACCATGGACGTCAACCACCCGGCCGACCTCGCCGGCGTGGACTACTCCCGGGAGACCGTCATCGCCCGCCTCGAGGAGGTCGGCTGCACCGTCGCCGTCTCCTCCTGCGGCGGTAAGCTCGAGGTCACCCCGCCGACCTGGCGCGGCGACCTGACGATCCCGGCAGACCTGGTCGAGGAGGTCCTGCGTCTCGAGGGCCTCGAGGACATCCCGCTGGTCCTGCCGACCCCGGTCGGTGGCCGTGGCCTCACCCCGGCGCAGCGCCGCCGCCGTGCCGTCGAGCACGCGCTGGCCTACAACGGCTACGCGGAGATCCTGCCGAGCCCGTTCATCGCCAACGACACCTTCGACGTGTGGGGCCTGGACGCGGACGACGAGCGTCGCAACGCCGTGAAGGTGCAGAACCCGCTGGAGGCCGACCGCGCGATCCTGGGCACCACGCTGCTGCCGACCATGCTGGACGCCGTGGTGCGCAACGTGGCCCGCGGCCGCAACGACGTCGCCCTCTTCGGTCTGCAGCAGGTGGCCTTCAAGCGTGCCGACGCCTCCCCGATGCCGTCGGTCGCCGCCCGCCCCTCGGAGGCGGAGATCACCGAGCTCGTCGAGTCCCTCCCTTACCAGCCGCTGCACGTGTCCACCGTCGCCACCGGCCAGATCGAGTACGAGGGTCCGTGGGGTGAGGGCCGCGACTACACCTGGGCCGACGCCATCGAGTCCGCCCGCGTGGTCGCCCGCGCCGCCGACGTCGAGCTCGACGTGCAGTCCGTGGAGCACCTGCCCTGGCACCCGGGCCGCTGCGCCGCCCTGCTTGTCGACGGCGTCGTCGTCGGCCACGCCGGCGAGCTTCACCCGCAGATCCTCGAGGCCCTCGGCCTGCCGGCGCGCACCTGCGCCATGGAGATGGACCTCACCGCGGTGCCGCTGACCGAGAACTTCCCGGCCCCGGTCCTGTCGAGCTACCCGGCCCTGCACCAGGACATCGCCCTGGTCGTCGACGAGTCCGTCCCGGCCGAGGACGTCCGTCGGGTCGTCGCCGAGGGTGCCGGTGATCTGCTGGAGGAGGTCGAGCTTTTCGACGTCTACCGTTCCGAGCAGCTCGGCGAGGGCCGGAAGTCGCTCGCCTTCTCCCTCCTTTTCCGCGCCGGTGACCGCACCCTCACCGATGAGGAGGCCAACGAGCGTCGTCTCGCGGCCGCTGAACTGGCGAAGGTGCGCTTCGGCGCAGAAATGCGTGCGTAGGCAAGCATGTGTCAGTAGGGTCGGGGCATGACCAACTCACGTCGTGCCCTGACCCTTCTCTCTGTCCCCGTCATGTCCGCCGCCGTGCTGGTGGGCGGCGCCTCCGCCGCCTCCGCCGCGGAAGGTGACGTGCAGTTCACCAATGCCGCCGGTGACGTCCGTTGCGACGTCGTCATGACCGAGGGCGGGCCCCACGTCATCTGCGTCAGTGACGGGGCCCGCAAGACCATGCCCGAATGCAACCCGCCGGAGGAGAAGATCCCGGCCGTCATCGTCGAGCCCGGCGCCGCCGGCGTCGTCGGCTGCTGGAACCAGGGGCTGACCGGCCCCGAGCAGGCACTCGGCCCCGGCCAGCTGGGCAACGCCCACGGGGTGAGCGTGTTTGCCGACCCGTTCGGTGGCCTGCACGTGCTCTCCGAATCCCTCAACTACGTCGCCTACGCGGGACCGACCGTGGTGGGCAACAACGTCACGTCGATGAGCTCGCAGCTGAGCTCCTAGCGCTGCCGCGATGCGCCAGGTGACCACGTCCCTGATCCCCCTGTCCGACCCGCGACAGTCCGGTTGCGTTCACCGGGTTGCCGACGGACGGGGACACGATCGGGGACGTGGACTTTTTGTGCGGGGAACCACCGACCTCCAGCGTGGAGTGAGGGTTCGCAGGGGACCATCAGATCACGGTGAGGATCTGTGGAACCTGCGGAATGCAGCGATCAGGGAGAGCACCACCCAGCTCACCCCTGTGACCTGAAAGAACAGGGCCGGGTGAAAGATCGTGGGGGTGTCGCGGAGGGGAATCGTCCACAGGTAGGAGAAGACCAGGATTCCGCCGCCGACCACCGCTGGAAATACCGACTCGAACCAGAGCGGACGATATCTGAAGGTGCAGATGATCTGCACGGTCAGCGCGACTGCGAACAGGGCCAGCGATGCAAGAAGGACACTGATGGCCAGGGGTGAAAAGTCCGTTCCGTCGGGTCCTGTCGACGCGGAGGCTGCGTAGGCACAGGCGGAAGCTGACAACACGAGGATGATTCGTGTGATCGAATGTGGCGGCCTGCCCGTCATGTCGCTCATGCCTCCGACCTTAAGTGAGGCAGGGAAATTCACCCGCTGCATACTTTTCATCCGACTGCATAAAGTGCTACACTGTCCCTCATGACGATCAAGGTTGCAGTCGCTGGTGCCACGGGCTACGCGGGCGGGGAGATCCTCCGCCTCCTCCTCGGGCACCCCTCCTACATCTCCGGTGAGCTGGAGATCGGTGCGCTGACCGCGGGTTCCTCCGCCGGGCAGCAGGTGGCCGGTCTCATGCCGCACCTGCCGCAGCTGGCGGACCGCGTCATCGAGGACACGAACCCCGAGACCCTCGGTGGCCACGATGTCGTGTTCCTGGCTCTCCCGCACGGCCACTCCGGCCCCATCGGGCAGGCGCTGTCCGAGTCCCACCCGGACACGGTGGTGATCGACTGCGCCGCTGACTTCCGCCTCAAGGAGGCGGGGGAGTGGGAGCACTACTACGGTTCCGAGCACGCCGGCACCTGGCCCTACGGCATCCCGGAGCTGCCGGGCCACCGCGAGGAGCTGCAGGGCGCCAAGCGGATCGCCGTCCCCGGCTGCTTCCCGACGGGCGCCACCCTCGCCGCCCTGCCCGCCGTCGCGGGCGGACTCATCGTCCCGGATCTGTCCATCGTCTCCATCACCGGTGTCTCCGGTGCCGGCAAGAAGGCCGCTGTGGGGCTGCTGGGTTCCGAGGTCATGGGCAACCTGCGCGCCTACAACACCGCGGGCAAGCACCGTCACACCCCGGAGGTCGTCCAGAACCTCTCCGAGGTCACTGACGAGGAGGTCACGGTCTCCTTCACCCCGGTGCTGGCACCGCTGCCGCGCGGCATCCTCACCACCATCACCGCCCCGCTCAAGGAGGGCGTCACCGCCCAGGCGGCCTACGAGACCTACCGCGCCTTCTACTCCGAGGAGCCCTTCGTGCACCTGCTGCCGGAGGGCCAGCAGCCGGAGACGCAGAACGTCACCGGCACCAACATGTGCCACCTGCAGGTCGAGGTCAACGAGCGAGCCGGCGTGCTTCTCATGACCGCCGCCATCGACAACCTCACCAAGGGCACCGGCGGCGCTGCCGTCCAGTGCATGAACCTGGCGCTCGGCCTCGATGAGACCGCTGGCCTGCCCATGGCCGCCGTCGCCCCCTGATCCCACCCCACCAACCCCCCGGAAAGTCACCCCCATGAGCACCACCGGCATCACCGCCCCGGCAGGTTTCACCGCCGCCGCCCTCACCGCAGGCATCAAGCCCTCGGGCAACCCTGACATGGCCCTCGTGGTCAACAACGGCCCTGAGTTCAACGCCGCCGCGGTGTTCACCCGCAACCGTGTCGTCGCCTCCCCGGTGAAGATCTCCCGCGAGGCGGTCGCCGACGGGCAGGTCCGGGCCGTCCTCTTCAACGCCGGTAACGCCAACGCCTGCAACGGTGTGCAGGGCGACAGGGATGCACGTGCCTCCGTGGAGCAGGTGGCCGAGCTGCTCGGCGTCGAGCCCACCGACGTCGGCGTGTGCTCTACCGGGCTGATCGGCGAACTGCTGCCGATGGACAAGGTGCGGGCGGGCGTCGAGAAGCTTGTGCCGGGTCTGGGTGACCACGGCAACGCCGCGGCGGAGGCCATCATGACCACTGACCTGGTCGCCAAGGAGACCATTGTCAAGGGCGAGGGCTGGACCCTGGGTGGAATGGGGAAGGGCGTCGGAATGATGAGCCCGTCCCTGGCCACCATGCTCGTCTGCTTCACCACCGACGCATCCGCGACCCCGGAGATGCTCGACGAGGCACTCCGCGCGGCGTCGAAGGTCACCTTCGACACCCTCGACATCGACGGCTCCACCTCCACGAACGACACCGTCTTCCTCCTCGCCTCCGGCGCCTCCGGCGTCACCCCGAGCCAGGAGGAGCTCAACGCCGCGGTGCTTGAGGCCAGCGAGGACATCGCCCGCCAGATGCAGGCCGACGCCGAGGGAGTGACCAAGCGCGTCACCGTCACCGTCGAGGGCACCTCCACCGACGAGCAGGCCGTCAACGCGGCCCGCACCCTGGCCCGCGACAACCTGTTCAAGTGTGCGATGTTCGGCTCCGACCCCAACTGGGGCCGTGTGCTCGCGGCCGTCGGCATGGCCGACGCCGACATGGACCCGGACCGGATCTCCGTGTACTTCAACGGCCAGGCCGTGTGCGAGAACACCACGGGCACGCCGAACGCCCGCGAGGTCGACCTCTCGGGCGCGGACATCGACGTGCTGGTCAACCTGGGCGTCGACGGCCCGGGCCGCGCGACCGTCCGCACCACGGACCTCAGCCACGACTACGTCCACATCAACTCCGCCTACTCCAGCTAGGAACCAGACATGGAAACCCTGAAGAAGCTCAGCAACGAGGCCCGCGCGCATGTGCTGGCCGAGGCCCTGCCCTGGCTGCAGCACTTCCGCGACAAGATCGTCGTGGTCAAGTACGGCGGCAACGCGATGGTCGACGAGGACCTCAAGGCCGCCTTCGCCGCGGACATGGTCCTGCTGCGCACCGTCGGCGCCAAGCCGGTCGTCGTCCACGGTGGTGGCCCGCAGATCTCCAGCATGCTCCGCCGACTCGGCCTGGAGGGGGAGTTCAAGGGCGGATTCCGCGTGACCACCCCGGAGGTCATGGAGATCGTCCGCATGGTGCTCTTCGGCCAGGTCGGCCGCGACCTCGTCGGACTGATCAACTCGCACGGCCCCTACGCCGTCGGCACCTCGGGCGAGGACGCTGGCCTGTTCACCGCGCAGAAGCGCCTGGTCGAGGTCGGGGGAGTCCCCACCGACATCGGCCTGGTCGGTGACATCGTGGACGTCAACCCCGCTGCGCTCATGGACATCGTCGAGTCCGGGCGTATCCCCGTGGTGTCCACCATCGCCCCCGACGAGAACGGCGAGGTCTACAACATCAACGCCGACACCGCCGCGGGAGCCCTCGCGGAGGCCATCGGCGCGGAACGTCTGCTCATCCTCACCAACGTGGAGGGCCTGTACACCGACTGGCCGAACAAGGACTCGCTGCTGTCGAAGATCGAGACCTCCGAGCTGGAGGCGATCCTGCCGAAGCTGGACTCCGGGATGATCCCCAAGATGGAGTCCTGCCTCCGGGCCGTGCAGGGCGGGGTCTCCGCCGCCCACGTCATCGACGGCCGAATCGCCCACTCCGTCATTCTCGAGCTGCTCACCATGGGCGGCATCGGCACCATGGTGCTGCCCGACAACTACGACCGCGAGAACTACCCCGCCGGCACAGTCTTCAGAAAGGACGCCCAGTGATGAGCGACTCCATCCCCCAGTCCAGCGCGACGCTGAGCCAGTGGAACGAGGTGCTGATGAACAACTACGGCACCCCTCCGGTGGAACTGGTCTCCGGCAAGGGCGCCACCGTCCGGGATTCCCAGGGAAGGGTCCACATCGACCTCCTCGCCGGCATCGCCGTCAACGCCCTGGGCCACGCCCACCCGGCGATCATCGAGGCCGTCAGCCACCAGCTCGGACAGCTGGGCCACGTGTCGAACCTCTTCGCCACCGCCCCGGTGGTCAAGGCGGCGGAGACCCTCAAGCAGCGCGTCGGCGACGACTCCGCGCGTGTGTTCTTCTGCAACTCCGGCGCCGAGGCCAACGAGGCCGCGTTCAAGCTGGCCCGCCTGACCGGCCGTTCCCGCATCCTGGCCGCCGTCAATGGCTTCCACGGCCGCACCATGGGCTCCCTGGCCCTGACCGGTCAGCCGGACAAGCGCCGCCCCTTCGCGCCGCTGCCCGCGGGCGTCGAGTTCTACCCCTACGGTGACATCGAGTACCTGACCAAGCTTGTCGAGTCGGACCCCACCGACGTGGCCGCCATCTTCCTGGAGCCCGTCCAGGGCGAGACGGGCGTCATCCCGGCACCCGCCGGATTCCTGCAGGCCATCCGCGACCTCTGTGACACCCACGGCATCCTCATGGTCACCGACGAGGTGCAGACCGGCGTCGGCCGTACCGGCACCTTCTTCGCGTTCCAGCACGACAACGTCCTCCCGGACGTCATCACCATGGCCAAGGGACTGGGTGGCGGCATCCCGATCGGCGCCACCATCGCCCGCGGCAGGGCCGCCGAGCTCTTCCAGCCCGGCGCCCACGGCACGACCTTCGGCGGCAACCCGGTGGCCTGCGCCGCCGCGAACGCGGTGCTGGAGATCGTCGACGAGTCCTTCTGCGAGCAGGTCGGCCGCACCGGCGAGTTCTTCGCCGAGAAGCTGCGTGCCATCCCGGGCGTCACCGAGGTCCGGGGACGGGGCCTCATGCTCGGCGTGGTGCTCGAGCAGCCCGTCGCCAAGCAGGCCGTGGCCAAGGGCTTCGACCACGGACTCATCCTCAACGCCCCGGCGGAGGACGTCATCCGGCTCACGCCGCCCCTGATCATCACGGACGAGGAGATGAACGCGGCCGTCGAGAAGCTCACCGCACTCCTCGCTGAACTGACCACCGACCTCCCGAAGGAGGACTGACCATGACCCCCAACGTCCGGCACTTCCTGGCCGACGACGACCTCAGCCCGGCCGAGCAGGCCGAGGTGCTGCAGCTGGCGGCGGAACTGAAGAAGAACCCGCTGGCGAAGCGCCCGCTGGAGGGGCCGCTGTCCGTGGCGGTCCTCTTCGACAAGACCTCCACCCGCACCCGTTTCTCCTTCGACGCCGGCATCGCCCACCTGGGCGGCCACGCGATCGTCGTGGACTCGGGCAAGACCCAGATGGGCAAGGGCGAGACCTACCAGGACACCGGCGCGGTGCTGTCCCGTTACGTGGAGATGATCGTCTGGCGCACCTACGCGCACCAGAACTTCCACGAGCTGGCGGAGACCGCCACGGTGCCGATCGTCAACTCCCTGTCCGATGACCTGCACCCCTGCCAGATCCTGGCGGACCTGCAGACCTGCGTGGAGAACCTCTGCCCCGAGCAGGGCCCCGCGGGTCTCAGGGGCCGCAAGGCGGTCTACCTGGGCGACGGCGACAACAACATGGCCAACTCCTACATGATCGGCTTCGCCACCGCCGGGATGGACATCTCCATCATCGCGCCGGAGGGTTTCCAGCCGAAGCAGGAGTTCGTCGAGCGGGCGCAGCGTCGCGCGGCGGAGACCGGCGCCACCGTGACCGTCACGGCGGACGTTGCCGAGGTGGCCGGCGCGGACGTGGTCATCACCGACACCTGGGTGTCGATGGGCATGGAGTCCGACGGCAAGGACCGCCGCACCCCGTTCCTGCCGTACCAGGTCACCGGTGAGATCATGGCGCAGGCCGGCGAGGACGCGATCTTCCTCCACTGCCTGCCGGCGTACCGCGGCAACGAGGTCACCGCCGAGGTCATCGACGGACCGCAGTCGCGCGTCTTCGACGAGGCCGAGAACCGTCTGCACGCGCAGAAGGCCCTCATGGTCTGGCTGCTGGAGAATCAGCCGGAATGACCGTGCCAGTCTCCCGCACCGCCCGGCAGGGCAAGATCCTGGAGATCCTCGCGAAGACGCGGGTCTCCAGCCAGGTGCAGCTCTCCGAACTGCTTCTCGACGAAGGCGTGGACATCACCCAGGCCACCCTGTCGAGGGACCTCGACGAACTCGGCGCCAAGAAGATCCGCCCCGACCAGGGACGGGCCTTCTACGTGGTGGGGCACGTCGAGAAGCATCTCGCGGAACAGCTGTCCGGGCCGAGGGAGAAGCTGCGCCGCATGCTCGACGAGCTGGTTGTCGCGGTGGACCACTCGGCCAACATTGCGGTGCTGCGCACCCCGCCGGGGGCGGCGCAGTACCTGGCGAGCTTCATCGACCGCGTCGGACTCGACGAGGTCGTGGGCTCCATCGCCGGCGACGACACCATCTTCGTCCTGGCCCGCGAACCCCTCACGGGCCGCGAGCTGGGGGAGCTGCTCACCGGCTCCTGAGCCCCCGGTATCCTCGGATACCAGATACTTCCCATAATTCATTCACCCAAGGAGAAACCCACATGTCTGCACGCGTCGTCCTCGCCTACTCCGGCGGCCTCGACACCACCGTCGCCATCCCGTACCTGGCCAAGATGACCGGCGGCGAGGTTGTCGCCGTGTCCCTCGACCTCGGTCAGGGCGGCGAGGACATGGAGTCCGTGCGCCAGCGCGCCCTGGACTCCGGTGCCGTCGAGTCCATCGTGATCGACGCCCGCGACGAGTTCGCCGAGGAGTACTGCCTGCCGACCATCAAGGCCAACGGCATGTACATGAAGCAGTACCCGCTCGTGTCCGCCATCTCCCGCCCGCTGATCGTCAAGCACCTCGTCGAGGCCGCCAAGGAGCACGGCGGCACCCACGTCTCCCACGGCTGCACCGGCAAGGGCAACGACCAGGTCCGCTTCGAGGTCGGCTTCCGCGACACCAACCCGGACCTGGAGATCATCGCCCCGGCCCGCGACTACGCCTGGACCCGTGACAAGGCCATCGCCTTCGCCGAGGAGATTGACCTGCCGATCGAGCAGTCCGCCTCCTCCCCGTTCTCCATCGACCAGAACGTGTGGGGCCGCGCCATCGAGACCGGCTACCTCGAGGACCTGTGGAACGCCCCGACCAAGGACATCTACGCCTACACCGAGGAGCCGACCCTGGGCAACGCCCCGGATGAGGTCATCATCTCCTTCGAGGCCGGCAAGCCGGTCGCCATCGACGGCCGCCCGGTCACCATGCTGGAGGCCATCGAGGAGCTCAACCGCCGCGGCGGCGCCCAGGGCGTCGGCCGTCTGGACATGGTCGAGGACCGCCTCGTCGGCATCAAGTCCCGCGAGATCTACGAGGCACCGGGTGCCATGATCCTCATCAAGGCCCACGAGGCCATGGAGGACGTCACCCTGGAGCGTGAGCTCGCCCGCTACAAGCGTCTCGTCGACGCCCGCTGGGCCGAGGAGGTCTACGACGGTCTGTGGTTCGGTCCGCTGAAGCGCTCCCTCGACGCCTTCATCGAGTCCACCCAGGAGCACGTCACCGGCGACATCCGCCTGGTGCTGCACGCCGGTTCCATCACCGTCAACGGCCGTCGTTCCAACCACTCGCTGTACGACTTCAACCTGGCGACCTACGACTCCGGCGACACCTTCGACCAGACCATGGCGAAGGGCTTCGTCAAGCTGCACGGCCTCTCCTCGGAGATCGCCAACAAGCGTGACCGCGAGGCGCAGAACTAAATGGAACAGCACGGAACCAACGAGGGTGCCCTCTGGGGCGGCCGGTTCTCCGGCGGCCCGTCGGAGGCCATGTTCGCCCTGAGTGTGTCCACCCACTTCGACTGGGTGCTCGCCCCCTACGACGTCCTCGCCTCCAAGGCGCACGCCAGGGTCCTGCACTCCGCGGGTCTGCTGTCCGACGCCGACCTGGAGACCATGCTCGCGGGCCTGGACCAGCTCGGCCGTGACGTCGCCGCCGGCACCTTCGGCCCCGAGCCGACCGACGAGGACGTCCACGGCGCGATGGAGCGCGGCCTCATCGACCGTGTCGGCCCGGAGGTCGGCGGTCGTCTGCGTGCGGGTCGCTCCCGCAACGACCAGGTGGCCACCCTCTTCCGCATGTGGGTGCGCGACGCGGTGCGTGACATCGCCGTCGGCGTCACCGAGCTTGTCGACGCCCTCGTCGACCAGGCCGCCGCCCACCCCGACGCCATCATGCCGGGCAAGACCCACTTCCAGGCCGCGCAGCCGGTGCTGCTCGCGCACCAGCTGCTGGCGCATGCCCAGCCGCTGCTGCGTGACATCGAGCGCATCCGCGACCTGGACCGCCGTCTGGCTGTCTCGCCCTACGGTTCGGGCGCCCTGGCGGGGTCCTCCCTGCAGCTCAACCCCGAGGCGATCGCCGCGGAGCTGGGCTTCGACTCGGCGGCGGACAACTCCATCGACGCCACCTCCTCGCGTGACTTCGCCTCTGAGACGGCCTTCGTGCTGGCCCAGATCGCGGTCGACATGTCGCGTTTGGCGGAGGAGATCATCGCGTGGTGCACCCCGGAGTTCGGCTACGTCACGCTCTCCGACGCCTGGTCCACGGGCTCGTCGATCATGCCGCAGAAGAAGAACCCCGACGTCGCGGAACTGACCCGCGGCAAGACGGGCCGTCTCATCGGCAACCTGGCCGGTCTCCTGGCCACGCTCAAGGCGCAGCCGCTGGCGTACAACCGCGACCTGCAGGAAGACAAGGAGCCCATCGTCGACTCGGTGGCCCAGCTCAACCTGCTGCTGCCGGCGATGACCGGCCTGGTGGCGACGCTGACCTTCCACGAGGACCGCATGCGCGAGCTGGCCCCGGCCGGTTTCACGCTGGCGACCGACCTCGCCGAGTGGATGGTGCGCGAGGGCGTGCCGTTCCGCGAGGCTCACGAGGCCTCCGGCGCCTGCGTCCGCATCGCGGAGGCCCGGGGCGTCGGCCTGGACGAGCTGACGGACGAGGAGCTGCAGGGCGTCGACAAGCGTCTGACCCCGGCCGTGCGTGAGGTGCTCACCATCGACGGCGCCGTCGCCTCCCGTGCGACCCGCGGCGGTACCGCGGGCGTGCGCGTCGCTGAGCAGCGTGAGCGGGTGGCCGCGGCCTCCCGTGAGCACCACACCTGGGCGACCACCCCGGTGAGGAGTTAGTTCCCGCTCGAGTGGCCGACCTGCAGGAAGCGTCATAAGCTTCGTGCATGAGTAAGGCGAAAAACAGATCAGGCCGAGGACCGTCAGTTGTCGTCGGCCTGATCTTGTTGGTTGTGGCGGTGGTGGCGGTGCTCGTGGGGCGGGGCACGCTGAGTGTCCCGACGCTCGGGGGTGTCGGCCCGGCCCCGGAGACACGCCAGATCACCGGCGTCATCGGTTCGGAGAAGCGGGGGTTCTTCGAGGACCCGGAGGTGCGGAGGAAGCTGGCGGAGCACGGGCTCGAGGTGGCCGTCGACACCGCCGGATCGCGCCGCATCGCCACCGACGTGGACCTGTCCACCTACGACTTCGCCTTCCCCTCCTCGGCGCCGGCGGGGGAGAAGATCGTCTCCCGGGAGGCCAACCGCGGAGTGTTCACCCCCTTCCACTCGCCCATGGCGGTGGCCACCTTCACCCCGATCCTCGAGGTCCTCGAGCGGGAGGGTGTGGCCCGGCAGGAGGCCGGCCACTGGCTGATCGACATGTCCCGCTACGCGGAACTGGCGGGCAGCGGGCAGCGGTGGCGTGACCTCGGCCCCGAGTACCCGTCCCCGCGGACGGTGCAGATCTCCTCGACGGACATCCGCACCTCCAACTCGGCGGCGATGTACCTGTCGATCCTGGCCTGGGTCGTGCGTGACGGCGGGGTGGTCACCACCGACTCCCAGGTCGCCGAGGTCATCGAGGCCGTCAGTCCGCTGTTCCTGGGGCAGGGCTACACCGAGTCGACCTCCGCCGGCCCCTTCGCGGACTACCTGGCGCAGGGCATCGGCGCCCGCCCGATGGTCCTGGTGTACGAGGCGCAGTTCCTGGGGGAGAAGATGGCGAGGAACTCCCGTATCCGCGACGACATGCAGCTCGCGTACCCGGAGCCGACGATCAATTCCACCCACATGCTCGTCGCGCTCACCGACGACGGGGCCGAGCTCGGACGGGCGCTCAGCAACGATCCCGACCTGCAGCGTCTGGCCGCCGAGCACGGGTTCCGCCCCGGTGACCCGGCGCTGTTCGCGGGCACGCTCGGCGACCACGGCATCGGCGAGCCGCCGACCTTCCTGGCCACCGTCGACCCGCCCGTCTTCGACCGCCTGGAACAGCTCATCAACGGTGTCGGTGCCCGCTACTCCAGCCCCCAGCCTCCGGAGGACAGTGAAGAATGACCCGTCGTACCCTTTCCACCCTGGTGGCGCTGATCCTGTCCCTCGGACTCGTGGCCTGCGGGGACTCCGTCAGTCTGCCCGGCGGCGACAGCCCTGACCGCCCCGGCCGTTCCGGCCTCTCCGACCTCGATGACACGCCGCTGCGCATCGTCGCGGCGACGGAGCTCGAGGATCTGCAGCCCGTCATCGAGGACGCCGCCGACGACCTCGGCTTCCCCATCGAGCTGAGCTTCCCGGCCGGCACGCTGGACAACTCGCAGTCGCTCCTCGACGGCGCCTTCGACCAGCAGCACGACGCCACGTGGTTCGCCACAAACCGTTACGTCGACATCCTCGGCGCCTCGTCGAAGCTGGCCGACAGCACCCCGATCGGGCATTCCCCGGTCGCCTTCGGCATCACCTCGTCGAAGGCCGCCGAGCTGGGCTGGGACTCCCGCCAGCCGACGTGGGCGGAGATCGCGGAGACCGCCGCCGACGGGCAGGTCACCTTCGGCATGACCGACCCCTCGGCGTCGAACTCGGGCTTCTCGGCGCTGGTGTCCGTCGCCACCGCGCTGTCCGACACGGGCTCCGCCCTCACCTCCGCCGACATCGACTGGATCTCCCCGCAGCTGCAGGGCTTCTTCTCCGGGCAGACGCTGACCTCCGGGTCGTCGGGCTGGCTCACCGAGACCTGGCTCGCGGACCGTTCGCGTGCCGACGCCCTCATCAACTACGAGTCCGTCCTGCACACCCTCGTGCAGGAGCACCCGGACGTCAGCGTCATCGTGCCGGCGGACGGCGTGGTCTCCGCGGACTACCCGCTGTCGACCCTTGCCGCCCCGGCGCAGCCGCAGGCCCGGGAGAAGGTCGCGGCCCTGAGCGGGTGGCTCCTCGACCGTCCCGAGGTGCTCACCGACAGCTTCCGACGTCCCGTCGACCGGGGCGCCGAACTGCCCGCGGAGCTGGACGTCCCGCTGCTCATCGAGCTGCCCTTCCCGGCCAACCGCACCATCACCGACCAGCTGGTTGCGGCCTTCCACAACGAGCTGCGTACGCCCGGTGACACCGTCTTCATCCTGGACACCTCGGGCTCCATGGAGGGGGAGCGTCTCGCCCTGCTCAAGGACACGATGCGTTCGCTCATCGACGGTTCCGCCCGGGGTGCCGCCGGGGGAGTGGGCTTCCGCGACCGCGAGCGTCTCACCCTGCTGCCCTTCGCGGACGAGCCCGCCACCCCGCTCACCCTCCGCTTCTCGACGACCGACCCCGCCCCCGCCGACCAGCTCACCGGAGAGGTCGACGGGCTGGTGGCCGAGGGGGCGACCGCGATCTACTCCGCCCTCATGGAGGCCTACGGCCGTGTCGACGCCCGGGAGGGGTCGATCCCGTCGATCGTGCTCATGAGCGACGGTGAGGTCACCGCCGGTGCCGGCCTCGCCGAGTTCCGCGCCTTCCACGCCGGTCTCCGCGGACCGGCCGCCGACATCCCGGTGTTCGTCATCCTCTACGGCGAGGCCAACGTCGCCGAGATGACCGCCATCGCCGAGATGACCGGCGGCAAGGTCTTCGACGCCCTCGACGGGGACCTCGACTCAGCATTCAAGGAGATCCGTGGCTACCAGTGACACCAGCTTCTTCCGCTCCCGGAAGAACCTCGTCGGCATGATCATCGCCGTGCTCGTCGTCGGGCTCCATCTCGTCGTCGGACTCGGAGTGCTGTGGCCCGTGGTGGCCCTGGCCGGCTGGGGCGCCGGGGTGGCACTCACCCCGGGCCGACAGCAGCCGGAGCTTCCGCCGGCCCCCGCCCGCCCGTCCGCCGAGGAACTGCGGGACCGCATCAGGCACGAGACCCACTGGCTCTACGGGAGCGGCCCCGCCCACGAGGTGGTCGACTCGATGGCGGCGCTGAAGGTCTCCCTCGACGATGTTCTCGCGGAGTGGGACAGGCTTGCCGACGTCCCCGAGCAGCGGGTCGTCGTCGAGACGATCGTCAACGACTATCTGCCGGGCACCCTCGGGCGGTACCTGGCGGTCAGCGACCGGACGCACCCCACCGCGGTCACGGAGACCGCCGAGTCGCTCACGATCCTCCGTGAGGAGGTGGAGCGGATCCGGGAGGCCGTGGTCAGCGACACTCTGCGTGATCTGGAGGACCAGACCCGCGCACTGCGTATCCAGTTCGGGCGGCTTCCGGGCGCCGGGTACGATACTGAGTCATGAGTCTCGATCCGAAGTTGCTGGAAGTCCTCGCCTGTCCGAAGGACAAGGGCCCACTGACATGTATCAGGGACCGTGAGGTCCTGGTCAATGAGCGGCTCGGTCTCGCCTATCGCATCGATGACGGCATCCCCGTGATGCTCATCGACGAGGCGACGCCCTGGCCGCCGGCCGCCGACTAACCCTTCCACATCCTCTACTTCTGATACTGCGAGATACACACATGAACATCATTGACGAGCTGGCCTGGCGCGACCTCATCAACCAGTCCACCGACCTGGACTCCCTGCGTGAGGTGACCGAGGCCGGCCCCATCACCCTGTACTGCGGTTTCGACCCGACCGGTCCGTCCCTGCACGCCGGCCACCTGGTCCCGCTGCTCATGCTCCGCCGCTTCCAGCAGGCCGGCCACCGCCCGATCGTCCTGGCGGGTGGCGCCACCGGCATGATCGGCGACCCCCGCGACGTGGGCGAGCGCTCCATGAACTCCGCCGACACCGTCGCCGACTGGTCCGAGCGCATCTCCGGCCAGCTCTCCCGCTTCGTCTCCTTCGAGGGCGAGAACGCGGCCCTGCTGCTCAACAACAACGACTGGACGAAGGACCTCACCGTCATCTCCTTCCTCCGGGACATCGGCAAGCACTTCCCGCTGAACACGATGCTGTCCCGCGACACCGTGAAGCGCCGCCTCGAGTCCGACGGCATCTCCTACACCGAGTTCTCCTACGTCCTGCTCCAGGCGAACGACTTCGTGCAGCTGCGCCGCAACTACGACTGCGTCCTGCAGGTCGGCGGCGGCGACCAGTGGGGCAACCTCGTCGCCGGCGTCGACCTCAACCGCCGCATGGACGGCGAGTCCGTCCACGCGCTGACGGTTCCGCTGGTCACCGACTCCGAGGGCCAGAAGTTCGGCAAGTCCACCGGTGGCGGCTCCCTCTGGCTCGACCCGGAGATGACCAGCCCGTACACCTGGTACCAGTACTTCATCAACGCCTCCGACGCCGACGTCATCCGCTACCTCCGCTGGTTCACGTTCCTCACCGCCGAGGAACTCGCGGAGCTGGAGACCGAGGTCGCGGAGCGTCCTTTCCGACGCGAGGCGCAGCGCCGACTGGCCCGCGAGATGACCAACCTCGTCCACGGCGAGGAGGCCACCGCCGCTGTCGAGCTGGCCTCCCAGGCACTGTTCGGCCGCGCCGAGCTCACGGACCTGGACGAGAAGACCCTGGCCTCCGCCGTCTCCGAGACCGAGGTTCTCGAGGTCAACGGTGGCGATGACCGCTCTATCGTGGATCTGCTCGTCGGCACCGGCCTCGTCGACTCTCGTGGTGCGGCCCGTCGTGCCATCAAGGAAGGTGGCGCGTACGTGAACAACGTGCGAATCGAGAGCGAGGACTGGGAGCCGGCCGCAGAGGATCTGCTGCACGGATCCTGGCTCGTTCTGCGCCGTGGCAAGAAGAACTTCGCCGGCGTGAAGGTCAACAACTGACCGATACGTTCCCCAGATACCCCACCTGACCAGGCGATTTGGTGAAGGTGGGGGACATGGGTAACTTAATGGAGGTCGCCGAGAGCGCCGCGGAGAACACCGCGGGAAGCTCAGAGTGACAGAGAGATTACAACGAAGTTGACACCGTGAAAACGATCAACTACAGTAGGATCTCCAGCCGCTGAGACGAAGCCCGGTAGAACGGGTCAGAATCCGGCGTGCGGATGTTGTGTGAGAACTCAATAGTGTGCCAATGTACTTTTGTTTGTGGTCTATTGGTTGTGTGTGCCGGCCAGTCTCGGGCGTATGATGTTCGGGTTGGTGGGTGTGTGCCGGGTGGTACCTTTCTATGACAGGGTGCCACTGGAAATAATGCGCACCAGCGTGTCTGGTGTGAGTTGTTGTGGCGCAGACATGATCATGACCGTGAATTTTTTCCGGCCTCCTTCTTCTTCCTCGTCGAAGTGGTGGGGGCCGGGTTGCGGACATGTCCCCGGGCCAGCGTTTGCGCTGGTGTGGGGGTGTTTGTGAATCATCATTTTGGACAATCATTTTCATCATCGCCTCGTTGGGTGGTGGTGTGCTGGTTGTTTGTTTTTGGTTGGGTTTGGGCTTTCCTGCCTGATTCTTCTGATAGAAGTTTTTGTGGAGAGTTTGATCCTGGCTCAGGACGAACGCTGGCGGCGTGCTTAACACATGCAAGTCGAACGGAAAGGCCCCAGCTTGCTGGGGTACTCGAGTGGCGAACGGGTGAGTAACACGTGGGTGATCTGCCCTGCACTTCGGGATAAGCCTGGGAAACTGGGTCTAATACCGGATAGGACCCTCCTTTAGTGTGGGGGGTGGAAAGATTTTTCGGTGTGGGATGAGCCCGCGGCCTATCAGCTTGTTGGTGGGGTAATGGCCTACCAAGGCGTCGACGGGTAGCCGGCCTGAGAGGGTGGACGGCCACATTGGGACTGAGATACGGCCCAGACTCCTACGGGAGGCAGCAGTGGGGAATATTGCACAATGGGCGGAAGCCTGATGCAGCGACGCCGCGTGGGGGATGACGGCCTTCGGGTTGTAAACCTCTTTCGACAGGGACGAAGCCTTACGGTGACGGTACCTGTATAAGAAGCACCGGCTAACTACGTGCCAGCAGCCGCGGTAATACGTAGGGTGCGAGCGTTGTCCGGAATTACTGGGCGTAAAGAGCTCGTAGGTGGTTTGTCGCGTCGTCTGTGAAATTCCGGGGCTTAACCTCGGGCGTGCAGGCGATACGGGCAATACTTGAGTGCTGTAGGGGAGACTGGAATTCCTGGTGTAGCGGTGAAATGCGCAGATATCAGGAGGAACACCGATGGCGAAGGCAGGTCTCTGGGCAGTAACTGACGCTGAGGAGCGAAAGCATGGGTAGCGAACAGGATTAGATACCCTGGTAGTCCATGCCGTAAACGGTGGGCGCTAGGTGTAGGGGTCTTCCACGACTTCTGTGCCGTAGCTAACGCATTAAGCGCCCCGCCTGGGGAGTACGGCCGCAAGGCTAAAACTCAAAGGAATTGACGGGGGCCCGCACAAGCGGCGGAGCATGTGGATTAATTCGATGCAACGCGAAGAACCTTACCTGGGCTTGACATACACCGGACCGGGCCAGAGATGGTCCTTCCCTTGTGGCTGGTGTACAGGTGGTGCATGGTTGTCGTCAGCTCGTGTCGTGAGATGTTGGGTTAAGTCCCGCAACGAGCGCAACCCTTGTCTTATGTTGCCAGCACGTGATGGTGGGGACTCATGAGAGACTGCCGGGGTCAACTCGGAGGAAGGTGGGGATGACGTCAAATCATCATGCCCCTTATGTCCAGGGCTTCACACATGCTACAATGGTCGGTACAACGCGTCGCCACACCGTGAGGTGGAGCTAATCGCTGAAAGCCGGCCTCAGTTCGGATTGGGGTCTGCAACTCGACCCCATGAAGTCGGAGTCGCTAGTAATCGCAGATCAGCAACGCTGCGGTGAATACGTTCCCGGGCCTTGTACACACCGCCCGTCACGTCATGAAAGTTGGTAACACCCGAAGCCAGTGGCCCAACCCTTGTGGAGGGAGCTGTCGAAGGTGGGATCGGCGATTGGGACGAAGTCGTAACAAGGTAGCCGTACCGGAAGGTGCGGCTGGATCACCTCCTTTCTAAGGAGCTTTTTTCAAAGTCCACGTCTGACAGTTGTCGTCGGTGGCGTCGGTCGGTTGGTGGTCACGAGTGTTGACCCGCCGGCCACAAGTGAATCGGGTGGACGCACACCGTAGCGGTTCACACGACCAGGATTTGATCACAGGCTTTGTATGTTGGCACGCTGTTGGGTGTCTGGGACAACATGGTTGTTTCCGGTGATCACCTATTCTTCCCGGGTGCCGGTGAGACGTTGACGTCTGCTGGTGGTTTCGGGGGTGGGTGGTGTGTTGTGTGAGAACTGTATAGTGGACGCGAGCATCTTTATTTTTTGTGTGCCGCACATCCCTGGCTCCTTTTGGGGGTTGGGTGGTGTGTGGTGGTTTGTTCAAGTTGTAGTTCACCGGTCGGCCGTGTCGTTACGCGGTCGGCTGTTGTGTGTTTGTGTAAGGGCACATGGTGGATGCCTTGGCATGCTGGGCCGATGAAGGACGTGTAAGGCTGCGTTAAGCCTCGGGGAGTTGCCAATAGAGCGTTGATCCGAGGATGTCCGAATGGGGAAACCCGGCCACCGTGATGGGTGGTCACCCCACGATGAATTCATAGTCGTGGTGGAGGTTGACGCGGGGAAGTGAAACATCTCAGTACCCGTAGGAGGAGAAAATAACAATGATTCCGTTAGTAGTGGCGAGCGAACGCGGATGAGGCTAAACCGTGTGTGTGTGATACCTGACAGGGGTTGCGCATGCGGTGTTGTGGGATGCATCTTCCCGGGGGCTGTCACCCCCGGGCGTGTGGTGTCGTGGTTAGCGGAAGTGGTCTGGGAAGGCCCGCCGAAGAGGGTGAGAGTCCCGTACGTGAAGACCAGGTGCTGTGCGTGATGTTGTTCCCGAGTAGCAGCGGGCCCGTGAAATCTGCTGTGAATCTGCCGGGACCACCCGGTAAGCCTAAATACCCAGTGTGACCGATAGCGGATAGTACCGTGAGGGAATGGTGAAAAGTACCCCGGGAGGGGAGTGAAATAGTACCTGAAACCGTGTGCCTACAATCCGTCAGAGCACCTCTTGTGTGTGATGGCGTGCCTTTGGAAGAATGAGCCTGCGAGTCAGCGGCATGTCGCGAGGTTAACCCGTGAGGGGTAGTCGTAGCGAAAGCGAATCCTAACGAGGGTGAAGCAGTGGCATGTCCTGGACCCGAAGCGGGGTGATCTACCCATGGCCAGTGTGAAGCGATGGTAAGACGTCGTGGAGGCGCGAACCCACTTAGGTTGAAAACTGAGGGGATGAGCTGTGGGTAGGGGTGAAAGGCCAATCAAACTCCGTGATAGCTGGTTCTCCCCGAAATGCATTTAGGTGCAGCGTTGCGTGTTGCTTGCTGGAGGTAGAGCTACTGGTTGGTTGAGCGGGACCACAATCTTAGCAATGTCAGCCAAACTCCGAATGCCGGTCAAGTTAGCGCAGCAGTGAGACTGTGGGGGATAAGCTTCATAGTCGAGAGGGAAACAGCCCAGATCGCCGGCTAAGGCCCCTAAGGGTGTACTAAGTGGAAAAGGATGTGGGATCGCGAAGACAGCCAGGAGGTTGGCTTAGAAGCAGCCATCCTTGAAAGAGTGCGTAATAGCTCACTGGTCGAGTGGTTCTGCGCCGACAATGTAATGGGGCTCAAGTACACCGCCGAAGCCGCGGCAAAAACAGTAGTTTTTGGGTAGGGGAGCGTCGTGCATGCTGTGAAGCAGTACCGTGAGGGGCTGTGGAGTGTGTGCGAGTGAGAATGCAGGCATGAGTAACGAATTGGCAAGTGAGAATCTTGCCCGCCGGATGACTAAGGGTTCCTGGGTCAAGTTCGTCTTCCCAGGGTGAGTCGGGACCTAAGGCGAGGCCGACAGGCGTAGTCGATGGACAACGGGTTGATATTCCCGTACCCGTGTATGTGCGCCCGTGGTGAATCAGTGATACTAACCACCCACAAACCTCGTGGAGTCGTCTTTGACGTCTCCACCTGGCGCGTGCGTGGGGCCTAATCTGGTAGTAGCCAAGTGATGGGGTGACGCAGTGGGGTAGCCGTGCCACTTATTGGATTGTGGTGTAAGCGTGTAGCACGAGGGGACAGGCAAATCCGCCCCTCATGATGTGTGAGACGTGATGCGTAGCCCGTTGTGGGTGATGTCGGTGATCCCGTGCTGTCGAGAAAAGCCTCTAGCGATGTACATACATGGCCCGTACCCCAAACCGACACAGGTAGTCAGGTAGAGAATACTAAGGCGTTCGGGTGAACTGTGGTTAAGGAACTCGGCAAAATGCCCCCGTAACTTCGGGAGAAGGGGGGCCGTCACTGGTGAAGCATCTTGCATGTGGAGCTGGTGGTGGTCGCAGAGAATAGAGGGAAGCGACTGTTTATTAAAAACACAGGTCCGTGCGAAAACGATGAAGTTGAGGTATACGGACTGACGCCTGCCCGGTGCTGGAAGGTTAAGAGGACCTGTTAGCGACCTTCGGGTTGCGAAGCGGAGAATTTAAGCCCCAGTAAACGGCGGTGGTAACTATAACCATCCTAAGGTAGCGAAATTCCTTGTCGGGTAAGTTCCGACCTGCACGAATGGCGTAACGACTTCCCTGCTGTCTCAACCACAGGCCCGGTGAAATTGCAGTACGAGTAAAGATGCTCGTTACGCGCGGCAGGACGAAAAGACCCCGGGACCTTCACTATAGCTTGGTATTGGTGTTCGGTTCGGTTTGTGTAGGATAGGTGGGAGACTTGGATCACATGACGCCAGTTGTGTGGGAGTCGTTGTTGAAATACCACTCTGATCGGATTGGACACCTGAACCTTGGCCCATGATCTGGGTTGGGGACAGTGCCTGGTGGGTAGTTTAACTGGGGCGGTTGCCTCCTAAAATGTAACGGAGGCGCCCAAAGGTTCCCTCAGCCTGGTTGGCAATCAGGTGGTGAGTGTAAGTGCACAAGGGAGCTTGACTGTGAGAGTGACAGCTCGAGCAGGGACGAAAGTCGGGACTAGTGATCCGGCACCAACTTGTGGATGTGGTGTCGCTCAACGGATAAAAGGTACCCCGGGGATAACAGGCTGATCTTCCCCAAGAGTCCATATCGACGGGATGGTTTGGCACCTCGATGTCGGCTCGTCGCATCCTGGGGCTGGAGTAGGTCCCAAGGGTTGGGCTGTTCGCCCATTAAAGCGGTACGCGAGCTGGGTTTAGAACGTCGTGAGACAGTTCGGTCTCTATCCGCCGCGCGCGTTGAAACTTGTGGAAGGCTGTCCCTAGTACGAGAGGACCGGGACGGACGTACCTCTGGTGTGCCAGTTGTTCCGCCAGGAGCAGGGCTGGTTGGCTACGTACGGAAGGGATAACCGCTGAAAGCATCTAAGCGGGAAGCCTGTTTCGAGATGAGGTTTCTTTTGAGGTTCCCCATAGATGATGGGGTTGATAGGCCGGATCTGGTAGCACTGTAAGGTGTGGAGGTGACCGGTACTAATTGACCGACAAAAACACACAAACTAACCCTGTGGGGTGTGTGCAACGCAACGTAACAACACATAGCAACACATGGTTTGCTCGCGTCCACTATGCAGTGTCTGACACAACACACATGCCGGTCACCCTAGGGGTGTCCCAGAGGTGTGTCGGTGGTTGATAGCGGCAGGGAAACGCCCGGTCCCATTCCGAACCCGGAAGCTAAGCCTGCCCGCGCTGATGGTACTGCACTCGGGAGGGTGTGGGAGAGTAGGTTGCCGCCGACGCTAAAATTTAAAAGAGGAATGTAAGGCGCCGCCTGTCGAGTTGAGAAACATCTCCTCGGCAGGTGGCGCTTTCGTCGTTTCTGCCCCCGGGCAGAACTTATGGGAGAATATAGTCTTATGTCTGATCGCCCGAATCGTGACCACCAGAACAACCCCCGCGGAGGCCGTCCGCAGCGCGGGGGAGCGCCCCGTCGCCGTAGTGACCACACTGACCGTGACGGTCGTGACGGCCGTGACTGGCGCGAGCGGCGTGACAGCCGTGGGGAGCGAGGCGAGCGCGGTGATCGTCGGGAGGGACGCCGGGACGAGCGCTGGGGTGAGCGCGGCAACCGGGACAACCGACGCGGGGGTGGCGGCGAGCGTCGTCACGCGCAGCGGGCCGGCGCCGAGCGTTCCAGCCACAACCGTTCCGCCCCGCAGCGTTCCGGTTTCCGTGAGGAGCGCATCAACAAGCGGATGACGGAGCCGGATCTGCCGGACGACATCGACATCCACATCCTGGACCCGATGGTGCTGCAGGACCTGAAGGTGCTGTCGAAGGACAACGCGGAGGCCGTCGCCAAGCACATGTTCATGGCGGCGACCCTGATGGACGATGATCCGAAGCTGGCGCTGCGCCATGCCCGTGCCGCGAAGGACCGGGCCGGCCGTGTGGCCGTGGCCCGGGAGACTAACGGCATCGCCGCCTACCGGGCCGGCGAGTGGCGGGAGGCGCTGTCGGAGCTGCGGGCCGCCCGCCGCATGTCCGGTGGTCCCGGATTCATGGCCGTCATGGCCGACTGCGAGCGTGGTCTCGGCCGCCCGGAGAAGGCCGTCGAGATGGGCCGTTCCGATGAGGCCCGCATGCTGGACCGGGAGGGTGCCATCGAGCTGGGCATCGTCATCGCGGGTGCCCGCCTGGACATGAACCAGCCGGAGAGCGCCGTGATCACGCTGCAGCGTCTCAACCCGGACCTGTCCTCGAAGGGGGCGGTCAACGCCCGTCTGTCCTACGCCTACGCCGATGCCCTGGTGGCGGCGGGCCGCGTCGAGGAGGCGAAGCAGTGGTTCGCCCACGCCGACAAGATCGACGAGGACGACATGCTCGACGCCGCGGAGCGTCTGTCGGAACTGTCCTGATCACCGCCAGCCACTAAGCTTGGACACCATGAGTCTCCTGAGCGCACACGATGCCCTTCTCCTCGACCTCGACGGAACTGTCTGGGAAGGAGGACGCGCCGTCGCCGGAGCGGTGGAGGCGGTCAACGCCGCCGGGGTGCCGGCCCTGTACATCACGAACAACGCCATGCGCTCCCCGGAGTCCGTGGCGGAGAAGCTGCAGGGCATCGGTCTGCAGGCGGAGGCGGCGGACGTCGTCACCGCGGCGCAGGCCGCCATCGACCTGGCCGCGGAGCACCTGCAGCCCGGCGACGCCGTCTACGTGATCGGCACCGCCTCCTTCCGGGAGCTGGTCCGTGCCGCCGGCTACCGGGTCGTCGACTCAGCCGCCGAGCAGCCGCGGGCCGTCCTCCAGGGTCTGGATCCGGAGGCCGGGTGGGCGGAGCTGTCCGAGGCGGCGCTCGCGATCCGTGGCGGTGCCACCTACTTCGCATCCAACCTGGACACCACTCTGCCGTCCGAGCGGGGTCTGCTCGTGGGCAACGGTTCGATGGTGGCGGCGGTGGTCTCCGCGACGGAGGTCACCCCGACCTCGGCGGGCAAGCCGGAGCCGGCGATGTTCCTCACCGCCGCCCGTCGCCTCAACGCGCAGCGTCCGCTGGTGGTCGGTGACCGCCTGGACACCGACATCGAGGGCGGCAATGCCGCCGGCATGCCGACCCTCCACGTCCTCACGGGTGTGTCCGGCCACATCGCGCTGCTGGAGGCACCGAAGGAGCTGCGTCCCACCTACGTCGCCGAGGACCTCGGCGCGCTGACCGCGGACCCTACCACCCTGCGCCCGGGCGCCCAGGGTGGTTTCACCGCCCGCGTCGACGGCAACGACATCCTGCTCGACCGCGGCCGCCCCGAGTCCACGTCGATCGAGGCGCTGCGCACCGTCCTCGAGGTCGCCTGGGCCATGAAGAGGCCCGCCGACCTCATCCGTCCGATCAGCGAGCACGCCGCCCGGGCCGTCTCCGACTGGTGGTGACGCCCATGGTCAACCCGGCTGACCTGGTACGGCCGCGGCCGGAGGACGTCGAGAAGCAGGTGGCGGAGATCCTCTCGGAGACACCCGCCACACCGGCCGAGGAGGCCGATCAACTCACGCGCGCGCATGCGGTCCTGCAGCGCGCGCTCCAACAGGGACACTAGGAGGCTTCCATGGCTCCCACCCGTAGGCGGCTCGACGCTGAGCTCGTCCGCCGGAAGATCGCCCGCTCGCGTGAGCAGGCCGTCGACATGATCAAGGCCGGCCGCGTGTACGTCGGCGGATTCCAGGCGCTGAAGCCGGCGACCGTCGTGGAACCGGAGGTGTCCATCCGCGTGGAGGAGGCCGCCGACGAGGACTGGGCCTCGCGGGGCGCCCACAAGCTGCTCGGGGCGCTCGAGGCCTTCGAGCCGCAGGGGCTGAGCGTCGCCGGGAAGAAGGTGCTCGACGCGGGTGCCTCGACCGGCGGGTTCACGGACGTCCTGCTGCGTCGCGACGCCGCCGAGGTCGTCGCCGCCGACGTCGGTTACGGGCAGCTGCTCTGGCGTCTGCAGAATGACCCGCGGGTGACGGTGCTGGACCGGACGAACGTCCGCACGCTCACCCCGGAGATGTGCGGAGGGCCCTGCGACATGATGGTCGGTGACCTCTCCTTCATCTCCCTGCGTCTGACGCTGCCGGCGATCGCCGACTCGCTGCGGGAGGGGGCGGATCTGCTGCCGATGGTGAAGCCGCAGTTCGAGGTGGGCAAGGACCGCCTCGGTTCCGGGGGCGTGGTCCGGAGCCCGCAGCTGCGGGCCGAGGTGACCCGCGAGGTCGCCGAGTTCGCCCTCACGCTGGGCCTGAGCTGCCGTGGAGTGGTGGCCTCACCGCTGCCCGGTCCCAGCGGAAACGTAGAATACTTCCTATGGCTGGTCAAGGACGGCGGCGCCACCGCTCCGGACCCTGAACAGCTGGAGTCCATGATCACCACTGCCGTGCAGGAGGGTCCTTAAATGACCGACCGTCAGGTGCTGCTCGTCCCGCACACGGGCCGCAGTAAGAACCTCTCCGCCGCGGAACGCACCGCCGAGCTTCTCGACGCCGCCGGCATCACCGTCCGCGTCCTCGTCCACCAGGACGGCCGCCCGCTGGAGGGCAGCCGGATCCTCGCCCCGCTGGAGCGGGTCACCCACACCGCGGACGCCGCGGAGGGCTGCGAGCTGGTGCTCGTCCTCGGTGGCGACGGCACCTTCCTCCGCGCCGCCGACCTGGCGCACGCCGTGGACGTGCCCGTGCTGGGCATCAACCTCGGGCACGTCGGCTTCCTCGCCGAGTGGGAGGCGGAGTCCCTCGACGCCGCGATCCAGCGCGTCATCGACCGCTCCTACCGGGTGGAGGACCGGATGACGGTGGACGTCACCGTCCTGGACAACGACCTCGAGGTCATCGGCCGGGGCTGGGCGCTCAACGAGGTGAGCGTGGAGAACCTCAACCGGCGTGGCGTCCTCGACGCGATCCTGGAGGTGGACGGCCGCCCGGTCTCCTCCTTCGGGTGTGACGGCGTGCTGATCTCCACGCCGACCGGTTCCACCGCCTACGCCTTCTCCGCCGGCGGGCCGGTGCTCTGGCCGGAGCTCGACGCGATCCTCGTCGTCCCGAACAACGCGCACGCGCTGTTCACGAAGCCGCTGGTGGTGTCGCCGTACTCGACGGTGGCGGTGGAGTCCAACCCGGGCGCCTCCCCGGCGATGGCGGTCATGGACGGTTTCCGTCCGATCCCCATGCCGCCCGGTTCGCGCGTCGAGGTGGTGCGGGGTGCCCGTCCGGTGCGGTGGGTGCGTCTCGACGAGTCGACGTTCACCGACCGTCTGGTGACCAAGCTGCGGCTCCCTGTCTCCGGTTGGCGGGGTCCGCGTACGACGCCGACTCCCAAGGAGAACTAGCACAGTTGTTCGGGTAGGGTGGTCTGCATGCTTGCAGACATCGCCATCGAGAACCTCGGTGTCATCCCAGCCGCCTCCGCCGAACTCTCCGCGGGACTCACCGTGCTGACGGGTGAGACCGGCGCCGGCAAGACGATGGTCGTCACCGGCCTGCGTCTGCTCGCCGGGGGCCGCGCCGACGCCTCCCGCGTGCGCGGCGGCGCACCGCAGGCGGTGGTCGAGGGGCGTTTCGTCACCACGACACTGGCGCCCGAGGTGTCCGCGCAGGTCACCGAGCTGGTCGACGCCGCCGGCGGCGCCGCCGACGAGAACGGCGAGTTCATCGCCTCCCGCACCGTCAACGCGTCCGGGCGTTCCCGTGCCCACCTGGGGGGCCGTTCCGTCCCGGCCGCCACCCTCGCGGAGTTCACCTCCCCGCTGCTCACCATCCACGGCCAGAACGACCAGCTCCGGCTGCTCGCCCCGGGCCAGCAGCTGGCGGCGCTGGACCGTTTCGACCCGGCCATCGCCCCGCTGCTCTCCGACTACCGGGAGGCGTGGCGCACCTGGCGGGACCTGGCCCGTGACCTGCGGCAGCGCACGGAGTCCCGCCGTGAACTGGCCCAGGAGATCGACCGTCTGCAGTTCGCCCTCGACGAGATCGACGCCGTCGACCCGGAGCCGGGGGAGGATGTGGAACTGCTCACGCAGATCCGGCGGCTCCAGGATGTCGACACGCTCCGGGAGGAGGCCTCCACCGCGCTGGCCGCGATCGACGGACCGGAGGCCCTGGGCGGCTACTCCGAGGAGGACCCCGCCTCCACGCTGCTCGGACGCGCGGAGGCCGCCCTCACCGCCTCCGAGGACACACAGCTCACGGAGCTGGGGGCGCGGCTCACGGAGATCACCAGCCAGCTCAGCGACATCGCCGTCGAGCTGGGCGGCTTCCTCGCCGACCTGCCCGCGGACCCGTCCCTGCTGGAGGAGTCCCTGCAGCGTCAGCAGCAGCTCAAGATGCTCACCCGCAAGTACGCCCCCGACATCGACGGCGTGCTCGCGTGGCGGGACAAGGCCCGCACGCGGCTGGGACGCATCGACATCTCCTCCGAGGCCCTCGACGAGCTGAAGAAGCAGGTCGCCGCCGCCGAGAAGAAGATGAAGGCGGCCGCCCGGAAGCTGAGCACGGCGCGGGGGAGGGCCGCCGCCGCGCTGGCGGACGCGGTGACCGCCGAGCTGCAGGGACTGGCAATGGCGAAGGCCCGGCTCACGGTCGATGTCCGCCGTGTCGCCCCGGGGGTCGACGGCGCGGACGAGGTCGAGCTCATGCTGGCCCCCAACGCCGCCACCGAACCCCGCCCCCTGGCGTCGAGCGCCTCGGGCGGTGAGCTCTCCCGCGTCATGCTGGCGTTGGAGGTCATCCTCTCCGCCGGGACGCAGGGCGCGACGCTGGTCTTCGACGAGGTCGACGCCGGTGTCGGTGGCCGGGCGGCGGTGGAGATCGGGCGGCGTCTGGCGCGGCTGGCGACGCGGAACCAGGTGATCGTCGTGACGCACCTCCCGCAGGTGGCGGCCTACGCCGACACGCACCTGCACGTCGCCAAGAACGTGGGCGATGAGGCGGTGACCTCGGGTGTGCTCACCCTCAGCCCGGAGGAGCGTGTGGAGGAGCTGGCCCGCATGCTCGCGGGACTCGACGACACCGACACCGGACGTGCCCACGCGGCGGAGCTGCTGGAACGGGCCCGCAGCGAGCGGCGCGCCTTCACCACCGGGTAGGTCCCGACCGTCACAATAGCCACATGAGTCTGTTCTCCCGCACCGCCGACCTGCCCGGTCTGCAGGGCACCCTCCGCGACTGCACCGCCGGGGGCAAGGGTCTCCAGCGCCTGCGCGCCGGTGACATCGCCGTCATCAACACCGCCGACATCTCGCGCCGTGACGCCCAGCTGCTCATCGACGCGCGCCCCGCGGCCGTCGTGAACATGTCGCGGTTCTCCACGGGAGCGGTCCCCAACTTCGGCCCCCACATGCTTCTCGACGCCGACGTCCTCCTCATCGAGGACACCGGCCTCGAACTGGCCGCCGGCATCCGGGACGGCAAGAAGGGCCGCATCACCGAGGACGGCGCCGTCCACCTCGCGGACCGGCAGATCGGTGCCGGCCGGGTGGTCACCGCCGAGGAGGTGGAGGCCAGCTTCACCGAGGCGCAGCAGTCCCTGGTGGACCACATGGAGGCGTTCTTCGGCAACACCATCCAGTTCATCCACTCCGAGGGGCCGCTGCTCATCGACGGCCTCGGCATCCCGGACACCGGCGCGGACATCTCCGGCCGGAAGGCACTCGTGGTCAGCCCCGGCCCCGACCACCGCAACGAGGTGAAGCTGCTGCGCAACTTCATCCGCGAGTACGACCCCGTCATCATCGGCGTCGACGCCGCCGCGGACACGCTGCTGGAGCTCGGCTACAAGCCGGACCTCATCGTGGGCAACCCGGCGGGCATCGGGGCGGACACGCTGCGCAGCGGCGGTCGCGTCATCCTGCCGGCCGACCCGGACGGCCACGCGGCCGGCCTGGAACGCATCCAGGACCTCGGCGTCGGAGCCATGACCTTCCCGGCGGCGACCGACTCGGCCACCGACCTGGCGCTGCTGCTCGCCGACTACCACGGGGCGCAGATCATCGTGAACGCGGGCAGCCCCTTCGACCTGGACGCGGTCTTCGCCAACGATCCGGCGGCCACGCCGACCGCGCTGCTCACCCGTTCCAAGCTGGGGGCTCGCCTCGTCGACGCCTCCGCCATCTCCGACCTGTACACCGTCAACTCCGGCCGCGGCACGGCCTGGCTGTGGGCGGTCCTCGGCATCCTCGTGGCCGCCGCCGCGATCGTGCTCATCGTGGGACTGTCCGGCTCGGGGACCTTCAGCGACAATCTCATCGACACCTGGAACAGCATCGCGCTGACCTTCCAGGGCTGGTTCAAGTAGGGGAGCAGATCATGGGTTCCACCACCGGCCGCGCAGGCTGGCTCATCGGCGGCCTCGGTTTCGGCGTCGCCGCCGGCGTCGCACTGGGCACACTCGTGCTCGCCCCGAACATGCCGGAGGGCTCCGGGCGGAACACCGCCGAGCTCGCGGCCGCCCAGGAGCGGGCCGACATCGCCGAGGCCCAGGCGGCCTCCGCGGACAGCGTCGTCGGCGACCTCGCCGCGGGCGCGGTCCATGACACCCTCGGCGACCGCCCGGTCCTGGTCCTGCGCACCGCGGACGCGGCGGAGGAGGACGTGGCGGGCGTCGCGACGCTGCTCGCCGAGGCCGGCGCCGTCGACGCCGGCACGATCACCCTGGCGGAGCAGTTCCTCACCGCCGAGGGCGCGGACCAGCTGAAATCCATCGTGGCCAACACCCTGCCGGCCGGTGCGCAGCTCTCCGAGGACCGCCTCGACCCGGGCCTGCACGCCGGGGAGGCACTCGGTTCGGCGCTCCTGCTCGCCCCGGAATCGGGTGAGGAGCAGGCCAGCTCCGAGGAACGCGGCCTGCTGCTGCGTGCCCTACGGGACGCCGGTTTCCTCGACTACGAGGACGGGACGATCCTGCCGGCCCAGGTCGCCGTGGTGATCACCGGCGACTCCGACGGCACGCAGGGCATCGCCGCCCGCACGCTCGCCGACTTCGTCGGGGCCCTCGACGCCCGCGGCAACGGGGCCGTCCTGGCCGGACGCATCCACACCGCCTCCGACACCGGCGCCGTCGGCCTCGTGCGCGCGACGGCCGACAACGGCGTGTCCACCGTCGACTCCGTCGACCGGGCCGTCGGCCGGATGGCCACGGTGCTCGCCGTGCGGGAGCAGCTGGCGGGGGAGACCGGCGCCTACGGCTCCGCGGAGTCCGCCGAGGCGGCCAGCCCGGCGCCCTAGGTAGATTAGTGGGCATGACCACACCCGGAACCCACCAGTTCGACGTCCTCGACTCGGAGCTCCTGCACGAGTCGCCCATCCTCGCCCTGCGCCGCGACACCCTCGCGATGCCTGGCGGAGGCACCGGGAGGCGGGAGATCGTCGAGCATTTCGGGGCCGTGGCCGTCGTCGCCGAGCGGGACGGGGAGATCGCCCTGGTCCGCCAGTACCGCCACAGCGTGCAGGACCGCCTGTGGGAACTGCCCGCCGGCATCCTCGACATCGACGGCGAGGACGAGCACGTCACCGCCCGCCGCGAACTCGCCGAGGAGGCGGGCCTGGCCGCCGACCGGTGGGAGGTCCTCTGCGACCTGGTGACCTCGCCCGGTTTCTGCGAGGAGACTGTCCGCGTCTACCTCGCCCGGGACCTGCACGAGGTCGACCGCGGCGAGGCGGAGCACGAGGAGGCCGACATGACCTTCTCGTGGACGCCCCTGGAGGAGGCCCGCGCGATGGTGCTGCGCGGCGAGATCATCAACTCCATCGCCATCGCCGGCATCATGACGGCCGCCGAGGTCCTCGCCGGGCGGGGGGAGGCCCGGCCCGTCGACACGCCCAACCCGTGGCGGCCGCAGGCCCTGGCCGCGCGGCGTCGTGCAGCGGGCGTCGGACCGGACCTGAAGAAGATGCCGTGAGGGCCCGGGGCATCGCGGACACCTGGCTCGACCACCTCGCCGTGGAACGTGGCCTCTCCGAGAACACCCTCACCAACTACCGCCGCGACCTCAACCGCTATCTCGACTGGCTCGAGGAGGCGGGGCGCACCGACCTGGCGGACGTCTCCACCACGGACGTGGAGGCCTACGTCGCCGACCTGCGGCGCTCCGGCCTGGCGGCGAGTTCCGCGGGCCGCGCCCTGGTGGTCGCCCGGGGGCTGCACAAGTTCGCCGTCCGCGAGGGCGTGCTCGGCGTCGACGTCGCCGCCGAGGTCTCACCCCCGAGCACCGGCCGCCACCTGCCCGACACCCTCTCCGTCGACGAGGTGGCCACGCTCATCGAGTCCGTGCCCACCGATGACCTGGCCACCCCGCTGGACCTGCGCGACCGCGCGCTGCTGGAACTGCTCTACGGCACGGGGGCCCGCATCTCGGAGGTCACCGGGCTGCTTGTCGACGACGTCACCGACACCGACGGCATCCTGCGGATCTCCGGCAAGGGCGGCAAACAGCGGCTCGTCCCCGTGGGCTCCAAGGCACTCGAGGCGGTCGAGGCGTACCTCGTGCGCGCCCGCCCGGTGCTGGCGCAGGGCAAGTCGCACGCCCTGCTGCTCAACACCCGCGGGGGAGCCCTGTCGCGGCAGAGCGCGTGGGCGGTGCTGAAGAAGGCCGCCGAGCGGGCGGGGCTGGACATGGACATCTCCCCGCACACGCTGCGGCACTCCTACGCCACCCACCTGCTGGAGGGTGGGGCCGACGTCCGCGTCGTGCAGGAGCTGCTCGGCCACTCCTCCGTGACGACGACGCAGATCTACACCCACGTCACCGCGGAGAACCTCCGCCAGGTGTGGCGGGAGGCGCATCCGCGGGCCTGAGCTCCAGGCGCGGCCAGTGGGCCGTGTCCGCCAGCAGCTGCCGGTCGTGCGTGACCAGGACGACCGCGGCCTCCGTCCCCTCCAGCGCCTGCGTCAGTTGGGTGACGGCGTTGATGGAGAGGTGGTTCGTGGGTTCGTCGAGAAGCAGGACGGACGGACCGGCGCCGAGCACGCGGGCGATGTCGCGGCGTCGCTGCTGCCCCATGGACAGCGGCTGATCCGTGTCCGCGGACTCCTGGGGGAGGAATCCGAGGGCGGAGGGGTCGGGCACGTGGACCGTGCCGGTGGTGGGCGCGAGCCGGCCGGTGAGGATGTCGATGAGGGTCGACTTGCCGGCCCCGTTGGGGCCGGTGATCACCAGCCGGTCGCCGCCGCGGACAGCCAGGTCGACGGGGCCGCGGAGCCGTCCCTCCAGCGAGAGTCCCTCGGCACGCAGGTAGGTGCGCGTGGACTTCGCGTGGAGACGCGGGAAGGTGAGCACCGGCGGTGGCGGCGGCAGGGTCACGGCGTGGGCCGCGAGTGCCTCCTGCCGACGCCGGACCGCCTGCACCACGCCGGGGGCGCGTGACTGGCGGGCGTGCTTGCCGGTTCCCTTCGGGGGACGCCAGCCGGTGCTCAGCCGGGACTGCGCCTGCTGCAGGTCGGACTGCAGCCGGGCCTGGCGGGCGGTCTGGGCGGCGTAGTCGTCCGCCCACGCCTGCTCGAGGGCGGCGCGTCCGGCCCGGTAGCCCTCGTAGCCGGTGCCCCACACACGCGGCAGGCCGTCGGGGGTGGGGTCGAGGTCGAGGACGGTGGTGGCCAGGTCGGCCAGCAGTGCCCTGTCATGGGTGACGACGAGCACCGAACCGGCGCGACCGCGGAGCTGTTCCGTGAGGAAGGCGAGTCCCGCGTGGTCGAGGTGGTTGGTGGGTTCGTCGAGGAGCAGGTGATCGTGGTGGCCGGCGAGCAGGCACGCCAGACGGACGCGGTAGCGCTGTCCGACGGACAGGTCGGCGAGGGCCACCTCGTCCGGGAAGTCCGCGTCGAGGGACGCGAGGGCGGAGCGGACGCGGCGGTGGGCGTCCCAGGCGTCGAGACGCTCGGCCTCGGCGAGTGCCGCCTCGTACTCCCCGGGGTCGGACTCGATGGTGGGGAGGGCGGCGTCGAGACGCGCGAGGGCGAGTTCCGCCGGGCGGATGATCTCGCGGACGGCGTCGCCGACGGTGCCGGAGACGTCCATCTGCTGTTCGGCGACCGCGAGGCTGCCGTGGCAGGTGACGTGTCCGGAGTCGGGGAGCAGGCGTCCGGTGAGGAGGTGGATGAGCGTGGTCTTGCCGCGGCCGTTCTCGCCGACGACGAAGAGGCGGTCACCCCGGGAGAGGGTGAACGAGAGGTCGGTGAACACGGTGCGTGTGCCACGGGTGGCGGAGACTGATTCCGCGCGGAGATGAGCGGGCATCGGGGTGCTTTCTGTACGGGGATGTGCAGGAACGACGAGGCACACGCCGACGTCACGGCTGGGCCGGAGGGCGTGTGCGGGGGTGTTCCTACAGGAAGTACAGATGCATGACGCAGATAATAAACGATTCAGCATGAGTTGTCTACGTCAAGTCCTTGGCATTGACTTTTCGACGTTGCGTCGTGTCGTCGAAACCCGCGGGAATCACGATGTACCCTGTGTGACAACGGCGTAATTAGCCTGTAGTCGATTCAGTCAAGGAAGAGGGTATGACTGTGAGCGGAGAGGGACTGTCCCAGGAGCCCGGTGTCGAGGTCGGCCTGACCGGCCGCCCGGTGCGCGAGCTGCCGCAGCCTGCTCCCCTGGACCGGCACGGGCCCGCGACGATCATCTCGATGTGCAACCAGAAGGGCGGCGTCGGCAAGACGACGTCGACCATCAACCTGGGCGCCTGCCTCGCGGAGATCGGCCGCAAGGTCCTCCTCGTCGACCTGGACCCGCAGGGCGCCCTCTCGGCGGGCCTCGGCGTCCCCCACGACGAGCTCGACATCACGGTCTACGACCTGCTGCTCGACAACCAGACCTCGATCCACTCGGCGATCCACCAGACGGCCGTGCCCGGCATGGACCTGGTGCCCGCCAACATCGACCTCTCGGCGGCGGAGATCCAGCTCGTCAACGAGGTGGGCCGCGAGCAGACCCTGGCCCGTGCCCTGCGTCCGGTGATGAAGGAGTACGACTTCATCATCCTCGACTGCCAGCCCTCCCTCGGCCTGCTGACGGTCAACGCGCTGGCCTGCTCCCACGGGGTCATCATCCCGATGGAGTGCGAGTACTTCTCGCTGCGTGGCCTGGCGCTGCTCACCGACACGGTGGAGAAGGTCGCGGACCGTCTCAACTTCGACCTGGAGATCCTCGGCATCCTGGTCACCATGTTCGACCGGCGCACCTCCCACGCCCGCGAGGTCATGTCGCGCGTGGTGGAGGTGTTCGGTGACCGGGTCTTCGACTCGGTGATCACCCGCACGGTCCGGTTCCCGGAGACCTCCGTCGCCGGCGAGCCGATCATCACGTGGGCGCCTTCCTCCCAGGGGGCGGAGCAGTACCGCAACCTGGCCCTCGAGGTCCTGGAGCGGACCGCGCTCCGGTGACGGGGGAGCAGGCGGAGGTCCCGGGGTTCCGGGTCGCGCTCACCAACTTCGAGGGGCCGTTTGACCTGCTGCTGCAGCTCATCGGCTCCCGGCGTCTCGACGTCACCGAGGTGGCCCTCTCCGCGGTGACCGACGAGTTCATCGCCTACACCCGCGCGCTGGGGGAGACCGCGGACCTCGACGAGACCACCGAGTTCCTGGTCGTCGCCGCCACCCTGCTGGACCTCAAGGCCGCCCGGCTCCTGCCGCGCGGCGACGTCGAGGATCTTGAGGACCTCGCCCTCCTGGAGACCCGGGACCTGCTCTTCGCGCGCCTCCTCCAGTACCGGGCGTACAAGCAGGTGGCCGACCTGTTCGCCACCTGGCAGAAGAAGGCGCAGCGCCGCTATCCGCGGGCGGTGGGCATGGAGCCGCAGTTCGCGGACCTCATGCCGCCGGTGGTTCTGGGGCTCACGCCCGCCGGTTTCGCGGAGGTGGCCGCGGGGGTGTTCCGCCCCCGCCCGCCGGAGGAGGTGGGCACCGCACACCTGCACCAGGTGGCGGTGTCGGTGCCGGAGCAGGCGGGGCGCATCCTCGACACCCTGCGGCTCATGGGGGCCGGGCACTGGCTGACCTTCCAGGCGCTGACCCGTGACTGCACGGTGTCCATGGAGGTGGTCGGCCGCTTCCTCGCCCTGCTGGAGCTCTACAAGGCGCAGGCCGTGGAGGCCATGCAGGAGGAGGCCCTGGGGGAGCTGTCGGTCAGCTGGACGGGCCTGGAGGTGGATCCGACGGTGGTGGCCGCGACCAACTGGGACTAGCCCTCCCCGGGGCATTCGGAGGTGAGGTGGCGCCGCAGTGCCCGGGAGGCCGCGAGGCAGACGACGCCGATGAGGATCGCGGCGGCCGCGACCGAGAGGAAGTAGGTCCGCTCGCTGTCGGCGGAGGTGGAGTCGTAGAAGGTGGACAGCGTGCCGGCCAGGGAGGTGCCGATCGCCAGGGTGAGGAAGTAGAGAGCGGAGAAGCGGGTGGCGAAGGCCCGCGGGGCGTGGATGGCCGTGGAGGCCATGCCGATGGGGCCGATGAGCATCTCGCCGAGGGAGAGCGTGCCGATCGCGGCCGCGAGGACGAGGAAGGGCGTGGAGTTCTCGCCGCCGCCGACAAACGGCAGCATGATGAGCATGCTCGATCCGGCGATGATGACGCCGACGCCCATCTTCGTGGAGGAGGCGGGGCCGCGGGAGCCGAGGCGGACCCACAGCCAGGCCAGGGGGAGGGAGAAGGCGAGGATGTAGAAGGGGTTGAGGGACTGGGTCCAGGCGGCGGGGATCTCGTGGCCGGCGACGGTGCGGTCGAGGCGGACGTCGGAGTAGACGGCCAGGACGCCGTAGATCTGAGACTGCAGCGCCCAGTAGGTGGTGGAGGCGAGGAAGAGGGGGACGAAGGCGAGGACGCGGCGTCGTTCGCCCGGGGTGACGGCGGGGGAGAGGAACATCTGGCCGAAGAGGAGCAGGGCCGCGGCGACGGTGATGACGAGGAAGGTGGCGGCCAGGCGGGCCGGGGTGATCACGCCGACGGCGAGCAGGGCCACGACGAGGGCGACGGCCGCGACCGCGGCGATGATGATGAGCCGGGCGCGGGCGGGGGCCAGCGGCTGGGTGGGGCGGGTGAGCAGGCGGGCGGTCTCGGCGCCGAGGGACGCCATGAGCCGGGGACGCATCGCCAGGTAGACGACCAGCCCGAGGACCATGAGGGCGGCGGCGGCCGCGAAGCCGGCGTGGAATCCGTGACGTTCGGCGAGCCAGCCGGTGATGAGGGGGCCGAGCAGGGCGCCGACGTTGATGCCGAGGTAGAAGATCTGGAAGGCGGCGTCGCGACGCGGGGAGGCGGCGGGGTAGGCCTGGCCGAGGACGGTGACGGCCGCGGTCTTGAGCAGGCCGGATCCGGCGGCGATGAGGAGCAGTCCCGGGATGAGTCCGAGGAAGCCGGGGAGGGCGGAGAGTGCGACGTGTCCGCCGACGAGGAGACCCGCGCCGGTGAGGAGGGTGCGTTCGGCACCGAGGACGCGGTCGCCGATCCAGCCGCCGGCGAAGGTGCACAGGTAGAGGAAGGCGCCGTAGGCGCCGACGAGGGCGGTGGCCTCGGCGGTGGCCATGCCGAGGCCGCCGTCGGTGGCCTGGAAGTAGAGGTAGTAGGCGAGGATGGCCTGCATGCCGTAGAAGCTGAAGCGCTCCCACATCTCGATGCTCACCATGGAGGGCATGGCGATCGGGTGGGTGTCCCGACCTGCCGCCCTTGAACGCTGTTCAAGAATGGTCATGGGGGATGATTATGCCGTGCCGCGGCGTAGTTGAACGTTGTTCAACCCTCATCGGGGGTGTCCGGGGCACGCATGATTGAATGGTGTTCAATCATGGCCCCGAACTGCAGGAGAGTCACCATGCGCCCCGCTGAGATCACTGAGATTATTGCGCTCGACCGCGCCCACGTGTGGCACCCCTATGCCCCGGCACACACCACCAACCTGCCGGTCTCCGCGACCGCGGGCATCCACCTCGAACTCGCCGACGGCCGCCGTGTCATCGACGGCATGAGCTCCTGGTGGGCCGCCATCCACGGCCACGGACACCCCGCGCTGGTGGCCGCCGCGACGGAGCAGATCGGCCGCATGAGCCACGTCATGTTCGGCGGACTCACCCACGAACCGGCCGTCACCCTCGCTGGCCGGCTCGCCGACATGACGGGCCTCCCGCACGTCTTCTTCTCCGACTCCGGCTCCGTGTCCGTCGAGGTCGCCGTCAAGATGGCCCTCCAGTACGCCCGCGGCACCGGCCACCCCGAACGCACCCGCCTGCTCACCTGGCGTTCCGGCTACCACGGCGACACCTTCGCCGCGATGAGCGTCTGCGACCCCGACGGCGGCATGCACTCCCTGTGGGAGGGCACCCTCGCCGAGCAGATCTTCGCCCCGGCCCCGCCCACCGGGGAGCCCGGCGACTACCTCACCCGCTTCGAGATGCTTGTCGACGCCTCCGTCGCCGCCGTCATCGTCGAGCCCGGCGTCCAGGGCGCCGGCGGCATGCGCTTCCACGACCCCGCCCTGCTGCGCGGGCTGCGGGACATCTGCGACCGCCACGGCATCCTGCTCATCGTCGACGAGATCGCCACGGGCTTCGGCCGGACCGGCGAGCTCTTCGTCAGCACCGGGGCCGGGGTGCGGCCCGACATCATGTGCGTGGGCAAGGCGCTGACCGGCGGATTCATGACCCTGGCCGCCACGCTGTGCACCGCCGAGGTGGCCGCGGGCATCGGCACGCTCATGCACGGACCGACCTTCATGGCCAACCCGCTCGCCTGCGCCGTCGCCACCGCCTCCCTCGACCTCATCGCCACCGGCGGGTGGCGCCGTGACGTCGCCCGCATCGAGGCCGGGCTGCGCGCCGGCCTGGCGCCCCTGCGGGAGGCCCCCGGGGTGGCCGACGTGCGGGTGCGTGGGGCGATCGGGGTCGTGGAGATGGAGCAGCCCGTGGACATGGAGGCCACCACGCAGGCCGCCCTCGCGGAGGGGGTGTGGCTGCGACCCTTCGGCCGGCTCATCTACACGATGCCGCCGTACATCTGCACCGACGACGACGTCGCGCAGATCTGCCGCGGCATCCGGGCGGCGGTGGCGGCATGATCATCGTCGTCACCGGCACCGGCACCGACGTGGGCAAGACGGTCGCCACCGCGGCCGTCGCCTCCGTGCTCCGCGACCGCGGACACACCGTGCTCCCCGTCAAGCCGGTGCAGACCGGGGAGCCGGAGGGCAGTGGGGACGTGGTGAGCGTCGAGAAGCTCACGGGGCTGCGGGGCGTGGAGCTCGCCCGCTACCCGGAGCCGCTGGCCCCGAACATCGCGGCCCGGCGCGCCGGAATGCCGCAGGTGGAGAGGGCGGACCTGGTCGCCCGGATCCGGGAGCTCGACGGGCCGGACCACACCGTGCTCGTCGAGGGGGCGGGCGGACTGCTCGTGCGCCTCGCCGACGACCTGACCATCGCCGACGTGGCCGCGGACCTGGACGCCCCGCTCCTGGTGGTGACCTCACTGGGGTTGGGCAGCCTCAACGCCGCCGAGCTGACCGTCTCGGCGGCGCACGCACGGGGCCTGCGCGTGCTGGGCCTCATCGGGGGCAGCCTCCCGGCGGAGCCGGACCTGGCCACCCGGGAGAACCTCGCCGAGCTGCCGCGTGTGACCGGGGTGCGGCTGCTCGGCTGCCTGCCCGAGTCGGCGGGCACCCTCGACCGCCGGAAGTTCGGTGAGAGTGCCCGCCGGGCGCTGGACCTCAGGGACGTGCCTTGAGGAACTCGAGGATCTCCTCCGGCAGCTCACGGTCCGCGTAGATGCGGACGTCCGGCTCGGAGGGGTCGTCGCCGGTGCCCACACGGCGCCCCTCCCACACCGGACGGAGCCCGACCTTCTCCAGGACGCGGGCCGAGGCCGGGTGGTTGGTGGTGATGCGCGCGGTGACCGGGGTGTCCGGGTCGAGGCGCCGCGCCGCCTTGAGGGCGGCCTCCGAGACCTCGGTGGCGAAGCCGTTGCCCCACTTCTCGGGGCGGAAACGGTACTTGAGGTCCCACACGCGGCCGTCGACAAGTTCGATGCCGCCGACGCCGATGAACTCGGTCGGCTGGTCGCGCATGTAGACGCCCCACGGGCCGAGGCCCTTCGCGGCCCAGGACGCCTGGGTGCGGCCGATGAGCTGGTGGGTCTCTTTGACCGTCTCGTGACGGGCCTGCGGGCGGTGCTCCCAGATGCGCTTGTCGCTGTAGACCTTGTAGGCCTCGGCGTCGTGACGCGCGCTCAGGGGCATGAGGATGAGTCGTTCGGTTCTCGTGACAGTAGCCATGCGGCGATGTTACACAGATCACATTTCTACGTACAGCTTTTCCGGTGACTTTTTCGGCGGCATTTTTCCTACACTGGCACTCATGAACCCGCTGATCTCCGTCGATGAACTGGTCACGCTGCGTGAATGGAGCGATCCGGTCGTCCTCTGCGCCTCCATGGGGCCGACCCCGCCCACCCACGGCATCCCCGGTTCCCACCTGGCCGACCTGGAGGGGGACTTCTCCGACCCCACCGACCCGCTGCCACACACCGTCCCCGCGGACCTGACAGCGCTCTTCGCCTCCTACGGCGTCTCCGACGGCACGCCCGTCGTGGTCTACGACGACCAGGGAGGGGCGACCGCGCCCCGCGTGTGGTGGCTCGCGCAGGTCGCGGGCGTCCGGGCGCGCGTCCTCGACGGGGGACTGCCCGCCTGGCGGGCCGCCGGCCACGACGTGGCGGAACTCCTCGCCCCGACCACGCGGGGCACCCTCACCGCCGCGACCCGCCCGGAACTGCTCCGCGACAGGTCCCAGGTGGAGTCGGACGGTCGACTCGTCGTCGACGCCCGCTCCGCCGGCCGTTTCGCCGGCACCGAGCCGGAGCCGCGTCCCGGCCTGCGCTCCGGGCACATCCCGGGCGCCGTCAACCTGCCCTTCACCGAGGTCTACGACGACACCGGCCGCATGCGTCCTGCCGCTGAGCTGCAGGAACTCTTCCGTGAGCGGGTGGGGGAGCGCACCGACCTCACCTTCTCCTGCGGCTCCGGGGTGACCGCCTGCGTCGACGCCCTCGCCGCCACCGTCGCCGGCTACGAGGACCTCGCGGTCTACGAGGGCTCCTGGTCGGAGTGGGGGCGCCTGTGACGCCGCTGCCGCTGATCAGCCAGCTGCGCTCGCGCCTGGAGTCGGTGCTGCTGGTCCTCGACTCACCGGCCACGGCGGCGACCCTCGCGCGGGCGCTCGACACCGAGGAGGCTGCCGTGCAGGACCTGCTGCGCACCGTCGCCGCGGAGTTCGACGAGCGTGGCTCCGGCTTCGACCTGCGCGAGTCGGAGGACGGCTGGCGCCTGTACACCCGGCCGGCGAATGCGCCCGCCGTGGAGCAGTTCCTCCTCGACGGCTCCCAGACCCGGCTCTCCCGCGCCGCCCTGGAGACCCTGGCGGTGGTGGCCTACCGGCAGCCGGCGACCCGTTCGCAGATCTCCGCCGTGCGCGGCGTCAACGTCGACGGCGTCATGCGCACCCTCCAGCTGCGCGGTCTCATCCGGGAGGTGGACGTCGAGCCGGGCACCGGCGCGCACCGCTACGAGACGACCGGACTCTTCCTCGAACTGCTGGGCATCGACTCGCTGGACAGGCTCCCGGACCTGGCCCCGCTGCTGCCCGACGTCGAGTCCATCGACGAGGAGTTTTAGGGGTTCGTCCGCTAAAGTGGAGCGGAACCAATTTCATACCCCAGATAGGACACGATTCACGTGACCCCACCCGCTCGCCGTGACGGCACACCGGACAAGGACCAGCAGCCCAGGAAGCTGCGGGCCTCCGAGATTCCGCTGTCCAACGCCCGTCCCGCCCGCCGTCAGAACGTCTCGCCCGGGCAGCGCCGGGCCTCCGCCCGCTCCGTCGCCGAGAGCCTCGGGGCCGACTGGCTCTACGAGGGGGACGCCCCCGCCACCGGAGACGGCGTCCGCCTGCAGAAGGTGCTCGCCCAGGCCGGCGTCGCCTCCCGACGTCACGCCGAGGTCCTCATCGACAAGGGCCGCGTCGAGGTCAACGGGAAGATCGTGACCAAGCAGGGCATGCGCGTCAACCCGAACGTCGACGTCATCCGCGTCGACGGCGTGCGCATCCACGTCAACGAGGACCTCGAGTACTTCATCCTCAACAAGCCGCGGGGCGTGCTGTCGACCATGTCCGACGACGAGGGCCGCCTGTGCGTCGGTGACATCGTCGCCGAGAAGATCGCCTCCGGCCAGCGCCTCTTCCACGTCGGCCGCCTCGACTCCGACACCGAGGGCCTGCTGCTGCTCACCAACGACGGTGAGCTGGCCAACCGCCTCATGCACCCGCGCTACGAGGTCTCCAAGACCTACCTGGCCACCGTGCAGGGCGAGGCCGACCGTCGCCTCATCACCACCCTGAAGAAGGGCGTCGAGCTGGAGGACGGCCCCGCGAAGGCCGACTACGTGCAGATCATCGACACCCACGAGGGCGAGTCGCTCATCAAGATCGAGCTGCACGAGGGCCGCAAGCACATCGTGCGCCGCATGCTCAAGGCCGCCGGTTTCCCGGTCCAGCGTCTGGTGCGCACCAAGATCCACACCGTGCAGCTGGGCGAGCAGAAGCCCGGCTCCCTGCGCGCCCTCAACAACTCCGAACTGACCTCCCTGTTCAAGGCGGTGGAACTGTGACCCTCAGCAACATGCCCGACGGCGGACTGATCCTGGCCGTCGACGGTCCCTCCGGCACCGGCAAGTCGACGACCTGCCGCGCGCTGGCCAAGCGTCTCGACGCCAAGTACGTCGACACCGGCGCCATGTACCGCGTCGCCACCCTCGCGGTGCTCCGCGCGGGCGTCGACCCGCAGGACACCGCCGCCGTCATCGAGGCGACCCGTGACCTGCCGCTGTCCGTCAACGACGACCCGGACTCCACCGAGGTGCTTCTCGACGGCGAGAACGTGGCCGCCGAGATCCGCGAACGTGAGGTCACGCAGAACGTCTCCGCCGTCTCCGCCGTGCCCGAGGTCCGGGAGAACCTCGTCGCCCTGCAGCGCCGCCTCGCCGCCGACGCGCACCGCGCCATCGTCGAGGGACGCGACATCGGCACCGTCGTGCTTGCCGACGCCCCCGCCAAGGCCTACCTCACCGCCTCCGCGGAGGTCCGGGCCCGGCGCCGCTACAACCAGGACCGCTCCGCCGGCCGGGAGGCGGACTTCGCCACCGTGCTCGCTGACGTCATCCGCCGTGACGAGCTCGACTCCTCCCGCGCCACCTCGCCCCTGCGCCCCGCCGAGGACGCCCACATCATCGACACCTCCGAGATGACCCTCGACCAGGTGCTCGAGACCCTCATCAACATCGTGAAGGAGTCAGACCGATGACCGAAGAGAACATGCCTGAGGAGCAGGAGACCGAGTTCGTCTTCCCCGGCGAGCACGACATCGACGAGTCCGAGCTCACCGACGCCGAGCAGTGGTCCGCGGAGGACTTCGACACCGAGGACTTCGACTTCGACGACATGACCGAGGAGGAGTGGGCCGCCCTCGAGGCCCGCCTGGGCATCGAGCACCGGGAGCACCTCGAGGAGGAGCTGTGCACCGTCGCCATCGTCGGCCGGCCCAACGTCGGTAAGTCGACGCTGGTCAACCGCTTCCTGGGGCGTCGTGAAGCAGTCGTCGAGGACTTCCCGGGCGTGACCCGCGACCGCATCTCCTACCTCGCGGAGTGGGGCGGACGCCGTTACTTCGTGCAGGACACCGGCGGCTGGGACCCCAACGTCAAGGGCATCCACGCCGCCATCGCGCGGCAGGCCGAGGTCGCGATGGAGACTGCCGACGTCGTCGTCATGGTCGTCGACACCAAGGTCGGAATCACCGAGACCGACGCCGTCATGGCCAAGCGCCTGCAGAAGTCGAAGGTCCCCGTGATCCTCGTGGCGAACAAGTTCGACTCGGACTCCATGTACGCCGACATGGCGGAGTTCTACGCCCTCGGCCTCGGCGACCCGTGGCCGGTGTCCGCACTCCACGGCCGCGGCGGCGCCGACGTCCTCGACGAGGTGCTGCGTCTGTTTCCGCAGAAGCCGCGCGCCACCTCGATCACGGAGGGGCCGCGCCGTGTGGCGCTCGTCGGCAAGCCGAACGTGGGCAAGTCCTCCCTGCTGAACAAGGTGTCCAAGGAGGAGCGCTCCGTCGTCGACAACGTGCCCGGCACCACCGTCGACCCGGTCGACTCCCTGGTCCAGCTGGACCAGAAGCTGTGGCGCTTCGTCGACACCGCCGGTCTGCGCAAGAAGGTGAAGACGGCGCAGGGCCACGAGTTCTACGCCTCCCTGCGCACCCGCGCCGCGATCGACGCCTCCGAGGTCTGCGTCATGCTCATCGACGCCTCCGAGCCGATCTCCGAGCAGGACCAGCGCGTCCTGTCGATGGTGCTCGAGTCCGGCAAGGCCCTGGTCATCGCGTTCAACAAGTGGGACCTCATGGACGAGGACCGCCGCGACGAACTCGACCGCGAGATCGACCAGCAGCTCACCCACCTCCCGTGGGTGACCCGCATCAACATCTCCGCGAAGACGGGCCGCGCCCTGCAGCGCCTCGAGCCCGCCATGATCGAGGCCCTCGAGAGCTGGGACAAGCGCATCTCCACCGGCCAGCTCAACAACTGGCTGCGTGAGGCCATCGCCGCGAACCCGCCGCCGATGAAGGCCGGCCGCCTGCCGCGCGTCCTGTTCGCCACCCAGGCGTCGACCCGCCCGCCGGTCATCGTGCTGTTCACCACCGGCTTCCTAGACGCCGGCTACCGCCGTTACCTGGAGCGCAAGTTCCGTGAGCGTTTCGGCTTCCACGGCTCCCCGGTGCGCATCGCCGTGCGCGTGCGGGAGCGCCGCACCCGAAAGTAGGGTTTCCGCGGAAAACAAGGACGCGGCGGAATAGACTCAGGTCATGAGCCTCTTCCGCCGCGTCCTCGCCGTTCCGGCGGTTGCCGTGCTGCTCGTCTCCTGCACCCCCGGGGACGGTGGGGAGGTGGTGGTCACCGAGGTGGTGACGGTGACGGACCAGGGACCCGCCCCGACCACCGGCGCAGATCCGACACCGGACCCGGTGACCGGGAAAGCCCGCGACTCCGTCCCGGGGGCGTTGTACCGGGAGGTGTCCGCAGAGCCCTTCCTCCGCGACCGGGGACACTCCCTGTCCTCCTCCGACGGGGTCACCGAGTGCGACGTGTGGCCCGCCCCCGGCGGGAGGGGCGGGAGCCTCGATCCGCGGAGCGGGGAGTGCTACTCCTGGAGCCTCGGCCGTGACTACGAGTCGCTCATCGTCTTCTCGCAGTCCGGGGACGGGCAGTTCTCCCACGACACGAGCCCCTCGAGGCCCCAGCGGTGGGGCAACAGCTACCACCGGCTGGAACCCGGCGAGCTGGTCCGCTTCGGCCCCCTCACCTGCGTGAGCCCCCGCCACAACTCACTGGCGTGCTTCGACGCCTACGGGTCCGAGGGGTTCGAGCTGGCCGACGAGAACTACCGCCGGTTCGACTGGGACCTGCCCGTGGACATCCTCACCCACCGCGACGGGACCCGCGAGATCATCGGCGAACTGATGCGGCTGGACTTCGACAACGGCGGCCACGTCTTCTGCGACCACAACGGGAACTACGTCAACTGCGGCGGGGCCCGAGGCCTGGACTTCCCTCCCCGGTCGAACTCCGTGACCTTCCTGCGTGGCCAGGTGGACAGCGACGGACCCGGTGACATGGGGGAGTTCCAGTCCCAGGCGCAGGGGGCGGGGAAGGGCCAGTTCCTGTTCGAGGGGCTGTGGGTGGAGAACACCGGCACCCGGGCGATCTTCACCACCCCGGAGGGCCGGAACTTCTGGGTCGGCATCGACGGCTTCGGCGACGGCCGGGGAGACTAGGCTCAGGAGAATGAGGTTGCGTACATCGGTGGTGGGAGTCCTGGCCGCGGGAGCCCTGTTCCTGGCGGGCTGTGCACAGGAGGGCGAGCGAGAGGTCGTGGTGGTCACCGAGGTGGTCACCGAGTAGGCTGAGAGCACCGTGCCCGAGTCCACGCCCGAGTCGACGCCGCGCGGGGCACCGCCGGCTGCACCGCGGTTCACGCTCGTGCGCGATCACCGGCCGTTCACCGACGGCTCGGACACGTATCTCTTCCGGACCGTCAGCGGTGACATCACCTGCCAGATGCTCGACGACGCTGCCGCTCCCGCCTACGGGTGGGTGGGCGGCTGCGTGAACGGGCGGGTGGACGCTCCGCGGGGTGCGACCGTCATGTTCTCGACGGACAGTGGGTCGTCGGTCTGGGAGCTGCCGGACGGGGGCTACCCCGGCTTCTTCTTCGGCAGCAACGGGGCACCTGTCCTGCAGCCCGGCGAGGTGCTCGACCGGGGAGCCGCCGCCTGTTTCGCCCCGGATGAGGACTCCCTCGGGTGCGTCAACCTGCGCGACCAGGAGGGCTTCCTCATCTCCGGTCCGGACGTGCGCCGCTTCGGGGCGGGCGACTACCCGGAGATCTTCGGCCGCGACGGCGTGATGGACGTCATCGCCCCGTACGTCCGCCTCCAGTTCACCAACGGAGGCTCGGTGATCTGCTACGAGTCGCGCAACGACGGTCTGTACACGTGCGGCGACGCCCTCGACCTCGACTTCCCCCTCATGGACGGGGTCGACATGCAGTCCAACGCCGTGTTCTTCGACGTCAGCGGCGCCACGCCCGTCATCCACGGCCACAACGCGTCGAACGTCGGCCAGGCGGGGGAGAACGCGCAGACCGTCACCCGCGGCACCTACGCCCACTACGGGCACCTCATCGACCACGACGGGAGTCGGGCGACGTTCACCACGCCGCAGGGCGGCACGTTCTGGGTGGGCGTCGACGGGTTCGGCGTGGGCTAACGCTCCAGCACGAACGCGTCCGTGCGGTAGGGGACCGGCAGCAGCTGCCCCTCCTGGAACTCCAGCCGGTCGAAGAGGTACCAGCGCAGGTTCTCCGTCATGCGTTCCCGCACGGCCGGGCCCGACTTCAGCCAGTAGGAGCGGGTGGCCATGAGGTCGAAGAGCTGGCCGGTGCGCAGGTGCTGCACCCAGCCGGTGCGCAGTTCCCGGGTGATCCGCCACGGTGCGTGCACCGCCGGGAGGAAGCCGGGGCGCTGGATGTCGCCTGAGTGCATGATGCGGGCCAGCCGCAGGATCCACGGGTGAGAGACGTCGAGGTTGTTCCACACCAGCACCACCCGCCCGCCGGGGCGCACCACCCGGTCGAGCTCCCGGCAGGCCTCGGCGGCGTCGACCCAGTGCCAGGTCTGGGCGCAGGTGACGGCGTCGACGCTGCCCTCCCGCAGCGCGGTCGCCTCGGCGGTGGCCCGCCACACGGGGACGTCGAGGCGGGAGCGCAGCACACGCACCATGTCGGCCGACGGGTCGGAGGCCAGCACGTCATGGCCCGCGGCGACGAGCGCGGCGGTGAGTTTGCCGGTGCCGGCGCCGAGGTCGGCGACGGTCCGGTGGGCGTCGAGAAGCTCGAGGACCGCGGGCGGGTAGCCGGGCCGGACGTCGTCGTAGGTGTCCGCGCCCGTGCGGAAGGCCCAGGCGGACTCCCGCCGGTGGGCGGCGTCGGCGAACTCCGGGGTGTCCTTTGTGGAGGCCTTGCGGAAGGCGGGGGAAACTGTCACGACAAGTAAGATAGCGGATCATGACACGACTTCCTGCGGCCGATGACCCGCGTTGGCTGCCCAAGACCGTGTTGTCCCGTTGGCGCTGGACTGTGCCCGCGGGCGTCCTCATGGCGGTCAGCTTCCTGTCCAACGGTCTGTCCCCCGTGATCATCGGCCGGGCCATCGACGAGGCGGTCGCGGACCTCGACCTCCGCCGTCTGCTCACCTGGATCGGCGTGCTGGCCGGGACCTTCGCGGCGGGCATGGTGGCCAGCTGGTTCGGCCGGCGTCTGCTCAACCGCTCGATCCTGGTCATCGGGCACGACCTGCGCATGGAGGTCACCGACCGCATCCAGCATCCCCGCGGCGTCGGCGGGCGGCGCCGCACGGCGGGGGAACTGCTGTCGGTCGCGTCCTCCGACACCCAGCGTGTCGCGGACGCCGTCATCATGGTCGTCTTCCCCGTCGCCGAGGTGGCGTCGGTGCTCTACGTGGGCGTCATGATGCTGACGATCAGCGTGCCGCTGGGGGTGGCGGTGCTCATCGGCGGTCCGCTGCTCGTGTGGATCGCGCTGCTGGCCGCCGGGCCGCTGCGCCGCCGCTCGGGCAGGCGGCAGGCGGCCCTCGCACGGGCGGCCGCGACGGCCACCGACGTGGTACAGGGGCTGCGGATCATCAAGGGGCTCGGCGCGGTGGACACCGTGCGCGGCCGCTACACCGACGTCTCCCACGACGCCTACCGACGCACCGTCGACGCCAACCTCGCCCAGGCCCGCCTCAACGCCGTCACCGAGATCTCCGGCGCGCTCTACGTCATCGCCGTGGCCGTCGCCGCGGCGTGGCTGGCGCTGCAGGGGCGGATGAGCATCGGTGAGCTCATCACCGCGATCGGCCTGACGCAGTTCGTCATCATGCCGATGACGATGCTGGGCCGGAACATCGCCTCCCGGTGGGCGGCCGCCCAGGCCTCCGCCGCCCGCATCCGCGAGGTGCTCTCCGCGCCCTTCGCCCTCGACGAGGAGCGCACCACCGTCCCGGACCTGCCGCCGGGCCTGACGGTGGTCACGGATTCCGCGCCCGGGGAGAGGATCATCCTCGCTCCGCGGGACCGGGTGATCGTCGCCCCGCGGTCGGCGGACCTGTTCGACGGTTCCGTGCTGGACAACGTCCACCCCGATCCCGCCCGGGCCCGGGCCGCCCTCCACTGCGCGGCGGTGGAGGACATCCCCGGGGGACCGGAGCGTGAGGTGGGGGAGAACGGACGCAATCTCTCCGGCGGGCAGCGGCAGCGCGTGGCCCTGGCACGCGCCCTCGCCGCCGACGCGGAGGTGCTCGTGCTGCACGACCCGACCACGGCCGTCGACTCGGTGACCGAGGCCCGGATCAGCGAGCGTGTCGCCACCAGCCGGCGGGGGCGGACCACCGTCATCTACACCGACGCCCCGGCCTGGAAGGCCGTCGCCGACCGTGTGCAGGAGGTGCTCTGATGCGTTTCCCCCTCGCGGATCTCCCGCAGGTCCGGCGTGAGGTCGGCCGGCAGATCGCCCGGGTGCCCGGCGCGCGTCGCCAGGCGGTGACCGCCCTGCTCCTGCTCAGCCTGGGGGCGGCGGCGACGGTCGCGGTGCCCTGGCAGCTGGGCCGGATCGTCGACACCGTCATCGGCGACGGTTCGCTCGTCTCCGCGGTGCTCGGTCTGGTGGCGGCCGCCGTCACGGGGGCCGGGTTCAGCGCCGCCGGTTTCTACCTGGTGTCGCAGCTGAGTGAGCGCGTCATCGCGCACCTGCGGGAGGAGATGGTCGGCGCCGCCCTGGGGCTTCCCGTCCACCGTGTCGAGGACGCCGGCACCGGCGACCTGGTCTCCCGCTCGACGGATGACGTGGCGGTGCTCTCCTCCGCGGTCACCGAGACCGTGCCCGTCCTCAGCAGCTCGATCTTCACGGTCCTGGCCACGTCGGTGGCGTTGGTGAGCCTGAACTGGCGTTTCCTGCTAGTTGTCGTGGTGGTCACCCCGGTCTACGTCCTCGCGTCCCGCCGCTACCTGGCCGTCGCGCCGCAACGGTACGCGGCGGAGCGGGCCTCTATGGCCGACCGCGCCCGCCGGCTCCTGGAGGCGATCCACGGCCGCGCCACCGTCCGGGCCTACCGCATGGAGGAGGAGATGCACGAGCGCATCCGCGTCACCTCTCAGGCGGTGGTGGACCACGGCTTCTCCGCGCGTGTGACCATGATCGTGCTGCAGGTGTGGCTGGCGGTGGGTGAATTCCTCATCCTCTCCGGCGGTCTGCTCGTCGGGTACCTGGCAGTGCAGGAGGGCTCCCTGTCGGTCGGTGCCGTCACCGCCGCGATGCTCATGCTCATCCGTCTGCGTGGCCCGCTGATGATGTTCATGCGCGTGCTCGACTCCGTGCAGTCCGGCTACGCCTCGCTCTCCCGCATCGTCGGCGTGGTCGGGGACCCGCCCGCCCCGGTGGCGGACTCCGGGGCGCCGGCGCCGCACGGTGAGGTGGTGATGCGCGACGTCCGCTTCTCCTACGGCGGCGACTGGGCGGTGCAGGACCTCAACCTGCAGATCCGCCCGGGTGAGACCGTCGCGTTGGTGGGGGCGTCCGGTGCGGGCAAGACCACCGTCGCGGCGCTCCTCGCCGGGCTGCGGGTCCCGGACGAGGGTTCGGTCACCGTCGACGGCGTGGAGGTGTCGGCGCTCTCCGACGCCGAGCGCGTCGCCCGCCTGGCCATGATCTCCCAGGACGTCCACGTCTTCTCCGGCACGCTGCGGGAGGACCTCACCCTGGCGAGGCCGGGGGCCACCGACGAGGAGCTTCTCGACGCCCTCGCCCGCGTCCACGCCGACTGGTTCCACGACCTGACCGACGGGCTCGACACCGAGGTCGGGGCCCGCGGGCACCAGCTCGGCCCCGTCGAGGCGCAGCAGCTGGCCCTGGCCCGCATCCTGCTGCTCGACCCGAAGGTCGTGGTGATGGACGAGGCCACGGCCGAGTCCGGTTCCGCCGGGGCAGGCGACCTCGAGGCCGCCGCGGAGGAGGTCACCCGGGGCCGCTCCGCCCTGGTGGTGGCGCACCGCCTCGACCAGGCCGCGCGCGCCGACCAGGTGCTGGTCATGGAGCAGGGGGAGGTCGTCGAGTGCGGCACCCACGAGGAGCTCGTCGCCGCCGGCGGGCGCTACACCGACCTGTGGTCCGCGTGGACGAGGGGGCGGGCATGAGGCTGCTGATCCTGCTGCTCTCCGCCCTCCTGCTGGTCGGCTGTACGGCGGAGGGGGAGGGGGCGGTCCCGCCGACGTCGAGAAGCGTCGGTGCCCCGCAGAAGACGGTGACGGGCACGCTCACCGTCGACGGACGGGAACGCACGTACCGCGTCTCGACGCCCGAGGGATTCCACCGCGGCCGCCAGTGGCCGGTGGTGTACGCCTTCCACGGGTGGGGCGAGACCGCGGAGTCCATGGAGCAGACGACGAAGCTGGACAGCGCGCGGGCGATCGTGGTCTACCCGCAGGGCGTGGCCAACGCCTGGGCGCCGGCCCCCTACGCGGAGACCTCCGGGGAGGAGGACATCGGCTTCGTGCGGACGCTGGTGCACACCATCGCGGAGGACTACCCGGTGGACCGGTCCCGGATCTTCGCCACGGGGTTCTCCAACGGGGGTGGCTTCGCCGCCTACCTGAGCTGCCAGCTGCCCACCACCTTCCACGCCGTCGCCCCGGTGGGGGCGGCGTACTACGAGGCGACCCACGCGGCCTGCGCCGAGGAACCCGTCGCCCGGCTGGACATCCACGGCACGCACGACACCGTCGTCGGGTACCACGGCGGCACCCGTCACGGGGAGCGTTACGAGTCGGTGCCGGACGTCCTCGAGGGGGTGGCGCGCCGCAACGGCTGTGAGCGTTCGACGATGACCCGCAACGGGCAGACCGTCATCGCCCAGCACTGGCAGGGCTGCGCACTGCCGCTCGTGCATCTGCGGGTCGGAGGCGGCGACCACACGTGGCCGACACTTGCGACGAAGGAGATACGTTCCTTCTTCGGCGTGTAGCGTGGGGCCCATGAACGGCCACGTGAATGGTAGAGACAAGAAGCGCGTGGCGGTGGTGTTCAACCCCGTCAAGGGCGCGCCCGAGGAGATGAGACAGCAGGTCACCGAGGCTGCCGAGCGGCACGGCTGGGAGACCCCGGTGTTCCTGGAGACCTCCGTCGAGGACCCCGGCTTCACCCCGGCCCAGCAGGCGGTCGAGGAGGGGCACGACATGGTCTTCGCTGCCGGCGGCGACGGCACGGTCCGCGCGGTGGCGGCCGCCCTCCGCGGCACGGACGCGGCGCTGGCGATCATCCCCGTCGGCACCGGCAACCTGCTGGCCCGCAACCTCAAGCTGCCGCTCGACGTCCCCGCGGCCATCGAGACGGCGTTCAGCGGGCAGGACACCCGCATCGACGTGTGCACCGCCCTCCTCACCCACCCCTCCGGGGAGTCCGAGGAGCTCGACTTCGTCGTCATGGCCGGCATCGGCCTGGATGCGCAGATGATCGTCAACACCGACGACGACCTGAAGAAACGGGTCGGTTTCCTCGCCTACGGCGTCGCCATCGCGAAGTCGCTGCGCGGCGGCCGCCGGCTGGCGCTGAGGTGGCGCCTCAACGACGGTCCCGAGCGGCGCACCCGCGTCCACTCCCTCATCGTGGGCAACTGCGGCGACCTGGTGGGCGGTGTCCCGCTGCTTCCCGACGCCGTCGCCAACGACGGTCACTTCGACGTCGTCGCCCTGCGCCCCCGCGGGCTGCCCGGCTGGGGCCTCATCGTCGCCCGTCTGGCCACCCAGATGGGCCAGAAGGTGCTCAACCGCCTGCGTCGCCGCGACGAGCAGATCACCGGCGGCTCCGGGGACATCGAGGAACTGCAGTACGCCACCGGCACCCGCCTGGAGGTCACCCTGCCCGCGCCGGAGATGTTCGAGGTTGACGGGGACGAGGTGGGGGAGGTCACGGCCTTCACCGTCACCATCGAGCCGGAGTGCCTCCTCGTGCGTGAGCCGGTGCCGCCGCCCACCACCGAACCGGGTGAACCGCGGCCGGGAACGGAGATCTTCGGGGGCTAGTCGGGGCTAGTCGGAGGGTAATGGCCCCTGTGACCGTATGTACAAGTAGATTCAGACTCGTAACACGTCACACCTGGCCCATGGAAGGAACCTCCCATGTTCTCACGCTCCAAGGTAGTGGCAGGCCTCACGGCCGCCGCACTTCTCCTCACCGCCTGCTCCTCGGACTCGGGCACCACCGATCCGACCACCACCGCAGCCGCCGGTGACGATTCCTACACCATCGGAATCAACCAGCTCGTGCAGCACCCGGCGCTCGACGCCGCCACCGAGGGCTTCAAGGAGGCCCTCGCGGAGGCGGGCGTCGAGGTCTCCTACGACGAGCAGAACGCCAACGGCGAGCAGGCCACCGCCCTGACCATCGCCCAGCAGTTCGCCGGCAAGAACCTCGATCTGGTTCTCGCCGTCGCCACCCCGGCCGCCCAGGCCACCGCCCAGAACATCACCGACATCCCGGTCCTGTTCACCGCCGTCACCGACCCGGTCTCCGCCGAGCTCGTCGACTCCGAGGAGGCCCCGGGCAGCAACGTCACCGGCACCTCCGACGTCGCCCCGATCGAGGACCAGCTGGACCTGCTCAAGGAGCTCGTCCCGGACGCCCGCACCGTCGGCATCGTCTACGCCTCCGGCGAGGTCAACTCCCAGGTCCAGGTCGACCTGGCCCGTGAGGCCGCCGTCTCGCGTGACCTGGAGATCAAGACCCAGACCGTCACCACCGCCAACGACATCCAGCAGGCCGTCGAGGCCCTGGGTGACGTCGACGCCATCTACGTCCCGACCGACAACATGGTCGTCGCCGGCATCGCGTCCCTGATCCAGGTCGCCGAGCAGAAGCAGATCCCGGTCATCGCCGCGGAGGGCGGCACCGTCGAGGGTGGCGCCGTCGCCACCCTGGGCATCAACTACAAGGAGCTGGGCCGTCAGACCGGCGAGATGGCGCTGCGCGTCCTCCGCGACGGTGCGGACACCGCCACCATGCCGGTGGAGAAGGCCACCGAGTTCACCTACGTCATCAACGAGGACGCCGCTGAGCGTCTCGGCGTGACCATCCCGCAGAGGATCCTGGACGAGGCCGAGACCGTATGATCGGCGCCGTCGAGGTCGGCCTCATATACGGGGTCATGGCACTGGGCGTCTTCCTGACGTTCCGTGTCCTGAACTTCCCCGATCTGACGGTCGACGGCAGCTTCACCACCGGTGCGGCCACCGCAGCCGTGGGCATCCTTAACGGATGGCCGCCGCTGCTGGCGACGCTGGCGGGCTTCGTCACCGGCTTCCTCGCCGGTGTCGTCACCGGGCTGCTCCACACCAAGGGCCGGATCGACGGACTCCTGGCGGGTATCCTCACCATGATCGCCCTGTGGTCGATCAACCTGCGCATCATGGACGGCGCGAACATCCCCATGCTGCGCCAGCAGACCCTGTTCACGCCGCTGCGTGAGAACGGCCTGCTGGGCACGTGGGCGGGTGTCGCCATCCTGCTCGGCGTCGTGCTGGTGCTGGGCCTGGTGGTCGTGTGGTTCCTCACCACGGACCTCGGCCTGTCCATCCGCGCGACGGGTGACAACGGCCCGATGATCACCTCCTTCGGCGTGTCCACCGACTACACGAAGACGCTCACCCTGGCCCTGTCCAACGGTTTCGTCGGCATGTGCGGTGCGCTGGTCGGCCAGTACCAGGGTTTCGCGGACATCTCGATGGGCATCGGTCTCATCCTCGTCGGCCTGGCCTCGGTGATCATGGGTCAGGCGATCCTCGGTCAGCGTTTCCTCTGGCTGGCCGTGTTCGCGGTCATCGTCGGTGCCGTCCTGTACCGCATCATCATCTTCCTGGCGCTGCAGGTCGGTCTCGACCCCAACGACATGAAGCTCATCACCGCACTGCTGGTCATCGTGGCTCTGCTGGTGCCGCGCTGGAAGGGTCTGACCTCCCGGTTCAACAGGAGGCCGGCCACCGCGGCCGGCGCGAAGGTGGCGTGATGCTGAAGATCGAGAACATCTCCAAGACCTTCTTCCCGGGGACGGTCAACGAGCGCGTCGCCCTCAACGACCTGAGCCTCACGCTCGACGAGGGTGACTTCATCACCGTCATCGGGTCGAACGGCGCGGGCAAGTCGACGCTTCTCAACGCCGTCGCGGGCCGCCTCTTCGTCGACGCGGGCACCGTGCTCATCGACGGCAAGAAGGTGAACAAGCTCCCGGAGTACAAGCGCGCCCGTTACGTGGGCCGCGTGTTCCAGGATCCGCTCGCCGGTACCGCCCCCAACCTCACGATCGAGGAGAACCTCGCGCTCGCGCTGCTGCGCGGCAAGGGGAGGGGCCTGGGCCCGGGCCTGACGAAGAAACGTCGGGAGGAGTTCGTCGAGAAGCTCCGTTCCCTGGAACTGGGCCTCGAGAACCGCCTCTCCGCGAAGGTGGGTCTGCTGTCCGGTGGCCAGCGCCAGGCGCTGTCGCTGCTCATGGCGGGCTTCACCAATCCGCGGATCATGCTTCTCGACGAGCACACCGCCGCCCTGGACCCCCAGCGCGCCGAACTCGTCACCGGGCTGACCGAGCGCATCGTCGCCGAGGGTGGGCTGACCACCCTCATGGTCACCCACAACATGGAGCAGGCGATCCGTCTGGGCAACCGCCTCATCATGATGCACGAGGGCCGGATCGTCTACGAGGCCGACTCCGCGACGAAGTCCAAGCTCACCGTGCGCGATCTCCTGCAGGAGTTCGCGAACATCAAGGGCGCGACCCTCTCCGACAAGGCATTCCTCGGATAGGTCCCCGCGTGCCGACGCCCCGCTGCCCCTGCAGCGGGGCTCTTTTATGTCCTATAATAAAGACATGATTATCAATGCTGTCCCTCAGTTCCAGGGAGCCATGACTCCCCGCGCAACCGAGATGGCGGACGGCTGCCGCGCCCTCGCGGCCCACGCCTCCCGGGTGCTCGACCTCCCCCACACCGTCGTGGACCTCGACCAGTCGACCTCCCCCCGCGAGGGAGGGGTGTCCAACCGTGCCGTCCTGACCGGCCCCAACCTGGAGGCGCAGACGGCGGCGGTGGCGGGCGTCGAGAAGAAGATCCTCACCATCGGCGGCGACTGCGGCGTCGAGTTCGCTCCCATCCGCGAACTGCGCGAACGTTTCGGCCCCGGGCTGGCCGTCGCCTGGTACGACGCCCACCCCGACCTGAAGACCCCCGAGACCGCCCACGACGGCGCCTACCACGCGATGGTGCTCGCCGGCCTGCTCGGTGAGAGCGACCCGGCGCTCACCGCCGCCGAACCCCTCGACCCGCAGAAGGTCGCCCTCATCTCCCCGCGCGGCGCCATCCCCGCCGAGCGCGAGATGATGGAGCGCGGCATGGGCATCGAGACCGACAACCCCGCCAAGGTCCTCGCGGGCGCGACCCACCTGTACGTCCACGTCGACGCCGACGTCCTCGACCCCTCCCAGTTCGACGGCCACCACATGCCGGAACCCGAGGGACTCACCATCGACGAGCTCGTGGCGTCCCTGGAGACGCTCAGCGGCTTCAACGTCGTCGGCGCGGGCATCACCGAGTGCGTCGGCACGCCCGAGTCCGTCACGGTGCTCACGCCCGTGATCGAGGCGCTGGCGACGCTGCTGCGGAACTAACGCAGACTCTCGACGAACGCCGCGAACCTCTCCTCGCTGTACATGAACTCGAGGAAGCGGGGCGCCCCCTCGACGGTGCTGTAGGTGGCGTTCTCGGGGCGCGGGGTGGGGTCCCGGTAGATGAGCTCGCCGTCGTGGAAGACCAGCAGCACCGGGATGGTGGAGATGTCCAGCTCCTCCACGAGACGGAACTGGATCTCCACCTCCGCCTCACCGAAGGGGATGTCGGGGAACTGCCCGTCCACGGCCTTGTAGATGCGGCGGAAACGCAGGCACGGGCCGCAGGACGTGGACCAGAAGAGGACGAACGCCAGGCCCTCCTGCGCTGTGAAGTCCCCGTAGGTGCTCGAAGTCAGTGTCGTGGTCATGACTTCATTCTGCCCCACCTGACCAGGCGCCAGACGCGCTCGCACGGACCCTGCCCCAGGTAGGTGAGCCACAGCAGGGAGAACAGCCACTGCCCGAGGAGCATGACGAGGACCGTGGTGAAGGCCAGCGGCCACGTGCCCGCAGCGGGCGTGAGCAGCAGCAGGATGACGGTCGCCCCGAGATAGTTGGTCAACGCCATGCGCCCCAGCGGCGCGAACGCGAGGGCGAGGGCACGGCGCAGCGGGGTCGCCATGAGCGCCAGGACGAGCATCACCCACGTGGCTGCCATGACGATGCCCGCCCACGGGGTGGAGGGGGCGAAGGCCCCGAGGTCGCGCTCACCCCACGCCCACACGCCCAGCGCCACCGACGCCGGGAGCAGTCCGAGGAGGGCGAGGGTGGGGAGGCGGAGGTTGTCGTCGAGAAGCGCCGGCACACGCCACAACCCGAGCGCGAAACCGAGGAGGAAGAGGCCCGGGATGAGGGCCAGCCCACCGCCGAGCACCAGGCCCACCAGGGTGAGCGCGCCGCCTCCGCTCTGCCGAATAAAAATACAGCCCCATACGAGGAGTTAGAAGCGTTGAATCGTCTCGGATGACCTCAGGCATACCCAAAGAGGCCCTTCCGGATCTGGGGTGCGTAGCCGGGATGAGGTACCAAGTATGAGGATCGGGACCCACCACAAGATATAGGGGTCCTTAGGTCGCGAAGATGAAAGTTCCTACACAACCATCTTTCGCCCCGAGGACCTATGCCCGATTCTACGTCTCTTATTGCTGACACCATCATCCGGACCGTTGAACTCGGCCTGACCATCACGGGCGCCGGGATCGATGAGCGCCATACGTGGATCACCTGCCGCCCGGTGGAACAGGATGCCTCCTGCCCGGCCTGCGGTGACGAAGGCCGGCTGCGTGATCACCGGATCCGTGAACTCGTGGACCTGCCCGTCGTCGGGCATCCCACCCGGCTACGGATCCGGCTACCCCGGTTCACCTGCACCAACACCGCCTGTGCGACAAAGATCTTTCAACAGCAACTCGTGTGCGCGAAACCCAAAGCCAAGCTCACCGACCGCTGCACCCGCTGGATCCTCCAGCGCCTGGCGATTGACCGCATGAGCGTTGCCGCGATCTCGAAGTCCCTGGACATCGGCTGGGACCTGGTCAACCAGGTAGCCCTCGAACAGGCCCGGGAGCTGATCTACGCTGATCCCACCCACCTGGCCGGAGTCCGCGTGCTGGGGGTCGATGAGCACAAATGGAAACACCGCCGTGGCGACGGTACTCCCGGTTTCGTCACCGTCATCGTCGACCTGACGCCGAACGTGGACGGCACTGGGCCCGCCCGGCTGTTGGACATGGTGCCGGGCAGATCCGCTGAGGTGCTGCGCCGCTGGCTCGCCGCCCGGGAGAAGTCCTTCCGCGACCGGGTGAAAGTCGTGTCGATGGACGGATTCGCCGGCTACCACACCGCCACCACCGAGCAGTTGCCGAAGGCGAGGAAGGTGATGGATCCGTTCCATGTGGTGCATCTGGCCGTAGACCAAGCTGACTATGACCCGGCAGCGGATCCAACAGGACACCTGCGGGCATCGCGGCAGGTCAGGCGACCCGTTGTACGGGGTGCGGCGGATCCTGCTAACCCGGATGGGACTGCTGACCGACAAGCAGAAGGCGAAGCTGGACGCGGTGTTCGCTGATGAGCGGCACACGGCTGTGGATGTCACGCACTGGACGTATCAGGACATCATCGCAGCCTATGAGCATCCTGACCGTCGGGTCGGGAAGAGGTGGATGTACAAAATCATGTGTCGGATCCGGAAAGATCTCCCCGCCGGGGTCCAGGAGCTGGGGCAGTTGGGCCGGACGATGTGGAAACGACGGGCAGAGATCCTCGCGTACTTCGACACCGGGGCGTCCAATGGCCCCGTCGAGGCCATCAACGGACGGTTGGAGCACCTGCATGGCATCGCACTCGGGTTCAGGAACCTCAACCACTTTCATCTTGCGGTCACTGATCCACTCCGGAGGACTCCAGGCCAAGATCAACGCACTCTAAAACCGGAAGGGCCTGTTTCCTTGCGGCCCATGGTGTCTAACTGACCTTTAGAAAAACCCTAGTTGACATGCCAAAACCCCGCCAACCTGAAAGGTTGACGGGGCTACTGGTCGGACTGACAGGATTTGAACCTGCGACCCCTACACCCCCAGTGTAGTGCGCTACCAAGCTGCGCCACAGTCCGCCGTCGCACCATAAGGTGCAACTGCTACAGGTTACAACACTGTGGTTTGTTTAGGCGAATCAGCAGGTCAGGACACGTCTCCCGCGACGTAGACCCACTCCCGGCCGACGCGGCGGAAGGTGGAGCGTTCGCGCTGGGAACCCGACGGATCGCCCTTGTAGAAGGCCTCGAACTCCACCACCCCCTCGCGGTCCAGGGGGCCGCCTCCGACGACGTCGAGGATGTCGAGGCGGTAGAACCGCACCGGCAGGTCGACGAGGGTGAGGTCGGAGGGCCGGGTGTCGGGGTCCCAGGTGCGCAGCAGGTAGTCGGCGTCGCGGACCACGAAGGCCGTGAAGCGGGAGCGCATGAGCGTCTCCGCGGTCGGGGCCACGCCGCCGGCGTGGTACTTCCCGCAGCACTCCTCGTAGGCCAGTCCAGTGTTGCAGGGGCAGCGCCTGCCGTTCCAGTCGCTCATGCCGGCACGTCCAGGATCTTGATGCCCGGGAGCATGGTCTGGAAGGGGGAGGTGGCGGCGTCGAGAAGCGTGCGTCGTTCAGCGTCGCTGAGGGTGCCCACGAGGTCGATCCGGCGCTCGAAGATGTTGCGGGAGACGTAGGTGAGGGTGACGTGGGCGTCGGTGAGTTCCATGCCGTCGGCGGCGTCGCGGATCGCCTGCGTGGAGGCGGCGGCGAGGCCGGCCATGAGGAGGTCGACGGGGGAGTGGCCCTGCCCGCGGCCGCCGCGTGACTTCGCGCGGTCGGTGAGCAGCGTGCCGGAGGAGGTCTCGACCATGGCCCCGTAGCGGGAGCCGACGGCCATGCGGGAGGTGACCTGGTCCTCGGCGACGCTCGGCGGCGTGTAGGAGGGCCGCAGGTAGGGCTGCACCCACTCGGCGATGAGCCGCCCGGCGCGCTGCGCGGAGCCGCCGCGGGTGAACAGGTGGTCCGCCTCGATGGTGACCAGGGACTTCGGGAAGCGGGCCAGGCGGAGGATCTTCTGCGCGTTCTCGACGCCGACGGTCTGGTCCGTGGGGGAGTGGATGAGCAGGAGCGGCTTGCGCAGCTCAGGGAGGTAGGTCTCGGGGTTGTTGTCGGCCAGATCCTCGAGGAACTCGCGGGTGATGTCGATGTCGCGGCCCGCCAGGGTGACGGTGACGCAGCCCTCCTCCTCGGCGTCGCGGATGTGCTCCGCGAGGTGGGTGACGGCGTGCGCCGGGTCGAAGGGCGTGCCGAGGGTGACGACCGCCCCGACCGAGTCCATCTCCGGGCGGGTCGCGGCCTTGAGGGCGGCGGCTCCGCCGAGGGAGTGCCCGAGGAGCAGCTGGGGCGCCTCGTACTCCCTGGTCAGCCACTCGGTGGCGGCGATGAGGTCCTCGACGTTGGAGGAGAAGGTGGTGTCGGAGAACTCGCCCTCGGACTGCCCGAGGCCCGGGAAATCGAAACGCAGGCAGGCGATGCCGTGCTCGGCGAGGGTCTTGCACACGCGGGAGGCGGCCGGGACGAAGCGCGAACAGGTGAAACAGTGCGCGAAAATGGCGAAGGCGACCGGTGGGGTGTCCGGGAGGTCAAGGGTGCCGACCATCGTCGTTCCCTGCGACGAGGGGATTTTCACGCTCACAGATTGCATGTCAACGAGAATAGTCACGGGCCTGAACTAGGGTGGTCTCGAGTATATGCAGGCCCCACAGGAGGAACATCCATGGCATTTAACTGGTTCTGGAAGGCGATGGGGGCGTCGCAGACGCGAAACCAGAAGCGCAGTCGGGCGATCGTGCAGGATGCCGGGGTGCATCAGGCCGAGCTGAACCGGCTTGACGACGCCACCCTCGCCCAGCGTGCCCGCGAGCTCGCCGCCGGCGGGTCGATCTCCGACCCCGCGGAGTTCCTCGCCGTCCTCGGCATCGCCGCCGAGCGCACGCTCGGGCTCACCCCCTTCGCGGTGCAGTCCCAGGCGGTGCTGCGCCTCGTGGAGGGCGACGTCATCCAGATGGCCACCGGTGAGGGCAAGACCCTGGTCGGCGCGATGGCGGCGACCGGTTTCGCGCTGAGCGGCAAGCGCGTGCACGTCATCACCGTCAACGACTACCTGGCGGAACGTGACGCCGAGTGGATGCGTCCGCTCGTCGAGTTCTTCGGCCTGCGCGTCGCCGCGGTGACCGAGAAGCTGGGACCGGAGGAGCGGCGGGAGGCCTATGCCGGAGACGTCATCTACGGCCCGGTCAACGAGATCGGCTTCGACGTCCTCCGCGACCAGCAGGTCACTCGCCGGGAGGACGCGGTCCAGCTGCCGGCGGACGTCGCCCTGGTGGACGAGGCGGACAGCGTGCTCGTCGACGAGGCCCTCGTCCCCCTCGTCCTCGCCGGCAACCGGCCGGGCCGCGAGTCGACGGGCCAGATCACCGACGTCGTGCGCCACCTGCGGGAACGCGAGCACTACACCATCGACGACGACCGCCGGAACGTCTTCCTCACCGACGAGGGGGCGGCCCGGGTCGAGGGCGCCCTAGGCATCGACTCGCTCTACGACGACGAGCACATCGGCACCACCCTGGTGAAGGTCAACCTGGCGCTGCACGCGAAGGCCCTGCTCATCCGCGACATCCACTACCTCGTCACCGACGGCAAGGTGGCGCTCATCGACGCCTCCCGCGGCCGTGTCGCCGACCTCCAGCGCTGGCCCGACGGCCTGCAGGCGGCCGTGGAGGCGAAGGAGGGGCTCGACGTCACGGAGGGCGGCCGGATCCTCGACACGATCACGCTGCAGGCGCTCATGCGCCGCTACCCGATGGTGTGCGGCATGACCGGCACCGCCGTCGAGGCGACCGACCAGCTGCGCCAGTTCTACGACCTGCACGTCTCCGTCATCGACCGCAACAAGGAGCTGCGCCGTTTCGACGAGGCCGACCGCATCTACGCCACCGCGGCGGAGAAGAACCGCGCCATCGTCCAGGAGATCGCCCACCTCAACTCGACGGGCCAGCCGGTGCTCGTCGGCACGCAGGACGTCGCCGAGTCGGAGGCCCTCGCCGAGGCGCTGGAGGAGCTCGGCATCGAGGTCAACGTGCTCAACGCCAAGAACGACGCCGAGGAGGCCCGCATCATCGCCGAGGCCGGTGACCTGGGGCGGGTGACCGTCTCCACGCAGATGGCCGGCCGCGGCACCGACATCCGGCTGGGCGGCGCCGACCAGTCCGACCACGAGGCGGTCGCCGCGCTCGGTGGCCTGGCCGTCATCGGCACGTCCCGGCACCGCACCGCCCGCCTGGACAACCAGCTGCGCGGCCGCGCGGGCCGCCAGGGGGACCCGGGGCTGTCGCTGTTCTTCGTCTCCCTGGAGGACGACGTGGTCACCTCCGGGGGTGCCGGGGAGAACGTCACCGCCCGCCCGGAGCCGGACGGGTCCATCCACTCCGACCGCATCCGCGACTGGGTGGGACACTGCCAGCGCGTCACCGAGGGACAGCTGCTGGAGATCCACGCGCAGACCTGGAAGTACAACCAGCTGCTCGCCGACCAGCGCGTCATCATCGACGAGCGCCGCGCGAAGCTGCTGGACACGCCGCAGGCCTGGGAGGAGCTCGCGGAGCGGGCCCCCGAACGGGCGGCGGAACTGGCCGACCACCCGGACCGCGAGCAGCTGGCCCGCGACATCATGCTCTTCCACCTCGACGACGAATGGGCCGAGCACCTCGCCGTCATGGATGACGTGCGCGAATCGATCCACCTGCGCGCCATCGCCCGCGAGACCCCCATCGACGAGTACCACCGCATCGCCGTGCGCGAGTTCAAGGACCTGGCGCAGAGGGCCGTCGACAAGGCGGTGGAGACCTTCCGCGAGGGCACCCTGGAGGAGAAGGGGTTGGCGCGGCCCTCGGCCACGTGGACGTACATGGTCTCCGACAACCCCCTCGCAGGGTCGGGTAATTCCGTCGTCTCAGGAATTGGTAACCTTTTCCGGTGATGGTGTCGTCAGACACTCACGCGGCACTCACAGTCGCTATGATGGCTAGCAGTCACAGTTCCGACGAAAGCGGAGGATTTAAACAATGAGCGAGAACACCGGTACTCCTGAGGCACAGGTCGAGACCACGTCTGTTTTCCGTGCCGATCTGTTGAAGGAGATGGAGTCTGGCGCTGGTACCGCTCCGGCTGCCACGGGCGCCGACAACCTCCCTGAGGGCGCGGGCCTGCTGGTCGTCAAGCGTGGTCCCAACGCCGGCGCACGTTTCCTTCTCGACCAGCCGATCACCACGGCCGGCCGCCACCCCGAGTCGGACATTTTCCTGGATGACGTGACCGTGTCGCGTCGTCACGCGGAGTTCCGCATCAACGAGGGCGAGTTCGAGGTCTTCGACGTGGGGTCCCTCAACGGCACCTACGTGAACCGCGAGCCGCGTAACTCCCAGGTGCTCACCACCGGCGACGAGATCCAGATCGGCAAGTTCCGCCTGGTCTTCCTCGCCGGCCCGAAGAACGATTAGGTGATACTGAAGTAGTCTCACCGTGAGTGCTGTTCGCAAGCAGACGAGCGTTCGTGCGACCAGCGCCCGGACCCTGTCCATCGGAAAGGTCCTCGAGGCGCTGCGTGGCGAGTTCCCGGACGTGACCGTCTCGAAGATCCGATTCCTGGAGTCCGAGGGACTCATCACGCCGCAGCGCACGGCGTCCGGCTACCGCCGTTTCACCGGCGAGGACGTCGAGCGTCTCCGCTACATCCTGGTGACCCAGCGGGACAACTACCTGCCGCTCAAGGTCATCCGGGAGCAGCTGGAGGCCATGGACTCCGGCGCCGTCTCCCTCATCGAGGCCGAGCCGATGGTGTCGCCGGAGAACTTTCGCGCGCCCGCGCCCACCCGCCTCAGCGACAAGGAGGTGGCGTCGCAGGCCGACGTCACCGCCGAGGCCATCGCCGAGCTTCTCGACGCCGGCCTCATCCGCCCCGACGCCGCCGGTTTCTTCACCGCCGACGACGTGCGGATCGTGCTGACGGCGGAGTCCCTCCGTGGATTCGGATTCGACATCCGCCACCTCAAGTCCCTGCGCAACACCGCCCAGCGGCAGGCCGACCTCATCGGCCAGGTCGCCGGACCGGTCGCCCGCTCGCAGCGCTCCTCGGCGAAGGAGAAGGCGGCGGACATGGGACAGCAGATGACGGCGCTGGTCGTCTCCCTGCACGCCAGTCTGGTCAAGAACGCACTCCGGGATGAGCTCTCATGACGCTGATCCCTGTCGAGTACCACGGCATCCACACCACCGGCCCCGAGCAGTTCACCTGTGTGCTGCTGCGCTGGGCCGAGCAGAACCGCATCCTGCCGGTGTGGATCTCGCCGCTGGCCGCCGCGGAGCTGGACTCCCGCGACAACGGCTTCACCCCGCGTCGCCCCGCGACCGTTGATCTGCTGCTGGACGTCATCAACCGGAGCGCCGGGGGAGTCACGGCGATCAACATCATCAGCCATTTCGAGGGCGTGTTCATCGCCTCGATCGTGCTCGCCGACGGACAGGAGATCGACGCCCGCCCCTCCGACGCGCTGCTGCTCGCGCGTGCACTGGAGCTGGACGTCAATGTCGAGGAGGACGTGCTCAACCAGGCCTCCTTCTTCGTCGCCGACGACATTATGGAGGAGTACTTCGGTATTCGTTTCGACGCCGCCGACTCCACCGAGGACCTCTCGGCCTCCGGAGATGCGCAGGCAGACGCGGATTTCGAGGAGATGATGCGTTCTCTCGGAATGTCGGAACTCGATTTCGAGACCGAGGAGAAGGACAGGGATAAAGACGGGGAAAAGGAAGAGGACGACCAGCTTTAAACCTTGACTTTAAACCCGGGGATACGGCGTGTCTCCGGTTCATGCCTTGACGTTGCTCTACTCTTGGTTTTTAATGGCCTTTAAGGCGCATTTCCAAACATCATTGGAGTAATTACGTGAGCAGCAACGAGTATCCCGTCCAGGAATCCCTTTTCGACCTCGGTCCCGGGGAGGAGGTCGGCTACCGCGTGCCCATCGCATGCCAGGTCGCCGGCATCACCTACCGCCAGCTCGACTACTGGGCACGCACCAAACTGGTCGTGCCCTCGATCCGGGGTGCCCGCGGATCGGGCTCGCAGCGCCTCTACTCTTTCCGCGACATCCTCGTGCTGAAGATCGTCAAGCGCCTGCTCGACACCGGCATCTCCCTGCAGAACATCCGCCTGGCCGTGGAGAAGCTCCGCGACCGTGGCGTCGACGACATCGCCGAGATCACCCTCGTCTCCGACGGTGCGACCGTGTACGAGTGCCGCTCCGCCGACGAGGTCATCGACCTCCTGGGTGGCGGCCAGGGCGTGTTCGGCATCGCCGTCCCGGGCATCATGAAGGAGCTCACCGGGACCATCTCCTCCTTCCCCTCCGAGCGTGTCGACGACCGCGACGACCTCGACGTCGACGTCATCAGCGTCGACGAGCTGGCGGCCCGCCGCCGTCGCAAGACCAGCTAGCCGCGCCGTCAACGAAGCCCCCGCCCAGCTCACGTGCGGGGGCTTTGTCGTGCCCGGCAACGCCGAGGGGTTAAGCACCAAAAAGTGTGTCTGGCCCGGGCGTGTCGTCTGGGCCAGACGAGGCGGGTCAGCGGCCTATCCATCCTTGCTGGATGCCCATGGAGTGCTGGTAGCTGGAATCAATCGCAGTGTCGTAGCCTGCAGGGGCACCGATTCCGTTTATGTCGGGGCGGGTGTTTTCGTGGTTGACCAAGTCCTGCGCCGTGGAAAGTGCGACTTGGCCCCAGGACTGACTCCTGGCGATCGCTACTGGATCGTCAGGAGTTTGTGTCTTCAGGTACAGCCACCAGTCAATGACGGTGCGTTGATGGGGACGCGACAGTCCGCGGTGGCGACGGGCGAGCTCTTTGACCGGTGCGTTGAACCCGCCCTCCAGGACGTTGGTGGTCGGGGCGAACCTGTCCGGGTCCACGGCCCCGGCAGGTGGTTGGAGGTAGTTGAACAGCAGTTTCCGCCGGTACAACGACAGCAGCGAATGATAGGCGGCACGGACCCGTGGATGGGTGAACACCTGCTTGTACTGACGGGTCACCGGGTCCTGGACGGTGGTCTTCTGGTTGAGCCAGTCCTGGTAGACGGCACCGAACTGCTGGAGGTGCGCGGTCCATTCGGCGGCCTGGTCCAGGGTGGTGATCCGGGTCAGCTGCAGGGCCAGACGGTAGATGGTTTTCCCTGCGTCGGTGCGTGGCCGGCTGGTGGTGTGGCGGCGGACAACTCGTTGGGCGTGGACCAGACACCGTTGGATGATTGTGGTCGGCCATGTGGAGGTGATCGCGGAGGCGGCGCCTTGGCCACCATCGATGACAGCCATCAATGGTGCGGGGATCGGGCTGATCAGTTCCCGGTAGGCGGCGGTGGTTTCTGTGCGTGCCCAGGTCCAGTTGATGATGTGGGTGCGGCTGGCGGCGATGAGCAGGCAGCCGCTGGCCAGGAAGGTGGCATCGAGGAAGATCTGGTCGTGGATGCGGTGCGGGTCGACTGCTGAGGGTGGGATGATCCACCAGCACCAGGACATCCGACGGCTGAGGGTGTTGCGGTGGCGGCCGTGGTGTTCGGCCAGGGCCGTCAGGGATTGTGTGCCGGTGACCCAGGTGATGAAGGTCCGCATGGTGGCGGCGTGGGGGTGGTCGTGCTGGGTGGTGCGGACAAAGGAGTGTCCGCAGTCGGTGCAGCGCCAGCGGGTGGTGCCTTTGCTGGTGGTGCCGTTTTTCTTGGTGGTGTGGCTGCATACGGGGCAGCGGGGTCGGTTTGTGGTCACCGCTTACAGCCAATCGAGCGGGCCTAGCAGAAGGCGGCACCGGGGTGGGTTAACGTGCGGGAAATAGCTGTTCGGGAGCTATTAAACCCCGGTTTAGTGGCACTGTGCTGGGGCTACGCAGAGTCACGGACACACTTTTTAGTGCTTAACCCACGCCGAGAGGACATGCTCGAGAGGACACTCCTCTCGACCTTGTCAGCGCTCTGGGGACTCCTCTCGAAGAAGTGACCCCGACTCTGCTACAGGGAGTCCGGCAGCGTCGCCGGATCAGCGACCTCGGTGAGCGTGCCGACGTCCGCCAGCACCGCGTCCACCTCACCCGCGCCGACGTGGACGACCTCGAGGACCACGTCCGCGTCACCCCTGGCCTGCTCGAACGCGGCCGCGAAGGCGGCGTCGTCCATGTCCTGGGCGGTACCCGAGGTGACCAGCAGCACGCGGGCCGGCTGTCCGGTCGCGCGGGAGTGCTCGGCAGCGTTGCCGATCGCGGCGACCACCGCCGAGCGGGTCTGCGGCACGCCACCGGTGCCGAAGAGGCGGACGGCGGCGGCGGCGTCGGTGCCGTCGGAGAAGCTGACGTTGGTGCGCCAGCCCTGGGTGACGCCCGGGTTGAGCGGGGAGGAGTAGTTCCACATCGCGACCTGCCGGCCCTGCGCCCCGAGATCCAGGGAGAGCCGGGCGAGCGCGTCGGTGGCGGCGTCGTGGAAGGGGACCGACTGCGCGGAGGTGTCGAAGAGGATGAGGGTGTCCACCGCCTCCGGGGCGGGCTCCGGTGCCGGGGTCTCCTCGGTCACCGTCTCCTCGGGGGCCTCCTCGCTCGTGGCCTCGGTCGTCCGGTCGGTGTCCTCGTGGAACCTCGCGAACTCGGTCGCGGCGCGGACCTGCTCCTCGTTGACTCCGTCGGTGGGGGTGAGCACGTGGGCGTCGGCGCCGGTGACGGGGGTGGTGGAGGAGAGGGAGCGGCCGTCGAGAAGTTCGGTGACGTCCGCGCCCGCGGGGGTGAGCAGGACGGCGGCCTGGACCACGGAGTCGGTGAGCTCGGCGGTGATGCAGAAGTCGCGGACGACCGGGTCGCTGGCGTTGTAGTCGTCGATGAGCGCGGTGGCGTCGACGCCGTCCGCGGCGACCGGCAGGTTGAGGTCACCCTGGATGCACTCCTGGGCCTGCGGGGTCTCGGGCTGGCGGAATCCGAACCACCAGATCGCCGCCGCGATCAGCGCGATGGCGAGGAGGAAGACGGCGACGACCCAACCGGCGACGGAGAAGTTGTTTGACTCACTACGATGACGGCCCATGTCCATGCAGTGTAGTGGCCTGCGCCGCGTCGATGAGGGAGACAAGCCGGTCACGCAGGGGCTTTCCCCGTTCCGCCAGGGCGCGCTGCCGCTCGACGTATTCGGCCTTGCCCTCGGGCGTCTCGATCGGCACGACCCCGAAGCCGAGACCCCGGCAGTCGTAGGGGGAGGCCTCCATGTCGAGGATGCGGGCGTCGACGGCCAGCTCGAAGGCATCGAGGAGGAGGTCCCCGGGGACGAGCGGCCCCATCTTCGCGGCCCACTTGTACAGGTCCATCGTCGCGTGGACGCAGCCGGCCTGGTCGTTGGCGGGCTGGTCCTCCCGCTGCAGGACACGCAGGTTGAGGGGGCGGGCGGCGGGGGTGAAGAAGCGGTAGGCGTCGAAGTGGGTGCAGCGGATACGGTGCTTCTCGACGACCGCGTCGCTCCCCGCCGCCCCCAGCCGCAGGGGGAGGTCGTGGCGCGGTGCGTCCGTGCGGTAGACCATCGCCCACTCGTGCAGGCCGAAGCAGTCGAAGTGCGCCGGGTTGTGGTTGGTGCGGTGCAGCAGGTCGCGGATGTAGAGGAGACTCTCGCCGCGGCGGGCCCAGAAGGCGTCGACGTCGACGGTGGTGACGGTGCCGTCGAAGACGTAGTCGCGCCACTCCGCGTGGGGCGTGCGCCCCGGCAGGGCGGTGCCGGTGCCGGGGTGCCAGCGCCGCAGGTGGGAGGGGCGGACCGGGTAGTACTCGAAGAGGAAGTCGAGGACGGGGTGCTTCTCGTGCCGACGGCGGCGGGCCAGGTGGTCGCGGGTGAGGGCGTCGGCGCGTTCCTCATGGGCGGACATGCGCTCCGCCCAGTCGTCAGCTCTCCTCATGGGTCCAGTCGTTGACGGTGCCGACGTACTCCTCGATGAGGTCCTCGAGGGTGATGACACCGATGAGTTCACCGCGGTCGCGGACCTGCGCCATGTGGGCGGAACGGCGGTGCAGCTTGCGCAGCGCCTCGTCCATGGTGCCGGTGCCGTCGACGATCGTCAGGGGACGCAGGTCGGTGCGCGGGATGAACTCCTCCGGTCCGGCCGTCGCCAGGCGGTCGAGCACGTCCTTGACGTGGATGTAGCCGAGGAAGGAACCGTCGGTGCCGGTGACCGGGAAACGGGAGAAGCCCGTCTCGACGACGGCCTGCTCCAGCTCGCCCAGCGTCGGGCCACGGCGGCCGAAGTCCAGCGTGCGGACCTTACCCAGCGGGATCATGACCTCCTTGAGGGAGCGCTTCTCGGAGCGCAGGGCCTGGGAGAGGCGGAGGGTCTCCTCGGCGTCGAGAAGCCCCTCGGCGCGGGACTCCTTGATCATGAACGCCAGCTGCGCCTCGTCGACGGTGGTGTCGAGCTCGTCCTTCTGCTCGATGCCGAAGGCCCGCAGGGTCATGCGGGCGATCCAGTTCATGAACTCGATGAGCGGGCGGGTGATCTTCACCCACCAGATCATCGCCGGGGACAGCCACATGGCCAGGGTCTCCGGGCCGGCGATGGCGATGTTCTTCGGCACCATCTCACCGAAGAGGATGTGCAGGAACGTGATGAACGCCAGCGCGATGACGAAGGACAGCGGATGCAGCAGGTTGTCGGGGATGCCCAGCGCGGTGAAGGGGCCCTCGATGAAGTGGGCGACCGCCGGCTCGGCGACCTTGCCCAGGATGAGGGAGGCGATGGTGATGCCGAACTGCGCGCCGGCCAGCATGATCGACAGGTGCTCGGTGGCGTAGAGGACCTTGCGGGCGGCGGGCTTGCCCTGGGCGATGAGGGACTCGATGCGGTCCTTGCGGGAGGAGATCAGCGCGAACTCCGCGGCCACGAAGAAGGCGTTGGCGGCGAGCAGCGCGATGATCATGAGGGCGGTGGTGAAGATGTTCACTTCTGGTACCCCTTCGCTTCCTCGTCGGTGATCGGCGTGAGGATCACCTTGTCGACGCGCCGGTCCTCCATGACCGTCACGCGCGCGATCCAGCGGCCGCCGATGCCCGTCTCGAACTCGGACATGCCCGGGTTGTCGGACTGCGGCAGCAGCAGCACGTCCTGGACCGTGGGGATACGTCCCAGCGTGGCCATGACGAGGCCACCGAGGGTCTCGTAGGGGCCGTCGGGGGCGGTGTACCCGACGCGCTCGTGGAGCTCGTCCACGCGCACCAGGCCGGAAACCTCCCAGGAGGAGCCGAACTTCTGGAAGTCCTGCTCCGCGGCCGCGTCATCGTGCTCGTCGTAGACCTCGCCGAGGATCTCCTCGACGACGTCCTCGATGGTCACCAGGCCGGCGGTGCCGCCGTACTCGTCGGCGACGAGCACCACCTGCGAACCCGCGGAACGCACGGTGCTCAGCACGGCGTCACCGTCGAGGGTGTCCGGCACGACCGGCACCTTCCGCGCCAGGGCGCCGAGCAGCGTGGTGGAACGCGCCTCCCGCGGCACGGAGAACGCGTCCTTGACGTGGACCACGCCGACCGTCTCGTCGAGGTCACCGCGCACCACCGGGAAACGGGAGTGTCCCGTCTCCAGGGACTTCGCGATGAGCGCGTCGACGGTGTCGTCGGCGTTGAGGTAGGCGATGGTGGAACGCGGCGTCATGAACTCGTTGGCGGTGGCCTCACCGAACTGCAGGGACCGGTCGATGACCTTCGCCGTGTTGATGTCCAGCCCGCCCTGCTCCGCGGAGCTGCGGACCAGGCTGCCGAGCTCCTGGTTGGAACGCGCGGTGGCCAGCTCGTCCGCCGGTTCGATGCCCAGCTTGCGGACGATGAAGTTCGCCGACCGGTTCATCGCGTGGATGAACCCCTTGAAGACGAGGTTGAAGGCGTGCACCGGGTGGACGACCACGCGGGCCGTCTCCAGCGGCATGGTGATGGCGACGTTCTTCGGCACCAGCTCACCGAACACCATCGACAGGAACGTCGCGACGATCAGCGCCAGCACCAGGGCCACCGCCGTCGACGCGGACTCGCTCAGCCCCACCAGCTCGAGCAGGGGGGTGAAGTAGGTCGAGAGCACCGGCTCCGCGAGGAAACCGGTCGCCAGGGTGGTCACCGTGATGCCCAGCTGCGCACCCGACAGGACGAAGGAGAGATTCTGGTAGTCCCGCTGCACCGCGTGGGCGCTGCGGTCCCCCCTGTCACGGACATGGTTGTCGACGGTCGAGCGCTCCAGTCCGGTCAACGCGAACTCGATGGCCACGAACAGGCCCGTCGACGCCGTCAGGGCGATGAACCCGAGGAGGGAGAGGATGCTGATGAATATGTCCATGAGGGGCGCTGGGCAGGAACCTTAGGAGGAACGACGCGAACGTCGGGGACGACGGGACTGCGACCTCCGTGCCTGGCCCTGACCCTGCGGGCGGTTGCGCCGCGGGCGCTGGGGCTGCTGCTGGCCGGGAGCCGCGAGCGGGGTGCCCGACGGCACCCGTGCACCTGTGATCTTAGTCAGCACATCGGAGTCGGCGGTCACCCGTGTCTCCGGTGCGTCCACCCCTGCCTTCCGCATGAGGCCCTCGACCTCCTTGCGCTGCTCGTCCATCACCAGCGTCACCACCGTGCCGGAGGTGCCGGCGCGGGCGGTGCGCCCGGCGCGGTGCAGGTAGGCCTTGTGCTCGGCGGGCGGATCGATGTGGACGACGAGGGAGACGTCGTCGATGTCGATGCCGCGGGCGGCGATGTCGGTGGCCACCAGCACCGGGATCGAGCCGTCGGCGAAACCGGCGAGCGCGTTGGTGCGGGTGGACTGCCCCTTGTCGCCGTGCAGGCCGACGGCGTTGATGCCGACCCGCCGCAGCTTCTTCACCTGCCGGTCGACGCCGTGCTTGGTGCGCATGAACATGATGGTCTTGCCCTCGCGGGCGGCGATGCGCAGGGCGATCTCGTTGCGCTCGTCCCGGCCGCCGACGAGCAGACGGTGGTGCTCCATCGTGTCGACGGACGCCTGCACCGGCGCCGTCGAGTGGGTGACCGGGTCGGTGAGGTAGCGGTCGATGAGCTTCTGCACGTCACCGTCGAGGGTGGCGGAGAAGAGCAGACGCTGGCCGCCCCGCGGGGTACGGTCCATGAGGCGGCGCACCTGGGGCAGGAAACCCATGTCGGCCATCTGGTCGGCCTCGTCGAGGGCCACGACGGCGACCTCGTCGAAGTGGAGCTTGCCCTGGTCGAGGAGGTCCTGGGCGCGGCCCGGGGTGGCGACCAGCAGGTCGACGGGGGCGGCCAGGGCGCGGATGTGGCGGTTGATGTTCACGCCACCGACGACGTCGAGCAGGCGCAGACCCAGGGCGTTGGCGGGGGCGTCGAGACGCTCCTTGACCTGGGCCGCGAGCTCGCGCGTCGGGGTGAGCACCAGGGCGCGCGGATGCCCGGGGCGGGTGACGCCGGACTCGGCCAGGCGCGCGAGCATGGGCAGGCCGAAGGTGAAGGTCTTGCCGGAACCCGTCGGGCCGCGGCCGAGGACGTCACGGCCGTCGAGGGCGTCGGGGATCGCGGCGGCCTGGATGGGGAAGGGCTCGGTGATGCCCTGCCTCTGCAGTTCGCGCACGATGGGCAGGGGGAGGCCGAGATCCTTGAAAGTGGTCATTGCGAGAAGTCTACGCCCACCGGCCGGGTACGCAGGTGCTCGGGGTCGGGGCCGGGTTCCGTCTCCGTGAGGGTGAGGATCCACAGGAACCCCAAGGTGAGCGCCCATCCGGCCAGTTCCGTGGGGGAGGGAGGCGCGGCGACCACCCGGGTGAGGCCGACGACGAGGAACAGGCCCAGCACCGTCCGGAATACCTCGACGAACAGGCGGGTCTCCCGCCGCGACAGCCGCCACACCGCCCACTGCCCGTGGGCAAGGACCTCCTGCACTGCCCTGGCGGTCACCACCACGATGGCCGCCGCCGGCAGGAAACGGGAGATCCTCGCCCACACGGGCATTACACCTCGATCTCGCTGCGGTCCCCGGACCACAGGGTGTGGAAGGCACCCGGCTTGTCGACGCGCCCGTAGGTGTGCGCACCGAAGTAGTCACGCTGGCCCTGGATCACGGCGGCCGGCAGACGCTCGGCGCGCAGCGAGTCGTAGTAGGACAGGGAGGACGCGAACACCGGCACCGGCAGGCCCAGCTGGGTGGCGGCGACGATGACGCGACGCCAGGAGTCGATGAGGTCGCGCAGCTCGTCGAGGAAGTAGGCGTCGAGAAGCAGGGACGGCAGCTGCGGGTCGGCGTCGTAGGCCTCGACGATGCGGTTGAGGAACTTGGCGCGGATGATGCAGCCGCCCCGCCAGATGGTGGCCAGGTCGCGGGGGTCGACGTCCCAGGCGTGCTCGGCGGAGCCGGCCCGGATCTCGTCGAAGCCCTGCGCGTAGGCGACCAGCTTGGAGGCGTAGAGGGCGCGGCGGACGTCCTCGATGAAGGCGTCGCGGTCCAGACCCAGGGACTCGAAGGTGGCGAGCTCACCGGCGGGCAGCACGCCCTGCGCGGCGGCACGCTGCTCGAGGGAGGAGGACAGGGCGCGGGCGAAGACGGCCTCGCCGATGCCGGTGACCGGGATGCCCAGGTCGAGGGCGGCCTTGACGGTCCAGCGGCCGGTGCCCTTCTGGCCGGCGGCGTCGACGATGACGTCGATGAGCGGCTTCCCCGTCTCGGCGTCGACCTGCGCGAGGACCTCGGCGGTGATCTCGATGAGGTAGGAGTCGAGGTCGCCGGAGTTCCACTCGCGGAAGACCTCGGAGATCTCGGCCGGGCTCATGCCCGCGCCGTAGCGCAGCAGCTGGTACGCCTCGCCGATGACCTGCATGTCGGCGTACTCGATGCCGTTGTGGACCATCTTGACGAAGTGGCCCGCACCGTCCGGGCCGATGTGCGTGACACACGGGGTGCCGTCGACGACGGCAGCGACGGACTCCAGCAGCGGGCCGAGGGTCTCCCAGGACTCCTTCGGGCCACCCGGCATGATCGACGGGCCGTTGAGGGCCCCCTCCTCGCCGCCGGAGATGCCGGCGCCGACGAAGTGACGGTTGCGCTCGGCCATCTCCCGCTCCCGGCGGATGGTGTCGCTGTAGAGGGCGTTGCCGCCGTCGATGATGATGTCGCCGTCCTCCATGGCGTCGGCCAGCTGGTTGATCACCGCGTCGGTGGCCGCGCCGGCCTGGACCATGATGATCGCCTTACGCGGGCGCTCGAGGGAGGCGACGAAGTCCTCGACGGTCTCGGAGGCGAGGAAGGTGCCCTCGTCACCGTGCTCGGCGATGAGGTCGCGGGTCTTCTCGGGGGAACGGTTGTACACGGCGACGGTGTGGCCGTTGCGGGCGAAGTTGCGGGCCAGGTTGGAACCCATGACGGCGAGTCCGACGACGCCGATCTGGGCGAGATTCTCAGGGGAGGTCATGGCACAGAGTTTAGACACACCATTTTCGAAGGGTCAGTAGAGTCGGCACTCATGACCGAGACCTACAGTTTCACCGACCTCTTCCGCCTCGCCGGGACAGGCAAGGCCCTCGACGCCGCGCAGCTCGCGCAGCTCAACGACCGCAACGTCGGCCTCGACGCCCACCTCGGGATCGTCTACACGCAGATCGCCGACGGCCGCGTCCGCGCCCGCCTCGAGGTGGGGGACCAGCACCGGCAGCCCGTCGGCCTGGTCAACGGGGGCGTGTTCTGCGCGCTGGCCGAGTCCGTGGGCAGCCTTGCCGGGGTGGTGTCCGCGGGCGGCCCGGTGGTCGGCGTCAACAACGACACCGACTTCATCGACTCCGTCCGCGACGGCGTCATCGAGGCGAAGGCCACGCCGATCCAGCTGGGTGGGCGCACCCAGCTGTGGGAGATCCTCATGACCAACGGGGGTCGCCTCGTGGCCCGCTCCACACTGCGCACCATGGTGCTGCGGCACTCTAGCGGCAGCTGAAGCGCATCCCGCCCGCCTGCAGGGCGTCCAGGTAGGGGGCACCCAGGGCCGTCGCCGGGGTGAGCACCCCGCCCGCGCCGTCGTGGTGCAGCAGCGTCACCGCCGCCTCCGAGAGCATCATGGCGGTGACGTCGTAGCCGGGGTCGCCGTCGGCGGCCACCGTGCAGGAGTAGCGCCGTCCGGACCTACCGACGCCGTGGTGCGTGAACGAGAAGTGTCCCTTCGCGCGCTGCTTCTCCGAGGGACCCTCACCGGCGGCGGGCAGGAGGCGGCGGAGGGCGGGTTTCTGGGAGGCGAGGAACAGCGCCGCCGTGACCCCGGCCAACGCCCAGGCCCGCACGCGGCTACCCGTGGCCCAGCGTTCGTGGTAGGTGAAGCGCTGTCCCCGCAGCGAGTTCGAACGGCGGACAACGCGGGTGTTGAACATGGACATGAAGAAGGGACCGGCCCAGCGGCCGTCGTCAAGCCGAGTGACCTCGAAGTCCTTCCCCTCCAGCCACGGTTCCTCGGCGGGGACGGGGGAGAGCGTGTAGGGGTTGTGCAGCAGGCGCGCGACGACCCGGTCGCGGTGGGCCTCGGCGGACACGGCGCGCATGGAGTCGATGGTGCCGCCGGAGAGCCCGCCACGGAGCTTCTCGACGACCATCGTCACCCTCTCCATCTCCTCCCCGGCGTGCCGCAGCAGCGCGAACACCCCCATGTCGGAGGGGACCGAGTCGAAGCCGCAGGAGTGGACGATCCGGGCGCCCGACTCCTGCGCCGTGCGGTGGTGGGCGTCGATGGTGCGGCGGATGAACGGCGCCTCGCCGCACAGGTCGACGTAGTCGGTGCCGGCTTCCGCGCACGCGTGGACCAGTTCGGCGCCGTGGAGGGAGTAGGGGCCGACGCAGTTGATCACCACCCGGGCCCGGCGTGCCAGGGCCCTCATGTCCGCGGCGGAGCGGGAGTCCCCGACGGCGACGTCCCAGGCGGGGTTGAGCTCGTCGCGCAGCTTCGTGAGCCGGTCTGCGTCCCGGCCCGCCAGCACCACCTCCAGGTCACCGTGGTGGGCCGCCAGATGGGCGGCGGTGAGGCGACCGGCGAAACCGGTCGCACCGAAGAGCAGGATGTCGGTCATGGGTCACAGCCAGTTGTTGCGTCGGAACCACCAGAACATGAGCGCCACGATGAAGGCGATGACCCCGAGCACGATGAAGTACCCGTACTCCGAGTCCAGTTCCGGCATGTTGGTGAAGTTCATGCCGTAGATACCGGCGATGAGGGTCGGGGCGGCCGCCATGCCGACCACCGCGGAGATGGTGCGCATGTCGGTGTTCTGCTGCATGGTGATCTTCGCCACTGACGCGTCGATGAGCGCCGAGAGCCTCTCGTCGTAGCCGGCGATCCGGTCGCGGACCTGCATCTCGTGGTCGAGGACGTCACGGAAGTAGCTGCGCAGCTGCTTGCCCAGGATGTCGCGGTTCTCGGTGATGAGGGACCGCAGCGCCGGGGCGAGCGGGTCGGTGGAGTGCCGCATCTCGAGGATCTCACGCTTGTACATGTAGATCTGCTCGATGTTGAAACGCGAGCCGGGGGTGAACACCTCCTCCTCCAGGTCGTCGACCTCCTGTTCCAGCAGCTCGGCGATGCGGTAGTACTCGTCGACGAGGTGGTCCGCCACCCGCCAGGCCAGGGCGCCCGGTCCGAGGGCCACGAGCTCCGGATTCTCCTCGAAGGCGCCGGACAGCTCCGGCAGCTCCGCGCCGTGCCGGACGGTGATGATGAACTGCGGACCGATGAGGACCTGCACCTCACCGGTGGAGATGATCTCGCGGGAGTCCCCCTCCGAGGCCTCCGCCCGGAACTTCACGGAACGGACGACCATGAACAGCTGGTCGTCGTAACGCTCGACCTTGGGGCGCTGATGGGCGGTGACGGCGTCCTCGACGATGAGGGGGTGGATGCCGAACTGCTCCGCGACGCGCTCCATCTGGTGGGCGTCCGGCTCCCGCAGCCCCAGCCAGACGAAGCCGCTGCCGTGCTCGGCGACCTCGTTGAGGGCGGAGGAGGGGATGTACTCGCCGGGGAGGCGTTCGCCGTCCATAAACACGCGGCAGTGGTCGATCGCGCGCTCCACCGGGACCTTCAGGCGGGGGCGCGGCTCCGGGACATCCACGGGTCGGCGGGAGCGTTCGAATGGGCTGAGCACGCAGCCGAGTCTAGCCGCTCGGCCTTCCTATACTGGGCCGCATGTCCACCTGGAGAGAGCTCACCGACCGCAATCCCTCCCACTCCCACGACTACGCCCGCCGCTGGCAGACGATGCTCGACCGGGGCGAGGACATCGACGGCGAGGCCCGGCTTATCGACGCCCTCGTCCCCCGCGGCGCCCGCATCCTCGACGCGGGCTGCGGGCAGGGCCGCCTGGGCGGCTACCTGGCAGAACGGGGGCACCGGGTGACCGGGATCGACATCGACCCCGTGCTCATCGACCATGCCCGTGCCCGCTACGAGGGGGAGTGGCGCGTCGGCGACCTCTGCCACGACCCGCTGCCGACGGACTGCGACCTGGTGGTCGCGGCGGGCAACGTGATGTGCTTCCTCGACCCCTTCGGGCGTCAGGCGGCGCTGGACAACATCGCGGCGGCGCTGCGTCCCGGGGGCCGTTTCGTCGCCGGTTTCGGGGCGGGCCGCGGGTGGGCCTTCGACGACTTCCTGGCCACCGCCACGGCGGCCGGCCTGGAACCGGAGCACCTGTTCGGGACGTGGGACCTGCAGCCCTTCACCGAGGGCTCCGATTTTCTCGTGGCCGTCCTCACCAGGCCCGGTCAGCCTGGGCGAAGAACTCCCGCTCGTACACGCACGCCCTGAGGTAGGCGGTCATCGCCTGCTCCCGCTCCTCCGGGGACGCCGCCGCCAGGGCGGCCTCGGTGCGCTCGATCGCGGCGCGGGCCCCGGCGTTGAACTCCTCGCCGCCGTAGGTCGACAGCCAGGCGTGGTAGGGGTGGTCCGGGGTGTTGGCCCGGGCCAGCTCCATGCCGATCTCCGCGTAGAGCCAGAAGCAGGGCAGCACCGCGGCGGCGCCGACCACGTAGGGCTCGACGGCGCAGGAGGCGACGAGGAAGTTGGTGTAGGCGAGGGTGATCGGGGAGGGGTCGGTCACCTCGAGGTCGTTGCCGCCGAGCCAGTCGCGGTGCAGCTGGGCCTCACCCGCGAGGACCTCGCGTGCGGACTCCGCCCAGAAGATCTGGTCGGCCTGGGCCGGTGCGCGGGAGGACAGCAGCGCCAGGGCGCGGGAGTAGCGGTTGAGGTACTGGGCGTCCTGGTCGAGGTAGAAGGCGAAGTCCGCGTGGCGCAGCGCGCCGGAGGACAGTTCGCGGAGGAAGGCGAGGTCCATGATCTCGTTCCACACCTCACCGGTGGCGTCCCACATGGCCTGCGTGTGCGGGCCGGCGGGCGCCAGGTGCGGGGTGGGGGCGGGCACGTCGGTGCGCGGGGCCCACGGGCGGGCGGAGGCGGCGGCCTCGAGGCGGCGCATGCGGTGGAAGTGGTCGACGGGGCCGTGGCCGGTGCCCACGTCGAGGGCGTCGGAGTGGGTGATGGCCTCGTGCAGCCAGCGGGTCGCCCACTCGAGGGCGGTGGCGACGCTGTCGCCGGCGGCGATGCGGGTGGCCAGAGCGGCGGACAGGGAGCAGCCGGTGCCGTGGGTGTTCTGCGTGTCGACGCGCGGCGTCGGCACGTGGTGCACTGCACCGTCGGGGGAGACGACCGCGTTGTCGGCCTCCGGGCCGGTCAGGTGCCCACCCTTGACGATCACCACCGTGCCCGTCTCCGCCGCCAGCCCCCGGGCCTGCTCGATGCCCTCGTCGAGGGTGGTGGCCATCTCCGCGTCGCAGAGCACGGCCAGCTCACGCAGGTTCGGGGTGATCACGTCGACGCGGCGCACCAGGTCACGCACGGCGGCCTCGGCGTCCTCGTTGAGCAGGCGGTCGCCGGAGCTGGCCACCATCACCGGGTCGAGGATGACGTGGGGGACCGGGTGGGCCTCCAGCGCGGCGGAGACGACCGCGACTGTCTCGGCGTCGCCCAGCATGCCGATCTTCACGGCGTCGACGGTGACGTCGTCGAAGACGGCGGCCAGCTGCTCCCGCAGGAAGTCGTGCGGCGGGGTGTGCACGGAACGCACGCCGTGGGTGTTCTGGGCGACGAGGGCGGTGACCGCGGCCATGCCGAAGCCCCCGGCCGCGGCGATGGACTTCAGGTCGGCCTGGACGCCGGCGCCGCCGGTCGGGTCGGTGCCGGCGATGGAGAGAATACGGGGGGTCATGGGTGATCCTTCCAGGAGACGAGGTCCGCGATCTCCGCGGAGGTGAGGTGGTGGACGGCGTCGAGCCAGGCGGCCGCGAAGCCGCCCGGCCCGGTGGCGGAACGCGCCGCGACCTGCGCGGCGGCCCCCAGGTGCGCGTGTGCGGCGAGCACGGCGTCATGCTTCCCGACGCCCAGTCCCAGGTACGCCGCGCACACCGCGCCCAGGGCGCAGTCGGTGCCGCTGACGCGCGTGAGCAGCGGGTCACCGGAGGTCAGCCAGGTCTCGCGGCCGGGGGAGACGATGAGGTCGACGGGGCCGGACACCGCGACGACCGCCCCGGTGCTCTCCGCGAGGGCCCGCGCGGCCGGCAGGGCGTCTGTGACACGGTGCGCCGTGTCGACGCCCCGGCCCCCGGCCCCGCCGCCACCGAGGGCGGCGATCTCGGAGGCGTTGCCCCGGATTGCGGCGGGGGCGGCGAGGGTGGCGTCGGCAAGCAGGGAGCGCACGAACCTCGTGCGGTGACCGAGGACGCCGGCGCCGACGGGATCGAGGACCCAGGGGGTGTCCATGTCGGTGGCGCCGCGGACGGCGGCGCGCATCGCCTCGTAGCGGGCGGCGGTCGGGGTGCCCATGTTGACCAGCACCCCGGCGGCCAGACGGGCGAAATCCCCCGCCTCCTCCGGGGTGTCGATCATCGCGGGGGAGGCCCCGGCGGCGAGGAGGACGTTGGCGCTCAGGGCGGCGGCGACCGTGTTGGTCAGGCACTGCACCAGAGGCGCATCTGTACGCAACATGTCGCGGGCGTGCAGAACAGTGATGACAATCCCTTCGCTAGTCCGAACTAGAGCAGGTTCCGTGGGTGTGATCTCAGCGCGGCGACCGCGCACCCCATGTCGATGTGACAGAGATTACCATAGGGCGCATGAGCAGAGTCAGAGACACCACCGTGATCGGCGCCGGCATGGTCGGCCTCGCCACCGCCTGGCACCTGCAGGAACGCGGCCACAAGGTCACCGTCCTCGACCGGGAGGGCGTCGCCGCCGGCGCCTCCTGGGGCAACGCCGGCTGGCTGGCCCCCGCGAAGACCATCCCGCTGTCCGACCCCAGCCTGTGGCGCTACGGCCCCACCGCGCTTCTCGACGCCGACGCCGCCCTCTCCATGCCCCTCCGCGTCGACCCCGGCCTGTGGGCCTTCCTCGCCCGCTTCATGGCGCAGGCCACCGCCCGGGCCTGGGACGCGACGATGGCCGCACTGACCCCCATCGACCTGGTCGCCCTCGCCGCCTTCGACGAACTGGAGCTCGGCGGCGTCGACGCCTGGACACGGGAGGGCCCCTTCGTCATCGCCTTCGAGAAGGAGTCCCAGGCCGCCGGTTTCCTCCGCGAGCTCGACGGCGTGGTGCGCCACGGCCAGGAGGCCCCGCTCACCCCGCTGGACGCCGCGACCTCCCTGGCGCCCATGCTCTCCGACGCGGTCACCTGCGCCTACCGCCTCGATGGCCAACGCTTCATCGAACCCGGACCCTACGTCGAGGCACTCGGCCGGGCCGTCGTGGACCGGGGCGGACACCTGCGTACCGACGCCCACGTGGTCAGCGTCGTCGGCGGCACCGACCCGGCCGTCGTCCTCGACACCGGCGAGCGCCTCAGCACCGGCACCGTGGTCATCGCCACCGGCGCATGGCTGCCCCGCCTGGCCCAGGCCCACGGCGTGCGCACCCTCGTGCAGGCCGGACGCGGCTACTCCTTCACCGTGGACACCGAGCAGCCCGCCGAGCACCCCGTCTACCTGCCGCACCACCGCATCGCCTGCACGCCCTACCGGGGACGCTTCCGCATCGCCGGGACGATGGAGTTCCGCCGCCCCGACGAACCGCTCCACCCGCGGCGCATCGAGGCGATCGTCAACCAGGCCCGGCGCGTCATGACGGGCGTCGACCTGGACAACCGGCACGACGAGTGGGTGGGCTCCCGCCCCGTCACCCCGGACGGGCGACCCCTCGTCGGACGCACGGCCTCCGAGAACGTCTACGTCGCTGGCGGCCACGGCATGTGGGGCATCGTCCTCGGCCCCGCGACCGGCCGGTACCTGGCGCAGCTCATCGACACCGGCGAGACCCACCCGACGATCCGCCCCTTCGACCCGCTGCGCTAGGGATTGTCAACCGGTCGTGTGACCGGAACACCGGAATCTGTGGACAGGCCGGGTCTGTCCACAGGCCTGGGAAGGTGCTTCTCGACGAGTGCCTGTCGCCCGTCTACCGTGCGGGGCATGAACACCCTCGAGATGCTGCGGGCCCTGCGGGCCATGACCGTGCTGGGCGACATCGCCTCCGGCGCGGTCACCGTCGCTGACCTCGAGGCACTCGGCATCCGCGACGCCGCCGCGTGGGCGCGGCACGCCGCCACCTACCACGGGCCCACCCGGCAACGCGCCCGGCAGGCCGCCGCCCGCGCCGCCGGTGCCGGACTGTCCCCGGACGCGCTCATGGTCGTCGAGAAGCATGTCCGGAAGCTCCTGGCCGGCGCCGCCGTCACCGAATGGGAGCTGCGCGTCGAGCTGTGCGCCCTGCGCGGCACGGTGGAGGAGATCGACCGGGCTGCCGCCACCCGCGTGCGCGAGTACAACCGCGGGGTGGAGGACGCCGAGAGGAAGGCCTACGGCCGACGGGCCCTCAAGGGCGGCAAGAACACCGACGCCCTGGGCAACCGCACCTTCACGGTCACCGGTCCCGAGCGCGTCATCGCCGACGTGCTCGGCGGCATTCGCACCGTGGCCGGCCAGCTCCGTCGCGACGACCCGCGGCTGACCTACGAGCAGGCGATGTTCGACGCCTTCCTGGACACCCGGGGTGGCGGGCCCGCCCGCGAGGTGGTGATCACCGTGCTGCCGCTGCCGGAGTCGACGAAGGTGCTCCGGCAGGAGGGCGACGAGACCGTCTTCGCCCGCACCGACGGCACCACCATCACCGGCGCCGAACTGGTCGCCGAGGCGATGGTGGAGGAGGGCTACGTCGGGATCTTCGACCCTGTCCGCGGTGGGGTCAACGTGTACCGGGACGAGCGCTTCGCCAACTTCAAGCAGCGCGTCCTCCTATCCGCGGAGACGATCCTGTGCCCGCACCCGGGGTGCACCACCCCGGCGAACCAGTGCCAGGTGCACCACCTGACAGCGTGGGAGCAGGGTGGGGAGACGAACATAGAGAACCTGTCGATGGCGTGTGCCGTGCACAACGCGCGCAATGACGACGACCCGAACGCCCCACCCCGCAACGGTCGACTGGAACGCCGGGCGGGTGGGGTGGTACACCTGCCTCCCGACGGCGGGCCACCCCGGGAGAACATCCACCCGATACGGACACTCTCCGCTATGGCGCTCAGCCGCACCTAGTCCTGGACGTGGAGGACGATCGACCCGGTCGTCCTGCGCCCCTGCAGGTCCCGGTGCGCCTGGGCGGCGTCGGCGAGCGCGTACTCGCCGGAGATGCGGAACTTCAGGGTGCCGTCGACAACCGCCTGGGTGACCGCCTGCGCACGCATGCGGAACTCACCTTCCCCGGACGTCCAGGCGCCGATCGAGGGACGCGTGAGGAAGATCGACCCATGCGTGTTGAGCAGCTGCGGGTCGAAGGGCTCCACCGGCCCGGAGGCAGCGCCGAAGAGGCACACGGTGCCGCGCGGGCGGACCGCCTCGAGGGACTCGTGGAAGGTGTCCCGGCCGACGCCGTCGTAGACCACGTCCACACCCACGCCACCGTTGCGACGACGCACGATCTCGGCCAGGTTCTCGGAGTACCGGAACACCTCCGTGGCACCGGCCTCCAACGCCAGCTCGGCCTTCTCGTCGGTGGACACCACCGAGTAGACGCGTGCCCCCTTGTTCGCGGCCATCTGGGTGGCCAGCAGGCCCACGCCACCGGCACCGGCGGTGATGAGGCAGGAATCCCCCTCCTGCAGGTCGTAGACGCCGTAGGTGAGGTAGTGGGCGGTGATGCCCTGCAGGAGCATGGAGGCCGCCACGGTCGGGTCGACACCCTCCGGGACGGCGACGAGGCGGTCGCGGGGCACGCACACCTGCTCGGCGTAGGAGCCGAAGGCGTCACACCAGGCGACGACGGTGCCGGGGGCGATCTCGCCCTGCGGGTCGTGGACGACCCGGCCGGTGCCCTCCAGACCCGGCACGAAGGGGAGTCCCGCGTGGTAGACACCCTCCCGGTAGTAGGTGTCGATGTAGTTGACGCCGGCCACGAGGACGTCGACAAGCACTTCGTCGTCGTCGGGGACCGGCGCCTCGATGTCGCGCAGGACGAGGACCTCAGGTCCTCCGGTAGCTGTGATCTGGATTGCCTTCATGGCATCCAGGCTAGCCATCACTCAGCGGTGACGGTGGCGTTTTTCTGTCCCGGGGTCAGGCGACGCAGGCCGTGGGCGTAGAGGAACGCCGAGAACGCGACGACGACGGAGCTCATCGCGATGTGCGCGGGGATCGTCCAGCGGGGGATGCCCATGTTGAACTGGATGACGCCGATCACCCACTGGACGCCGATCATGACAACGAGGATCCAGCCGGTGTTCTTCGCGTCCCGGTTGGCCATGCCCCGGTAGAGCAGCCACATGACGGCCAGGGTGGTGGCCAGGTAGACGTACATCGTCGCGGCGTGGATGTAGGCCATGAGGGCGATGTCGACCTCCAGGCGACCCTCCATGCCGACACCCGCGTCACCGGAGTGCACGCCGGCGCCGGTGGTCATCGTGCCGGTGATGAGGACGACGGACAGGGAGACGGCGGCGACCACGGTGAGCAGGCGGATGCTCGGAGCGAAGACACGCACCTGCGGCAGGTGATCCGGCTCGGCCAGACGCATGTAGAGGAGTGCGGCGATCCACACCAGGACCATCGACGGCAGGAAGTGGATGGCCACCGCCCACCACTTCAGGTCCAGGTGGACGGAGATGCCGCCGATGACGGCCTGGGTGATGATGCCGATGCCGGAGAGCAGGGCGTAGACGATGATCTCCCGGCGACGGCGCGCCCGCCACACGGCGATGAACACGGCCAGGGCGATGGCGGCCAGCACCCAGGCGAGCAGACGGTTGCCGAACTCAATGGCCTGGTGGAGTGCCGGGGCGGCGCCGGCGACGGGGACGAGGGAACCCTCGTGGCAGTTGGGCCAGGTGTCGCAGCCGAGGCCGGAGCCGGTCACGCGGACGATCGACCCGGTGACGGTGATGCCGCCCTGCGCGATGAGCAGGATCATGGCCAGGATGCGCTGGAGACGCACCGAGGGGCCCCGGGTAGCTGGTGAATGGTCAGTGGCGTTCGCAGGGGTGGCGGTGTCAGTCACGTCGCCCATCCTATCTTTGTCGCTTGGTGTCGGGTGTGGGGTGTGTCGGGTGCTTGATCAGGCCTCGAAGCGGAACCATTTGACCGCGAGCGCCGTCGCGAGGAGGGCCCAGGCGGAGAGGATGAGCATCTGCATCCAGGGGAACACGCCGTCGAAGGCGAGGGCCAGGGCGGAGGCGAGGGCCACGGAGGGGATCGCGTTGTACCAGCCGGCGGCGTCGAGGTTCTGGGTGAACATCACCCAGCCGACCGCGCCGACCAGCAGGAACCAGATGAGGTTGGCCAGGGCCAGGACCATCTCCGAGGTCATGGTGCCGCCCATGAGCATGCCCATGGCGGTGAACGTGGCGATGCCGAAGAAGAGGATCACCAGTCCCAGCAGGACGCCGCCGGGGGAGGGGCGCCAGCCGAGCAGCAGCGCCACCGAGCTGAGCAGGACGATCTGCAGGCCGGCCATGGCCGCGACGGCGATGATCTTGCCGAGGATGATCGTCGAGGTCGGCACCCCGGATGCTCCCGTGCGTTTCAACGCCCCGTACCGACGGTCGAAGGCCACCGCGATCGCCTGCCCGGTGAAGCCGGAGCTCGACGTGGCGATGGCCAGCACCATCGGCAGGATCTCGTTGAGGCTGGTCTCGTCGTTGAGCATCGGCAGGCGCGCGGTGAGGATGAGCGCGACCAGCGGGATGATGACGCTGAGCAGCTGCTGCTCGCCGTGGCGCAGGAAGAGGATCGTCTCCATGCGGCCCTGGGCGGCGATCATCTTAGCGGGGGAGGCACGGCGGGGTGCGGGGCGGAAGGTTCCGGGTTCGAAACGGGTCTGTGTCATGTCAGCTCCTCAGGCTCCGGCCGGTGATCTCGAGGAAGACGGCCTCCAGGTTGCGGTGGTCGACGTCCAGTCGGCGGACGAGCACGTCCTGTTCGGCGGCGGCGGTGGCCAGCGCGGAGATGAGCTCCGGGGTGGCCGTCGCGGGGACCGCGTAGTTGAGCGGGCGGATCGACTGGATGCCCGGGGTGTCGGGGCAGAGTTGGGTGAGGCGGGCGTCGGCACGCGGGAGGTCGAGGGCGCTGTCGGTCTCGAAGCTCACCCGTGACCCGGTGCCGCCGGCGGTGAGTTCGGCGGGCGTGCCCTGGGCGACGACCCTGCCCTTGTCGATGATGACGATCCTGTCGGCCAGCGCCTCCGCCTCATCCATGAGGTGGGTGGTGAGGATGACCGTCACACCGTCGGCACGCAGGGCCTCGATGAGTTCCCAGACGGCGAGGCGTGACTGGGCGTCGAGGCCAGCGGTCGGTTCGTCGAGGAAGACGAGCTCGGGGCGGCCGATGATGGCCAGCGCCAGGGAGAGGCGCTGCTGCTGGC